>NZ_FPBA01000069.1 GCF_900116515.1 Geodermatophilus amargosae
GGCCGTGCCTGGATCGCTGCCTGCACCGAACTCGGCATCGGCCGGCGGTTCATCCGGCCGGGCCGGCCCTGGACCAACTGCGAGGGTGGGCTTGTGCTTCTTCGGGCGGCCTGACCCGTAGACCAACCGGCCCAGTGGTGCCTTGTTGCCGAACTGTCGACTGTCCGGAGAAGCACCACGTCGCAGCTCCGGGCGAGAGCGGGGTGACCTGATAGGAGCCTGGCCAGAGGTCCCGTCGCAGTTCTGTCCGCCGCCCTCACCCGGCACTGCATCACCGCCGCCTCGAGGAGCAGCAGATGACACAGACAACGGTCGCACCCGCCGGCCGAATCGTCACCGTCGGCGTCGATACGCACAGCGACATCCATGTCGCGGTCGCTCTCGATCAGCTCGGGCGACGACTGGGCAGCATCACGGTCCCCACCACGCCAGCGGGCTATCAGGAACTGGAGACCTGGGCCCGACAGTTCGGTGAGATCAACGCCTTCGGCATCGAGGGCACCGGCAGCTGGGGCGCTGGCCTGGCCCGAGTCCTTCGTGACCACGACCACCGGCTCATCGAGGTCAACCGCCCAGACCGCAGCGCGCGCCACCGTCAGGGCAAGAGCGACCCACTCGACGCCGAGGCCGCCGCCCGAGCCGTCCTTGCCGGCACCGCGACCGCCCACCCGAAAGCCGGCGAAGGCACCGTGGAGATGATCCGTTCGCTGCAGGTCGCCCGCCGCAGCGCACAGAAAGCACGCTCCCAGGCTGCCAACCAGATCCGGGCCCTGCTGGTCACCGCACCGACCGGGCTGCGCGAGCAGCTGCGCTCAGCCAGCCTGCAGGAGTTGGTCCGCATCGCCAGCCGCTGGCGCACCGGCTCGACGCCGGACACCCACCTGCTCGTGGCCAAGCACGCGCTGCGCAGCCTCGCCCGGCGCCACCAGGATCTGACCGAGGAGATCCGCGACCTCGACACCCATCTGACGCGCCTGGTCCAGCAGACCGCCCCGCAGCTGCTCGCCGTTCGGGGGCTAG
>NZ_FPBA01000065.1 GCF_900116515.1 Geodermatophilus amargosae
GAGATGCTCCTATGCCTCGTCAAGCGGTCAGGACGTGGTGGATCTCGCGGGCGATGTAGCGCTTGAGGCAGCGGATGATCTCGAGGTTGCTCAGGCCTTCGGCTCGTCGGCGGGCGGCGTAGTTCTGGGTCGGTTCGTGAGCCGAGAGACGGACCAGGGCGATGATGTGCAGCGCGTAGTTGGCGTGCCGGTCGCCGCCGCGGTTGAGCCGGTGTCGGATGGTGCGGCCGCTGCTGGCCGGTAGCGGGGCGGTGCCGCAGAGCTGGGCGAACGCGGCCTCCGAGCGCAGCCGGTCGGGGTTGTCCCCGGCGGTGACGAGCAGCTGGGCGGCGACTTCGGTGCCCACGCCGTAGACGTCGATCAGCGCGGGCGCGGTGAGCGTGACCAGCGGGCGCAGTTCGGCGTCGAGCTCGTCGAGCTCGTCGGTCAGGATGGCGATGCGCCGGGCCAGCCGGCGCAGGGTGAGCTTGGCGGCGGCAGTGATCGGATCGGCGGTCTCGGTCAGTCGTTCGGTCACCCGCAGCCGCCGGCAGGTGGTCAGCAGCTCGCGGGTGGACCGCCCGGCCAGCGCCTGGCGCAGCTCGGCCGGGCCGGTGAGCACCAGCGCCTTGAGCTGGTTGATCGCCTGGGTGCGGCCCTTGATCGCGCTGCGCCGCGCGACCCGCAGCGTGCGGATCGCCTCGACCCGGCCGTCGCGGGTCTTCGGGGTGCCGGCCGCGGCGCCGGAGAGGACAGCGGCCGCGGCGGCGTAGGCGTCGATCGGGTCGCTCTTGCCGCGCTGCCGGCGGGTCTTGCGATCGGGCCGGTCGACCTCGATGACCAGCTGCCCGGCCGCTCGCAGATGGCGGGCCAGACCCGCGCCGTAGGCGCCGGTGCCCTCCACGCCGACCGCGGCGATCTCGCCGTGCCCACCGGCCCAGGCCAGCAGCTGCCGGTAGCCGGCCGGCGTGGTCGGAAAGCCGGCGTCGGCCAGCGGCCGGCCGACCTCGTCGATCACCGCGGCGTGGTGCACGTCGCTGTGGGTGTCCACGCCGACGGTGACAACCCGCCGGGTGCTCGTCATGCTCGTCATGTCGTCTCCCGCTCGCACCGGTGATGGCGACGCGCGTCCGGGCGGGCCGGTCGGACAAGACAGTGATGGGCGCCTCTCGCACAGGCTCCTATGAGGTCACGGCCACCCGTCCGGACGTGCGCACGGACGCCACCGGGCACGGCCGACAGATCTCAGCCAAGACAGCCAGGCGTCGGTCAGCACTCAGGGTCAGACCGCGCCCGATGGCGCCGGGGACATCCTCACTGTC
>NZ_FPBA01000063.1 GCF_900116515.1 Geodermatophilus amargosae
TGAACCGCCCCGGGATTGATGGAGGCTTCCAATCACCGAAGGATGGAAGTCATGGCGGCACCGAGGAAGTACCCCGACGAGCTGCGTGAGCGGGCGATCCGCTTCGCCCTCGATCTGGTGGAGGGGCCGGAGAAGCTGAGCGTCAACGCCGCCTGCAAGCGGGTCGGTGAGCAGCTGGGGATCGTGCCGGACTCGCTGCGGAACTGGGTGCAGCAGACCCGCATCGACGACGGCAACGCACCAGGCCTGACGACCGATGAGCGGGCACGGTTGGTCGAGCTGGAGCGGGAGAACCGCGAGCTGCGCCGAGCGAACGCGATCCTCAAGAGCGCCTCGGCTTTCTTCGCGGCCGAGCTCGACCGGCCCTCCCAGCGCTGATCGACTACATCGACCAGCACCGCCAGGAGTTCGGAGTCGAGCCGATCTGCCGCGCCCTCACCGAGGCCGGCACAAAGATCGCTCCGAGCACCTACTACGCCGCCCGCACCCGACCGCCGTCGGACCGGGCGGTGGGCGACGCCCAGCTCAAGACCGAGATCGTCCGGGTGCACGAGGCCAACCTCGGCGTCTACGGCGCCCGCAAGGTCTGGCGGGCGCTAAACCGGGAAGGCGTCCCGGTCGCCCGCTGCCGCGTCGAGCGGCTCATGCGCGAGCTGGGTCTGGCCGGCGCGGTCCGGGGCAAGGTCAAGCGCACCACCGTGCCGGCCGACGCGGCTGCCCGCCCCGGCGACCTGGTCGACCGGGTCTTCAGTGCATCGGCGCCGAACCGGTTGTGGGTGGCCGACCTGACCTACGTGGCCACCTGGTCCGGCTTCGTCTACGTCGCCTTCGTCATGGACGTCTACAGCCGGCGGATCGTGGGCTGGCGGGCCTCCACCTCACTGCGCACCGACCTGGCCCTCGACGCCCTCGAGCAAGGTCTGTGGATCCGAGCCCGCGATGCCCGGGACGTGACCGGCCTGGTGCACCACTCCGACCGCGGCGTGCAGTACCTGGCCATCCGCTACACCGAACGCCTCGACGCCGCCGGCGCCCTGCGCTCGGTGGGCAGCAAGGGCGACTCCTACGACAACGCCGCCGCCGAATCCCTCATCGGCCTCTACAAGACCGAACTCATCCGCCGCCGCGGCCCCTGGCGCGGCCTCGACGACGTCGAACTGGCCACCCTGGAGTACGTCGACTGGTTCAACCACCGACGGCTGCACGGCGCCTGCGGCGACATCCCACCGGTCGAGTTCGAGGACAGCTACTACCGTTCGATCGCCGGCCTCACCGAGGACTCCTCAGCAGAACCGAGCCTCCACTGAACCAGGGGCGGTTCA
>NZ_FPBA01000062.1 GCF_900116515.1 Geodermatophilus amargosae
CCTACCGAGGTCCTGCGTCGTCTCCGGTCATCTGGCCGCCGTCGGCGTGTCGCTTCTGACCTGCGGATCACCCGCTACCGGGAAAGGCTCACTGTGTGACCTCGCTCGCGAGCAGGCCACTCACTGAGCGTGGGTGGAGTTGGTCAGTTGGGTGATCTTGGATCCTGTTGTGACGAGCCAGCGGCCGCAGGGTTCGTTGCCTGTCGCGCTCGGTCGGCTGCGTGGCGGGCTGAGATGTCAGCGTCCAACAATGGCCCGCTTGCCGAGCCCGGATTGGGCCCTACATCCTACGATCTGCGCTGTGGCGGGGAGTCGTGCTCTGCAGACCTTCCAGTTGACAGTCGCCGCGGTGTTCACCGCGGTGATCACCGGCTGTAGTACTGCGGCACCGGTTCAAGGCGGGTCCGTGACTACGAGTGCCACACCCACCAGCCCGACCAGCTCGATCACCGCGACGCCAACACGATCGGCGTCCTTGACAGTAGTGGCGAGCGGGGATGTGCTGATCCATCAGGGTGGCGCGTTGGTGGAGGGAGCGGCTGCGGCAGGTCGGGCGCAGGGCGCCGGCTATGACTTCAGCGGTGTGTTCACCAACGTGGCCCCGGTGATCGGCGCCGCGGACCTGGCGATCTGCCATCTGGAGGTGCCGCTGGCCCCACCGGAGGGCCCGTTCGAGGGCTATCCCACCTTCGCCGCGCAGCCGCAGATCGTCGACGCGCTGGCCGGCGCCGGCTACGACACCTGCTCCACGGCGTCGAACCACTCGATGGACGTCGGCTTCGACGGGCTGGTGCGCACCCTCGACGCCCTCGATGCCCGCGGCGTGGGCCACACCGGCACGTTCCGCACTGACCAGGACAGCCAGACACCGCACATCATGACCGTCGGCGGCGTACGGGTCGCGCACATCGCCTGGACCTATGGACTCAACGGCATTCCCGAGCCCACCGGGCAGCCGTGGGCGGTCAACGACTTCGACCCGGCGCTGCCGCAGGTCGAGGGCATGCTCGCCGACGCCGCCCGCGCCCGCTTCGCCGGCGCCGACGTCGTCATCGCCAGCGTGCACTGCTGCACCGAATACGTCACCGACCCCACCGCAACCCAGGTCGCGATCGCTCAGGCGTTGCTGGCCTCCCCCGATATCGATTTGGTGCTGGGCCACCACGCCCACGTGGTGCAGCCCTTCGAGCAGGTCAACGGCAAGTGGGTGGCCTACGGGCTGGGCAACCACATCGCCGAACAGGACCTTCCGGCCACATATGACTCGGTGATCGCCCGGTTCACCTTCACCCGCGGCTCCGACGGCCGCTACGCCGTCGGCACCGCTGAAGCGATCCCCACCCACATCCAATCCCAGGGCGACGGCTTGACCGTGGTACCCACCGGACCTGGCGACCCCTCCTTCGAGCGGGTCACCGAGATCCTCACCCGCCGCGGCGCCACTGACGCCGGCTTGACCATCACCAACCGGTGACCACGGAACCGGTCAGACAACGGCTCGGCGGTCACCGCGCGTGGGACGCCAGGCGACGATGGGGTTGCGGGCACGGGCCGTGTCGGCGGTCGGCTCCGCCGTCGGCCGCCGGCGAGACGACCCGTGCCCGCTCGTACCCCTCCTGGCTC
>NZ_FPBA01000061.1 GCF_900116515.1 Geodermatophilus amargosae
TTAGTACTGCAACGGCAGTTATGCGTGTCGCTGTCGGGATCGGCTGAGGGCTGGTAGCAGCGTGTGCGGATGCGCTGCGATGGCCTGGTGGCCGAGGTGCAGGACTGGGCGGCGGGCCTGGAGGAGGTCCATCGGCGGATCGCCGGTGCCTTCGCCCGGGCCGAACCGCGGGCTCGGGTGTTGCCCTATCTGCGCGGCCTGTTGGGGCAGTCCGAGCGCAAGAACGGCTGGACGCTGGCCGAGGCCGCCGGCGAGGTGTCTCCCGATGGCATGCAGCGGCTGCTGCGCACCGCGGACTGGAATGCGGACGCCGTGCGCGACCAGCTGCGCAGCTATGTGGTCGAGCGGCTCGGCCCTAACGGGGTGCTGATCGTGGATGAGACCGGCTTCATCAAGAAGGGCACCCGCTCGGCCGGGGTGGCCCGGCAGTACACCGGCACCACCGGGAAGATCGACAACTGCCAGATCGGCGTGTTCCTGGCCTACGCCACCGGCGCCGGACGGGCGCTGATCGACCGGGAGCTCTACCTCCCCCGGGCCTGGACCGACGACCGGGAACGCGCCCGCGCCGCCGGCATCGGTGACGAGGTCGGCTTCGCGACCAAGCCCGAGCTGGCCCGCCGGATGCTCACCCGGGCCCTGGACGCCGGAGTACCGGCCGGCTGGCTGACCGCCGATGAGATCTACGGTCAAGACAAGCGGCTGCGGGTGTGGTGTGAACAGCGCGGGCTGCCCTACGTGCTGGCCACCCGCAGCAACGACACCGTCGCCACCGTCGACTGGCGCCAGCGCCGGGTGCGCGCGCTGATCGCCGAGCTCTCCGAGACGGCCTGGGCTCGGTGCTCGGCCGGCGCCGGCGCGCACGGGCTGCGGCTCTACGACTGGGCCCGGATCGAGTTGCTGGCCGGGTTCGATCCGGGCTGGGCGCGCTGGGTGCTGGCCCGCCGAACCATTCCCAGGACCGCTGATGAGCCCGCGGAGCTGGCCTATTACGTCTGCGCCGGACCCACCGACACCACCCTGGAGCAACTCCTCGCCGTGGCCGGGGCTCGCTGGGCCGTCGAGGAATGCTTCCAAGCGGCCAAGAACGAGGCCGGCCTGGCCTCCTACCAGGTGCGTGACTACACCGCCTGGTATCGGCACATCACCCTGGCGATGCTCGCCCACGCCTACCTCAGTGCCACCCGCGCCACCGCAGAAAAGGGGGCTTCGCAGCCGGAAACAAGCAGCTCATCGCGCTGACCGTGCCCGAACTCCGGCGCCTGCTCAACACCCTCATCCGCACTCCACGCCCTGACCTCGACCACGCCGCGGACTGGTCATGGTGGCGCCGACGACGCCAGGCCCAAGCCCGCGCCGCTCACTACCGCAGTCGAGGACACGAACCACCATAACTGCCGTTGCAGTATTAGAAGACGTTGCATTAGTTCGCAGGTAGGCGTCGGGCGCAGATGAGGGTGACGGCCAGGCGGGCCAGCGCGGTGATCGTCACGGCGCTGCGGTCGTAGCGCAGGGCCAGGCGTTTGTAGGACAGCAGCCAGCCCAGGGTGCGTTCCACGACCCAGCGGTGCCGGCCGAGGCGGGCGCTGGAGTCCCGGCCGATCCGGGCGATCCGCGCGGAGATCCCGCGGCGGCGCAGGTAGCGGCGGACCCGCGGGTTGTCATAGCCCTTGTCCCCGTGCAGCTTGACCGGTCGGCGCCGCGGGTGACCGCGCCCGCCGCGCTTGATCGCCG
>NZ_FPBA01000059.1 GCF_900116515.1 Geodermatophilus amargosae
TGCCGTTGCAGTACTAGCTGGGTAGGCGGGCAGGTGCGGGTCACCATCACCGTGAGCGGCTCCACGCCTGCGCAGGGCGCGTTCGACGCATGGACCGCCGACCTGGTCCCCGCCGTCCTCGACGGGGCCGCCGACGTCGACGTAGTCCTGCCACCGCCGCGCGCGTCCACACCGCCGCGCAGCCCGGTCACCCCGCCGGTGGCCACCGCCGCACCGGCGCCCGTGGCACCGACAGGCCAGGACTGCGAAGCGCAGCTGCTCGCCGCGCTGGCTAAATACGCCACCGGAGCGGCGCCGATCGACCCGGTCGTGGCGGCGGTGCCGGCCGGCAGCGCGGACGCCGCCCGGGCCACCGCCGAGGACATCCGCGCCTGGGTCACTGGTGACGCGGCCGCATGGGAGCTGGCGATCACCGACCCGCCGGCGCTGTTCGGCTCCGGCCAGGTGATCGGCTCGCTGTGCGCCGGGGCATGAGCGGCCGCCGGCCCCGCCGACCGCGGAATGACGCGTGGCCCGGGCGCTGACGCTGGGGCGGTCGCCGTCGCCGCGCTGTGCATCCTGGGGAACTGCACCGACGACCAGGACGACACGGCCGCGGAGGCAACCGCGGCCGCCGCCCCGACGACGCCTGCCCCGCCCACGGCTAGCCGTTCGGCACCCCCCAGCGAGCGCGCCATGACCCCGTCGCCGACGCCGGAACCGCCACCGCCACTGGACATCGTCCCGCTCCGCTACGTCGGCGATGTCGCCGACGAGCCGCCCCGACCGGCGCTGCCGAAACTGCCCCCGGCGGGCACTGTGCGCGCCGCCGTCGAGGTTCGCGGAGGATGGTCCGGCAGCTTCGTCCTCGACGGCGGCGATCCTCGGGTGAGCGTCACCTGCGGCGACCAGCCGAACCCGCGGGCCGGCATTGAGGTGTACGCGCTGAACTACCTGGCCACCTCGGAGGCCGGCACCGGCGAGTACGGACTGCCCGATGGCGGCTGGGCACTGCGGGTCACCCGGATCGGGCCGCTGGGAGACACCGGCGACGTCGATGTGTCGCTGACCGGTGTCACCGCCGACGGCGACGGATGGGAGATGCCTGGATACGGCACCGAAAGCCGAACCTGACATCGTCGCCACGGGCCCGCTGGACAACTCCGCCATCGCCTTCGCGTACCGCGGCGTCGCCCGCCCGCAGTTCCTGTCCGGCGACGCGGACAAGATCACGTGGGTCACGGTCACCGGCACGGTCAGCTGCCCGGCGCCGCTACCCGACCTCACCTGGGGTGACGGCTGAGCCCGGTGTCGCCGGCGTTCCGCTCGGGGCCGCGGCCGCTCGCCGCGGTGGTCCACTCCTCGTGTCGACTCCTCGCCGTGATCGACGCGCAGCCGGCCGAGGGCAGCCAGCCGCAACGCGCGCGGCCATGGCCCCCACTCGCCGCGTCATGTCGGGGCAGATCCTCGCTCGCCCGGTCCCTGGGCCGCCCAGAGGCGACCGGGCCCGGACATCGGTTCTCGCGCTCGTTGACGCCTATCGCGAGAAAGCGTAGATCCTCCCGCGTTCTCATCCCACCCGTCAGTGACAGGAGAAACGCGATGGCCGCCACCATCACCATCCACCCGGACCCCGCCTTCACCGGCAAGCTGGACATCTACATCCACAGCGACGGCAGCGTCACGACCGTGACCATGGACGCCCCGGAGGCCGAGCTCCTCAAGGACCCCGACGTCCTCGCGCTCCTCGCCCGGCACGAGGCCGCGACCGCCGGCACGCCGTCCCGCGACGTCGTCCGGCACGCCGTCCAGCTCGGCTACGACGCCAAGGCGCCCGGGGGCACGGGCCAGGCGAAGTACGTGCGCCTGATCTACAGCGCGCCGTCGCACAAGCGCACGGTCACGCTCTACATCGACAGCGTGAAGATCGCGTCCGGCGGCAAGGAGCAGTGGGAGTTCGCGCTTTCCATCCCCGGCCGCGAGCCGTCGTCCAAGGACATCCGCTTCTACTACAAGGACGTCGACTACAAGACCGTGCTGCAGGCGTTCAAGGACTGGGCTGACGCGGCCTGACCCACCGCCGACGCGACGCCGCGAGCGCCCCCGCCGCGCAGGCGGCGGGGGCGCTCGGTGGCCGCGTGCCCGCGTCAGAACGTCGGGTGGTTGCTGAGGCGCTCGCCGCAGAGGGTCACCTCGTCCGAGGGGTACTCGTGCAGGGTGTACTCCTCGTCGCTGCTGACCGGCTGGGAGACGGTGACGCCTCCACGGCTCGCGGAGACCGAGCCGTTGTCCACCGGCCCGAGGACGTAGTCCTCGACCACGGCCCGGTAGGTGCCGCACTCCTCCGGGAGGACGCCGCTGACACTCACCCAGCCGCGGCACCACGCATCGGGTGCGGCGCCCTGCCGGGCGCGACGGCCGGCACGAGGCCGCCGCAGTCGGCGATCCGGTCGCGCGGCTGGCCACGCGGTCGGACTTGATCATGGTCGGCCGGGCCGCCGCACCGGTGACGTCTGCAACGAGGCGCTAACCGGGCACGGCGCGACGGAAGGGCACGCGGACGCACGGAGGGTCCACACCCCGACGAGCGGGGCGTGGACCCTCCGAGTGTCCTGCGGGATCAGGCGTCGACGCCCACGGCCTCCTTGGCGAGCGAGGCGAGCTGGGTCTGCGCGGCGCTGACCACGT
>NZ_FPBA01000054.1 GCF_900116515.1 Geodermatophilus amargosae
GGAGAAGGACCCGCGCAAGTCCCTGCACGTGGAGGAGGTGGCGACGCCGGAGCTGGGCCCGGGTGAGGCGATCGTGGCGGTGATGGCCTCCTCGGTGAACTACAACACCGTCTGGACGTCGATCTTCGAGCCGGTGTCCACCTTCGGGTTCCTGGAGCGCTACGGCCGGCAGAACGACCTGACCCGCCGGCACGACCTGCCCTACCACGTGGTGGGCTCCGACCTGGCCGGCGTCGTGCTGCGGGTGGGCCCCGGCGTGAACCGGTGGAAGCCCGGTGACGAGGTGGTCGCGCACTGCCTGTCGGTGGAGCTGGAGGACCCGGCCGGTCACGACGACACGATGATGGACCCGCAGCAGCGGATCTGGGGCTTCGAGACCAACTTCGGCGGCCTGGCCGAGCTGGCGCTGGTCAAGAGCAACCAGCTCATGCCCAAGCCCGCGCACCTGTCGTGGGAGGAGGCGGCGGCCCCCGGGCTGGTCAACTCCACCGCCTACCGGCAGCTGGTGAGCAGGAACGGCGCGGACATGAAGCAGGGCGACGTCGTGCTGATCTGGGGCGCCTCGGGTGGCCTGGGGTCCTACGCCACCCAGATGGCGCTGGGCGGCGGCGCCATCCCGGTGTGCGTGGTCTCCAGCCCGGAGAAGGCCGAGATCGTCCGGAAGATGGGCGCCGAGCTGGTCATCGACCGCTCCGCGGAGGGCTACCGGTTCTGGAAGGACGAGCAGAACCAGGACCCCAAGGAGTGGCAGCGGCTGGGCAAGAAGATCCGCGAGCTGACCGGCGGCGACGACGTCGACATCGTCTTCGAGCACCCCGGCCGGGAGACCTTCGGCGCCAGTGTCTACGTCGCCAAGAAGGGCGGCACGATCGTCACCTGCGCCTCCACCAGCGGCTTCCTGCACCAGTACGACAACCGCTACCTGTGGATGAACCTCAAGCGGATCGTCGGGTCGCACTTCGCCAACTACAAGGAGGCGTGGGAGGCCAACCGGCTCATCGACAAGGGCCTCATCCACCCCACCCTGTCGAAGACCTACGCCATGGACGAAGTCGGGCAGGCCGCCTACGACGTGCACCACAACCTGCACCAGGGCAAGGTCGGCGTGCTGACCCTCGCCCCCGCCGAGGGCCTCGGCGTCAAGGACACCGGGAAGCGGGAGAAGCACCTCGCCGCGATCAACCGCTTCCGCGGCGTCTAGCCTCGCGGTTGCCCGGGCGCCGGCGACGGCGCCCGGGCACCCCGGGGGGGACCGCCTCGTTGTCCGACGGGGCGCGGTCCGGGGACGTACGAGCAGGATCCGGGACACTGCGCGGCGCACTGCCGGGCCGGTCCCGACACGCTGACGACCCTCCCCCGACTCTGCGAGGATGACCGCATGACCGATCCCCGCCGCGACCTGCTGCCGATGCGCGAGGCGCAGCACTCGTTCGACGTGGTGCTGCGAGGTTACGACCGCCACCAGGTGGCCGAGACCATCGAACGCCTCGAGGCCGACATCCGGGTGGCCCTGGCCGACCGGGACGCGGCGGTCGGCCGGTCCGCCGACCTCGCCGGTCAGCTCTCGTCGATGCACGCGGAGATCGACCAACTGCGCCGCAAGGCCGCCAACCAGGGCCCGGCCACCTTCGAGAACATGAGCGAGCGCATCTCGCACATGCTCCGCCTGGCCGAGGAGGAGGCCGCCGAGATCCGCGCGACCGCGGAGCAGGAGGCCCGGGCGCTGCGCGAGCAGACCGCCGCCGAGGAGCGCTCGATGCTCGAGCGGCACGCGGCGGGCCAGGCCGAGGTGGAGCGGATGCTCGCCGAGGCCCGCCAGAACGCCGAGCAGATCGCCAGCAAGGCGCAGATCCGCGCCGACGAGCTGGTGTCCAAGGCACAGGAGAAGGTCGCCCGGCTCGACGCGGAGTCGCAGGCCCGCCGCGCCAAGATCGAGGAGGACTTCGAGATCGCGCAGCGCGCCCGCCGCGCCGAGGCCGCCCGCATCGAGGAGGAGCGCGACCAGCAGTCGGTGCGGGCCGCGCAGGAGCGCGTCGCCGCCGCCCAGGCGCACGCGGCCGCCGTCGTCGGCGAGGCCGAGTCCTCCGCCGCCGCCGTCCGGCGGGTCCGCGACGAGCTCACCGCCCGCCTCACCGAGGCCCGTCGCGTGCTGTCCGCGCTGCCCGACCTGGCCGACCGCGCGCAGCCCCAGCAGCCGCCGTCCCAGCAGCCGCAGCAGGCCCCGCGCCCGCCCGCCGCACCGCAGCAGCCGGCCGCTCCCGCCCAGGCCCCCCAGGACCAGCCCGCGGCCCGCCGCGAGGCCCAGGGCCCGCAGACGCTGGTGCAGCCGGCCGTCGGCCGCCCCGCCGGGGAGGCCCAGACGCTGGTGCAGCCCGCCGTCGGGCCGCAGACGGGGATGCAGCGTGCCGTCGGCCCGCAGACCGGCGGGCAGCCCGTGCCCCCGCGCCCGACCCCGCACACCCGTCCGGCCGATGCCCCCGCCGGTGAGGCCGCCGCTGCCCGGCAGCCCACCCGGCCGCAGTCGCCGCCGACCCAGCCGGCCGTGCCACAGCAGGCGGCACAGCAGGCGACGCAGCAGGCCGCACAGCAGGCGGCGCCGGCGCGGCCCGAGGACCCCTCCCCCACCGAGACGCAGGAGATCCGGCCGGTGCACGGAACGAGCCAGGAGGCGGGCCGGCACGCCGGTGGGTCCTCGCGCCTGCCGCAGCCGTCCGAGGACGGTCGGCAGGCCGACGGCCCGCCGACCGCCGTGCAGCCCGCCGTCGGCGCCGGGCGCCCCACCGACACCGGTGGCCAGGCCGCCGTCCCCGGGCGCCGCTGACCTCCTGCTGCCGCGTCCCGCCCGCGCGCCGCGGGCCGCGGCGAGGTAGGTAGGACACGTGCCAGACGACGCCGGACCGGATACCGCCGGTCCGGGCGCTCGTCCGGCCGCGGGGGCCGTCCCCCGGGACCGCCGGCGCGACCGGCACCGCCACCGCGCCGACCCCTCGGGCTCGCGCCGTCCGGCCGCGCGCGGGTCCCTGCTCGCCCTCGGGCTGGCCGTCCTCGTGGGCGGCACCGGGCTGCTGCCGGCCGCCCTCGGCGAGGACGACCCCCGCGCCGCGGACCCCCCGCCGGCCGCCACGTCGTCGGCCCCCGCCCCGGACACCGGCCCCGGCGCCGGTCCCGTGGCCGCCTGGCTCGACGCGGCGCTGCCGGAGCCGGCCGACGTGGCCGCGTCGGCCGCCGTGCGGCAGGAGCTCACCGACGCAGGCGTCCCGTCCGACCGGCTCCGCCCCGCCGAGGGCGGTGTCCCCGCGGGGTCGCTGCTGGCCGTCGTCGGCACCGCCCCGGAGGGGTCGCGGGTCGTGGCCGGCTTCGACCGGACCGGCGACGGCAGCCGGCTGCTGGTGGTCGACCCCGCACCGGGCGAGCCGACCGCCGAGGAGCTCGCCCGCCGGCGGTCGCTGGCCCAGGCGCTGCTCGCCAACCCGACCACCCGGGCCGACGGCGCGGCCGGAGCCGTGCTGCGCGATGCCGCCGTCGACCAGCGGCTGCTGAGCCTGCTGGCCGCCGTGACCGCCTCCGACGGCGTCGGCATCGCGGCCTTCCCCTCGCTGCCCGGCGAGGAGGGCACCGCGCTCCTGGCCCGCCGGGTCCTCGTCGACGCCGTCGGGGGTGCCCCGGTGCCCGGCGACCCGGCGGCCACCGACCGGCTGCTGGCCTGGCTGGCGGCGCAGCAGCCGCCCTTCGCGCCCGACGACGTCGGGGTGACCGACGCCGGGGTGCTGGTGTCCTTCCGCTACGTCTCCGCTCCTGACGCACTGGTGACCGCCGCCACCCGCTGACGGCGCGCCCGGCGGTACCTCCCGGATGCGGGTCGGGCGCGGACGGGGTAGACGTTGCGTGATCCCCTGACGACCCTGCGGCACCTGCCGCGGGATCCGACCTGCACCGGAGGCGCGCGTGACCAGGACGAGCCGGGTCCTCACGGTGGTGGCGATGACGGCGGCCGTCGCCGGGCTGCCGATGACGACGGCCACCGCGGCCGAGGGCGGCCTGCTCCGGCTGGCGCACCTGTCCCCCGACACCCCCGCCGTCGACGTCTACGTCGACTCGGTCGCCGACCCCGCCGCCGGGCAGGTGTTCCCCGGGGTCGGCTACGGCACGGTCTCGGAGTACCAGTCCGTGCCGTCCGGCACCTACGCGATCAGCATGCGCGGAGCCGGCGCCGACCCGGCCAGCCCGCCGGTGCTGTCCACCACGGTGGGGGTCGGCGCGGACAGCGCGCGCACGGTCGCCGGCGTCGGCCCCTTCGCCGACGTCGGCCTCGAGGTGCTCGAGGACGACCTGACCCCGCCACCCGCGGGCAGCGCGCGGCTGCGGGTCGTCGCCGCGGCGGCCGGCGCGCAGACCCTCGACGTCGCGGTCCCGGGCGGGCCGGCCGTCGCCACCGACCTCGCCTTCGCCGACGCGACCGGCTACGTCGACGTCCCCGCGGGCGCCACGTCGGTCACCGTGACCCCGGAGGGTGGCGAGGCCACCGAGCTGCCCGTGCAGGTCGCCGCGGGCTCGGTGTACAGCGTCCTGGTGCTCGACCGTCCCGGCGGCGGGCTGACCGTCCAGACCGCGCTGGACGCCGCGAGCCCCGGCGTGGTGCCCTCCGGCGGCGTCGAGGCCGGTGCGGGTGGCACGGCGGACTCCTCGCCGCTGCCGCTCGCCGCCACGGCCGCGGGCGTCGTGCTCGCCGGTGGCGCGGGGCTGTTCCTGCTGACCGCGCGGACCACGGCGGCCGGCGCGGCGCGGGCCCCGGGGCGGCACGCCGCCGGCCGCCGGCGCCGGTGAGCCGGGCGGCCCGCCACCGCGCTCCCGGGAGCGGGTCGCGGCACCGCGCTCCCCGCCGGACCCGGCTGCGCGTCCTGCGGCTGGTCCTCGCCGTCCTCGTGCTGGCGGCCGGGGCGGTCGCCCTGACCTGGCCGGCGGCTCCCCTCCCGGCCGCCGGGACGGCTGCCGCCACGGCGACCGTCCCGGGACCGGTGGTGCTCGAGGAGCAGCCCGCCCCCACGGCCGTGCCGCCCACGCGGGTGCGGGTGCCGGCCATCGGGCTCGACAGCGGCCTGGTCGACCTCGGTCTCGACGCCACCGGTGCGCTGGCGGCGCCGGCGGACTTCGCGACGGCCGGCTGGTACACCGGCGGGCCGGCACCGGGCGACGTCGGCCCCGCCGTGCTCGCCGGGCACGTGGACTCACACCGCGGGCCGGCGGTCTTCTCCCGCCTGCGCGAGCTCGCCGCCGGGGACCGGGTGCTCGTCGACCGCGCCGACGGCAGCACCGCGACCTTCGCCGTCACCCGGGTCGAGAGGCACCCGAAGGACGCCTTCCCCACCGACGCCGTCTACGGGCCGACGGCGGACGCGCAGCTGCGGCTGATCACCTGCGGCGGCGACTTCGACCGCTCGGTCCGCAGTTACGAGGACAACCTCGTCGTCTTCGCCCGGCTGGCCGGTCAGCGGCGGCGGTCGCGGGCCCGCCAGCAGGCGGCGTGCCAGTGGCGGCGCCAGTCGGCGGCGGAGTCGGTGTCCCACGGCTCGAGGTCGGAGTCGCGGGCGTAGGCCGGCCAGCTGACCACGTGCGGCGTCCCGGGGCGGATCTCCTGGTCGCAGCCCGGGCAGCGGTAGGTCTTGCCGGTGGCCGACCCGGTCACCCTCCGCACGACCCAGTCGCCGTCAGCGGCCTCCTCCACCGGGTCGGGACGCGACAGCGGGGGGCGGCCGCCCGGCCGCCCCCCGCTGCTCCGTCGTCCCCTACGAGACACTCAGCGGCACCTCAGCGCCGCGAGTAGTCCCGGAACCCGCGGCCGGTCTTGCGGCCGAGGTAGCCGGCGGTGACCAGGTGCTCGAGCAGCGGCGCCGGCGCGAAGCCCGGCTCCCGGAACTCGGTGTACAGCTCC
>NZ_FPBA01000055.1 GCF_900116515.1 Geodermatophilus amargosae
TGAGCAACCTCGAGATCATCCGCTGCCTCAAGCGCTACATCGCCCGCGAGATCCACCACGTCCTGACCGCTTGACGAGGCATAGGAGCATCTCAGTGCTCGGATCGAAGCCCTCCGGGTGCGGCGAGATCCTCGGCGGGGCCTCGCCGAAGGCGGGCGATGATCCTGATGCGGTGCACGCGGCGGAAGTCGCCGTAGACAAGAGCGCACTGGGCCTTCGTGCCGTAGGTGGCGCCCTCGGGGAGCGCGAGGTGCCACGCGGCGTACTCGTCCCACGTGTGCCGCGCCAGTTAGGCGTTCTCGTCCTCGGCGGAGGGCTGAACGCGGCCCCACTTGCTGCGCAGCACGTACTGGCGGGCCTCACCCTCGGTCCAGAACGCAACTTCCCTGGGATGCAGCTGATCCCAGGCATCGGGGTTTCACCGGCTGGGCCACGGACACCGAAGAACCGGCAGGACCGGATCCTTCGGCGAGGGAGCGGGCGATGATGACCGTGCTGACTACCAGCAAGCTGCGATCCGGGGGCGTAGAGGAGTGGGACGCAGTGATGCGCGAACGCTTCGCATCCGCCCAACGCATGCCGGGTTGGGTCTCCGGCCAGTTGCTGACCCCCGAGGACGACCCCCTGACGCGGGTGATCGTCGGCACCTGGAACAGCCGCGAGGAGTGGATGGCCTGGCATGACGATCCTGCGTTCCTCGACAAGCGCGCAGTGCTCGAGGGTCTGGAGTCGGCGCCCAACGTGACTCGGTGGTTCTCCGTCGTGGCCGATGCCGGGATGGGCGGCTGACCCACCTGACCGACTCGGTTCGAGATCGGCCCGACCCCCAGCGGGCCGAGCTGCAAGTCCTCCGACAACTGTCCCGGCGGCAACTGAACCCGCACGCTTCACCGACGACGACGGCCGCTCCGCACCTCACCACGAGGCCGGACCGGCCAGAGGAAGAGCCTCGCCTCCCCAGGCACGACCACGCCAGGACCCGGGCTGCTCGGAGACCCTCATCGCGGCCACCACGTCAGGGCCGTCGGAGCCCTTGGAGTGGCGCGGCTCCACATGGTGCCGGGGGTCAGCTGCTGCGGGGAGGAACCGGTGCCGCGTGGCGAGCGGTGAACCTGTCGAACAGCGAGCCGGCGTTGAGCGTCTGGACGTACTCGAGCATGTACTCCTGGCCGATGCCGTTACCTCGGCCTCGACGTCCTCGCCTGCTGCCGGCTGGGGCCGGTCGACGACACCGACGAGACCACCGAGGAAGTGACCATCTTCGCGCTCAGCGCCTGACCAGACCAGCGATCACGCGGTAGCCGCCAAACACCACGCCCAGGGACTTGGCCCCACGTGTGACGACCTGGGACGGGCCGTACGCAACGCTCGCGCGGTCCTTCAGCTGCAGTAGCACCTGGGCTTCGCCGCACCCGATTCGGAACTGCCGTCGCCGAGTGGCACTGCAGGCGGGCACCGTGGGGGCCCGAGCCGTCACCCTCGACCGTCGTCCCGGTCACGGCCGGCGGCGGCGGCAGGTCGCAGCGTCTCCAGTGCCGCCGCCGCGTGCTTCGCCGATGCGACAGCCCGTGGCGAGCATGCATGCCACCAGGTCTGCCACCGCCTGGCCGATCCGGATGAGCGTCTGGTCCGTGATCATCGGCGCCACTCGTAGCAACGGTCACCCTGCGCGTCGCGGACAGCGGCGACGGTCACGCCACGCGCGCACGTGGTGGGGTTCCGAGTGCGCGGCACCGGTGCCCCGCCGCGTGGTCCCCGCGCCGACCTACCGTCCGCCCGCACGAGGCCGCTCCCGGAGAGGACGGCGGCGGCCGGAGACGGCAGCGGGGAGCAACGATGGAGCTCACTCCCGGGAGTGTCTTCGCCGGATACCGCGTGATCCGACAGCTCGGCTCCGGCGGCATGGGGGCGGTCTACCTCGTCCAGCACCCGCGGCTCCCGCGGCAGGACGCGATGAAGGTCATCCACGCCCATCTGTCCGGCGACCCCGCGTTCGCCGCGCGCTTCGAGCGCGAGGCCGAGCTGGCCTGCAGCCTCGATCACCCCGCGCTCGTGCGGGTGCACGACCGAGGGCGGGAGCAGGGACGGCTGTGGCTGACCATGCAGTACGTCGACGGCCCCGACGCCGAGCAGGTACTGCGGCGTGAGGGCACCATGGCGCCCGTCCGCGTGCTGCGGATCCTCGAGGCCGTCGCCGGCGGGCTCGACCACGCCCACGCCATGGGTCTGGTCCACCGTGACGTCAAGCCCGCCAACATCCTGCTGTCCCCGGGCGGTACTGGCGGCGAGCGGGCTCTCCTCGGGGACTTCGGCATCGCTCAGGCCAGCGGCGCCACCCGGCTGACCGACACCGGCTCGCTGCCCGCGAGCCTCCCGTACGCCGCACCCGAGCAGCTGCTCGGCGGTCCGATCACCGCTGCCGTCGACGTCTACGCCCTCGGCTGCACGGTGTACGAGCTGCTGACCGGACGGCGGCTGTTCGACCAGGACTCGTCGCTGGCGCTGATGGGCGCCGTCCTCGCCGGCCCGCGGCACGAGGCCTGGGACGTCCTCCCGCCCGGCCGGCCGGCGCTGCGTGCTGCGCTGCAGCGTGCGGTCGCCACGAACCCGGAGGACCGTCCGCCGTCCTGCACCGCGCTCGCGGAGGCCGTCCGGAGCGCCATCGCGCCGGTCCCGACCACGGTGGTGCCGGCCGGGGTGCCGGCCGGGCCGCACTCGCCTCCGCCGGCTCCCTGGCCGCTCCTCCCGGTGCCGACGGCGCCGTCGTCGTGGCCGCCGCAGCAGGCCGCGGCCCTCCCGCCTCCTCCGTGGAACCCGCCCGGGCAGGCAGACGGCGGGGGATCGCACGGGAGCGGGAACGGACGTCGCCGGCGCTGGCCGTGGCTCCTCGGCGCATTGCTGCTCCTCGCCGCGGTGGCGACGGCCGGCCTGCTGTTCGTGAGCCCGTGGGGGGTCGGCAGCCCTCAGGGGGTCCGGGTCGACGTGCAGAGCGGGGGCGTCGAGGTCCGGTGGGAGCCGGTGGCCGGCGCCGACGCCTACGAGGTGCACCGCGACGGGGTCCTCGTCGGCCGGGCCGAGGGGACGACCTACCTCGACAGCGAGGTGGGCAGCGGCACCCGCGTGACCTACTCCGTAGCCGCGGTCGCCGAGGACGGCGAGCGCTCGGACCTGGCGACGTCGGAGACGGTGGTCAGCGCGCTCCACCCCGCCGCTGACCTCGCCGCCGAGGTGGGGATGACCGGGGTGACCCTGACCTGGGCAGCGGTCGACAACGCCGAGCACTACGAGGTCCGCCGCGACGACGAGGTGCTGGAGACCCGGACCGCAGGCACGTCGTTCCTCGACGAGGGCCCGCCCCCGGGCACGCACGACTACTCGGTCGTGGCCGTCGACGCCGACGGCCAGGCCCGGTCCTCCTCCGTGTCGGTCGTTCTCGACGTCAGCCCGTGGTTGGGCGCGGCCGAGCTCGCCGAGGCCTTCCGGGACCTGCTGCCGGATGCACCCGGCCCGGGTGGCTGGGGGGACGCCACCTGCGGCACCGGGGAGCCACTCAGCACGTCGCCGGCCGTGGCGGTGGTCAGCTGCGCCCTGCCGTCGGGCATCTACGTCGACTTCCTGCAGTACCCGGACCAGGCCGCGCTGGATCGGCGGATCGCCCAGCTCGACGCCCTCACCGATCCGGCGGCGCCGCGGACGACCGACCGGGGCGGCTGGTACCGGCAGAGCCCGGAGGGCAACCAGGTCGCGTGGGAGGCGTGGGGTCTCACCGAACCCGGCCGGGAACTGATGGAGCTCTACATCGATTGGGACGGCCACACGGTCGCCGACCTGGACGCCGCCTGGTACTACGCCGCCCCCTGGTGAGCCGAGGGATCGTCCGTCGCTGCGACCCCGCGAAACACCCCGAGGCCGGTCAGAGCGGGGCCAGCCGGCACGCGGTGCCGTACGCGCAGACCTCCCCTCCGGACCGCCGGTCCGACGGCCCTACTGGAGAAGCGAGCCCGACGGCCCAAGCCGCGTTGCTTGCCCCGCCGCAGGCGAACTGGAGGCCGACCGGAGATTCACCTGCCTGCCTGTAGTGCAGGCGCCTTCTCCACAAGACAGTTCCGGGCCACAGAACGGCGAGTGACACCCCATCGCCGACGAGCCAACGGGACGGTGGTCGATCAGCCAGGACGCGCATGTGACCGCCGTATGGACCGAGGAGCAGCGATGGGGAGACCGCCGCTCGCGGTCGGAACCTTCGGCCGGATCGGCTTCCTCGTCGTGGGCAAGGACCGGGTGCGAGCGCGGGCGAGCTTCCGCGACTTCGACGGTCACCGTCGCTTCGTCACCCGCTACGGGCGGTCCCGTGCGGAGGCCGAGCGCCGCCTGCGGGAGGCGCTGCGGGATCGCGACGGGTCCGTCGATGAAGGACGGACCGGCCGACAGCCGGCTGGCCACCGTGGCGGCGGAGTGGCTGGCCGAGGTCGACGACAGCGACCTGGCCACCGGCACCAAGAGGCTGTACCGCTTCGCGCTCAGCAACTACGTCCTGCCCGGCGTCGGCCAGCTCCGCATGCGGGAGCTCACCGTGCCTGCCGTCGACCGACTGTTGACGGCAGTCCGCAAGGCCTACGGGTCCGGCGCGGCCAAGGCCGCCCGCACGGTGCTGTCGGGAATCCTGGGCGAGGCCGTCCGGCGGGGAGCATGAATAGGTCACGCCGCTCGGCTTGAGCCGCCTGGTGAAACAACCCCTCGGGCCGCCGATCTAGCAACGTGACCCACTTGGGTCACGGGCCGACTCCTCAGGTCCATTCGCTGGGCACAAGCTGTGGGCAGGCGGCCCGTCAGCCGGTGGATCTCCGGATCCCGGTCCAGCGCCGCCTGCCCCTCGCCACCGGACGCCCTGCGCTCGGCATCGAGTCGGTCGGCCAGCTCGCCGTCGTGAACGCGAAGTTCCACACCGGCATCCCTCCGACCACCGACCAGTACGAGGTCGTCGTCGACGACTGACCCGATCGACGGGAACCGCGCCGGTTTAGCGGCGTCAAGGTCTACCGACCCGATTCGGCCTCCAACTCGCGCTTTCGCTCGTCGTTGATGTACACGACCTCGAGGGCGGCGGACAGGAACGTGGCTGCTGCGGACAAGCCTTCATGGAAGCCAAGTAGATCAATAGGTCCCTCACCATCAAGAGCCGGACTACCGTTCGTCGGCCTGAAATAGCGAAAGTTCTGACCGTCTGGGTCCACGCTGTAGAGCTGGCTAATGACCCTGTCAGTGTCCTGCAGTGCGGCTCCCGTCTCAATGCCGTCGACCGTTTCGAGCCTGCGCCTTGTCTCCTCCCACAACTTCCCGAGGTTGTGAGTGCGAAGCGGCGTAGCTGCTTCAGCCTTATAGCGCTGCAAGACGTCCAGGAGCAACTGCAGGCGCAGCTCAAAGTGGTGGCGGCAGTTGTTGGCAAAGGCGTAGATGAGGATGTCGCGGTCCCCTCGGTGCTGCATCATGTGACGCGCGAGCACCTCGGCTGCTAGGCGGTACCCCTCGACACGTCCGATCTCACTCCCCCAGGCCGCGTCGAAGTGGACGGCGGGTCGTGAAAGAGGCGGCGTTCGGCGCACAGGCCCGACGGGCAGTCGGGCGGGGAGCGCCGCACGCTGCACCAGGTCGCGCAGCCAGACGAGGTCGTGGTGCACGAGCCGGATGCCTGCG
>NZ_FPBA01000051.1 GCF_900116515.1 Geodermatophilus amargosae
GCGCTCACCGCGGCGGTGGTGTCGCCCTGGATGGCCTGCACCCGGCGGGCGATGTCCTCGGTCGCCTTGGCCGTCTCCTGCGCCAGCTCCTTGACCTCGTTGGCCACCACCGCGAAGCCCTTGCCCGCCTCCCCGGCCCGCGCGGCCTCGATGGTGGCATTCAGCGCCAGCAGGTTCGTCTGCTCGGCGATCGAGGTGATCACCTTGACGACGTTGCCGATCTCGGCCGAGCTCTCACCCAGCTTCGCCACCGTCGCCGTCGTCGTCTCCGCGGCGGTCACCGCACGGGCCGCGACAGCCGACGCCTCCGCGGCGTTCGTGGCGATCTCCCGGATGCTCGCGCCCATCTGCTCCGCGCCGGCGGCCACGGTCTGCACCGACCGGGACACCTCCTCCGCGGCGGTGGCCACGACACCGGACTGCGCGGAGGTCTCGCCGGCCGAGGCCGAGATCTGCGCCGAGGACGCCGACAGCTCCTCGCTGGACGCCGCGACGGCGTCGGCGGAGGCGGCGACGGTGTCCAGCACCTCGCGCAGGGTCGTCTGGGCGCGATCGAGGGCGTCGGCCATCCGCCCGACCTCGTCCCGGGACCGGATGCCGGTGCTGCGGGTCAGGTCGCCTTCAGCGAGCGCCTCGAGGGAGGCCTGCACGGTGCGCACGGGCCGGATCACCGAGCGGGCGGTCAGCCAGCTCAGCCCGACGAGCAGCAGGAAGCCGATCCCGGCCACCAGGTAGGCGATGCTCTCGTACCTGGTGACGGTGTCCTCGAGGGTGACCGCGGCGGCCTCGGCCTCGGCCTGCAGGGTGTCCTTCGCCTCGCCCACGGCGGCGTCGGTGAGGTCGTTGGCGGCCTGGATGTCCTCCCAGCGCACCCGCGTGCCCGCCTGGTCGGCGACGGCGCTGTTGACGAAGGCGGTGATCGCGTCGGTGTAGTCGCCGTAGGAGTCCTGCAGGGCGTCCACGGCCGCGGCGCTGTCGCCGGTCAGCTCGATGCCGGCGAGCTCGTCCAGCAGCGCCTCCGGCGTGGCGATGTCGTCGGCCAGCTCGGCCAGCTGCTCGGCGGGGACGTCGCGGACGATCGCCTTGAAGCCGTCGACCTTGAGCTCGCTGGCCCGGGTGTCGAGCTGCAGCACGAGCTCCTGCGCGTCGTTGAGCGCCTCGGTGCGCTGCTGCTGCTCGCGGACGGCTCCGTGGCCGAGCGTCGTCGCGGCGAGCAACCCGCCCAACGACAGGGTGCCGACGGCGACCAGTGCGCCGAACTTGACCGACAGCGGGCGGTCGGCGAACCAGCCGGCCGGACGCGAGGGGGATGCGGCGCTCACGAGTGCCTCCAGGGCTCCTGTGCACGCTGCGACAGGGGATCGGCGTGCAGGAGGAATGGTGGGGGCCGGCGCTGCCCACGCGGCGGCACGGGAAACGGCCGCGGACGGATCGTTGTGCGGCGGGCGGGGACCGTGCGCTGCGCCGTCGCCGAGTCGACGGCGCCCGGTGGTCACCGGCGGTCGTTCGCGGCATCCGCGCAGGCGGCAGCGGGGGAGGGGCGACGTGTCGACCTCGCAGCGACGGGTCGGCGTCCGCGCCGCGGACGGTCGTCTCCCGCCGCGCCGCGACGCGCCGCAGCCAGTCAGGCGGGACGGGTCAGGAGAGCAGGTCGGCCAGCTGCCGGAGCGTCGCGACGACGGCATCGGGGTCGGCCACCCGGTACCGCGCGGCGGTCTCGCCCTCGCCGACCTTGATGCCGGCGTCGTCCGGGCCGAGGCTCCGGAAGACGTCCTCGTCGGTGCGGTCGTCCCCGAGGTAGACGACGGCGGCCGTGCCCAGCTCGCCGCGCAGCCGGGTGACGGCGCTGCCCTTGTCGGCGTCGGTGACCGCGACCTCGAGCACCGCCTTGCCCGGCTTCTTCGTCAGTGACGGATCCACGGCCGCATCCGCGGACGCCAGCAGCGCGGTTGCCGCGCCGGGGTCGGCGACCTGCCGCACGTGGACGGCGACGCTGGCCGGCTTGACCTCCAGCAGCGCACCCGGGACGGCGGTCACCAGCGGCGCGAGCGTCTCGGCCAGCGCGTCGCGGCGGCCGGCCAGCTGCCCGGTGAGCGGACCGTCGAACTCGGCGCCGTGGCTGCCGATCCAACGGTAGGGACCGGAGAAGCCGCTGACCGCCTGCAGGTCCTCGAGGCCGCGGCCGCTCACCAGCGCGACGGTGACGCCGTCGGCGGCGGCGACCCGCGCGAGCGCCTCGGCGGCGCCGGGAGCGGGCCCCGCCGCACCGGGGTCGCCGACCAGCGGGGAGAGGACCCCGTCGTAGTCGGTGGCGACCAGCAGCGGGCGGCGCCCGGCCAGGCCGGCCAGCGCGGTCGCGAGGTCGGGAGGGACCGTCATGCCTGGGCCCGCAGCGCGTCGAAGAACGACGACGCCCAGTGGTCGAGGTCGTGCTTGACCAGGTACCGCCGCATCGCGCGCATCCGGCGGGCGCCCTCGGCCGGCTCGACCCGCAGCGCGCGCAGCAGCTGGTTCTTGACGCCGGTGATGTCGTGCGGGTTGACCAGGAACGCCTGCCGGAGCTCGGCGGCGGCCCCGGCGAACTCGGACAGGACGAGCGCGCCGCCGTGGTCGCTGCGCGCCGCGACGTACTCCTTGGCCACCAGGTTCATGCCGTCGCGGTAGGGCGTCACGAGCATGACGTCGGCGGCGCGGTAGAGAGCGGCCAGCTCCTCGCGCGGCATCGACTGGTTGAAGTAGTGCACCGCCGGGCTGCCGATCGAGCCGAACACCCCGTTGATGTGCCCGACCTGCTGCTCGATCGTCTCGCGCATGTGCACGTAGTGCTCGACCCGCTCGCGGCTGGGTGTGGCCACCTGCACCATGACCGTGCCCGGCGCCTCGACGACGCCGTCCTCGAGCATCTCCTGGAAGGCGTTGAGCCGGACGCTGATGCCCTTGGTGTAGTCGAGCCGGTCGACGCCCAGGATCATCTTGTCCGGGTCGCCGAGCTCGGCGCGGATCTCCTTGGCGCGGGCCAGGACCTCCGGCGAGGAGGCCAGCTGGTCGAAGGCGGCGACGTCGATGGAGATCGGGAACGCGCGCGCGATCACCGTCCGGCCGTCGTACTCGATCGCCGGGCCGCGTGTGGGCAGCTCGTGCAGCCGCCGGGCCAGCTGGACGAAGTTGGTCGCCGCGCTGGGCAGCTGGAAGCCGACCAGGTCCGCGCCGAGCAGCCCCTCGACGATCGCCGAGCGCCACGGCAGCTGGGTGAACAGCTCGTAGGGCGGGAACGGGATGTGCAGGAAGAAGCCGATGGTCAGGTCGGGGCGGCGCTGGCGCAGCATGGCCGGGACCAGCTGCAGCTGGTAGTCGTGCACCCAGACGATCGCGTCGTCGGCGGCGACCTCCGCGGCCCGGTCGGCGAAGCGCTTGTTGACCTGCACGTAGGTGTCCCACCAGGTGCGGTGGTACTCCGGCTTCTCGACCACGTCGTGGTACAGCGGCCAGAGCGAGGCGTTCGA
Source organism: Geodermatophilus amargosae (assembly GCF_900116515.1). Lineage (GTDB taxonomy): Bacteria > Actinomycetota > Actinomycetes > Mycobacteriales > Geodermatophilaceae > Geodermatophilus > Geodermatophilus amargosae. The sequence continues at coordinate 3,504 of NZ_FPBA01000051.1, forward strand.
CATGCCCTCGTAGTAGCGGTCGACCTCCTCCTCCGAGAGCTCGACGGGGATCAGCGACATCCCGCCGGACTCGAAGGGCTCGGGCGCCTCGCCGGCCGATCCGGACCAGCCCACCCACGCGCCGCCGCGACCGGCGACGAAGGGCTCGAGGGCGGTGACCAGGCCGCCGGGGCTGCGCTGCCAGCGCGTCGTCCCGTCGGGGTCGGTCACCTGGTCGACGGGCAGCCGGTTGGCCACGACGACGACGGGGCTGTCCGCTCGCACGTCTCCTGCGTCTGAGCCGGTCATACCGGTCCCGACCCTATCCAGGACGCGCCCAGCAGGCACCCCCGGGCGGTCAGCGGACCAGGAGGTAACCGGCGGCCGCGGCCGCGAGGCCGATCACCAGCGTGGCCGCGACGTAGGAGACCGCCCGGACGACGGCGCGCTCCTCGACCAGCCGGACGACGTCGGCACCGAAGCCGGAGAAGGTGGTCAGCGTGCCGCAGAAGCCGGTGCCGACGAGGGCGAGGACCCCGGCCGGCACGTCGCGCAGGCCCAGCAGCACTCCGAGGACCACCGCGCCGGCGACGTTGACGACGAGGGTGGCCGCCGCCGGGTCGCGCCCGGCGCGGCCCGCCAGCCGGACGGCGAGCAGCCGCAGCGGGGCGCCGACGAGCGCGCCGGCCGCGACCAGCAGCGGGGTCACGGGCGCCCCCGGCCGCGCACCGCCCGGATCCCGGCCGCCACGGCGAGCACGCCGCCGAGGACCGAGACGAGCACGTAGCCGAGCGCCCGGGCGATCGCGCCGGCGTCGGTGAGCCCGACGACCTCCATCGCGAACGCCGAGTACGTCGTGTAGCCGCCGAGCACCCCGACGGCGAGGAACGGCCGCGCCCAGGCCGGCTCGGGGTCGCGTGCGGCGAGCGCCCCGAGGAGGACGCCCATCAGCAGGCAGCCGGTGAGGTTGACCAGCAGCGTGGCCCACGGCCAGCCGCCGTCGGGGGAGGGGAGCGCCTCGGCGACGCCCCACCGCGCCAGCGCCCCCAGCGCCCCGCCCAGCGCCGCGAGCACGTACGCCACCCGTACCTCCCAGGCATAGGAAGCTCTCCCCACGTATCGGGGGCCGAGACGTGCGTGAAGCTTCCTATGCCTCGGCCGCTGTCACCGGCGGCGGGTCTCCGGGAAGAGCAGGTCGACGAAGCGCGCGGCGGTCGGCCGGGGCTCGTGGTTGGCCAGCCCGGGCCGCTCGTTGGCCTCGACGAACACCGCGTCGGGGCCCTCGACGTCGGGGACGAGGAAGTCGATGCCGGTGACCGGGATGCCGATGGCGCGGCTGGCCCGCACCGCCGCCTGGCCGATCGCCGGGTCGAGCCGGTCGGTGACGTCCTCGATCGTGCCGCCGGTGTGCAGGTTCGCCGTCCGCCGCACGCGCAGCCGCTCGCCGGAGGGGAGGACGTCGTCCATGGCGTACCCGGCGGCCCGGACGACGTCGGCGGTGACGTCGTCGAGCGGGATCCGCGACTCCCCGCCGGTGGCCCGCTCCCGGCGCCGGCTGGTCTCGCGCACCAGGTCGGTGACCGTGCGGCGGCCGTCGCCGACGACCTCCGCGGGCTTGCGCACCGCGGCGGCGACCACCTCGTGGTCGATGACGACGACGCGCAGGTCCTCGCCGGGGACCAGCTCCTCGGCGAGCACGTCGGGGCAGAACAGCCGCGCCGCGGCCACGGCCCGGTCGAGCTCGTCCGCTGTCGTCACGCCCACGGTGATGCCCTTGCCCTGCTCGCCGCGGGCGGGCTTGACCACCAGCTCGCCGCACACGGCCAGCAGGTCGAGCGCCGGGCCGGGATCGTCCTCGGGCACGGTGACGCCGCGCGGCACGCGCACGCCGGCGGCCTCGACGATCCGGCGGGTCACCCGCTTGTCGTCGCAGCGGCTCATGGCGACGGCGGTGGTGAACTCCGACAGCGACTCGCGGGTGAGCACCCGCCGCCCGCCGAGCGACAGCCGCATCTCGCCGAACTCGACGTCGGTCACCTCGACGCGGATCCCGCGGCGCAGCGCCTCGTCGGCGATGATCCGGGCGTAGGGGTTGAGCTGGGTCACCCCCGGCGGGCGGGCCGCGAACAGCGGCGTGTTGATCGGGTTCTTGCGCTTGACGCACACCGCCGGCGCCCGGGCGAAGCCGAGCTTGCGGTACAGCGCGATGGCCCCGGAGTTGTCGTGCATGACCGAGAGGTCGACGTAGGAGCGGCCGCGGCCGACGTAGCGCTCGGCCAGCACCCGGACCAGGGCCTCGCCGGTGCCGGGCGGGGCGCTCTGGGCGTCGACGGCGAGGCACCAGAGGCTGGTGCCGCCCTCCGGGTCGCCGAAGGCCAGCACGTGGTCGACGCCGGTGACCGTGCCGACGATCCGCCGCGTCCGCCGGTCCTCGGCGACGAGGTAGGTGAAGCAGCGGGTGCGGTGGTTGGCCCACATGGTCTCCGGGTCGCCGGACACCATGCGGTTGCGGGCGTAGATCTCGTTGATCGCCTGCATGTCCTCCAGCGAGGTCACCGTGCGGACGAAGACGCCGCGGATGAGCTCGGGGCGGGGCCGGTAGCGGTACAGGTCGAGCCGGTAGGTGTAGCTGGGGTCGATGAACAGCTCGTCGGGCGCCAGGCCCACGAGGACGTGCGGGTCGCGGGCGTAGATGCAGATGTCGCGCTGACCGGTCTCCTCGGCGCGCAGCGCGGCGAGGATGTTGCGCATCTCGGCGAAGGTCTGGCCGAAGACCAGCCGTCCCCAGGCGAGGTCCAGGACGACGTCGCTGTCCATGCCCTCCAGCTGGTGCTCGGAGGGCCGGGTCCAGTTGCGGCCGGTGAGGTCGGGGGTGCCCGCCACCGTCGTGCGGCGGCGGTGTCCGGCGAGCCGGGGGAGCGCCACGGTGTCCTCCTCAGACCCCGTGGTTCTGCAGCCACAGCTCCAGCAGACCCAGTTGCCAGAGCTTGTTCCCCCTCAGCGGCGTGAGCTCGCTGTTGGGGTCCTCGACCAGCCGGGAGACGTACTCGGGGCGGAACAGCGCCCGCTCGCGCGCCGCGTCGCTGGACAGCGCGTCCTTCACCAGCCCGAGGACCTTGCCCTCGAGGTGGGTGATGGCCGGCACCGGGAAGTAGCCCTTGGGGCGGTCGATGACCTCCGGCGGGATGATCCGGCGTCCGAGCGCCTTGAGCACGCCCTTGCCGCCGTCGGCGAGCTTGAGCTCCGGCGGGCAGGCCGCGGCGAGCTCCACCAGGTCGTGGTCGAGGAAGGGCACCCGGGCCTCCAGACCCCAGGCCATGGACATGTTGTCCACCCGCTTGACCGGGTCGTCGACCAGCATGACCTCGCTGTCGAGGCGCAGGGCGGCGTCGACGGCGGTCTGCGCGCCGGCCCGGGACATGTGGTCGCGGACGAACTCCAGGCTCGGGTCGCCGTCGACGGCGTAGCGCTCGCCGACCAGCGCGCGCATGTCCTCCGAGCGGCGGTCGAAGAAGGCCCCCGCGTAGCGCTCGACGGCCTCGCCGCGGTCGACGTCGGCCAGCGGCGGGTACCAGTGGTAGCCGGCGAAGACCTCGTCGGCGCCCTGCCCGGACTGCACGACCCGGATCGACTGGCTCACCCGCTCCGACAGCAGGTCGAAGGCGACGACGTCGTGGCTGACCATCGGCTCGGCCATCGCGCCGATCGCGTGGCCGAGGGCGGCGGCCAGTTCGTCGGAGGAGACGCGGATGCGGTGGTGGTCGGTCCCGAACCGCTCGGCGATGACGTCGGAGTAGCGGAACTCGTCGCCGGCGTGCCCGCCGACGGTCTCGAAACCGATCGAGTAGGTGGCGAGGTCGCTCTGCCCCTCCTGGGCGAGCAGCCCGACGATCAGGCTGGAGTCCAGGCCGCCGGAGAGCAGCACACCGACCGGGATGTCGGAGACCAGGCGACGACGGACGGCGACCCGCAGCGCCTCCTCGATCGCGTCCTCCCAGTCGCGCGCCGACCAGCCCGCGTGCTCGGGGCGCCGCTCGTAGGTGGGCTCCCAGTAGCGGTGCTCGCGGCTGGTGCCGTCGGCCTCGATGACGCGGACGGTGGCCGGCGGCAGCTTGCGGACGCCGTTGAGCAGCGTGCGCGGCGCCGGGACGACGGCGTGCCAGGTCAGGTAGTGGTGCAGCGCGACCGGGTCGATGGAGGTGTCGACGTCGCCGGCGCGCAGCAGGGCCGGCAGCGACGAGGCGAACCGCAGCCGGCCCGGGGTCTCCGACAGGTAGAGCGGCTTGATGCCCAGCCGGTCGCGGGCCATGACCACGCGGCCGGTGTCCCGCTCGTGGATGACCACGACGAACATGCCGTGCAGGTGGTCGACGAAGTCGACGCCCCAGTGGTGGTAGCCCTTGAGCAGGACCTCGGTGTCGCTGGTGGAGAAGAAGCGGTAGCCGTGGCCCTCGAGCTCGGCGCGCAGTTCCTTGTAGTCGTAGATGCAGCCGTTGAAGACCGCCTCGAGGCCCAGCTCGCTGTCGACCATCGGCTGCGAGCCGCTGGCCGACAGGTCGATGACCGACAGCCGGCGGTGGCCGAACGCCACCCGGCCGGCGCTCCACTGGCCCTGGCCGTCCGGTCCGCGGGGGACCAGCGCCTCGACCATCCGCGCCACCGCGGTGGTGTCGGCCAGGGAGCCGTCGAACCTGATCTCGCCGGAGAGGCCGCACATGGCTTCGATCCAACACCGGTCGCCCGGCTCCCGCGACGCGTCAGGACGATCGTCACACCGATGCAACACGGCCCGGTTCCACGTGGAACCGAGCCGGTGCCCCTGCCGTACGACGCCGCGTCACGGGCATCCGGGACCCGACGTGCCGGCCGCCGCCCCCTGGTCGGCAGGGTGGGGGCGTGGTCGAGGACCCGCCGGGCGAGGTGCCCTGGGCGATGCAGCTGGTCGTGCGGGTCGAGAGGTCCGCGCCGCCGACCCGGACCGCCGTCTGCACGGCCGCAGGTGTCGCGGTCGTGCGGCTGCTCGCCGACGACCGGGCGCTGGCGGACGGGGAGTGGCACCCGCAGGTGCGGCGGTGGACCGACGGGGCGATCCGGAAGCACTGCCGGCGGGCCAGGGGAGTGGCCTGGGAGCGGGTCGAGGCCCTCCCCGGCGTGACCGCCTCGGCAGCCGGCGCCGAGGTCCGTGCGCTGGTGCCGACGGCGCTGGACGAGATCCCGCGCGAGGTCGCGAGACTGCAGTTGTCGGGCAGCGAGCTCGACGACCCGGACGTCCTGCGGACTGCCGACCCGGCGCCCGGCGGCCCGGTCGTGGTGTCGGTCTGCCCCGAGCCGTTCCTGCCGCTGGGCAAGGCCGCGGCGGCCTGCGGCCACGCCGCGCAGCTGACCGCGATGCGCATTCCCGCACGGCGGCTGGCCGCCTGGTCCGCGGCCGGCTTCCCGGTGGTCGTAGAGCACCCGGACGTCGCCCGCTGGACGCGGCTGCGTCCACAGGCCGCCGTGGAGGTCGTCGACGCCGGGTTCACCGTCGTGGCGCCCGGCACCAGCACGGCGCTGGCCCGCTGGGCGTAGGACCGCCCAGCAGACCGGCCGTCATCTCATGTCAGAACGGCGGCGGGTCGTCGTCCGGAGTGTCGGCGCCGTCCGGTCCCGGTGGGCCGGTGTCGTCGGGAGGTGGTGGTCGCAGGCCCGGCGGGCGCGTCGTCCGCGTGATCCCGGAGGGCGTCGTCACGGTGAGGACGCCGTCGGGGCTCATGTGGAACCGCCAGCCGCGGGCGAAGGTCTTCAGGCGGTG
>NZ_FPBA01000050.1 GCF_900116515.1 Geodermatophilus amargosae
CACGTCGCCGCGGCGGGATACCGGGCGGCCTTCCAGCTCTCCGACCCCCCGGACACCGCGCAGCCGCTGCTGACCATCCGCCGCATCATGCCGCCACCCACCTGGGACGCCCCGACCCTGCTGGGCCACCTGGACTCGGAATTCTGAGCAGCCGCCCCCGGGGCCCGCACCACCTGATCCGCGACGCCCACAGGATCCCGCCGGCGGTGACCCTGACCGGCGGCAACCGCCATCAGCTCACCCAGCTGATCCCGCTGGTCGACGCGGTGCCGCCGATCCGCGGCCGGCGCGGCCGACCCCGCCGGTGACCGCGAGAGCTGTTCACCGACCGCGGCTACGACTACCTCAGCTACCGCCGACAGCTGCGCGCCCGTGGCATCACTCCGCGAACGCCCGCCGCGGCGTCGCCCACGGCTCCGGCCCGGGCAGACAGCGCTGGGTCGTCGAGCGCAGCTTCGCCTGGCTGCACGCCTTCAAACGGCTGCGAACCCGCTACGAGCGACGCGGCGACATCCACCACGGACTACTCCAACTGGCCTGCGTCCTCATCTGCTACCGCCATCTGCCGTCGAACTGAAACGAGTGATCACCCTCCGCTCGTGTCGAGCGCTAGCGGCGGGGGAGCGACGGCCGAGGAGCGCGAGGGCCGCAAGAACCGCCAGGTGGACTGGAGGGCTGCACGGCTAGGTGCCGTCAGCGGTGTGCTTGCCGGACTGCTCGCTGCCGCCATCGGTCTCGGTGGGGTGTGGTATGGAACAACATCACGGCAGATCGAGAGGATGAGAGGTCCAATCGCGAGTTCTTGCAGACGCAACGCGTCACTGCTTATAGCGAGTACTTGACCGCCGTGGATGAAGCTCGACAGCTGATGGGGCCATTCCTTCCACCTGACGATGCAGGCGAAACACGGCGTCTCGAGCTTCCGTACCCGGACGCGCCTCAACTCCTGGCAATCCAAGGGGCCAACGACAATGTCGAAACCCTGTTCAGCCGGGTTTATGTGCTGGCAGGGGTAGATGTCGCGATTTAGGCTCGGCGTTTACTCGACGAGTTAGGGATGATCGGGAACGTTCTCGAATTCAGCACAAACTGTCATACGGATACAAATCTTGACCTCGGCTGCTACAAGCCGGCCGGGACTCTTCCCTCGACCTCCGGCGAGCAGGTGCATTGGGACCGTGGCCAGCATGCCGAATACCGTCGAAACTTTGTGGTAGCGAGACGTCAGGAACTAGAAGCCCCTGAACAGGAAGTCGGGAATGCGGCGAAGGAGCCAGTGAGGACGTGGACGCAGTACTGGGGGGAGGGGGGCGACCTGCCGGAGTGGTTGAAGCCTCACGAGTGAGCCCGTTCCTGCGCCTACGACGCCGGCTTGATCCTCGGCCGGGCGCTGTGCCTGGCCCCGGTCACCCTGCTGGACCCGCGCGACTGGCGCTGGCCTGATGACGGCGATGAGGACTGGCCGCTGTGCCGGATCTGCCTCACGCTGACCCATCCGCCGTCCTGACTCGGATGACCGGCCGCCCGAGGGACGCAGACGTGCGCAGCGCCCGGGGACGGCGACGCCTGCTAGGTACCGACCCACCTCAAAGCGCAGGAGCGAGGATGCTGGTGGCGCTGGACCGGCACGACGCCCAGGACCCCTCCCACCGATCGGCCGGCGGCGAGCTGATCGGCTTCTACTGTCCCGTGTGCGGCTACCTCACCGCCCAGGACCACCAGCCAGCGTCCGCGCCGACGTGTGCCGGCTCCAAGGCCAGGACCGGCAAGCAGCATGAGCCGACACAGATGAGGACCCTTCCTTTTGACTGAGCTCTTCGGCTCGTCTTGTATGGCTTGGGCGAACTCGGCGGTCACGTGTGCCGAAGCGCCGAATGGGGAAGCGGGAGCGGCGGAGTCCGGGTTTGCGGAATGCGTAGTGAAGGGGAAAGTCCGGCTTCAACAGGCTCGGCCGGACTGACATCGGTGGACAATTCAGCCAGCAGTCGGTCAGTCGCGTCGACCGTGGTTGCGCATCGAGATCAAGCCCCGCGCGCGCGGGAGCCCGAGATGCACATTTCATGCGAGCCCAATAGGGACACTTCGGAGGTGTCCCTGGTGGACGCACGTCGCTCCTGTTATGCCACGTCGTTCCTATTATGCAGAGCGCGATGAGCCGTCACGGACGTGACGAGGCTTCCAGGATGCGAGCACGGACGAGCCGATCTGGTGTCGCCGTCCCCTAATCGCTTCTCGAGCACCCCTCGACTGCCGGAAACGCCGGCGGTGTAGCACAGTTGTGTCGATCTGATGGGGGTGACTGGTTGCCGGTACCTCACCGCGCGACGTCACGGCGGCACATCGCCATGGGCCAGCTGCTTCATCATCACGGTTTTGCGCTCGACCTCCTCGCGCAACGCGGTCAGCCGGGCGTGCTCGTCGCGCAGCCAGAACACCCCGAGCAGGAAGCCAGCCGCCAGCAGAACCAGTGCCGTGAACACCGTGAGCAGGAAAACCACCACCGGTTGCCACCCCCGCGTCGCGTGTTCTAGCCCGTGTACCGGTAGAGGTCCATCCGGCACAGCTAGCCCGCCTGGTACAAATAGTCGTCGAGCGCGCCGAATTCCGCCAACCGCGCCATTTGGCCGCGGGCGCCCTCTCGCTACCTGATGGGCACGCCTCAGCTGCTCTCCCGCCCGTGCCAGGGCACCCAGATCCGCAACGAATACGACAAGGGCGCCCTGTACTGAACCATCCCGGCAAGTCCGGAGACTCCAGTCCTCGAGGAGGATGGAGTCATGGCAGGACGCCACGGGCGCTACCCACCGGAGTTGCGGGAGCGGGCGGTGCGGCTGGTCGCCGAGTGCCGCGCTGACCACAGGTCGGGAGTGGGACGCGATGCGCTCGGTCGCCCAGAAGCTGGGCATCGGCACCACCGAGACGGTGCGCAAGTGGATCCGCCGGGCCGAGGTCGACGCCGGTCTCCCCCCGGGCGTGACCAGCGAGGAATCCGCGGAGCTGCGCCGGCTGAAGGCCGCTGTCAAAGAGCTGCGTCGGGCCAATGAGATCTCAAGGCGGCGGCGGGTTCCTTCGCACCCGAGCTCGACCGGCCACACCGGATCTCGTGAGGTTCGTGGCCGAGCACGCCGACCGGCACATGGCCGACGGGCTGCGCTGGGGGTCGAGCCGATCTGCCGCGTGCTCAGCGAGCACGGAACGCCGATCCCCCCAGCACCTTCTACGACGCCCGCACCCGGCGGTCTGATCGAGCCGTGCGAGACGAGCAACTGAAGGCCGAGATCAGCCGGATCTGGGATGCGAACTACGGCGTCTACGGCGCGCGGAAAGTGTGCCTGGCCCTCAACCGCGAGGGCATGCCGGCGGCCAGCTGCACGGTGGAACGGCTCATGCGGGAACTGGGTCTGGAAGGCGCCCGCCGCGGCCGCCGGCATCGCACCACCATCGCCGATCCGAGTACGCCGCGAGCGGCTGACATGGTGCAACGCCGCTTCTCTCCGGCTCGGCCCGATGCCGTGTGGGTCGCTGATTTCACCTACGTGGCGACCTGGTCGGGCACCGTCTACGTCGCCTTCGTCCTCGACTGCCATTCCCGGCGGATTCTGGGCTGGCGGGCGGCCACCTCGATGCGCACCGAGCTGGTACTCGACGCCCTCGAGCAAGCGATCTGGACCCGCGCCCGAGAAGGCGTGAACGACCTGGGGGGCTCGTATGCCACTACGACGCCGGGTCGCAGGACACCTCCATTGCCTTCACCGAGCGTCTCGCGGCCGCCGGCGCCACACCCAGCGTCGGCACCGTCGGCGACGCGCTGGACAACGCCCTAGCCGAGAGCCAGATCGGGCTGTTCAAGACCGAACTCATTCGCCGTCGCGGGCCCTGGAAGGACATCGACGACGTGGAGCCGGCCACCCTGTAATGGGTCGACTGGCACAACAACCAGCGGTTGCACACCGCCTGCCACGACCTCACCCCGGTCGAGTACGAACAGATCTTCTACGGCCAACACCCCGCCCAGCAGACGGTCGGAGTCTCAACACCCTGGGTCTCCGAACTCGCCGGGGTGGTTCAGCTTCAGGGCGCCGAACGGCTGCGGTCGGGCCGCCGCGGGGCCGTTTGACAGATACCTGAGGGACTCGCCAATGTTGCCTCCATCTCGCCGAGCCACGCGGCGAAGAGGGAGATCGTTGATGATCACGCTGCCCAACCCCGTTCGCTGCCGGGCGCGCGTGTGCGTCTTCGGTCGATCACCAGCGGTCAAGCGGAGCGCCGAACGTCGACGGTGGCTCGAGTGGGCAGGGGCAGCGCTCGTCGCCGCGCTCCTACTCGCCATACCGTGGTCCGCCGGCATCGCTCACGCAGCACCGTCCGAGGGCCCGCTCCAGGGAGTCGACGTGTCATATCCGCAGTGCGGAAAGCCGCTGCCGACCGGACAGGCGTTCGCCCTCGTAGGCGTCAACGGCGGCACGCCCTCAACCACCAACCCCTGTCTGGCTACCCAGCTGGCCTGGGCGGCCGGGTCGACCGGCGGGACCGTGCACGACGACGTCCAGCTGTACGTGAACACCGCCAACCCGGCAGGTGGGGGCTTGTGGCCTCGATCCGGCAGCAACCACTACGGAATCTGTGACGGCTCGAACTCCCGCGCGTGCGCCTACCAGTACGGGTGGGATCGAGCGTACGAAGACGCCACCAGCCGCGGCATCAGCCACCCGGAGCAGTACATGTGGTGGCTGGACGTGGAGGTGGCCAACAGCTGGGACTACACCGCCGGTGGCGGCATCCGAAACGCCGCCGTCCTCGAGGGGATGACGGACTACTTCACTTCCATCGGTTCCCGCGGGGTTGGGCTGTACTCGACGCGTGCCCAGTGGAACCAGATCATCGGGAACGGTGTCGACTCGACCAGCAGCCTGAACGGGCTGTCCAACTGGCGTCCCGGCGGGTCCACACGGGGGGATGCGCAGGCGACCTGCGGAGTGGCGCCGCTAACGCCGGGCGGGGTCATCGAGCTGACCCAGTACACGACGGAGTTCGACTACAACGTCTCCTGCATCTGACCGGCCGCCGCACACCGGGACCTTGGCTGAGCTGGCAGTCCCCGCAAGTTGACTCCAAAGTCCTCCAGGTGTTGCGCAGGCTTGCCGTAGACAAGCGCGAACGTCCGACTTTTCTCCTGCAGCCAGCTGGTCGGCGATGAGCCGGTAGCCGAACTCCGGATCGTCGTGATGGATGTCGACCGCGGCGTTGATCAGATGCACGTCGTCCCAGTCACGCTGACTCACCGGATTGGCGCACCACTTGTAGAAGGCCTGCGGAGAAGCCGAGTATCCGGCAGGTCACCGCGACAGGAATCTGCTCGGCGGCGAGTTCACGGACCACGGGTAGATCACGTTGGGAGGACGTCGCGGGCGAACGACGCCGTCGCCCGCCGCAACATCTCGTTCTCCTGCTCGAGCAACTTGTTGCGCCGGCGCAGGTCCCGCAGCTCCGCGGACTCGTCCTTGGCCCCGTCACGCGGTCACCCGCCGCAGCAGGCGCGAGGCCGTCTTCACGGTCAGCGATCCAGCTGCACCGTCGCTTGTCGCAGGTGATGGCGGACGCGGTTCACGATGGATTACTCGTCCGGTCGCCCTGCTCGCGGCGGACCTCGCCGCCGGCGGGACGCGCGAGGCCTTACGTGGCGACGACCGATCAGGTCTTCGCCCTGCACGACGCCGTCGCAGAACACCTGCGGCCTGCGATGCTCCTCGGAGCCTTCGCCGGCTTGAGGACCGCCGAGGTGGTCGGCCTTCGGGTCGTCGACGTCGACCTCGAGGCAGGTGTCGTCACCCCGGTTCAGCAGGCCGGCGCCATGCCGCTCAAGTCGGCGATGAGCGGCGAGTCGATCCCGATCCCGGTCGAGCTCGTCGACCAGCTGGCTGCAGCGATGCGCCGATTCCCCGGACACACCGTGGTCACCGACGGGATGCGGGGCCCGTCGTCGACCTGGGCGATCGAGCGGGCGGTGCTGGCGGCCCGGCGGAAGGGCGTCGGCCTACCGGAGGACTTCCGGTTCCACGACCTGCGGCACTCCTGTGCCTCGTTGCTGACGTCTCGGGGTCGGACGTGAAGGCGGTGCAGCACCGGCTCCGGCACGGCTCGGCCACCACGACGCTGAACCCACGGACACCCGTGACCCGACCGGGACGAAGCCACCCGGACCGTCGTCGGGGTACTGCGCTCCCGCGGTGACCGCGGTGATCATCTGCGCTGGGAGCAGATCGAGAGCACGAGAAGGGCCGGTGACCTGCTCTGCGCAGGTCACCGGCCCGGTCCGCATCAGATGTCGTAGTACATCGCGAACTCCCCCGGCGTGATTGAGGACCTGTGGCTCCTGGTTGATATGGCTCGTTACCTGCACTTTTCATGGTTGGTGACGTTCGGAGACAGATGGGTCTTGTTGCACCTTTTGGGGATTGGATGGGGACTGGCGGCAGGTGCCCCGGTGACGGCGCGGCGCGCGGTTGGCTGCCATGACCCATGGCTGCGGAACGGAATGCGGCTCCTACGTCGGCACGCTCGCGGTACCGGCCGGCGACGCGCTTCCCACCCCGATCAGCGTGCCGGCTGCCTCGGTCGCGGGAGGGGCGCTTCGCGTCCCTCCGGGATCGGCCTGCGGCCGACCCTTCCCACGACCAGCGGCAGACGGACCGGGCGGGTTGTGCGAAGCGCAGGGGAGTGTGGACGGCGGACGTCTGTTGGTGGGTGGTCCCGTGTGGGCCGGAAGCGCACTCCCAGGGACCGTCGTCCCGACGGGGGATAACCGCCCGGGGCACGAGCGCCCGACCTGTGTCGTCACGGCGAAGGGACAGATGGGTATCCCGGCGCGACTGCGGGCTTGTCGGTCCCAGCTGGCAGTGTTCCGCGCATGACGCGGTTCAGAGCCAAGATTGAGATGGATTTTATTATCCACGACTGGGCGCGAGCTCGAGAGATTGCTCTGGAATTTGCGAAGACCTAGCCGAACCTGGTTAGCGCTACCCTTGGGGAGACGCGCGACCAGTTCGCGCGGCGAATCGTGGGCGACGATAAGCTGGTCGCGGATACGCTTGCAATGATCACTCTCGTCAAGGGCGCGATGGAGCTCGGTGCAGCAGACATCGGCAACATCGCCTTATTCCTCACGCCAAACGACCCGGCGGCGACGGACACAGCCGCTGAGCTCACAAAACTGCAGAACACCTGGCTTGTTGCTCAAGTCCTGGCCGGTAACCGCGGGTCCACCTCGACGCAACTTCTCCCAAACCAGCAGGTGCAGCTGACCGGTCAACGGGACGACAGCCGAGGGAGATCGCTGGCTCATTGTGCAACGCTTACTAACGACCTCGTGCATGGTTAGCCGTGGGTCGTCGTTGACCTGTTTAGGGCCAGTGCGATCACGCGGCAGTGCCAGCCGGTAGCGCTTTCGGCAGGCGGCGAAGCTTTCAGGTCGTGGTGCTCGTTCCTGGCTGGGGACCAGTCCGGCGACCGCGGGCAGGATGGTGTCGAGGTGCTCGCGCCGGCTGAGGTGTCGGGACAGGGCTCGCCAGTTCTTCAGGTGGCTGATGCCGTGCTCCACGCGGATGCGCTTGGCCGCGTGAGCCCGGCGTTCGGCCTCGTGCGCCGCAGCGACGGCGGGAAAGATCGGGATCTGGTTCTTCCGCCGGGCCGGCCGCGGAGTGAGCACCGCGCCGGCGGTCTGGGCGCTCAGGCCCTGGTAGCCGGCGTCGGCGAGCAGGGTGATGCCGGGGATGAGGGCCAGCAGCTCCACCAGGCCGGCCTGGCGGACCTGGGTCAGATCGTGAATGGCACCCGGGCGGGTCTGCCCGCAGAACAGCCGCCGCCCCGCGGCGTCGGTGATGACCAGCGCCTTGACGGTGTTGGCCCGGGCCTTGCCGGAGACGAACCGATGCCGGCCGGCCTCGTGGGCCGCCGGGCGGTGCACCCGCACCTCGGTGGCATCGAGCAGACCGAGCTGTCCGGTGGCGCCCAGATGGGCGATGACGTCGGCCAGGGTCCGCAGCCGAACGCCACCCTCAACGGTGCAGCCGCGCTCGGCCAGCAACGGGCGCACCTCCCCAACCGCCCGGGTGATCGTCGAGCGGGAGACCCCGAACCAGCAGGCGAGCACGTCATGGGTGACCCCATGGCGTAGGTGCACGAGGGTGGCCAGCAGCCGGTCGGTGACCACCAGCCGGTACCGAGCGCCTGCGCCGACCGCCCGCTGCCGCGGCTGATCGGCCAGCCGTGCGTCCTGACGCCCCTGCCAGCGCGGCCCGAGCTCGGCGACCAGCTCAGCCAGCACTTCTCGGGACAGTCCGGTCACCCGGCGATCGGCGACGGCAGCGGCTCGGGCCAGCGTCCTGGACACACCACGACCCTGCCCCGTCGGTCACGGCCCAGCCGTCCCGCTAACCATGCACGAGGTCGTAAGTGGGCCGCTATGGGACAGCCGGTCTTGCCGTCGGGAGTCCGTGCCGGGGGCACAAAGCTGCTGCTCGGACTTGCCGTGGAGCGGATGCTCAGGCCGAGAGCCGGGTCAGCACGTCGGCGGGCCCAACGTGCCGGTCGGGGAGATGCCGACGCCGCAGGGGCCGAAGTCGGCGCTGGACAGAACTCGCACCATGGCCAGCGCCTGCTGAGCGGGATCGATCTGCGGCACTCCGGGGTCGGCCATCACCGTCCCGACCAGCGAACCGCCGTCCCAGGTCCCGTCGGAGGTCAGCCGCAGGGAGACGATCCCGCCGATGCCGGCCGGGCCGGCGTTGGACAGCGTCTCGTAGCCGAGAAAGTTTCCCATGCTGTACGCGATGAGTCGGCCGCGGTACCACTCCATCCCCCGGAGCACATGGGGTCCGGCACCCAGGACCGCGTCCGCCCCGGCGTCGATCACCGCGTGAGAGAAGGCGACGGCATCCCCGCGGTTCTCACCGAGGAAAATCTCGCTGCCCGGGCGAACGTGGGTGTAGTCCACACCTTCCGCCCCCGCGTGAATCGTGACCAGGACCAGGTCGGCCTCTTCGTCGGCCGAGGCCACCAGCTGCACCGCAGCCGGGATGTCCAGCAGACTCTGCGACCATCCGTAGGGAGCGAAGCCGACGATCGCCACCCGCAGCGATCCGACGTCCTGCCACGTGATCTGTCCGGGCATGCCCGTGTACTGCAGGCCCGCCGCCGACAGCGCCGCCTGCGTGTCGAGCACTCCCTGGTCGCCGAAGTCGTGGGTGTGGTTGTTGGCCAGGTTCATGACCGTGAACCCGGCCTCGTCCAGCACCATGGCGTACCACGGCGGCGCCCGAAAGGCGAAGCAGCCACTGCTGTCGCCGCCGCACTTGTCCGACGTCGCGACGTCGGTCAGCGCCTGATCCAGATTGCCGAGCACGATGTCCCCAAAAAGCCGGTCCGCGACGGCGTCGAAGAGGTGGCGTCCGTCGTCGGGAGGCAGCTCCGGCGTAGCGCCCATGATGACGTCGCCCACGGCACTGATTGCGACGCCGGCCTCGCTCTCCGGCGGAGCGCTCGAAGTCGTAGACGGCGTCGGCTCGGGCGTTGCCTCGGTGCCCGCCGAGGCGCTGGGCGTCGATTCCTGCGCGGCGGCCTGGTCGACCGGACTGTCGGCCGAGCAGGCGGCGACCAGCCAGAGGGTCGCCGTGCTCAGCAGTCGCAGGAGCAGGGCGCTCCCCGGGCGCGACGATCGGCGCGGAGGCGGCATAGGTCCCTTCGCCGCTCGCCCGAGGGATTCTGCGCCGGACATATCCGGAATGATGGAGTCGGCGGACCGTCGCGGCGGCTCGAGGCACGGCCTCCGCCCGAGATGGACGGCCCGTGCGCATGGCGAGCACTGGGCGCCGCCGGACCTTTACGCGATGAGACCGTGCCGGATCGCCAACTCCATCATTCTGGGGAGGCTTCGCGAGGCATGCTGAGATTTTGTCGCACCGTCGCCTGCGATCAACGTCCCTGCAAGCGAAACCGATTACGGCGACGTTCGCGCCGTGGAGCAATCGGGCACCGGTGTCCCGCAGGGATCCCTTGGGAGGGGGCGCGTCGGTCGGGGACCGGCCGGCTGTACCCGATCAGGGCGACGGTCGGGTTTGTGGGAGTGGCGGAGGAACTGGGGCTGCGTCAGCCGAGCGGGCGTGACAGGACTCACTGCTAGCAATGCGCTTGCAACAGTTAGCACCCGGGGTTCTGGGGCATGGTGAAGACATGGCCAACAACAACAAGATTGTTAACCAGCTTCGCGCCCTTGTGCTCCTCACCAAGACCGAGGAGCAGGTCGCGCGCACTCGCATCTCGCAGGCCCGGACCGACGCCGTCCGCCGCGAGCTCACCCAGAACGCCGACAACGCAGCTGCCCGCACCATCGAGATCACCGAGGCGCTCCGTTCTCTCGGCGGTGTCCCGGACGTCGTCACCCCGGCCCTCGGTCGGCTCAGCGCCGGCCTGAAGGCCACCTTCGAGCAGGCGGCCCCCTTCGAGGAGGCGCTGCTGAGCGACCTGTCGCTCGAGCACCAGCTGCTCGACCGCGCCACCTACGTCAAGGTCCTCGCCGAGCAGGCCGAGGAGACCCG
>NZ_FPBA01000047.1 GCF_900116515.1 Geodermatophilus amargosae
CGGACGGCGACTACTCGGCTGAGTCCGACGTGGAGACGCTGCGGCCGTGGGTGGAGGCGGCAGGTGAGGCCGGGGTCTACGTCGTGCTGGACCTGCAGCCGGGCCGCACCGACTTCCTCACCCAGGCCCGGCTCTATGAGCCGCTGCTGCAGCTGCCGCACGTGGGACTGGCCCTGGATCCGGAGTGGCGGCTGCGGCCGGATCAGGTGCACCTGACCCAGATCGGGCAGGTCGGCATCGAGGAGGTCAACCAGGTGGTCACCTGGCTGGCCGACCTCACCCGCGACCGGGCGCTGCCGCAGAAGCTGCTCGTGCTGCACCAGTTCCAGGTACGGATGATCGTCGACCGCGAGCGGCTGGACACCTCCCGCGACGAGTTGGCGATCATGGTGCACGTCGACGGGCAGGGCACCCAGCCGATGAAGCAGGACACCTGGGGGGTGCTGCACCAGGACGCGCCGGCGCCGCTGTACTGGGGCTGGAAGAACTTCTACGACGAGGACTCCCCGACGCTGACCCCCGACCAGACCATCGCCGAGGTTCACCCCACCCCACAGCTGGTCACCTACCAGTAGAACTCGGCCCTACTGACCACCCGGATCCGGGCAGACCCCCGCCTGCCGCGCCAGCCCACGCACGGTCATACCACTGATCAGGCGCGAGTCCCCGTCAGCGAATGGCGCTCGGCTGGGCGGAGATGCGCGCCAAGGTCGGCCTGCTCGTGCCCGACCTGGCCTGACCTGCACCGTCGAACCGCCCGGATCGTCCCCACCCGGCAGCGCGGCCACTTGCGAGCCGGGGCGGTTCACCACAACCCTGAGGCCATGCGCCGACGGCAGTTCCTGACCATGGCCGGTGCCGTGGTGCTGGCCGGCTGCACCCGATCCGCTCCCGCCACTCCGACCGCGGCGACCACCAGCGCCCCGTCCACATCGGCTGCGACGTCCAGCGCCACGCCGTCCACCAGCGCACCTCCCACCCCCGGGACGCCGGGCGAGGTCCTGGCCCGCTCCACGGTGCCGGTGCTGTGCTTTCACCAGCTGCGGGAGTTCCGCGCCGATGACAGCGCCTACGCCCGCACGATGATCACGCCGCCTGCGGTGTTCACCACCCAGATGCAGGCGCTGCGCGACGGCGGCTACACCCCGATCACCGCCGCCGCACTCGTCGACCACCTGCAGTTCGGCACCGCCCTCCCGCAGCGCCCGGTGCTGTTGACCTTCGACGACGGATCGGCGACCCACCACTCGATGGCCCTGCCCGTGCTCACCGACCTGGGCTTTCCGGCCGCGTTCTTCCCCATGACCGTCGTGCTCAACAAGCCCGACTGGCTCAGCGACGACCAGCTCCGTGACCTCGACCGGGCCGGCATGACCATCGGCGCGCACACCTGGGACCACCAGCGGACCGACCGGCTCACCGACGACCAGTGGGTAACCCAGCTGGACCAGCCGAAGGCTCAACTCGCCGAGATCCTGGGTCACCCCGTCGACCTCATGGCCTACCCCTTCGGGATCTGGTCGCCGGAGGTCCTGTCCCACGTCGCCGCGGCGGGATACCGGGCGGCCTTCCAGCTCTCCGACCCCCCGGACACCGCGCAGCCGCTGCTGACCATCCGCCGCATCATGCCGCCACCCACCTGGGACGCCCCGACCCTGCTGGGCCACCTGGACTCGGACTTCTGAGCAGCCCCCCGGGCCACGCACCACCTGATCCGCGACGCCCGCAGGATCCCGCCGGCGGTGACCCTGACCAGCGGCAACCGCCATGAGCTCACCCAGCTGATCCCGCTGGTCGACGCGGTGCCGCCGATCCGCGGCCGGGGCGGGCAACCCCGCCGGTGACCGCGAGAGCTGTTCACCGACCGCGGTTACGACTACCTCAGCTACCGCCGGCAGCTGGGCGCCCGCGGCATCACCCCGCAAATCGCCCGCCGCGGCGTCGCCCACGGCTCCGGCCTGAGCAGACAGCGCTGGGTCGTCGAGCGCAGCTTCGCCTGGCTGCACGCCTTCGAGCGGCTGCGAATCCGCTACGAGCGGCGCGGCGACATTCACCTCGGCCTACTTCAACTGGCTTGCGCCCTCATCTGTTACCGCCACCTGCCGTCGTTCTGAAACGAGCATTTGCACCACCAGTAAGGACGCCACCCGCCAGGACGCGCGGCTGGCCGATCGGCCGCGCCAGCGGGCGGCCGGGGCCGGTGCCAGGCACCGGCTGGTGTTCCTCGACCGGCTGCTGGCCACCCTGGTGCACCTGCGCCACGGGGTCACCCATGACGTGCTGGCCTGCTGGTTCAGGGTGTCCCGCTCCACGATCACCCGGGCCATCGGAGAGGTTCGCCCGCCGCTGGCCGAGCGCGGCTGCACCATCGAAGGCGGGATCCGGCTGCGCACCCTGGCCGACATGATCGCCCACTGGACGCCACCGGGCAGCTCGGCCTGCTCGATGCCACCGAGGTCCGGGTGCGCCGCCCGGCCGCCAGCCGGGCCGGCCGGAAGCGGTTCGTCTCCGGCAAAGCCCGCGCCAACACCGTCAAGGCTTTGGTGATCACCGATGCCGAGGGGCGGCTGCTGTGCTGCGGGCACACCCGGCCGGGCGCCATCCACGACCTGACCCAGGTCCGTCAGGCCGGCCTGGTCGAGCTGCTGGCCCTCATCCCCGGCGTCACCCTGCTGGCCGACGCCGGCTACCAGGGCCTGAGTGCCCAGACCGCCGGCGCGGTGCTCACTCCGCGGCCGGCCCGGCGGAAGAACCAGATCCCGGTCTTCCCCGCCGTCGCCGCGGCGCACGAGACCGAACGCACAGCTCACGCGGCCCAGCGGATCCGCGTCGAGCACGGCATCAGTCACCTGAAGAACTGGCGGGCCCTGTCACGACACCTCGGCCGAAGAGAGCACCTCGACACCATCCTGCCCGCGGTCGCTGGACTGGTCTCCAGCCAGGAGCGAGCCCCACGACTTGATCAGCTTCACCGCACACCGGCGGCGCTGCCGGCCGGCACCGCGGCGTGATCGAACTGGCCCTGAACAGGTCGATGACGGCCCGCGGCTAACCATGCACGAGGTCGATACCGCTGGGCCAGCTCCTCGGCTCCGGTGGCCGAGCAGGCCACCCCGAGCACCTGCGGCTCGGCTTCCGAGCCGAAGGCCGCGTAGACCACGACCACGCTCTCCGCCACGGCGCACGCTAGGGCCGACGAGCGCGGCGCCGCCACTGGTACGCGTCGTCCGCCCAGCCGCCCAGCCGCCCAGCCGCCCAGCCGCCCAGCCGCGCAGCCGCCCAGCCGCGCAGCCGCGCAGCCGCGCAGCCGCCCCTGCCTGGACCGTGACCGCGAGCATGGTGGGCTCGGCACGCCGGCCCTGGCCCGGTCCACGTGCGGGCGAGCGGACCACCGCCGGCCGCGCCGACCTGGCCAGGAGAAGGCAGCAGCCACAGAAGCGAGCCCGAGCAGACGCCTGGACCGACCACGGATGCGGCCCCAACGAGGGTCGGGCCATACTGGTAGCCGATGTCACACGCTGTGTGGTCGATGACCGTTCCGCTCCAACCCTCACCGCCTGCGGCCGCCCAGCGCCCCGAACCGAGAATGGCCACCCCGACGGCTCCTGCGGCCCCCGCCGCCCCGGCCGGCCGACCAAGCGCCGCCTGCCGGTCCAGCGCCGGCATCGGCTGATGACCTGTCCACCCTCGAGCTGAGGAGTTCGTGGTGGACGATCCGTCCACGCCGGCTGCGGTCGTCGCCGAGGCGGAGTTGTCCGGCGCGCCGCCGGGACGCACAGCCCGCCTCGTCCTTGATCTGGGCTACGCCACCGACGAGGCCGCCGCGCTGGCTCGCGACCTGGCCCGGGGCGTGTGGACCCAGATCGAGGCGATGCTCACCGATCCGGCCACCGACCTGCCCCCGCATCTCCGCGATGCGCTCGGTGGGCTCGCCGGCGCGCTGGCCGAGCAGACCGACGATCAAGCCACCGTCACCACGCTCGACACGCCGCTGGCCCGTGCCTGGCACGCCCACCCCGCCCAGTGGAAGCCGTGAGAACGTGCCCATGAGCTGCCACGGGGATGCATGGACCGTCGGCGCCGACCAGATAGCCCCGCGGCGCTGGTCCGGTGAGGTCGTTGCGATGCCGGCCGGTCGGCTGCATGCGGTCAGCGGCGCCGGCTTGATCCTCGGTCGGGCGCTGTGCCTGGCCCCGGTCACCCTGCTGGACCCGCGCGACTGGCGCTGGCCCGATGACGGCGATGAGGACTGGCCGCTGTGCTGGATCTGCCTCACGCTGACCCATTCGCCGTCCTGACTCGGATGACCGGCCGCGCGAGGGACACAGACGTTGCGCAGCGCCCGGGGACGGCGACGCCTGCCCGGCACCGACCCACCTCATCGCGCAGAAGAGCGGATGCTGGTGGCGGTGGACCGGCACGACGCCCAGGACCCCTCCCGCCGATCGGCCGGCGGCGAGCTGATCGGCTTCTACTGCCCCGTGTGCGGTCACCTTCTTCCCGCGGTGGAGCGCCAGCCAGCGCCCCCGCCGATGTGTGCCGGCTCCAAGGCAAGGACCGGCGAGCAGCATGAGCCGACACAGATGAGGACCCTTCCTTTAGGCTAATCCTGCAGCTCGTCTTGTATAGCTTGCGAGAACTCGGCGGTCACGTGTGTCGAAGCGCCGAATGGGGAAGCGGGAGCGGCGGAGTCCGGGTTTGCGGTATGCGTGCCACAGCCCGACCCCCTCATGTTCAACGGGGCTGACACCCGGTGGACAATTTTAGCCAGCAGCCGGTCAGTTGCTTCGATCTTAGTTGCGCATCGAGATCAAGCTCCACGCGCGCGAAAGCCCAAACTCCGCACATCTGATGCCAGCCCAGTAGGGATACTTCGGAGGTTCCCCAGTGGACGCTCGTCGCGCCAGGTATGCAGAGCGTGACCAGTGGCTACGGAAGGAATCAGCCTTCTCACGATCCGCGAGTGCTGGAGAGCCGACTTGGTATCGCCGTCGCCAGATTATTCTCTCTCGAGGGCACCTTGAAGTGACCCCCCTCAGGCGGACACCACTGCGGCCGGTAAGGCCGGGTCCGCTTGGCGGCGATGCCTAGATCGGCGCAGGCGGTGGCCCAGTCGCGGCTGCGGTAGCAGCCGCCGTTGTCGGTGAGCACCCGGCGGGCGATCACGCCGCGGTCGGCGAACCAGGCGGTGGCGCGGTGCAGCACGGCCGCAGCGGTCGGGCCGGTCTCGTCCTCGCAGATCTCGGCGTAGGCCAGCCGGGTGTGGTCGTCGAGGACGACATGGATGAATCCGCAGCCGATCAGCGGATTGCGATAGCGGCTGCGGGCTCGGCCGCCATCGAGGTGCCGATTGGCCTTGCCGGCCTGGCGGCCGAGGAACCGCCAGCCGCCTCCGGCGGGGATGTTGCCCAGCTTCTTCACATCGGCGTGCAGCAGCTCGCGGGCGCGCCGTGCTCATACCGGATGACCTCCCGCTCGAGGCGGTCCAGGCGAGCCAGCCGGCTGAAGCCGCAGCGGCGCAGCACCGCGCCAGCAGTCGAGGGCGCCACGCCGGTCTCGGCCGCTAGCCGGACGGCACCCCAGCGCTTGCACAACCGCAGGGACACGATCCGCCTGGTCGTGGCCGGACCGGTCTTGGCGGGGCTGCGATGAGGGCGGCTGGACCGGTCGACCATCCCGGCCTTGCCCTCGGCCCGGTAGCGCTCGGCCCAGCGGCGGGCGGTGGTGGCCGAGACGTTGAACCGTTCAGCTGCCCGGATCGCCGGCCATCCGTCCTCGACGATCAGGTGGGCCAGCCGCAGGCGCTGGCCGGGGGTGAGCGCGGCATGAGCGTGGAGCACGAGGACCTCCGATGTCGTGGGAGTGGTCGCCTTCAGCAGCTCCACTCCACGCCCGGGGGTCCTCCCTCCACAAGATCGATCAGTCAGACCTCGTGGTCACACGCTCCCGACCAACGTCTCCGGTTAGTACAGCTAGTACCGCTGGTCGCCGGACATGCTGTCGTCACTCGTGGTCCGCAGGCCACCGAGGAAGGGTCCCGCATACTTCTGTCTGACGTTGTCCGGCTCCATCGTCGTCATGGGCGTTGCAGCAGCCGGCCAGGCCGGGCACCCCCGGCTCGGGTATGGGCATCAGGCGTCGTCCCCGCCGCTACAGCTGGTCGCCCAGGCCGAGCCAGCGGTGCGCTTCCCGCCCGCCGCGGGCCAGGTCAGCGGTAGGCGCGGCCGGTGACGTAGCGGCCCACTCGGGCCCGGAAGCCGCGGTCCCGGTTGGCCCAGGCGATCATTTGGTGGTCGACGGGGACACCCCGGCGAAGCTCCGACAGCGGTGATGTCGGGCGCTCCAGCGTGGTCAGGATGCCGCAGCACCCTGCCACCTCAGCGGCCATTACGCACAGTCTCGCGGTCCTCGCGGAGTGGTGTCTTTCCGCCTGTGATGGTCGACTGGTCGCCGTGGCCGATGTAAGTCCCTCGCACACTGCAATTCCTCCGCAGGCGCAGGCAGCCTGGTCGGAGCTCGCCGACGTGCTCGCCGCGACCGGGCCGGCGCCGTGTGCGATCGGCGATCCGGAGCAGTGGTGGCCCATCCGCGGTGAGAGCCGCGATGAGTATGCGGACGCTGTGGCCGGTTGCCGGGTGTGCCCGGCCCGGGTCGCGTGCCCGGCCTACGCGGTGGCCGCCGGCGAACGACACGGCATCTGGGGCGGGCTATTGCCGCGCGAGCGGTTGCAGCTGGCCCGGCCCGACGCCGCCTGAACTCAGTTCAGGTGGGGCCGGGGCAGCTGGCCGATGGTGATCGGCTCGTCGCAGTTCTCGGCCAGCATGAGCAGGACGTATGCCATCGCGTCGGGCTTGGACGGGTCGACGACGATCCGCAGCACCCCGTCACCCGGGTCGGGCAGGACCATGCACACCGCCAGGTCGGGCAGTTGGCGGAACAGCAGCCACACCTCGCCGTCGCACATCACGAGCATGTCCGGGCTGTTGGCCTCGAGCATGGGACTTCTCCACGTGACGAAAGGAGGAAGGCTCCGGCGGCGCTCGGGGAAGCACCGCCGCGAACCGACACGGTCCTCTACCGTCCCTTACAGCACAAGCTCCATCGGCGCGTGACCTCAGCGCGGGGCATATTCGGGGCACAGAACGTCGGGTAGGGACAATTAACAGTGGGGAACACGGAGAGCCATAAGGGCTGCTCAGCCCCGGTAAACGAGTAACCGTGCAGGTCAACGCGTCTTCAAGGGTGCGGGCCGAGCACCGTGATCTTTTTCGACCGCCACCGATCAGCCCGTCGGGGCCAGCAAGCCTGGTCGGGGAAGCGACCCAACCGAGGGAGCCCCCACTGAGCCTTCCCAGTAGCGGGCGCTTGGCAGCACAGGGAGGACCCGCCCACGGTGGCGAGGTGTGTCAGGTGCCCTGTCTTGGGGCACATCAATTCCCTGCCGGTTCCCGCGGCGGAACGCGCGTTTGATCACAGGAGGAATGCGTGTCCCTCCTCGATGACCGTGCGGGTGGCCCCGGCCGGCCCGCGGGTGGACCCGCCCACCGGCGATCCGTTCCGGTCGCTCGACGCCGGACGAGGCGACTGGCGTGGGCCGGCGTGCTGGCCGCCGCGGTGCTCGGCCTGGCGCTGTGGCTGGTCCCCACCGTCGTCGAGGAGTCGCCCGGGAATGAGCCGGCCGCCGGCTCGGCGCCGTCAGCGGAGGCGGCTGGCCTGCCGCCGCTGCCCACCACTGCCCGGATGCCCGAGGAACAGCTGCGCGCCACCATCAGCGACCTCGAGGACCTGGTGCAGGGCGACCCCGACGCCGCGGGACCCGAGACGGACGAGGTGCTCGACACCCTCCGGCAGGTAGAGGTGCTCGGCGGAGGAGAACAGCGCTCGGCCGCCGTCGTGGCGCACGACGCCGTCGGCGCGGCGGTCGCCAACGGAGGGCTCGCCGCCGCCGTCGGGCAGCAGGTGCAGGAGGTGCTGGCCGGCGTGGCCCGGCCCGAGCGGCTGATCGACCTCGTCCAGACGGTCGGCGCGAACCCGCTCGCTATCGGCCCGGCCGGCCCGGGCCTGCTCGACCCCCTCATCGCCTTTGACCATCAGGTTCCCGCCGACCAAACCGCCGACCGTGCCGCCGCACTACTGGAGGACGTGCGGAACGCTGCGGAGCGAGGCGAGTTGAGTCAGGCCTTCGCTGATGCTGCCGTCCCCACGTTGCAGGAGCTGGCCGACCCGGGGCCTCACCGCGCCCTGCAGGACTTCCTCGCCGACGCCGAGCAAGACCCGGGCGCCATCGGCCCGGCCTCCGAGGAGGTGCTGACGTCCCTGCGCGCTATCGCGGAGCTGCCGGTGTGGCCGCAGGGCAATGAGGTGGCCGCACTGTTGGACGTCGTCCGCCGGGACGGTCAGGTGACACCGACCTTCCGAGAGGCCGTCATCCCGGTCCTGGTGCCGCTGGTGCGCTGACCGGCGCAAGCCTCGGGCTGAGGAACGGCCCGCCGTCGGCCGAGCCGCCGGACATGACTGACTCCTCCGGACCGCACTTCTGCGCCGACCGCGTCGGGAGTCTGTTGCGGCCGCCCGCGCTGTTCGGGGGCCCGCGGTCGGCGCGCCGCCGGGGAGGTCGACTCCGCCGCGCCTCGTGGCACATGGGCTGCATCAACGCCATCGACGGCATCAGCAAGGTGACCGGCGAGGACATCGTCGTCTCACTTCCGCATCGCCAACGGCACGATCAACTTCGCGCCCGACCGGGCTGCACGTCAACGGGCCGCTGTGGCTTCGAAAGCGACGTTCGGCCCAGACCTCGCGTACCTGCAGTCGCTGCTGGGAGCGGCAGACAGTGAACTTGACCCTCCCCTCGCCGTCGATGGTCCACTACCGCGGCGCGGTGGCGAGCACGGCCACCGACTTGGCTGGCATCCACCTCAGCCGGTGCTGCCAGGCCCGGCGACCACTCCACCTCGAGCAGGCACAGCCCCACCACGCACCCTCACGCGTTGACGACCGACCAGGTACCCGGCCCGCTCAACGTCGTCCACAGGTACGCGGACCGGACGTGGCGGGTCCGATCCCCCCGCCGCCCGGCCTCGCCAGCTCATCAAGCCGCTGAAGTGTCCACAGGTGGGCGCCGGGCTGTGGACACCATAACTGGCCCTGCTTGTCCCGGGTCGGGTCATAGGGCGACGAGTAGGTGTGCGGCACGCCGGTGACGCAAGGCCTGCCGTGCGACAGGCACCCAGTCGCCACGATGGCGGGACCCACCGCGCCGTCTGCACCCGGCGGGGCGGGCCCACCTGTGCGAGGGCACGCCTGCGCGGAACGCCCCCGATGCAGCCTGGCTCAGTCGGCTTGATGAGGGTGGCTGGTGGGCGGCACCGCACTGCGCGGCGTCACGGCGGCACCATCGCCATGGGCCAGCTGCTTCATCATCGCGGTCTTCTGCCCGACCTCCTCGCGCAACGCGGTCAGCCGGGCGTGCTCGTCGCGCAGCCAGAACACCCCGAGCAGGAAGCCAGCCGCCAGCAGAACAAGTGCCGTGAACACCGTGAGCATGAAAACCACCACCGGTTGCCACCCCCGCGTCGCGTGTTCTAGCCCGTGTACCGGTAGAGGTCCATCCGGTACAGCTAGCCCGCCTGGTACAGATACTCGTCGAGCGCGCCGAACTCCGCCAACCGCGCCACTTGGCCGCGGGCGCCCTCTCGCTGCCTGATGGGCACGCATCAGCTGCTCTCGAGCCCGTGCCAGGTCACTCAGATCCGCAACTAACGACCTCGTGCATGGTTAGCGGAGCAGTTCGCTTGTGAAGGACGGGACAGGGTCGTGGTGTGTCGAGGAGCCTGGCCCGAGCCGCTGCTGTCGCCGATCGCCATGTGACCGAGCTGTCCCGGGAAGTGCTTGCTGAGCTGGTCGCGGAGTTGGTTGGGGCCGCGCTGACAGGCGTGCCAGGACGCGCGGCTGGCCGATCGGCCGCGGCAGCGGGCGGTCGGGGCCGGTGCCCCGTTGTCCCGTACCGAGTTCAGTGGAGGCTCGGAACTGACGCTCCGATGGATGTCGGGGCGGGGTTGTGACGGTAGTAGGTGTCTTCGTATTCGGCCGGTGGGATCAAGCCGATCTCGCCGTGCAGTCGTCGGTGGTTGAACCAGTCGATGTACTCGGCGACGGCGATCTCGAGGTCGTCGATGTTCTTCCAGGGTCCGCGGTTGCGCACGAGCTCGGCCTTGAACAGCGAGTTGAACGCCTCGGCAAGCGCATCTTCGTAGGAGTCGCCGGTTGAGCCGACCGAGGCGACGGCACCGGCTTCGGCCAGGCGCTGGGTATAGCGCACGGCGAGGTATTGAACGCCCTTGTCCGAGTGGTGAATGAGCCCGCCGAGGTCGCGGCCGGCCCGCCGGCGGGTCCACAGGCCCATCTCCAGAGCATCGAAGGCCAGGTCGGTGCGCAGCGAGCGGGACAGCTGCCAGCCGACCACCCGGCGGGAGTAGACGTCGATGACGAAGGCGGCGTAGGCCCAGCCGGAGAAGGTGCGGCAGTAGGTGATGTCGGCAACCCACAGCTGGTCCGGGCCGGTCGCGGTGAACGCCCGGTCGACCAGGTCCGGGCGGCTGTCCGGGCCACTGCCGGGCACGGTGGTTCGCGGTCCCTTCGCCCGGGTGATCCCGCGCAGGCCGGCGGAGCGCATCAGTCGCTCGACGGTGCAGCGGGCCACCGGATGGCCTTGCCGGCGCAGCTCGGCGTGCACCTTGCGCACCCCGTAGACGCCGTAGTTCTCGGCGTGCACCCGCTCGATCACCGCGGTGGTCGCTGCGTCGGTGACCGACCGCGCCGAGGGCGGCCGCGACGGGTGGGCGTAGTAGGTGCTCGGGGCGATCTTCGCGCCGGCCTCGGTGAGGATGCGGCAGATCGGCTCGACCCCGTGTTCGAGCTTGTGCTGACCGATGTAGGCGACGATCAGCGGGAGGGGCGGTCGAGCTCCGCCGCGAAGAAAGCCGACGCGCTCTTCAAGATGCGTTCGCCCGGCGCAGCTCCCGAACCTCGCGCTCCAGCTCGGCCAGCCGGGTGGCGTCGTCGGTCGTGGTGCCCGGCCGGTGACCCTCGTCGATCTCGGCCTGGATGACCCAGTTGCGCAGCGTCTCGGGGTTGATGCCCAGCTGCTCGCCGATCCGCTTCAACGCCCCGGACCGGGTCGCCGGGTCACGTCGAGCGTCGACCGCCAGCCGGGTGGCCCGCTCACGCAGCTCGTCGGGGTACTTCCGCGGTGCCGCCATGACTCTCATCCTCACGTGAACTGAAAGCCTCCATCAGACCCGGTACGGGAGACGTATCGGCTGGTGTTCATCGACCGGCTGCTGGCCACCTTGGTGCACCTGCGCCACGGAATCACTCACGACGTGCTGGCCTGCTGGTTCGGAGTCTCACGTTCCACGATCACTCGGGCCGTCGGGGAGGTCCGCCCGCTGCTGGCCGAGCGAGGCTGCACCGTCGAAGGCGGGATCCGGCTGCACACCCTGGCCGAGGTGGTCGCCCACCTGGGTGCCAGCGGGCAGCTCGGCTTGCTCGATGCCACCGAGGTCCGGGGTGCGCCGCCCGGCGGCCCACAAGGCCGGCCGACAGCGGTTCATCTCCGGCAAGGCCCGCGCCAACACGGTCAAGGCGCTGGTGATCACCGACGCTGAGGGGCGGCTGCTGTTCTGCGGGCAGACCCGCCCGGGCTCAACCCATGATCTGACCCAGGTTTGCCAGGCCGGCCTGGTCGAGCTGCTGGCCCTCGTCCCCGGCGTCACTCTGCTGGCTGACGCCGGCTATCAGGGGCTGAGCACCCAGACCGCCGGTGCGGTGCTCACTCCGCGGCCGGCCCGGCGGAGGAACCAGATCCCGGGCTTTCCCGCCGTCGCCGCGGCGCACGAGGCCGAACGCCGAGCCCACGCGTCGCAGCGAATCCACGTGGAGCACGGCATCAGCCACCTGAAGAACTGGCGAGCCCTGTCACGACACCTCGGCCGACGCGAACACCTCGACACGATCCTGCCCGCGGTCGCGGGACTGGTCTCCAGCCAAGAACGAGCACCACGACCCGAATCGCTCCACCGCTCACTGAAGGCTTTACCGGGCGGCACCGCCGCGTGATTGAACTGGCCTGGACAGGTCGCCGACGGCCCGCGGCTAACCATGCACGAGGTCGTTAGCTAAGCCGCTGATCAAGGGCGGGTTCCATCGATTACCGCACGCAGCCGTGTCTCCCGGGTCGATTCTGGGTCAACGGCTTCAGTGCCCGGCCCCGCCACCTTGGGAGGTTCGGGTTCATCCAGCCATCCCCGAGGAGTGCGTCAGGGTCCGAGCGGAGGTGGGTGGTGCGCGCCGAGCCACCTGACCGCCCCGTTCGCGGTGGAGCGTGGTGCAGTGCCGGCTCGAGGGAGCGTTCAGGGTCGGTGTTCATGTGCTGCCGCGCTTTCAGCGATCAGGTCGGCGGTGCGGTCGAGCGCTCGGGACAGACCTTCGCGAGTCATGCCCAGGTTGCCCAAGATGGCGTGGGCTCGATCGGCGAAGGCTGGCGGGGCGTCGCTGAGCAGGCCCGCCGCAGCCACGGCACCCTTCTCGTTGATCAACCACCGTCCCGCTCGGCCGTGCAGTGCGTGAGAGCACAGCCCAATGGCACGGAACACGCATCCGGCGACGTAGGCAGTGTCCTGGCGGTCGACCGCCTTCCGGGCGATGTCGACCGAGAACGACGCCTCCCAGACCATTCTGGTCATCACCGTCTCCTGCAGCGCCGGCGGATACCGGCCGGCAGCCTGGTGCAGCTCCCTGAGTTCCCCGGAGGGGTCGGCCAGGACGATGCCCAGCGCGATCTCTCCGGCGTAGGCGAAATCCGGCCAGCCGAGCGGGTGCCCCACCTGGGCATGGAAGTCAAAACGGCCGGCCTGCGCCTCCTGCCAGGAAACGTGCACGCGGTCGACGTTCCGGTAGATCCAGTCGACGGCCGTGTCATCGATGCGCAGCCAGGCGCCACCGTCGACCCATGGCCCCCACGCACCCGGGTCGGTGACCACGGCATCCGCTCCGGCGAAGTCACGTGCCACAACGCCGAGGCCGGCGACGTCGAGCGGTGGCCGATAGTAGATACCCAGGTCCACGTCAGAGGCCGCGGTGTGGGTGCCACGGGCCCGGCTGCCACCGAGGACCACGCCGACGACGCCGCCGACGGCGGTCAATCGGCGGACGAGATCACCGAGTCGGTCCGCACCGATCACCCCGACAGCATGCCGGTGGCGCGGGGGCAGCGACGTTCCCACGACTACGCGGTCGCCCTTCGGCTTGCATCGGTTCAGACCTCCCGCACCGCTGATGCCGTGAAGGCACCAGTGGGGGACGCCGCGGCCTGAGAACCGTTTCAAGTTGGGTGCGGCGCGCCTGCTGCGACTCCACGGAACGCGGGGCACACCAGAGCCTCCACTAAGAAGACGTTGCGGAAGTAGGTCGTCGGGCCCTGCCGGTCGGTGACGCGTCGACGCAGGGTGCGGGGCATGTCGTCCCCGGCGTCTTCCCCGTCGCCGCGGCTGATCAGTGACGAGCTGTGGGCGCTGGTCGAGCCGCTGATCCCCCCGCGTCGCCCGGCCATCCACGGGCGCACCGGCCGGCCCCGCACCTCCGATCGGGACGTCCTCGAGGGCATCGCCTTCGTGCTCTCCACCGGCATCGGCTGGGCCAAGCTGCCGACCGAGCTCGGCTATGGCTCGGGCTGGACCTGCTGGCGCCGGATGCATGAGTGGGCCGAGG
>NZ_FPBA01000021.1:0-1608 GCF_900116515.1 Geodermatophilus amargosae
GAGCACCCCGCCAGGGCCGAGCCGCTCGACCACGTAGTCGCGCAGCTCGTCGCGGACCGCGTCGGCGTTCCAGTCCGCGGTGCGCAGCAGCCGCTGCATCCCGTCCGGAGACACCTCACCGGCGGCCTCGGCCAGCGTCCAGCCGTTCTTGCGCTCCAGCTGACCCAACACCCGCGCAGATAGGCCAGCACCCGGGCCCGCGGCTCCGCGCGGGCGAACGCCCCGGCGATCCGGGCGTGCACCTCCTCCAGGCCCGCCGCCCAGTCCTGCACCTCGGCCACCAGGCCATCGCAGCGCATCGGCCCACGCTGCTACCAGCCCTCAGCCGATCACGACAGCGACACGCTCAAGTGCCGTTGCAGTATTAGAAGACGTTGCATTAGTTCGTGGGGAGTCGGCGGGCGCAGATGAGGGTGACGGCCAACCGGGCCAGGGCGGTGATGGTCGTGGCGGTGCGGTCGTAGCGCAGCGCGAGGCGTTTGTAGGACAGCAGCCAGCCCAG
Source organism: Geodermatophilus amargosae (assembly GCF_900116515.1). Taxonomy (GTDB): domain Bacteria; phylum Actinomycetota; class Actinomycetes; order Mycobacteriales; family Geodermatophilaceae; genus Geodermatophilus; species Geodermatophilus amargosae. The sequence goes on from NZ_FPBA01000021.1 coordinate 503, forward strand.
CGTGCGTTCGACGACCCAGCGGTGCCGGCCCAGGCGAGCGCTGGAATCCCGGCCAATGCGGGCGATCCGGGCGGTAATCCCGCGCCGACGCAGGTAGCGGCGGACCCGCCGGTTGTCATAGCCCTTGTCGCCGTGCAGCTTGCCCGGCCGGCGGCGCGGGTGGCCACGGCCGCCGCGCTTGATCGCCGGCATGGAGTCCAGGATCGGCTCGACCAGCATGCTGTCGTGCCGGTTGGCGCCGGAGACGAGCACGTTCAGCGGTAGCCCGGTGGCGTCGACGAGCAGGTGGTACTTGCTGCCGGCCTTGCCCCGGTCGGTGGGGTTGGGGCCGGTCAGCTCACCCCCCTTTTCGCCCGGACGCTGACCGAGTCCAGGCTGGCGCGCGACCAGTCCAGCCGGCCGGTCTCGCCCAGCCGATCCAGGACCGATCGGTGGAGCCGGTCGAAGACGCCGGCCTGGGCCCACTCGTGCATCCGCCGCCAGCAGGTCCAGCCCGAGCCGTAGCCCAGCTCGGTGGGCAGCTTGGCCCAGCCGATGCCGGTGGAGAGCACGAACGCGATGCCCCCCAGCACGTCCCGGTCCGAGGTGCGGGGTCGGCCGGTGCGGCCGTGGATGGCCGGCTTGCGCGGCGGGATCAGCGGCTCGACCAGCGCCCACAGCTCGTCACTGATCAACCGCGGCGGCGGGCAAGACGCCGACGACGACATGCCCCGCAGCCTGCGCCGAGGCATCACCTCTCGATAGGGCCCCAGGATCTAGTTCCGCAACGTCTTTCTTACACAGAGCCGCTGACGGGCCCCTCAGGCCCGTCCACGCCCTACGGCAGCCACTTCGATGCCATAGTGAGCGCTTGCATGGACAGCACGTCCAACACGTCCCCGGGAGGTGCAGCATGCATTTCCGAACAGCGTGGCTCTTCGCCACCCTCGTGGGTCTCTTCCTTGTTGCTAGCGCAAGCGCCTGCAGCGGTGGTGAAGATGCTGGCGCCAACGGCCCGGATGAAACTGCGGCTTCCTCGCACCAGGACAACCAGGACAACCAGGACAACCAGGACAACCAGGACAACCAGGACAACCAGGACAACCAGGACAACCAGGACAACCAGG
>NZ_FPBA01000021.1:1618-101175 GCF_900116515.1 Geodermatophilus amargosae
ACCAGGACAACCAGGACAACCAGGACAACCAGGACAACCAGGACAACCAGGACAACCAGGACAACCAGGACAACCAGGACAACCAGGCCGGCGGGGTCGATGGGCCGCCAGAGGAGACATCTGAAGACGAGGTCGCCACAGCCTGTCTCTTTATTCTGCGCGCCGACGAGGACGCGGTAGTTGCATTTAATGACCTTGTCGGACGCCCCGAAGAAGAGCAGACATCAGAGGCACGCGAGGACGTGGCCACTCTGTTTGACGACGCCCGCATTCAAATTGGGCAACAGCTTGAGGACCTGCCCCCTGGGCCCGTCCTGGACGCCAGTGATCGATTGCGGGCGGAGCAGGGCGCGGTACACGATGCACTCATCGCAGGCGACCCAGTAAGCCTCGGCGAGCTTGCGGACGCTCGAGCGGCTCTCGAGTCAGCGTGCGACGCGGCTTAACCCGAGCCCGCACTCGCCAAACAGGCCAGCGCCGGGTTCCGCCGAGGGGACGTCGTGTCGAGGTCGCAACTGAGCCGACTGCTCAGCCGGGAACCACGCCCTCGGCCCAGCACTACATTGAGCTGGTTGCCAATATCGCCGGAGCGGCCACCCTCTTCGGCGCACTGTTGTACTACTTCGGGTGGAGCAGGGCGGCGGCAACCTACCGATACTTTGGTATCGAGATCGGCTTACTAGATCTATCATTTCAGGACCACTTGCTTCGAAGTGTCCGGTCGACATACTTCCCTCTCCTCGCGGCCGGCGTCCTAGGCTTTGGAGTCATTCTCCTGCATCGACGAATCGTCGACTCAATGCATGCCAAAGCGCTAGGCCTTGGCCTCGTAATATTTGGCCTGCTCGGCATGCTCGTCGGCCTAGCTGCCATCGTCCGCTTAGTGACCTTCCGGACGGCGTGGCCGGTCGTTCCCGCCGACCTGCTCGGCAGCACAACTATGATCGCCTACGGCGCCGTGGTGCTGGGTCAAGCTTTATCACCAGCGAAACGAGAGACCTACTCCATTCCTAGAGCGGCTTGGTTCGTTCTAGCAGGAGTGCTCCTGCTATTGACTATTTGGCTGGTGTCCAGCTATGCCAGCTACCGCGGCCTTCAAAGCGCGACCGCGATCGAGCGCGACCTCGACGCGCGCCCGGGCGTAGTGCTCCTAAGTGAGCAGGAGCTACACCTGCGTGGAACCGGGCTAACAGCGCAGGACGTCGAAAGCGAGGATTCCGCTTATCGTCACTGCTACAGCGGCTTGCGTTACCTCATCCGGTCCGGTAGTCGCCACTTCCTACTACCGGAATACTGGCAACGCGGCCGCGACCCAATCATAGTTGTCCACGAGAGCGACTCCATCCGCTTTGAATATCTCCCCTCGACAAGCCCGACCACCTGCGAGTGATCGGCCCGACCCGCCCGGTGCCTGCCCCGGCTAATGACTTCGTGTGCATGGTTAGCGGGGCGGCTCACTCATCAAGGACGGAGCAGGGTCGTGGCGTGTCCAGGACGCTGGCTCGTGCCGCCGCGGTCGCCGATCGCCGGGTGACGGGACTGTCCCGGGAAGTGTTGGCCGAGCTGGTCGTCGAACTAGGACCGCGCTGGCAGGCGTGCCAGGACGCGCGACTGGCCGATCGGCCGCGTCACGAGCGGCGGGAAGGGGGCCGCCTCGTCATGTTTGCGGTCAGCTGGCGGAGCAGTCAGGGGAGTGCGACGTGCTGGTCGTAGGACTCGGGCGTGTCGCTGCGGTCGAGCTTAGCCTCGCCGCGACGCGGGGAGTGATCACGGTAGAGAACATCTCTTTGCCGGGATCGTCCTCGGGCGCCATGTAGATTTCCTCGTGCAAACCCGCCTGCCGGGCTGGATCGGGCCTTCGGCGGTGCGGGTTTCCCAGCCCAGCGACCAGTCCCACGACTGGCCGGACGGAGGTGTACTTGCCGCCGATGACCATGGTCGAGATTTCGATGGGTACCGCGCGCCGGTCCTCGACCTCAGTCGCGATCTTCGCGTAGCTGTCGTCAAGCGCGTCCGGTGGAGTTGGCTAGCCGCCGAGTTTGCTCGGTGGGGTCCAGGGCTCGACGGTGACCGTGACGACCTCGCCGCCAGCGAAGGTCGCCGGCTCACCGTTGGTCAGCTTGAGCGAGGAGATCTCGCTCCCCTCGTCGGACTCAGGCGCCGGGTCAGCGCAAAACTGTTTCCACTCCGCCTGGATGAGGGCGGCATCCGGGTTGTCGCAGTCCTCGGCGGAGATCCCCGGGCGGACATCGTCCGCGCTCACTGTCCCGGTCCTGGAAGCCGGGATGTCCGCAGCGCCCGAGGAGCCGCAGCCGGCGAGTAGCACGGACAGGGCGGTGATAGCCAGGCATGGTCGGCGGTGCATGGGGTCCCCCGTCGGCCGTTCGAGTTGGATGAATCCGGAAGGTGCCGCTACCACCGTCGACGATTGAGGCGGTCATCGCCGTCACGACGATTAAGGTCAGCTACGCCCCCGAACACAAGGTATACGCCCACCAGGTCAACGCCGACACGGCGGTGCTGCAGCACCTGCATGATCTAGTCCACGGCTGCGGCGGGACGTTATTCGACCTGGAGCCCGGCGGGTATCGCGCAGGGGACTATCTGATCCCGGCTCTTCGGACTTGGGGAAGTGACACCTCAGCAGGCGGTGACCCGGCGATTGGACCGGGTGCAGGCGAACCGTACTCGCGGCGCTGCTTGTCCAGGTTGCGGAAGCCGTAGGCCGCCCGCGCCGCCGGCCATGCCTACGTGACGGTGGACGGCACCCTGGTCCGCACCGACCGCTGCCACGTTCCCGGCCCGACCCCCCGGACCGCCCGGCCCGGCCGCCAGGTCGACCTGTGGTGGTCGGGCAAGCACGCCGCCCACGGCGGCAACGTCCAGGTCATCGCCACGCCCGACGGCTGGCCGCTCTGGACCTCGGACGTCCGGCCCGGCCGCGAGCACGACACCACCGCCTGCGCACCCATCCCGAGGCACTGCCGCTGCTGGCCGAGTGGACCGACGACCAGCACGCCGCCCTGGCCGATCTCGGCTACGAGGGCGAGCGGGCCGCGCTGACCACACCGATCAAGAAGACCTCCGACGCGCCGCTGACCGACGACCAGCGCACCGTCAACCTGCTGCACACGGCCACCCGCGCCGCCGCCGAACGCGGCAACTCGCTGCTCAAGACCACCTTAAGGCACTGCGGCGGGTCAGCCTCTGCCCGTGGCGGATCGGCGCGATCACCGCCGCCGCCCTCGTGCTCCTTCATCACCAGCACGGCCGATCCACATGATCATAGACCGGGCCGAGTTGTTACTGGGAATGGCTCACTCGCTCTGCCACCTGAACCAGAGACTGACTACGTCGTACGTCCCTTTGTGCTCACTGCTGGATCAGGACGTCAAATTGCAGCCGCATGGTGGGGGATACTGCGAGTGGCACGCGGCGCCGCTGTTTCCATAGGACTGGCCGCCCATCCGTGCGGCGCCCGAGCATGTGGCGACGCTCGAGCTGGAGGCCGTCGATCGGGATGGCGGCCGGTTCGATTCGATGAATAGATTTCGACTCCTGGTTCCTGGGGTTCGGCTGCAGCAGAGTGGTTTCCGGCAGTGGCATGGGGTCGGCAGGCCTCTTGCTCAGGTCTGCCAGTCGGCCCTGCACCAATCGTCGGGGTTGCCCGTCGCCCCCCTCGAGTAAGTACGGGTGCCAGTGCGGTGGCACCTCGCTGCTGGCGCGGTAGGCGTAGCGGGGCTGAACGGTCGCGTCGGCTTCCTGCGCGACCACATCGGGCTGGTCGTCGGATCCTGGACCGAGGGTGGGTTGGTCGCGTCCGGCGATCCGCCGCTCTACCGCCCATACGAGGTTCGCGTCCTCGTCGACGCCGAAGTCGACCTGGTCCGTGACCGGCCCGGCAAGTGCGGTCGGGACGGCCGGCCAGAGGACCAAGGACCGTGGGTTCAGCCCGGTGACGGCGAAGAGGGTCCAGCCGTCGTCGGGAGGCTGGAGGGTCCACGGCTGGTCGAAGGCGTCGATGACGGTGACGTGGTGCAGGGTGAGTATGTGCCCGGCCTCGACTGGGATGGGGAAGGTGAACCAGTCGTCGGAGTGTGAGCTGACGAGATCGAGCAGCAGCACGGTGGCGAGGTGGCCGCGGTCGGGGGCGTAGGCGCCGAGGTCGGTGCGGGTGTCCTCGATCTGCCACCAGCGCGGGTGGGGCGCGCCCGGGTACTGGATCCTGGTTGCGAGGACTTTGGTCGCGCGGGGTAGCGGATCCGGTTCGGGTATGGGGGCGCTGGCGTCGACCGACCACCAGTCCAGGCTGCCTCCGTCGTGCCGGCGCAGGGTGAGAGTGGTGGGGCCGGCGCGGAAGTCGGCGTCGTAGGCGAGTTCGGCGGAGTTCCACAGATCGCGGGGTGCCGGTCGAGGCGGGCGCTCGGGGAACCACTCGTCCAGCAGTTCCAGCGGACCGCGATCCTTAAACAGCAATCGCCCGTCGAGGCCGGTGCCGTTGAGGACGTCGTAGGGGACCGGCAGGTTCTTGAGCCGGTACTTGGCGTCTTCGGGTAGGGAGTGGCCGGCGTCGGTGGCGGCGCGCGCGACGGCGCGGCCGAGGGTGATGCGGCGTCCCACGGTCCAGAAGTCGTCCGGCTCGGACTCGATGATGGCCTCCGCGGGCACAACCCGCGGGTCCTGGTGCGGGTTGGGCGCGCCGGGCTTGATCGCCACCCGGCTGGCCTGGTACTCAACCCGGACCGGTGAGGCGGCGTCCTCGCCGTGGTGTTCGCCGAGTTGCCATTGCCGGCCGAGGAACCAGACCGGGTCGGCGACCTCTGCGGCCAGGCCGCGGCTGAGGTCGGCGTAGTGGTGGGTTGGCTCGAGCCGAAACACGAGGTCGTAGCGGTAGGGCATCAGATCTCCAAACCGCTGGAGGTGTCCCCGGTGGCCGGCAGCAGCGGCAGCGGGGCGACCCCGGCGATCTCGTCGAGGTCGGCTGGAGTCGCCATCCGGGCGTGAGCCAGTTCACGGGTCTCGGCGACGATGCTGACCAGCGTGGCCTCGTCCAGCGGGCGGTCGGGGTCGGGTGGGACGGCCAGCAGGATGGCCTGCGGGGCCCGCGCCCCTGGGGCGTCGAAGCCGAACGCCGCGGTGGCGGTGTGTTCGGCGCTGGGAATGGTCTCGGCGAAGCGGTCGAGCAGCCCGACGGCGAGGATCCGGTCGGGCGCCGCCTCCGCTAGGTTCACATCGGGCGGCGCGTAGGCGACCACGAGGCGGCGGTTGTCCTCGGGGTCGGTCTGCCACGGGTCGGCGGGGCGGTTCGTCCAGGGTGTCCAGGGCGGTCCGCTGCCGGCCGGGGTGCCGGCGGCCAGCTGGAACGCCTCCAGCCGGGCCAGCGGTGGCCGTACCGGCGCGACGTGGGACAACCACGCGGTGTTCAGGCCGCCGCCGTCGCTGTCGACAGCAGCGACGTCGTGCAGGGGCGGCAGGGCGTCGCGGCGGAGTCGTCCGAGGATGGCGATCTGGCCGGTGGGCGAGGACAGCGCGGCGATGGCCGCGGCGAGCCCGGCCGGGTCCAGCGCCTCGGCCGCGGCGTCGTCGGGTGCCGCGGCGAGGCGCTCCTGTAGCTGGCGATGGGCCCGGTGGATCTGGTCGGCGAGCGGATCGACCGCTGCTGGGTCCGGCTCGGGGGCGATGCCCCAGCCGGTGGCCAGCCGCAGGACTGCTCGCCGTTCGTCGGCGCCGGCGCCGGATGCCGCGGTGAGCCGGTCGGTCAGTGCGTGCGCGATCGCCCGCAGTTTCCCCAGGCGTTCCCGAAGCTCAGCAACTTCGGCTCCCGTTGCATCAGCGGGGATGGCGGTGGGGGTCTCGGTGGTGTCTTCGGCCACGGCGGGGATACGGCCGAGCAGGGCGACCAGACGGACGGCGCGCTCGTAGCGGATGCCGCCGTCTCGGTCGGTGACCGTGGTGCCGGAGCCGGACGCTGTCTCGGTGAGCAGCCGTTCCAGCGTGCCAAGTGGGAGGGCGAGCGCGTCGGCCGGTTCCAGGCCGAGGTCGGCCAGCCGGATGGTCGCCGTCGTACCGTCGGGCAAGCTGAGCTGCCATCGCCACTGGCTCGCCGGGCCGAGCCGCGCGATCAGGAGCGCGGCGGTGGCCGGGTCGCCGACCCGCGCGGGCCGGGTTTCCGCCAGGGCGAGGGGATCGTCGGGCAGCGATGGCGCAGTGACGTCGGGGAGGGCAGTCAGGCAGGTGGTCTGGACCGCGCGGCCGTCCCGGCGGGTCTGCAGCACGTCGAGGACCGGTGGCCGGGCCAGCCCGGCCGCGGCGTCCAGGGCCGCGCCGGCCAGCGCGGCGCGGCCGTCTACCACGTGGTGGACGGCCTCGGCGACCAGCAGGTCGGCGTAGACCTCGACGGCCTCGCGCAGCCGTGCCAGCTCGTCGAGGACGTCGACGGGCAACCGGAGCGGGGCCAGATTCGCGGCCAGGACGCGTTGGCCGTCACAGACCCGCCGACCGCGGTGCTCGTCTCGGATCGGAAAGAGGTCGCGCAACGTCTCGATCGTGATCGGGTCGCCGACCGCCCGCTCCACCTCCCGGCCGAGCACCTCAGCCGGATGGGCGCCGCCGCGGACCTCGTCGGCGAGCCGGGCGGCGCGCCGCACCCGGTCGGAGGTCACGTCCATGTGCCAGCGGCCGGGTTCGGGGTCGTTGATGGCGCGGTCGCGGATCAACGCGGCGGTCAGCGCCTGCGGGTGGGACGGAGCGGGCAGGAGCCCTCCCGCGGTCGGCCCCGGCCGCCCGGGCCGCGGGCGGTCGACCCAGCCGTAGCCGCCGAGGCGGGGCGGTCGAGACGACAGGCTCTGTAGGCGGCGGCGGGCGATGCCGACCACCCAGGGATCGATCCGGTGGCTGGCGCAATCAATCGTGGCCGGCAGCACCCGCTCGAGATCGGTGTCCGGGACCTCCCCGAGCGTCTCCAAGGCATCAGTGAGGCGGCGCAGCGCGATGGCCGGCTCGGTGTCGGCAGCGAGGTCATCGGGGGTGACGGCGCGGATCCATTCGGACAGCACCTGCGGGACGTCGGGCCGCGCCGCGACCGGATCCAGCGTGCCCGCCGGGACGCCGAGCTTGTGGCGGCCGATGTCACCGAGGGCGACCTGCAGGGAGTAGACGGCCAGCCGTAGCAGCAGGCTGCTGAGCCGCTGCCCCACCGCCTCCGTCACCGTGCGGGTGGAGGCGAACGCCGTGGGCGTCTGGCCCGCGAGGCGGACCAGGCTACCGAGCAGGCCACCCGCGATCTCCCCCTCCGATAACCCGATGGGCGTCACGAGGGGAAGTTGCAGCGAGTGATGTGTTCCGCGGGCGGAGTACCGCCGTCGGGGTCGGATGCCGAGCTCGGCGACGAGCGGATAGGTCCGCTCCCACTCGGCGATTAGCCCCGGCCAGGTGATCGCATGGTTGGTGCCCAACAGCCCGGTGAACCACAACTCCGTCGGATGCATCCGCCGCAGCGCATACCCGGGAGAGGCCGGTGGCCGGGCGAGCAGCTCGAGCAGGTGCTCGGCGCTGGCTCCGTGCACGGTGCCGCGCCCGGAGGACCGGGCGGCCTCGGCCCACCGCGCCCGCAGCGTGACCAGCGGCCCGCGCAGCATGTCCTCGGCCGGCGGGTCGTCCTCGGCCGGCACCCAGTCGGCCACTGAGGTCGCCGGAAGCAGCCCGTATGGCTGGCTACCGACACGCAGCGTGGGGTACGGCCCCAGCGGGTCGACGTTGTTCGCGGCCCACGCCGCGACGCGGTCGACGGCCTGGCCCAGGCCGAGCACGTCGGTGAGGGTGTGCCCACACAGTGCCGGCCACAGGCCGGTCAGCAGCAGCCGGGCCCGGGTCTGGTGCGGCCGGGGGTCACCGGGCAGCGGGCCGAGCAACTCCCGATCTCCGGTGAGCGCCAGGCTGATTTGCCGCTCGCGGGGAACCGCGGAGCGGTGCAGCAGCTCCAGCCACGGCATCGGGTCCTGGCCCAGATCGGCGGCCGCCGCGCCGTTGACGGTGTTGGTGGGAGTACCGGGCGCCAGCAGACCGAGCCGGCCGGCGTCGCGGTGCCGGGCGAACAGCGTCGCCGGTGTCATCGAGCCCAGCCCGACCACGTAGAGCGCGTCGATGTCGTCGGTGCGCTCGCCCAGGTCGATCTCTGTGGCCAGGCCGGCCTCGACCGCGACGTCCCAGGACTCCCACCACCGCCGCTCCTCCGGGTCGTCCGGGTCACCCGGATCCATGCGGCGCTTGCTGGGGTCGACCAGGAGCAGCGTTGTCGCGTGCGCCGGGCGCTCGCCGCCTCGGGCGAGCCACACCTGCAGCTGGTCGGGGAAGTCGACCAGCTCGGTAAAAAGGGAGTCCTCGCGCAGCCGGTCCGGCCGAGCGACGCGCCCGGAGCCCAGACCGGGGTCCGGCGGGAACGTCCGCACCAGCCAGGCCGCCCGGCCCGGCCCGTGCTCGGCGGCGAAGACACGCCACGCGCCCCGTGCTTCGGGACGCTTGTGGTCGTCACCGGCGACCGCGAGAAACCGCTCCAGGCTCCTCAGCTCGGCCGCGGACGGCAGCGGGTCATGCCGGTCGAACCAGGGTTCGTCCGGAATCACCCGCAGCCGCAGCTTGTTGCCGTCGAAGCGGGTCTCCAGGCGCAGCGGCAACAGCACGGCGGTCGTCACGGCCCGCCCCCGGGGACCAAGTGATCGCCTCGGATCAGCACGCGCACCGGGTCGTCGAAGGCGCGGTCGGCGAACTCGGCACCGTCACGAAACGTGTCGGCTTCCCCGGCTTCCGGCACGTCGTTGCGGAACCGGAACCCAGACGGCGGCTCCTCCAACGCCACCCACCGGCCGAGCACGTCCTCCGGCGGCACGCCGAGGAAGCCGAAGAAGGTGACGTCCCCGCCGATACGGCCCTGAAACGTCGGCAGTATGCGGCGCGCGTCGCCTGCCGGGGGCACCGAGAAGTCGAGTTGGCCGCCCTGGAGGGCCGAAACCAGATACAGCATGGTGTTCGGGTATCGGTGGAACAGCTGGCCACGGAACACCAGCACCAGGTCGCCTCCGGTCAACCCGGCCGGCCGGTGCTGCACGTCGCCCGGCCGGTGCTGCACGTCGCCGAGCCCGCTGGTGGGTGTCCAGCGCTGGATGCCGACGATGTCGCCGGCCCGATCCCCGCTGGTGTTGTCGGCCCGGAACCAGAAGGTGCGCACGGGCGTGCAGCCACTGGCGACGCGGAAGTTGCGCCAGCGAAGCTCCTCCAACAGCCGGGTGTTCAACCCGGCGAGGAAGGCGTCGACGAAGACTGGGTTGCTGCCGACCGGGACCACGCAGTCCTCGGGCAGCTGGCCCACCCCGGGTAGCAACCAATCCGGGGCCATCTCGGCGAGCTTGAGCCACACCGGCACGTTCAGGCCGGGGCACGGCTCCGGCGGCTCCGGTGGTTGGTCTGGTGGTCGAGTCACCGTCAGACCGCTGATGGTGCCCAGGACTCGGCGCCGGGCCGGCGCCTCCGCCCTGTTCGGGTCGAACGCGTCGGCGAGCTCGGCCGCGAACCGGTCGAGCGCTATCGGCCGCGATAGCGGCGGCGGCTCGGGCTTGTCGCCGAGATCGTCGAGCAGTTTCTGCAGGTCCTCGGGATCGTCGATGAGGTCGTCAAACCGGTTCTTGAGCGCCTCGAGCAGCGGCTTGGCAGTCGCCGCGTCGAACTTCGGGTCGTCCTCGCTCTCCCCGAGAGCGGCGAGCAAAAGGGTCAACGGTATCCACGGCATTCGCGGGAGCAGCGCTTCACCCATCTGGCGGTCGGTACGGCGTTGCACCTCGTCAAGGTCGCTTTCGTGGGTAGGAAAGCGGTCCTTGCTGAGTGCTGAGAGCGTGGCGGGGAGCATGTGGTCTGCGAGCGGGTGGGGGCTCTTGCGGGTGGCGCGGGTGAGACGCTGCTCTTCAAATTCGTCGGCGTCGATAGCGATAGCGGCGAAGGGTGGTAGGCCGGCCTCGACGAGGGGTACCGGCGGGGGCGGCCGGTTGGCGGCTGGGGTCAGCTCTGCTGGGTCTGCGGCCACCGGTTCCGTCAGCGCGGTTCGCGCCGGGCCGAAGCGCAGCACGCGGCGCATGGCGGGGGAGAACCAGCCCCGCGGCAAGGGCCGGTCGTCGGCGGTGGCGAGTGCGTCGACCGGGCCGGCGGCGGTCACCACACGCGGCAGGGCGGGCCCGAGCAGCCACATCCGTCGCTGGGGATCGGCCGGGAACCGGCGCCGCCACAGCGCCTCGGACGCGGCGAGTCCCAGGTTGAGGTGCCGCACCCGTTCCGCCGTCACCTCGAGCGCACCAGCCTGCTCGGCCGCCTGCTCGGCCAGCTCCTCCTGAAACTCGACGGCCAGTCGCAATCCGAGTCCGGCCACCCCACGGTGCCGCGGGTCGCCGTTGAGCGCCGCACCCCAGGCCGCCTGGTCCGCGTCGTCGTGCCAGGCGCTGCCGTAGTGGGGCAGCCCGACGATCGGCCGGCCGGTCTTGTCCTTTTCCGGCGTCCGCAGCAGTGCGAGATCCTTGAACACCTTGTCGGGCAGCGGGTCGTCAGGAGGCGCGCCGATCGCGGTCAGCGCCCCGGCGAGCGTCATCGGCGGCACGTCCTTCAGCCGCTCGTAAATCAGCTGCGTCCGACCGATGGAGGGGTCCGGGTCGCCCGGCTGCCGCTTGTCGGCGAGGGATCCGAGCCGGTCGGCGAGGGTGCGGAAGTCACCTCCGGGTCCGGTCCGGAACTGCCAGGTTGCATAGACCGGGAGGGTGACCGGGCCGGCCTGGTCTGTGCTCCACGCGTTGCGCAGTTCGCCGTCCACGACGACGAACATGGGTACCAGTACCGCGGTGTGCCGGGCGCCGGACGCGAGCGGGCCGCGGCGGGACAGCAGCCGAGCCAGCGTGTGGTCACCCACTTCCTGCACGTGCGCCCAGGTCGGCGACTTTCTGAGCGGATAGTCGCGCAGCATCGACTTGGCCAGCGTCACCGTGTCGCCGGCGACCTCGATCTCCTCGTCTGTCCCGACCAGCAGCGCCAGCCACGGACGCAGCCGGCGCTCGGTCGCGGCGGGGGTCCGCTGCGGCGTGTACCGCCAGGGCAGCGTCGGGTCGGCGAACTCCACGTACGGGCACATGGTGGTCTCGGCGTCGATCGCGCCGGGTGACGGGAAACGGCCGGTGATCGCGCCGCGGTGCAGCCCGTCGACGTCGCCCGGGCCGGCGAGCAGCACCGTGAGCTGGGCGGTCTTGCTGCCTGTGACGCCACCAGTCGGGTCGGTGCCCGTGAGCTGTACCGTCGTCCTGGCCCGTGGCCGGGCCTTCTCGACGCCGTCGACGAGTGCGCCGACGGCTGCTCGCCGCCAGCCCCGAAAGATGACTTGGGTAACCATCGTTTCCTCACAGGTCAGTAAGGGTGAGGAGGTCTCCGACTGGCACGGCGACGGCGTTGCGCGCGGCCCGGGCGAGCTGGTGCGCCTGGGCCTCTCCCGTGGCGGCAGCCAGTGGCTGACCGGCGAGGTCCAGCACCTGCCACAGCTCCGGTCGAATCTCGATCTCCGGCGCACGGCGCCCCCCATCGAGACGGCCTTCCCGTACCAGAGCGGCCTCCACCAGCCACCGCGGCGCCTCCAGAGGTTCAGCGCGCCTCCGGGGCGGTTCTGGCGCCGGCAGCCGAATCTCCTCCACCTCCACCGGGTGCGATATCTCAATAGACACCGCGTCCGGGCCCGTCCCCAGCCGCACCCCCGACGGCAGACGCTCGAACGATCGGCGGGTCAGCGCCTCCGCCTCGGTCAGCTCCGTGAAACTGCCCGGGGCGAACCAGTCCAGCTCCTCGCCCGACACCTCGGCACCGCTGGCGGTGATGGTCTCGACACGCCGCAGAGGCGACCCCTCGAACCGTTCCAGCAGCAGCCCCAGCGGCGCGCGGGTCTGTTCCCACACGATGCCGGTCGGCGGCAGCACCGGCCTCGGGGAGGAGGGCAGCGGGCGCAGAGACACCCTCACGTCCTCGCCAGTCGCCCGAAGATTCGCCGGGTCGCGCAACTCGGCCGCCAGCACATCCAGCGCGCTGGAGACCGGGCTGACGGTCGGCGGTGCGTCGCTGCCCAGTTCGAAAGTCTTGCTGGCGCAGATGTCGATCCACATCACTTCGATGCACGCCCTGGCGGTGAACCGGACCGGCCCGGGCCCCGACAGGGTTCCACTGACCGTGATCCCGGCGAAGGTCCGGCCCCGCCACTGCACCTGCATGCCGACGCTGAAGGGGGCCTCGAAGTGGAACGGCTCGAGCCGGATCAGCGCGTCGAACTGGAAGAATCCGCGTACCCGCAAGTCCCCCTTGAGTTGGGCGACAACCTCCGCGGACGCGCCGAACTGCACCGTGTTCGGCGTGATCGCGAAGTACCCCTCCAGACGCAGACGCAGGGCACTGTCGGCAGATCCGGACGATAAGGCCAGCCGCGTCAAGGTTCGCGGCACTACGAGCGATCCGGGCGCGAACTCGGGATGGAAGCCGCCGGCACTGAACAACGTGTACGGCTCGGCACCCCAACTGGCACGCAGCATCAGCCCGCCGGTGACCGGGAAGGTCTCCAGCAGCCGCGAGTTGACCAGCACCGCGTCGAACGCGAACGTGCTGTGCACCAGATCCAACACGCCGACAAAGTCACACCGCAGCCGCAGCAGCGGCCCCTCCGCCAGCGGGTTCTCAACACTGGCCTGAGCCGTGCCGAGCACCACCGCCCGCGTCGGCCCGGGGAACTCCAAGAACACCCCGACGTCCAGCGTCACGATCTTGGCCCACTGCAACTGCAGCGTCGGGCCGACTACACACACCCTCTCAGCCGGGGGGAACACCGCGTCCAGCTCGGTGAGCGCCGCTGGCAGGTCACGCAGCGGATCCTCGGATGACAGCAGACGTCTGGCCGTGCCGCTCGCGTACCGCTCATGCAACGCGTCCACGTCGATCCGGCGGTTGACCCCGACGAGCCCGCCAACCTTGATCAGCGTGACGCCGAAGCCGAGTTGGATCCCGGGAAAGAAACGCGCCGACAGCATCACGAGCAGCGAGAACCCCGGCTGCCCGCCAGGCAACCTGGTGTCGAGCACCCCGACCGCCCGTACGCTGACCTGCTGCAACCGCAACGCGAGCGCGCCGGAATAGCGGCCGCTGCCCTCGTCGTAGCCAACGAACCCACCGCCGGAAACCGGACCGGCGGCCACGACCATTCCCGCGCCTCTCGGCGGCCGAGAGCCCAGGGACAGGTCGAGATCGCCGAATGCGCCGGGCGGGCCACCGTTCAGCGGTTGGAAGCCCAGCTCGACCCCGGCTCCGTCGATGCTGAGAAGTACTGGCCCGAGCTCAGCCTCGATCCGCGCCGAGGCGCCCACGGCGAGGCCTGACCCGGAGGTCACGGCTTCGAACTCCAGCTGGGTGATCTTGACACGGCCGAGTTGAATGCTCGTCGCTATTGCGACCGCCAGCGAGCCGCTTCCCTGAAGGATCAGGCCGTGCCGGGAGGACCACACCAGGGTTAGCCCGACTGTCAGGCTGGGCGCCTTCCCCTCCAGCAGCAGGCTGAGGAAGTCGTCGTCACCGGCGAGATCGAGGACCGCACGCAGGACCGTGGTGCCAAGGACCACCCGCAGGTCCGGCGCCGTGGCTGAGCCTTGAAGCTGCAAGCCGAAGGCGACATCGGCAACTTCGACCCGGCTGGTGTCTCGGCCGCCAACGAGGAGCCACGGCTTTAGTGGAGCACCACGCAGGATTGCGCCGGCGTCGAGGACCGCCGGTGCGCCCGCCAGCCGCGGAGTAACCGAGCCAGGCCGCAGCTCTACGCCCACCGCGCTGTCGGCGGCAAGTCCGCCGGCCAACTCCAGTTCGAAGAGACCGCCGGCCGGAATGGTGGTGCCGAAGTCGCCTTCGGCGTACAGGCTAACCAGGAGTCCATTCGGCGCTAGCCGAGGTTGGTCAGCGGGTGGGATAGGCAACAAGGACAGGCCTAGCTCGACGTGGGCCCCGTCCACCTCACGCCAGCTGACTAGCGGGACCTGGACCTCGCGCAGTCGGTCCAGCGCGGGATTGTCGGCCGCGAAATAGGTCATCATCAGCGGATGGTGTGCCATGCGGCGGCTGGCGGGTATGCCGAAAGCATGCGCAGCCCGCTCCAGCCGGGCGGTCAGTTTCTCGTGGTCCAGGGGCCCGCCCCAGCCGTACACCTCGGCGGCCAGCACCGCCGGATCCGCAATCAGCTGGGATAGGCGCTCCCAGCGCAGTTCGATGCGGGTATACCCGATCCGGCCGGGCGTCCTATCGGCGGCCACGGGCTGCAGCTCGATGACCCCGGCGAGGAGCAGGGACGCGAACAGCGCGGGATGGTGCAGCTCAAGGTGGTTGGCGAACAGAGTTGCGGCAAGGTCGACCGGGAAGGTCCGCCAGAACTCCGGCCGGTCCAGTGGAGTCGGGCCGGTGGGCTGGTCGGTCGTAAGATCATGCAGTACTGCGAACAGGGCGATGGCGGCGTCGAGCGTATCGAGCGCGTCCTCCATCGCCAGGTCGTTGACGCCCACGCGCCCGTCCAAGGCCTCGACGAGGTCGGCGAGCCGCCGCTCGAAGCCGAGCGCCGCGACGAACACCTGCACCGGATCATCGGCGTCCTCGGCTACCCGCCAGCCGTGGTCAAGCAGGAGTAGCCGGAACGTGTCTGGTGTGGCCACCGCCTCCTCGAGGGGCCGCAGCACCTCGCGCAACGTGCGGGCGAGATTGACCACGAAATCTGTGCCAGCCATCAGAGTTCTTCCAGTGATCGCTGCACCCCGAGCTGGTCTGGCACCTGCTGGGTGTTGGCCGACACATCGTCATGCAAAGAGACGTCGTACCAGCGGATTCGGTCGTAGATTTCGTGGAACATAACCCGAATCACCCGGTCGAACCGGGCAGGATCGGTGGCCGCAAGCTGCGCCAGCTCGCTCTTGCGGTCCTGGATCTGCATTGGATTGAACACCCCGAGCGCTCCGGCCAGATTGGCTAAGTCAGCCACCTGCATACCGCCGTAGGTGTAGAGCACCCCGGTGCCCTGCTCGAGGATCACCTGGTACGCGTCGAAGTCGGGGTCATGAGCCCTCACCTCATAGCTGACCGACCGCGCACCCAGGTCTAGGGCTACCTCGACGTGCTGGTTGGGCGGCACGAGCGGCGCGCCGAGCGTGGTATGTGCGCCCTGGTCGAGCCGGCCCGTCCTGCCCCAACCGAGAAACTGGGGCCGGTCGAGCGCCCCCGGCGTCGCGGGCAGCTGTCCGGACTGGGTGACCGCGCCCCAGCGCCAGTGCAGATGGGTGCATAGGTCTGCGCAGAAGGGCGCCGGTACAACCTCCCGCCCACCGTGCAGACCCATGCCGGGATGGACATGCAGATTATCGTATGCGCCCTGCCGACCCCATTTTTCGACCGTCATGGTGTACTCCTCGTCCCCGGCCGGCCACCGCACCTTGATCTCGCGGTCGAGGCCGCCATCGAGGTTGGCGCCGGTTAGCTCGCCGCGACGATAAACAGCGACGAATCGCCGACTGCCGCTCGACAGTGGGGTCACGTAATCGAATAGCCATGACCAATGAGGCAAACCTGGCAGGTTCCGAGTCAGGTGCCCCCGCCGAGCGACCGCGCCGGCGAATTTCAGGGCAAGCCGATCAGGAAGAAAATTGCCGAGAGAGGGGTCCAGGACGGTGGCTAGAAGTCGGCCGCTCTCCCACTCGGCTCCCCACAGCCCCCACTCGGGGACCGCCTCGCCGCTACATTGAATGAAGACTTCTGATACGTCCTCTCGATCCCACTTATAGGTGCTGTCGTCGTCGCTGGAATTGCTGTCCGTTGTCAGCGTTATCTGCTGCGTCCCCGTGAGGAAGTGGTGCAGATCGGCATGGACCGGCAGGTCGGTCGGGAACACGTTGCTGGGGTGCAACCTGATAGACCCAGCCAGCCAGTCGATCTTGGACAGCCGTCCCGTCTCGGATTTGGGCGGACGCCGGTAGCGGATCGACATCTGCGGATACAACTTGTTTCCGATGGCGGCTCCGCCAGGGTCGAAGTCGTTGTTCTTGTCCTTAAAGGTGACGCTCAGCACCGCCTCGACGCTCCAATGTCCAGGAATCCGCCAGGTTAGGGCGAGTCGCACTGCACCGAGGAACCCGCCCGTCGTGCTGTTGCTAGTGGCGTCAGTCAGCACCTGTAGTTCTGGTGCCTCGGCTGTATTGGCAAAGGCCTGGGCGAAGGGCAACACTTGTTCCTGTTCCCCGGCGAACTTCACCCGCGGCGCGCTGAACTCAATCCGGCTGAAGATCTCCTCGACCTGCGAAAACGGGTCGCCGGGCCGGTTCTTGAGTCGTACGTTGACCAGTCGCAACCCCTGCGCGGGCCCAGGTTCGACGCTGCAGGCCCACGCTGGCTGTGTGCCGACCTCGAGGTCGAACGGATCGGTCGCAGGCTTGGACTCTCCCGTTTTCCACCCTACGGTGTCGCAGATCGGCCGCTGCGAGTCGATCAAGATCCGCGGGCGGCGGCCGAGGTTTGTGTCCCGCCAACTGTTGAGCTGCTCGCGTAGAGCGGCCCAACATGGTCGGCAGAATTCCACGCCAGGGGCCTGGATGGGTAGTGCCGTTGAGTTGGGCTGCCGGCGCATCAAGCAGTCGAAGTCACCTCGCAATACGCCGAATCGGTAACCGGCGCCGCCTTCCACTAGCTGGGTTCGTCCAGTCGCTTTTCTGATAGTGCTCTCGTCCGGCTCCTCGCCCTGGTGGGGGTGAAACGTGAGCGTGGTTTTGCGGTCGATGCCCCAACCGGGTGGGAAGCCGATGACCTCTTGCGCCCGCCCGCCGGCGGCCAACTCCGCGCGCTGTGACTCGGTCAGTACGAGGATGTTCGGCCGCGGTTCCACCAGGGTCAGTGGAGCACGGCGAAATTCCAGCCCAGGCAGTTCGAATTCGTCGGACAGTTGGGCGAACGTCTGGGCGACCCCGCGGACGAGCACCTTGCCCCAATGCTCGCCGGCGACGACCACGGCGACGAGTGGCACCGGGTACCGCGGCGTCGACGTCAGCTGGTACAGCTCGGCCGGCTGGTCGCCCTTGACAAGTACGGCGACCAGGGAGCCAACTCGGCCTTGCCGACCCTGCTCGGGCCATACGCGTATGGCCGACTCTTCGGTGACACTACCCTCCCCGAGTACCCGCAGGCTCGTCGTGGCCAGATAGTTGCGGAGATTGTCCTGTTTGGCCTCGACTATCTCAAGGTGGGCGCCGAACTGTTCCAGACCGAGATCGCCAGCCTGCTGGTCCGCATACACCGAAATTGTCCGCTTCGCCGGCTCGAGGGTCAGCACGTCGTTGAACGGCGGAACCGACAGGATGCGGTGCCATGCGTCCTTGACCACATCGACAAACTCATGGCCGAGAGCAAATCCGTGTCCAAGTAGCAGCAGGCTGAACCCAGTCAGCGGGTGGCGACCGGTTGAGTTGGTTAGAGAAAAAATCACGACGTGCTGCCCACGTTACGTGTCAACAAGCATGTTTGGGTTGCGGGTGAGGCGGCCAGGCATTCATCGCAGCGTAGACTTATCTTGGTGACGTTCGGAGCGCCTATGGCGGCATCCCTTGTATCGCAAAACAAGCTGAAGGTCTCTAGTCGGCGCCACCGGCGTCCTGCCCCGCTCGCGCCAGTGGAACCAGTGGGACGACGGGCGACCGGACCGGCAGGTGCAGGGCTAGGGACGGTGCGGCTCCGTTCCATAGGGCCGGCGAGGCGTCGGCGAATGAGAAAGAAGCCGCAAGCGTTGCTGCTGAGTGCTACCTCCTCGATGGCGCCCAGGCGAATAACCACGGAGGTCTGCCCGAGGTTTACGACAAGCTCCAGACGGAACGGGACGCGGAAGGTCGTCCCCCCGACGTAAACCAGAACCTTGGAAGTTTGACTTGAGGTCAGCCGGTCCCCGTCCGTGAGCACGACCATGGCCTCTGGCTTCACTGGGCTGCTGCGCGTGGTCTCCGCTGCACGCCGCAGCTCTCGAAGCGTGGCCAGCCAGCGGGCGAGCGGTCTTGCACCGTCTTGGTCTAGGCAGGTCACCGCAGCATCCAGAATCCGCCTGTCGAGCAGCCGGTACGTCGCCTCGAGCAGCCGATACTGACCGCCCATCCGAGCCTCCGCCATCCTCTCGGCCAGCAGCTCGCTGGCCATGGCCGCGAGGATGGTGTCAGTGTCGGCCCCGCCGGCTGTAAGCGCCCGCACGCTTGTCGGGCTCCTCGATTCAGCTACGGGCATCGCGCACCTCCTGAAGATCCAACTGAGCCGGCTCACGACGGATTTCGAAAAGCAGGTCCAGGCTTGCCACAACCGCGTTGAGGCATCCGGGATGGACCAAGCCGTTCGCGCGACCTCGGTGCGGGCCTGCTCGTGGAGCCAGCGACGTTCCCGTCGACGGCGGCGGGCTTGCGGCGAGCCGACCGTCGCGGCGAGCAGCCCGGCCAGGGCTAGAGCGGCGGCCACAACCACGGGGATCCACCACGAAAAGGACTGCCCATCGACAACCCGCGGTGCGGCCTCCAGCTCCGCAGCCACGGAGGTGCCCGGGCCACCTCATCGCCGGGTAGCGGGTCCTGCCGGACGACGCGTTCTTCCGAGCCAGCCAGCTCGGCCAGGCGTAACTGATCATGCAGGGCGGCCACGGCCTCCTGCTCGGTCAAGCCGACGAGGTTTGGGACGACGACCAGCGGGTCTGGAGGGCCCTCGGTCGTGGGCGCACCTCGCGTCAGGATCGTGAGGGGGGCGCTGCCACCGCACGAGGAGATGACTCTGTAGTCGGCCGGGGAGACGTCGGCCGGCACGGAAACGGTCACCGGGGCAAGCACGCCCGTCGCGCCGTCGAGCGTCGCGGGCGCGAAGGCGCCGTCGTCCCCTAGGGCCAGGTTCACAGATGAGGCTGACCGGCGAACCCGGCTGACGGGGCAAGTGCCAGTCGCCGTTACCTCCTCGCCGGTCGCGACACGATCGGGCGCGAGGCTGAGGAATGGGGACACCAACACGGTGAAAGGCTTGGTAACGGGCGTGGTGCGACCGCAGCTCGAGGCCATGTCGTACGTCCCGTCCGCCAGGCCAGCCGTGATCGGGACAGTGACTTGCTCGAGTTCTTCGTCGATGACCGGGACGTCGGAGGCGATGACGGTTCCCGCCAGGCTCAGGTCCGTGGCACCGGGGAAGGACGTATCAACGCCGTCTGACTCCCCGGAGCAGCGGCCGCTCACGGTCACCTCACTCCCGGCGACGGCTGCGGGCGGGTCCACGACGGCTGCGGGCGGGTCCACGGTGAGGGCGTCCTCGCAATCGGGAATGCTCGGGCGGGTGCGACAGCGGCGCCCATCCCTAGAAGTCCCAGGACCGCCGTCAGTACGAACGCTGCCGTGACCGACGAGTTACACATCCCGGTACCCCCACGGTCAGCGTCCGAAGCTCGCTGCATCATTGGGACCCGTTTGGGCGCGGCGTCGTTTCGTCCGCCAGGCGTTCCGGCACGGCGAGTACGGGACGACCATGGCCAGTGACAGCGGGTCGCACACCTTTGGCACGGGACCTGCGAGAAGCAGCTGCTCTCGCGCATGCCCAGCAGCCGGTGTAGGGCTCTCCGCCGGCTTAACACATGCCCATCCGCACAGATGTCGGTTGGTGAACCGGCCGTGCTGCTCGCGGTGGTCGACGATGCGCTGCGCCAGGACGGGCCCGATGCCGGGCAGGGCATCGAGGTCGGCGACCGTGGCGGCGTTCAGGTCGAGCGGCCCGGCCGGCGCCGCTCCGCCGGTGGGGCCGGACGCCGGTGCCGCCACGCCCGGGACGCCCACGGCCACCTGCTGGCCGTCGCTGACGACCGCGGCCAGGTTGACCGACGCGGGATCGGCCTCGGGCAGGAAGCCGCCGGCCGCCGCGACCGCGTCGGCCACCCGCGCGCCCTCCGGCAGCGTCACCAGGCCCGGCGAGACGACCAGCCCGACGACCGAGACCACCACGGTGCCGCGGGCCTCGGCGACCTCGGCGGCCTCGCCCACCGCCGTCCCCTCGTTGTCGTCCTCGACCGCGGGAACCACGGCGGGGACCACGGTGGGCTCCGGTGCCGGCGCGACCTCCGGCCGCTGCAGCCAGGTCCAGCCGCTCAGCGCCAGGGCGGCGAGCAGGCCGGTGAGCCACAGCGCCGCGTTGCCGCGCCGGCCCGGGTCGACGCGGACGGCCCGCCCCGGTGCCTGGTGGCGGCCGAGGCCACCGGGCAGGTGCTCCTCGCCGTCGTCCCCGGAGGCGTCGTCGGGTGCGTCGTCGGGGTCGTGCGCGGTGGGGCGCAGGAGCGCGACGCCGGTGCGGGGCGGGTCCTCGAGCGGGTCGTCGTCGGGCAGCCAGCCGGAGCGCCGGCCCTCGTCGAGCAGCACCCGGAGACGGGCACGGATGACGTCGGCGGCGGGATCGCGACGGGAGGTCAGGCGCACCTGGCGGACGCTAGGCAGACCGCCCGGCCGGGAAGCCGCGGGGCGGCAGGCTGTGGACGGCCGGGCCGGCTGTGGACGGCCTGGGCCCGGGAGACGGCGGGCCGGTGCAGGCTGCGCCCGTGTCCGCCACCTCGCCCTCAGTCCCGGTCGCCGTCCTCGGCCGGGGTCACCACCACGCCCACCGCGCCGGGGCCGACGTGCGCGCCGATCGCCGCGCCCAACTCGCTGACGAACAGCTCGCGCACGTCCGGCACCGCGCGCTGCAGCTCCGCGGCCAGCTTCTGAGCGCGGTCGGGAGCCGCGAGGTGGTGGACGGCGAGGGAGGCACCGGGACCGCCGGCGGCCTCCGCGGCGCGCTGCACCAGCCGGGCGAGCGCGCGGGCGGACGTGCGGACCCGCTCCAGCGGGACGACCTGCCCCCCGGCGACGTGCAGCACCGGCTTCACCGCCAGCGCCGTCCCCAGCAGCGAGGCCGCGGCGCCGATGCGCCCCCCGCGCCGGAGGTGCTCGAGCGTGTCGACGACGAAGAACGTCCGCGTGCGCGCGGCGGTGCGTGTGGCGACGGCGGCGACCTCGTCGGCGTCGCCCCCATCGGCGGCGCAGCGGGCGGCGGCGAGGACGGCGAAGCCGGTGCCCATGGCCGCCGACCGCGAGTCGAGGACGGTGACGACGTGCTCGCCGACCTGGGCGGCGGCCAGCCGGGCGGCGTCGCACGTGCTCGACAGCTCCGCGGACAGGTGGATCGAGACCACCCGGTCGGCGCCCTCGGCCAGCCGGCGGCGGTAGGCGGCGACGAAGTCACCGGGCGTCGGCCGCGACGTGGACACCTGCTGGCCGCGGGTGGTCAGTGCCCGGGCGACGTCCCCCGGGGTGATCTCCTCACCCTCGCGGCCGGAGTGGCCGGCGAGAACCACGTAGAGCGGCACCACCTCGATGCCGTAGCGCGCCACGACGTCGGCCGGCAGGTAGGCCGTGGAGTCGGTGACCACGGCGACGGGCATCAGGGGAGGCTAGCCCGCGCCCGGCGGACGGGCGGCCGGTGTCCCTCGAGCAGGGTCAGAGGACCGCGTCGGCGTCCTGAGGGGGCGGCGGCGCGGCACCCTCCGGCGTGGCCGCGGCATCCGCCGGAGCAGTGGCCGGGCTGCCGGGTGCCGGTCCCTCCAGCCTGCCGGGCAGCGCGGTGACGACGGTGTTGTGCCGCATCAGCCGCCAGCGCTCCCCCTGGCGGGCCAGCTCGCTCCAGCCGCAGTTGGCCAGCGGCCCGAACACCCGGCGGTGCTGCGGGCCGAGTTCGAGCAGCGCCTCGATGAGCCGCCCGGCGGTGCCACCGTGGGTGACGACGACGGCGACCTCCGCCGGCGGCAGGTCCTGCAGTGCGTCCAGTGCGCGACGCGCCACGTCGGCGGACTGCTCGCCACCGCGGCCGTGCACAGGGCGGCCGGCCAGCCAGTCGGCGTACTGCTCGGGGTGGCGCTCGGCGACCTCGTCGCGGGTGAGCCCCTCCCAGGAGCCCAGGCCGTGCTCACGCAGCCGCTCGTCCAGGCGCAGCGGCACGCCGAGCACGTCGGTCAGGGCGGTCGCGGTGTCGGCGGCGCGCACGAGGTCGCTGGCGACGACGACCGTGCTCCCGGGGCTCAGCCCGGTGGCCACGAGGTACGGTGCCGTGCGCGCGGCCTGCGCCCGGCCCTCGGCGTCCAGGGGCGGGTCCAGCTGTCCTTGGAAGCGTCCCGTGGCGTTCCAGTCCGTGCGCCCGTGCCGCCAGACGACCAGCCGGGGCACCGGCAGGTCGAGCGCGGCGAGAGCCGTCACCGGCCGGTCGTCCCCGCGTCCCCGCCCTCGGGCGCGGAGCCCGGGACGGAGCCGGCGCCGTCGTCGAGCGTGAGGTCCTGCGTGGGGTCACCGTCCATGACGTCCTCGTCGGCCAGGTCGTCCTCGGTGAGGTCCTCGGTCGGGTCGGGCACCAGGGACACCGGGTCGGAGCTGCCCGGGTCGACGTCGTCGGCCGACAGGGTGCCGCTGCCGCTGGAGGCGCTGCCGGTGGAGGCACTGCCGCTGGAGGCACTGCCGCTGGAGGCACTGCCGGTGGCCGCGGCCGGGACGGCACGGTCGACGAACGGGATCGTCGGGCAGTCCTTCCACAGCCGCTCGAGGGCGTAGTACGCGCGCTCCTCGGCGTGCTGCACGTGGACGACGACGTCGACGAAGTCCAGCAGCACCCAGCGGGCCTCGGCGACGCCCTCCCGGCGGACCGGCTTGACGCCGTGCTGCCGCAGGCGCTCCTCGACCTCGTCGACGATCGCCTGCACCTGGCGCTCGTTGGGGGCCGCGGCGAGCACGAAGGCGTCGGTGATGGCGAGGCGGTCGCTGACGTCGACGATCGAGACGTCCGTGGCGAGCTTGTCCGCGGCGGCCTGGGCGGCGAGCAGCGCGGTCTCCCGGGCCTCGGCGGAGGCGGTCATCGGGGTACCTCCCGGAGGTGGGCAGCAGATGGGTCGGTGGCGTCAGTGTCGGTGCCGGTGTCGGTGCCGGCGTCGGGTGCCGGTGGACGGTCGTGGGCGGGCCGGTCGGCACGGGGACCCGGGGTGCGCCGGCCGCCCGGCGCCGAGCGGTAGAGGCCCCGCTTCTCGATGTACTGCACCACGCCGTCAGGGACCAGGTACCAGACCGGCATCCCGCGGGCGACGCGGTCGCGGCAGTCGGTGGAGCTGATCGCCAGCGCCGGGATCTCCACCAGGCTGACCGCCCCCTCGGGCAGGTGGCCGTCGGCGAGGGTGAACCCGGGCCGGGTGACCCCCACGAAGTGGGCCAGCCGGAGGAACCGGTCGCTGTCGCGCCAGCTCAGGATCTGGGACAGCGCGTCGGCGCCCGTGATGAAGAACAGCTCGGCGTCGGGACGCTGGGCGTGCAGGTCGGAGAGGGTGTCGATCGTGTACGTGGGGCCGTCGCGGTCGACGTCGACGCGGCTCACGGAGAACCGCGGGTTGGAGGCGGTGGCGATGACGGTCATGAGGTAGCGGTCCTCGGCCGGGCTGACCTCGCGCTCGCTCTTCTGCCAGGGCTGCCCGGTGGGGACGAAGACCACCTCGTCGAGGCCGAAGAGCCCCGCGACCTCGCTGGCGGCGACCAGGTGGCCGTGGTGGATGGGGTCGAACGTCCCGCCCATCACGCCGATCCGGGTCCCAGCCACCGATCGAGCCTAGCCGGGCACTCCGGTGGCGGCCCGGCTGGACCGGTCCCGCGAGGACCGGTCCGCGAGGAGCCCAGATCAGACGCGGACGGCGGACGGCCGGGCGCGGGACGCCGCACCCGGCCGCCGGGACAGGACGTCCGGCTGCGACCGGCACCCCCGTGCCGTCGGTCGCACGGCCCGGCCGCCGTCCGCGACGACGGCGTCCGGGCCGGGCACCGGTGTCGCGACCGGTGCCCGCGCTGACCAACGGCCCGACGGCCCGACGGTTACGCCGCGGCCCGGAACACCCCCTCTGAGCGTGTCGCCGCGACTGCCCGGCCGTCAGAGCGTGGTGACGAAGTCCGCGAGCTGGGTGGCGTTGCGGCACTCGACCATGTCGATGACCTCGCCGTAGCGGTCCGCGGCGGAGTCACCGCTCCCCCACAGCCGCCGCGGCTCCGGGTTGAGCCAGTGTGCCGAGCGGGCCTTGCGGACCAGGTCGCCCAGCACCGGCAGGCCCGGCTGGCGGTAGTTGGTCCGCCCGTCGCCGAGCACCAGCAGCGACGTCTTTGGCCCGACGGCTGCGGGCCAGCGGTCGGCGAACACCTCCAGGGCGTTGCCGTAGTCGCTGTGGCCGTCGAAGGCGACGACGTCGGCCTCCCGCCCGATGCGGGCGATGGCGGCCGAGACGTCGGCACCGGGGCGGAAGAAGCGGGTCACCTCGTCGGTGGCGTCGACGAAGGCGAACGCCCGGACGCCGGAGAAGTGCTCGCGCAGCGCCTGGGTGAGCATCAGCGTGAAGTGGCTGAAGCCGGCCACCGAGCCGCTGACGTCGCAGAGCACCACGAGCTCGGGCTTGTGCACCTTGCGCGGCCGGTGGTGGGTGACCACGGGCACCCCGCCGGTGCCCAGCGAGGCGCGCACCGTCTTGCGGAAGTCCAGCCGGCCCTGGCGCCCCATCCGCCGTCGCGCCGACAGCCGCACGGCCAGCCGCCGGGCCAGCGGTGCGACGGCCCGGCGCAGCTCGGCGAGGTCGGACTGCTGCGCCCGCAGGAAGTCGACCTGCTCGGCCAGCGGCCGGACCGCGCTCTTGGCGACCCGCTCGCGGCCCCGCTCGGTCGCCGCGCGCCGCCGTACCTCGGCGTCGACCGCGCTCCGGAACGCGGCCAGCCGCTCGCGGACGGTCTGCCGGGCGACCTGCTCGGCCAGCCCGCCGCGGCCGCCGTCGCCCAGCAGCCCGGCCAGCAGCTGGGAGACCAGCGTGTCCGGTGACAGCGCCCGCATCACCCGGTAGCCGAAGTAGGCCTGCCCCGACGGCGACGCCGGCGCCCGCCCGAGCTGCTCGACCGCCTGGCGCGCGAACCGGCGCAGCGCCTCGTCGTCGCCGTCCATCAGGAGCCGGGCCAGCTGCTCGCGCATCCGCTGGGCGATGTCACGTGAGTCGCCGTCGCCGTGCCCGTCGGGCAGGTCCATCGTCGAGCCGTCGTCGGCGCCGGGCTCCCCGTCCTCCCCCTCCTCGGAGGCGGCGGCCGACCCGGTGCGCGGGCGGTCCGACAGCGGCCACCACAGGTCGAACAGCGTGTCGTAGGCCGGCCGCTGCGAGGCGCGCTGCAGCAGCACCGCGGCCAGCCCGTGCCGCAGCTGCTCGCGCTCGAGCAGGTCGACGACGGTGAGGATCTCCGCGGCGTCGACGGCCTGGCTGATGCCGACCGGGATGCCGGCCTCGCGCACCGCGCGCACGAACCCGTCGAGGTGCCCGGCCAGCCCGCCGGGGGCAGGAGCCGACGGCGCGGACATCAGTTGAGCCGCAGCTCGGCGGCTGCGCGCTCCTGGTCGCTGGCGTGCTTGAGCACCACGCCGAGCGTCGAGCGCACCGCCGTCTCGTCGAGGGTGTCCAGGCCCAGCTCGAGCAGCGTCTGGGCCCAGTCGAGGGTCTCGGAGATCGACGGCGACTTCTTCAGCTCCATCGCCCGCAGCGCCCGGATGGTGCGCACCAGCTGCTCGGCCAGCCCCGGCGCGAGGTCGGGCACCCGCGAGAGCACGATCTCCCGCTCCCGCTCGGCCGACGGGTAGTCCAGCGCCAGGTACAGGCAGCGCCGCTTGAGCGCCTCGGACAGCTCACGGGTGGCGTTGGAGGTGAGCACCACGGTCGGCCGCCGGGTGGCGGCCACGGTGCCGAGCTCGGGGATGGTTACCTGGAAGTCGCTGAGCACCTCCAGCAGCAGGCCCTCGACCTCGACGTCGGCCTTGTCGGTCTCGTCGATGAGCAGCACGGTCGGCTCGGTGCGCCGGATCGCGGTCAGCAGCGGACGGGAGAGGAGGAACTCCTCGCCGAAGATGTCGTCGTGCACGGTGTCCCAGTCGGTGCCGTCGCCGCCCTGGGCCGCCTGGATGCGCAGCAGCTGCTTCTTGTAGTTCCACTCGTAGAGCGCCCGCGCCTCGTCGAGGCCCTCGTAGCACTGCAGCCGGATCAGCTCCGAGCCCGTCGCCGCGGCCAGCGCCTTGGCCAGCTCGGTCTTGCCGGTGCCCGCCGGCCCCTCGACCAGCAGCGGCTTGCCCAGCCGGTCCGCGAGGAAGACCGTCGTCGCGATCTGCGCGTCGGGCAGGTACCCGGCGGTCGACAGCCGCTTGCCGACGTCGGCGACCGAGGAGAACTGGGGCATCTGCGTCGGCGGGCGGGGCATGCGGCTCCTCAACAGGGGGACCGGGTCAGCGGGTGTGGCCGCTGCCCGTGACGACGTAGGTGGTGCTGGTCAGCTCCGGCAGGCCCAGCGGCCCGCGCGCGTGCAGCTTCTGCGTGGAGATGCCGATCTCGGCGCCGAAGCCGAACTCGCCGCCGTCGGTGAAGCGGGTGGAGGCGTTGACCAGGATCGCGGCGGCGTCGACGCCGGCGGTGAACGCGGCGATGGCGGAGGCGGAGTCGGCGACGATCGCCTCGGAGTGCCCGCTCCCCCACCGCGCGACGTGCTCGAGCGCGGCGGGCAGGTCGTCGACGACGCGCACGGCCATGTCCATCGACAGGTACTCGGTGGCCCAGTCCTCGTCGGTGGCCGGGACGACGGCGTCGTGCACGGCGCGGGCGGCCTCGTCGCCGTGCAGGGTGACCCCGGCGTCGGCCAGCGCGCCCAGCAGCCGCGGCAGGAACGGGACGTCGCGGTGCACCAGCAGCGTCTCGGCGGCATTGCAGACGCTGACCCGGTGGGTCTTGGAGTTGAGCACGATCGCCTCGGCCGTCGCGGCGTCGGCGGAGGCGTCGACGTAGACGTGGCAGTTGCCGACGCCGGTCTCGATCACCGGCACCTGCGCCTCGCGGACCACCCGCTGGATGAGCGAGGCGCCGCCGCGCGGGATGACGAGGTCGACGTGGCCGCGGGCGCCGAGCAGCTCCCCGACGGACGCGCGGTCGGCCGGCAGCAGCTCGACGAAGCCCTCCGGCAGGCCCGCCTTCTGCCCGGCGTCGGACAGGACGGCCACGAGCGCGGCGTTGGTCCGGTACGCCGAGGCCGAGCCGCGCAGCAGCGCCGCGTTGCCGCTCTTGAGGCACAGGCCCGCGGCGTCGACGGTCACGTTGGGCCGCGCCTCGTAGACGATGCCGATCACGCCGAAGGGGACCCGGACCTGCCGCAGCTGCAGCCCGTTGGGGAGCCGGGAGCCGCGGACGACGTCGCCGACCGGGTCGGGCAGCGCCACGAGCTCGCGCAGCGCGGCGGCCACCCCGGCCACCCGCCCGGCGTCCAGGCGCAGCCGGTCGAGCACCGAGGCCGGGGTCCCGTCGGCGGCCGCGGCGTCGACGTCGCGCGCGTTGGCCGCCAGCACCTCGTCGCTGCGCCCGACCAGCGCGTCGGCCATCGCCGACAGCGCGGCGTCCTTGACGTCGGTCGGCAGGGTGCGCAGCACCCGGGACGCGGCGCGGGCACGCAGCGCGGCGGCCCCGATCAGCGGCAGGTCGGCGGCGTCGGACACGCCCCGCAGGGTACGCGCCGGCCCCTCCGCCCGGTCGCGTCGCACGGTGTGTGAGAATGGTTCTCATGCCCACGACGACGCGTGTCCTCGCCTCGGCCACCGCGGCCGCCACCGCCCTCCTGCTGGCCGCCTGCGGCTCCTCCGGTGACGACGAGGCCGCCGCCGCGGACGGCGTCTCGGTCGAGGCGGCCTTCTACCCCCTGCAGTGGGCGGCCCAGCGGGTCGGCGGCGACCGGGTCGACGTCTCCTCGCTGACCCCGCCGGGCGCCGAGCCGCACGACCTCGAGCTCACCCCGCAGGACGTCGCGTCGCTGTCCGACGCCGACCTCGTCGTCTACCTCGAGGGGTTCCAGCCGGCGCTCGACGACGCCGTCGTCGAGGCCGGCGACGCCGCGTGGGACGCGGGCGCCGCGGCCGGCCTGTCGCTGACCACGACGGAGGAGCACGGCCACGAGGACGAGGAGGAGCACGCAGAGGGCGAGGAGGAGCACGCAGAGGGCGAGGAGGAGCACGCAGAGGGCGAGGAGGAGCACGCAGAGGGCGAGGAGGAGCACGCAGAGGGCGAGGAGGTCACCGACCCGCACTTCTGGCTCGACCCCACCCGGCTGGCCGACGTCGGCGACGCGCTGGCCGACCGGCTCGCCGAGGTGGACCCCGACGGCGCCGACACCTACCGCGACAACGCCGCGGCGCTGCGCACCGACCTCGAGGCCCTCGACGCCGAGATGGAGCAGGGCCTGGCCGACTGCGCGGTTCCCACGCTGGTCACCAGTCACGACGCGTTCGGCTACCTGGCCGAGCGGTACGGCCTCGACGTCGTCGGCATCAGCGGGCTGAGCCCGTCGAGCGAGCCCAGCCCGGCCCAGCTCGCCGAGATCTCTAGTCTGGTGCAGGAGCGCGGCGTGACGACCGTCTACACCGAGACCCTCGTCGACCCCGCCGTCGCCGAGACCGTCGCCCGGGAGGCCGGTGTGCAGACCGCCGTCCTCGACCCGATCGAGGGCCTCACCGACGAGTCGGCCGGCGACGACTACCTGGCGGTCATGCGCGCCGACCTGGCGACGCTGCAGGAGGGACAGGGCTGCGCATGAGCGACCCCGCGCTCTGCCTCACCGGCGCCACGGTCGGGTACGGGGACGTCGCCATCGTGCGCGACGCCTCCCTGACCGTCCGGCGCGGCGAGGCCGTCGCGGTCATCGGGTCCAACGGCTCGGGCAAGACCACCCTCATGCGGGGGGTGCTGGGCCTCGCCGCCGTCCTCGGCGGCAGCGTCGAGGTGCTCGGCGCCCCGGTCGGCCGGCTGCGCGAGCACGGCCGGGTCGGCTACGTCCCCCAGCGGCACACCGTCAGCGGCGCGATGCCGGCCACCGTGCGTGAGGTCGTCGGCGTCGGCCGGCTGCCGCGGCTGGGCCTGTTCGGCCGGCCGGTCGCCCGCGACCGGGCCGCCGTCGCCGAGGCGGTCGACGCCGTCGGCCTGGCCGACCGGCTCGACGACCCGGTGGCCTCGCTCTCGGGCGGGCAGCAGCGCCGGGTGCTCGTGGCCCGCGCGCTGGCCGCCGAGCCGGAGCTGCTGGTGATGGACGAGCCGACCGCCGGCGTCGACGCGGCCAGCCAGGCGGCGCTGGCCACGGTGCTGGCGCAGGTGTCGGCGGCCGGCACGACACTCGTCGTCGTGACCCACGAGACCGGCCCGCTGGCGGGCGTGCTCCGCCGCGCCGTCGTGGTGGACTCCGGGCGGCTGACCTACGACGGCCCGCTGAGCGGCGCCGGTCCGGCCGCCGGGCCCGACTGCCACCACCCCGACGAGGCCACCGTGCCGCCGGTCCGGGGATACCGACTCGACCAGCCGCGGCCCGCACCGGACGCCGCCCGGGTCCGCGACGGGAGCCGCTGAGGTGGAACTGCTCGACTACGGCTTCATGCAGCGGGCGCTCCTGGCCTCGCTCATGGTCGGCCTCGTCGCCCCCGCGGTGGGCGTCTTCCTCGTCCAGCGCCGGCTGTCGCTGCTCGGTGACGGGCTCGGCCACGTCGCGCTGACCGGGGTCGGCGTCGGGGTGCTCACCTCCAGCGCGCCGGTCGGGACGGCGCTGGTCGCCGCCGTGCTGGGCGCGGTGCTCATCGAGCTGGTCCGCGCGCGCGGGCGCACCAGCGGCGACGTCGCCCTCGCCGTCCTCTTCTACGGCGGCATCGCCGGCGGCGTCGTGCTCCTCTCGCTGGCCCCCCGCGGGCAGGCCACCAACCTCGACGCCTACCTGTTCGGCGCGATCACCACGACGACGGCGTCCGACGTGGCCGTGTTCGCCGCCATCACCGTCGTCGTCCTGGCGGTCGTGTGGCTGCTGGGCTCCCGGCTGTACGCGGTGAGTGACGACGAGGAGTACGCCCGCGCGGTCGGCCTGCCCGTCCTGCCGCTCAACGTGGTGCTGGCGGTCCTGGTCGCCTCGACCGTCGTGCTGTCCATGCGCGTGGTCGGGCTGCTGCTCATCAGCGCGCTGATGATCCTGCCGAGCGCCGTGGCCCAGCTGGTGGGGCGCAGCTTCCGCAGCACGCTGTACCTCGCCTGCGCGATCGGCGTGGTGGTCAGCGTCTCGGGCACCGCGGCCTCGTACTACACCGGCACCCCGTCCGGCGGCACGATCGTGCTGCTGGCCATCGCGCTGTTCCTCGCCGTCACCGTCGCCGTGGCCCTGCGGGACGCCACGGCCCGGCGGCGGCACGGCCGGCGGACCGACGTGCACGCCGCCCACCCGCACGAGCACGGCGAGGGCTGCGGGCACCGGCCGGTGCTGCACGGCGACCACGTCGACTACGACCACGACGGGCACCTGCACGCGCCGCACCGGACCGGCACCGGCGTCCACTACGACGAGCACAGCGAGCCCGCCGTCGCGACGCCGCCGGCGGGGAGGGAGCGACCGTGAGCGCACCGGAGGTCCCGGTCCGCCGGCAGACCCGGCAGCGGACGGCGGTGCTGGCGCTGCTCGACGAGCTCGACGGGTTCCGCACCGCCCAGGACCTGCACGCCCTGCTGCGCGAGCGCGGCGACGCGGTCGGCCTGGCCACCGTCTACCGGGCGCTGCAGGCCCTCGTCGACGACGGCCTGGTCGACGTCCTGCGCAGCGAGGACGGCGAGGCGGCCTACCGGCGCTGCTCCCCGGTGCACCACCACCACCTGGTCTGCCGCTCGTGCGGCGCCACCGTCGAGGTCGCCGACCCGCCGGTGGAGCGCTGGGCGGCGAGGGTGGCCGCCGAGCACGGGTTCGCCGACGTGCAGCACCAGCTCGAGGTGTTCGGCACCTGCAGCGCCTGCGCCGCGGCGGCCGCCGCCGCTCAGCGGTAGGGGTCGGTCACCTCGCGCAGCCGGGTGAGGGCCGCGCGCAGCTGCGCGGTCGCCTCCTCCCCCAGGTGCGCCGTCCACTCGGCCTCGACCTCGGCCTCGACCTGCCGGGCGAGGGCGACGACCGCCCACCCCCGCTCGGCCATCTGCACCAGCCGGGCGCGCGCGTCGGTCGGGTCGGGCACCCGGCGGACGTAGCCGGCACGCTCGAGCTGGTCGACGAGGTGGCCTGCGGTCTGCTTCGTCACCAGCGCCTGGGCGGCCAGGTCGGTCAGCCGGGTCCCGGCGGGGCCGATCCGCGCGGCGATGCGACCCTGGGCGGCCGTGATGTCGTCGAACCCCGCCTCGGCCATCGCCGCCAGGACCCGGGCCTCCATGGCGCGGGCGGGGTAGAAGCACAGGAGCGCCAGGTTCTGGCGGCCGTCGTCGTGCGGACTCACGGTTTCCTCTTGACGATGGTCAGGTCTTCTGACGAAATAGTCAGGGGATCGTACCAATTCTCGGGAGGCCGTCATGGACCTCGACGACGTCTGGCGCACCATCGACTCCGAACGGGCGAGCCTGGCCGACCTGTTCGACGACCTCTCTCCGGCCGAGTGGGAGACGCCGTCCCTCTGCGCGGGCTGGCGGGTGCGCGACGTCGCCGCGCACCTGACCCTCGCCCAGATGGGCCTGCGGCCGGCCCTGGTCGAGAGCGTCCGGGCGCGGGGCAGCTTCGACCGGATGATCCGGGACTCCGCGCTGCGGGTGGGCCCGCTGCCGACCGCGGAGTACGGCCGGCGCATCCGGGCGATGGTCGGCTCGCGACGCACGGCGCCGTTCGTCTCCCCCGTCGAGCCGCTCACCGACGTCCTCGTGCACGGCCAGGACGTCGCGATCCCGCTGGGGCGGACCCGACCGGTGCCACCGGCCGCCGCGGCCGTCTCGGCGACCCGCGTCTGGCAGCTGTCCTTCCCGTTCCGGGCCCGCCGCCGGCTGGCCGGACTGCGGCTCCGCGCGACCGACAGCGACCTCGTCCTGGGGGACGGGGCCCCCGTCGAGGGGACGACCGGCGACCTCCTCCTGCTGCTCACCGGCCGCACCGCCACGGTCGGCCGGCTCTCCGGTGAGGGCGCCGACCGACTCGCGGCGGCAGTCGGCCGTCGCGACGACCCGATGAGGAGGACGCCATGACGTGGGCCGTGACCATGGACGTGCCCGAGCCGGTGGAGCTCTACGACGCCGTCCACCGGGCCCTGCTGGACCGGACCGGCGGCGTCGTCGACGGGCTGCTGGTCCACCTGGCGCGGGAGACCGCGGACGGGTTCCAGGTGATCGAGGTCTGGGAGTCCCGCGAGGTCTTCGAGCGCTACAGCGCGGAGGTCGTCGGGCCGGTGGCCACCGAGGTGCTGCAGGGGCGGTCACGCCGTCCCACGGTGGTCACGCCGTTCGACGTCCGCGGCCTGGTGCTCCCCCGGACCGGCGTCGCCGTCTGACCGAGTCCGGGGCCGGCCCCCGAGGGCCGACGCCGACCGGGCTCAGTTGAGCGCGCGGGTGCCGGCCGGGAGGACGCCGCCGCCGACCATCTCGACGACGGCGTCCTGCAGCGCGGTGAGTGCCACCCGCTGGGTGAACGGGCCGGTGGAGACGCGGGCGACGCCGAGCTCCTGCATCTCGCGGGCCGGCAGCGAGGCACCGGGCACGCTGATCAGGGTCAGCCGGTTGCGGCCGAGGCCCTCGACGACCGCCTCGATCTCCTCGCGGGCCACCAGGCCGGGCACGAACACGACCGGGGCGCCGGCCTCGAGGAAGGCCTGCCCGCGGCGGACGGCCTCGGCGACCAGCTCGGAGCGGTCGGCGCCGGGCCCGCCGCGCAGGAGGGCGTCGGTGCGGGCGTTGAGCACGAAGTCGACGCCGGCGTCCCGCCCGGCGCGCACGACCGCCTCGACGGCGGCCACGGCCTCGTCCAGCGGCTTCATCTGGTCCTCGAGGTTGCCGCCGACGACGCCCTTCTCCATGGCGCGGCGGGCGGTCTCGCCGGCGTCGCCGTAGCCGGCCTCCATGTCCATGCTCACCGGCAGGTCCACGGCGGCGGTGATCCGGCCGACCATGTCCAGGTGCAGGTCGAGCGGGATGTTCTCGCCGTCCTCGTAGCCGAAGGTCGAGGCGATGCCGTGGCTGGCGGTGGCGAGGGCGCGCACACCCTCGGTGCCGGCGACCACCTGGGCGGAGACGACGTCCCACACGTTGGTGAGGACGAGGATCTCCGGGGCGGTGTGCAGGTCGAGCAGGGTCCGGGCGCGGGTCGCGAGATCGGTCACGGGCCCGACCGTACGGCTCAGCGCGCGCGCAGGGCCCGCAGGGCCGTCTTGCGGGCCTCGCCGGTGAGCCGGTCGAGGAACACCTTCCCGTCGAGGTGGTCGACCTCGTGCTGCAGGCAGCGCGCCATCAGCCCGGTGCCCGACAGGCGCAGCGGCTCCCCGTGGACGTCGAACCCCTCGACGACGGCCTCCATCGCCCGCACCGTGGGCGCCCACAGCCCCGGGATGGACAGGCAGCCCTCGTCGCCGTCCTGGATCTCCTCGGACAGCTCGACGATCCGCGGGTTGACCAGGTGGCCGATCTCGCCGTCGACGTTGTAGCTGAACACCCGGGCGCTCACCCCGATCTGCGGGGCGGCCAGCCCGGCGCGGCCGGGGTGGTCGACGGTCTCCTCGAGGTCGCGCACCAGGGCGGCCAGGTCCTTGTCGAAGGCCCGCACCTCGTCGGCGGGCGTGCGGAGCACCGGGTCACCGAGCTCGCGGATGGGGCGGATCGTCACCCGGGCAGTCTCCCAGCCGCCCGCGCGCGCCCGACCAGCACCATCTCGTCGCGGTGCACGACCTCGCGCCGGTACTCCGGGTCGAGGTCGGGCGTGCGCCGCCCCAGCAGCGCCGGCAGCTCCCGGGCGTCGTAGGCGACTAGCCCGCGGGCGACGACGGTGCCGTCGGGACCGACCAGCTCGACCGGGTCGTCGGCCAGGAAGTCGCCGTGGACGGCGGTGACGCCCGCGGCCAGCAGCGAGGCGTGCCGCTCGCGGACGGCCCGCACCGCGCCGTCGTCGAGGACCAGCCGCCCGCGCGGGCGGCTGGCGTAGCGCAGCCAGAACTGGCGGCCGGAGGGCCGGCGGCCCGACGGCTCGAACAGCGTGCCGACCCGTTCGCCGGCCAGCGCGGCGGCGGCCTGCGGGGTCGAGGTGACCACGACCGGCACGCCGGCGCCGGAGGCGATGAACGCCGCCTCGACCTTCGTGGCCATGCCGCCGGTGCCGACGCCGTTGCGCCGGGCGGTGCCGAGGGTGACCGCGGCCAGGTCGCCCGTGCCGCGGACGGTGTCGACGAGCTGCGCCGGGCCGGTGCGCGGGTCGCCGTCGTAGACGCCGTCGACGTCGGAGAGCAGCACCAGCGCGTCAGCGGCGGCCACGTGCGCGACCAGGGCGGCCAGCCGGTCGTTGTCGCCGAACCGGATCTCCTCGGTGGCGACCGTGTCGTTCTCGTTGACGATCGGGATCACGCCGAGGGTGAGCAGCCGCTCCAGCGTCTGCCGGGCGTTGCGGTAGTGGCCCCGGCGGGTGAGGTCGTCGGCGGTCAGCAGCACCTGCCCGACGGTGATGCCGTGCCGGTCGAAGGCGTCGGCGTAGGTCTGCACCAGCCGCAGCTGGCCCACACTGGC
The DNA here is from genome assembly GCF_900116515.1 of Geodermatophilus amargosae. Lineage (GTDB taxonomy): Bacteria > Actinomycetota > Actinomycetes > Mycobacteriales > Geodermatophilaceae > Geodermatophilus > Geodermatophilus amargosae. Next base: position 36,318 of record NZ_FPBA01000021.1, read on the forward strand.
CGCGGCCTGCGCCGTCGCGAGGTCGCGCGGCCGGCCCTCGACGCCGAGCGGGGCCAGGCCCGCGGCGATCGCGCCGGAGGACACCAGCACCACCTCGCGGCCCTGCGCCCGCACCGCGGCGAGGACGTCGACCAGCGCGGTGAGCCGGGCGGCGTCCAGCCCGCCGGGCAGCGTGGTCAGCGAGGACGAGCCGACCTTGACCACGACGCGACCGGCGCCGGCGACCCGGGGACGGGCGCTCACGCGTCGTCGTCCGCGGGAGCGTCCCCGTCCCCGGGGAGGTCGTCGTCGGGCAGGTCGCCGTCGGGCAGGTCGCCGTCGGGCAGGTCGCCGTCGGACCAGGTCTCGGTCATCTCGTAGGGCATCCGGCGGGCCTTCTTGGCCGCCAGCCGCTCGGCCGCACGCACGCGGTGCGGCGCGTCGACGCGGCTGTCGGTGCCGCGGCCGCCGAGGCCCGCGGTCTCCTCGGCCACCGGCGTGCCGGCGGGCAGGCTGGGCTGGAAGTCGAAGGCGACGTCGCCGATGACGACCGTGTCGCCCTCCTGCGCGCCGAGCTTCGCCAGCTCGTCCTCCACCCCGAGGCGGTTGAGCCGGTCGGCGAGGTAACCGACCGCCTCGTCGTTGGTGAAGTCGGTCTGCCGGACCCAGCGCTCGGGCTTCACGCCGTGCACCGTGAAGGTCTCGTCGTCGGGGTCGTGGGTGACGGTGAACCCGGAGTCGTCGACGGCGCGCGGGGTGAGCGTGACCCGGGTGCGCTCGGGCGCCGGCAGGGCGGCGCGGTACTCCGCGACGGCGGCCGCCAGCGCGTAGCCCAGCTCGGTCAGCCCCTCGCCCGTGGCGGCGCTGACCGCGAACACCTGCAGCCCGCGCGCCTCCAGGCCGGAGCGGACCAGGTCGACCAGCTCCCGGCCGTCGGGGACGTCGATCTTGTTGAGCACGGCGACCCGCAGCCGGCCGACCAGGTCGAGCTCGTCGCCCCCGTACTCGGCCAGCTCCTGCTCGAGGGCCTCGATGTCGCTCTCGGGGTCGCGGCCGGGCTCGAGCGTGGCCATGTCGACGACGTGCACCAGCACCGCGCAGCGCTCCACGTGCCGGAGGAACTGCAGCCCCAGGCCCTTGCCGGTGGCCGCGCCCGGGATGAGCCCGGGGACGTCGGCCATCGTGAAGACCACGTCGCCGGCGCGGACCACGCCGAGGTTGGGCACCAGCGTGGTGAACGGGTAGTCGGCGATCTTGGGCCGGGCCGCGGACATCGCCGCGATCAGCGAGGACTTGCCCGCCGAGGGGAACCCGACGAGGCCGACGTCGGCGACGCTCTTGAGCTCGAGGACGGCGTCGAAGGACTCCCCGGGCTCGCCGAGCAGCGCGAAGCCGGGCGCCTTGCGCCGGGGGTTGGCCAGCGCGGCGTTGCCCAGCCCACCCCGGCCGCCGGAGGCGAGGACGACGCGGGTACCGGCGCCGACGAGGTCGGCGACCACCTCGCCGCCGACGCTGACCACGGTGCCCTCGGGGACGTGCAGGACCCGGTCCTCGCCGTTGGCCCCGTGCCGGTTGCTGCCGGCGCCGGGACGGCCGTTGGCGGCCCGCTGGTGCGGCCGGTGGTGGAAGTCCAGCAGCGTGTGGACGCTGGGGTTCACCTCGAGGACGACGTCGCCGCCGTCACCGCCGTTGCCGCCGTCGGGACCACCGAGGGGCTTGTACTTCTCGCGGTGCACGGACGCGACGCCGTGGCCGCCGTTGCCTGCGGCGACGTGCACGACGACGCGGTCGACGAATGCGGCCATGTCTGCTCTACCTGCTCACTGCCTGCTCAACGCCGACGAGCGCACGGGCCGGACGGCCCGTGCGCTCGTGGCGGTACGTGTGTCTCCGAGCCCGGTGGGCTCAGGCGTCGACCGTGGTGATCGAGACGGTCTTGCGACCACGCCGGGTGCCGAAGGTGACCGCACCGGGGGCCAGCGCGAACAGCGTGTCGTCGCCGCCGCGGCCGACGCCCAGACCCGGGTGGAAGTGGGTGCCGCGCTGGCGCACGATGATCTCGCCGGCCTTGACGACCTGGCCGCCGAACCGCTTCACGCCGAGGCGCTGGGAGTTCGAGTCGCGGCCGTTGCGGGAGGACGAGGCGCCCTTCTTGTGTGCCATGTCGTCGTCAGCCCTTCGTGATGTCGCGGACGACCACGTCGGTCAGCGGCTGACGGTGGCCCTGACGCTTGTGGTAACCCGTCTTGTTCTTGAACTTGTGGATGCGGATCTTCGGGCCCTTGCCGTGGCCGATGATCTCGCCGGTCACGGTCACGCCGGCCAGCGCCTGCGCGTCGCTGGTGACGGTGTCGCCGTCGACCAGGAGCAGGGCCGGGAGGGTGACGGAGTCGCCCGCCTCACCCACGAGACGGTTGACCGTGAACCGGTCGCCCACGGCCACCTTGTGCTGCCGGCCACCGGCCTTCACGACTGCGTACACCACTGACTCCTCGATCGCTGCTGTCTGTCCCGCGATGCGTCCTGCGCGCACCCCGGCGCGGGCGCCGGGTGCTGGACGGGCCGCACCGCCTCCGCGGGACCGGGGTCCGGTCCGGGGCGGTGCAACCCGACCAGCGTACCCGAGCGGCCGGGACCGGGTCGAACGTGGGCCCGGCCGTGGCCCCGTCCCGGGTACCGCCCCGAGCTCGCGAGGGGCGGGGAGGACGGGGTCCTTCGTTCAGCTGGCCGGCGGGCCGGCCGGGCGGCTGGCGGCGCGGCGACGGCGCGGGCGCGCCCCGCCGACCGCGGTGCCGGTGCCGTCGTCGGCGGCCGGCGCCTCGGAGTCCCCGGCCGGTGCCTGGGGGTCGGAGGCCGGCGCCGGGTCGTCGGGACCCGCGCCCGCGGGCACCTGGGGCTCCGGCACGTCGTCGGGCTCGGTCACGGCGTCCTCCTCGGTCACGGCCTCGGGCTCGGGCTCGGGCTCGGGCTCGGTCATGTCGCCATGGTCCACCGCGGCCGGCTCGGCCCCGACGGGAGCCGGGATGTCGGCGACCAGCAGGGAGGGGTCCGCCTGCTCGTCGTCGTCGTCGACGTCGTCGGCGGCCGGCTCCTGGACCTGCGGGGCCTCCTCCGGCTCGGTCACCTCGGCGCCCGGGACCTCGGACCCGAACTGCACCGTGACCTCGACCTCGGCGGCGTCGTCCCCGGCGGGGTCGCCGGCCGTGTCGTCCTCGGCCGGCTCGGGGACGGAGGCGGCGGCGAGCACCGCGGCGTCCTCGGCCGCACGCTCCTCACCGGACTGGCCGCGGTTGCGGCGGCCGCGGTTGCGCCGGCCCCCGCCGGAGCGCTGCCCCTCGCCCTCGCCGGCCGAGACCGCCTCGGGACCGGTCTCGGGCGCCGCGGCCGCGGCCTCCGTGCGCTCGGGCTCCCTGCGGTCGGCGTCCTTGCGGTCGGCGTCCTTGCGGCCGTTCTGGTCGCGCCGGCCACCGGCGCCCTGCCCAACCGGGCCCTGACCGCCCGAGCCCTGACCGCCCGAGCCGGAGCCGTTGCCGCCGCGACGGCGGTCGTCGACCGGGTCGGTGTGCACGAGGACGCCCCGGCCGCGGCAGTGCTCGCACGGCTCGGAGAAGACCTCGAGCAGGCCCTGCCCCACGCGCTTGCGGGTCATCTGCACCAGGCCCAGCGAGGTCACCTCGGCCACCTGGTGCTTGGTGCGGTCGCGACCCAGGCACTCGGTGAGCCGGCGCAGCACCAGGTCGCGGTTGCTCTCGAGCACCATGTCGATGAAGTCGATGACGATGATGCCGCCGATGTCGCGCAGCCGGAGCTGGCGGACGATCTCCTCGGCCGCCTCCATGTTGTTGCGCGTGACGGTCTGCTCGAGGTTGCCGCCCGAGCCGGTGAACTTGCCGGTGTTGACGTCGACGACGGTCATCGCCTCGGTGCGGTCGATGACCAGCGAGCCGCCCGAGGGCAGCCACACCTTGCGGTCGAGCGCCTTGGCCAGCTGCTCGTCGACGCGCAGGTCGCGGAAGACGTCGCCCTCGCCGGTGTGCCGGGTCAGCCGCCCGGTCAGCTCCGGGGAGACGTGCGCGACGTAGGCCTCGACGGTGTCCCACGCGTCGTCGCCCTGGACGACGAGCTCGCTGAAGTCCTCGTTGAACACGTCGCGGATGACCCGGATGGCGAGATCGGGCTCGCCGTAGAGCAGTGACGGGGCGTTGCTCGAGGACTCCGACTTCTGCCTGATGACCTCCCACTGCGCCTGCAGCCGGGCGACGTCGCGGGTGAGCTCCTCCTCCGAGGCGCCCTCCGCGGCGGTCCGGATGATCACGCCGGCGTCCTCGGGGACGATCTTCTTCAGGACGTCCTTGAGCCGCTGGCGCTCGGTGTCGGGCAGCTTGCGGCTGATGCCGGTCATCGAGCCGCCGGGCACGTAGACCAGGAAGCGTCCGGGCAGGTTGACCTGCTGGGTCAGCCGCGCCCCCTTGTGCCCGATCGGGTCCTTGGTGACCTGCACCAGCACCTTGTCGCCGGACTTGAGCGCCTGCTCGATCGAGCGCTGCTTGCCGGACAGGCCGGCGGCCTCCCAGTTGACCTCGCCGGCGTAGAGGACGGCGTTGCGGCCCTTGCCGATGTCGACGAAGGCAGCCTCCATGCTGGGCAGCACGTTCTGCACCCGGCCGAGGTAGACGTTGCCCGCGAAGGACGTCGCCTGCGCCTGGGTGACGTAGTGCTCGACCAGCACGCCGTCCTCGAGGACGGCGATCTGCGTGCGCTCGCCGCGCTGGCGGATCACCATGCGGCGCTCGACGGCCTCGCGGCGGGCGAGGAACTCGGCCTCGGTCAGGATCGGCGCGCGGCGGCGGCCGGTGTCCCGGCCCTCGCGGCGGCGCTGGCGCTTGGCCTCCAGGCGGGTGGAGCCGGCGACGCCGCGGACGTCGTCGTCACTGGTGCTGCGGCCGTTGCGGCCGGCGCGCTCCGGGCGGTCGTCGTCGTCCTCGGGAGCGGGCTCGGCGGCGGCCTCCCCGCCACGGCGACGGCGACGCCGGCGCCGGCGGGTGCTCGACCCGGCCTCGGCACCGTCCTCGCCCTCGGCGTCCTCGCCGGTGTCGGCGTCCTCGTCGTCCTCGTCGTCGGCGGTCCGGTCGTCGGCGGTGCCGTCGCCGGCGACGGGCTCGGCGGCGTCGTCCTCGGCGTCGGCGGACTCGTCCCCGTTGCGGCCCCGGCCCCGGCCGCGGCGCCCGCGGCGGCGCCGGCGGCTGCCGCCGGAGTCGTCGCGGTCGGCGTCGTCACGGTCGGCATCGTCGCGGTCGGCATCGTCGCGGTCGGCGTCGTCACGGTCGGCGTCGTCGGTGGTGTCCTCGTCGGTGGTGTCCTCGTCGGCGTCGACGCCGGTGTCGACGGCCGCGTCGATCGCGGCGTCGACGGTGACCTGCTCGTCGTCCCGGCTCTCGGCGACCCCGCCGCGGCGGCGCGACCGGCCGCGGCGCGAGCGCGGCGCCGGGGTCTCCTCGTCGTCCTCGACCGGGGCGGCGACGTCCTCGACGTCCTCGACGTCGGGCGACTCGGCCACTGGCCGGCGGCTGCGCCGGCGCGGGGCGGGCGCCACCTCGGCCTCGGGGGCCACGAAGCTGACGAAGGCCGGGATCGCCGGGGCGACCGGCGGGAGCGGCTCGAAGGCGCCGGGCTCGAAGGCACCGGACGCGAGGACACCGGGGTCGGCCGCGCCGGCCGGGCGGGTGGCGCGGCGGCGGGGCCGGGCGATGACCGCCGTCGGCTCCGGGGAGCTGAACTGGGCCCCGAAGGGCGACCGGACCGGCTCCTCCTCGTCCTCCGGCTCCGCCGGCTCCTCGGCCCGGGGCTCGGCCGCGGCCGTCCCCGCCGGCTCCTCGTCGGGGGTCTCCCCCGTCGCCGCGTCCCCGCTCAGCACCTCCTCGACCGGCGCGTCGCCGGGCGGGAGGGCGACCGGCGTGCTCGCGCCCGCGTCCTCGCTGGTAGGGGTCTCGCTGGTCGTGTCGCTGTCCTGGTCGGCCACGAGGGCTCGCCTCCTGTGTGGTGCTCCCGGGCGCCGATCCCCAGCGGGGACGAGCAGCCGCGCAGGTGCACGGGTTGGGCGGACCGGGCGGCCGCACGGGGTACGGCGGCGAGTCCGGCTCGCGAAGTCTGGGGTCGGTCCCGCGCGACGGTCGCCGCGGCCGGGGCCGGACTGCAGGTGGTGCGGACTGCAGGTGGTGCGGTGGTGCAGAGGGTCTCGGGTGGTGCCGGTGCGGCACGTCTGGCAGCCGTGTCGCTCGACGGCGCGGGAGCGGCCGGGCTCCCCGGTCAGACGGCGGCGTGCTCCCCCTGGCAGCGGGCGCGCGCCGCACGGTCGGGACCGAGCGGATCGGCCACGGTCCCGCTGTCGTCGAGCCGGCCCTGCGCCTCACGCACGGCCCGTGGGGGCGACGGCGGGCGCAGGTCGGCGACGGCAGCGAGAGCGGCCACCACGTCGTCAGGTCGAACAGCGGGCGTCACCTGCCGGACGACCACGTGCAGTATGGCACATCCTGCCGCCCCGCCCGCGGACGCGGACGCGATCGGAGCGCGGGCGTCGACGTCGCGGAGCCCGTTCTTGGTGCGCTTGGCCACGGTGACCTCGGCGGCGGCGAGGAGGGCGGCCACGGCCGACTCCAGCTCCGCCGGCTCGATGCCGGGCAGCTCGACGCGCCACCGGGTGGCGTCGATGCGGTCGGCCAGCGAGCCGCCGCCCTCCGCGGCCTCCACGCACTCGACGACGTCGATGCCCGGGGGCAGCGAGTCGTCGAGCGCGGTCCGCACCGCCTCGGGATCGCACCGCCGCGCCAGGCCGATCTCCAGGTACTCGGCCTCGCTGGCCGCCCCGGTCGGCGCGGCACCGACGTAGCTGATCTTCGGGTGCGGCGTGAAGCCGGCGGAGTAGGCCATCGGCACCTGCGCGCGGCGCAGCGCCCGCTCCAGCGCGCGGGCGAGGTCGCGATGAGAGGCGAAGCGCAGCGGGCCGCGCTTGGCGTAGCGCAGCCGCAGCTTCTGCACGGTCGGCGGCGGAGGCGGACCCTCCGGAGAACGGGCCACGGCGTGTCCTCCGGGCCTCAGCGACCGACGACGGTCAGCGGCAGCAGGCTGCGCCCGGTGGGGCCGATCTGGATCTCGGTGCCGTTCGTCGGGCAGACGCCGCAGTCGTAGCAGGGCGTCCACCGGCAGTCGGCGACCTCCTCCTCCGACAGCGCGTCCTGCCAGTCGTCCCAGAGCCACTCCTTGTCCAGCCCGGAGTCCAGGTGGTCCCAGGGCAGGACCTCGTCCTGGGTGCGCTCGCGGGTGGTGAACCAGTCCAGGTCGACGCCGAGGGGGGCGAGCTCCTCGGCGGCCGCGGCGGTCCACCGCTCGAAGGAGAAGTGCTCGCTCCACCCGTCGAACCGGCCGCCCTCGCGCCACACCCGCTCGATGACCCGGCCGACCCGGCGGTCGCCGCGGGAGAGCAGTCCCTCGATCACGCCGGGCTTGCCGTCGTGGTAGCGCAGGCCGATGGAGCGGCCGATCCGCCGGTCGGCGTTGATCGCCTGGCGCAGGACCCTCAACCTGTGGTCGATGGTCTCGGCGCTGGCCTGGGCGGCCCACTGGAACGGCGTGTGCGGCTTGGGCACGAACCCGCCGATGGAGACCGTGCAGCGGATGTCCTTGCGGCCGCTGGCCTCGCGGCCGGCGCGGATGACCTCGACGGCGAGCTCGGCGATCTCCAGCACGTCCTCGTCGGTCTCCGTGGGGAGCCCGCACATGAAGTAGAGCTTCACCTGCTGCCAGCCGTTGGCGTAGGCCGTGGTGACGGTGGCGACCAGGTCCTCCTTGGACACGGTCTTGTTGATCACCCGGCGGATCCGCTCGCTGCCGCCCTCGGGGGCGAAGGTGAGCCCCGACCGGCGGCCGTTGCGCGACAGCTCGTTGGCCAGCGTCACGTTGAACGCGTCGACGCGGGTCGACGGCAGCGACAGGCCGGTGTTGGTGCCCGCGTAGCGGTCGGCGAGCTCCTTGGCCACCTGCCCGATCTCGGAGTGGTCGGCGCTGGACAGAGACAGCAGCCCGACCTCCTCGTAGCCGGTCGCGCGCAGGCCCTGGTCGACCATCGACCCGATGCCGGTGATCGTCCGCTCGCGCACCGGGCGGGTGATCATCCCGGCCTGGCAGAAGCGGCAGCCGCGGGTGCAGCCGCGGAAGATCTCCACGCTCATCCGCTCGTGCACGCTCTCGGCGAGCGGGACCAGCGGCGTCTTCGGGTACGGCCACTCGTCGAGGTCCATGACGGTGCGCTTGCCGACCCGCGCCGGGACGTCGGGACGGGTGCGGGTCACCGCGGCGATCGCGCCGCCGGGGCCGTAGGAGACGGCGTAGAAGCGCGGCACGTAGACGCCGTCGACGCGGGCGAGGCGGGCGAGCAGCTCCTCGCGCCCGCCGGGCCGGCCCTGCTGCTTCCACGCCGCGACGACGTCGGTGACGTCCCCGACGGCCTGCTCGCCGTCGCCGAGGACGGCGCAGTCGACGAAGTCGGCGATCGGCTCGGGGTTGAACGCCGCGTGCCCGCCGGCGACGACGACGGGGTGCGTCTCGTCGCGGTCGGCCGCGTGCAACGGGATCCCGGCGAGGTCGAGCGCCTCGAGCAGGTTGGTGTAGCCGAGCTCGGTGGCGAAGCTGACGCCGAGGACGTCGAAGTCGCGCACCGGGCGGTGGGCGTCGACGGTGAACTGGCCGACGCCGTTCGCGCGCATCAGGGCGGCGAGGTCGGGCCAGACGGCGTAGGTGCGCTCGGCCAGGGCGTCGGGGCGCTCGTTGAGCACCTCGTAGAGGATCATGAGGCCCTGGTTGGGCAGCCCCACCTCGTACGCGTCGGGGTACATCAGCGCCCAGTGCACGGCGACGTCGTCCCAGGCCTTGACCTGGGCGTTCAGCTCACCGCCGACGTACTGGATGGGCTTCTGCACCTGGGCCAGCAGGGGCTCGAGACGGGGGTACAGGCTCTCTCCGCTCATGACCGGTCCAGGGTAGACGCCCCCCGGGACTCCGACCGGGTCCCGTCCCCGTCGACCGGCGCCGGTGCGTGAGCGCCAGTACACTGACCGTCACCAGCGGGGGCGGTCTCGGAGGAGAGAGCATGGTCCGGCCGACCCGGGACACCGGTGTGCTGACAGACGCGGAACGCGTCCTCCCCACCCGACCCCGCGGCTGGTCCACCGTGGTGCTCCCTCCCGGCCGGGCGATGCAGCCCGAGCAGTGGACCGCCCACCACACCGTCGTCGTCCGGACGCTCCTGGTCCTGCTCGCGGCGGTGCCGGTCTACGCGCTGTTCCGCGGGCACGACCTCGCCTCCGCGGCGCTGTACACCGCTCCCCCGGCCCTGCTCGCCCTCGCCGCGTGGGCACCCTCGCTCAGCCGCGACACCCGCGCCGCGGCCGCCGCGCTCGGGCTGATGACGACGGCCGCGGTGGGCGTCCACCTGTCCGACGGCGCCACCGAGGCGCACTTCCTCTTCTTCGCGCTGCTGCCCCTGGCCGCCCTGTACGCGGCGCGCGCCCCGTTCCTGCTCGCCGTCGTCTTCGTGGCCGCCCACCACCTCCTGCTGGGCACCCTGCTGCCGCACACGGTCTTCGCGCACGGGTCCGACGTCCTGCCGATGGCGCTGCTGCACGCCGCGTTCGTGCTGGTCGAGAGCTGGGCCTGCCTGGTCGCCTGGCAGCACTTCGACGACCGGCGCGAGCACGTCGAGGCGCTGGTCGCCGAGCGCACCGCGGCCCTGTCGGCCCAGCGCGACGAGATGGCCCGGCTGGCCGCCGTCGTCCAGACCACCGACGACGCCGTCGTCACCGCCACGCCGGACGGGCGGGTGACCACCTGGAACCCCGGCGCCGAGCGGCTCTACGGCTGGTCCGCGGACGAGGTCCTCGGCCGGCACGCCTCCCTGTTGTCGGCCGGGCAGGAGCTGCCCGCGGACCTCACCACGCTGCCCAGCGGCACGGTGGAGCGGCGGCAGCGCAGGCGGGACGGCTCGGAGTTCGACGCGCTGGTCACCCTCTCGGTGATCCGTGGCGACGACGGCACGCCCACCGGCGTCGCGGCCATCACCCGAGACATCACCGGTCGCAAGCGTGGCGAGGTCGAGGCCCGCGCGACGGCCCGCCAGCTGGAGCAGCAGGCCGGCGAGCTGGCCCGGATGGCGCTGCACGACCCGCTCACCGGGCTGGCCAACCGGGCACTGATGCAGGACCGGCTCGAGCACGCCCTCGCCGACCGCCGGGCCCGCCGGCACGCGGTGCTGCTGCTCGACCTCGACGACTTCAAGACGGTCAACGACACCGCCGGGCACGAGGCGGGCGACGCCGTCCTCGTCGCCGTCGCCCGGCGGCTGGAGTCCTCCGTGCGGCCCGCCGACACCGTCGCCCGGCTCGGCGGCGACGAGTTCGTGGTGCTCATGGAGGACGTCGAGGGCCGCCGCGACGTCGTCACCGTGGCCGAGCGGCTGATCAGCGCGCTGCGCCGGCCGGTCCAGTGGGGTGGCGAGCGGTTCACGGTCGGCGGCAGCGTCGGCATGACGTTCACCGACGCCACCGACGGCCGCGGCATGGACGACCTGCTGCGCGACGCCGACCTCGCGATGTACGTGGCGAAGGCCGGCGGCAAGGACCGGGTGCGGGTGTTCGAGCGCGGGATGCGCGAGGAGGTCGCCGCGCAGGACGAGCTCGTCCGCGACCTGCGCGCCGCCGTCGGCACCGGCGAGTTGCGGGTGCTGTACCAGCCGCAGGTCGACCTGCGCAGCGGCGCGGTGACCGGCGTCGAGGCGCTGGCGCGCTGGGAGTCGGCCTCCCGCGGGCTGGTCGAGCCCGCCGGGTTCATCGCGGTCGCCGAGGCCACCGGCGTGATCGACGAGATCGACGACTGGGTGATCGGCCAGGCCTGCGCCCAGCTGCGCGCCTGGGACGACGCCGGCCTGCCGCCGCTGCGCGTGGCGGTCAACGTGTCGCCCCGCCGGCTGGCCACCGGCGACCTGGCCGTGAGCATCGCCGCGGCCGCCCGGGACGCCGGCGTGGACCCCGGACGGCTGGAGATCGAGGTGCCCGAGGCGGTGGCCGCCGGTCCCGACGCCGCGGCCGGCATCCGCGAGGTGCGGGCGCTGGGCGTGCACGTGGCCATCGACGACTTCGGCACCGGCGCGTCGTCGCTGTCGCGGCTGCAGGACCTGCCGCTGGACCGGCTGAAGATCGACCCGTCGGCGGTGGCGCTGCTGGCCGCGGGTGCTGCGGCGGGCTCGGTGGCCGACGCCGTCATCGCCCTGGGCAACAGCCTGGGCCTGCAGGTCGTGGCCGAGGGGGTCGAGCAGCCCGCGCAGCTGGCCGCGCTGCGGTCACTGGGCTGCGACGCCGCCCAGGGCCACCTGTTCGGCTCCCCGGTCCCCGCCGCGACCGTCGAGCGGCTCGTGCGCGCCGGCCACCCGCTGCCGGGCGCGGCTCAGGCGAGCAGCAGCCGCTCCAGGCGGCGGGCGCCCAGCGCCAGCCCGGCCAGCCCCATCACCACGAGGTAGGCCGCCGAGCCGAGCAGCGCCCACCGCACGTCGCCGGTCACCAGCCCGCGGACCAGCTCGATGCCGTGGTAGAGCGGCGTGCACTCGACGACGACCTGCAGCGGCCGCGGATAGGTCGACAGCGGGTAGAAGGTCGTCGAGAACAGGAACAGCGGCAGGATCGCGACCTGCACGAACTCGAAGTCCTGCCAGCCGCGCAGGAACGTGCTCGCGGCCAGCCCGACGGCGGCGAAGGCGAACCCGATGAGGACGGCGGCCGGCAGCGCCAGCAGCGCCCACCAGGAGCCGACCAGGCCCATGGCCAGCATGACGAGCAGGAACGCCGCGGAGTAGACCGCGCCGCGCATGAGCGCCCACACCGTCTCCCCCACCGCGGCGTCGGCCGCGGACACCGGCGTGGCCAGGACGGCGTCGTAGAGCTTGGCGTAGCGCAGCTTGAAGAACAGGTTGAAGACGGCGTCGTAGATCGCGCCGTTCATCGCGGCCGAGGCGAGCAGCGCCGGGGCCACGAACTCCTGGTAGGTCAGCGCGGAGCCGGTGTCGGTGACGACGTCGCCGACCAGCGCGCCGATCCCGACGCCGATCGAGAACAGGTAGAAGAACGGCTCGGCGAACCCGGACACGAAGACCAGCCAGCTGCGCCGGGCCACCAGCAGGTTGCGGTACACCAGCTGCCCGGCCCGCCGTGGCGACACCGGGTACAGCGGCACGACCCGCAGCAGCAGCGAGACCGGGCGGGTCGCCGTCGGGACGCCGGTCACCGGACCAGCCGCCGCTGCAGCGCCCGGGCGGCCAGCCAGGTGCCGGCGACGGTCCACAGCGCGAGGTAGCCGAGGTGCAGCAGGGCGGAGCCCGCCTCCGCCGCCCCGAGGGCCAGGTCGCGGGCCAGCGCGACGCCGTGCCACAGCGGGGTGGCGTAGGCGAACCACTCCAGTGCCACCGGCAGCTGCGTGACGGGGAAGAACGTGCCGCTGAACAGGAACATCGGCACGATGAGGAACCGCTGCAGCGCGGCGAAGGCGGCGTCCTCCTCCAGCCGGGCGGCCATGGCGGTGACCGGGGCGGCGAAGGCCAGGCCGGTGAGCAGCGCGACCGGCAGCGCGAGCACCACCAGCGGGCTCGCCGCCGCGCCGAAGAGCACCAGGACCACCAGGAACGCCGCGGCCGACGTCGTCACCCGGAAGGCGACGTAGAGCAGGTGGCCGGTGAGGACGTCGACCGGGCGGGCCGGGGTGGCGAGCACCGCGTCGTAGAGCCGGTCCCACTTCAGCGCCCCGAGCACCGGGTAGGAGGACTCGCCGGTCGCGGTCTGCATGGCCGCGGCCACCAGCAGCCCGGGCGCGAGGAAGGCCAGGTAGCCCACGCCGCCGGGGACGCCGGGCCCGCGGTCGACCAGGCTGCCCAGCGTCAGCCCCATCGCGGCGAGGAAGAGCACCGGCTCCAGGACGCTGCCGAGCGCGCTGCTGCGCCAGAAGTGCCGGTGCGCGGTGAGCCGCTGGGCCAGGAAGGAGCGGGCGGCCGGGGACGGGACCACGTCAGTCCACCAGCGTGCGGCCGGTGAGCCGCAGGAAGACGTCCTCCAGCGAGCTGCGCCGGACCAGGGACGACAGCGGCCGCAGCCCGAGCGCGAGGACCTCCGACAGCGCCGCGTCGCCGTCGGCGGTGTAGAGCAGCAGCCGGTCGGGCAGGACCTCGACCCGCTCGGCGGCGCCGCGGGCGACCAGCGGGGCCAGCGCGTCGGCGTGCGCGGCCGGCCCCGCCCCGCCCTCGGTCAGCGGGAAGCGCAGCTCGCACACCTCGCGGGTGGACCAGGTGGCGATCAGCTCGGCGGGGCTGCCCTCGGCGGCGATCCGGCCGCGGTCCATGACGACCAGCCGGTCGCACAGCTGCTCGGCCTCGTCCATGTAGTGCGTGGTGAGCACGAGGGTCACGCCCCGCTGCTTGAGCCGGTAGAGCCGCTCCCAGAGCACGTGCCGGGCCTGGGGGTCCAGGCCGGTGGTGGGCTCGTCGAGCAGGACGACGTCGGGCTCGTTGACCAGAGCCCGGGCGATGGTGACCCGCCGCTTCATCCCGCCCGACAGCGGCTCGACCCGGTCCTTCGCGCGGTCGGTGAGCTGCACGAAGTCCAGCAGCTCCGCGGTCCGCTCGCGCACGGTCGCGCGGGGCAGGCCGAAGTACCGGCCGTAGACCAGCAGGTTCTCCTCGACGGTGAGCTCGAGGTCGAGGTTGTCGGTCTGCGGGACGACGCCGAGGCGCGCGCGGATGGCCGGCCCGTCGACGGCGGGGTCCATGCCGAGGATCCGCAGCTCCCCCGCGGTCGGCGGCGAGACGGCGCCGACCATCCGCATGGTCGTGCTCTTGCCGGCGCCGTTGGGCCCCAGGAAGCCGAAGGACTCCCCGGGCGCGATGTCGACGTCGATCCCGTCGACCGCGGTGTGGGTACCGAACCGCTTCACCAGGCCCCGTGCCCGGACCAGCGACTCCACCATGCCTCCCATGCTGTCCCCGGCCGCCGGGGCCGGGTCAGGCCCCCTTGCAGGGTCCCGCCGCGAGCGTGCGAGCGGTGGGGGGCAAGGGGGTCCTTCTGTCAGACCAGGCCGGGGAAGAAGAGCCCGATCTCGCGCGCGGCGGACTCGGCGGAGTCCGAGCCGTGCACGATGTTGGACTGCACCTCGAGGGCGAAGTCGCCGCGGATGGTGCCGGGCGCGGCCTTCACCGGGTCGGTGGCGCCGGCCAGCGCGCGGAAGGCCTCGACGGCACGCGGCCCCTCGACGACGAGGGCGAGCAGCGGGCCGCCGGTGATGAACTCGACCAGCGAGCCGAAGAAGGGCTTCTCACGGTGCTCGCCGTAGTGCTCCTCGGCGACCTCGCGGGTCAGGGTGCGCAGCTCGGCGGCGACCAGGCGCAGGCCCTTGGCCTCGAGGCGGGAGACGACCTCCCCGACCAGGCCGCGGGCGACGCCGTCGGGCTTGACGAGGACCAGGGTGCGATCAGTCACGAGGCGGCACCCTACGGGACGGCGCGTGTCAACCCGTGTTGACAAGCCGGCGACTGTCAACCAGAGTTGACGCATGGCCACTCCCACCGACGTCACCACCGCCGCCGCGGCCGACGACCCGGACACCGGCCTGCGCGCCGTCCGGGCGCTGCGCGAGCTGGCCGAGCGCCTCGAGGTGCTGCAGGTCGGCAACGCGCGGGCGCGCGGCTGGTCGTGGCAGCAGATCGCCGGGGCCCTCGGCGTCAGCCGGCAGGCCGTCCACAAGAAGCACGCCCGGAGCAGGAAGGACGTCTGAGGTGTTCGAACGCTTCGCCCACGAGGCCCGCCACGCGGTCGTCGTGGCCCAGGAGGAGGCGCGCGACCTGCGCGCCGAGCAGATCGAGCCGGTGCACCTGCTGCTCGCGCTGGCCCGCGACCCCGGCCGCGGCGGGGCGGCCCTGCGGTCCGTGGGCCTCGACCACGCCACCGTCCGCGACGCGCTGACCCGGTCGGTCGGGCCGCTGGACGCCGACGCCCTGGCCGCCGTCGGGATCGACCTGGAGCAGGTGCGCGCGGCGGCGGAGTCCGCCTTCGGCCCCGGCGCACTCGACCGCGGACCGCTCGGGCGCACCGGGCACATCCCGTTCAGCGGCGGCGCCAAGCGGGCGCTCGAGAGCGCCCTGCGGCACGTCCTGGCCCAGCCGCGCCGGCGCCGCGACCGGGTCATCGACACCGGGCACCTCGTCGTCGGGGTCCTCGCGGTCGCCGACCCGGTGGTCGAGCGGGTGCTGCGGCACCTGGGCACCGACGTCGTCCGGCTCCGCGAGGGGCTCGACGGCGCGTCGGCCGCCTGAGCCGCCCGCCCGGGTCAGTCGGCGGGCGCGGCCGGCTCGCGGAACGGGGAGCCGAGCAGGTCCTTGCGGACCTGCAGCAGGTACAGCCAGATCAGCACGAAGACGCCGCCGACGAACCACATCGACGAGTCGATGAGCCCGGTGAGCAGCAGGGGCACCTGCAGGACGGTGGCGATCTCCAGCCCGCGTGGCCGCCGCTGGATGCCCGAGGCCAGGATCAGGACGACGGCGAGCACCAGCAGGATCGTCAGCCGGGTCCCGTCGAGGCCGCCCGCCGTCTGCGCGATGGCCCGCGGGACGAACAGCACCGCGATCCCCTCGAGCAGCAGCACCGCGGCGGCCGCGCCGCGCAGCGCCCTCCCGGCCCGGACCGGGTCGGGCGCCGTCACGACCGGCCGCCGAGCACGGTGCGGGCCTCGCCGGCGGTGATCACGCTGCCGGTGACCAGCACGCCCGAGCCGCCCAGGGCGTCGTCGGGACCGGCCTCGGCCAGCTCGATCGCCTCGGTGAGCGCCTCGACCAGCCGCGGGGACACGCTCACCCGGTCGGCGCCGAACACGTCGACGGCGAGCGCGCCGAGCTCGTCGGCCGGCATCGCCCGCGTCGAGCCGTTCTGCGTCACGACCAGCTCGGCGCAGACGGTCTCCAGCTCGCGCAGCATCCCCTCGACGTCCTTGCCGTGCACCACCCCGACGACGCCGACCAGCCGGGTGAAGTCGAAGGACTCCCGGATCGCCTCCACGGTCGCGGCCATGCCGGCCGGGTTGTGCGCGGCGTCGACCAGCACCGTCGGGCTGGTGCGGACCCGCTCCAGCCGGCCGGGCGAGCGCACGGCGGCGAACGCGGCCCGCACGGTCTCCTGGTCGACCGGCCCGGTGGCGGCACCGGCACCGAGGAACGCCTCGACGGCGGCCAGCGCGGTCGCGGCGTTCTGCGCCTGGTGCGCGCCGAACAGCGGGAGGAAGAGCTCCTCGTACTCACCGCCCAGCCCCTGCAGCCGCAGCTGCTGCCCGCCGACGGCGACCCGGCGGTCCAGCACGCCGAACTCGGTGCCCTCGCGCGCGACCACGGCCTCGACCTCGACCGCGCGGCGGACCAGCGCGTCGAGCGCCCCCGGCTGCTGGTGGGCGAGGACGGCGATCGCGTCGGGCTTGATGATCCCGGCCTTCTCGCCGGCGATCGTGGTGACGTCGGGGCCGAGGTACTCGGCGTGGTCGAGGTCCACCGGCGTGACGACGGCGACCCGCGCGTCGACGACGTTGGTGGCGTCCCACCTGCCGCCCATGCCGACCTCGACGACGGCGACGTCGACCGGCGCCTCGGCGAAGGTCGCGTAGGCCATGCCGACCATGACCTCGAAGAAGCTCATCGGGTGCTCGCCGGCGGCGTCGACCATCTGCACGTAGGGCGCGATGTCGGAGTGGGTCTCGACGAAGCGCTCGGCGCTCACCGGCTCGCCGTCGAGGACGATCCGCTCGCGCACCGACTGCAGGTGCGGGCTGGTGAACCGGCCCACCCGCAGGCCGAAGCCGCGCAGCAGCTCGTCGACCATCCGCGCCGTCGTCGTCTTGCCGTTGGTGCCGGCGACCTGCACCACCGGGTAGGCCCGGTGCGGGTTGCCCAGCAGGTCGACCAGGGCGGCGATGCGGCCCAGCGAGGGCTCCAGCCGGGTCTCCGGCCAGCGAGCCAGCAGCTCCTCCTCGACGCGGGTCAGGTCACTGCTCATCCTCTCCAGGATGCCAGCCGCCGGGTTCCTGGGATGGCTGGGGTTCCTAGGATGAGGCCATGGTCACCGACTCAGCCACCCCGGTCAGCACCACCCCGGGAGCCGGGTCCGGCGTACCCGAGAAGCCGACCCTCGACGGTCTCGAGGCCACCTGGGTCGCCCGCTGGGCCGAGCAGGACACCTACGCCTTCGACCGCGCCGCCGCCCTGGCCGCGTCGCGCGAGCAGGTGTACTCGATCGACACCCCGCCGCCGACGGCCAGCGGGTCGCTGCACGTGGGGCACGTGTTCAGCTACACCCACACCGACATCGTCGCCCGCTACCAGCGGATGCGCGGCCGGCACGTCTTCTACCCGATGGGCTGGGACGACAACGGCCTGCCCACCGAGCGGCGCGTGCAGAACTACTACGGCGTCCGCTGCGACCCCTCGCTCCCCTACGACCCGTCCTTCGAGCCGCCGGCCAAGCCGGGCAAGGACCAGGTGCCGGTCAGCCGGCGCAACTTCGTCGAGCTGTGCGAGCGGCTGACCGAGGAGGACGAGCGCGCCTTCGAGCAGCTGTGGCGCCAGGTCGGCCTGTCGGTGGACTGGTCCAACGTCTACCGGACGATCTCGGCGACCTCGCGGGCCACCGCGCAGCGGATGTTCCTGCACAACCTCTCCCGCGGCGAGGCCTACGCCCAGGAGGCGCCGACCCTCTGGGACGTCACCTTCCGCACCGCCGTCGCCCAGGCCGAGCTGGAGGACCGCGAGCGCCCGGGCGCCTACCATCGGATCTCCTTCTCCTCCGCCGACGGCCCGGTCTTCATCGAGACCACCCGGCCGGAGCTGCTGCCGGCCTGCGTCGCGCTGGTCGCCCACCCCGACGACGAGCGGTACCGGCCGCTGTTCGGGAAGACGGTGCGCACCCCGCTGTTCGACGTCGAGGTGCCGGTGGTCGCCCACCGCCTCGCCGAGCCGGACAAGGGCTCGGGCATCGCGATGATCTGCACCTTCGGCGACCTCAACGACGTCACCTGGTGGCGCGAGCTGCAGCTGCCCACCCGCGCGGTGGTCGGCTGGGACGGCCGGTTCGTGGCCGAGGCCCCCGACGGCGTCCCCGCGGGGCCCTACGCCGAGCTGGCCGGGAAGACGGCGTACAGCGCGCAGCAGCGGATCGTGGAGATGCTCCGCGAGTCCGGCGACCTGCACGGCGAGCCGACGACCATCACCCACCCGGTCAAGTTCTACGAGAAGGGCGACCGGCCGCTGGAGATCGTCACCACGCGGCAGTGGTACATCCGCAACGGCGGGCGGGACGCCGAGCTGCGGGACGCGCTGGTCGCCCGCGGCCGGGAGATCCAGTGGGTGCCCGAGCACATGCGGTTTCGCTACGAGAACTGGGTCGAGGGCCTCAACGGCGACTGGCTGATCAGCCGCCAGCGGTTCTTCGGCGTGCCGTTCCCGGTCTGGTACCGGCTCGACGACGCCGGCGAGCCCGACTTCGACGACCCGCTCCTGGCTCCCGAGTCGGCGCTGCCGGTCGACCCGTCGTCCGACGTGCCCGAGGGCTACACCGAGGCGCAGCGCGGCGTGCCCGGCGGGTTCGTGGCCGACCCCGACGTCATGGACACCTGGGCGACGTCGTCCCTGTCGCCGCTGGTGGCCTCGGGCTGGGACACCGACCCGGAGCTGTTCGCCCACGTCTTCCCGATGGACCAGCGGCCCCAGGCGCACGACATCATCCGCACCTGGCTGTTCTCGACCGTCGTCCGCTCGCACTTCGAGTTCGGTGCGGTGCCGTGGACGCACGCCACGATCTCCGGTTTCGTCGTCGACCCCGACCGCAAGAAGATGTCGAAGTCCAAGGGCAACGTCGTCACGCCGATCGACGTCCTCGAGCGCTACGGCACCGACGCCGTCCGGTGGCGGGCCGCCGGCGCTCGGCCGGGCGCGGACTCGCCGTTCGACGAGGCGCAGATGAAGGTCGGCCGGCGGCTGGCCATGAAGATCCTCAACGTCGGCAAGTTCGTGCTGGGGCTCGGGGTCACCGCCGGGCTGAGCGGCGAGCAGGTCACCGAGCCGATCGACCTCGGGCTGCTGCGCCGGCTGGCCGGCGTCGTGGACGAGGCGACGGCGGCCATGGAGGCCTACAACTACACCCGCGCGCTCGAGGTGACCGAGGCGTTCTTCTGGTCGTTCTGCGACGACTACGTGGAGCTGGTGAAGTCCCGCGCCTACGGCACCGGGGCGGCAGCGGCGTCGGCGCAGGCCACCCTGGCGCTGGCGCTGGCGGTGCAGCTGCGGCTGTTCGCGCCGGTGCTTCCGTTCGTCACCGAGGAGGTCTGGTCCTGGTGGCAGGGCGGCTCGGTGCACCGCGCGCCGTGGCCGGCCGCCGCGGAGCTGCCCGCGGGCGGCGACCCGGAGGTCGTGCCCGTGGTGGCCGCGGCGCTGGCCGGGGTCCGCAAGGCCAAGTCCGACGCCAAGGTCTCGATGCGGGCCGACGTCGAGTCGGCGACGGTGACCGCACCGGAGGCGCAGGTGCCGCTGCTGGAGGCCGGCCGCGCCGACCTGGTGGACGCCGGGCGCATCGCGGCGCTGACCGTCGTCGCCGGTTCCGGACCGCTGGCCGTCGACGTCGTGCTGGCGCCGCCCGCGGAGGCCTGACCTAGGCGGCCGTCTCCCGCGCCCAGCCCGGCGCCGGGCCCAATCCCAGCCGCCACCGGGCCGCCTCCTCCGAGGGGCTGTGGTCGCCCAGCGCCAGGCGCAGCCCGCGGAGCTGGGCGCGGGCGACGGCGACCTGGGCCGCCCCGCCGCGTCCGCGGCCGGGGACGCCGGCGCACCCGGCCAGCGCGGGTGAGACCAGCTGGGCCGCGGCGCCGGCCAGGCCGCGGTAGAAGACCCGCTCCAGCGGGCTGAGCCCGGGCGGGGCGGTGACGAAGGCGCGCATGGAGTCGGGGACGGGCGCGAGCTGCGGCCGGTACGCGGCGAGCGCCTCGGCGAGCTCGGCGGCGCTCTCCGGCAGGTCGGTGGTGCCGAGTTCCCGCGCGCTGCGCGCCCACTCGCGCACGTAGACGTCGGGCCGGCCGCGGCCGTACCGGGGGCTCAGGTCGCGGCCGACGGCCTGCTGCGCGGCGAGGAAGGCGTCGGTGAAGGCGAGGTGCACCCAGCGCAGCAGGCCGGGGTCCGACGCGGAGTAGGGCCGGCCGCGGACCCGGCCGCGGACGGTCTCGTGCATCCCGCGGACCCGGGCGGACTCGCGCTCGGCGAGCTCCTCGGAGCCGAAGGTGCTGACGACCAGCCAGCGCGCGGTGCCGGCCAGCCGCTTCCACGGGTCCTCGCGGTAGGCCGAGTGCCGCTGCACGCCGGCGAGGGCGAGGGGGTGCGCCGCCTGGCCCAGCAGCGCCGCGACGCCGCCGACCAGCGTGGACAGGTCGCCGTGCACCCGCCACACCACGCCGTCGGGCTCGAACCAGCCGGGGCCGGTGCCGACCCGGGCGATGTCGCGGACCCACTCGGGTGCGCCGGTCGGGTCGCCGGACACGCGGGCCCGGAACGCCTCGCGCGCGGCCTCGGGCAGGGACGTCAGGACGCGCACTCCCCCGACTGTGCCAGCCCCCCGCCACCCCGGCCCGCCGGCGGCGTTGGGGCTGCGGCTCGGACGTCGGCCCGGGTGAGGCCGGCCGGGTTGCCCCACGCGTCGACCACGGCGCGTTCGGGGCAGGAGACGGGGAGGCCGTCGATCCGCCGGACGCTGTCCTCCAGCGAGCGGGTGCGGTGCAGGACGACACCCGGGGTGCCCCGCCCGCTGCGGGTGTGGCCCACGGTGAGGTGCACGGGACCACCGGGCGGGGCGAGCTCCCAGAGCGCCAGGGCGGACCGGTGGCTGACGACCCCACCGCAGCTGCGGACGGCGGCCTCGACCCGGAGCCGCCGGTCGCCGGCGACCGCGGGCAGCGCGTAGACGCCGGGCTGCATCCGTGCCAGCCAGCCGGTGGACACCCACCGGGCCACCGTGCCGCGGTCGACCCGGGCGGTGAGCGCCTCCCAGGTGGTCCATCCGTCCGGGCCGACAGAGCTGCGGGATCGAGGGTCATCCGGCGACGGTGACCGCAACCGGATCTCTGTCGTGACCGGCGCCGAGATCTGTGGACGACCGGCCGGCGTGTGCGCCGAGGCCGGGTTCCAGGGCCCTGGATGCGGCGTCGGCGCAGCGCTCGCCGGCCACCGACGCGAGCGAGCCCGCCCCCGGGGTCGGGGACGGGCTCGTCGGTGGTGCGGCTGTGTCTCAGGCGCTCTTCTCGCGGCGCTCGCGGGTGGGCTTGCGCGGCACGATGGTCGGGTTGACGTGCTCCAGCACGACCTCCTTGGTGATCATCACGGAGGCGACGTCGTCGCGGCTGGGCACCTCGTACATCACCGACTGCAGCACCTCCTCCATGATCGCGCGGAGCCCACGGGCGCCGGTGCCGCGGAGGATGGCCTGGTCGGCGATCGCCTCGAGGGCGTCGTCGCTGAACTCCAGCTCCACGCCGTCGAGCTCGAACAGCCGCCGGTACTGGCGCACCAGGGCGTTCTTCGGCTCGGTGAGGATCTGGATCAGCGCCTCCCGGTCGAGGGCCTGCACGCTGGTGATCACCGGGAGCCGGCCGATGAACTCGGGGATCATGCCGAACTTCAGCAGGTCCTCGGGCATGACCTCGGCGAAGGCGCTGGAGGCCTCGATCTCCTTCTTGCCGCGGATCTCCGCGCCGAAGCCGATCCCCTGCTTGCCGACCCGCTGCTCGATGACCTTCTCCAGGCCGGCGAAGGCACCGCCCACGATGAACAGCACGTTCGTCGTGTCGATCTGGATGAACTCCTGGTGCGGGTGCTTGCGGCCGCCCTGCGGGGGCACCGACGCCGTCGTCCCCTCGAGGATCTTCAGCAGCGCCTGCTGCACGCCCTCGCCGGAGACGTCGCGGGTGATCGACGGGTTCTCGCTCTTGCGGGCGATCTTGTCGACCTCGTCGATGTAGATGATCCCGGTCTCGGCCCGCTTGACGTCGTAGTCGGCGGCCTGGATGAGCTTGAGCAGGATGTTCTCGACGTCCTCGCCGACGTAGCCGGCCTCGGTCAGCGCCGTGGCGTCGGCGATCGCGAACGGGACGTTGAGCATCCGGGCGAGGGTCTGCGCGAGGTGCGTCTTGCCGCAGCCGGTCGGGCCCATCAGCAGGATGTTGGACTTGGCGAGCTCGACCGAGTCGTCCCGGCCCGAGCGCTCACCGCCGGCCTGCACCCGCTTGTAGTGGTTGTAGACGGCGACCGCGAGCGTGCGCTTGGCCTTCTCCTGGCCGATGACGTACTGCTCGAGGAAGTCGTGGATCTCGCGGGGCTTCGGCAGCTCGTCGAACTTCAGGTCCGACGACTCCGAGAGCTCCTCCTCGATGATCTCGTTGCAGAGGTCGATGCACTCGTCGCAGATGTAGACGCCGGGCCCAGCGATGAGCTTCTTGACCTGCTTCTGGCTCTTCCCGCAGAACGAGCACTTGAGCAGGTCACCGCTCTCACCGATTCGTGCCACCTGCTGACCTCCACCTCGGGGGAAGCAGGTCCTCCGGGGTACGGACCTGCGGATGATGTGTCACTGAAGTGCCCGTGTTGGTCCCGCTGGTGGCGGGTGCCGCGAGGACGACCCTCCCGGCGCTGCCGGCCGAGGATCGGGCGCTCGCCGACCGTACCTGCCGCCACCGACGCCGCGGGACTCCGACGCCCCGGTGCGCCGGGGGCGCTCGACTCGCTCGTCACTCCCGGCACTGCCCCCCGAACGGTACGGGTTCCGGCCGCGACACGCGCGACCTCTTCCCGTCCCGCCCGGGGGACGGCGTGCTCAGACCGCGGGCAACGCGTTGAGCTTCCGGCTCTGGATGACCTCGTCGACGATGCCGTACTCCTTGGCCTCGGTCGCGGTCAGGATCTTGTCGCGGTCGATGTCGGAGCGGACCTGCTCGGCCGTCCGGCCGGTGTGCCGCGCGAGGATCTCCTCCATCTGCTTGCGCACCCGCTCGATCTCGGCGGCGTGGATCTCCAGGTCCGAGACCTGGCCGCCGGCCTCGCCCGAGGGCTGGTGGATCAGCACGCGGGAGTAGGGCAGCGCGAGCCGCTTGCCCGGGGTCCCGGCCGCGAGCAGGACGGCGGCGGCCGAGGCGGCCTGGCCCATGCAGACGGTCTGGATGTCGGGCCGGACGAACATCATCGTGTCGTAGATGGCCATCAGCGAGGTGAACGAGCCACCGGGCGAGTTGATGTAGATCGTGATGTCGCGGTCCGGGTCGGCCGACTCCAGCGTGATCAGCTGGGCCATGACGTCGTTGGCCGACGCGTCGTCGATCTGCACCCCGAGGAAGATGATGCGCTCCTCGAAGAGCTTGTTGTAGGGGTTGGACTCCTTCATGCCGTAGCTCGTCCGCTCCACGAAGGAGGGGAGGATGTAGCGGCTGGAGGGCATCTCGAAACTCACGTCAGTTCTCCGAACCGTCAGTTGTCGGCGACCGGGTTGGTGCTGTCGGTCATGGTGGCGCGGCTGACGACGTGGTCGACGAAGCCGTACTCCAGGGCCTCCTGCGCGGTGAACCAGCGGTCGCGGTCGGAGTCGCGCTCGATCTGCTCGAGCGACTGCCCGGTGTGCTGGGCCTGGAGCTCGTTGAGCTCCTTCTTGGTCCGCCGGAACAGGTCGGCCTGGATGGCGATGTCCGCGGCGGTGCCGCCGACGCCGGCCGAGGGCTGGTGCATCATGATCCGCGCGTGCGGCAGGGCGTAGCGCTTGCCCGCAGTGCCCGCGGTCAGGAGGAACTGGCCCATCGAGGCGGCCAGGCCCATGCCGTAGGTGGCGACGTCGCAGTCGATGAACTGCATCGTGTCGTAGATGGCCATGCCGGCGCTGACCGAGCCGCCGGGCGAGTTGATGTACAGGTGGATGTCCTGCTTGGGGTCCTCGGCCGAGAGCAGGAGCATCTGGGCGGCCAGCTGGTTGGCGATGACGTCGTCGACCTGGGTGCCCAGGAAGATGATGCGCTCGCGCAGCAGGCGCTCGTAGACCGAGTCGTTGAGGTTCATCCCCCCGGCGGCACCCCGCATCAGCGGGCTGTACGCCGGGTTCGGGTCGGTGCTCACGGGTGGTGTGACCTCCGTTGGCGGTGGATCGAGTCGGTCTCGGTGGGCGGGGAGCGGGGCCGGCGGCCCTGGCGGGCCGTACCCCCGGCGTCCGCCCCGAGTCACGTCGACCCTAACGCGCACCCCTGGGCCGGGAGTCCCGGCGCGGGCCCTGTTCGCCGTCGGCGCAGCGGACCCCCGCCGCGACGGGCCGGGTGACGACGGACGCCGCCCTCCCCCGCGCACGCGGGGCAGGACGGCGTCCGTCGGGGAGTGGTGCGGCTCAGGCCTTGGTGACGTCCTCGGTGTCCTCGGTGGCACCCTCGACCGCCTCGACGGCGACGGCGTCGGCGACCTCGGCGTCGGGCGCCTCGTCGTCGGAGTCGACGTCCGTGGGGGCGGTGGCGGACTCGTCGGTGGCGGACTCGTCGGCGGCCGGGGCCGCTTCGGCCGCGCGGACCGTCTGCGGGCGCACCGACTCCAGGTCGACGACGTTGCCCGAGGCGTCGGTGATCGTCGTCTGCTCGAGCAGCTGGGCCAGCGCCTTGGTCCGGCGGACGTCGGCGACGAACTCGGCGATGTTGCCGCCCTGCTGCAGCTGCTGGGCGTACTGCTCCGGGCTCATCCGGTTGCGCGAGGCCTGCGCCATGATCTGCGCCGACAGGTCGTCGTTGTCGACGGTGATCTCGCGGGCGTCGGCGATGGCGTCGAGGACGAACTGGGTGCGGACGGCCTCCTCGATGTTCTTGCGCTGCTCGGCGGTGTAGGCCTCACGGCTCTCGGTGCCCGACATCGACAGGAACGTGTCCCAGTCCATGCCGGCGTTGGTGAGCTCGTTGCCGAGGGCCTGGTCGCGGTACTCCAGCTCGCGGTCGACGAGGCCCTCGGGGATCGGCACCTCGGTGGCCTCGAGCAGGTGCTCGACGAGCTTGTCGCGGGCCTGGGCGCCCTGCTGCATGACCTTCACCCGCGAGAGCCGGGTGCGGACGTCGTCGCGCAGCTCCTCGAGGGTGTCGAACTCGCTGGCGGTGGAGGCGAACTCGTCGTCGAGCTCGGGCAGCTCCTTGGCCTTCACCGAGCGGACGGTGACGGTGACCTGGGCCTGCTCGCCGGCGTGCGGTCCCTGCTGCAGCGGGGTCTCGAACGTGGCCGACTCGTCGGCCGACAGCCCGCGGACGGCGTCGTCGAGGCCCTCCATGATCGAGCCGGAGCCGACCTCGTAGGACATGCCGCTGGTGGTGCCGTCCTCGAGCACCTCGTCGCCGACGCGGGCCTCGAGGTCGATGGACACGAAGTCACCGTCCTGGGCGGCCCGCTCGACGCCGGTCAGCATCGCGAAGCGCTCGCGCATGACGGTGACCTGCTGGTCGATCTCCTCGTCGGTGACCTCGACGTCGTCGACGGTGACCGACAGGTCCTCCAGGGCGGGGAGGTCGATCTTCGGCGCGACGTCGACCTCGGCGGTGAACGCCAGGGTGTCGTTGTCGTCGAGGCGGGTGACCTCGATGTCGGGCTGGCCGAGGACCCGGACCTGGTTCTCGCGGACGACCTCGGAGTAGACCTCCGGGATGGCGTGCTGGACGACCTGCTCGAGGACGACCGGGCGGCCGATGCGCTGGTCGAGGATGCGGTTGGGCACCTTGCCCGGGCGGAAGCCGGGGACGCGGACCTGGGTCTTGAGCTCCTTGTAGACCTCACCGAAGGCGTGGTCTAGGTCCCCCCACGGCACCTCGATCGCCATCCGGACCCGCGTGGGGCCCAGTTCCTCGATGGTGCTCTTCACAGCGGCAGTGCTCCTCGGTACGACGGAAGGGGACGCCGGGACCGGCGCCGGGTCGACCCCCGAGTCTAGAGACGCCGGGGGCGGGGTCGGGGTGGCGGGATTCGAACCCACGGCCCCCCGCTCCCAAAGCGGGTGCGCTACCAAGCTGCGCCACACCCCGTGGCGGCGTCGAGTCTAGGCGCGCCCTCCGGACGCGACGGCCGGACGGCGTCCTGCCCACGGCGCGGCCTCCTCCAGCGCGGCCGCCACCCGCACCAGCAGGTCCTCCCGTCCGGCGCCGGCCACCAGCTGCACGCCCACCGGCAGGCCGGCGTCGGTGGTGTGCAGCGGCAGGCTGACCGCCGGCTGCCCGGTCACGTTGAACTGGGCGGTCCAGGGGATGAACGCGGAGATCCGGCGGCCCTCCTCGCGCGGGCCGGCCGCGGTGAACCAGCCGAGCTCCGGCGGCGGGGCGCCCACGGTGGGGGTGACCAGGAGGTCGAAGCCCTCGCCGCCGTCCTCGGCCGGTGTCCAGAAGGACGCCATGCGGCGCGACCAGGCACCCAGCCAGGCGCGGGCGGTGAGGTACTCCGGTGCGGTCATCCGGTTCCCGGTCAGCCGGTAGTACGCGTTGCGCGGCTCGAGCTCGTCGTCGGCGATGTCCCGGCCGACTACCCGCTCCATGTCGGCGAGGGTGCGGGCGGTGTCGGCGGCGATGGTCGCGTTGAAGTGCCGGGAGAAGTCATCCTCGAACAGGGCCGCCGGGGAGGCCTCCTCGACGGCGCAGCCGAGGTCCTCGAGCAGCCGGCCGGCCCGGGCGACGGCGGCCCGGCACTCGGGGTCATCGAGATAGCGCTCGTCCAGTGGGGAGGCGACCAGGCCGACCCTCAGCGGGCCGACCGGGGCGCCGACCTCCTCGAGCAGCAGACGCGGCAGCGGCGGCGCGGCGTAGGGGTCGCCGGGCATCGGCCGGCCGATCAGGTCGAGGACGGCGGCGGTGTCGCGGACCGTGCGGGTGACGACACCGTCGATGGTGGCGCCGGCCCAGCCCTCGCCGACGTCGGGGCCCTGGCTGACCCGCGCCCGGCTGGGCTTGAGCCCGACCAGCCCGCACTCGGCGGCGGGGATGCGGATCGACCCGCCGCCGTCGCTGGCGTGCGCGACCGGCACGTACCCCGCCGCGACCGCGGCGGCCGACCCGCCGCTGGAGCCACCGGTCGAGCGGGTGGGGTCCCAGGGATTGCGGGCCGGCACGTGGGCGGCCGGCTCGGTGGTGACCGTCGTCCCGAGCTCGGGGACGTTGGTGCGGCCGAGGACGACGAAGCCGGCGGCGCGGAACAACGTCGCCAGGTGGCTGTCGCGCCGCCAGCGGATCCCGGCCTGCTGTAGCGGGCCCAGGCCGTAGGCGGTCTCCTCCCCCGCCATGTGCGCGCCCATGTCCTTGAGCAGCAGCGGCACGCCGCGGAACGGCCCGTCGGGCAGCGTCCCGGCGGCCTCGGCGCGGGCGGCGTCGAAGCGGTCGCGGATGACGGCGGACAGCTGCGCGTCGGCGGCCTCGATCCGCGCGATGGCGGCGTCGACCAGCTCGGCGGGGCTGGCCTCCCCGCGGCGTACCAGGTCGGCCTGTGCGGTGGCGTCCAGCTCTGTGGGCTCGGTCACGCCCGGACGCTATCGGCCGCACCCGCTACGCTGGGCGGGCACCTCGCGGGTGTAGCTCAATGGCAGAGCCCCAGCCTTCCAAGCTGGCCATGCCGGTTCGATCCCGGTCACCCGCTCCAAGCAAAAATCCAGGTCAGGCCGCCTGTTAGGTCCTCTGAAGGAGTGCTGGAGGACCGTCTGGAAGGCCCGTTCTAGGCCCCTGCAGACCCCTGTTTTCCCCTCCATTGGTCATGAACTGGTCACGCGGGGCAGCCCATACAGGCAGGCCGCAGCCCTCGTTCACCTCTCCCGGGGCCTCGTGACCACAACCTGGTCACGCGGTGAGCGCCAGGCCGTGCTGAAGTGACCCCCGTCAGGCGGACGCCTCGTTCTGTGTCGCCGGCGCGAAGCTGGGCACCCCGAAGACCGCCGATGGCGACGTCGAGTCACTGCGCCTGCTGAAGATCGCTCGGGACACCGCGGTCAAGGCCCGCACTGCGGCCATGACCGCGCTCAAGGCGACGCTGGTGACCGCCGCCGACGACCTGCGCACCCAGCTGGAGCCACTGAGCGACTACAAGCTCATCCGGGCCAGTGCGGCGCTCGACTCCGCCGCGAACCGATACGGGTGTCACGTCCGGCCGTGCCCGAGTCACCCACGCCCAACCGCCCCGTCAGGTCAGGAGGACCTCCACGCGGGCCTCGCGGGCGGCGCGACGTGGGCGTCGCATAAACCCCAGCGGTACCCCGTGCTCCACCTGCTGCTCAGGATGGGCAATCGGGCAGCCGCATCAGGTTGTTCGGCTCGATTCTGTCCTGTTCGCTGCGCAGGTAGCGGGATCCGTCCCGGCGCTGAACGACCGTCAGGCCGGCCCTCCGGCCTGCCGCATCGCGGGTGAAGAACGCATGCCGCCCCGTCCCCAACAGCCTGATGACCTCGGCGACTTTCAACACCACCACGACTCCGTCCGGGTTTCGCAGCCCGAGCCCCTCAATCCGGCCGCCGCGCCGCCGGGCGCATACGATCTCGTTCGACTGTTGCAGCGCCGGGTAGACGGCGTTGGGCAGCAGTTTGACGGTCAGCCAGCCGTCGCTGAACTGGGGTGGGTAGTCCGGCAGCAGGGCATCAGTGGTTGCCGGAATAACCGTGTCGGCGGCCCAGGTGAACGGATCGGAGCGGCGGTGCCAGGTCCACTCGCCACGGATGTCGGAGGGGACGGGGAGCCGGCTGACCGCCGCGTCGCGCAGGACCGGACCCGCGCGCAGTGACGGCGATAGCCGCGCCAGCGCGGTCGCGGTCCACTCCCGTTCCATCGAGATCTCCTTGCGGGGGAGCAGCCCGGTCGTCACGTGGACATCGGCCCCGGGTACGACGAGCAGCAGCAACGGCACGGTGACGTGCGGCTGGACGGTGAACCAGCCCGACGCGTCGACGAACGGAGGCAGATCGCCGACGTAGTCGACCAGCGCCGGGTGGACGGCCCGGATGTGGCTCCAGTCGTCGTGGGCGAAGTAGGCGAGCAGCCCGTCGGTGCGCCTGGTGAGTTCACCGAGCCGCACGGGCAGCTCGACGGCGAGGTTCTCCGGTGGTCGGCGCGGGTCCTCGATCTCGATCCGCAGGGCTGCCCGCAGCACCACGATCGGGTGTCCGAGGAGCAGCGACAGGTGCTCGGTGCCAGCCCGGCCCGTGCGGTCGACGGTCCATCGGGTGGTGTCGAGCAGCACGACCGTTGACGCGAGCGCGCCGTCGGGCCCGGGGACCGCCCGATCCGCGGTGAACAGCGCGTCGGCGAGGACGCCGAGGGTCGGGTTGGCGAGGTCGGTGCTCGGCCGGGTGCCGAGCGCGGCCGAGCGGCCGGCCTCGGGCTCCCACAGCGCGCCCCCCGTCGCCGGGACTAGCCGGCCGCGGCTCTGGCCGTCGGCGTCGGCGAATGCAAGCGTGCCGTCGAGGGGACTGGGCGTCAGGTAGCCGCACACCGGGCTAACACCGCCGGAGGCGTCCCGGGTGGCACCAGTCGCGTCGACGTACCGCAGCAGGACTCGGGCGGGCGCGGTGAACCTGGGCACAAGCTGGGTGAGTCCGGGTTCCGGGCCGGCCATGCCCTCGCTGCGCCGAACCGCGTCCGGTGCCAGTTCCAGGTAGCGCCCAAAGCCATCGACCAGCCTGAGCCGGTCCAGCCGCAGGTGGCCCGCCCGCAGCGCGGTGAAGCCGGCGGGCCGCCTGCCCGGGGCGACGTCGCCGGGCTCGACGTCGGGTGCCCGCACCAGCGCCCCGGTCGGGTCGCGGCGCAGCTGCGCGGTCAGCGTCTCGAGGACGCCCGAGAGCAGGTCCTGATGGGCGAGCGCGACCGCCAGCGGGCGGTCCGGGCCGATCTCGTCGAGGAGTTGCTCGGCGATCTCTTCACCCGCCGCACCTGCCACGGCGATGGCCTTGACGGCCGCACCGGCCAGGGCCTGCGCCGCTCCGCCCGTCAGCAGAACCCGGCCCGCCACGCTGCGGCCGTCGGTGCCCGCTGCGGCGCCGGGGCGTTCGGTGAAGTCGTGGTCGCCGAGGACCCAGTCGTGCACGGCGCGCGGCGAACCGAGGTAGGTACCGGCCAGCTCAAGGTGCACCGGTGCCCATGGCCGCACGGGTGGTGCCACGGCGACCGGGCTGGGCAGCAGGCCGACGACCGTCGCGCCGGCCATGAGATCCGGATCAGCCGCGACATCCCAGCTCCCCCACCACCGCGACCGGATATCCGCCACCGGCGAGAGCGCCGCGGCCGCGAGGTCTGGAGCCGAACCGGGATCGAGTGCGGCGAGTTCGACCAGCAGCGCGTCGCAGGCGGTGGGCAGCCCGGCCAGCGGTCGCAACGTCGCGAACACGTCGACGGGCAGCACGGCGGCCCCCGCTCCGGGATCGCCCCCGGCCGGGCCGAAGGAGCTCACCTGGTCGCCGTCCACCCGGCACCGCAGGCGATCGAGCGGGTCGAACCGTCCGTCGCCGCCGAACCGCAGGCTGCGCCCGCCTCCGCGCACGACGAGGGTGGGATCCACGGCCTGGAAGCTGCGCGGGCCCGGCCGCGCCACCGTGCGGAAACCACCCGTGCCCGGGTTCACGGCGGTCGGTGTGGCGGGGTCCCAGATGGCTTCGGTTCCGGACTCGCTCGCCACCGACGAGAACCGGCGTGCGTGCAGCTCGGCGTCGACCCGTGCCGGTCCGTCGGGCGCGCCGAGCTCGCCGAGCAGGCCCGCGAGGAAGCCCTCCACCATGCGCCCGGCGGTGCCACCGTCCCCGAGCAGGGCCGTGACCGCCTCGGTCGTCGTCTCGCCGATGCCGAGTTCGACCGTGTCGGCGGATGGGCGGAGCTCGTCCTCGAGGCCCAGGTCCCCGCCGCCCGGCCAGCGCTGCTCCGGCCACCCGATCGCCACCGCGGCACCGTGGAGCAGCACTTGGTCGGGCACGGTCGGCATCGGGCGGTCCCGGTCGACGTCCCAGCCGAGGGCGTCCATCCGCATCCAGAAGTCCACGCCCGTCGCACCGTGGAGCGGGTCGGCCGCTGGGTCGACATACCACCCGCAGACCAGGTACGCGACCGGGCCGGTCACCCCCGCGAGATCGTCGTGGAGCGCGAAGCGGCCCTGAACGTTGTCGAAGTACGACGACCAGGCGGGGTCACCCGGCCCGGCCGCGCTCAGCGGGTCCTCGAGCGGGACGCCCGCGGGTGGCAGCGTCGTCGCAACGAGGGCGTCGTCGAGGCGGGCGGGCTGCTCGGTGGACGTGTCCGGCAGCAGCCACGCGTGCACGGCCCGGGGGCCCGGTGTGGTCGGGCCGGACAGCCGCACCAGGAGCCAGCGGTTGGGCAGCGGCCGGAACCGCACGCGGTCACCGTCCCGCTCGCCGTGGCCGAGCCCGTCGGGGAGCAGCCACTGCACGTAGGCGCCTGGCTTGCGGCCCTTAGTGAGATCGGTGAACGGCTCGGGAGCCAGGCTCTGACGCAGGCGCTTGCCGGGCTCGGGCGCCGGGTCAGGGCTGCGGGTCTCCGCCCACGTGTCGTCGTCCCCCGGCCGGACTACCAGCACGTCGAGGGTGACCGGGACGAGCAGGGTCGTC
This sequence comes from Geodermatophilus amargosae, assembly GCF_900116515.1. GTDB lineage: Bacteria > Actinomycetota > Actinomycetes > Mycobacteriales > Geodermatophilaceae > Geodermatophilus > Geodermatophilus amargosae. The sequence goes on from NZ_FPBA01000021.1 coordinate 68,022, forward strand.
ATGGGCCCTCCTCGAACCGCTGGCGGGCGGGCGGCTGCAGCAATGCCAGTCCGAGACCCGCACCACCCCGGCCCGGCCCGCCCAGCGGGTGTGCCGCGTCGAGCCGCTCGACGAGGGTGGCGACGTCGACGACCCCCGGCGGGGCGTTCCCGCGGAGGGGAAGCGGTACCGGTGGCTCTGCGGTGACGGCACCGGTCACGTCCCGCACGGGGACCTGGAGACCTCCGCCGGGAGCCGGGTCGACGCCCTGCTGGACGCCGTGGTGGGGTTCCTGCAGCCACACCAGCTTCGGGGAGCCCTGCAGGAGCACGATCATGACGGTCGGCGCGAGCCGCTCTATCCGCAGCAACGGCACCACGTCCTCGGGATGCTCCTGGTCGTAGACGGCCGGGTCGGCGCCGAGCGGCACGGCCGTGGTGCGGTAGGCCCGGACCGACAGCCCGGGGAACTGCGAGACGAGCAGCGAGCGGAGCAAGAACCCGCAGACCTCGTCCGCGCCCCCGATCCGCTCGGCGTCGACCTCTGCGGCCGCGGTCCGGCCGCGGGCGCGGTCGCGCACCGAGCGGAGCTTGCGGTCGGCGGCCCTGCGTGCCTGCGGTTCGGCGTCGGTTGCACGGGCCAGCTCGCGTTCCGCAACCGCGCCGACGGCCAGCGCCCCGGACACGAGCGCCTCCACCCACGCCGCGTCGATCCGGAAGAACCTGATCGACTCCATCGGCAGCGCCGCCGGGTCGGGCACCAAGTAGCCGAACGGCACGTCGTGCAGGAGCCGCCAGGCCGCCAACCGTTCGACGACGTGGTCGGGCAGTGCCGGCGAGGTCGCGCCGACGCCCGCGGCGGTAAGCGCGGCCGGCCCCACCATCGACCGCCGTGCGTGAAGCCGGTTTGACGGGGCGAGGGCCGTGAGGACGTCCCGTGGGTCGATCATGCTCCTCATCGGCGGACCCCACCCACGGATCCCGGAACACCCCACACGTCGCCGCGCCGGAACGTCCGGCGCACCACCTGGTCCAGCACGGCCGGCACCGAGTCCAGCGGCCTCCGTCCGTGCACTGGGGCCTCGCGGACCAGGCGCATGGGAGGGTCCTGGTTCAGGGCGCCGAGCGCTGAGTCGATCGCGCGGAGGCTCACGGTGGACGCGTCGGCGTCGTCGGCGGCCCGGTGCCAGTCGACCATCTCGCGGGTGAACTGGCCGTCGGCCGCGCCGAGCAGGCGGCCGAGCTCGAACGCCGCGTCGAGGGTCACGTCCGGTGGCGCGTCGCCTCCGCCGTCCTGCGCCGCCGCGGTGAACGCGCTGCGGTAGGTCGCCCACCCGGCCGCGCCGCCGCGGTCGACGCGCTCCAGGACCGCGGCCGCGGCGGCGAAGGACGCCACGTCGAGTTCTGCGCACAGCGCATCGAAGAGGCCACCCGTGGCGGAGACGGTGAACGCCCAGCTGTGCAGCACGACGAGCGGCGGCACCACCGGCGGCGCGATCCCGGCGACCAGCGCGTCGTGCCCCTCGAGCGAGACCAGGCACGCGTGGTACCCGCCGGTGGAGACGGGGAGCCGGTTCGCGGTGACGACCGCGAACCAGCCGTCGTCGTCTGCGCCGGCGAGCGCGGTGTCGGCCAAGTTCACCTGGCGCGTGTGGGTTAGAAGGTCGAGCTCCGCAGCGCGCGGGAGCAGCCCCATCAGCGTCACCGGATCGGCCATCCGGAGCACGGTGACGGGTGGCCCGTCACCGTCGACGGGCTCGGTGGCATTTAGGGCTGCGAACGCCTGGTCACCCACCGCGGCCCGCGCAGTCGGCACCCGCTCGAGCCGCCCGTCGCCCTCGGCGACGACCAGCAGCGCCAGCCATGGCCGGCCCACCACCGTCCGCTCCCACGGCAGGGTCAGCCGGTGCAGCGCGACGTGCGGCAGCCGCTGTCCGAACGCGCCCTCGGCCCCGGCGGCCGGATGGACGGACGCGATCCGGTCGTCGGGCAGCACGAACCGGTCCGAGCCGACTGCGACGTACCGGGCGTCCTCGGGGGTGGCCGGCAACGCGGGGGCGTGGTCGGCGCTCACCTCTAGCCGGGCGCGGACTCGGTAGCGCCCGTCGACGAGGCCGGGCCGGACCGCATCGTAGAGGCGCATCGAACCAACCGGAGGTGCGTCCGTCTCATTAGCCACGCGTGCGCTCCTCGATCTCCTCGATCACGGGTACCGAACGACTGCCTGCCGGATTGGTCACGAGCACGGCGTCCGGTTCGGCCCGGAGCCGATCGGCCCACGTGGCCGGATCGCCGGTGACCCCGACCACTCCGGCGGGCCACCACCGTTCATCGCAGTCCACCACGACCTGGACGGCCTCCGGCAGGTCCACGGCGACGACCAGCGCGAGCCGGGACCCGTCCGTGAGCTCCTGCGGGTCACCGATCGCGTCGTCGAGGCGGACGGACACGCCGTCGGCGCTGGTCGCCGCGCCGGCCCTGGCGAACGCCTGCACGATGACGACCGTGGTGCCGGCCGGCAGGATCGTGGTCAGCCGGGGCTGGGTCGCGACGACCGCCGAGGCCGGGAGCCGGCGCACCTCACCAGCGCCCGGGGTGACCGCGACGGCGCGCAGCGCGGTGGCGGCCAGGACCGTGGCCCCCGGCGCCAGCAGGGTCGCCGGGCCGACCTGCACGAGCATCGAGTGCGACTGCCAGCCCGCCGGGCCGGTGTCCGCGCCACCGACGACCACAATCCGCGACGCCTCGGCGGACAGCCTGCGCGCCTGGGCGGGCACCTGCCGGCCCGGGAGCGTCAGGTCGGCCAGCGGCCCGCCGGCACCGCTGAGGGCCACCAACCGGACCCGCCCGCCGCTTCCCCGCAGCCGCAGGCGCGCAGCGCCGGGCACGTCCCAGACCGCCGCGGCGCCGGCGGCCAGCCGCACCGGTCCACCGGAGGGGCGCACCCGCGCGGCCCGGGCCTCCAGCACCGTGTGCAGCCGGGACGAGACGGCGACCGGTGCGACAGGCAGCGGCGGGGCGAGCGGCGGCGGGGCGGCGGGCGGCGGTGCGTTGTCCGGCGGTGCCGGGACGGGCGGGGCCGGCAGCGGGAGGCCGCGGACCGGCGTCTCCTCGACCAGCGTCGCCAGCGCGATCGACGACGCCGCGCCGAGGGCACCCGTCCGTTCCTCCCGCGCGCTGGGGAACCGCACCTGCACCGAACCCAGTGCCGTCACCATCGGGGCCAGCGGGTCGACGGCGAGCGCGCTGCTCCACACCGCGGCCGGGAATCCCGCGGGAGCTGCGGTGACCAGTGCCCGATCCAGCTCGGCGGCCGGCAGCGTCTGCCAGTCGACGCCGTTGAACCGCTGCACCATGACCGTGAGCACGGCCCGCACCCTCCCCGCCGACGCGGCGAAGGCCGGCCCGGCCGGCACCACGTCGACCCGGTCGGGGACGGCGAAGGGCGGGCCCTGTTCGCCGGCGGTCGCTCCCACAAGCCGCCAGGTCCGCGCGGGCATCGTGGAGCCGACAGTGAGGACGACCTCGGCACCGACGGGCAACGGATCAGCGGGCCCGCCCTTCGCCTCACCCGCACCGGGCCGCACACCGGAGGCGACGGCGACGGGCGTCGCCGGTCGGCCCGCCGTTCCGGTGCTGAGGTACTTGGTCACCACCTCCGCCCACGTTAGGAACGGTTGCGGGCTGTGCTGCCCGAACTCCACGGGGATGGTGAACCCGAGGAAGGACGCCCGGACCGACCCGTGCAGAGGTGGTCCCTCGATGTGCAGCCACGCGCCGAGCTCGCCGCCGATGTCCTTGCTGATGCAGCCGATGAAGCAGATCTCGATGTGCAGCGCGACTCCGATCGAGATCCACGCCGTGACGTCGTAGGCGAACGGGTCCCATGTGATCGTCGCGTCGAACCCGGCGGTGAGCCAGGCGCGTATCGGGCCGAAGCGGGCGGTCACCTGGACCGAGGCCCCGACCATGAGCGCGGAGTGGGTGAGCGCGAAGTACGACCCGCCCTTCACCACGATTCCGTCGGCGACCGCCCACTGCAGCCCCACCCGATCGACGCGCGGCCAGTGCGCCGGAACCGGGAAGCCGTCGCGGTAGCCACCGATCGTCAGCAGCACCTCCGGCTTGTTGAACCAGGCGACGAACGCGAAACCACCCGTGAGCCGGCAGTCCTGGCTCAGCAGCCACGAGTTGCGGGTGAGCCCCGCCCGCACCGACAGCATCATGTCGACGGTGCTGAACCGGGCCGAGAGCGCCAGCTCGACGGAGACGATCGGCGCCCCCGGCGGGAGCTGCAGCTGCAGGAGGCCGAGCAGGCCCAGCTCGAGCCCGCGGTCGAGCGCGACGTAGGCAAGTGCGGTGCCCTGCAGCAGCCCGAAGGTGGTGAACCGCACCCCGCCGGCGACCCAGAAGCTCCCGCGGCTGGGTGGCACGTCCGTGGCCACCCTGCGCAGGGCGGCCATCGGGTCGCCCTCCGTGCCGCTGAGCGCGGCGACCAGGGGGAACGTCGGCACGGCGAGGGGGTCGTCCGGGACGCGCAGCCGCCGGTTGTACCCGATGCCACCGGCCAGCCCGAGCACGAAGAAGTACGGCGGCCCGCCGAGCGGGAACGGGACCGAGACGAAGACGAACAGCGACGTGTAGCTGCCTATGTCGTCGACGGGTCGGGCGTAGCTGCCGACGGCGCTGAGAGTGCGGCCGGCGACGCTGACCGCGAGCGAGCCGTCGTACTGGACCGTACCGTTAGGGGCGGTGGTCCGCAGGAGTCCACCGACGACATTCACGACGCCCGCTTCGAACCGGAGCGCGAGCCCGGCCAGGTCCAGGCCCCACTTCTCCAGGTCCGCGGGGGCGCCGAGGGGTACCTCGAGCGTGAGGTCCTGGACCCCGATGGCGAGCGGGCCAACGGCAATGCCGCCCGTCACGCCGATGCCCACCCGCCCGTGCACGGGGGCCGGCGCGCCCTCGAATCCGAACGCCAACTCTTCGATGGTCAGCGGCCCGAACGTGCGGTGGACGGGGATCCGCACGGATGGCTGGCCGGCGAACCGGACGACCAGGCCGCCGTCGGTGGTGCCGACGAGTATCGAGACCGGCGGGTTTGCCGGCGTCGCGTCCCCGGGCCCCCGACTCTGCAGGAGCGATGCGGCCACGGGGTTGCCGCCGTTCCCGCCCGCGGCGATCGGGAGCCCGATGTCGGTCAGCTCGACAGCGCCCCGGAAGGTGTCGCTGGGCGACAGCGCGCCCGGGCCGGTCAGCGGCACGGTCACAAGCACGGTGCCGGCGATCGCGCCGATCCGCAGCACCGTCGTGTCGATGAGCGGAGCGCCGTCGGCCCGGGACAGGGCCAGGCCCACCCCACCTAGCCGCAGGCGGGGCATCACCACCGGATCGCCCGCCGCGGGAAGCGAGAGCAGCAGGACCTGCAGCCCCATACCGGTCGGGTCCCAGCCGGGTCCGGCCTCGGGCGGCACGCCGAGTCGCACGGCGACCACGAGGTCACTGGCCGGGACAGCGACCGCGCCGTGCAGGGCCAGGCCGACGACGTCACCGTCCACCGCCAGTCCGACGGCGAGACCGGTGTCGCCGAGCGCGACCTCCTGGCCGCGTAGGACGTCGACGACACCGCGAGCCAGGCCGGCGGGCTGCGGCCCACCGGGCAGGACCTCGAGGCCGGTGGCGGTGCGGGTGGCGACCCCGGCGGCGACCACGAGATCGGCCGCGGTGGGGCCGCCGGCCCACAGTTGGCGGTCCATGCCCTGGGTGCCGGCGGGCGCCGGGCGGGGGTCGAGCACCTCGATCGCGAGCCGGACGGCCACCGGGACCGCGAGCCGCCGGGCCAGCACGGCCAGCTGCTGCGGGCCGGGCAGGGCGGCGGCCGGGGCCAACGGCACGAGCACCTGATCGTCGCCGAGCGGCCGCAGCTCGATGCGGACTCCCGCGGCGGTCACCTCGGCGGCCAGCGCGGGGGTGAGGACGAGACCGCGCCCGACGTCGAAGGACGGGGCGACGGTGAGGCGCGCCGACGCTGCCGCGGTGCTGCCGCGCACCGCGATGTCCGCCGTGATCAGCCCCAGCTGCAGCCCGGTTGCGGTGATGCCGACGCCGAACGGGTCGGCCAGGTCGGCCTCCGCGACGAGTGCGCCGCCGGCGAGCACGACCCCGACGGTCGGTTCCCCGGCGGTGTGCTGCACGGTGGCCGGCCCAAGCACCCGCCCGAGCAGCGCGGCTACCGCGCCAGCGCGCGCGGGCCCGTCGCCAGTGAGGGCGCCCGACTGCACGTCCGCCACCAGCGTCGCCAGTGCGGCGCCGTCGAACGTGCCGGTGACGGCGTCGGCTATGCCGAGCGCCGACGCCACCGCGACGGCAGCATCGAGCGCATCGTGCGACCCCGGCTCCGCCGACAGCCCGGCGACCAGCTCGTCCAACACGGTGGGCAGCAGCCGACCGGCCGCGGCACCGGCGAGCGCGTCGAGGCCCGACACGGTCGGCAGCAGTGTGATCGTGGTGCCGAGCACTTCCGGGCGGAGGCTGAGGCTCACCCCGGTCGCAGTGGTCGCAAACGCGATCTCAAGGTGCTGCCACGGGCCGGGCAGGGGGATCCGCGCCGTGATGCTGCCCGAGGGTCGCGCGGCGCCCACCGGCGGCAGGCCGATCCCGACCGCCAGGTCGACCGTGACCGGGTCGTTCGGGTCGCCCGTGGACAACGGGGGATCCGTGCCGATCGACAGCTGAACCACGGACTCGGTGGCGGTGGCATCGACGGCGACGCCGCCGGGCAGAACGATCGGCGCCTCCCCGCCGTCGAGCCCGGTGAGGTCGCCGAGCGCGGCGAGCAGCGCCCGGACCCGCTGCGGGTCCAGGGCGCCGTCCCAGCTGAGCGACGCGCGCAACCAGCCGAGCGGGTCGTCCAACAGCGGCGCGATCGGGCGCAGCGCGATCCCGGTCAGCTCGCCGAGCACGGTCCCGAGCACGGCACCCGCCACGGCCGACGGGACGATCGGCAGCAGCCGGGCCCGCAGCGTCGCCGCGTCGGCCGGCAGCAGGGTCAGCGGCCCGGCCTGACCGGGCAGGCCGATCGTGACGGCGGGCCCGTCGCTCGTCGCGCGGAGAACTGTTGCGCCGGTGTCGACGACCAGCTCCCCGGCCGCGGCCGCCGCCGGGCCGGCCGTAGCGTCCACCCCGCCCCGCACGCGGGTGGTCCGGCCGACCGGCAGCCCGGCACCGGTGGTCCGCACCTCCGCGCGCCACGGCGCCGCCGTGACGACGAGCTCGACCGGCAGCCGCTGGTGGATCAGCCGCCAGGGGCCCACGCCGGCCGCCGCCCCGGCGTCCTTGTGCAAACCGAAGAGACCGGCGGTGCGGTCGAGCAACGCCGGCAGGCGCGGCGCCAGGTAGCCCGCCGGATCGGTCGCCAGCGCCGTCACCGCGTCGGCCAGCACTGTCGCTCGGCCACCGGCCCGGGCGACCAGCCCGATATCGATCAGCGCGTCGAGCACCCTACGGAGCGCCCCACCCGTGCTGGCGGCGCGCCACTGCTGGACGAGTGCGTCCAGCAGCGGCCCTCCGGCCGGGTGGTCGAGGGTCACCCGCGCTGCCCCGAACCCCGACCACCACGCGTCGTGCAGCACCAGCTCGATCCCGCCGCCGCCGGCGGTCCACCCGCGCATCTCGACCCAGCGGACCCGGGTCGTGGCAACGCTGCCGTCGCCCGGGCCACCCAGCACCCAGCCGTCCGGGGAGATGATTCGGACCCGGACCTCGACGCCGGGAGCTCCTCCGGCATCCACGCGCACGTCGACGGAGACGTCCGGCTCGTCCGGTGCGGCCGGGAGCACGAGACCGAAGCGCATCCCGTACCGCAGCTCGACCGGCTCGGTCGCCCGCGCCGGGGGCGCGGCGGTGTCCAGGGCCGACCGCAGAGCAGACCGCAGATCGTCAGGAACCACTCCGGCGACGGCCACCGCGGGCACGCTCACCTCGGGAAGGGCGGCGGCACCGCGCGCGAACGCGGCGGCCGGGAAGGGCCGGGGGACCGGCGCGATACCGGGCTCGGTCACCTGCCCGTCGAGCAGGACCCCCAGCGAGGTGACGGCGGCGCCGGCCGGGCCGGTCAGGCCATTAGCACCCAGCACCGCGACGAGCCGCACCGCCTCGGCAATCGACGACGCGCCCACGAGCACGTCCGGGCCAGCCAGCGGTGCACCTAGTGCCACCACCGCGGCGACCGCGTCGGCGTGCGCGGCCGCGAAAGCGGCCGCCACGACCCCGGTGTACGAGTGCCCGACCAGGACGATGCGCGTGCCTGCGGTGCGCACGGCACGCACCCGCTCGACGACCCGCAGGAGACGGGCGACGACGGCGTCGACCTTGGCCGTCCCGTCGTCGGCCAGGTCCACCACGTAGGCGTCGGCCGACCCGATCGCACCCAGGTCGGCCCGCATCGGGTCGATCCCGGGTCGACGCAGGGACACCCGCTCCGCGACCGGACCAGCGACCCCGACCAGCGCCTCCCACGCGCCCAACTCGGCCAGCCCACTGTCCAGCGCGACGAGCACGACATCGCCGCCGCCCGACCGGGCATCGGCGATCAGACCGGCCACGGCTGCGACCGCCTCAACGGCCGCGGGAATCCGGCCGTGGTCCGCCTGGACCAGCAACTCCGTCCACGCCGGCGAGCCCGGCAGCGCGGTCACGACCGCGATCAGGCCGTCGGAACCGGCCAACGCGTCGGCCAGCAGGTCGATCAGGCCCGCGCCCACCTCGTCCGTGACGCCGTCCAGGCCGGCCCCGAGCACACCGGCTAGCTGCAGCCGCCGTGCCAGCGCTATCAGGTCCGCGCCAGTCGGGGCGGCTCCCCAGAACCCGATCCCGTCCTCGTCGGCGTCGTCCTCCTGGTCGGCACCGATCACGGCGGCCGGCGGGGCGTCGGCGGCGAGCACGGCCGACGGCCAGCTCGACGGCGGGCCGTCGGGCGCGAGCCAGGACAGGAACTCGACCGCACTCTCCCCCGAGCGGTGCAGGGGTGCCGACCACGGCGTCGCCGCCGTTCCGGCGCCCTGCACTGGCGGCACCGAACCGGGGGGGCCGTCGACGCCGTCCGGGGTAAGCACCGCCTGCACCACCTGCAGGGCGGTCACCGGGAACGGGGTGCCGTCGCTGCCGATGGCGTCGTCGAACAGCATCGCCTGCACCGACCGGGTCAGCGCCGCCAGCGGATCGTCGAGCAGCGTCCGCAGGTCGAACGGATCGGGCGGCGGCGCCGTCGGCAGCGACGGCCACCGGCTGGTCGGGGCGCCCGCCACGGCGGCGAGCAGGCTGCCGATCGAGCCGCCCATCGCCTCGGCGCCGGCGACGACCAGTATGCGGACAGCGGCCCACAGCTCGTCCGGGCCGAGTCCGGCGCCGAGGCCGAGGTCCGGCGAGTCCGCGCCCGCGCCGGGCAGACGCACCTCGCCGAGATCCACCGTAACCCCGCCGGCGCCCAGGTGGACGCCCGCAATCGTCGCCGCCACTTTGGCGGACGCGCCCGGTGCCCAGTCGACCGTGATCGTCACCGTGTCCGCGGTGACGGTGACCCCGCCGGCTGCCGCCGGGCCGGGCAGGTCGGCGATCCGCAGCTCCAGCCGCTGGGCCCCCGGTGCGACGGCGACCGCCCCACCGTCCGGGGTCAGGTCGGCGCCGACCAGCGTCGGCTGCCACTGCAGGACCACCGACGGGGTGGTCGGCGTCGCCGCCACCTCGACGTCGGCCCGCAGGCCCAACCGGATCCGCACGTCGTCCCCGGCGCCACCGCCGCCGTCGTCCCGGCAGACCACGGCGAGTCGCACGAAGCTCCCGGCCGGCGCCGGGAGGTGGTCGAGCCTGATCAACCACGGACCGGCTGCGGAGCCCTCCACAGCCACGGCGTCGAGCGGGCCGCCGGGATCGCCACCGAGCAGGGCCCATACGGCGCGCACGAGCGGGGCGAAGCCGGCGGCGTCGGCGCGCAGCGCCCGGTAGTAGCGGGACAGTGCCTGCACAGGATCGGAGATGAGGAGCGCGGCATCGACCGCCGGAGCACCCGCGGGCCGCGCCAGCCCCATCAGGGTCAGCACCGCCTCCGCGGTGTTGCCGGCACCGGTGCCGGCAACAAACGCGTCGGCGAGAGCTGTCGCCGCACCGCCGACGAGCGCGTCGACGCTGGAGAGGTCCAGGAGCGCGATCTCGACCGGCGGGGCTCCCGGTTGGGGACGGACGCGGACCTCGTTCAGCGCCAGTAGCGGCTCGATCCGGTCGCCGGCCCAGCGCAACCCGGCCCGCACCCCGCCCACCCGGAAATCCGGATCGGCCACCGGTCCGGCGGCGTACAGCGGTCCGGCACCCCGGGGTGCGTGGACGACGATCTCCACAGAGTCCAGCAGCCCCGGTGGAAGCTCGGCGTCCAGCGGCAGGGTGAGCACCCGCGCCGCGGCCACGACGGCCGCGTCGATGGTGGGGGACGCCCAGCGCACCTGCAGGTTCACGAGGACGGCAGCGGGCGTGGGCGGCGCGGCCGCGCGGACCGCTACCGCCAAGTCGATCGCGACGTCGGCCAGCTCGAACAGCCGCACCACGGCGGGAGCGGCCTCGGTCGGCACTCCCGCGCCCGCCGACACCTCGGTGCCGAGGAGCCCGGCGAGATGGTCGAGCCAGGCACGCAGCGGCAGTTCCGCGCCGCCCGGCGCACCGACCAGCCGGGCCACCCACGCCCGGAAGGCCTCGCCGCCGGGCACGAGCGGGAGCGGAGGAACGTCGTCACCAAGGCCTAGCAGGCCCGGGAGGTGGGCGGCGACGATCCGCACCTGCTCCGGCACCTCGGGTCCGACGAACCCGAGCAGCAGCTGCACGACTCCGGCCAGCAGCGTGCCGACGGCAGCACCGGAGAGCGGGTCGAACTCGACGACCGGGGCCCCGGGTCGCTCGATCCGCAGGACGAAGCGGCACCGGTCGGCGTGCGGCGGCGCCACCAGCTCGGCGCCGGCGGCCACGGTGCCGACCGCGCCGGGGAGCTCCAGCCGAACCTCCAGGCGGGCGGGGACCTCGACGGAGGCCGCGACCGAGACCGCGGTGTTCCCCGATCCGCGCACGAGGGGCACCGCTAGAGATACCGTCACCCCGTCGGTGCGGTCGACGAGCTCGGCGGCCACCCCCAGCACGACGACCGGCGCTGCGGGCAGATCGGAGCTGTCAACCGTGATCAGGACCTGCAGCGGACCTTCCTGGACTAGGACGTAGCGCGCTCCCGCCGGCCCGGTGCTGGGCAGCAGCGCCGGCAACAGCTCGAGCAACGCGGTGCGCTGCGCGCGGTCGGACAACAGGCGGCCTACATGACCGGCCGGATCGGCGAAAAAGTCGGCCGAGATCCGCCCGTTGACCAGCACGCCGAGTGCGGTCCCGGCCGCGGTTACCGCGTCAAGGGCCATCACCGCCATCCGGCGAACGAGCCCGGGCGGGCGCTGAGCCCGTCGGGTGTCTTGTCGAGCAGGGACATCACGTACCCGAGCCGCTTGTCCGGTGAGACGCCGCGGCGGCTGCGCCGGCCGCCCAGGACCAGCAGGAAGCGCTGCAGCGTCGCGTCGTTGAGGCGATTGGTCCCCGGTACGTGCGCGGCGGCGACGGCGGCGGCGACCGAGCCCGCCTCCGTGGTCAGCGCCGCCTGGACCCGGTTCCACGCGGCCGTGATGATGTTGTCGGCGTTGAGGTCGACGAGCGCCGACGGGGCATTGATGTGCACATCGGCCGCGATGGCGGCGGCCCCCTCGGAGGAGAGCAGCTCGGTCAACTCGTGCCGATGACCGCACCACGATTGACCGGCCGTCACGGTGACCTCGCCGATCAGGCGCGTGAAGCGGAACGCAGCCTGCTGCATCTGCGTCGTCCAGACCTCGGGGGTCGTCGTCATGGCCAACCGGAACCGAGCTGCCCAATCCGGTGCAGCTCGGCGCCGGAGGGTCTCCGCGCCGTTTTTGTCCAGCTCGACCGTCCAGCCGAGCAGCTCGAACCGGCCACGGTTCTTGCCCTTGATCGGCGCCAGCTCGCCTTCGGGCAGGTTGGCGGGATCGGCGCCGGCGGTGAGCCGCAGCACCGTCGCAAACGAGGGGTAGTACTCCTCTATTGCGTTGGCTGCACCGCCCGTGAACGCCAGCGGGTTGTCCGCGACGACCGTTTGGACGGGGTCCGTGGCGATCCGTCCCTTGCTGTCGCAGATCGCCACCGCGAGGCCGTGCATGCCGAAGTGCAGGTCGAACAGCAGCGGCTCGCGGGCTCGCAGCCGCTCCAGCAGCGCCGGACCTTCCTTATTAACGTGCAACGACCACTGCTGGCAGCCGAAGGAGAGCAATGCCATGTCGGCCATCCGGACCCCATCGAGCTGTCCCTCCAGCGGAGCGATGGCGAGCGACGCCGCGATCCTCGCGGCGAAAATCTTGTCGGCCACCGTCGCCGCGGGTCCTGCCGACGGGCCGGGCCGTCCGATCGAGGCACGGTAGGCGGCGTAGACGTCCCCGGGCTTGAGCACGCCGGGCACGGCGGGGCCGAACCAGACGCTCTGGTCCCTCTTCTGCTTCGCGCTGTCGGCGCCGACCTCGATGCGCCGCCCGAGGGCCATCGCAGCTTTGCTGGATCGCGGCAGCCCGGGCGCCGAGAGGGGCGGCTCGACCTTCGCACGGGCCGGCAGCCGCTGGTCCAGCCCGAAGTATCGCTGCTGGGCGTCTTTCGGCTGCAGCAGCGCCGCGCCGAGCCGGTCGCGCGACGCACCGGCCGCGAGCACGGTGAAGCAGGCACGGAGCACGCCGTGCCCACCGGTGGTCGCAGAGACCAGGTCCAGCTCCGGGTCCCGCAACGCTGCGACCAAGGCGGTCGCCAGCTCCGCTCGACGATCGACGGGCGGTTGCCCAGTAGCCTGCAGCGCCCGCAGCACCTCGACCGTGTAGATCACCGCGTCGTAAGGGTTGCGGCGCAGCCGTTCCGCGAGGGCGGCGCCGATACCCGGCAGCGTCGTGACGGGTGCCGGCCCGATCGCGGTCAGCAGGTCGGCGGCGACCCGGGCGCGGAGCCGGTCCGGGCCCTGGTCCGCCGGGGGCCGCAAGGGATCAGCGCCAGTCAATAGGCGCGCGACCCTACCGATCCGGGAGTAGTCGGTGATCCCCCCGGCTGGCGCCGTCAGCTCCCCGACGTCGAGCACCCAGCCCGCCGCGACGTGCTGGACGGGCAGGGGCACCAGCGCGCCGACGTTCCAGTTGGCGTCCATGGCCGCCACCGAGTCCCACCCCAGTCGCCGCAACAGCAGTACGGCCATGTCGACGACCTTTGGCAACTTCCCGCGGTCCACGGCCGGCAACGTGTTGCGAGCTAGGTCGTACAGCCGATCGGCCACGCCCAGCGGCGTCGCCTCCGGACCGAGCACCACCTGCAGGAGCGGACGATCCCGATCCGGTATGGCGGTCGCTCCGGCTCCAGTCTTGACCAGGCTGCCGATCGTCAACACGATTGGCGTCTCCGGCAGGAAGTCCGCGTTCCGCGCGGCGGGACCGATCGGCAGCGGAGCGGCCGCGAGCCCGGCCGCCGCCAGTAGACCTGACACAAGCGTCGTCGGCATGCACCCGCCCCTGTGGTCCCGCGCTCGAACTCGTCGGTCGCGCGCGTCGTTACGTCTGGCTCATTCGAAGCGATTCGAACCCCTAACCTTCTGATCCGTAGTTCCAATGCTGTCGCACTCGTGGTCGGAATGTCACGTCTTGACATGGACTGCGGGACATGTACTGGGGATTGCTGCACGACCAGGTGACATCTGATCTGTGGTGCCTGGAGGTGCCGCTGAAAGGGTGTTCACCGTGCCCAAGCCCTACCCCAAGGAGTTCCGCGACGACGTCGTGAAGTTCGCCCGCAACCGTAAGCCGGGCCAGCACCTGAACAAGATCTCGGCCGACTTCGGGATCAGCGAGTCCTGCCTGACGAAGTGGATGAAGGCCCCCGACGTCGAAGACGGGTCAAGCCCGGCACCACGGCGGCGGAGAACGCCGACCTGCCGGAGGCCCGCAAGCGGATCCGGCTGCTGGGGCAGGAGAACGAGGTCCTGCGCCGCGCGGCGGCCCATCTGTCCCAGGCGAACCTGCCGGGAAAATGATCTACCCGCTCGTCCAAGAGCTCGCCGTCAACGGCATCCCCGTGACGGTGACGCGCCGGGTCTTGAAGATTGCCTGCCAGCCCTACTACCGGTGGCTGACCGCCCCGGTCACCGCCAGCGACCTGGTCGCCGCCTACCGGGCCGACGCGCCGTTCGACGCCCACCGGGACGACCCGGAGTTCGGCTACCAGCTGCTCCTCGAGGAGGCCGCCGCGAACGGGCAGCCGATGACCGCGCGCACCGCCTGGGCGATCTGCGCGGCCAACCGGTGGTGGAGCGCGTTCGGCAAGCCCAGTCGGGGCAAGGGCGCCCGGCCCGGACCGCCGGTGCACGACGACCGGGTCAACCGGGTGTTCTCCGCGCAGGAGCCCAACCAGCTGTGGCTGACCGACATCACCAAGCACCGCACCGCCGGGGGCAAACTCCACCTGTGCGCGGTCAAGGACGTGCACTCCAACTGGATCGCCGGCTACTCCATCAGCGACCGGGTGAAGTCGCGGCTCGCGGTCACCGCCCTGAACAACGCCGTCGCCCGGCACCACGCCGACGGCGCGGACGTGGCCGGCTGCATCGTGCACTCCAATCGCGGCTTGCAGTTCCGCAGCCGGAAGTTCGTCCATGCGCTCAACCGGCATGAGCTGTCCGGATCGATGGGCCGCGTCGGCGCAGCCGGTGATAACGCGGCCATGGAGTCCTTCTTCGCACTGCTGCAGAACAAGCTGCTCGACCGCCGTGCCTCGTGCCTCGTGGCTCTGGGGCGCATGGGACTGACAGACAGTGAAGGCACGCATAGGTCATGGGGGCTATGGCCGAGCCGGGGTGCTCCGTATGCCCGCTTCCTCGTCGACTGCAACAGCATGCGTGGATGTGATCAATCAACCGAGAGCCGACGACGTGGTCGAGGTCTCACGAAGAGGTTCGTGGGACCACTGGATATGGGCGAGGTCGGTGGAAGGCAGTTCCGATCGCGGCTCTTGGCAGGCGCGACCACCTGAGGTTTGACCGTGCACTCCGCCCTCACGACGCTAGAGCGGGCGGAGGGAGAACTCCGTGGAGCACTCCGCTAGCGGTGACTTCCGCGCACCGCGGCCGAGTCCGAGGGAAGGCGGCCATACATGGACGACATCGAGCTCCGTGACATTCGCGTATGCATTGACCGCAAGGTCCCGCCCAAGACCGCCAACGAGCGGATGGCTCTCGTTAAGGGCTCGTTGTGGCCACCCAACATTGGCGTCACGGTGTCCTTCCTCGACGGAGAAGAGATCCTGCACCAGCGGGTTCGAGACGTCGCCCGGCAGTGGGAGGACTACGTCGCCCAGTTGAGATTCTTCTTTAGGGACGGTGTCGACCGCAGAGCCGATATCCGCATCTCCTTCACCGAGCGGGGCTCCTGGTCCTACATCGGCACGGACTGCCTCTCGATTACCGGCGACCGGCCCACCATGAACTTCGGCTGGCTGTCCGCGACGAGCCCGGAGGAGGAGCTCCGCCGCGTGGTGTTGCACGAGTTCGGTCATGCTCTCGGCTGCCTCCATGAGCACCAGAATCCCGCCGGGGGGATCAAGTGGAACAAGGACGCGGTTTACGCCTACTACGCCGGGCCTCCGAACTACTGGTCCAAGGAAGATGTAGACCACAACCTCTTCGATGTCTACAACAAAGACCTGACCGTGTACACCAGCGTGGACCCGCGATCGATTATGATGTACCCGATCGACCGCCGGTTCACCCTCGACGGACTCGAGGTCAGGCTCAACACGGACTTGTCCGACCAGGACAAGCGATTCATCGGCGGTCCTGAGGCCTACGGGTGAGCGAGACGGCGGTGACTTCGCGCCGGAGGTGGGCAGATGGCAAACGATGACCATGCAATCGTTGTCGGGGTCTCCTACTACCCTGCTCTCGGGGACCTGGACGGACCTGAGAACGACGCTCGCGACTTCGCCTCTTGGCTCGAGTCGCGCACGGGCGGGCAGGTGCCCGAGGAACAGGTCGTCACCATCCTCTCGAGCTGCTACCGGCGTCCTGCGCGGCCCAATCGAGCAGAGCCCACGACGGAGGCTCTTCGCAACGCCATCGATGATCTTGTCGAGCTCGGGGACACGACGGGCCGGATTGGGCGACGCCTCTACCTCTTTCTCGCGGGGCACGGCTTCGCTCCCGATCTTGAGGAGACGGCGCTGCTGATGGCAAACGCCGCCCGAGGCCGTACCGGTCACCACGTGCCCGGGCGCCGCTATGCGGACTGGTTCCGCAAGTCTCCCTACTTCGACGAGGTGGTGCTGTTCATGGATTGCTGCCGCGAGAACTACCCGCGGAGGCCGCTGCAGGCCGTGCACCTCGATGACATCGCCGGCACGCAGCCGGCCCGGTTCTTCTACGGCTTGGCGACGGAGTTCTCGCGCGCCGCCCGCGAGCGGCCCGACCAGCGCGGGGTAGTCCACGGTGTCTTCACCCGCGCCCTGCTGAACGGGCTCGCGACCCCACCGGCGGGTGGACAGGCGATCACCGGGAGCTGGCTCGAACGGTTCGTCTACAACGAGCTGACCACGGCGCTGCCTGACCAGGAGCGCCAAGAGCCGAAGTTCTCCTACGACCGTATGAACGAGATCGTCTTCGCCGGTGCCAATCCGGTCTACCAGGCTCCGTTCCGGATCCGCATCACCGCCGGCGCCGCCGGCCCGGACCCCGAGCTGCAGGACGGATCGTTCACGCAGGTGGCATCGGTGAGCCGAGCCGGCAGGATCTGGGAGTGGGCGCTGGGGCCGGGGCTGTACCGATACGGCCCGCGTGGCGGCCCTTACCGGACACTCGAACTGGTCGGAGAGGGCCGGGTCGTCGATGTCGATATCTGAGGCCCACCCCGACGACGTCCAACTCCTCGCCACCGCGCCCCCGGGCACGGAGATCTTCGTCATCGACCACGGCTTCCGGCTCCGCGCCCGAGGGATCGGCGGAGTGGCGCAGGCGTTGGAGCCCGGTCTCTATAAGGTGAAGTTTCGGTCAGGCTCCGCGATCCACGAGATGCATCAGGCACTCGAGCCCGGGGCCGGGACGGTGATCGTGACCGCGCCACCGCTCCTGTTCTCCTCCGCGGCCCCCCTCGCGGACACTGCAAAGAGCCACGAGTACCACCAGGACGCCGCCGCGGCGCTCAGCCGCGAGGTCCATGCCCGAGTCGGCTACGGGAGCGAGGTCTTCGTCTTCGCGCGAGCGTGGTCGCCCACCGGCACGTCACCGCGGGGCAACCCCGCCCGTGCCCTGCAGCTCCTCGACCTCGGCGGAGCGCCGCTCATTGAGCTGGAGACGCGGTCGCGTACCAACCTCGCAGCGGCGGACCCGTGGGCGGGCTGCACCGTGCAGGTCACCCCGGGCGCGTACCGGTTGCGACTCGACGCGGCGCCCTGGGGCAGGCTGGAACAGTTGGTCGTCGCCGCTCCGCACTGGCAGACCCAAGTGTTCGTTCTAGGTGCGGAAGACCCTCGCGACGACGCGCCACCGTGGCACGTCGACCTCGCCCGCGCGACGGTCCTGCAGTCACGACTGGGGCGGGGCTTCGACCCAGCACACGACCAACAGCGGCTTACCGACCTGGCCCGCCTCGCGCTGGTCAACGGGCGGAGCGTGGTGCCCGCGCAGGAGCTCGTGGACATGCTCGGCGGTCCCGAGGCCGACCCGATGCTCGGGATCCTCGCCGGGCACGCCCTGGTGCTCGCCGGCGCCGCGAACGCCGACCTGCTCGCCGACGTGGTCACCAGGCTGCGCGCGCTCCTCGGTCGGCACCCCGATGTGGAGGCGCTAGCCCTGATCACCCCGGTGGCCGACCCGGCGTACCGGTTCACCATCCCCCCGATGCTCACGGCCAGCTGGAGGCTGGTCGTCGACGCCTCGTCGCGCCGACCGGATGTGGTGCCGGCCGGCTCTCTCGCCGCGTGCGTGTCCCCGGCGCTGTGGGGGAACGGGCCGTGGCTGCAGTGGCAGACCGAGGAGATGCTCCAGCCCGGGGACTCATCTGCAGATGGCGCGGGACTGGCGGAGGTGGCGGCACGGATCGCCGACGCGGGGGCGCGTCTGGAGCCAGAGCGGTGGCGCGAGCTCGTCGACGAGGAGCTCGGTGACCTGGAGGAGGCCCTTCTCGTCCGGCTCGCGGGCCCCCCACCGACGAGGCACGAAGGACGCGGCCAGCTGAGATCGCGACCCCCGCACGCCCCGGCGAGCATGCCGTCCGCCACATCGGCCCCCGGTGGGCCGGCGGCGCGCGGCGCCGATATCGCTGCGGGGCTGGGCATGCCAGCGGGCGCACTGGGCGCCGTCGCCGACCGGCTGCTCTCCCGGTTGGAGCACCTCGCGCCGGATGCCCCTGACCGCGCGTCGATGGCGCCGGGCGGTCCGGTCACCGACATCGCGCGGCGCAGGCTCGGGTCGTTCGTGCTGTGGCGCCCCGGTCGGACGGACCCGCCTCCGACACTTGTCATCGGTCGCCCTGCGTCGGGCAACCCGCCGACGCTGGACGACATGACGTTCCATCCGCTGACCCCGGATCCAGCGATCCCCGACCTCTGGCAGGTCACCGCTGCCGCGTGCAACCTCACCGAGGGCACGGTCTATCACTACTGGTTCCAGGTCGGCGACACGAGGCCGGGTCGGCCCGGCTTCACCGTATGGCGCACCGACCCGCTGGCGAGCACGGTCGACTGGAGGTTGCTGTCACCGCCGTTGCCCCCGCCCTACACCCAGGACGACCGGTGGCCCGCATCGGTGATCAAGCTCCGCGGCGGGCTGCTCGTGGAGTGCGATCCCGGCGGTGAGGAGCCGGACTGGTCGAGGGACGGCGGGCTGCTGGCCTTGCCCGCCAATAATCGCACCGTCTACTACAAACTGCCCTCCCGCTGGGCCCGCGGCTCTCCGGAGGGCGGTATCGAGGTCGCCGCCGGCACGTTCCAGGACGTGCTCGCCCTGGTGGACGCCGACGCCGCCCCCGGGACGTTTCGCGGCGTCGCGGCGCTCGCTCCCGGACGAGCGCACCTGGTCGATCTAGGGGTGACCACGCTCGAGCTGGCACCCGTCGCCGACAGTTGGGTGACACGCGACTGGGGCTACGCCACCAGCAACTACTTCGCACCCGACCACGACCTCGGCTGCCCCCCGCAGAGCAGCTCACCCACATCTAGCCGGGACTTCGCCCGACTGGTCACCGCATGTCACCGGCATGGCATCCGAGTGGGATATGACGCCGTCATGGCGTTCGGGCAGCGCGATCCCTATTCGGAGATCAACTTTCTCGACTTCCACGTCCAGTGGGGCAGCGGGGACCCGGAGCAGTCCGACCGGGACGGCTTCGGCGGCGATCTCTGGAAATACGGGTGGCGAACGCGCGGGTACGACCCGATCGAAGGCCGAATCACCGAGGTCGAGCCCGCTCGCCGCTTCATGCTGGCCCACGCTGCGCGGTGGGCTCACGAGAACCGGATGGACAGCATTCGGATCGACAGCGTCAACAACGTGCGGAACCTCGACTTCATCGCGGAGTTCACCCGATTCGCCCGAGAGCTCGCGCGCGACCGTGCCGTGGCGGCCGGCTTGCCTGTCAGCGCCGCCGACGAGCGGTTCCTCGTAGTCGGCGAGGAATTGTCCGTCCCGGTCGCGCTGGTCCGGGAAGGGCGCCTCGACGCCCTGTGGAACGAGCGGTTCAAGCACGCGATCCGCTCCGCAATCCTGGGCGAGACCGGCGAGGGTGATGATGACTTCGAGCGAACGGTGCGCAAGCTCGTGGACTGCCGGGAGCTGGGATTCGCGGACGGCGCCCAGGCGGTCAACTACGTGACATCCCACGACGTGGAGGGATACCGCAACGAGCGCCTGTATGACTTCCTGGTGAACAACGGGGTCGGGCGCACCGAAGAGCGGATTAAGCTGGCCTTCGTCTGCCTGCTGACCGCCGTGGGCATCCCGATGATCCTCGCGGGTGAAGAGTTCGCCGACCAGCACGACCTACCCATCGCCTCTGCCAAGCAGGTGGACCCGGTGAACTTCGACCGGCTGTCCGAGGAGTGGAGGCAGCGGGTCTTCCGCCACGTGAGCAGGCTGGTGCGGCTCCGGCAGACGTCGGAGGCCCTGTCGGTCAACGACACGGAGTTCATCCACGTCGACCTCACCGCCGGCCGTCGTGTGTTCGCCTGGCGCCGCGGCGCACCCGGTCAGAGGCCAGTGGTCACGGTCGCCAACTTCAGCGACTGGGGCACTCCCGAGCCGCAGGACCCGCGCTCCGAGTATGTCATCGGGAACTGGCCACTCACCCCGAGCGGTGAGCTGTGGCGGGAGGTGACGCAGGACCGCGCCGTCCCGCCGGAGTGGGTCGGGCGAGAGCCGCTTTATCCGTGGGAGGCCAAGGTCTATGCCCTTACCTGAGCGCGGTAGGCGTGCGTCGCCGGTCACGGCTGAGCCGCGGTCGGCGACCCTGTCCACAGTGCGGACCGGGCGACTTCCCGCAGAGCGAGACCACGGGAAGGGCCCAGGCGCGACGGGTCGGCGGTTGCCGCGACCGTCGCGTGCCGCTTCATCCTTGACTGGGGGCGTGAGTACCGCGCGGGTGGCGATGCGGGTGGAGCTCCGCGTCATCGTCATGGGCATACGACCGGCCCGACGGGCTGGCGCCTACTCGCTGACCTCGAGCGCGAGGGCCTCGCCGGGCCGAAGCTACGCGTCTGCAACGACGCATTGCCGCGGCTGTGCGCGGCGCTGGACCGATGGGTGGCCGCGCTTGGGTGCGCGCTGCAATGGACGTAGGCGACCCACGGCATCCGCCACTCATGGCAGTGGAGGAACGTGATCCTCGCCGACCGGCGGGCTGCAGCCGACGACGACCGACCCGTGCTGGTACTGCAGGACGACGTGCGGTTGTGCCGCGACTTCACGCAGCGGGCGACACGCCTCATCGCGGGCATCTTCGATCCGGCGAAGGTGACGCTGCACCTCTACCTGACGGCGGAGCGATCGCCGCTCCGCGCGACCTGCGGGACGGGGTTGCGGCGAGGCCGGTCGGGGACGTCACGCGCACCGGGTGGGTCGACATGGGCGCCTTCCTCGCCCACCCCCCGGCTGTTTGAGGCTCTGGGCTGGCGGCTCGACCCGGTACCGGTGACCCGCTGGAGGACGAACGGGACTGCCCCGCCTTCAGTTGACTCGTTCGGTAGGGGCGGTCAGGCCGCGTGAGCGGCCCGGGTCAGTGTCTCGAACTCGATGGGCGTGAGTCGTCCGAGGCGGCGTTGCCGGCGGCGCCGGTGGTAGGTCTTCTCGATCCAGGTGATGATCGCCAGCCGGAGGTCCTCTCGGGTGGTCCAGCGCTGCCGGTCGAGGACGTTGCGCTGCAGGAGGGCGAAGAAGGACTCCATCGCGGCGTTGTTGCCGCAGGCGCCGACGCGGCCCATCGAGCCGATCAGGCCGTTGTTCTTCAGCGCGGTGACGAAGGCGTTCGAGCGGAACTGACTGCCGCGGTTGGAGTGCACGATCGTGCCGGTCGGTGCCCGCAGGGCGATGGCGTTGCGCAGCGCGGTCGCGGCCAGCGCCGCGGTCATCCGGGCGTCCATCGAGTAGCCGACGATCCGCCCGGAGTGCACGTCCTTGATGGCGCAGAGGTAGAGCTTGCCCTCGCTGGTGGGGTGCTTGGTGATGTCGGTCAGCCAGACCGCGTTGGGTGCCGCTGCGGTGAACTGGCGGTCGACCAGGTCGTCGTGCACCGGCGGGCCGGCCTTGCGGTTCAGGCCCCGCTTGTTGGCGAACACCGACCAGATCCGCTGCTGGGAGCACAGCCGGGTGACCCGGTTCTCACCCGCGGTCAGGCCGCGTTCGCGCAGCTGATCGGCGATGAACCGGTAGCCGAACGCCGGATCGTCGTGGTGGATGTCGTAGGCGGCGTTGATCAGGTGTGCGGCGTCCCAGTCGCGCCGACTGACGGGATCGGCGCACCACTTGTAGAAGGCCTGCTTGGAGAAGCCCAGCACCCGGCAGGTCATCGCGACGGGGATCCTCTCGGCGGCGAGTTCACGGACCAGCGGGTAGATCATTGTGGGAGGACGTCGCGGGCGAAGTAGGCCGTCGCCCGCCGCAGGATCTCGTTCTCCTGCTCGAGCAGCTTGTTGCGCCGGCGCAGCTCGCGCAGCTCCGCGGACTCGTCCGTGCTTCCGCCGCCGCGGTCGCTCGAGGTCGGCGGGGCGAGGCCGTCCTCGCGGTCGGCGATCTTCAGCCACCGCTGCAGACAGGACTCCGAGATCCCAAAGTCCCGGGCCACCTGGGCGACCGACGCCTCGCCCTTGCGGGCCACGGCGATCACGTCACGACGGAACTCCGCCGGGAACGGCTTGGGCACGATGCTGATCCTTCCAGCGAGGCCGCAGCCTCACAGGCGAGGAGTCAACCGAACCGGGGGCAGTCCCCTGCTCCGCCCTGGTCACCGTCGGACCGAACCGCAAGGTCCGCTGCACCGGCGGCATCGGTCACGGGCCGGCCGAAGACATGCACCAGAGCCTCCTGCTTGTGACACTGCCTGACGGCCGAGAACACGCCGCCTCGCCGGGTGGAGCACCACGCCGAGCCCGTGGGAGCAGGATCTTCTTTATCGCGCGGACTGACGCCTCGGGCGGCCCTGAGGGCTCCTCCATCCGCCTACTGGAGCCATGCGTCGCGACGCAAGACACAAACTGTAAAGGCGCGCCGAGTCTCGCTGCGACTGGCGTGTCGAGGTGCTAGTGCCCCTAGTCCGCCGTCACGTGAGGTGGCACCGTGCGGGGTCGCCGAACGGCTAATGCCGAACCATTGGTATCCACGGCGAGGGGGACCCACTCATGTCTGACGAGAACACGCCGGAGGTCGAGGCTCTGCGCTCCTCTCGACGAGCGCAAGAGGCAGCAACCGCCGCCTCGGATGCTGCCAAAGAGGCGAAAGTAGCAGTTGAGCGCATCGTCGAGCCAACACTCAGCGACGACGAGAAGGGAGAAGCCGCGGAACCGGTGCGCGAGGAGGCGCCTGGGGTGACGACTGAGGCGGTCCCGGTTGAAATCAGCAAGGTAGAGATGGGGTCCACGTACGGATTCTCAAGTCCGTATCGCTATGTCACGGGCTCAGACGGCATCAGAGAGGGCGGCGAGGGCGAGGGTCGAGTGTGACCCACGGCCATGACTCCTGAGTCAGTCATCACGTTTGCGGCCTTTCTCCTCTTAGTGGCGCCAGGGTTGCTGTTCGAATTACTGAGAGAACGCAGACGCCCAGCCATGGAGGAAACCACATTCAGGGAGGCCAGCAGGATTGCGTTGGCAAGTTTGGCATTCAGCGGCACTGCTACGGGTATCCTAGCCGTAGTCCGAATCTTGCAGCCCGCCTGGATGCCCGACCCCAGACGCTGGCTTGAGTCTGGCCAAACCTACGTGGAGGACGAGTATCGCCTCATCGTCCGAGCGGTGGTGGTGGAGGTCGTCCTTGCCCTAGCCCTCGCCATTGCGTTTGACTTATTGCTGCGCAAGCGGGCTCGAGGCGACATGGCCAACGGCGGGATCTGGTACCAATTGCTGCGAGCGGAAGTGCCCGCCGATAAAGTCCCTTGGGTGAGCCTTAAGCTGAAGAACGGACCGTATATCGCAGGCTACGTCGCTCGATATAGCACTGGCAAGGAACTCGACGACAGGGAGATGGTCCTTAAGCACAACCCTGCAAACACCGGGATGAAACTGCAGCCGCAGGAGGCCGGGTCAGGCCTTGAGCGACTCGATGGGTGGGATCGTGTCGTTGTCCCTGGAAGTGAGATTCAGTACTGGAAGCTTGAGTACCGCCCCATAGCGCCTGTTCCGACCGGCGTTAGGTCAGCCCAGCGAGGAACATTGCGCCTGCTGCACCGCACATCGACTCCACAGGCAGCTCAAGGGAAACCGCCCTCGGCCAAACAAGGGCTGACAGGCACGAAGGCGGGATCGCTCGCCCGCCTTCGCGACCGGGTTCGACCGAAGGCACTCGGCGTGCGCGGCGGGGTCGGCACGGCTCCGTTACGCCAGCAGCGCCGCAGGGGTATGTCGGGCCGGCCGGTCGACGACTGAAGCACGGGTGTCTGTACTCGCCTTGGGAACGTCGAGGAGCGCATGATTTCCCCGACGACCTGCAGGATCGATGTCTCGCTGCGCGATTTGGCGTCCTGAGCGAGGCCAGCAGGAGCCTTCGGGGCCTTACGGACGGTCACAGCCGCTTTCAAGGGCCCACGATTCGGCTGCCCGGGAAGCGAGCCACCTCCCGCGGTCCGTCGAGACGCTCGGGCAAGGGGTGGACCCCAGGTCCCCCCTCCAACCTCATCTGATCACCTCTCGGTTTATCACTACAGCCGCACTTGTTTCGGCAAAGTTCGGCGTACCTGTCTGGCTGAGGCGAGGGTGCTGACCACGGTGGGCGGATGGCCGAGGATGTCACCGTGGCCGAAGTCGCCGGCTGGGCCGTGGGGCTGGATGAGGTGCTCGAGCGGATCGGGCCCGTGGTTTCGCGCGTGCCGAACCACGGGCCCGAGCTGGGGTGTACCTACGGGGCCTGTTGTCGCAGACGGAGCGCAAGAACGGCTGGACGCTGGCCGAGCAGGCCGGCGATGCCACTCCCGACGCTATGTAGCGGCTGCTCAACCACGCCGGCTGAAACGCCGACCGGGTGCGCGATGACCTGCGTAACTACGTCGTTGAGCATCTCGGGGACGAGGCCGCGGTGCTGGCGGTCGATGAGACCGGGTTCGTGAAGAAGGGCAGCAAGTCCGCCGGGGTGGGCCGGCAGTACTCCGGCACCGCCGGGCGGATCGAGAACTGCCAGATCGGCGTGTTCCTCGCCTACGTGACTCCGGCCGGGCGGACCTTCCTCGACCGGGAGTTGTATCTGCCGAAGGCGTGGATCGATGATCGGGACCGGTGCGCCGGAGCCGGCATCGGCTCAGAGGTGCCGTTCCGGACGAAACCGGAGTTAGCGCTGGCGATGCTGACCCGCGCGCTGGACGCCGCAGTTCCGGCCGGCTGGGCCACCGCCGATGAGATCTACGGGCAAAACGCCGCCCTGCGCCTGGCCCTGGAGGAGCGCGGCCTGCCCTACGTGCTGGCCGTGCCGGTCAACCAGTACACGGTCGGCAACCCCGAGGGCCGGATCGGCCAGTACCGGGTCGACGCGCTCTCCGCCGCGGTGCCCGAGGAGGCCTGGACCCGATTGTCGGCCGGCGAGGGCGCCAAGGGTCCCCGGTTCTATGACTGGGCCCGGGTGCCCATCCGGCCGTTGTCGGAGCACTCTCAGGGTCTAACGACCTCGTGCATGGTTAGCGGGCGGCTTGCTCGTGAAGGACGGAGCAGGGTCGTGGTGTGTCCAGGAGCCTGGCCCGAGCCGCTGCTGTCGCCGATCGCCGGGTGACCGGACTGTCCCGGGAAGTGCTGGCTGAGCTGGTCGCCGAGCTAGGGCCGCGCTGGCAGGCACGCCAGGACGCGCGGCTGGCCGATCGGCCGCGCCAGCGGGCGGTCGGCGCCGGTGCAAGGCACCGGCTGGTGTTCATCGACCGGTTGCTGGCCACCCTGGTGCACCTGCGGCACGGGGTCACTCACGACGTTTTGGCGTGCTGGTTCGGGGTGTCCCGGTCGACGATCACCCGGGCGGTCGGGGAGGTGCGTCCGCTGCTGGCCGAGCGCGGCTGCACCGTCGAGGGCGGGATCCGGCTGCGCACGCTGGCCGATGTGGTCGCTCATCTGGGCGCCACCGGGCAAGTCGGTCTGCTCGATGCCACCGAGGTCCGGGTGCGCCGCCCAGCGGCCCACAAGGCCGGCCGGGCTCGGTTCGTCTCGGGCAAGGCCCGCGCGAACACGGTCAAGGCGCTGGTGATCACCGACGCGGAAGGGCGGCTGCTGTTCTGCGGGCAGACTCGTCCGGGCTCGATCCATGACCTGACCCCGGTTCGCCAGGCCGGCCTCGTGGAGCTGCTGGCCCTCACCCCGGGGGTCACCCTGCTGGCCGACGCCGGCTACCAGGGGCTGAGCACCCAGACCGCCGGCGCGGTCATCACTCCGCGGCCGGCCCGGCGGAAGAACCAGATCCAGATCTTCCCCGCCGTCGCCGCGGCACACGAGGCGGAACGCAGGGCTCACGCGTCCAAGCGCATCCGGGTCGAGCACGGCATCAGCCACCTGAAGAACTGGCGAGCCCTCTCGCGTCACCTCGGCCGACGCGAAGACTTCGACACCATCCTGCGTGCGGTCGCCGGACTGGTATCCAGCCAGGAACGAGCCCCACGCCCCGAACCGCTCCATCGCTCGACGAAGGCTTTACCGGCCGGCACCGCCGCGTGATCGCACTGGCCCCGAGCAGGTCAACGATCGCCCGCCGCTTACCATGCACGAGGTCGTAAAAGGACGTGGCATTAGTTGGTTGATAGCCGTCGGGCGCAGATCAGCGTGACGGCGAGGCGGGCCAGCGCGGTGATGGTCACGGCGCTGCGGTCGTAGCGCAGCGCCAGGCGTTTGTAGGACAGCAGCCAGCCCAGCGTGCGTTCCACGACCCAGCGGTGCCGGCCCAGGCGAGCGCTGGAGTCCCGTCCGATGCGGGCGATCCGGGCGGTGATCCCACGGCGGCGCAGGTAGCGGCGGACCCGCGGATCGTCAGAGCCCTTGTCGGCGTGCAGCTTGACCGGTCGGCGGCGGGGATGTCCGCGGCCGCCGCGCCTGATCGCCGGCATGGAGTCCAGAATCGGCTCGACGAGCATGCTGTGGTGCCGGTTGGCGCCGGAGACGGCGACGTTGAGTGGCAGCCCGGTGGCGTCGACGAGCAGGTGGTACTCGCTGCCGGCCTTGCCCCGGTCGGTGGGGTTGGGGCCGGTCAGCTCACCCCCCTTGTCGCGCGGACGCTGACGCTGTCGAGGCTGGCCCGGGACCAGTCCAGCTCACCGCGCTCGCCGAGCTGGTTGAGCACGGCGACGTGCAGCCGATCGAAGACACCGGCCTCGGCCCACTCGTGCATCCGCCGCCAGCAGGTCCAGCCCGACCCGTAGCCCAGCTCGACCGGCAGCTTGGCCCAGCCGATCCCGGTAGAGAGCACGAACGCGATGCCCTCGAGGACGTCCCGATCCGAGGTACGCGGCCGACCGGTGCGGCCGTGCACCGCCGGCTTGCGCGGTGGGATCAGCGGCTCGACCAGCGCCCACAGCTCGTCACTGATCAACCGCGGCGGCGGGGAAGACGCCGATGACGACATGCCCGGCAACCTGCGCCGACACCTCGTCAGCGGACAGAGCCCGAGGACCCACTTCCGCAACGTCTTCTGAAGGCGCACGACGAATGGAAGGTCTCCGACCGCCGCTACCTCTTCGAGGGCTCCATGGCACTTCTCAACCGACCCGAGCCGGCCGAGGAGGTGGCGCAGCCGGCACTGATCGCGTCATAGTCCAACCGGCAAAACCGTCCCCCACGGTCGCGAGCTACACCACGCCCGGAGACATGACACCGATCACGGGAGGAACCTGCGAGCATGTCGACCAACGGGGCACTAGGTACGACGAGGAGCATGCGAGGCGGCCATGGACTCTCCCAAAGCCTCGGAGGCATCGAGCGCCGCGCCGTTGGGCGACCAGTCTGCCCGGGCGAGCATCGCCCGCGTCTACGACGCTGCCCTCGGGGGCACCGACAACTTTGAGATCGATCGCCAGGTACTCGAGCAAGTGCGCAAAGTCGCACCCGAGGTCAACGACCTGGCTTGGTCCAACCGTAGATTCCTGGGTCGGGCCGTGCGGTTCCTCACCGACCAGGGCGGTATCCGCCAATTCCTCGACTGCGGCTCGGGATTGCCCACCGCGGATAACACCCACCAGATTGCACGCCGGATTGCCCCCGCGACCCGAGTCGTCTACGTCGATAACGACCCGGCGGTTGTCGCGCAGAGCGAAGCGCTACTCGCCGACGACGAGTTGTGCCATGTTGTGGACGCCGACATTTTTCAGCCGGCCCGGGTACTCGGGAACGAGACCATCCGCAGCCACCTCGACTTCTCCCAGCCGCTGGCGCTACTGCAGGTGGGAACACTGCACCACTACGCCGGAGACGACGGCGCCGAGCTCATGCGACAGTACATCGACGCTCTACCCGTCGGCGGCTTTGTGGTGATCGCGCACTTCTTCGATCCTCAGACCGATGAGCTCAGCCCACTGGCGCGGCGCATGGAGCAGGTCTTCCTGCACAGCCCGATGCGCTCAGGAGTGTTCCGCACACGCGCCCAGATCACCGGGTTCCTGCCCGGCCTAGACATCGTCCCGCCCGGTCCCGACCGGCAGGGCGAGCTGGAGCTCTGCGACCTGTGGTGGCCCGACGGCCCCCGGCTGCGTCCGCTCAATCAGGTCCAACGGTGCATCGCCGCTGCTGTGGGCCGTAAGGCCTGATGCCGGGGGCTATCCCTGAGTGGGCCGCTTGGGGACAGGACGGGCTGTAGGACGCCTGAAAGGTCAGAGCCGAATCCCCGACCCTGGGAGCGGGTTCAGGCTGCTCGAGAGGTGTCAGTCCGCTCAGCCTCCCGCCACGTATAGGTCACTTGCACCTCATCGCAGGTGATCACCCGCTTGCGCGCCGGGGCGGCTGCGACCAGGCAGTTGAGCAACGACATCTGCACGGATAGACGTGTGCTGAGCCGGCGGGGTCAGCCCTCGGGGTCTGCTCTGCAGGTGTCATCCGCTGGTGGTCGGGGATGGGGACGGCCTGCGTCGCACCGGGTGGTGGAGCGGGTGGGCGAGAGCGTGTCGGCGTCCGGAGCCGGTAGCGCGCACGGCCTGCTGAGGGCTTTGAGCGAGCCGATCAGGACGACGAGTTGCTCGGTGCCGGTGACGGCGGGGTGGGGTCGGTTGCGTTGCAGCATCCAGGCGCTGGTGGTGATCGGGATGGCGACGCAGGGCTATGCGCTGCCCGGCTCGCGGTGGACGGTGATGGCGTAGGCGTGCACCAGCTCGTCGGGCTCCCCGGGAATCGTGGTCGATCTCCTCGTCTTCGTCGGTGACGACGGTGGGGGTCTGCTCGGCGGCGTCGAGGGCGGTGCCGACGCCCTGGGTGCCAGTGAGGACGCCTGGGCGCCCTTGTCGTATTCGTTGCGGATCTGGGTGACCTGGCCCGGGCTGCAGAGCAGCTGGTACGTGCTCGTCAGGCAGTGAGATGGCGCCCGCGGCCAAATGGCGCGGTTGGCGGAGTTCGGCGCGCTCGACGAGTATCTGCACCAGGCGGGCTAGCTGTACCGGATGGACCTGGACCGGTACACGGGCTAGGACGCGCGACCGGGGGGCAACCGGTGGTGGTTCTCCTGCTCACGGTGTTCACGGCACTGGTTCTGCTGGCGGCTGGTTTCCTGCTCGGGGTGTTCTGGCTGCGCGACGAGCACGCCCGGCTGACCGCGTTGCGCGAGGAGGTCGGGCAGAGAACCGCGATGATGGAGCAGCTGGCCCATGGCGATGTGCCGCCGTGACGCTGCGCGGTGCGGTGCAGCCCACCAGCCACCCTCATCAAGCCGACTGAGCCATGCTGCATCGGGGGCGTTCCGCGCAGGCCTGCCCTCGTACCGATGAGTCCGCCGCTTTGAGTGCAGACAGCACGATGAGTCCGGCGACAGCGCTCGACAGCCTCGATGCCGCCGCGGTCGAGGCCGAACGCAGACCTCGGCACGGGCGACGACGATCCGCTCACTGCATCGCCACAGGTGGGATGCGCGGGGTTCGATGGAGTCGGTTCCTGAAATACTCAGGCCGGGACGATCTTGTTCTGGATCTCGACCGCGACCTCTCCCGTTGTCGGTGTCGCTGCGGCGCGATTTCCACCGGCACCTTCACGACGTCTGGGAGCAGGGGCCATGACCGGACATCAGCCCAGTGGATCGTCGATCGGCGCCTCCACCGGGCGCCAGCGGCTTGCCTCTCCGGACTCGGCTCGGGTCACCATCGGAGGCGTCGCCCGTTGATGGGCATTCGCCGACATCAGCCACTGCAGCCAGCGCTTCGGCGCCGCCTTTCGCGCGTCGCCGCGCGAGTGGTCTGAGGGGTGCTGGACGCCGGTCGCTGACCGTCCCAGCCGCCCGGGACGGTGCCGCCGCGGCCTCGGCCACGGCCACGGCCACGGCATGCCGCTGCTCCGTCGGAGGTGGGCGGGAGGCCGGGCGAGGTTCCGGTGGCCCTGAGGGCCGCTGGCGTGTCACGGAGCCACCGCAGCATGGACGGCGGCAGCATGGATGGCGCGGGCACGGGCCTTGGGGGATGGGGATGCATGAGTGCAACTTGTGACGACGCGTGCGGGAGCTGAGCCGACGGGCACTGCTGGGCTGGGCGGGCGCGTCCACGCTCGCCGCCGCCGGCTGCGGCGTCGCGGGCCGCTCGTTCACGACGGCCGTCGCGGGGACATCCGCGCCTGCTCCCTCCTCGGCGGTCCCGCCTCCTGAACCCGTCCCGGTCCCGACACCCGCCGTACGGCTGATCGGCGACGGATCGACCGCCGACACCGGCCCGCAACCCCACCAGCCGGTTCCGCGCAGGTTGGTGCCCGGCGAGCGGCCGCCCCAGTTCGTGGTCTTCTCCTGGGACGGCGCGGCCAATCTGTCCACCGGCCAGTTCCCCCGGTTCCGGACGCTGGCGCAGGAGCTCGGCGCGTCGATGACCTTCTTCCTCAGCGGCGTCTACGCCCTGCCGGCCGATGCCCGGATGCGCTACGCCCCGCCACGGCATCCGGTGGGCTC
The DNA here is from genome assembly GCF_900116515.1 of Geodermatophilus amargosae. Taxonomy (GTDB): domain Bacteria; phylum Actinomycetota; class Actinomycetes; order Mycobacteriales; family Geodermatophilaceae; genus Geodermatophilus; species Geodermatophilus amargosae. The sequence continues at coordinate 98,886 of NZ_FPBA01000021.1, forward strand.
CTCCGACATCGGCTTCCTGACGACCCAGGAGGTGCTGGACACGATGGCCGAGGTCCGCCTGGCCTGGCTGGACGGGCACGAGATCGGCACCCACTTCAACGGTCACTCCTGCGGCGAGAACGGCGTCCGGCTCTGGTCCCCGGAGGACTGGGCCAGCGAGATCGCCCAGGCCAAGCGGTTCGTGCAGACCTGGAAGACCACCACCGGCCGCAGCGACCTGCCGCCGCTGCCCTTCGACTACGACGTCGAGCTGATCGGCGGCCGCACCCCCTGCCTGCAGGGCCAGGACGGCTTGCTGCCCGCCGCGGCCGCACTGGGGTGGAGATACGACGCCAGCTCACCCGGCGGTCAGCAGGTGTGGCCCGCAAAGAAGCTGGGCCTGTGGGACTTTCCGCTGCCGTCGGTGCCCTTCCCGACGTCCGACCCCAGCCAGAGCGCCAGCGCGCTCGCCATGGACTACAACCTCATGTACCGGCAGACCCAGGGGGACACGGCCGGCGACCCGGCGATGTATGACACCTGGCGCCAGCAGGCCACCGACGCCTATCTGGCCGGCTTCGAGCGGGCCTACACCACCAACCGTGCCCCGCTGTTCGTCGGCAACCACTTCGAGCAGTGGAACGGCGGGATCTACATGGACGCGGTGGAGGACGCGCTGCGGGCCATCGCCGCCCGGCCCGAGGTGCACCTGGTGTCCTTCCGTCAGCTGGTGGCCTGGCTGGACGTGCAAGACCCCGCCGTCCTCGACCGGCTCCGCACCCTGCCGGTGGGCACGCCCCCGGCCGACGGCTGGGAGTCCTTCCTGGCCTGACCCTGTCCGGTCTCGTCCCACGGCTCGCTACAGGAGTTCGAGCCGAGACCGGGCAGCGCCGTTCGGGCAGGGCCCGCGCCACCACCGTCGACGCCCTGGTGATCACCGACCCTGCCGGGCGGCTGCTGTGCTGCGGGCAGACCCGCTCCGGCTCCATCCACGATTCGACCCAGGTTCGTCAGGCCGGCCTGATCGAGCTGCTGGCCCTCATCCCCGGTGTCACCCTGCTCGCCGACGCCGGCTACCAGGGGCTGAGCACCCGGACCGCCGGCGCGGTCATCACGCCGCGACCGGCCCGGCGGAAGAACCAGATCCCGGTCTTTTCCGCCGTGGCCGCGGCGCACGAGGCCGAACGCCGAGCTCACGCGTCCAAGCGGATCCGTGTCGAGCACGGCATCAGCCACCTGAAGAACTGGCGAGCCCTGTCCCGTCACCTGGGCCGACGCGAGCACGTGGACACGCTCCTGCCCGCGGTCGCCGGACTGGTCTCCAGCCAGGAACGAGCACCACGACCTGCCCAGCCTCGCCGCCAGCCGAGAGCTCCACTGGCCGGCAGCGCCCGGTGATCGAACCAGCCCTGACCAGGTGAACGACCGCTCGCCGCAATTTACGCACGAGGGCGTTAGGAGATTGCCGATCATCGGGCCCTATAGACAGTTACCCATGACGGACTGTGGTTTCATCTTCCACGCGCTGTTAGGGCGCACCCAGCGTCGTTCCGGTACAGCATCGTTTCTCATCGCGTGACATGGGCTGTGGCGCCACCGGTCGCGTAGGCACATGACCATGCGTCGACGTCTTACGTCCCTGGCCGTGCTCGCCGCGGCCCTCACCGTGATCCCGGCGGGGTCTGCGCTCGCCGATCACAACGTCACCCACACCCGCCAGCAGATCTGCACGGCGGCGGGTGGCACGTTCTCGGGCCCCGGTACCGCGACCCCCACTGTGAATCAGCAGGACAACCAGCGGTGCACGGTGGTCACCTCGGTCGACGGTCCGCCGACCCCCTCCGGCACCCCGACGGTGACCACCAGCGAGCCCCAACCGGTCGGGGAGCCGACCTCGGTCACCGAGACCGTGCCCGTCGGCGAACCGACAATCTCCGAGCGCACCGAGAACGTCGGAGAGCCGACGTCGACCACCGTCGACGTCCCGGGCACGCCGACGGTCACCCAGGCGGACCGCGACGCCGGGCCGGCGACCGTCGTCTCCGAGGACGTGCCATCCGGACCGCCGGTGGTGCAGCAGGAGATCCGCCGGGGCCAGTCGGTGACCACGACCGCGCCGGGGGCACCGATCAACTGCCGCCGGGTCAACAACGCCAACGCCAACCAGACGGTGGAGCGGTGTGACCGGACCGAGATCGACACCACCACCACCCAGACGACGGTGATCACCACGACCACCACGCCGATGGAGACGGTGACGACGACGACCCAGCCCCGCGAGACGGTGACCACCACGGTGACGCCGTACACG
>NZ_FPBA01000019.1 GCF_900116515.1 Geodermatophilus amargosae
CCACGACCACGACGATTGCGGGGGACCCGATCGTGACGGTGACCCGGGCTGCTGGTGAGCCGATCGTGACCGAGCAGGTCGTGCCCGCAGATCCCGAGGTCACCGTCACCGAGGGCGAGGCCTTCTCCGAGACCACCACGACGACCGCTCCCGCCGAGCCCGTGGTCACGGTCGAGCGCACGCCCACCGACAGCGTCGTGGTCGTCACCGAGGCCCCCGGCGCACCCATCGTGATGACTCAGACGCGGATCACCGGTAGCTGCGTGAGGAATCCCGGGCAGGGCAACCAGGCGAACGCCTGCTGAGCGCGGCCAACCACACCGGCCTGCCACGCACCCTCCGGGACCGCGCGGCAGCTCGGGCTTGACTGACGACGGGTGGGGACTCGCGGAGAGCCCCTACCCGTCGTCATCCGCGTCCTGTCCCGACGGGTCGATCAGCCAACCACCAGCCGACCTGCGTCACCGATGAGGCAGACACCGAGGCCGCGGCACGGGTCAACTCCGCGCCCTCTGCGTTGCTTCGGCCCTCGTTGACAGACTTACTGAAATTACCCTGCCTATCTGACGTTGTCCGGTCTGCCCGTCGAGAGGGTGGTCGTCGCCTGCGTCCATTCTTCGCCGTCAGGGGCCCACTGGCAGTCGCCGGCGGCGCACCAGCGCGGGCAGGGGAGGGCGACGGCGCCCGAGTCACTAGGATTGATCATCGGGTCGTGCACGGTTTGGGGTGACAGCATGGGGTCGTCGAGCGCAGCCTCGGCGGGCGGTCCTACGAACCCCTGGCTCAGTGCGACCTCGGTGCCGCGACGATCACCGACCTCATCGGACCGGCCGGGACGTGCGCGTGCGCGCGCCGCCTACCCACCGACCGGTGCGACGTCTCCTCAGTCTGAGCAGAGGCCGTTCGTGTCGGCTGGTGCCGGCCCCGCTTAGTCCACGGGTGCTTCGGTTTCGGCGCTGGGCGCCCCAGGCGGCACCCGGACCCGGGCCTTCTTGCGACGGTGCGGCGCCCGATTCAACCGGAGCTCTGCCGCCGGTGACAGCCCAATCGTCGGCACGGGCCGGCCGTGCGGGTGCCCGACCGCACCTGATGGACCCGCCCGTTGACGGGCCGGTGGCCATCGGCGAGCCTGCGGGTGTGGACCGGGATCGTCGGGTGACGGTGGCGGAGCAGGCTCGGTCCATCGCGGCGGCCTGGTCGCCGCCGGATGCGCCGCCCAGCTGGTGGCTGACCGCTGCGACGTTCACCGCGATCGCGGAGGACGATGAGCTGCTCAGCCTGGCTGCGGCGGTGCCGCTGGACCGGCTGCCGCCGCTGGTGCTCAGCGCCGCGCTCAGGTTCCACCTCGACGAGCGCGGCCCAGCCCGGCTGGCCGCCTACTATCCGCGACCCGGCGGTGGGCAGCCACCGCCGGACGAGGGATTCCGCCCGGCGCTGCAGGCCTTCGCCCGGTCCGAGGCCTCCGTCCTGGCCCGGCTGTGCCGTGAGCACCGCTACCAGATGAACGAGGTGGGCCGGTGCCTGGATGTGGTTCCCGCGCTCGCCGCGATCGCTGCGGAGGACCCGCGGCCTCTGGCGCTGGTCGACCTTGGCACCGGTGCTGGCTTGGGCCTGCACCTGGACCGCTACCACTACACCTACCGCCTCCCCGACGGCACCGAGTCGAGCGCCGGGGACGTGCGGTCGCCGGTGCGGCTGTCCTGCTCCGTGCGCGGCAGAGGGCGACCGCCGGTCCTGCCTCGGCTACCCGCCGTAGCGCTCCGACTCGGCGTCGACGCCGAGCCGCTGGACCTCACCGACGCTGCCACGGCGCGGTGGTTAGCCGCCTGCGTGCCGCCGGAGGTCGGCGCGGTCACCCGGTTCGCCGCCGCCGTCGAGGTGGCCCGAGCGCACCCCGCGCCGGGCCTGCGCGGTGATCTCGTCGAGCTGCTGCCCACGGTGGTCGAGGAGGTTCCGCCGGATACGCTGCTCTGCCTGGTCGACACCTATGTGCACGTGTTCCTGCCGCCGGAGCGCCTGTCCGCTTTCCGGGAGGCAGTCGCGCGGATCGGGCAGGTCCGCGACGTGGAGTGGATCTCGGTCGACCCACTGGTCCCGCTGGGACCGGCCGCGACCGGGACGGTGCAGGGCCTGAAGGTCCCACCGACCTGGCTGCGGGACAACCGCGACGGCGGCGTGTTCGGCGTGATCGGCCGGGTGAACATCCGGAACGGGGTGCGCCGCGGCACCGTTCTGGGCCGGGCCCACCCCGGCGCCGCGTGGTTGGAGTGGACCGCGGCGCCCTGACGGTCACCAGCTCGGCAGGCTCTCGGGGTACAGCACTGTGCCGGTCGCACCCAGAGGTCGGTCGCGGGGACGGCCGTCGACGTCGGCCGCATTGACCATCACCACCACGCCCGCCTCCTCCGGCAGCTAGAAGACCTCCTCGCAGGTGACCACCCGCTCCCGCGCCGGGATCGCCGCGCTCAGGCAGTTCAGCAGCGACATCTAGCCGCTACGGCATGGGTCACTCCGCGTAGAGACCTCCCGGGCCGGAGCAGCTCACTTCTCCTGGGGAGCGACGAGCACAACCTCTCGACGAGAAATCCATGCCCGAGACGCCGGTCCCCGCCGCTGACGTGGGTCGGTCTCGGGCAAGCCGTTGCTGACCGGGAGGCCGGGGACTCTGGCGACCTCGGTCGAGCAGCCGCGCCGACGCAGGGAGCGCGCCAGCAGCGGCGAGCACCGAAGATGGGGGTTTTATAGGGTTCATAAACCGCTGGCGAGGGTCATCATCGCGTTGACCAGGAGTTTTGCTCCCCCGATTGGACTCGAACCAATAATCTGCGATTTTGTGGTCGCTCGACTGAGCAACGCTGCGCACGTGCGCAGCCATGGCACAACATCCTGCGATGCGATGTTCCCGTCGGCACCATCGTGACCTCAAAACTTGTGTCCACATCCTGGAGTCACGAGGTCACCCGGTAAGCAGGTGGCCGGAGGGACAACCGGAGAAGCGCTGCAGCGGGGCGGCGACGCTCGATCCCATGACGATGCGAGCAGCGCAGGGGCGAGACATCGACCGGGGCCCCCTACTCACCGTCGCGCAGGCCGGTGAGTTCCTCGGCACCGGGGAGCGCTTCGTCCGCCGGCTGATCACCGAGCGACGGATTGCTTACGTCAAAGTGGGCAAGTATGTGCGCCTCGAGCGCGCCACGCTAGACGCCTTTGTGGACGCCGGCCGCGTCCACAGCCAGCGGTAACGAAGGCGGACAACCGCCGACGCTCCCGACAGAGTCGCGGCATGACCAAGCGAACGTTTGGGTCGGTCGACCGGCTCCCGAGCGGCCGCCACCGGGCTCGGTACCTCGGCCCCGATGGTCAGCGGCACACCAAGATCTTCAACAGCAAGGCTGACGCCTGGGCCTGGCTGGCCACCCAGCAGACCGACCTCCTCCGCAAGAGCTGGCGAGCACCGAACGCCAGTAGCCGGACCGTCGGCGATTACGCCCAGGAGTACCTCGCCCGCAACGACCTCCGCGAGGGCACCCGCGTCCTCTACGGGGGCCTGTGGCGTCACCATCTCGCCACGCCATGGACGGACGTCCCCGTCGACGAGGTCACCCCCGCCGCCGTCCGCTCCTGGCACGCCAAGGCCGGCCGGACGACAGGCCCAACGGCACTGGCGCAGGCGTACCAGCTCCTGCGGGCCATCCTCAACGTCGCGGTCGCCGACGAGGCCATCGCTTCCAACCCCTGCCGGTTGCGCGGCGCCGGCACACCGAAGGCCTCCCGGCCGTCCCGCGCACTCACGGCGACAGAGGCCTTGCAACTGGCCGAACAATTGGGGCGGGACCGGAGAACCGAGCGCTACCGCGCACTCGTGCTCGTGCTGGCCTTCGGCGGACTCCGGTTCGGCGAGGCCACCGCGCTGCGGCGCTCCGACGTCCGAGGGAACGGGCTGCTGCGTGTCGAGCGCTCGGTTCGCCGCGTGGGCGGACGGTGGGTCGTCGGCGAACCCAAGACCGACGCCGGACATCGCACCGTGGCCCTGCCCGCCGCCATCGCGGCGGTACTGGAGGACCACCTGGAGAAGCACGTCCCCACTTCTCCGGACGCGCTCGTGTTCTCCACCAGTTCCGGCGGCTACCTGGCCCGCAGCAACTGGAACTCGACCTTCCGCCGCGCCGCCGACGCCATCGGCCTGCCCGCAGTCCGACCGCACGAGCTCCGCCACACCGGCGCCACCCTCGCCGCGGCCACCGGCGCGACCACCAAGGAGCTCATGCGCCGGCTCGGCCACTCCTCACCCGCCGCCGCTCTCCTCTACCAGCACGCCGCCGACGACCGCGACGCCGACATCGCCCGAGCTCTCGACGCCATGCTTGGTGCCATCAGCGAGACGAAGGCCAACGACATCAACAAGCGGCCGGAGTGACGCCGGCCGACAGGCGATTGGTCACATAGTGGTCACGCAGGCCATCTCGTACACTCAAACAAGCCGCTGACCAGCGAGGACTAGTTCACAAGATCCTGCCTTCCAAGCGGGCCGTGCGAGTTCGCTCCCGTCACCGCTCCACGTGTACAGGGTCGGCAGGCGGCGCGACCTCAAAGCCGCTGATGTGGATTTCCATCAGCACAAAGTGACGGAACACATCGTCGCTGTGATGGCGCGAATAGACCCTTGGGCGCGCCCCGCGCGTGTCGTACATGGGAAGTCTGATGCGCCTTGCGGCGCGGCCTCGCCTTCCTACCGTCGAACCAGACCAGCAGGACCAAAAGTGAAGCGCAGGTGAGCCAGCGGGCTGACCACGGCACGGGGCAGCCTCTGGCCGGCGGACAGCGCACTGGTCCGGGTGACTGATGCGCCGCCCGCCCGGCGGCTCGGTCGGCCAATAGGCGGAGCCCGTTCGCGCCCGCGTAGATGCTGACCTGGACTGCCGGCAAGGCGCGGGACCCAAGGAGGAAGGCGACATGACAACTGAACGGTTCTCCCTACTGCCCAAGGCATCCATTTCTCTCGGCCTACAGGCTCACCAGCGCCCAGAGCTCCGCTCCCGCATGGCCGCCGCCCGCGCCTCAGGAATCACCAGCGCCGAACCCGAGCAAGAATGGCGGAACGGTGTTCCGGCCGCCGCAATCGTGGAGGCCCGAGATGCAGCTGGAGTGGCGGACCGGGTGAAGGGGGACGGCGAGGTCCTGCGGCTGTCACAGAACTTTCTGTCGGTGCGCGCTGACGTGGAGACCCTTGCCCGGCTGACCGAGGTCGCCGAGGTCCGCCGCGTGCAGACGAAGAAGCTGTCACAGCCGCACCTCGACGCGGCGCTGCCCGACATCGGGCTGGTAGCCCCGCAGACTGGCCAACGCCCGTTTGCCGAGGACGGGGAGGGCGTGCTCGTCGGGATCGTCGACTCCGGGTTCGATCTCTCCCACCCGATGTTCCGCGACGCCAATGGCCAGCTGCGGGTCGAGGGCCTGCTCGACCAGAGCCTGGCACAGCCCCGCGAGTTCAGCACCGGCCAACTCGAGCAGGGCTGGGCCAGCGGCAGGGGTCCGGGCGCGGACGAGAACGGCCACGGCACGCACGTCGCGGCCATCGCCGCCGGGTCGAGGTTCGGCGCGCTGGAGGGCGTTGCGCCCGGCGCTCGCTTGCTCTTGGTCAAGACGAACTTCCGCGACACGGACACCGCGGTGTCATGGGTCTTCCGGAAGGCAGGCGCACGGCCGTGCGTCGTCAACCTCAGCCTTGGCCACCACTTCGGCGCGCACGACGGGACGGACGCCGAAGAACGCCTGCACGGCCAGCTGACGGGTCCGGGCAAGATCATCGTGGTCTCCGCCGGCAACGAGCGCGGTGACGACATCCACATCGGTGGCAGGTTCCACCCCGGCCAAGCCGAGCAGGTCCCCTTCGACCTGCAACGCCAGTCCGACGGAACAGCCTTCGCCGTGCTGACGCTCTGGCACGCTCGCGCGGACCGGTTCGCGATCTCGCTCGTCACACCGGCAGGCGAGGTTATCGACGAACCGCCGAGCGGAAGCGCCATCCGACGAACCTTCGCCGCCGTCGCGATCGACCTCGCGCAGCAGCGCTACCGGCCCAGTGATCTGATCGAGCACCAGATCGCCCTCGACGTACGGGCACAAGCCGGCAACGGTGAACTGCGTGGCTGGCGAGTGCGAATCAATTGCCGGGCGGCGACGATCGGCCGCCTCGACGGCTGGTTCAACAACAGCGGCTTCGCCGCGTTCCGGGCGCACGCCATGTCGGAATCCGCCCGCACCGTCGGACTGTCCGCCACCGGCGATGGCTGCCTGGCCGTCGCCAGCCACGTGACCCGTAACGCATGGGACAGCGACTCAGGGCCGATGCAGGACGCGCGCCTGGTCCCGGGCCGGACCAGCGCCTTCAGTAGCCTGGGCCCGTCGCGCGATGGGCGGCAGAAGCCGGACGTCTCGGCACCGGGACAGATGGTCACGGCGGCGCTCGCACAGGGCAGTGAGTCCGCCGCCGACGACCGGTTCGCTTCTAACGGAGACCAGCTGCTCACGATCGCGGGAACCAGCATGGCCGCACCGGTGGTCACAGGTGCGGTGGCAATGCTGCTGCAGCAGAAGCCTGATCGGAACCTGGGCGACGTGCGTGACCTGCTGAGAGCCAGCGTGCGGCGCGACGTGCACACCGGTCCGGGGCCGTGGGATCCCGCCTACGGCCTCGGAAAGCTGGACGTCGCGGCAGCCCTGCGGGCGACGTAGCCTTTGAGCACTGCCAGGGTCTCCGATCCGGCCCGCGCGAGTGAGGAGGGCCGAGAGTGACCTCCAACGAGAGAGAGTGGTTCTTCGGCGGTCGGCAGTCCGACGTCGACGTCGTCCTGGAGCCGCTGGAGGGGTTCACGGCCGAACAGGTGGCGCAGCGACTGCGAGACGAGGGTGCCTCGAACGTCGAGGTGCTCTCCCCGGGGTTCATCTCGGCACGGGCGGCGCACGAGACCGTCGAAGCGCTTCGACCCGTCGCCACCGCACGTCCGAAGGCAACCAAACAGCTGCATCGGCTGGGACCCGCGCCCGAACGACGGACTCCCCGGGGCTGACGCAAGACGACCTGGCCAACGGTTCACGCGGAGGCTCGCGCTCAGATGAGGCGGCTGCCGCGGACAGGGCTGCAGTACAGATGGGCCCCCCGGGTGACCGCGCTCACTGCCCGGCGAGACCGGACCCGGGGACGGCCCGGGACGACGTCCCGGAGCGCCGTCGACGAACTGAAGGCTGAGGCACGCCGAAGGCACGGCGCGGGGGCGCATAGGCTGTCCGAGCTGCACGGAAGGATGTCAGGAGCCTTTCCCTTCCAAGCTGACTGTGCGGGTTCGATTCCCGTCACCCGCTCTACTGCGGTGTCGCGGGACACCGTTCACGGGTGCCCCGCGACACTGACCCAGGCCGCTCACGCGGCCTGATCGCCCCTACCGAACCGAGTCAACTCAAGTGGGGCAGTCCCGACGGTCTGCCAGTGGCCATAGGCCGGCGGCAGGTCCCGCCAGGGCGCCCCGGTCCGGGTGCGCCAGAGGACCCCGTCGACCACCGGGCGGTGATCGCCCCAGCGGCCTCCTCGCCGCGGAGTGCGGTCGGGCAGCAGCGGCTCGAGCACCGCCCACTGCTCATCGGTCAGGTCATGCCGGTCCTGCATCCACCTGCCCTACACCCGCGGCGAGCAGATCCGCCAGACAGGCCCTAGACGCGCGGTGGCAGCACCTTGCGCTCCTGGAGCACGCGGATCCAGTGCCGGAACGACTCCTCGGTGTCCATCACATCGCAGAACCCGTGCTGTTTGATCTTGACAGTGCTGACGAACGCGAGCGGCGGGCTCTCGGTGGCTCCATAGAGGAAGCAGAAGTCGGCGTAGTGGTGCGACTCCCCCAGCAGCTCCTGCATGCTGATCCTGCGCAGGCCGTGCTTGCCGACGATGCGATCCCACACGTCCGCCTTGGACGGCAGGTACTCCGCCATGCTGAGCGGCTCGTCGGGGCCCACCTCGACGCCGAGCTCCTCGGCCAGGGCCGGCCACAGGTCGTGCCACTCGAACACTTCGCCGTTGGTGAGGTTGTAGTGCTGCCCGTCGGCCGTCGGCTCCGTGGCGGCCCAGCGGATGGCGTTCGCGACGATGCGGGTGTCGACCGCCTCCCAGACGAAGGGCGTCCCGCCCGGGAAGGAGAACGGTCGGCCCTCCTCCTTGCAGATCGCGGCGTAGGCCCCGATGACCGGCGGCAGGTTCATCACGACGCCGTAGTTCGGTCCGACGATGAGCTGCGGGCGGAAGATCGTGTACCGCAACCCGCGCTCGGCGGTCTTCTCCTTCAGGTAGTCCTCCTGGAGCCAGTAGAAGTTGGCGTGCTCGTCGCGCGGGTACCGTTCGCGGGCCGGTACCCGCATCGGGTGCACGTGGATCCCGTACGCCTTGGTGCCCTGCAGCAGCGTCACGTGCTCCAGGGCGTCGTCGCCGGACAGCGGCTCGATGAGGTTCTGCAGCATCTCGAGGTTCGTCTGCATCTGGTCCTCCTCGGTCCACCCGGCGACCAGGCCCGGCTTCTCGTAGACCGCTGCGTAGACGACATGGCTCACGTCCGCGATTCCGGTGAATGCTGCCTTCGAGGCGCTCTGGTCCTGCAGATCCACCGGGAGATGCGTGAAGGGCTTGTCGCTGAAGACCTCCGGCTTGCGCCGCGACACCGCGACGACGTCCCAGCCGTCGTCGAGGAACCGGTCCACGACGGCGGCCCCGACGAGCCCGCTCGCTCCGGCGACGAGGACCTTGTGCGTCATGGCGCAACTCCTAGAAGGCATGACGGGGAGCGCAGAGTCGCTCGCGTAGAGCTTGACAACCGTTAAGCGAGCGCACGTTCGGCCCCACTGTGGCCTACATCACACTCTCGGCCGATTCAAGCGGTGTCAAGAGCACCAGCGCCAGGACTCGTGCAGCAGACCCGAACTGCTCGGGTGGCCGGGCCGAGCGCCGCGTCTCCGTGCGATGACTGCGCAACAGCGTCTCCAGGGTCCACGGGGAGCCGTTCGGTCACCGTTCGCCTTGGCTGCCCGTGCAGTCATCCGTCGTCGCGACCGCTGCCTCGTGACGAGGCCACGACCCGCACCCGTTCCGCGGCCGTGAACCTCGGCTCTGGCGGGTCGGGCTTGGTGGCTGCAGCCTCGCCTCGTTGAGTCCTGTCTTCCCCGCAGAGGTTGGGACCCTCAGGCCGAGTGCGGCGCTCAAGTGGTCGGCATCGCGCTCGCTGGCTGGCCGGCTTCCGTGAGCCGAGTGCGGAGCGCTGTCATGGGGAAGTACGCCCGGACTGCGGTGATGACTCCGTCCGCCACGTCGTAGGACATGGCGTAGGGGATGCGGACATGGGCTCCGTGTGCCGGTACGCCTGCAAACTCCCCGATCTGCCTGCTGTCGAAGACTGCCTCGATCATCGCAGTCCCATCGCCACAAACCAGGCTCACGAGTTCTGGACGGGCATCGAAGACTCGGGAGTGGAGGCCGATGATCAGGTCTCGAACCGCCTGCTGTCCGTGAGTTCCCTCGCCGGTCTCCGTGGTCGTCCAGACGACGTCCGGGGCGAAGAAGCGCTCGAACTCCGTACCGTCGAGCAGGGCCCGTCCTCGTCCAGACGTTCTCGTCATTGGAGGACGCCAGCGACGCCGCCAACGACGAGGCCAGCGCCGCTCGATCTGTCCGGGGAACTGCTGATGTCGCCGGAGCCGCGGCAATCGCACGAAGATGTGGCGGTCACGTCCCGCCCGGAGGCGGCGGTCACCTCACCGCGCGGCGCTGGGAAAAGTCGGCGGTCGCTTGGCGACGAACGCATCGACGCCCTCCCGCCCATCCGCGCCGTCGGCGCAGGCGCGGATCGACAGGGTCTCGCGGCGGAGCGCCCCCTCGGCCCAGGGCACGGCAACCTCGCGGAGCAGTCGCTTCGCGGCGACCTGGGCGGTACGCGACCCCGCGAGCAACTGGGCGAGGACGCGATCGGCAGCGGCCTCGAGGTCGGCGTCCGGGTGCACCTCGGCGACCAGCCCTGCGGCCTGTGCCTGCTCGGCTGAGAGCACCGGGTTGAGCAGGGCCAGGTGCAGTGCCCGGTGCAGGCCGAGCGAGGCGGTGAGCAGCGAGCTGCCGCCGTCCGGAGACAGGCCGAGCTTGGTGTAGGCGAGGGTGAAGCGCGCGGACTCTCCCGCCAGGACGACGTCCGCTGCAGCTGCCAGCGCCACGCCGGCGCCCGCAGCCACCCCCTGTACGACCGAGAGCACGACGGCGTCCATGCGGTGCAGGTCGCTGATGGTCCGGTGCAGGGTCTCGGCGAGGTCGTCGACCAGCCGTTCTCGGTCGTCCGCCGCGGCGAAGGAGCCGACATCACCACCGACGCTGAACGCGCGGCCCTCACTGCGCAGCACGACGACGCGGGCGTCGTCGTGGCGGGCGCGGCGCACCGCCCCCTGCAGCTCCTCCGCCGTCTCGGGATCAAGCGAGTTCCCCCTGCCCGGAGCGGCCAGGGTGATGCGGGAAGCGCCCGCGCCGAACTCGTAACGGACCGGGTTCACGCGCCGCTCTCCAGCGGCTCGAGGAACAGATCGGCCTCCAGCCGGTTACTGCCTGGCACGGTGCGATACCCCTCGAGGTCGGTGACGCCCTCATGGGCGAGGACCTCCTCGTCGACGAAGAAGTTGCCGGTGCAGCTGCGAGGGTCGCGCACCGGCACGGCGTACGCCGCGTCGGCCATGATCGCCGGGGTCCGCGAGCCGGCCAGTGCCTCCTCGCCGCCCAGCAGGTTGGCCACCGCCGCGGTGGCGATCGTGGTGCGCGGCCACAGGGAGTTCGCCGCGATCCCGGCCTCGCGCAGCTCCTCCGCCAATCCGAGGGTCACCAGGCTCGTCCCGTACTTGGCCATGGTGTAAGCGAGGTATGCGCCCGCCCACTTGGGCCTCAGGTCCAGCGGCGGCGACAGGGTCAGCACGTGCGCGTGCGCGCTGCGCTCCAGGTGCGGGATCGCGGTCTTGGACAGCAGGAACGTGCCGCGGGCGTTGATGTCCTGCATGAGGTCGTACTTCTTCATGTCGATCTCGCGAGTGGGCCGCAGGTCGAGCGCGCTGGCGTTGTTGACGACGATGTCGATGCCGCCAAACCTGTCCACGGCCGCGTCCACCGCCCGCGTGACGTCGTCGTCGTTGCGGACGTCGCCGACGACCGCCAGGGCCTGGCCGCCGGCTTCCTGGATCTGCGCCGCGGCGGTGTGCACGGTTCCCTCGAGCCGGGGCTGCGGTTCTGCGGTCTTCGCGAGGAGGACGACGTTCGCTCCGTCCTGCGCCGCTCGGGTGGCGATCGCCAGCCCGATGCCGCGGCTGCCGCCCGACATCAGCAGGGTCAGCCCGGCGAGCGTGGTCATGGCCGTGCCTCCCGGGCGGTGCCGCGGGACTCGGCCGCAGTCCGGCCGGGGGGTAGCACAGGCGTGCGGCCGATCTCGGCCTTGGCGATCGACCGGAGGTGTACCTCGTCCGGGCCGTCGAACAGCCGCATTGCGCGGTGCCAGCCGTACATGGACGGCAACGGGGTGACGTCGGTGACGCCAGCGCCACCGTGCACCTGGATCGCTCGGTCGATGACCGCGGTGGCGGCCCGCGGGACGGCGACCTTCGCCATCGCCACCAGGTCACGGGCCGCCTTGTTGCCCGCCGTGTCGATGACGTGGCTGGCTCGGTGGCACAGCAGCCGTGCCTGCTCGATCTCGAGCCGGGACTCGGCGATCTGCTGCTGCACGACGCCCTGGTCGGCGAGCGGGCGCCCGAAGGCGACCCGCGACCGTGCCCGCTCGACCATCAGTGCCAGGGCGCGCTCGGCGGCACCCAGCGCGCGCATGCAGTGGTGGATGCGGCCTGGACCCAGTCGCGCCTGGGCAGCCGCGAAGCCACCTCCCTCCTCCCCCACCACGTTGCTCACCGGCACCCGGGCTCCGTCGAAGACGACCTCGGCGTGCCCGTGCTGGTCGTGGTGGTTGAACACCGGGAGGTCCCGGACGACCGTGGCCCCGGGTGTGTCCAGCGGCACGAGGACCATGGTCTGCTGCCGGTGCGGCTGCGCCGCGGGGTCGGTCTTCCCCATGACGATCAGCACGGCGCAGCGCGGGTCGAGGGCGCCGCTGGTCCACCACTTCCGCCCGGAGATGACGTATTCGTCGCCGTCGCGCTCGATCCGGGTGGCGATGTTGGTCGCGTCGCTGCTGGCCACGTCGGGCTCGGTCATGGCGAACGCGGACCTGATCTCACCGGCCAGCAGCGGCTCCAGCCACCTCTGCTTCTGCTCCTCCGACCCGAGCAGGTGCAGCAGTTCCATGTTCCCGGTGTCGGGCGCCTGGCAGTTGATCGCCTCCGGCGCCAGGTCGTTGCTCCAGCCCGACAGCTCCGCGATGGGCGCGTACTCCAACTGGGTGAGTCCGGACTCCGACGGCAGGAACAGGTTCCACAAGCCCCGCTCCCGCGCCTGTTTCTTGAGTCGCTCGATCACGGGCGGGACGTCGTGGTCGTCGGGGCCGGCAACCCGGCGGTGGGCGAGGTACTCCTCCTCGGCCGGCAACACCTGGTCTCGCATGAAGGCGAGCATCCGTTCGTGCAGCTCGGCGGCGCGGGACGAGGGCGCTGGGAGGAAGTGGTCGGCGCGGACTTGGGTCACGACATCCTCCAGGGACGGAGAGCTGACCGCCGGGCACGACTGCCCAGCGGCGGGCGGTGCCATCGGGTCACGTCGTGCCGCTCAGTGCGGCGTGGCCGCGCTCGACCAGGGGGGGCACCAGGTCGCCGAGGCGCTCGAAGCCCTCGCCGATCGTCAGGCCCTGCTGGGATCGAAAGTGGATCCCCTCGAAGATCGCGGCGATCTTGAAGAACGCGAATCCGAGATACCAGGGCAGCGGCTCGAGGTCGAGGTCGCTGTGGCGGCCGTACGCCGCAAGGAGGTGGTCACCACCGGGATAGCCGGGCACGTCCGCCGGGACGGCCGCGACGGGGCTGTCCAGGCCGCGCATCCCGTCCCACCACACGAGCGTGGACGCGAGATCGGTCAGCGGGTCGCCCAGGGTGGCCATCTCCCAGTCGAGGACCGCCACGATGTGTCCGAGCACGGAATCGACGACGACGTTGTCCAGCCGGTAGTCGCCGTGGACGATCGCGGCACTCTGGCTGTCCGGGATCCGCATGGCCAATCGCTCGGCCAGGCGAGTGAGTTCGGGCAGGTCGCGGCTGTGCGACGACTCGAGCTGGCGCCGCCACCGGCGCAGCTGGCGCTCCAGATAACCGTCGGGCCGCCCGAGGTCGCCCAGGCCCACCTGCTGCGGATCGAGTCGGTGCAGTCGGGCGAGTACGTCGACCAGCTCGTCCGCCAGCGCGGTTGCGGCGGGAGCGTCCAGGCGCTCCAACTGCGCCCGTTCACGCAGTACCTGCCCGTCGGCGTACTCCATGAGGTAGAACGGCGCGCCGATCACCTCCGCGCCGGCCAGCAGCAGGGGCCGGGGCACCGGTACGTCGGTCGGCGACAGTGCCGCGAGCAGCCGGTGCTCCCGACCCATGTCGTGGGCGGTCTCGAGCACGTGCCCCAGCGGAGGCCGACGCAGCACCCAGCGGTCTCGCCCGTCGGTCAGCAGGTAGGTGAGGTTGGACCGCCCGCCGGCCACCAGCTGCGCCGACAGCGGCCCCTGCAGCAGTTCCGGGAGCGTCTGCCGGATGTGTTCCTCGAGGGCCGCCAGGGGGAGACCGGGTGGGTCCTCCCCCGTTCCCGGCCGCTGGTCCGCCTGTGCGCCGGTCACCGTCCGACGCCACCCGCGGCCGACCGCCCCGGCCGCTCCCGCGCTGCGGGAGCCGGCACACGATCCAGCACGTACGACCCGGGGGCGGGTTCGAGCGGAGGATGACCGTCGCTGCCCAGGTCGGCCGGTGCGGGCCGCTCCTCACCGGAGCGCTCGAGCACCCACTCGGCCCAGGCCTCCCACCAGCTTCCCGTGTGCTTCTCGGCGCTCGCCTGCCAGGTCTCCGAATCCGTGCCGGCGGCCCTGCCACCGGCCCAGTAGGTCGCCTTGGGGTTGCCGGGCGGGTTGACCAGGCTCGCGACGTGTCCGGCGTTGCTGAGCACGAAGGTGCTCGGTCCCGACAGCAGCTGGGTCGTGCGGTAGCAGCCCTTCCAGGGCGTGAGGTGGTCGTTCACGGCCCCGGTGACGAAGGTCGGCACCTCGATCCGGGAGAGATCGACCGGCGTCCCGAGCACCGAGACACCGCCCCGCCGGATCAGGGTGTTGTCGCGGAAGATCCCGAGGAACTGCTCGTGCAGCCGGGCGGGCAGGTTCGTCCCGTCGGCGTTCCACGCGAGGATGTCGAACACCGGCGGGTCCTCGCCCATCAGCCACTGGTTGATGACGTAGTTGAAGACGAGGTCGTCGGGTCGCATCCAGGCGAACACGGTCCCCATCGAGCGCGCGGAGATGATCCCCTTGCGCCGGCTGTCGCGCTGGGCGAGCTCCAACAGGCGCGGCGCGGAGAACGCCCCGATCGGCGCCTCGCTGTCGAAGTCGAGCAGCGTCACGCCGTAGGAGGCGCTGTGCACCACCGGGGCATCGGTCTGGGCGAGGTGGCTGAGCACCGTCGACATGAGGATGCCGCCGGCGCAGAAGCCGATGGTGTTGACGTCGTCGGAGCCGGTGATCTCCCGGACCGTGTCGAGTGCGGCCACGATCCCGCGGCCGTAGTCGTCCATGCCCCAGTCCGCCTGCTCCGGCTGTGGGTTGCGCCAGCTGAGCATGAACACCTGCAGGCCCTGGCTCACCGCGTACTCGACGAAGCTGCGACCGGGCCGCAGGTCGAGGAAGTAGTAGCGACCGATCGGCGGCGGGATCACCAGGACCGGCCGCCGGCGCACCGTCGGGGTGCTCGGCGCGTACTGGATCAGTTCGGCCACCTCGGTCCGGTGCACGACCGCGCCGGGCGTGAGAGCGAGGTCCTGACCCACCGTGAAGGCCGTGCGGTCGGTCTGCGACGGCATCCCGCCGTTGTGCCGGACGTCGTGGGCGAGGTTCTTCAGTCCGCGCAGCACGCTGGCGCCTGCCGTGTCGAAGGCGTGCTTGAGCGCGGCGGGGTTTCCGAGAGTCGTGTTGGTCGGCGCGAGCGCGCTGGTCAGCGCGTTGACGGCGAAGCGGGCCCGCTCGACGTCGTGCCAGTCGATCTGCTGCGCCTCGAGATCGTCCACCAGCCGGCTCGCCGCGCCCCCGGCGGCCAGGTAGAGCTGCCCCACGCGCCGGTAGACCGGGTTCTTCGACCATGCCGGGTCGCTGAAACGCTTGTCCTTCGGCGACGGCAGGTGCTCGTCGGTGCCGCGGGCGATCTGCACGGATTCGCGAGCCAGGCGCGTGGCCTCCCTGCTCACCGGCCCGGCCTGCGCCAGCGCGAGGCCGAGACCGCGCAGGAAGCCGCCGACCGACGGGATCGCGACCGCCTCGCCGTTCTCGACCGCCTCCACGGCGTCGGTCTCGTCGTGCGGCACGTCCCCCCGGCTGTCGTCCCGGCCGTCCGACGCTCTGCCCACGTCCGCGGTCATCGTTCTCCCCCCTCGCTCTCCGGAACTCGGTGTCGACGGCGCGGCGGTCAGCCGACGATCACGACCTCTTCGACGAAGGCGGTGGGCAGCCGTTGCGCGTCGGCGAAGTTGTCCAGGTCGGCGATCGCAGCCGCGAACTCGGGTGACGCCGCCGCGACACCGAACGCGTCCTCGTCGGCGAAGGTCAGGGTGGCCACACCGAGGAACGGCGGGTCGCCCTCCGGGGCCGCGATGGCGTGCTGCTGCACGTAGCGCTGGAGGCCCGGGATCTTCGCGTCGATCGGGCCGTGCGTGTCGCGCCAGTAGCGCAGCGCCTCGGCCCGGTCGAGGCCGGCCTTCTCGTACACCACGAAGGTCACCTTCAGCACGGCCTGCTCCTCACTTCTCATTGGGAACGAGGACGCCGCGCCCGATCATGCGGCCCTCGTCGAGCGCGTGCAGGGCGTCGTTGACGCCCTCCAGCGGGAAGGTCGTCGTGGTGAGCGTGACCGCGCCGCGGGCGGCGAGCGCCACCAGCTCCACGAGCTCGTTGTAGTTGCCGCAGATGTTGCCGACGAAGCTCGTCTCGGGGAACAGCGCCTGGCTCAGGATCTCCACCTCCAGCGTGGCCCCGTAGCCGACGAGGAAGTCGACCCCGTTGGCGCCGAGCAGTTCGACACCGTCCTTCTCCGCGCCGCCCTCCCCGACGTAGTCGATGACGACCTCGGCGCCGGCGCCGTCGGTGAGGTCGCGCACCTCGGCGACGTGCGAGCGGTCCTCGCGGGCGAGGACGACGTGGTCGGCGCCCCAGCCCCGGGCGTGCTCGAGCGCCTCGGCGTTGCGGTCCACCACGATGATCTCGGTCTGCGACAGTGAACGCAGCGCCTGGATGCCGATGTGCCCGAGGCCTCCCGCACCGAGGACGACGGTCCGGCTCCCCGGGACGGCGAACGGCAGGGCCTTGCGCACGGCGCGGTAGGCAGTCAGCCCGGCGTCCCCGAGCGGGGCGACGTCGACCGGTGTCAGGTCGCCCTTGAGCGGAACGACGGCGCGGGCGTTGGTCTTGACGTACTCGGCGAAGCCGCCCGGGGCGAACAGGCCCGGGAACACCCCGGCCGTGCAGTGCATGTCATCGCCCGCCCGGCAGGCGTGGCAGTACCCGCACGTCGCGAGCGGGTGCAGCAGGACCGCGTCGCCGACGGCGATGTGCTTTACGCCCTCCCCGACCTCGGCGACCCAGCCCGCGGTCTCGTGCCCGCAGACGAACGGCAGGTCGATGCCGGCGGCCTTTTGCGCCGCGTCGAACTGGCCGTCCCACATGTGGATGTCGGTGCGGCAGAAGCCGGCCGCCCCGACCCGGACGATCACGTCGTCGGGGGACTCGATCGTGGGATCGGGGACCGTGTCGAGGGCGAAGTCGTGGCGGTACTCGGTCAGCAGGGCGGCTCGCATCGTGTCTCACTCCCGTGGCGCGGCGGATGGGTGGCGGTGGCGGGAACGGGCCGGCAGTCGGGCCGCGCCGGCCCGGTTGAGAGCTACTCCCGCAGCTCGCGGCGCAAGATCTTGCCGGTGACCGTCTTGGGCAGCTCGTCGATGATCTCGACCTGCCGCGGGTACTTGTAGGCGGCCATCCGCTCCCTGCAGTGCGCGATCAGCTCCTCGGGGGTGACCGTGGCCCCGGGCTTCACGCTGACGAACGCCTTCACCGTCTCGCCGCGCTTCTCGTCGGGCACGCCGACGACGGCGGACTCGCGGACGGCCGGGTGCTCGGCCAGCACGTCTTCGACCTCGCGCGGCCAGACCTTGTAGCCGGACGCGTTGATCATGTCCTTCTTGCGGTCGACGATGAAGATCCAGCCCTCGGGGTTCATGAAGCCGACGTCGCCGCTCTTGAGCGCCCCGCCGGGCAGGCTGGCCGCGGTCTCCTGCGGCTTTCCCCAGTAGCCGGCGACGACCTGCGGGCCCTCCGCGACGATCTCCCCGACCTCCCCCAGCGGCAGGTCCTGGCCGTCCTCTCCCTGGATGCGCACGATCGTGCTGGGCACGGGGACGCCGACCGACAGGGCTCCGGAGGTCGGGTCCACCGGGGACGGCGCTCCGAACGGCGTCAGCGTCATCGGGCTGGTCGTCTCGGTCAGCCCGTAGGCGTTGTGCACCTGCTTGCCCGTCTCGGCCAGGAAGGCCTGCTCGGCCGTGGGTGAGATGGCCGCCCCGCCGGAGTAGACCGAGGTGAAGGAGCTGAAGTGGTCCTTGCTGAACTCGGGGGATCCGAGCAGCGCGTTGAAGGCGGTGATCGCGCCGATCGTGTACGTCGGCCGATGCTCGAGCAGGGCGTCGAGGACGACCTGCGGATCGAACCGGTAGGCCAGCACGAGCGTGGACGGGGCGAGGAAGCTGACGGCGATGTGCCCGATGAGGCCGGTGATGTGGAACAGCGGCGCGATCCCGAACACCGACCCGCCGGGGGCGAACCGGGCCCAGTCCCGGTACACGGATGCGGTGAACACGACGTTGCCATGGGTGTTCATCGCCCCCTTGGGCACTCCCGTCGTCCCGGAGGTGTAGGTGAGGAAGGCGACGTCGTTCGGGGTGAACTGGACCGCCGGCGGCGTCTGGCCTGCGTGCTGCTGCAGCAGCTCGGTGAAGTCCGTCGTCCCGTCGTGGCGCTGCCGGTTGACGCCCTTGAACAGCCGTTCGTCGTTGCGGCTCTGGTACTCCAGCTCGCTGGTCGTCAGCACCACGGTGACGTCGGTGTCGGGCACCACGCCGCGGGCCACGTCGTCGTAGAGCGTCTCCAGGCAGACCAGCACCGTCGCGCCGGAGTCCTTGAGCAGGTAGGAGAGCTCGCGGGTGCGGCTCATCGGGTTGATCGAGACCATCACTCCGCCGGCCTTCCAGGTGCCGACCATGCAGACGAGGAACTGCGGCACGTTCTGCAGGTAGACCGCGAGCCGGTCACCGCGGCCGAAGCCGTTGGCCAGCAGGGCGCTGGCGAGGGCATCGCTCTGCTCGTCGAGCTCGGCGCGCGTCAGCACCCCGTCGAAGTACTTCACCGCGGCGCCGTCCGGATCGGCGGCCACGCCCGCCCGGAACATCTCCAGCGCGTTGCCGTACTCGAGCTGCTTGTCGGCCGCCTGGTCGCCGTACAGGCCGAGCCACGGGCGCTCGTCGTAGACGCTCATGGCGGGCCTACTTGATCGCGAGGGGGTTGACGGGTGACCCGCTGCCCTGGGCGACCTTCAACGGCGCGGCCGCGTAGAAGAACTCGTAGCGACCGTCGTCGGCGCAGTCGTCCGCGAGCTTCTCCAGGTCGGCGATCTCGGTCAGCGTGACGCCGAGGTTGCGCATGAGCGCGCAGTGCAGGGGCAGCGCCACACCGTTGTTCGGGTCGTAGGTGACCTCGTTGGCGATCGTGTCGGTGACCAGGTTCGGGATCTCCATGTCGGCGAACCACTGCACGAGCTCGGGGCTGTACACCAGGCCCGGCTCGCAGAACCCCTCGTAGAACTTGTCACCCAGTTCGAAGAACAGCTGCAGGAAGTTCGTGCGGATGACCAGGATGTCGCGCTTCCGGAGCTCCACCCCCTGGGCCTGCGCGCAGGCCAGCAGGTCCTCGTGGGTGAAGGTCTCCGCGGCCTCCAGGGTCGGCTTGCCCCGGAAGCGGGCCATGTCCAGGAGGACGGCGCGGCCGACCACACCCCGCTGGGCGATCGGCTCGACGCTGGCCTTGTCCAGACCCCCGATCGTCGTGCGGGCGTCGTAACCGTTCCAGATCTTGCCGTCGTACCAGACGTGCCCCAGACCGTCGTACTGCGTCGAGCCCTGCAGGAACGCATTGATCTTGTCGTCGGCGTAGTGCAGACCACCGGGGAAGGCCGGTCCGCTGCCGCCCTCGTCCCAGTCACCCTCGTCGAGGATCTGCGTGCGCTCTGCCGGCGTCCGGCCCGGCCAGACAGGGTCCCCCTTCGGATCGCCGATGAGGCGCTGCAGGGTGAAGACCTTGCCCGAGCGGATCAGCTGTGCGGCGGCCAGCACCTGCTCCGGACCCAGGTAGTTCAGCGCGCCCACCTCGTCGTCCGGACCCCACTTGCCCCAGTTGCTGGGTGCGTCCTTCAAGACCTCGCCGACGGCAGGAACGGTGGTCTCGGTCATGGGTCCTCCTGGACATTGCGGCATCCACGGCGTGACCGCGGGCGGACGGCTGACGAATGCACTGTGATCCAGGTCATACTCGTGGCCGGTCCGCGAGGCAACCGAGGGACCGATCTCTGGGACGTGGCGCGGCGGCAGCGTCCCGGACCGCAGGCCGCGATCCGTCGTCATGCGCATGCCGGGCCGGCGCCGGTCGGACGCGGCCCTTCCCGTCGGCCGCGCTCGACCTGGCGTCGGCGCTCGGGCAGACTGCGTCCACTTGCGGATGCCGACGAGCATCAGCCTCGTCGTCCGACGGACGAGCCTCGCTCGAGGAGGACGCAGGTGGCCCACACCCAGCCGCAGGATGGGCCGGGTGCGCCTCCGGTGCTGTGGCAGCCGACAGCGGCCGACCGGGAGAGCAGCCGGGTCGTCGAGTTCCTGCGGTGGCTCGAGCGTGAGCGCGGCCTCGCCTTCGCCGATTACGACGACCTCTGGCGCTGGTCGGTCGAGGAGCTCGAGCACTTTTGGGACGCTGTGTGGCGGTTCTTCGCCGTGCCCGCGTCTGACCCCTACTCCGCTGTCCTGAGCGACCGGGCGATGCCCGGGGCGCGCTGGTTCGAGGGATCACGGCTCAACTACGCCGAGGCCCTGCTGTCCGGAGCGTCGGGCGACCGGCCCGCCCTCATCGCGGTCGCGGAGGAAGGGCCACCTCGCGAGGTCTCGCGGAGTGAGCTGCGGGGTCAGGTCGGGGCGCTCGCTGCCGCGCTGCGCGACCTCGGCGTGGGACCCGGGGACCGGGTCGCGGCCTACCTCCCCAACATCCCCGAGGCGGTGGTGGCGCTGCTCGCCACGGCGAGCCTCGGGGCCGTGTGGACGTCGTGCGCCCCCGATTTCGGGCTGCGCAGCGTGGTCGACCGCCTGGGTCAGGTGGAGCCCACGGTGCTCATCGCCGTCGACGGTTACCGCTGGGCCGGCCGCGAGCACGACCGGCGCGACGTCGTCGCGCAGCTGCGCGCGGCGATGCCCTCCGTCCACACGTTGATCATCGTGCAGTCCCTGTATCCGGACGCTCCACTCACCCCCTCCGAGGACCTGCCCTATTCGGATCTCGTCGCGCGGCCGAGGGAGCCGGTGTTCGAACAGATGGACTTTGCAGCTCCGCTGTGGGTGCTGTTCTCCTCGGGGACGACCGGCTTGCCGAAAGGCATCGTGCACGGCCACGGCGGCATCGTCGTCGAGCATCTGAAGGCCCTCGGCCTCTGCCTGGACCTCCGGCCGGACGACACCTTCTTCTTCCCCAGCTCGACGAGCTGGATGGCGTGGAACTTCCTCGTGGGCGGCCTGCTGCACGGCAGCACCGTCGTCCTCTACGACGGCAGCCCCGCGCACCCTTCCCCTGATGCCCTCTGGCAGGTGGCTGCACGGACGGGTGCGAGCGTGCTCGGGATGGGCTCGGCGTACGCGGCCGCGTGCGCCAAGGCCGGTGTCGTGGTGCCGGGCGATACGCGTGCGCGCCTGCGGACGGTCATCCCCACCGGATCCCCACTGCCCCTCTCCGGCTGGCAGTGGCTCGGCGACCAGCTGGGCCCGCAGGTCCGTATCGACTCCATCTGCGGCGGCACGGACGTCTGCACGGCATTCTTCGGCGGCAGCCCGTTGCTACCGGTCTGGCAAGGGGAGATCTCCGGCCGCTGGCTCGGCGTGGCCGCGGCGGCCTACGACCCCGACGGGCGGCCGCTTGTGGGCCGGGTGGGTGAGTTCGTCCTCACCGCACCCATGCCGTCGATGCCGGTCGGGTTCTGGCGGGACCCGGAGGGGGCGCGGTACCGGTCCTCGTACTTCGAGACCTTCGACGGCGTCTGGCGGCAGGGCGACTGGATCACCCTCACCGAGCGGGGCAGCGTCGTCGTGTCCGGCCGCTCGGACGCGACGCTTAACCGGGGCGGCGTGCGGTTGGGCTCGGCCGAGATCTACGGCGTCGTGGAATCGATGCCGGAGATCACCGACAGCCTCGCGGTTGGGATCGAGCTTCCCGATGGCGGCTACTCCCTGCGGCTCTTCGTCGTCCCGGCTGCCGGTGTCGAGGTCGACGCCGGCCTACGGGAGCGGATCGTGCGGGCGTTGCGGCAGGAGTTGTCCCCGCGACACGTTCCCGATGAGATCGTCGCCGCCCCAGGGGTGCCACGGACGCTCACCGGCAAGAAACTCGAGATCCCGGTGAAACGGATATTGCAAGGCACGGATGTCGATGCTGCCGTCTCCGACGGCGCGGTGGACCGGCCGGACCTGCTGTCGTGGTTCGCGGCCCCGACTTCCCCTGAACCCCGCCCGAGCAGGTGACCGTCACGGTCGGGTGCCGGCTCCTCGGGGAGAACGGCGATCACCTCCCCGGACAACCTGCCGCGGCGGCTACCTGAACAGCCTCGAGTCGAGACTTGGCGCGTCGGGACCGGACGGCCGCCGCTGGGCCCTCACCGATACGGGAGGTGCTCGCCGCCGAGGTAGGTGTGCTCGGTGAAGGTGAACAGCGTCGACCCCGACCGGCCGACCGAGAGCCTGCTGACGGCGCCGTTGACCGCACCCGGTTGAGCGCCGCCAGTCCGGCCGCGCCGGTACCGAGCAGGTCGGCGCAGACGGTCGCGATGACGCCGGCCGAGGTGAAGACGACGGCGTCCTGGCCCTGCTCGAGGCCCTGCACGAGCTCCCGAAGGGCGCGGGCGACGCCACCGGAGAACGCGGGCCAGCCCCCCTCGTCGCCGTGCTCGACCCAGGCGGTCAGCGCCGAGTCGAGCAGGACCTGGAACTCACGCGAGCTGCGGGGTTCCTCGCTGCCGTGCGCAGCCGCGTACCGACGGACCAGGTCGATACGGTCGTACTCGTCCCACCGCGGGTCGATCCGGGGCTCGATCCGCTCACTGTGCGGGTTCGATTCCCGTTACCCGCTCCACCGTGGCGTGTCGCGGGAGACTGTCCACAGGTGTCCGCGACACCGTTCACGTTCGGGCAGTGCGCCATGACCCTCATCCTTCTGGCCGATGAGAGCCTTCGTCAGACCCGGCGCGGGCAGGCAGGGAATGGCAGCCCGCGCGAGCGACGCCGGCATGGGCGTCAGACGTCCGGATTCGGCTGCACCATGGCGGCCAGAAGAGCGACGGTGAGCGTCGGCTTGCGGCAGACGACGTCGTGGCATGATTGTGGCATGAGTAGAACACGGCTCAGCACTACCGTCGATGAAGATCTCCTCCAGGCCGCTCGACGGGTGCGATCCGGTGACACCGACGCCGCCATGATCGATGAGGCGCTCCGTGCGCTGGTGGCGCGCCACCGTTCAGCCGAAGTCGAGTCGAGCTACACCGCGTACGACGAACACCCCCTCGACGAACCGGACGAGTGGGGTGACTTGGCGTCGTTTCGCGAAGCAGCCGCACGGTCGTGACGACGCTCCCCACGCGCGGTGAGGTCTGGTGGTGCGAGATGGCCCAGATCGGGCGCCGCCCGGTCGTCGTCCTCTCCCGCGACGCAGTGATTCCCCGACACCGGCGCGCACTCGTCGCACCGTGCACCACCACGATCCGCGGCCTCGTCAGCGAAGTCGGCCTCGAGCCCGGCGAGGACCCGGTACCCCGCCGCTGCGTGGTCAACATGGACTCGGTCGAGAGCGTCTCCGTCGCGATCCTCGTTGAGCGGCTCGGACGGTTGGCCGACACGCGCATGCGGCAGATCTGCGGAGCCCTCGCCGTCGCGGTCGACTGCGCGGACTGACGCTGTCTCGGTGGAGGAACCCACCCGGAAACATCGCGGGATAGTGGCCATGCCGTCGGCCACCGTCCCGCAGGACCGGCCCGGTGAGCCGTCCCGGACGGGGAGGACAACAGTGACTCGCTCCTCCGGGCCGGCGTGGGGCAGCCATGGCGCCGCGAACCGCAGCACTCGACTGGCCGCTGGCTGAGCGACAGCGAGGAGCCGCTCCTCCGGGCCGGCCATTGGCGCTGAGGCACGCGGAAGGCACAGCATGCGCCTGACTTCACGCTGACCAGCGTGTAAGGACGTCAGGAGCCTTACCCTTCCAAGCTGGCCATTCCGGTTCGATCCCGGTCACCCGCTCCACGCAAGGCGCAGGTCGATAGGGGCTTTGAGGTCTTTGAAAAAGCTCCGAGAAGCCTCTCTGAAGGGTCCGTTCCAGACCCTGGAGACTCCGGATTCCGCCAGTGATCTGCGATTGGGCACGCTGGGCAGCTGGATACGGCCAGGTGGCGTTCCTCAGCAAGCTCGGGCGGCTTCCGTCTCGAGCGCTCGGTCCGACGCGTGGGACCCCTGCCGAGGCGCAGTGGGGGCGGCCAGGTCAGGCAGCCTTCCGGGTGCTCTTCGCCAGCACCTCGTCGGACTTGTCCAGCTTGACCAGGCGGCGCTTCTTGACCGTGTAGCCCGGCGGGAGCGTCCCCTCGGCGAGGGCGCGGAGGGGACACCGCTTGCAGCGCGGCTTGTCCTGGCAGCACTTCTTCTTGGGCATGCGCACCGACTTGGCCACCCGGTGAGGCTAGCCTGCCCTTCTCAGACGATCCACGGGCGCCGGCGGGTCACCGGATAGCGTTCGGTGACCGCCACCGCACACATCCGGGAGTCCCGATGGCCGCCCCCGCCTTCGTCGAGCTGCTCAACACGCAGATCGGCAACGAGTTCGCCGCGCACCAGCAGTACGTCGCCTGCGCCGTCTACTTCGACCAACTGACCATGCCGCGGACGGCGCAGCTCTTCTTCGACCAGGCGCTGGAGGAGCGCGAGCACGCCATGATGATGGTCCGCTACCTACTCGACTCCGACGCACCGGTGCGCATCCCCGCCGTCCCGGCCCCGGTCAACGAGTTCCCGGACGTCGTCGCGCCGGTCGCCCTGGCGCTGGAGCAGGAGAAGCGGGTCACCGAGCAGATCAACGCGCTGATCGGCACCGCGCGGCGGGAGAACGACTTCGCCTCCGACCAGTTCATGCAGTGGTTCATCAAGGAGCAGATCGAGGAGGTCAGCAAGATGAACGACCTGCTCACGATCGTGAAGCGCTCCACCCACGACCTGGAGACGATCGAGGACTACGTGCTCCGGGAGGTCAAGGCCGAGGCCGCCGACCCCACCGCGCCACCGGTCGCGGGGGCCTGATCCGAGCGCCGCGCAGAGCACCCACTGGCTCGGACGAGGCGCAGCGGTCGCCGCCGAGCGCAGGCCCGTGCGCGTCGGTGCGGCCGCGGACCCCGCGCTCGTCGCTGCCCTGCTCTACACGACGACCCGACGGCGCCACCGGCGATCAGTGCGGCATGCGGATGATCGGCTTGACGACCTCACCGCTGTGCGAGGCCTCGACGGCGTCCGCGATCTCCTCCAGCGGGAAGTACTGGACCAGCCGGTCGAACGGGAACCGCCCCTGCACGTGCAGGTCCATCAGGGCCGAGATCAGCGCCTGCCCGCGACCACTGCCACCGAGCGTGCCGCGGATGGTCTTGCCCCACAGCGTGCTCAGGTGGTCGGCGGTGAACTCCGCCCCCGCCGGTGCGCCGCCGATGAGCAGGGCGGTCCCGAGCATGCCGACCGAGTCGATCGCCTGCCGCAGCACCGAGAGGACCCCGGTGCAGTCCAGGGCCGCGTCGGCCGGGCCACCGCAGATGTCGGTGACCGCGCCGACCGGATCGGTGTCCGTGGCGTCGATCGTGTGGGTGGCGCCCAGGTCGGTGGCCAGCCGCAGCCGCGAGGCGTGCCGGTCCACGGCGATGATGGTCGTGGCCGGTGAGCACCGGGCCGCCATCACCGCGGCCAGCCCCACTGTCCCGGCGCCGTACACGACGATCGAGGAGCCGGGCTCGGGGCGGATGGTGTTGAGGACCGCGCCGGCGCCGGTGGCGAGCCCGCAGGCCAGCGGCCCCATGAGCTCGACCGGCAGCCCCTCCGGGATGGGCACGAGCGACGATGCCGAGGTCATCGCGTAGGTGGCGAACGACGACTGGCCGAAGAAGTGGCTGGACAGCGGGTCACCGTCCGGGGTCCGCAGCGACGAGCCACGACCGCCGGGGCGCTGCCCTGCGGCGACGAGCTCACCCAGGCCCAGGCAGTAGCGCGGCTCGCCTGCCAGGCAGTTGCGGCACTGCCCGCAGTAGGGCCAGCCGAGCACGACGTCCTGACCCTCGCGGACGCCCGTGACGCCCTCGCCGACCGCCACGACCGTCCCGGCACCCTCGTGACCCAGGACGCCGGGCAGCGGGAAGGGCAGGTCGCCGTCGCGGGCGATCCCGTCGGTGTGGCAGTAGCCGGTCGCAGCGACCTTGACGAGCACGTCGCCCGGACCGGGCTCCTCCAGCTCGACGGGCCGGACCACGAAGGGACCGTGCAGCTCCTCGACGACCGCGGCGGTGATCCTCAAGACCGGCTCCTCGTGACGGGGGCGTGTGCCGACCGGGCCATCCCGACGGCCGTGGTGGCACATCATGGTCCAGTCAGCGCCCGCCGCGCGCCCTCAGTCCGTGTACCCCCGCGTGAGCAGCACGACGGTCACGAAGGTCCGGTAGAGCGCGATCGGGTCGGCGTCGGCGATCCGGACGTCGAGCGTGCCGGCGCGCTCCACGCCGACGATCCGCGTGGCCAGTTCGGCCAGGTCGGCGTTGCGGCAGGTCACCTCCAGAGTCGCGGGCAGCTCGATCCGCGGCGGCCGGGCCGAGGGCAGCGCCCGGAGAGCGGCCGCCGCGCCCTCGCGGATGAGCCGGCAGGCCTCGTCCGGGTGCAGGCTGTCGGCGGCGAACCGGGACACCGAGCGCTTCACCACGACGGCGGTGACGTTGGGGCAGACGGCGCGGGCCTCCTCGGCCGTGGTGTCGTCGCCGGTGACGAGCACGACCGGGACGCCGTGTCCGAGCGCGACCAGCGCGTTGATCCCCGACTCCCCCACCTCGACGCCGTTGAGCCGCACGCGGGCGACCGCCGCCGGGTTGTAGGTGTGCGACAGCACCGAGGACGGGCCGCCCATCGAGCCGTGGTAGCTGACGAGGAAGACGGCGCGAAAGGAGGCATCCAGGCCCTCCATCATGTACATCGGCTTGTGCCGGCCCGACAGGTATCGGGCGCCGCCGAGCAGCTCACCGGGCCGCAGGTTCTGCATCGACGAGTGCGAGTCGTTGACGAGGAACTCCGTCGCCCCGGCGTCCAGCGCACCGGCGATGGCCGCGTTGACCTCGTCCTGCAGCAGCCGCCGGTAGTACTCGTACTCCGCCCCGGGACCGCGGCACTGGCCCCAGTCGACGACACCGGCGGTGCCCTCCATGTCGGAGGAGAGGTAGACCTTCACCCGCCCATCCTCGGCCGCTCCGTGAAGGCCACGGGCAGAGGGGTTGACTGTCCCGGTGACCACCCTCACCACCGGGGTCGTCGGGGCGTTGCTGGCCGCGCTGCCCGCCGACCGGGTCCTGCTCGACGACGACGTCCTCGCCTCCTACCGGCACGACGAGGCCGAGTGGGCGCCGGCCGGCCGGCCGCTGGCCGTCGTCCGCCCGCGCGAGGCGCGCGAGGTCCAGGCCGTCGTCCGCGCCTGCCTCGAGCACCGCGTGCCGCTGGTGACCCGCGGCGCCGGGACCGGCCTGTCCGGCGGCGCCAACGCCGTCGACGGCTGCGTCGTGGTCTCCACCGAGGCCATGCGCGAGATCCGGGTCATCGACCCGGTCGAGCGCTACGCCGTCGTCCAGCCCGGCGTGGTCAACGACGACCTGCGAGCCGCCTGCGCCGCGCAGGGCCTCTGGTACCCGCCCGACCCGGCCAGCGCGCCCTGGTCGACCATCGGCGGCAACGTGGCCACCAACGCCGGCGGGCTGTGCTGCGTGAAGTACGGCGTCACCCGCGACTACGTGCTCGAGCTCGAGGTGGTCACCGGCACCGGTGAGTTGGTGCGGCTGGGCCGGCGGACGGCCAAGGGCGTCGTCGGCTACGACCTGGTCGGGCTGATGGTGGGCTCGGAGGGGACGCTCGGGGTGGTCACCGAGGTGACCGTGCGGCTGCGCCCGGCCCGGCCCGCCGAGCGGACCGTCGTCGGGTACTTCGCCTCAGTGGTCGACGCCGGCCGCGCGGTCGAGGCGATCGGCGCTGCGGGGATCGTCCCGTCGGCGCTGGAGCTGGTCGACCGGCACTGCCTGGCCGCCGTCGACGCGTGGAAGAACATGGGCCTGTCGGTCGACGCCGACGTCGTGCTGCTCGGCCGCACCGACGCCCCGGGCGAGGCCGGCGACGCCGAGGCGGGCGGCATGCTGGCCTGCTTCGAGACCGCCGGCGCCACCTGGGCCGCCGCCTCCACCGACGCCGAGGAGGCCGAGGCGCTGTTCTCCGCCCGCCGGCTGGCCTATCCCGCCGTCGAGCGCCTGGGGCCGGTGCTCACCGAGGACGTGTGCGTGCCCAAGGCCGCCGTCCCGGAGATGCTGGCGCGGATCGAGGCGGTGGCGCAGCGCAACGACGTCCTCATCGCCAACATCGCGCACGCCGGCGATGGCAACCTGCACCCGCTGCTGATCACCCCGCCCGGCGACGACGCCGCCCGCGAGCGGGCGCAGGTCGCGTTCACCGAGATCATGGCCGACGCCGTGGACCTCGGCGGGACGGTGACCGGCGAGCACGGCGTCGGCCTGCTCAAGCGCTCCGGGCTGGCGCTGGAGCAGAGCGCGGCGGTGGTCGCGATGCAGCGCGCGGTCAAGGCCGCCCTCGACCCGCTCGGCATCCTCAACCCCGGCAAGGTCCTGCCCGACGAGACGGGGGCGTCCGCGTGAGCCGCGAGCTCGTCGAGGTCGGCCGGCCCGACGGCCGCACCGTGCACGTGGCGCCGACCGGGCAACACGCCGCCGGTGCTGGCGGTGCACGGGCTGAGCAGTACCTCCGGGCCCGTGGGGATCAGTGGTAGGCGTGGACGACGGCGTGGCCGAGGCCGCGCCCCATCAGCCAGCGGTTCACCGGCAGGGTGACGACGAACGCCACCGCGAAGGCGGCGGCCAGCGACAGCCAGAACAGCGCCGAGGACAGTCCCGCCTCCATGGCGCCGGGCACGCTCACGATGACGGCGTTGTCCACGAGCTCCATGACCGCGATGGACACGGTGTCGGCCGCCAGCGCCACCTTGAGCGCCGCGCGGAACGGCAGGCCGGCGCGCAGGACGCCGCGCATGGTGAGGGCGTAGCCGAAGACGAAGGCCAGCGCGACGGCCAGGGCGACCGTGGGAGCGGTGGACCAGCCCAGCGCGGTGCCGATGACCATGCCGAGCACCTCGCCGATCGCACAGCCGGTGAGGCAGTGCAGCGTGGCCTGGGCCGCCGTCCGCCAGGAGACCGTGGCCCAGGAGACCCGGCCGGCCGGGTGGCCGGAGTGGTCGTGGCCGGACCCCTGTCCGGCGTGGCCGGCGCTGCCGGGGTCGAGCGCAGCGTGCGGATCGGACGTGTGCGCCTGGTGGGTGTGGTCGGTGTGCATGTCGCCTCCTTCGGACGACGTCCGGTATACCCCCCCGGGGTACCGATGGCAACCCCCTGACGCACCGCCGCCTCCCACCCCGGGCGGGGTGGGAGGCGGTGGCGGTCGGCGCGTGCGGATCAGCCGGCGGCGGGCTCCGCGTCCGGCGTGGCCGGCAGGCCGAGCCGGGCGAACAGGTCGTTGTCCAGGTCGAGGAAGCTCGTCTGGTGCCGGATGCGGCCGTCCTCGATCTCCAGGACGTGCAGCGCCCACGGCGCGTGTCCGCCGTCGGCCGTCGGCCGCCACTGCGCGACCGCCGGGCAGCCGTTGGCCTCGGTCAGCATCACCCGGGAGTCCCGGCACCCGCTGCCGGGGCCGAGCATCCAGGTGCCGATGTCGGCGGCGCTGCCCAGCCACATCTCGAACGGCGGCATGTGCTGGGTGGCGTCCTCGTGCAGCAGGGCGACGAAGGCGTCGATGTCGTAGCGCTCGAAGGCGTCGAGGTAGCGGGCGAGCAGGTCGCGGTGGTCGGCGTCGAGGGGCCGCTCCTCCGGGGTGCCGCCCATCGCCGCCAGCGTGGCGCGGGCCCGCTGGAGCGCGCTGTTGACGGAGGCGACCGTGCTGTCCAGCAGCGTGGCGACCTCGTCGGCGTGCCAGCGGAGCACGTCGCGCAGGAGCAGCACCGCGCGCTGGCGCGGGGGCAGGTGCTGCAGCGCGGCCACGAAGGCCAGCCGCACCGACTCGCGGGCCACCGCGCGCTCGGCCGGGTCGCCGTCCTCGGGCAGGACCTGGCGGTCGAGGACCGGCTCGACCCACGCGTCGGCCGGCCGCTTGGCCGCCAGGGAGGCCTCGACCGGCGACCACGGCGACCCGGACAGGTCCATCGGCAGCGCCCGGCGCTGGCGGCCCGAGAGCTGGTCGAGGCAGACGTTGGTGGCGATCCGGTACAGCCAGGACCGCAGGGACGAGCGGCCCTCGAACGAGCCGAAGCTCTTCCACGCCCGGACCAGGGTCTCCTGCACCGCGTCGTCGGCGTCGAAGGACGACCCGAGCATCCGGTAGCAGTAGCCGGTCAGCTCCCTCCGGTGCTCGAGCAGCCGCGGGTCGAGCTCGTCGGACACCCCGCTCAGCACGCTGGTCACGCGGACCACCTCTCCTCGTCGGCTCCCCGTCGGCGGGCGTCAGTCCACCACGGGGGACCGACGGAACGGGAGTCCCCGGAGGGAGGGCGCTACTGGTAGCTGATCAGCTGGGGACGGGGCGAGACCTGGGCGATGGTCTCCTCCGGCGTGAGCATCGGGACGTCCTCGTCGTAGAAGTTCTTCCAGCCCCAGGCCAGGCCCTCCGGGCCGACGCCCTGCAGCACCCGCCACGTGTCCTGCTTGGCACCCTGACCACCCTGGCCGTCGGCGTGCACCATCACGGCCACCTCGGCCCGGGACATGTCCACCTGCTCGCGGCCGGGGATCATGTCGACGCGGAACTGGTGCAGGACCAGCAGCTTCTGCGGCAGCCGGGCCTCACGGGTCAGGTCGGCCAGCCAGGTCACCACCCGGTTGACCTCCTCGATCGCCACCGAGCCGATCTGGGTCAGGTGGACCTGGTTCGGCAGCAGCCGCCACTCCGGGTCCAGCGCCAGCCCGACGTGCGGCAGCTCCAGGAGCTCGCGGTACCGCTCGGCCTGGGTGACGAAGTCGGTGCGGCCCGGCTGCAGGTCCAGGACGACGTACAGGCCGGCCGCGCCCGCGGCCTCCACCCACGGCCGGAGCTGCTCGATCGGCGCCTCGAAGGAGTAGTCGTTCTCCTCGGTCGGGAACTCCGAGGCGACCGTGGCGATGATCTCGAAGGCCGGGACGACGGTGGCGTCGGGAACCAGCGCCTCGTAGGGCGCGGCGACGTCACGGGCCCGCTGGACGGCGGCGTCGACGTCCTGCTCGCCCAGGACGCCCAGCGAGCCGGTGCCCGGGTGCCCGTAGAGGGCGACCATGAAGTGCTGCGGGAACAGCGTCTGCCCGCCGCCGGGCAGCTGGGTGCCGGTGGCGGCCGTCTCGACCTTCCAGTCCAGGCCGTCCTCCGCGCCGAAGGCGGTCCCGAGCGCGACGACGGTCTCGGCTCCGGACACCGCGTCGACCGCGTCGGCCGAGGCGCGCGGGTCGGTCTGCCCGCCGGTCACCTGCACGCTCGCGCCGGCGGCCCGGGCCGTGGCGACACCGGCCAGCGACTCGGCGCTGCCGGAGGCGAGCACCACCGTCGAGTCCAGCGGCTCGGCGCGGGTCACCGACGGCAGCTCGCCGTCGGCCTCGCCCTCGGCGGGGTCCGCGTCCTCCGGGAGGAGCGCGGTGGGCGCGTCGGGGTCGAGCGCCGCGACGGCGGCCGCGTCCCCGTCGTCCGGCACGGGGTCGGCCTCGGCGAGGTCCAGCCCGGTGGCGGCGGCGACGGCCTCGGCGCTGGCCGGCACGGCGACGACGTCGGCGTTCCCGGGCGCGGAGTCGGCGCCGACGGCGAGCACGGTCTGCGCGCCCAGCCGGTCGAGCTCCTCGGCGACGGCGTCGTCGGACCCCTCGCCCTCGGGGTCGAGCAGCAGCGGCACGCCCAGGCCGACGGCGGCCGAGGCGCCCAGCAGGGTGGCCGCGCGGTCGCCGTCGGGCGCGACGACGACCACGCCGGCCTCGTCGAACAGCGCGCGGCTGGCGCTGACGGCGGAGGCCACCGGCTCGGCGTCGGCCACGAGGGTGAGCCGCTGGTCGGGCGCGGAGGTCGCCACCGCCGCGGCCTCCGCCGGGTCCTCGCCCCCGCCGGCGCCCGGGGACGTGCAGGCAGCGGTCAGGAGGAGAGCGCCGAGCACGACCGGCACCGCCCTGGGGCGCATGGGGACCTCCGTCCGCCGGGCACGTGGCCACGCGAGGGCGCGGCGCCGTCGCGCGCTCCGGCAGACACCGACAGTAGCCATGCCTCTCAACACCGACCCCTCGACACCGACCCCTCGACACCGACCCTGGACACCGGCGCTCCGCGACCGGGAGCATCGCGTCCGATGAACGGCGCAGGGGCGGGTGTCGGGCCAGCCCGACAGCGGATCGACCGGCTGACGGGATCGGCCCGCCACCCCCGCGCCAGCAGGCTCGGTCCATGACCACCGACACGCTCGTGATGCCCTCCGTGACCGCCCCGCCGCACTCGCACCGTCTGCGCCAGGTCCTCCACGACTCGGGCTACGCGCTGCTGTCCCTGCCCGTCGGCGTCCTGTTCTTCGTCGTGGTCGTGACCGGCCTGGCCGCCGGGATCGGCACCGTGGTGATCTGGGTGGGCCTGGCCGTCCTCGCCCTCACCCTGCTGGCCGCACGGGGCTCGGCCACGCTCGAGCGGGCGCAGCTGCCCACGGTCCTCGGCCGCCCGGTCCCCCGCCCGGCCTACCTGCCGGGCGAGGGCGGGCCGGTGCGCCGGCTGCTCACCCCGCTGCGCGACCCGCAGTCGTGGCTCGACGCCCTGCACGCGGTGCTGCGCCTGCCGCTGGCCGTGCTCGCCTTCTCCGTCACCGTCACGTTCTGGGCCATCGCGCTCGGCGGGATCACCTACGGCCTGTGGGACTGGGCGCTGCCGCAGGAGGGCAACGAGGACCTGTTCGAGCTGCTCGGGTTCGACGGCGGCACGAGCCTGCGCATCGTCGGCTACACGCTCATCGGCCTGCTGGCCGCGGCGGTGCTGCCGTTCGCCGTCCGCGCCGTCGCGGTGCTGCAGGCGCAGCTCGGCCGGGTGCTGCTCACCTCGCGGGCGGCCACCCAGGCCGAGCTCGGGCGGCTGTCCCGCGGCCGCGACGCCGCCGTCGCCGCCGAGGCGGTGGCCCTGCGCCGGCTCGAGCGCGACATCCACGACGGCCCGCAGCAGCACCTCGTGCGCCTGGGCATGGACCTCTCCCGCGCGCAGCGCCAGCTCGACCGTGACCCGTCCGCCGCCCGCACCACGCTCGCCGGGGCCGGCGTCCTGGCCCGCGAGGCGCTGGAGGAGCTGCGGGCGCTGTCCCGCGGCATCGCGCCGCCGGTGCTCGCCGACCGCGGCCTCGCCGCCGTGCTGGCCGCGCTGGCCGCCCGCTCGCCGGTGCCGGTGGAGCTGGCCGTGGACCTGCCCGGGGAGCGCCTGGCGCCGGCCACCGAGAACACCGCCTACTTCGTCGTCAGCGAGGCGCTGGCCAACGTGGCCAAG
Organism: Geodermatophilus amargosae; assembly: GCF_900116515.1. Taxonomy (GTDB): domain Bacteria; phylum Actinomycetota; class Actinomycetes; order Mycobacteriales; family Geodermatophilaceae; genus Geodermatophilus; species Geodermatophilus amargosae. The sequence continues at coordinate 33,362 of NZ_FPBA01000019.1, forward strand.
CACAGCGGCGCCGACGTCTGCCGGGTCGAGGTCGGCCTCGTGGGGGACGTCCTGCGGGTCGTCGTCGAGGACGACGGCACCGGCGGGGCGGTGCTCGTGCCGGGCCACGGGCTGGCCGGCCTCGCCGACCGGCTGCGTGCGGTCGACGGCGTCCTCACCGTCGACAACCCGCGCGGCGGGCCGACCCGGACCGTCGCCGAGCTGCCGTGGGCGTGAGCCCCGGCGACCGGCCGCTGCGCGTGGTGCTGGGCGAGGACTCGGTCCTGCTCCGCGAGGGGCTGGTCCGGCTGCTCGAGGAGGCGGGCACCACCGTGGCGGCCGCGGTCGGCGACGGCCCGTCGCTGGTGCGGGCGGTGGTCGCCGAGCGGCCCGACGTGGCCGTCGTCGACGTCCGGATGCCGCCCACGCACACCGACGAGGGGCTGCGCGCCGCCGTCGAGGTCCGCCGCGTCGCCCCCGGGACGGCGGTGCTGGTGCTGTCGCAGTACGTCGAGGTGACCTACGCCGACGAGCTGCTCGCCGACGGCCGCGGCGGCGTGGGCTACCTGCTCAAGGACCGGGTGACCGACCTCGACCAGCTGCTGGCCGCGCTGGACGAGGTGGTGGCCGGCGGCACCGTGCTCGACCCGCAGGTGGTCGCCCAGCTCTTCGCCCGCCGCCGCGCCGACGACCCCGTCCGCCGGCTGACCCCGCGCGAGCGCGAGGTGCTCGGACTGATCGCCGAGGGGCACTCCAACACCGCGATCGCCCGGCACCTCGTGGTGACCCCCGGTGCGGTGGAGAAGCACACGCAGCGGATCTTCGCCAAGCTCGGCCTGGCTCCCGACGAGGAGCGCAACAGCCGGGTGATGGCGACGCTCGCCTACCTGCGCGGCTGAGCCGGCTCACCGCTCCAGGTTGGCGACCATCCGGGCCAGGCCCGCGACGGTCGCCGCGTACTCCTCGGCCGACAGCCCGTCGGCGACGCGGCGGCGGAAGGCGGCCACCGCGCCCGCGAGCCGGCCGTGCGCCGCCCGGCCGTCGTCGGTCAGCGCGAGGAGGCCCCCGCGGTCCTCCACCCAGGCGCGGGCGGCCAGGTCGGCCACGACGACGTCGACCCGGCCCGGCGTCGCGAACGAGGCGAAGGCGGCGGCGAGCTCCGGGCGCGCCGACGGGCCGCCGGCCAGGGAGTCGAGCACCTGCCAGTGTCGGCGGGAGAGCCCCTCGGCCGCGACGACGTCGTCGAGCCCCCGCTCGAGCAGCTCGTCGAGCCGCTTGACCCACCACCCGACCGGCCGCTGCTGCTGCACCCCCGGATGCTCGCACCGGAACGCGGTCGCGGGCCGTCGTCCCCTCCCGGTAGACAGCGGGGGTGACCGATCCCGCGGACCTCCGCCCCATCACGACAGAGGAGTGGCCGGCCTTCAGCCGGGCGATGCTCGAGGTCTTCGGCGACGAGCCGATCGGCTCCTTCACCGAGACCCCGCCGTCGGTCGCCGAGCTCGACCGCTCCCTGGGCCTGTTCGCCGACGACGGCCGGGTGGCCGCCACGGCGGGCATCTACAGCCGGCAGCTGACCGTGCCCGGCGCCGTCGTGCCGTGCGCGGGCATCACCTGGGTGACCGTCTCCCCCACCCACCGCCGCCGCGGCGTGCTCACCGCGGTCATGCGCCGCCAGCTCACCGAGCTGCACGAGCAGGGCCGCGAGCCGGTGGCCGGACTGTGGGCCTCCGAGGGCGGCATCTACGGCCGGTTCGGCTACGCGCCGGCCACCGCGCGGGGCAACCTGCACGGCCGCACGCGGCAGATGGCCTTCCGCCCCGACGTCGACCTGGGCACCGGCACGGTCACGCCGGCCGACGCCGACGCCTACCGGGCCGGCGCCGCGCGGGTGCACGAGGCACTGCGCCGCTGGGTGCCCGGCACCATGGAGCGCGACGAGCGCTGGTGGGAGCGACTGCTGCGCGATCCCGCCGAGCACCGCGGCCGGGCGAGCGCGCGCCGGTTCCTCCTGCACACCGAGGTCGACGGCGAGGTCACCGGCCACGCCGCCTTCCGCGTCCGCTCGCGGTGGACCGACGACGGCGAGCCCGACGGCACCGTCGTCGTCGAGGAGGTGCGGGCCCGCAGCACGCCCGCGTACGCCGCGCTGTGGCGGTACCTGCTCGACATCGACCTGGTGCGCACGGTGGAGTCCGCCTACGCCCCCGCCGAGGACCCGCTGCGCCACCTGCTGGCCGATCCGCGGGCGCTGCACGCGCGGCCGCTGGACGGGCTGTGGCTGCGGCTGGTCAACGTCGGCCGGGCGCTGGCCGCGCGCCGCTACCCCGCGCCGATCGACATGGTCATCGAGGTGCGCGACCGGTTCTGCCCCTGGAACGACGGCCGCTGGTGGCTGCGCGGGCACCCGGCCGGGGCCTTCTGCGCCCCCACCGACGGCGACCCCGACCTGGTGGTCGACGTCGACGCGCTGGCGGCGGCCTACCTCGGCGGCGTCTCGCTGGGCACGTTGCAGGCGGCCGGCCGGGTCACCGAGGTGAGCCCCGGCGCGGTCACCCAGGCCGCGACGGCGTTCTCCTGGCCGGTGAGCCCGTTCTGCCCCGACCAGTTCTAGGAGGACCCCGCTGCCCCCACGCCTCGCTGACGCTCGGCGCGGGCCCCTGCAGCGGGGCCTAGACGACCTCGTCGCGGGTGGGGAGGCCGCCGGCGGGGCGGTGCCGGTTCTGCTCGTAGTCGCTGATCAGGCCGATCCGGCGGGCGTGCCGCTCCTCGTCGCTCCACGGGGAGGCGAGGAAGTGCAGCACCAGCGCGGTGGCCTCCTCGATCGAGTGCTGGCGGGCGCCGACGGCGCACACGTTGGCGTCGTTGTGCGCCCGCGCGAGCTCGGCGGTCTCCCGGTTCCAGACCAGGGCGGCGCGGACACCGGGCACCTTGTTCGCCGCGATCTGCTCGCCGTTGCCCGACCCGCCGATGACCACGCCGAGGCTGCCCGGCTCGATGACCACCCGCTCGCCGACCTCGAAGCAGAACGGCGGGTAGTCGTCCTGCGGGTCGTAGTCGTGGGCGCCGCAGTCGACCGGCTCGTGCCCGGCCTCGGTGAGCGCCTGCTTGAGGTGCTCCTTGAAGTCCAGCCCGGCGTGGTCGGTGCCGACGAAGACGCGCATGGCCCGAGTCTGTCAGGGTCGGCACGTGGCGGTGCTCGGGGTCGACGGCTGGCGCGGGGCCTGGGCCGGGGCACTGCTGGAGGGCCGCACGGTGGCCCTGCTCGCCCTGTCCGACGTCGCCGCCGTCCTGGCCGTGCCGGACGTCGACGTGGTGGGCATCGACATGCCGGTCGGGCTGTCCGACGACGGCGTGCGGGCCTGTGACGTCGAGGCCCGAAGTCGTCTGGGGCGGGCCGGCAGCTCGGTCTTCCCCGCCCCGGTGCGCGCGGTGCTCGGCGCCCGCGACTACGCCGACGCGCGGCGGCTGTCGGTCGAGGCGACCGGCGGCCGGTCGCTGTCGGCGCAGTCCTTCCGACTCGTCCGGTCGATCGCGGCCCTCGACGACGCCCTGGGCGACCCGCCCCGCGACGACGTCGTCGAGGTGCACCCGGAGCTGGCGTTCCGCGCGCTCGACGACCGGGTGGGCGCTCCGAAGTCGAGCGCGCGCGGGCTGGCGCAGCGGATCCGTGCGCTGCAGCCGGTGATGGACGTGCTCGACGCGCTCGCCGCCGCCCCGCCCGGCCTGCCCGCCGTCGACGCGCTGGACGCCTGCGCCGCCGCGTGGTCGGCCCGGCGGCTGGCCGACGGCGTCGCGGAGTGCGTGGGCGACGGCACCCGCGACGCCCGCGGCCGGCCGATGCGGATCTGCTGGTGACCTTCCGGGAGGTCGCCGACGGCGTGTTCGTGCGGCGGCACGAATCCCTCGACCTCAACTGCGGTCTGGTCGTGGGCGAGGACGCGTGCCTCGTCGTCGACACCCGGTCGCACCTCGGCGAGGCCGCCGACCTGATCGCCGCGGTCCGCCGGGTGACCCCGCACCCGTGGACGGTGGTGGACACCCACGCCCACTACGACCACTGCTTCGGCAACGCCACCTTCCGCCCGGCGACGATCTGGGGGTCGCGCGGCTGCGCGGCCGACCTGCTCGCCACCGGCGAGGCGCAGCGCGCCGCCCGCGTGGCCGAGCTGCTGGCGGACGGGGACGCCGAGGCCGCCGAGCAGGTGCGGCGGGCGCCGCTGGACCCGCCGGACGCGCTGGTCGACGACGTGGCCGTGCTCGACGTCGGCGGCGTGGAGGTGGTGCTGCGGTTCCTCGGCCGCGGGCACACCGGGCACGACCTGGTGGTGGAGGTCGAGGACGGCCGCGACGGGACCACCGTCTTCGCCGGGGACCTGGTGGAGGAGGGCGCCCCGCCGGCGTTCGAGGACGCGTTCCCCGCCGAGTGGCCGGCGACGCTCGGGCGGCTGCACGTGATGGCCCGCGGTCCGGTGGTCCCCGGGCACGGCGCGGTCGTGGACGCCGCGTTCGTCGGCGCCCAGCGCGAGGAGCTGCTCGCGGTGCTCGCCGCCGTCGGCGAGGGCCGGCTCGACTGCGGCCCCTACGACGAGGCGACGATGCGGACCGCGGCGTCCCGCCTCGGTGAGACGGCTCCTCAGGTGAGACGGCTCCTCAGGTGAGACGGCGGAGCACCGGCAGCGGCAGCACCCGCAGCAGGGCCGACACCGGCCGCCACGGCCACTCGGGCACGTAGGCGCGGACCGGCTCCCGCTCGATCGCGGCGACGAGGGCGTCCACGCCGGTGTCGAGGTCGACGGTGAACGGGCCGCGGCGGCCGACGTTGATGTCGGTCTCGATGTAGCCGGGCAGCACCGTGGTCACCCGGATGCCGGTGCCGAGCAGGTCAGACCGGATGCCCTCGGCCAGCGCGTTGAGCGCGGCCTTGCTCGCGCCGTAGGCGGTGCGGGTGCCCGTCATGCCGCGGACCGAGGCCACCGAGCTGATCAGCACCAGGTGACCGGAGCCCTGCGCGCGGAACAGCTCGACGGCGGCCTCGCACTGCGCGTGGGTGCCGAGCACGTTGGTGGCCAGGATCGCCCGGTTGGCCGCGGCGGCCCCGGTGCCGACCGAGGAGCCGTTGCCGATGCCGGCGTTGGCGACGAACCGGTCGATGCCGCCGAGCTGCGCGGCCAGTGCGGGGACACCCTCGGCCACGGCGTGGGCGTCGTCGACGTCGATCGCGGCGGTGACCACGCGGATGCCGGGGCGCGCGGCGACCAACTCGTCGCTCAGCTCCTCGAGCAGCGCGGCGCGGCGGGCGACCAGCGCGAGGTCGCGGCCCCGGGCGGCGAAACGGCGCGCCATCCCCATGCCGAGGCCCGAGCTGGCGCCGGTGATCAGGATCCGCTGGCGGACGGGGCGCGACACGCGATCAGCATGCCGCGCCCGTCCGGGCCCCTGCAGCGGGGCCCCGTGGTCAGCGGCGGGTGAGCTCGAGGGTGTCGGCCGGCACCGAGTCCATGTCGGGGCCGGACGTGCGGGTGCGCTTCAGCTCCCAGAAGTCGGGCAGGTTGGCCAGCAGGACGGCGCCGTCGAAGGCCTTGCCGGCGTCCTCGCCCGTGGGCACCTTGCTGATGACCGGCCCGAAGAAGGCGACGCCGTCGATGTGCATGACCGGGGTGCCGACGTCGTCGCCGACCGGGTCCATGCCGGCGTGGTGGCTCTTCTCCAGCGCCTCGTCGTACTCGGTGGAGCCGGCGGCCTCGGCCAGCTCGGCGGGCAGGCCGACCTTCTCCAGCGCCGGGGCGATCAGCGCGTCGAGCTCCAGCTCCTCGTGGTGCCGGAGCGTGCCCATGGCGGTGTAGAGGTCACCGAGGACCTCGTCGCCGTGCTTCTCGGCGGCGGCGATCGCGACCCGGACGGGACCGATCGCCTGCTCCATCATCTGCTGGTACTCCTCCGGCAGGTCGCGGCCGCGGTTGAGCACCGACAGGGACATGACGTGCCAGTGCAGGTCGATATCGCGCACCTTGGCCGCCTCCAGGACCCAGCGGCTGGTCAGCCACGCCCAGGGGCACAGCGGGTCGAACCAGAAGTCCACCCGGGCCCTCACCGGCGAGCTCTGCACTGCCTCAGTCATCCGTCGTCTCCCTCTCGTCGTCGCAGCCGGCCCGTGCGGCACCGGCTCCTGCGCCTGCCAAGTGCCCGGTCAGGCCGGTTGTTCCCCCGTCCCCGGCGGGCGTGTCGGCCGTCCGTGGGAAGCTGCCCGGCGTGGCCGTACCCAACCTGACCCGCGACGACGCCGCCGCGCGCGCCCGCCTGCTGGCCGTCGACAGCTACGACCTGCAGTTCGACCTCACCGACGGGAACGGGCACCCCGGCACCGGGACCTTCCGCTCGACGACGACGGTGCGCTTCACCTGCCGCGAGCCCGGCGCCGCCTCGTTCGTCGACCTGGTCGCCGAGACGGTGCGCTCGGCCACGCTCAACGGGAACGAGCTCGACGTCTCCACCTACACCGAGGAGGGCGGCCTGCCGCTGCCCGACCTCGCCGCCGACAACACCCTCGTCGTCGACGCCGACTGCCGGTACTCCAACTCCGGCGAGGGCCTGCACCGCTTCGAGGACCCCGAGGACGGCCAGGTCTACCTCTACACGCACTTCGAGCCGGCCGAGGCCAAGCGCGTGTTCGCCTGCTTCGACCAGCCCGACCTCAAGGGCACCTACGAGGTGCACGTCGTGGCGCCGTTCGACTGGCAGGTCGTCTCCAACACCGGCGGGCGCACCATCGAGGCCGGCCCGAACGGCTCGCAGCTGGTGCACTTCGAGCCGACCAAGCGGCTCTCGACCTACCTGGTCGCGCTGATCGCCGGGCCCTACGCCCGGGTGACCGACGCCTACGAGGACATCCCGCTGGGGCTGTACTGCCGCGCCTCACTGGCCGAGCACCTCGACCCCGAGGAGCTGTTCCGGGTCACCAAGCAGGGCTTCGAGTTCTACCACCGGGTGTTCGACTACCCGTACCCGTTCGACAAGTACGACCAGCTGTTCGTGCCGGAGTTCAACGCCGGCGCGATGGAGAACGCCGGTGCGGTGACCGTGCTGGAGGACTACGTCTTCCGCTCGCGGACCAGCCGGGCGCGCTACGAGCGGCGCTCGGAGACGGTGCTGCACGAGCTGGCGCACATGTGGTTCGGCGACCTCGTGACCATGCGCTGGTGGGACGACCTGTGGCTCAACGAGTCCTTCGCCACCTACATCTCCACGCTGTGCCAGGCCGAGGCCACCGAGTACACGACCGCGTGGACGACGTTCGCCAACGCCGAGAAGGCCTGGGCCTACGCGCAGGACCAGCTGCCCTCGACCCACCCGATCGCCGCGGACATGGTCGACGTCGCGGCCGTCGAGGTGAACTTCGACGGGATCACCTACGCCAAGGGCGCCTCGGTGCTCAAGCAGCTGGTGGCCTACGTCGGCCGCGAGGAGTTCCTCGCCGGGATCCGGCAGTACTTCCGCGACCACGAGTACGGCAACACCACGCTGGCCGACCTGCTCGACCCGCTGTCGGAGGCCACCGGCCGGGACCTCAGCGAGTGGTCGGCGCAGTGGCTGGAGACCAGCCAGGTCAACACCCTGCGCCCGGTGTACGAGCTCACCGACGACGGCCGGTACGCCTCCTTCGCCATCGAGCAGACCGCCGTCCCGGAGCACCCGGTGCTGCGCCGGCACCGGCTGGCCGTGGGCCTCTACGACCGCGGGCCCGACGGGCTCACCCGCACCACCCGGGTGGAGCTCGACGTCGACGGCGCCCGCACCGAGGTGGCCGACCTGGTCGGGCACCCGGCGGCCGACCTGGTGCTGGTCAACGACGACGACCTCACCTACGCCAAGCTGCGCCTCGACGAGCGCTCGCTGACGACGCTGCGCGAGGCGATCGGCGCCGTCCCCGATCCGCTGGCCCGCGCGCTGTGCTGGGCGGCGGCCTGGGACATGACCCGCGACGCCGAGCTGCCCGCCCGCGAGTGGGTGCAGCTGGTGCTCGGCGGGATCGACGCCGAGACCGAGATCAGCGTCGTGCAGTCGCTGCTGGCCCGGGTGCAGTCGTCGCTGACCTCCTACGCCGACCCGCGGTGGGCCGAGACCGGCTGGGCCGCGCTGGCCGACAAGGCGGTGCAGGCGCTGGAGTCGGCGGCCCCGGGCAGCGACGAGCAGCTGCAGTGGTCGCGCACCCTGGCGTCGGCCGCCCGCACCGAGGAGCACGCGGCGGTGCTGCGCGGGCTGCTCGACGGCTCGCGGACGGTCGAGGGCCTGGCCGTCGACACCGACGCCCGGTGGGCCTTCCTCCACGGCCTGGTCGCCATCGGCGCGGCGGGGGACGCCGAGATCGACGCCGAGGCCGAGCGCGACGCCACCGCCACCGGGATCCGCCGGGCCGCGACCGCCCGGACGCTGCGCCCGACGGCCGAGGCGAAGGCGGCGGCCTGGAAGCGCGCCTTCCACGACGCCGACGTGCCCAACGCCGTGCACGAGGCGCTGGTGGCCGGCTTCTGGCACCCCGCGCAGCGCGAGCTCACCGCGGAGTACGTCGAGCGGTACTTCGCCGAGATCGGCCCCATGTGGGACCGCCGGCCCGGCGAGATCGCGAAGAACGCCGTGCAGTACCTGTTCCCGCCGGTGGTCGAGGAGCGCACGCTGCAGGCCGCCGACACGTGGCTGGGCCAGGAGGGGCACCCCGCCCCGCTGCACCGGCTGGTCTCCGAGGGCCGTGACGGCATCGCCCGCGCGCTGCGCGCCCGGCAGCGGGACGCCGCCGGGAAGTGAACCGTGCGGTCGTCAGTGGCGGCGCGCGGAGTGCGGGTGGCCGGCCTGGTCGGACAGCTGCCGCAGGCCGTTGACGATGCCGCCCACGAGGTCACCGGCGGCGAAGGAGTTGGTCATCGACAGCACCGCGAGCGCGCACGCCCGGTCGGGCAGCCGGCGGGCGGCCGACGCCCCGGTGACCACCTCGATGACCCGCTGGCCGGGCGAGACGGCCAGCAGCACCGAGTCGACCGGGTCGCCACCGCGGGCGTGCAGCTCCTCGGCGCGGATTCGGGTCCTGGGCCCGAGGTCGCCGATGTACAGCGTGAAGCGCAGGCCGGTCTCGCGCGAGGACATGGTCAGCGCCTCGTCGAGCCGCGCCAGCTCGCGGTAGCTGAAGATCGTGTCGTAGCCCTGGTCGGCCCGGTTCGGCGCGGTGTCGACCGTGCCGCTGTCGTGGGGCTCGGCATCCAGCACGCGGGTCATCGCGGAACTCCGGGGGAGGTCGAGGGGTGGGTGGGGATCACCGGGTCACCAGGTCCCGCGGGCGCCGCCGAGCGGGCCGCCGGCGGAGGGCACGGGTGTGCCGGCCGAGACCGCCGTGGCACCGCGCGTGCCCGCGATGACGCTGGAGCCGACGGCGCTGGAGCCGTGGCCGTCGAGCGAGGCGCCGTGGCCGGACCCGTGGCCCGAGCCGATGGCCGCCGTCTCGCCGTAGAGCGAGGAGCCCACCGCCTGGGTGTCGCCCTCGCCGGCGGCGTGCGTCGGGGCGTTCTCGGGCTGGGGCTCGTACCAGACCGGCTCGTGCTCCCAGGGCTGCCCCGGCTTGTAGCGGATGCCCGGGCGCTTGCGGCCCCCGGGCAGGTACGTCATCGCCCAGAAGAAGACGTACACCGCCAGCGGGGCCACGACGAACACGAGCAGGGTCTCGACGACGCTCACGCCCGGGAATCTACCGCCCGCGGTGATCGGTCATGCGTCGGCGTGCCAGCCCGGCGGGTGTCGGTGCGCCCACGGCCGGGCCTCCTCCAGCTGGGCCGCGAGCGCGATCAGCGTGGCCTCGTCCGCGGGCCGCCCGACCAGCATCGTGCCGATCGGCAGGCCGTCGGCGGTCCAGTGCAGCGGCACGCTGACGGCGGGCTGGCCGGTGACGTTGTAGAGCGCGGTGAAGGCGGCGTAGCGCTCCTGCCGCGCGAAGTCCGCGGCGCCGTCGCCGTCGGCGTCGAACCAGCCCAGCGGCCGTGGCGTCATCGTCGTCACGGGGGCGAGCAGGACGTCGAAGCCGTCGGTGGCCTGCACGTACCGGCGGGAGAAGTTCCTCAGCGCGTTGAGCGCCTCCATCGCCGCCTGCGCCGACAGCGCCAGCCCGCGGGCCCGCAGCTCGCGGGTCAGCGGCCGCAGCTCCCCCACCCGGCCGGCCGGCACCGCCAGGGTCGCCCCCGACAGCGCCCACACCCGCTCGAAGGCGCCCAGCACCTCAGGGGAGATCAGACCGCCCGGGACGTCGACCACCTCGTGCCCGAGCGACTCGAGCAGCCGGGCGGCGTCGTCGAGGGCGGCGGCCACCTCGGGCTCGAGGACGGCACCGGGCAGCGGGAACTCCAGTGCCCGGCCGATCCGCAGCCGCCCGACCGGGCGGTCGGCGCAGCCGAGGAAGGTCTCGCCGGGCGGCAGGGGCGGCGCCCACGTCGTGTCGCCGGGGACCGGGCCGGCCATCGCGTCGAGCATCGCGGCGGCGTCACGGACCGTCCGGGCCAGGGGACCGTTGGTGCCGAGCCCGGTGACGTCGCTGCCCAGCGGTGCGTTGCTCACCCGGCCGCGGGTGGGCTTGATGCCGAACAGGCCGTTGATGCTGGCCGGGATGCGGATCGAGCCGCCGCCGTCGCTGCCCTGCGCGAACGGCAGCATCCCGGCCGCGACCGCCACGGCCGCGCCGCCGCTGGAGCCCCCGGCCAGCCGGGTCGGGTCCCACGGGCAGCGGGCGGGGCCGGCGACGTCGTTGTCGGTGTAGCAGGGGAAGCCGAACTCAGGTGTGTTCGTCTTGCCGAGGCTGACCGTCCCGGCCGCGGCCAGCTTGGTGACGACGGCGTCGTCGAACCCGGGCACGAAGTCGGCGTAGACCGCGGAGCCGAAGGTGGTGCGGACGCCGGCGGTGTTGTTGAGGTCCTTGATCGCCGTCGGGACGCCGAGCAGCGGCGGGAGGTCCCCGCCGCGCAGCGCCCGGGCCTCGGCGTCGGCGGCCGCGGCCAGCGCGCGCTCGGGCGTGACGGTGACGAAGCCGCCGAGGCCGGCGTCGAGGGCCTCGACCCGGGCGAGCGCGGCCTCGACCAGCTCGACCGGGCTCACCGTCCGGTCCCGGACGGCGGCCGCCTGCTCCAGCGCGGTGAGCTCGTGCAGCTGCGTCCCGGTCACGGGCGGCGACGCTAGCCCGCGCGGTAGACAGGTCTTCGTGCACCTGGCCCAGACGGACCTGACCCGCGCCGCCGCCGAGGCGCTCGACGACGCCGACCCGCTGGCCGGGTTCCGCGACCGCTTCGCCGGCGTCGAGGACGGCCTGCTCTACCTCGACGGCAACTCGCTGGGCCGCATGCCGCGCGACACCCCGGCGGCGCTGGCGCGGGTGGCCGAGCAGGAGTGGGGCCGCGGGCTGGTCGGGTCGTGGGCGTCGTGGATCGACGTCGGCACGCGGGTCGGCGACGTCATCGGCACGGGCGTCCTCGGGGCGCGGCCCGGTGAGGTGCTGATGGCCAACACCACCACCGTCGACCTCTACGAGCTGGTGGTGGCCGCCGCCGACGCCCGGCCCGGCCGCGACGTGCTGGTCTGCTGCGCCGACGACTTCCCCACCGACCGCTACGTCGTCGCCGGCATCGCGGCCGCCCGCGGGATGACCGTGCGCGAGGTGCCCGCCGACGTCGACGAGGGTCTCGACCCCGCCGACCTGGCCGCCGCGCTGGACGAGCGGGTCGCCGTCGTCGTGCTGTCGGCGGTGGCCTACCGGTCGGGGGCGCTGGCCGACGTCCCTGCGGTGACGGCGGCGGCCCGCGACGCCGGCGCGCTCGTCGTCTGGGACCTCTCGCACGCCGCCGGCGCGGTGGAGCTGGACCTGGCCGCCAACGGGGTCGACCTCGCCGTCGGGTGCACGTACAAGTACCTCAACGGCGGGCCCGGCGCGCCGGCGTTCCTCTACGTGCGGGGGGAGCTGCAGGAGTCGCTGCGCCAGCCGATCTGGGGCTGGTTCGGCCAGCGCGACCAGTTCGCGATGGGGCCGGTGTACGACCCGGTGCCGGGCATCGGGCGGTTCGCCACCGGGACGCCGCCGGTGCTCGCGGCCGCCGCGGTGGAGGTGGGGGCGCGGCTGGTGGCCGAGGCGGGCATCGACCGGCTGGCGGCGAAGGGGCGGGCGCTCACCGGGCTGCTGGTCGACCTCGCCGACGCCCACCTGGCACCGCACGGCGTGGCGCTGGCCAGCCCCCGCGACGCCGCCCGCCGCGGGTCGCACGTCACGCTGGCGCACCCGCACGCCTGGCAGCTGACGCAGGCGCTGGTCGACCGCGGGGTGGTGCCGGACTTCCGCACACCCGACCGCGTCCGCCTCGGGCCCGCGCCGCTCTACACCCGGTTCGTCGACGTCTGGGACGCCGTCGACCGCTTCCGCCTGCTCCTCGAGGACGGCGGCTGGGCCGCCTACCCCGAGGAGCGCGCCCCCGTCACCTGACGAGGCATAGGAAGCAATGCGCACGTCTCACGCCCCGATACGTGCGTATTGCTTCCTATGCCTGGCTAGGTGACGTCGGGGGGGACGCCGATCGGGTTGCGGTCGGGGAACAGCCCGGCGGTGACGACGGCGCGGCGCACGGGCACCAGCAGCTCGGCCAGGCGGTCGCAGCGGGGGTCACCGAGGGTCCGCCACGGGGCGAGGGCGAGGCGGTCGGTGTCGGTCTCGATCGCGGTGACCATGGCCAGGCCCTCGGCCGACAGCTCGTCGCCGTCGAGCCAGCCGCGGCCGGCCAGCTCGTCGGACGCGGCGGCCCACGCGTCGTCGTCCCACCCGCGGGCCTTCTGCAGCCACTCGCGGTCCACCCGCCCCGCCGCGGCCACCAGCACGTGAGCGCCGACACCGGACACCTCGCGGCCGACCAGCGCGACGGTGTGCCCGTCGCCGCGGTGCTCGCGCAGGGTGGTGAGCGACTGCCACAGCGCCAGGTGCGGCTCGTCGGGGACGGCCACCGCCGCGTTCGCCGCGGCGAGCGGACGGCCGGGCAGGTCGACCGCATCGGCGGCGACCCGCGCCAGCCCCGCGGCCTCCGCCGCCTCGGCCGAGGCCGCCCACTCCCCCAGCACCCGGCGCACCGTCGCGTCGACGCCTGCCAGCCGGGCCGCCAGCGCCCCGGCCGGCGTCACCGCGTCCCACACCGCGGGCACGCGGCGGGCGACGAAGGACGGCGCGAAGTTGACGAAGGTCGCCGTCACGACCTCCGGGCCCACCGGCCCGAGCGGCGCCGCGCGCATCGCGAAGTAGGCCGACCAGAAGCCGGTCAGCCCGGCCGCCTCCGCCGCGGCCCGCGACTCGTCGGAGAAGTACGTCAGTGCGTGGTACGGCTCACCCAGCGCCCACAGCCGTCGGGCGGTGCCGGCCGAGGTCATGCCGAGACACTCTCCGGCACGCCGAGCCACTCGCGCCAGCGCGGGTCGACGCTGCGGGCGCCGAGCAGCCGCCAGGCCGCGCCGCTCGGGGTGTGCGGCGGGTGCGGCAGCTTCCAGCCCAGCTCGGCCAGCGAGCGGTCGGCCTTGGTGTGGTTGCACCGGCGGCAGGCGGCCACGACGTTGTCCCACGTGTGCGTGCCGCCCCGGCTGCGCGGCACCACGTGGTCGATGCTGGTCGCCGAGCTGCCGCAGTAGACGCAGGTCTGCCCGTCGCGGGTGAACACCGCGCGCCGCGACAGCGGGACCTGGGCCGGGTAGGGCACCCGCACGTACCGGGTCAGGCGCACGACCACGGGCACCGGCAGGCTCACGCGCTCGGCGTGGACCACCTCGGCGGCGTCGTCGACCGGGACCGCCTTGTCCGCCAGGACCAGCACGATCGCGCGGCGGCTGGACACCACGCACAGCGGCTCGTAGGTGGCGTTCAGCAGCAGCGTGGCGGCCGTCGTGCCGGACGAGGGCACGGGCAGCCGGGGGACGGGGACGGGGTCGCGCCGCGGACCTGGGTGGCCCGCCGGCGACGACCCGGACGCGGAACGCGACACGGAGCACCTCCGGAGGCCCCGGACCGCCGTACCGGGGCGGCCCGTGAGCAAGCCCATAGTGCCCTGACCAGGCCCGGTGGCGCTCGTGGGGAGCCCACGGCCGCGGTTACGGTGGTCCGGGTGCGCTACCCCGACGCCGAGAAGCTCGACCTGGTCGAGGACCTGCACGGCCACCGCGTGGCCGACCCCTACCGCTGGCTGGAGGACGCCGGCGACCCGCGGACGCAGGCGTGGACCGCCGCAGAGGACGCCCTCACCGCCGAGGTGCTCGGCGCCCTCCCGCTGCGCGCCGACCTCGCCGCCCACCTCGAGCGGCTCGTGCACGCCGGCGCCGTCGGCGTCCCGGTGCACCGCGGCGGCCGGGCGTTCTCCACCCGCCGCGACCCCGGCCAGGAGCACGCCGTCCTGCGGGTCCGCGAGCCCGACGGCACCGTCCGGGTGCTGGTCGACCCCGTGGAGGTCGACCCGGCCGGGACGACGACGCTCGACGCCTGGTCGCCGTCGTGGGAGGGCGACCGGCTGGCCTACCAGCTGTCCACCGGCGGCGACGAGGAGTCGCGGCTGTACGTCCTCGACGTCGCCACGGGGAAGCAGGTCGACGGCCCGGTCGACCGCTGCCGCTACTCCCCCGTCGCCTGGCTGCCCGGCGGCGAGGAGCTCTTCTACGTCCGCCGGCTCCCCCCCGGCCAGGTGCCCGCCGGCGAGGAGCAGTTCCACCGCCGGGTGTGGCGCCACCGGGTCGGGGCCGACCCCGACGGCGACGTCCTGGTGCACGGCGAGGGGCTCGACCCCACCAACTACTACGGCGTCCGGGTCAGTGCGGACGGCCGCTGGCTGGCCGTGTCCGCCTCCGCCGGGACCGCGCCGCGCGACGACGTCTGGCTGGCCGACCTCGCGGGAGACGGCGACCTGCGGGAGCTCCAGGTCGGCGTCGACGCGCAGACCGCCGCCTGGGTGGCCCGCGACGGCCGGCTGTGGCTGCTGAGCGACCGCGGCACCCCGCGCTGGCGGCTGGCCGTCGCCGACCCCGCCGACCCCGCCACCTGGCCGGTCGAGGCGTGGACCGACGTCGTCCCGCAGTCCGACGACGGCGTGCTGTCCGACGTCGCGCTGGTCGACGGCGCGGACGGGTCGCTGCAGGTGCTCGCCGTCCACTCGGTCGACGCCACCGACCGGCTCTCGGTGTGGGCCGCGGACGGCTCGGGCCGGCTGGCGGAGGTGACCGGCCTCGGCGCCGGCAGCGTCTCCGGCGTCAGCGCACCGCCCGAGGGCGGGACGACGGCGTGGGTGGGCTACACCGACCACGCGACCCCGCCGTCGGTGCTGCGCTGGGACGCCGCCGAGCCGAGGGCGCTGGCCGAGGACGAGCGCGCGCCGGTGGCCGGCGAGGTGCCGGAGATGACCGTCGTGGAGACGCACGCGACCTCGCCCGACGGGACGCCCGTGCACCTGTTCGTGCTCTCCGGCAGCGGGACGCCGGACACCCCGCGGCCGACCGTGCTCTACGGCTACGGCGGCTTCAACGTCTCGCTGACGCCGGGCTACTCGGCGCAGGCGCTGGCGTGGGTCGCCGCCGGCGGCGTCTGGGCGGTGGCCAACCTGCGCGGCGGCTCCGAGCACGGCGAGGAGTGGCACCGCGCCGGGATGCGCGAGCGGAAGCAGAACGTCTTCGACGACTTCGCCGCCGCCGGCGAGCACCTGGTCGCCGAGGGCTGGACGACGCACCGGCAGCTGGCGGTGATGGGCGGGTCCAACGGCGGCCTGCTCGTGGGCGCCACCCTCACCCAGCGGCCCGACCTCGCCGCCGGCGTCGTCTGCAGCGCCCCGCTGCTGGACATGGTCCGGTACGAGCGCTTCGGCCTGGGCCGCACCTGGAACGACGAGTACGGCACCGCCGAGGACCCGGTCGAGCTCGGCTGGCTGCTGGGCTACTCGCCGTACCACGCCGTGCGGGAGGGCACCGCCTACCCGGCGACGCTGTTCACGACCTTCGAGTCCGACACCCGCGTGGACCCGCTGCACGCCCGCAAGCTCGCCGCCGCGCTGCAGGCGGCGACGAGCGCGGAGGCGCCCGTCGTCCTGCGGCGGGAGACGTCGGTCGGCCACGGCGCCCGGGCGGTCAGCCGCACCGTCGGCCTGGCCGCCGACCAGCTGGCCTTCCTCGCCGCGGCCACCGGTCTGTCCGGTTGGGGCGCGCCGCCCTCCTGATCCGCCGTCCCGACCTGACACCATGGAGAGTGATGACCGCTCCACCCTCCGTGATGATCGCCGCCGCCGACAGCGGCCTCGGCGACGCCGCCCCCGCGTGCCTGACCGATCCCACCACCCTGTGCGCCAAGGTCTACGAGCTGTCCGGCCTGGGCTGGCTGGCCACCAACGCCGAAGCGCTGATCGAGAAACCCGCGAAGATCCTGCTGGTGGTCGTGGTGGCCGCCGTCGTCCGGATGCTGCTGCACCGGGCGATCCGGCGGCTGACCGACCGCACCGCCACCGGCGCGATGCCCACGATCCTGCGGCCGCTGCGCAACCGCGCCGCCGCCGGCGGCACCGACCCGCTCGAGCAGGTCGCCGCCCGGCGCACCCAGCGCGCCGAGGCGATCGGGTCGGTGCTGCGCAGCGTCGCGTCGTTCGTCGTCATGGGCATCGCCGTCGTGCTGGTGCTCGGCGAGCTGGGCCTCAACCTGGCGCCGATCGTGGCCAGCGCCGGCGTCGTCGGCGTCGCGCTCGGCTTCGGCGCGCAGAACCTGATCAAGGACTTCATCGCCGGGATCGGGATCATCCTCGAGGACCAGTACGGCGTCGGCGACGTCGTCGACCTCGGCGAGGCCAGCGGCACCGTCGAGGCGGTGGGCCTGCGGATCACCCGGCTGCGCGACGTCAACGGCGTCGTCTGGTACGCCCGCAACGGCGAGATCCTGCGCGTGGGCAACAAGAGCCAGGGCTACGCCCAGGTGGTCATCGACATGCCCGTCGCGCACGACACCGACCTCGAGCGCTGCCGCCGGGTCATGCAGGAGGTGGCCGACCGCGTGTACGCCGAGGAGGACTGGTCGGCGGTGCTGCTGGCCGAGCCGGAGTCCCTCGGCGTCGAGCAGATCACCGCCGAGGGCGTCTTCATGCGGGTGCAGGTGCGCACCACCAACGCCGACCAGTGGCGGGTCGGCCGGGAGCTGCGCATGCGGCTCAAGGAGCGCTTCGTCGCCGAGGGCATCAGGACGCCACCCCCGCTGATCGGCGCTTCCTCCGGCGCTGCGGGCAACGGCGCCCGATGACCACCGGGGACGGCCGGCCGGCGACCTTCCGCGAGGTCTTCGCCGTCCGCGAGTTCCGCCCGCTGTTCGGCACCTACACGCTGTCGACCATCGGCGACGAGCTCGCGCGGGTCGCGCTCACCGTCCTCGTCTACCAGCGCACCGACTCACCACTGCTGGCGGCGTTCACCTTCGCGCTCGGCTTCCTGCCGTGGGCGCTGGGCGGGCCGGTGCTCGCCACGATCGCCGACCGCTTCCCGCGGCACCGGGTGCTGATCACCAGCGACGTCGTCCGCGCCGCCCTGGTCGCCGGCATGGCGGTCCCCGGGACGCCGCTGCCCGTCCTGCTGGCGCTGCTGTTACTCGTCTCGCTGTTCGCGCCGCCCTTCGAGTCGGCCCGCGCGGCGCTCATGGCCGACGTCCTGGAGGGCGAGCGGTACGCCGTCGCCACCTCCCTGACCAACGTCAGCCTGCAGATGTCCCAGGTCGTCGGGTTCCTCGCCGCGGGCGGGCTGGTCACCGTGCTCAGTCCCTCGGCCGTGCTGCTGGCCGACGCGGCCACCTTCGCCGTCTCCGCCGTCTGGCTCACCGTCGGGCTGCAGCGGCGTCCGGCGCCGACCGAGGGCGTCGCGGAGCCCGCGTCGGTGTGGCGGGAGGCCGGCGAGGGCCTGCGGCTGATCGGCGGCAGCCCGCGGCTGCTGGCCATCATCGCCCTGCTGTGGGTGGGCACCCTGTTCGCCAACGCCGCCGAGGGCATCGCCGCCCCGCTCACCGACGAGCTCGGCGAGCGGGCCGTCCAGGTCGGCGTGCTGCTCGCGGCCCAGCCCCTCGGGACGACCGTCGGCGGCCTGGTGCTCGCCCGGCTGCTGGGGACGGCGCGCAGCGACCGGCTGATGCCGCTGCTGGTCGGCCTGTCGCTGGCGCCGGTGCTGCTGGCCGGGCTCGTGGTGATGAGCGCGGGCCCCGGCCGGGGCGCCTACGCGCTCGTGGTCGTTCTGCTGTTCGTGTCCGGGCTCGGCGCCTCGTGGAGCATCCCGCTCAACGTCGCCTTCGTGCAGGCGGTGCCGCCGGCCTACCGGGGACGCGCCTTCGGCGTCGCGGTCAGCGGGCTCTACGGCATCCAGGGCGTCGGGGCGCTGGCCGCCGGGCTGGCCGCGGAGGGGCTCGCGCCGAGCGCCGTCGTGGCGCTGGCCGGCGGGATCGGCCTGGTCGCGGTCGTGCCGCCGCTGCTCGCCTACGGGCGGACGAGGGGCGCCGTGGCGCAGGACAGCCCGGCTGCGGGACCATCGGTGCCATGAGCGAGGCGAGCCGGTCCCTGCCCTCGGCACGGACCTTCTACGACGAGGTCGGCGGCGAGCCGACCTTCCGCCGCCTCGTCGCCCGGTTCTACGCCGGCGTCAAGGCCGACCCGGTGCTCGCGCCGCTCTACCCCCAGGACGACTGGGAGGGCGCCGAGACCCGTCTGCGCCGCTTCCTCGCGCAGTACTGGGGCGGCCCGACCACGTACTCGCAGGAGCGCGGCCACCCGCGCCTGCGGATGCGGCACGCCCCCTTCGCGATCGGCGAGGCCGAGCGAGACGCGTGGCTGCGGCACATGCGCGACGCCGTCGACAGCCTCGAGCTCGACGACGAGCAGGACGACACCCTGTGGGCCTACCTGACGATGGCCGCCCACAGCATGCAGAACCGGTGAGGACCCCCCGAAGGACCCCCTCGCCCCCCGCCCCTCGCCCCTCGCGGCGGGGCCCTGCGAGGGGGCCGTTCCCTCATGTCACCTAGGAGCCCGGTGAGTTCCCTCACCCCTGCCCGCCCGTTCCGCCGCACCGACGCCGACTGGTGGCGCGACGCGGTCTTCTACCAGGTCTACATCCGCAGCTTCGCCGACGGCAGCGGCGACGGCGTCGGTGACCTCGCCGGCATCCGCGCCCGGCTGCCGCACCTGGTCGACCTCGGCGTCGACGCGCTGTGGATCACGCCCTTCTACCCCTCGCCGATGGCCGACCACGGCTACGACGTCGCCGACCCGCGCGACGTCGAGCCGGTCTTCGGCGACCTCGCGGAGTTCGACGCGCTGCTGGCCGAGGCGCACGCCGCCGGCATCCGGGTGACCGTCGACCTCGTCCCCAACCACACCTCCGACCGGCACGCGTGGTTCGCCGAGGCACTGGCCTCCCCGCCCGGCTCCGCCGCCCGCGCCCGCTACCTCTTCCGCGACGGCCGCGGCCCCGACGGGTCGCAGGCGCCGAACAACTGGCCCTCGGTCTTCGGCGGGCCGGCGTGGTCGCGGGTGCCCGACGGGCAGTGGTACCTGCACCTCTTCGCACCGGAGCAGCCCGACCTGGACTTCACCGACCCCGAGGTGCTCGCCGACCTCGAGACGACGATGCGCTTCTGGCTCGACCGCGGGGTCGACGGCTTCCGCATCGACGTCGCACACGGGATGGCCAAGCCCGAGGGCCTCCCGGACATGCAGCCGATGGAGGACACCGGCCTGCTCGACGACCACGGCCCCGGCGACCTGCGGTTCGACCAGCCGGGCGTGCACGACGTGCACCGGCGGGTCCGCGCCGTCCTCGACGCCCACCCCGGCACGATGGCCGTCGGCGAGGTCTGGGTGTCCGACGACGACCGGCTCGCCGACTACCTGCGCCCCGACGAGCTGCAGCTGGCCTTCAACTTCAAGCTGTTGACCGCCGACTGGACCGTCGACGGCCTGCGCGACGCCGTCGTGCACTCGCTGGCCACCGTCGCCGGCGTGCCGGCACCCGCCTGCTGGGTGCTGTCCAACCACGACCGGCCCCGGCACGTCACCCGCTACGGCGGCGGCGAGCTGGGCACCCGGCGGGCGCGGGCAGCAGCGCTGCTGCAGCTCGCCCTCCCCGGGGCCGCCTACGTCTACAACGGCGACGAGCTCGGCATGCCCGACGTCGACCTGCCCGACGAGGTCCTGCAGGACCCGATCTGGGAGCGCTCCGGGCACACCGAGCGCGGCCGCGACGCCTGCCGGGTCCCGGTGCCGTGGTCGGGCACCGAGCCGTCCTACGGCTTCTCGTCGCAGCGCGACACCTGGCTGCCGATGCCCGGGGGCTGGGGGCCGCTGACCGCTCGGGCCCAGGCCGCCGACCCGTCGTCGATGCTGTCCCTGTACCGGGCCGCGCTGGCCCTGCGGGCCTCCTCGCCGGCGTTCTCCGGCGAGTCGCTGGAGTGGCTCCCGGCGCCCGAGGGCTGCCTGGCGTTCCGCCGTCCGGGCGGCCTGGTGTGCCTGCTCAACCCGTCCCCGGAGGCCGTCCCGCTGCCCGAGGGACGGGTCCTGCTGGCCAGCGACGACGTCGCCGGCGGCACCCTGCCGGCCGACGCGGCGGTGTGGCTGCAGGCGTAGTCCCGGAGAGCCCGGGGTCCCTGCGTTCAGGAGGCGCCGAATCCGGACGCGGGTAGCATCCGAGTCGTAACGAGGCGTCACGGGGGACGCTCCACACGGTCGACCGACCCGTCGTCGGGGACCCATCTCGGGGGAGGCTCGCCCGCCCATGGCGCTGCTGCAGGTCGAGGGGCTGACGAAGTCGTTCGGGGCCCGGCGCGTCCTGCGAGACGTCTCCTTCGCCCTCGACGAGGGCGAGATCGTCGGACTGGTCGGCACCAACGGCGCCGGCAAGTCCACCCTCGGGGACGTCGTTGCCGGCATCACCGCGGCCGACTCCGGGGCCATGACGCTGCAGGGCCACCCGTACGCGCCGCTGTCGGCGGAGGACGCCCGCCACCTCGGCGTCGGCGTCGTCCAGCAACTCGTGCACATCGACCCGGGGCTCACCGTCGCGCAGGCCGTCTTCCGCGGCACGGCGCAGGCCGGACGCCCGCAGGAGGAGCTCCGGCGGCAGGCCCGGGTGCTGCTCGCCGAGGTGGCGCTCGACGTCGACCCCGACACGCTGGTCGGCGAGCTGCCGCACTTCGTGCACGGCCTGGTCGAGACCGCCCGCGTGCTCGCCGAGGACACCCGGATGGTCGTGCTCGACGAGGTCTCCGCGCCGCTGCTGCCCTCGGAGGTCACCAGCCTGCACGCGGTCGCCGCCCGGCTGAGCCGGCAGGGCCGCGGCGTGCTCTACATCAGCCACCGGCTGCCGGAGATGCTCGAGGTCGTCGACCGCGTGCTGGTGCTGCGCGACGGCCGGATCGCCCTGGACTCCCGGGCCGCGGAGATGGACCCGGTCCGGCTGGCCGCGGAGACCGTGGGCGAGCCCGTGACGCCGCCGGCGCCGCGGATCGCGTCGGTCCCGGCGCCAGTCCCGGTGTCGGCGCAGGCGCAGGACGTCCCGGCGCGCACCACGCCGCGGCTGGCCGCCTCCGACGAGGTCGCGCTGCGGGTCCGCAACCTGCGGGTGCCCGGCGCGGTCGAGGGCGTGGACCTGCTGCTGCGCCGCGGCGAGGTGATCGGGCTGACCGGGCACCGCTCCTCCGGCGTCCGCGAGATCGCCGGCGCCCTGTCCGGCGAGCTGCCGGCCATCACCGACGAGCTCCTGCTGCACGGCGAGCAGCGCTCGCTGGGGTGCACCGACGACGGCTCGCTCGCGCTGCCGGTGTACCGGCCCGACGAGGACGCCTACGGGGTCGACCCCGGCGAGACGATCGCCCGGACGCTCACCCAGGAGGCCTGGGGTTCGCTCACCGACCTGCGCAAGGAGATCGCCACCCTGCGCGGGGTCATCCGGACCGTGCACGAGATGGACGTCAAGACGATGAGCATCCGCACCGTCTTCGGCGCGCTGTCCGGCGGCGACCAGCACAAGCTCGCCCTCGCCCGGTGGATGACGGCCTCGCCACGCGACGTCGTCGTCCTGCACGAGCCGACCCGGGGCCTCGACGTCCGGGCCCGCCGGCAGGTCCGCCGGCTGCTCGACGAGGCGACCGGCCACGGGACCTCGGTGGTCGTGGTCTCGGTGGACCCCGACGAGCTGGCCGAGTGCTGCGACCGCGTCGGGATCGTGGCCGACGGCCGGGTGGCGCGGTGGATCGACACCGGCGAGCTCGCCGTCGACGCGGTGCGCGAGCGCATCGTCGAGGCCGCCACCGCGGCTGCCTGAAGAAGGACCCCGTCCTCCCCGCCCTTCGCAGGCTCAGGGCGGGACCCGGGACAGGGCCGGGGCCGGCACCCTCCCCGACCCCCCGTCCGGGTCGGGTGCCGGCCCGCCTGCTCAGAGGCGCCCGCTCAGACGGCGACGTGGGAGGCGACCGCCCGCAGCTTGTGCCGCGCGAGCGCCAGGTTGGCGGTCACGCGGTTGAGCACCAGGTAGATGAACAGGCCGGAGTTGCCCTGGCCCTTGAGCACGTTGATCAGGTGGTACTGGCTGCCCAGCGTGATGAGGATGTCCTCGACCTCGTCCTTGAGCTCGAGGTCGCTGATGGTGCGCAGCTTGGCGCGCACCACGTTGGAGTTGCCGGCGGCGGCCACGTTGAGGTCGAAGCCGGGGGTGCCACCGGCCGCGAGGGCCATGCCGCTGTCGATGTCCACGATCGCGGCGCCGTTGGCGCCCTCGATCGCGAGCAGGTCGGCGATCACGTTGTCGAGCGTTGCCACGGATGGGGCTCCTGTCGTCTCGAGAGGGGGACGCAGCGGAGTGCTGCGCACCGGGTCGGGAGACCCGGCTCGGCCGGACGGACCGGACGTCTGGGGAGGCACGACGCTCACCGGCGGCGGGGCCGCCGGGGCGTCGTCCGCCGGCCCGGCCGGAGCCGGGACCGGGTGCGGGACCTGCGGCGGGACCGCGTCGTCGTCGACGGCGGCCGGCGGGGCGGGGGCGGGCCGGTGCTCCGGCACCCGCGACTGCTGCCACGGGAGCTCCTGTGGCTCGTGGCGCCCCCACTGCCACAGCGACGCCCACCACCCGGTTGCCATGGTCCAGTCCCGCCCTGTTCGCGCGTCCGCCGAAGGCCTCAGCGACCCCAGACAACACGTCCCCGGCAGGCCGGGCAAACCGGCAGACGTATCTGCAGGTGAGCGCGCCGCCACCGACGGCAACCGTCCGGCGGGGCCGCCGGACCGGTCTCCCCCGCCCCTCCGGTACCTTCCGCGGGACCGCGCGGGCCCGCCCGCTGCCTCTCGCAAGGAGTCACCGTGAAGACCCGGGACCTCGCCTACGTCGCCCTCTTCGCCGCCATCATCGCGGTGCTGGGGACCCTGCCGGCGATCAACGTCGGCCCGGTGCCGATCACCGCCCAGACCCTCGGCGTGATGCTGGCCGGCAGCGTCCTCGGCGCCCGCCGCGGGTTCCTCGCGGTGCTGCTCTTCCTCGTGCTCGTGGCCGTCGGCCTGCCCCTGCTGGCCAGCGGGGCGGGAGGCCTGGCCCCCTTCGCCGGCGCCTCGGCCGGCTACCTCTACAGCTGGCCGCTGGCCGCCTTCGTCGTCGGCTGGCTGACCGAGCGCTCCTGGGACCGCTACGACGTCCTGCGCGGCACGCTGTTCAACGTCGTGGGCGGCATCGTCGTCATCTACGCGATCGGCGTCCCGGTCCTCAAGGCGGTCACCGGCCTGGCGTGGGGCCCCGCGTTCTGGACCGGCGCCGCCGTGTTCGTCCCCGGCGACCTGTTCAAGGCCGTGGTCGCGGCGGCCATCGCCGACGTCGTGCGGCGCAGCTACCCCGTCATCGACCGTCCCCGCCGGACCGCCGGCAGCCGGTGAGGTTCCGCCGTCCCGGTCCGGCGCCCGCCGCGGACGACGTCGCGGACCCGGGGCGCGGCATCGAGCTGCGCGGGGTCTCCCACCGCTACGGCGACCGGGAGGTCCTCGACGGCCTCGACCTCACCCTGACCGAGGCGCGGATCGGCGTGGTCGGCGCCAACGGGTCGGGCAAGAGCACCTTCGCCCGGCTGCTCAACGGCTTGGTCGTGCCGTCGGAGGGGCGGGTGCTCGTCGACGGGCTGGACACCCGCACCCAGGTGCGCGCGGTGCGGCGCCGGGTCGGCTTCGTGTTCCAGGACCCCGACGCGCAGATCGTGCTGCCCACGGTGGCCGAGGACGTCGCCTACGGCCTCGAGAACCAGGGCGTGCCGCCGGACGAGCGCGCGGCCCGCGTCGCCGAGGTGCTGCAGCGCTACGGGCTGGCCGAGCACGCCGACCACCCCGCGCACCTGCTCTCCGGTGGGCAGAAGCAGCTGCTGGCCATCGCCGGCGTGCTGGTGATGCGCCCGGCCCGCATCGTGTTCGACGAGCCGACGACGCTGCTGGACCTGGTCAACGCCCGCCGGGTCGCCGAGCTGATCGCCGGGCTCGAGCAGCAGGTCGTCGTCGTGACCCACCAGCTGGACCTGCTCGACGGCTTCGACCGGGTGCTCGTCGTCGACCGCGGCCGCGTGGTCCAGGACGCCGCCCCCGGCCCGGCCGTGGCCGCCTACCGCGCGCTGATGGCCGGCCGGTGACCCTCGCGCTGTACGTTCCCCGGGCCAGCGTCGTCCACCGGCTGCCGGCCGGCGCCAAGCTGCTCGCCCTCGCGGTGCTGGCCGTCGCGCTGTTCGTGCTGCCCACGCTGACCGCGGCCGGCGCGGCGCTGCTCGGGACGCTGGCCGTCGGGCTGCTCGTCGCCCGGCTGCCGGTGGCGGTGCTGGCCCGGCAGGCGCGGGCGGTCCGGTGGTGGCTGCTGGCCCTGCTCGTCGTCCACGCGCTGACCACGGACCCGCGCACCGGCGCGCACGTGGCGCTGCGGCTGCTGACGCTGGTGCTGGCGGCGGCCGTGGTGACGGCGACGACGCGGGTCAGCGAGATGGTCGCGGTGGTCGAGTGGCTGAGTGCGCCGCTGCGGCTGGTCGGCGTCCGGCCGGCGCGCGTGGGCCTGGCGATCACCATGGCGCTGCGGTTCATCCCGGTGCTGATCGAGCGCGCCGACCGGATCCGCGAGGCGCAGGCCGCCCGCGGCGGGTCCCCGCGCGGCGTGCGCGCGCTGCGGACGACGATCGCGCCGCTGCTCGTGCAGGTGCTGCAGATGGCCCACGACGTCAGCGAGGCGCTCGACGCCCGCGGCGCCGACGACGTCCCGCCCCCGCGCCGCCGCCGGCGCTCCCCCGCCGTGGAGGTCCCACGATGACCCCTGGAGGTCCCACGATGACCGTCGTCGAGATCTGGCTGACCCCGACGGCCGCCGCGCCGATGCGGCGGGTGCCCTCCGCGCGGCTGGTCGCCGGACAGGGGCTGGAGGGCGACCGCTACGCCCTCGGCGGTGGCACCTGGGCGCGGTACCCCGATCTGGAGAAGCAGCTGACGCTCATCGACGGCGCCGACGTCGCGGCGGTCGCGGCGGAGGCCGGCGTGCCGCTGACGCCCGGCGACACCCGCCGCAACCTGGTGACCGCCGGCATCGACCTGCCCGCGCTGGTGGGCCGGTGGTTCGCCGTCGGCGACGCGCTGCTGTTCGGCGTGAAGCGCTGCCCGCCGTGCGCCCACCTCGAGCGGCTCACCGGCGCGCGGCTGGTCAAGGCGATGGTGCACCGCGGCGGCATCAACGCGGCGGTGTTCGCGGGCGGCGAGGTCGCCGAGGGCGCGGTCGTGCGGGCGGTGTCCGAGGAGGAGGCCGCCCGGCGCGGGGCACCGACCGGCGCGGACCGGCCGGTACCCCGCCTCGTCGCAGGCTGAGGAGGACTCAGCCGACGAGGCGGTAGAAGCGGAGGAAGTCGTCCGGGAGGTCGAGGACCTCGACGTCGGCGAAGCCCGCCTCCCGGGCGTAGCGGCGGAGCGTGCCGGGGCGCATGACCGTCCCGGTGGCCGCCGACGGCTGGTGGGAGAGGCCGTCGGCCAGGCAGCAGGCCAGGCTGTAGCCGTACATCAGCCGCTCCACCTCGTCGCCGGGGGCGGTGAACTCCTCGGCCACGCGCTCGTCGACGACGAGCACCGTCCCGCCGGGGCGGACCAGCCGTCGCATGGCAGCCAGCACCGACACCGGGTCGGACAGGTCGTGGATGCACTCGAACGCCGTCACCAGGTCGTAGCCCGCCGCGTCGTCCACCGTGGCGGCGTCGGCGAGGTGGTGGTGCACCCGGTCGGCGACGCCGGCCTCGGCGGCGTTGCGGCGGGCCGCCTGCACCGAGGGCTCGTCGACGTCGTAGCCGTCGACGGTCGCCGCCGGGTAGGCCTGCGCGATGCCGATGGACGACCAGCCGTAGCCGCAGCCGACGTCGGCGACCCGGCCGCCGCGCCGCAGGGCCGCGTCGACGTCGGGGATCGACGGCAGGAGGGTGCTGCCCAGGCGGCCGAGGAACAGGGAGCGGTTGGCCGCGGCCTGCGCCTCGCGCACCTCGGTGCCCTGCTGGGCCCACGAGACGCCGCCGCCGGTCCGGTGCGCCTCGGCGAGCGCGTCGACCTGCCGCCCGGCCGCCACCGCGAACCGGACCAGCGGCACCAGGTGGTCGGCGCTGAGGACGTCGAGGAGTGGCGCCTCGTGCCCGCGGGGCAGCGTGAAGCGGCGGGCCCGGGCGTCCCCGGGGCGGGCGGGGTCGTCCTCGGCGGTGAGGATGCCGGTGACCGCCTGCTGCTCGAGCCACTCGCGGACGTAGCGCTCGGCCGTCCCGGTGCGGCCGGCCACCTCGGTGGAGGTGGACGCGCCGTGCGCGGCGAGGTCGCGGTAGTAGCCGAGGTGGTCGCCGAGGTACACGGCCTGCGCGTCCAGGACGGCGAGCACGGTCTGGAACAGGCGCCCGGCCAGGGCCTCGGTGGCGGCGGGCCCGGCGTCGTCGGTGTCGGGTGCGCGGGTGTCGGTGGTCATCGCGGACCTGCTCCTCTCGGGTGGCCCCGGCCGGTCGGCCGACCGCGCCGGCGCGGCCGATCCTGGTCCCGGCGGCCCCACCGCGGAACCCGGCGGCGCCCCGGTCCGTGGTCTGTCCGTGGACACCCTCCGGACGCTGCTCAACCTGGTCTGGCTCGTGCTGCACGGCTGGCTGCTCGCGCTGGCCTACGCGCTCGCCGGCGTGCTGGCCTGCCTGCTGGTGGTGACCATCCCGTTCGGCATCGCCGCGTTCCGGCTGGCCGGCTTCGTCGTCTGGCCGTTCGGGCGGACGACCGTGCGGGCACCCGGCGCGGGCGTCGCCTCGGCGCTGGGCAACCTGGTGTGGTTCCTGGTGGCCGGCTGGTGGCTGGCGCTGGTGCACGTGGCCGCCGGGGTCGCGTTCTGCGTGACGATCGTCGGCATCCCGTTCGGGATCGCCTCGTTCAAGCTGGCCGCCGTGGGCCTGTTCCCGCTGGGCAAGCGGGTGGTCGAGACCGCTCCCCCGCGCGACTGGATGCACGCCGGCAGCGGCGTGGTGCAGGGGGCGCCGGCCCGCTGGTGAGGGCGGGCGTCAGTCCCCCGGCTCGTCGAGCCAGCGGGCGAGGAACTCCTTCTCGTCCGGGGAGAGCCGGCGCGGGCGCTCGATCGAGAAGTCGAAGGGCACCAGCAGCGTGCTGCCGGTGACCGCCAGCTTCTCGTGGTCGAAGACCTCGTAGTGGCAGGTGAAGGCCGCCGCCCGGATGCCCGACACCCAGATCTGCACGTCCAGCGGGCGGGACGAGTAGACGACGGGCAGCTTGTAGGCGATCTCGTGGGCGGCCACGACCGTGCCGCGACGCAGTCCGGTGCGCTCCTCCAGTGAGGCGCGCTCGAAGAACAGCGCGACGCGCGCCATCTCGAAGTACTGCAGGTACACGACGTTGTTGACGTGGCCGTAGGCGTCCATGTCCGACCAGCGCATGGGGACCTGCACCGTGTACCGCACGGTGCGACACCCTGCCGCACGCGGGCCGCGGACGTCGACCGGCCCGCGGCGTGAGGGACGCACACGGACGTGCGGCGGGCCTACGGTCCGGCCGTGGACGTGTGGGACGCCGGGGCTCCGGGGGTCCTGGTGCTGCCCTCCGGCCGCCGCGTGCGGGGACGGGGGCTCCGCGACGGACTGCCCGGAGGGCCGCTCCCCCGCTTCGGCGTGTACCTCCTGGGCCGGCTGCCGGGTCCTCTCGACTGGGAGAGCCGCTGGGTGCGCTGGCCCGACTTCCGGCTGCCGGCGTCGCTGCCGGACCTGCGGGCGGCTCTGGGCGAGGCGTGGGAACGGTCGCTCACCGAGCGGGTCGAGATCGCCTGCAGCGGTGGCACCGGCCGCACGGGGACGGCCCTCGCGTGCCTGGCCGTCCTGGACGGTGTCCCCGCCGGTGAGGCGGTCGCCTTCGTGCGCCGGCACTACCGGTCCCGTGCCGTCGAGACGCGGAGGCAGGCACGGCTCGTGGCCGCGTTCCCGCCCTGAGACACCGCCGGCCGGCCGGAGCAGCGCTGCTCCGGCCGGCCGTGTAAGGACCCCCTCCTCCTCAGCCCTCGCATGCTCGGGCCGAGCCTCGGGAGGGGGCCGTCAGTCGCGGCTGAGCTTGCGGTAGGTCGCGCGGTGCGGGCGCGCGGCCTCCGGGCCGAGCCGATCGACCTTGTTCTTCTCGTAGTCGGCGAAGTTGCCCTCGAACCAGAACCACGTCGACTCGCCCTCGTAGGCGAGGATGTGGGTGGCCACGCGGTCGAGGAACCACCGGTCGTGGCTGACCACCACGGCGCAGCCGGGGAAGTCCAGCAGCGCCCCCTCGAGGCTGGTGAGGGTCTCGACGTCGAGGTCGTTGGTCGGCTCGTCGAGCAGCAGCAGGTTGCCGCCCTGCTTGAGGGTCAGCGCCAGGTTCAGCCGGTTGCGCTCACCGCCGGAGAGCACGCCGGCCGGCTTCTGCTGGTCGGGGCCCTTGAAGCCGAACGCCGCCACGTAGGCCCGCGAGGGCATCTCCACGTTGCCGACCTTGATGTGGTCGAGGCCGTCGGAGACGACGTCCCACAGCGTCTTCTTGGGGTCGATGCCGCTGCGGGACTGCTCGACGTAGCTGACCTTGACCGTCTCGCCGACCTTGATCTCGCCGTCGTCGGGCTTCTCCTCGCCGACGAGCATCTTGAACAGCGTGGTCTTGCCCGCGCCGTTGGGGCCGACCACGCCGACGATGCCGTTGCGCGGGAGCGTGAACGACAGGTCGTCGATGAGCAGGCGGTCGCCGAAGCCCTTGGTGAGGTCCCTGGTCTCCACGACGATGTTGCCCAGCCGCGGGCCCGGCGGGATCTGGATCTCCTCGAAGTCCAGCTTCCGCGTCTTCTCCGCCTCGGCGGCCATCTCCTCGTAGCGGGCCAGGCGGGCCTTGCTCTTCGCCTGGCGCGCCTTGGCGCCGGAGCGCACCCACTCCAGCTCGTCGGCCAGCCGCTTCTGCCGCTTGGCGTCCTTCGCGCCCTCGACCTTGAGCCGGGCGGCCTTGGTCTCCAGGTAGGTGGAGTAGTTGCCCTCGTAGGGGTAGGCCCGGCCGCGGTCGAGCTCGAGGATCCACTGGGCCACGTTGTCGAGGAAGTACCGGTCGTGTGTGACGGCGACGACGGTGCCGGCGTACTTCTCGAGGTGCTGCTCGAGCCACGCGACGCTCTCGGCGTCGAGGTGGTTGGTGGGCTCGTCGAGCAGCAGCAGGTCCGGCGCCTCGAGCAGCAGTCTGCACAGCGCGACGCGGCGGCGCTCACCACCGGAGAGGACGGTGACGTCGGCGTCGCCGGGCGGGCAGCGCAGCGCGTCCATGGCCTGCTCGATGCGGGCGTCGAGCTCCCAGCCGTCGTGGTTCTCGATGACCTCCATGAGCTCGCCCTGCTCGGTCAGCAGCGAGTCGAAGTCGGCGTCGGGCTCACCCATCGCCGCGCTGACCTCCTCGAAGCGGGTCAGCGCGTCGCGCAGCGGCTTGACCGCCTCCTCGACGTTGCCGCGGACGTCGAGCTCCTCGTTGAGCGGCGGCTCCTGGAGCAGGATGCCGACCGAGGCGTCCGGCGCCAGCATCACGTCGCCGTTGGAGGGCTGCTGCATGCCGGCCATGATCTGGAGGACGGTCGACTTCCCCGCGCCGTTCGGCCCGACGACGCCGATCTTGGCGCCGGGCAGGAAGGACAGCGTGACGTCGTCCAGGATGACCTTGTCGCCGTGCGCCTTGCGGGCACGGACCATGGTGTAGATGTACTGAGCCACTGGGCCTTCGAGCCTTCCGTCGGTGCGGTGTCGATGCGCAGGGAGGGGCGGGCCGGCGCGTGCGCCGGCCCGCCCCCGTGCGTTCTCGGCCCCGATCCTCCCAGTTGGCGGACGGCTACTGCAGAGCCGGTTCCGGCAGGACGTGCAGCGCCGTGTCCAGCGTGTCGTCGAACGCGCTGTCGAGCGCGCCGTCGGCCGCGGACGAGTCGGGGTCCAGCTCGTACAACGGCACACCCGCCCCGGTGTAGTCCCGCTCCCCGGCATCGGCCGGATCGGCCGGCGGCTCGTCCCCCTGCGGGGTGGCGGTCGCGGCCCGCTGCGTCTTGCGGAAGTCCGCGGTGCCGCGGCTGAGGTCGAACCCCACCGCCGCGGCCCGGACCTTCGGCCGGCTGCGGCGGCCCTGCTCGGAGTCCCACTCGTCGGTGCGCAGCGTGCCGCGGACGATGACCGGGTCGCCCTTGCTGACGCTGTGCGAGACGTTGCCGCTCAGCTCGCCCCAGCACTCGACGTCGACGAAGAACCTCGCGCCGTCGACGAAGCCCTGCACGCTGCTGTCGTAGCGCCGCTCGGTGGAGGCCACGCGGAAGTTGGTGACGCTGCCGTGCTGCGTGCGGTTGCGGGTGGGCGAGGTGACGACGTTGCCGGTCACGGTGATCTCGGTGGTGCTCACGGTGCTCCTCGGGTCTGCGGTGGCCGGCACGGTGCCGGTCCGACCTCGACCCTGGCGCCGCCGGTAGGTCGGCGGCGGCACCGTCGGCGACCTGTGGAGCACGCGCCCCCTGTGGACGACGGGCGCCCGGGGTGTCACCGGGTCACGCCAGGTCCCGCGGAGGTGTCATCATCGCGGCCGAGCGCCCGTAGCTCAGCGGATAGAGCAGGTGCCTTCTAAGCACTTGGTCGCAGGTTCGAGTCCTGCCGGGCGCGCCGGTCAGCCGGCGGTCCCGGCCGCCGGTCGCGCCCGCGCGGCGGGGCCGACGGACGGCAGCCGGACCCGGAGGACGGTCTCGCGCGGCCGGGGGTCGATGCCGATGTCGCCGCCGTGGCGTTCGACGATCCGCCGGGAGATGTCGAGCCCCAGGCCGGTGCCCTCGCCGACGCCCTTCGTCGTGAAGAACGGGTCGAAGGCGTGCGCCCGGACCTCCTCGGTCATGCCGGCGCCGGTGTCCCCCACCTCGACGACGACCGCGCTCCGCTCCCAGCCGGTCCGGACGCGCAACGTGCCCGCGCCGTCCATGGCGTCGAGGGCGTTGTCCACCAGGTGGGTCCAGAGCTGGTTGAGCTCACCGGCGAGGGCCTGGATGCGGGGGAC
Source organism: Geodermatophilus amargosae (assembly GCF_900116515.1). Taxonomy (GTDB): domain Bacteria; phylum Actinomycetota; class Actinomycetes; order Mycobacteriales; family Geodermatophilaceae; genus Geodermatophilus; species Geodermatophilus amargosae. The sequence goes on from NZ_FPBA01000019.1 coordinate 64,954, forward strand.
GTCGGCGGCGTACTCCCGCACCACGGTCACCCCCGCGGGGACCCGGTGGGCGAGCGTCATCAGCGTGCTCTCCAGCCCCTCGGCGACGTCGGTCCGCTGCATCGACGCCCGGTCCAGCTGGGAGTAGGACCGGACGGCGGCGACCAGGTCGGAGATCCGCCGGGTGGAGTCCTTCACCTCGGCGAGCAGGCCGGTCGTCTCCAGGGTGCTGGCCACCCACTCCAGACCGGCGGCCAGGGCCGCCTCCCCCGCGACGGCCGCGACCCGCTCGCACCAGTCGACGTCGGCGCCGGCGGCGGCGAGCTCCGGGCCCAGGACCCAGTCCTGCGCCACGCCGTGCCCGGCCAGCCAGTCCGACAGGGCGTCCTCGCGGTCGGCGAGGGCCATCGGGTCCTCACCGGGCGACGGGGCCCGAGCTCCTGGCGCAGCGCGTCGATGCCGGTGAACTGGTCGGCGGTCACGGGGGCGGCGGCGAGCCGGCGCAGCGAGGTCAGCATCCCGTCGCACGCCTCGGCGAGGGCGTCGACGGCGCGGGTCGCCGCGGCGGCGGGGTTGTTCAGCTCGTGGGCCAGCCCGGCCGCCAGCGTGCCCAGGGCGGCCAGGGCCTCGCGCTGCCGGGCCATCGTCTCGTAGTTGCGCGCCGACCGGGAGACGCCCTCGGTGAGCGCCAGGCCGAGGGGGAAGCGCTCCGTCCAGATCCTGCGCAGCTCCGCGGCGGGTACGCAGAGCACCCGGCCGGCGGTGGCGGCGCGGCCGGTGGCGAGGTAGGCGCCGTGCTCGTCCCAGGCACGGAAGCCGCCGGCCCACCGTCCCGGCACGTCCATGCTCCCCAGCTGCGTCTCGTCCCGCCCGACGTGCCGGACGAGGTCGATGCCGCCGTCGAGCAGCACCCACCAGGAGTCGGCCGGGTGGTTCTCCTGGAAGAGGACGTCCCCGGGCGCGAAGGACACCTCGGTCCCCGCCGCCAGCAGGTCCCGCAGCTGGTCGTCCCCGGTGCCCTCGAAGAGGGCGACCCGGCGCAGGTCGTCGGGCCCCATCGCGACCTCCTCACCGCCCCGCAGCACACCAGCGCCGTTCCGGACACGGCCCGGGACCACGGGGTCGGTGGCGCGGATGGAAGCACGCGCGGGCACCTGTGCGGTCCGGTCCGGCGCACCGCGGGACCGACACCCTGCCCGCGGCCGACCGTGCGTCAGCCGCTGTGCGCACCGGGTCACCCCAGCGGTCCGGCAGTCGCTGGCACCGCGCTGCAAGTGGGATCGAAGGACGCCGCAAGCGGGGGGCGGCACGGTTGTCCCGAGCACCCGGGGACGGCCCCGGGGACCGCACCGAGGAGCCTCCCGTGACCCAGGTCCACGACCCCCGCCACACCGCCCAGCCCCACGGCTCCGCGCCCCAGGGACACGGCCCGTACGCGCCGCCGCCCGTCCCGGCGCCGGCCGGCTTCGGCGGCCCCGGCTTCCCGCCCGCCGGCTTCGGCGCCCCCGCCGGCAACGGCCGCCCGCCGAAGAAGCGGACCGGCGCGATCGTCGGCAGCATCGTCGCGGTGCTGGTGCTCGCCGGGCTCGGCGTCGGCGCCTTCCTCCTCTTCGGTACCAAGGTGCTCGACACCGCCGAGGCCGAGCGGCAGATCGCGGCCATCGCCCAGGAGCAGGCCGGCGTCACCGTCACCGACGTCAGCTGCCCCGACGACGTCGAGCTCGCGGCCGGCACGGTGACCACCTGCACCGCCTCGCTCGAGGGCCAGGAGGTCACCTTCACCGTCGAGCAGACCGACGACGAGGGCAACGTGACCATCGACAGCGACCAGGTCTACGTGCACCTGGCCGACGTCGAGACCACGCTGGCCGAGCAGTTCGCCTCCAGCACCGGCCTCGAGGTCGTCGCCAGCTGCGACGGCGGCGACCACACCGTGCTCGTCGCCGAGGACGGCCTGACGCTGCAGTGCCAGGTCGCCGCGGCCGACGACCCGAGCGACAGCGCCGTCGTCACCGCCACGCTGGACGCCGAGGGCAACGTCAGCTTCGAGTGACCCCGCCGCCGAGCGCCGGGCCCCGACCGGGGTCCGGCGCTCAGCGCTGTCCGGCGGGCACCCAGCCGATCGCCGGGGCGACGTGGCGCGCCACGTTCTCCAGCAGCCGGGCGTTGTACTCGACGCCGAGCATGTTGGGGACGGTGAGCAGCAGGGTGTCGGCTTCGCGGACGGCGGCGTCCTTGGCCAGCTCCTCGGCGAGCTGGTCGGGCTCGCCGGCGTAGCTGCGGCCGAAGCGGGCGCGCACGCCCTCGAGCAGCCCGACCTGGTCGGCGGAGCGGCGCTCGTCGCCGAAGTAGGCGCGGTCGAGGTCGGACACGATCGGGAGCACGCTGCGGCTGACCGAGACCCGCGGCTCGTGGTCCCACCCGGCCTCGGCCCAGGCGGCGCGGTAGCGGGCGATCTGCTCGGCCTGCAGCTCGTCGAAGGGCACGCCGGTGTCCTCGGACAGCAGCGTGGAGCTCATCAGGTTCATGCCCTGGCGGGCGGCCCACTCCCCCGTCGCACGGGTGCCCGCGCCCCACCAGATGCGGTCGGCCAGGCCCGGCGACTGCGGCTGGATCGCCAGCCGGCCGCGCGCGCCACCGGTCATCCCCGGGTCGGCGTCGACGACGGTGGTCCCGCGGATCGCGGCGAGGAACAGCGCCGTCTTCTCCCGCGCCAGGTCGGCGTCACCGGAGCCCTCCGGCGGGACGTAGCCGAAGGCCTCCGAGCCGCGCAGCGCCGTCTCCGGTGACCCCCGGCTGATGCCGAGCTGCAGCCGGCCGTCGGAGAGCAGGTCGGTGGCCGCCGCCTCCTCGGCCATGTACAGCGGGTTCTCGTAGCGCATGTCGACGACGCCGGTGCCGACCTCGATGCGTGACGTCCGCGCGGCCATGGCGGCCAGCAGCGGGAACGGCGAGGCCAGCTGGCGCGCGAAGTGGTGCACCCGCACGAAGGCGCCGTCGAGGCCGAGCTCCTCGGCGGCGACGGCGAGCTCCACGGACTGCACCAGCGCGTCGCGCCCGGTGCGCACCTGCGACCCCGGCAGCGGCTGCCAGTGGCCGAACGACAGGAACCCGATCCGCTTGTCCACGGCCCCCTCAGCGCGATCCGCGGGGTGGGTGTTCCCGGTGGGACTCGCCGTCACCCCACGTGACCGACTGACCACGACTCTCCGTGCGCGGGTTCCGCGGCTCCGGGCGTCCGGTCGGCCACCCTGTCCAGGTGACTCTCAGCGCCCCCCACGTGCCGCGGCCCCGAGGCGACCAGCCCGGTGAGCCCGGCGGCGCACCGGCGGGGACGAGGCTGCGGGCCATCGACACGCTGCTGGCCGACCGCGGCCAGATGTTCCGCGCCCTCTTCCTGTCCTCCCCGGTCCCCAAGGCCCTCGTCGACCTCGACGGCCACCTGCTCGTGGTCAACGACGCGCTGTGCGCGCTGTCCGGCCGCGGCATCGACGACATGGTCGGCCGGCACGTCGACCTGCTCGCCCACCCCGACGAGGCCCCGCTCCCCGAGGGGGAGACCAGCGGTGGTCCCGGCAGCGTGCCGGGGCTGGACCCGTGGCTGCGCCAGGACGGCGAGCGCCGCCTGCGCCGCGCCGACGGCAGCGAGCTGTGGGTGCAGCAGTCCCACGACGTCGTCCACCGCAGCACCGGGGAGCCACACTTCGTCGTGCTGTCGCTGGTCGACGTCACCGACCGGCGGCGGGCCGAGGAGGACCTGGTCCGCCGGGCCTTCACCGACCCGCTCACCGGGCTGCCCAACCGCCGCGCGCTCACCGACCGGCTCGCCCACGCCCTCGCGCTGTCCCGGCGCCGGGGGCTGCAGGTCGGCCTCGTGCACCTGGACCTCGACCGGTTCCAGGCGGTCAACGACACCCTCGGCACCGAGGCCGGCGACCAGCTGCTCAGCCAGGTCGCCGACCGGCTGCGCTGGAGCACCCGGGTCGAGGACACCGCCGTCCGGCTGGGCGCCGACGAGTTCCTCATCCTCGCCGAGGACGTCGAGGACCTCGACGGGCTGCGCGCGCTCGCCGACCGGCTGCTGTCGGTGCTCGACGACCCGTTCCTGCTCGGCGGCCGGGAGATCGTGCTGTCGGCGAGCGTCGGCCTGACGATGGGCTCCGACGTCGCCCCGGACGACCTGCTGCGCCAGGCGCACAGCGCGCTCACCTACGCCAAGCGGGACGGCAGCCGGGCGCGCATCGAGGTGCACGACGGCGGCCTCACCGAGGACGAGGTCGACCTGCTGCAGCTGGAGACCGACCTGCGCCGGGCACTGGACGGCAACGAGCTGCGGCTGTTCTACCAGCCGATCGTCTCCCTGGCCGACGAGACGCTGCTCGGCTACGAGGCCCTGATCCGCTGGCAGCACCCCACCCGCGGGCTGCTCCCGCCCGGCGCCTTCCTCGACGCCGCCGAGAACAACCGGCTGACCTCGCGGCTGGGCGCGTGGGTGCTCCGCCAGGCGTGCACCGACGCCGCCGGGTGGCCGGCCGGGCTGCGCGTGCACGTCAACGTCTCCGCCCGCCACCTCGCCGAGGAGGGCTTCAGCGACCTGGTCGCCGCCGCGCTGGACGAGTCGGGCCTGCCGCCCGAGCGGCTGGAGCTGGAGATCACCGAGTCGACGGCGCTGTTCGCCGCCGAGGCGACGCTGCAGGCGGTGTCGGAGGTGACCGAGCGCGGCGTGACCCTGGCGCTCGACGACTTCGGCACCGGCTACTCGGCCATCACCGCGCTGCACCGGCTGCCGATCCACACGGTCAAGATCGACCGGTCGTTCGTGGCCGACGTCGTCACCCGGCCCTCCACCGCCGCGCTCGTGCAGGGGCTGCTGAACCTCGGGCAGGGCATGGGCCTGCAGGTGATCGCCGAGGGCATCGAGGACCTCGATCAGGCCGACTGGCTGCGCCGGCACGGGTGCGCGATGGCCCAGGGCTACGCCTTCGGCCGCCCGGCCCCGCTGCCCAGCCGCGCCGAGGCACTGATGGCCGAGGTGCTCGTCGAGCAGGCCGCCGAGGAGGCCGCCGCCGTCCTCGAGGCCGTGACCGGCGAGCTCGAGGCGGTCACCGGCGGGCTGCCCCCGGTCCCGGACCCGGCCGGTGCCGACGGCGTCGACCTGTTCCTGCTCGACGACGTCGACACCCCGCCCGCCCGGCCGTTCCTCGTGGTCGTCGAGGACCACACCGACGAGCCCGACGACGACGCGGACCGGCCCCGGGCGTAGGGAAAGGCGGTCTCAGCCCCGCGCCAGCGTGAGCGGCACCGGTCGCTTGGCCGCCCGGCCGTCGCCGGAGGACCGGCCGCGCACGCGGCGGGCGACCCACGGCGCGACGAAGCCGCGCACCCAGGCGGCCTCCTCGGCCAGCGCCGCCCGCAGCGCCCGCGGCGGGGGCGGCGGCAGCGGCGTGCGCCAGTCGCCGCCGTCGGCGACGGGCACCCCCAGCGCCTCGGCCGCGGCCAGCGCGGTGCGCCGGTGCCCCTCGGCGGTGAGGTGGATGCGGTCGCTGTCCCACATCCGCCAGTCCTGCAGCCAGGCGGCACCCCACTGGTCGAGCACGACGGCGCCGTGCCGCGCGGCGATCGACCACAGCGAGGCGTTGAAGACGGCAACCCGGCCGCGGGTGCGCCGGATGATCGGCGTCTGCCGCGGGTCGACGCCGGTGGCCAGCAGCACGTCGGCGCCGTCGGCACGCAAGCCGGCCACCGCCTCCTCCAGCGCCGCGGCCAGCCGGTCGGGGTCGGCGCCGGGGCGCAGCAGGTCGTTGCCCCCGGCCACCAGGCTCACCAGGTCCGGCCGTGCGGCGCGGGCCACCGGCACCTGCTCGGCGAGGACCTGCGGCAGGAGCCGGCCGCGGATGGCCAGGTTGGCGTACTCCACGTCGGCGTCGGGCTGCGCGGCCGCAGCGGCGACGGCCAGGTGCCCGGCGAGCCGGTCGGCCCAGCCGCGGTACTCGCCGGGACGGTCGGGATCGGGGTCGCCGACCCCCTCGGTGAAGGAGTCGCCGAGGGCGACGTAGCGGCGCCAGGAACGGTTCGACGGGACGAGCACGTCCCCCACTCCAGCACGGTGGAGGGGGACACGGCGCGCCGGCCTAGCCGCGCCAGGTCTCCAGCAGCCGCAGCCAGATCTCGCTGACCGTCGGGTAGGCCGGGACCGCGTGCCACAGCCGCGCGATCGGCACCTCCCCGACGACGGCGACCGTGGCCGCGTGCAGCAGTTCGGCCACCGCGGGGCCGACGAAGGTGACGCCGAGCAGCACCTCCCGCTCGGTGTCGACGACGGCGATCGCGGTGCCCTCGTAGCCGTCGGCGAACAGCGACGCGCCCGCGACCGAGCCGATCGGGTACTCGACGACGCGGTGCGGCAGGTCCTGCTCCTGCGCCTGGGCGCTGGTCAGCCCGACGCTGGCCACCTGCGGGTCGGTGAACACGACCGACGGCGTGGCGGCGCGGTCGGCGGTGGCCGCGTGCGGCGACCAGTCGGCGCCGGAGGCCTCCTCGCCCCGCGCGCGGGCGACGATCGCCGCCGCGGCCTGGCGGGCCTGGTACTTGCCCATGTGGGTGAGCAGCCGGCGGCCGTTGACGTCGCCGACGCCGTAGAGCCACGGCAGCCCGCGCACCTGCAGCGTGTCGTCGACGTCGAGGTACTCCCCCGGCTCGAGGCCGACGGCGTCCACGCCGATGCCGGTGGTCCGCGCCCGCCGCCCGACGGCCACGAGCACCTCGTCGCCGCGGACCTCGCCCTCGGCGGTCGCGAGCACGACCTCGTCGTCCTCCCGGCGGGCGGCGCGGACCTCCGAGTCCAGCCGCACGTCGACGCCGCGGTCGCGCAGCGAGGCCAGCACGGCGTCGCCGGCCTGCGGCTCGGCGCCGGGCAGCAGCCGGTCGCCCTGCTGGAACAGCGTCACCTGCGAGCCCAGGGCGCTCCAGGCGAAGGACATCTCGCAGCCCACGTAGCCGCCGCCGATGACCAGCAGCCGGCGCGGGGCCTCCTTGGCGCTGGTGGCCTCGCGCGGGGTCCAGGGCTGCGCGCCGGGCAGGCCCTCGACCGGCGGCACGGCGGCCTCCGAGCCGGTGCAGACGGCGACCGCGTGCCGGGCGGTCAGCGTCGTCTCGCCGCCGTCGGCCCGGGTGACGACGACGGTGCGGTCGCCGGTCAGCCGCGCGGTGCCGCGGACCAGGTCGATGCCGGCGCCCTCGACCCACTGCACCTGGCTCGAGTCGTCCCAGTCGTGCGTGAAGGAGTCGCGGCGCTCGAGGGTGGCGGCGACGTCCTGCTCCCCGGTGACGGCGGCCGCGGCCCCCTTGACCGCCCTCGCCTCCTCGATGGCCTCGGTGCCGCGCAGCAGCGCCTTGCTCGGCATGCACGCGTAGTAGGAGCACTCGCCGCCCACGAGGTGCTCCTCCACCAGCACCGCGCTCAGCCCGCCCCTCACGACGACGTCGGCGACGTTCTCCCCGGTCGAGCCGGCTCCCATCACGACGACGTCGTAGGTCTTCTCGTCTGCGCTGCTCACCGGGCCATCCTCGCGGGTGTGGTCGACTGGCCGCATGCCCGTGTCCCCCGCCGACTTCAGCGCCGCGCTGCGCCAGTACGCGGCGGGGGTGGCCCTGATGACCGTGCGGGACGACATCGACGACGTCGGGACGACGGTCACCTCGGTGATGAGCGTGTCGGCCGACCCGCCGCTGGTCGCCGTCGGGCTGACCGCCGACGGCTACCCGGCCGAGGTGCTGGAGGCCGTGGGCACCTGCGGGCTGACCGTGCTGGCGGCGGGTCAGGCGATCCTCGCCAGCCGGTTCTCCTCGGCCGGGCGGCCCTCGGCGCGGCACCTGCTGGAGGCGGTGCCGTGGTCGCGGGCGCCGGGCAGCGGGGCGATCGTGCTCGACGGCGGCGTCGTCGCGCTGGACTGCCGGCTCGACCGCCTGGTCCCGGCCGGGGACCACGTGCTGGCGCTGCTCGCCGTCGAGGCGGTCCCGGTGCTGCACGACGGCGCGGCGCCCCTGCTGCGGCTGCGCGGCCGCTACGCCGACGCCCCCGGGAGCCGGTAGCACCCCGAAGGCCGTCCCTCGGCTCGCGGGGTCCGGGGTCTAGCGTCGGGGGCGATGAGCGAGCCGCAGACCCCCGTGCCGTCCGGCCTCCGCCGGGCCCTCGCCCGCGCCGAGCGGGGCGTGACCCTCGACGCCGCCGAGGCCGAGGTCCTGCTGTCGGCCCGCGGCCTCGCCGACGGTGACCCGCTGGACCGGCTGCTGACCGCCGCCTCGCGCGTCCGCGACGCCGGGCTCGCCTCGGCCGGGCGCCCGGGGATCGTCACCTATAGCCGCAAGGTCTTCATCCCGCTCACCCACCTGTGCCGCGACCGGTGCCACTACTGCACCTTCGTGACGACGCCCGGGCAGCTGCGCCGCGAGGGGAAGGCGCCGTTCCTGTCCCCCGACGAGGTGCTCGACATCGCCCGGCAGGGCGCGGCGCTGGGGTGCAAGGAGGCGCTGTTCACCCTCGGCGACCGCCCCGAGGACCGCTGGCCGGTGGCTGCCGAGTGGCTCGAGGCGCACGGGTTCGACTCCACGCTGGGCTACCTGCGCGCGATGGCGATCCGGGTGCTCGAGGAGACCGGGCTGCTGCCGCACCTCAACCCCGGGGTCATGACCTGGGAGGAGGTCCAGCGGCTCAAGCCGGTGTCGGCCTCGATGGGGATGATGCTCGAGACGACGGCGACCCGGCTGTGGTCCGAGCCCGGCGGCCCGCACTTCGGCAGCCCCGACAAGGAGCCCGCCGTCCGGCTGCGGGTGCTCGAGGACGCCGGCCGCTCGGCGGTCCCCTTCACCACCGGCGTGCTGCTGGGCATCGGCGAGACGCCGGCCGAGCGGGTCGACGCCGTCCTGCAGATCCGCGCCGCGCACCAGCGGCACGGGCACGTGCAGGAGGTCATCGTCCAGAACTTCCGGGCCAAGCCGCGTACCGCGATGGCCGCGCACGACGACCTGGCGCTGCAGGAGTACGTGGCCGCCGTCGCCGTCACCCGGCTGCTGCTCGGACCGCGGGCGCGGGTGCAGGCCCCGCCGAACCTGTCGGACTCCACCGAGCTCGGGCTGCTGCTGCGCGCCGGCGTCGACGACTGGGGCGGGGTCAGCCCGCTCACGCCCGACCACGTCAACCCCGAGCGGCCCTGGCCCCACACCGACGAGCTCGCCGCGCTGACCGCCGAGGGCGGGTTCACGCTGCGCGAGCGGCTGGCCGCCCAGCCCCGGTACGTGCTGGAGCCCGAGCCGTGGCTGGACCCGCGGGTGCGCCCGCACGTGGCCGCGCTGGCCGGGGACGACGGCCTGGCGGTCGAGGGCCGCGTGCCGGCCGGGCTGCCGTGGCAGGAGCCCGACGAGGCGTGGGTGACGTCAGGGCCGGGGTCCGGCCGCACCGACCTGCACGTCGAGGTCGACACCGTCGGGCGCACCGGCGACCGGCGCGGCGACTTCGACGCCGTCTACGGCGACTGGGCCGACCTGCGCTCGCGCACCGAGGCGGCCCGCGACGGCTCCTCCACTGCGCTGGCCGTGGGCGACCCCGAGGTGCACGCCGCGCTGCGGGTGGCCGAGCGGGACCCCGCCGGGCTGTCCGACGCGCAGTACCTGGCGCTCCTCGGTGCCGACGGCGCCGACCTCGAGGCGCTGACCGCGCTGGCCGACGCCGTCCGCCGCGACGTCAACGGCGACGACGTCACCTACGTCGTCAACCGGAACGTCAACTTCACCAACGTCTGCTACACCGGCTGCCGGTTCTGCGCCTTCGCCCAGCGGCGCACCGACGCCGACGCCTACACGCTGTCGCTGTCCGAGGTCGGCGACCGGGTGGACCGCGCGTGGGCCGCCGGCGCCACCGAGATCTGCATGCAGGGCGGCATCCACCCCGACCTGCCCGGCACCGCCTACCTCGACCTGATCGGCGAGGTGAAGCGGCGGCAGCCGGAGATCCACCTGCACGCCTTCTCGCCGATGGAGATCGTCAACGCCGCGACCCGCACCGGCCTGTCGTTCGAGGACTTCCTCGTCGCGGCCCGCGACGCCGGGCTCGACTCGGTCCCGGGCACGGCGGCGGAGATCCTCGACGACGACGTCCGCTGGGTGCTGACCAAGGGCAAGCTGCCCGCGGCGACCTGGCTGGAGATCATCGGCACCGCGCACCGCGTGGGCATCCCGACGACGTCGACGATGATGTACGGCCACGTCGACACCCCCCCGCACTGGGTGGCGCACCTGCGCACCCTCGCCCGCCAGCAGGACGAGACCGGGGGGTTCACCGAGTTCGTGCTGCTGCCGTTCGTGCACCACAACTCACCGATCTACCTGGCCGGCGTCGCCCGGCCGGGGCCGACGGTGCGGGAGAACCGGGCCGTCCACGCGGTGGCCCGGCTGCTGCTGCACGGCCGGATCCCGAACATCCAGACGTCCTGGGTCAAGCTCGCCGACGCGGGGACGAAGGCGGTGCTGCAGGGCGGGGCCAACGACCTCGGCGGCACGCTGATGGAGGAGACGATCAGCCGCATGGCCGGCAGCGAGAACGGCTCGCTGAAGACCATCGCCGAGCTCGAGGCCATGGCCGCCGCGATCGGCCGGCCCGCCCAGCAGCGCACCACCGGCTACGGCACGCCGTCCGAGGAGCGGCTGGCGACCGCCCGCTCCGACGCCGGCCGCCGCGCGCTCGACCTCTCGATCACGCCGGTCTGACCACGGCCCGGACGGGGTCGGGCCGGCCCGTTCCGGAGGACAGCGCGTGCACGTCGGACTGACCAGCCTGGTCCGACCGGACCTCGCGAGGCACGTGCCGGAGAGCCGGGCGTTCTACGCCGCTCGCGGGGAGCGGCGAGGGCCTGCGTCCCTCGAGGAGCTCCGGGAGGCGCGCGCCCGGCACGTCCCTGCTCCGCCCTCCGGGAGGGTCACCGTCGAGCAGGTCGTGGACGCATCCCGGCGGGAGGTCCCGCTGCGGATCTCCGTGCCGAGGGCCACGCCCGTGCGAGGCGTCTACCTCGACATCCCGGGTGGGGGGCTTTTACCTGGGGGCCACGGCGGGCGGGGACGCCCGCAACGCGGCGCTCGCCGAGTCGCTGGGGATCGCCGTGGTCAGCGTCGACCACCGGCTCGCGCCCGAGGACCCCTGGCCGGCCGCGCCGGACGACTGCGAGGCCGCCGCGCTCTGGCTGCTCGACCAGGCGGAGGTCCGGTTCGGCACGACCACGTCGGCCATCGGCGGCAGCTCGGCCGGGGCCACGCTGGCCATGACCACGCTGCTCCGGCTCCGGGACAGAGGCCGGGTCGATGCCCTCGCCGGCGCCGCCCTGCAGTTCGGGACCTACGACCTGAGCGGCCAGACCCCCGCGGGCCGGCTGATCGCCGACGAGTACTTCCTCGAGGCCTACGTCGGCCACCTGGCCGATCGCACCGTCCCCGACGTGTCGCCCGTCTTCGGCGACCTGCGCGGTCTACCGCCGACACTGCTGATCGTCGGGGCGTCGGACGTCCTGCTCGAGGACAACCTGGTCATGGCGGCCCGGCTCTCCGCAGCGGGAGGTGAGGTCGACCTCCGCGTCTACCCGGAGTCGCCACACGGCTTCACCGGCCACCCCACCGGCATGGCGAGGGCCGCGCTCCACGATCGGGACGCCTGGCTCGCCGAGCGCCTGGGCGATGAGATCGCCGGGCCCGCGCCGTCTACGTCTTGAGGACCGCGACGAGAGGAGCACACCGGTGTTCACCGACACGAGGGCCTACAGCGGCATCGCCGTCCGCGACCTGGCGGCGGCCCGGCAGTTCTACGGCGAGGTGCTCGGGCTGCGCACGTCCGAGGACCACGGCAACCTCTGGCTGCACCTGGCCGGCGGCCGGGACACCTTCGTCTACGAGCAGCCCACCGCCACCCCGGCCAGCTACACCGTCCTGAACTTCGAGGTGGACGACGTCGGCGCCGCGGTCGGCGAACTGACCGCGCGCGGCGTGCGCTTCCAGCGCTACGACGGGATCGAGCAGGACGAGCACGGGGTCGTGCGGGGCCAGGGCCCGGACATCGCCTGGTTCACCGACCCCTCGGGCAACGTGCTCTCGGTGATCGCCGCCGACGCGTGACCGGGCCGCGGGCGGGGTCCGACGTCCTCACCCGCGCAGCAGTCCCGCGAGGACGCCGACGTCCGGCAGGTCCAGGTGCGGGCGCACGTGGGCCGGCAGGCCGGCGTAGGACTCCGCGTGCCCGATCCCCGTGTGCACGGCCACGGCGAACGCGCCGCCGGCGCGCGCCATCGGCACCTCCAGCTCGGGGTCGTCGCCGACCACCGCCAGCTCCCCGGGGGTCAGGTCCAGCCGCCGGGCCGCCGTCTGCAGCGCGGCCGGCGATGGCTTGCCGACGACGGTCACCTCGCACCCGGTGACGTCGCGGACGACGGCGCTGATGGCCCGTGACGTCCCGAGCGACCTCCCCTCCGCCGTCGCGAAGAACAGCGACTGCGAGGCGCTGTAGAACCCCGCCCCGCCGAGGACCGCGAAGCAGGCGGCCTCCAGCGCCTCGAAGGTCAGCTCCTGCCGGTACCAGCCGGCCATCACCGCGTCGCACCGCGTCCCCGGGACCGGCGGCAGCGTCTCGATCCCCGCCGCTTCCAGAGGCTCGGTGATCCCCGGGCCGCCCAGCACCATGACCCGCCGGTGACCGGCCCCGGTGAACACGTCCACCGCGGTGGAGGCCGGCGTCAGCACCTCGTCGGCCGCGACCGGCAGGCCGATCCGCTGCAGGGCGTCCGCGCACCGTCCCGGCGTCTTCACCGTCCCGTTGGTGAAGACGCAGAACGGGAGGGACAGCTCGTGCAGCGTCCGCACCAGGTCGAGCGCTCCGGGCAGCGGGGCCAGCCCCTGGTTGTCCCGGTCGCCCAGCACCAGCGTGCCGTCCATGTCGAGGACGAAGCCGCGCACCTGCCGCAGCCGGTCGAGGGCAGCAGGATCAGGCACCGGGGCCCCCTCCGGCGGTCCGGCGGACCGACATCCGCAGGCCCGGTGTGGTGACGGCGAGGTCGTGGACGGACGTGCGCGACCCGAGTTCCCGCAGGAGCGTGAGGACCGGTGCCAGCGACGGATTGAAGTGCCGCGGCGCCGGGCCGGCCGCGAGCATGGCGTCGACCTGGTCCTCGGGCATGTGCGCGCGCAGCAGCAACTCCTCGTCGCTGATCCCCCGCCGGAACCGTCTCCGCAGCTCCGCGGGCGTCGGCGGTGGCGGCTCCGACGCGAGCTCGCGGGCCCGGGACCGGTCGAGGATGCGGTCGTGCACGGCCGGGTCGATCGGTGCGGTCGGCCGGCCGAAGCTGCCCAGCACGTACCGGATCACCTGGTCGGGCACGGTGGCGTAGCGCTCGCCGATCACGTTGAACAGCGCCTGGGACACCACCATCTGCGGGAACGGCGTGACCATGATCGGGTGTCCCAGCTCCGCCCGGACGGTGCCGACCTCCTCCACCAGCGCCTCGAACCGGTGCTCCATGCCGATCTCGCGCAGCTGCCGCCGGGTCGTGGTCATCACGCCGCCGGCGATCTGGTGGTGCAGGAACGCCGCGTCGAAGTCCTGCGGCCGGCCGGCCGGCAGCTCCTCCGCCACCGCGAGTCCGTCGAGGAGGTCGCAGACCAGGCCCAGGGCGCGGTCGTCGACGTCGACCCGGTGGCCCATCTCCCGCAGGTTGGCCACCGTCCGGCGCGCCTCGGGCAGCGACGAGCCGTTGCCCAGCGGCCCGCTGCCCACCTGGACGACCTCGACCCCCAGCTCCGGCGCGATCGAGTACGTCAGCGGTGAGAGCCCGATGGTCGCGTGCGAGTGGAGCTCCAGCGGCATCCCGTCCAGCTGCCCGACGATCGCCGGCAGCAGCGTCCGTGCCCGCTCGGCGGTGAGGATCCCGGCGGGGTCCTTCACGTACACGCGGTCGAAGTCGGGATGGGCCGCGAACTGCCTGGCCAGGTCGGCGTAGAGGGCGTCGTCGTGCACCGCGCTGACCGAGAAGACGAGCGCCCCGATCACCTCCTCGACGCCGGCCTGCTTGAGCCGGCGCGCGGTCTCCCGGGCGGCGTCCATGTCGTGCATCGGGTCGAGGACGACGACCCGGTCGATCCCGTTGACGACGAGCCGGTCGTAGACCAGCTGCATGGTCTCCGGATGGGAGTTCTGCCAGCTGATGAAGCGGAAGCCGGTGCCGATGAACTGCAGCCTCGTCGTCGGCATCGCGGCCCGGGTCAGCCGGAGCCGCTCCCACGGGTCCTCCCGGTGGGTGCGGACGGCGACGCCCATCGCCGTGCTGGAGCTGTAGTCCAGCGCCCGGAAGCCGACCCGCTCCATCAGCGGGGCGACCTGCGCGACGTGCGCCGTCCGCAGGCCGGTGGCACCCCACAGGCTCTGGTTCCCGTCGCGGAGCGACACGTCGACCAGCTGCACGTCCGCCATCAGCGCGCCCCCACCCGGTGACCGTCCAGGAACCGCTCGAAGAACGCGGTGTCCACTCCCCCGGCGGCGAACTCCGGGTCGGCCAGCAGCGCCCGGTGCACCGGCACCGTCGTCGTCACGCCCTCGATCCGCAGCAGGTCCAGGGCGGCACGGGCCCGGGCGAGGGCGTCGTCCCGGTCGGTCCCGTGCACGACCAGCTTGGCCAGCAGCGAGTCGTAGTGGGGCGGGACGACCGAGCCGCCCTGGACGTGGGTGTCCACCCGCAGGCCCTCCCCCACCGGCAGCACGACCCGGTCGACCCGGCCCGGTGAGGGGCGGAAGCCCTGCGCCCAGTCCTCGGCGTTGATCCGGCACTCCACGGCGTGCCCGGTGAGGACGACGTCCTCCTGCCGCAGCCGCAGCGGCAGGCCCTCGGCGACGGCGAGCTGCTCGGCGACCAGGTCCAGACCGGTGACCATCTCGGTGACCGGGTGCTCGACCTGGATGCGGGCGTTCATCTCCAGGAAGGAGAAGGTGCCGCGCTCGCGGTCGACGAGCAGCTCGACGGTGCCCAGGCCGCGGTAGGACAGGTGCTCGGCGAGGGCGAGGGCGGCGGCGGCCATCCCCGCACGCAGGGCGTCGGGCAGCAGCGGCGCGGGCGCCTCCTCGAACAGCTTCTGGTAGCGCCGCTGGACGGAGCAGTCACGGTCCCCGAGCGCCACGGCGCGCGAGCCGTCCCCCAGGACCTGCACCTCGACGTGGCGTCCCGACGACACGAAGCGCTCGATGTAGACCCGCGGGTCGCCGAACGCGGCAGCCGCCTCCGAGACGGCGAGGTCGAACGTGTGTGCCAGGTCCTCCGGCCCGGCGACGAGCTGCATGCCGCGGCCGCCACCCCCGCCGACGGCCTTCACGAGCAGCGGGTAGCCCAGCTCGTCGGCCACCTGCCGCGCCCCCGCGAGGTCGGCGGCCTCGCCGCCGGGGACGACGGGGAGCCCGGCGGCCACGGCGTGGGAGCGGGCGGTGAGCTTGTCCCCCACCGCCTCCAGCGACTCCGGCGCCGGCCCCACGAAGACGATCCCGGCCGCCGCGCAGGCACGGGCCAGCGACGGGTTCTCCGACAGGAAGCCGTAGCCCGGGTGCACCGCGTCCGCGTCCACCGCCTGCGCGGCCCGCACGACGGCCGCCACGTCGAGGTAGCTGCGGCCCGCGTCGGCGGGGCCGAGCCGGACCACGCGGTCGGCCAGCCGCGCGGGCAGCGACTCCACGTCGGCGTCGGAGGCGGCCAGCACGGACTCGATGCCGAGCCGTGTGCAGGTGCGGATCACCCGGGCGGCGATCTCACCCCGGTTGGCGATCAGCAGCCGGCGGATCCGCCGGGTGCCGGTCATCCCGGAGCACCGCCCGCGGCCGGCTGCACGACGAGCAGCACCGAGTCGGCAGCGGCGAACTCGCCGTCGCCCACCCGGAACTCCAGGACGGTGCCCGGGACGCCGGCGTGCACCGGCGTCATCATCTTCATGGTCTCCACGATCCCGACGACGGTCTCGGCGTCGACCCGGTCGCCGACGTCCACGAACGGCGGGGCACCCGGCTGCGGTGCGCGGTAGAAGGTGCCCAGCAGCGGGGGGTGCACCGCCACCAGCCCCTCGCCGACCTCCGCGGCGGCAGCGGGGGCCTCGACGGCGACCGCGGGTGCGACGGCCTGCTCCACGCGGGGTGCCCGCCTGACGTGCTGCTCGGCGGTCCAGCCGACGGCGCCCTCCCGGCGGACGGTGAGGGTCAGGTCGGCCAGCTCCAGGTGCAGCTCGTCCAGGCCGCTGGAGTCGAGCACCCGCAGGACGTCGCGGACGTCGTCGGGGGTCAGTTCCACCTCAGCTCACCCCTCCGACGGGCGCTTGCCGCCCAGCACGTGGAACACGTGGTCGAACGGCCGCGCGGCCGGGGCGGCCGTGCGCGCCCGGTCCTTCTCGGCCCACACCGTCTCCGGCCGGCTCTGCAGCAGGAAGACCTCCGCGCCGGCGGCGGTCTCCGCGACGGCCCACTCGACGTCCTGCGGGCAGCCGTGGTGCGCCTCGACCCTCCGCGCGATCGCCACCAGCTCGGCGATCTCGGCGTCGGAGATCGAGGGGCGGTCCTGCAGCTCGGCCGGCACGTCGGTCTCGACCACGCCGTAACCGGACGGATCGGGGCGGTGCCAGCGGGTCTTGCTGGCCACGGTCCGCCTGATCTCCCCGGTCACCTTGCTGACGACGAACGAGTCGGGCGTGACGTCCCCACCGACCACGGCCGACCCCAGGCCCCAGCTGGCGTCGATGGCGACCACCGACTTGTCGCCGGTCCTCGGGCTGCGGGTGAACAGCACGCCCGAGCTGCGGGCGTCGACCATCCGCTGGACGACGACGGCCATCCCGAGATCGGTCTCGGGGATGCCGCGGCGCAGCCGGTAGGTGACCGACTCGACGCTGTAGAGGCTCGCCCAGCAGCGGCGCACGTGCGCCAGCACCGAGTCGGCCCCGCGGACCCACAGGTAGGTGTCCTGCAGCCCCGCGAAGCTGGCCTCGGCGCTGTCCTCGCTGGTCGCGCTCGACCGGACGGCGACCGGCAGGTCGGGGCCCCCGCACTCCTCGCAGAGCGCCGCGTACGCCGCGGTGAGGGCCTCGGCCACCTCATCGGGCGGGGGCGCGGACTCCAGCACCGCGCGGATCTCCGCGGTGGCGGCGGCGAGCTCCTCGGCGTCGGCGGGGTCGAGGGCGGCGACGCGGGCGGGGATCGGCAGGCCGGCGGAGGTGAGGTGCTCGACGGTCCGCCGGAAGGCCGCCGTCGTCACCACGACACCGGTCGGCACGCGGATGCCGGCGCGCAGCAGCTCGCCGAGGCCGGCCCCCTTCCCGCCGACGGTCGGGACGTCGTCCAGGCCGACGTCGCGCAGGTGCAGGACGGAGCGGGTGGCCACGAGCGTCCCCATCAGCCCAGCACGGTGACGACGCCGCGGTCGCCGTCGACCCGGACGCGGTCCCCGGTCCGGATGCGGGCGGTGGCCATGCCGGTGCCGACGACGGCCGGCATGCCGTACTCGCGGGCCACGATCGCCGCGTGGGACATCGTGCCGCCGATGTCGGAGACGGCCGCGGCGATCTTGCCGAACACGGGGCCCCAGCTGGGGGCGGTCACCGGGCAGACGAGCACCTCGCCCTCGCGGATCTGGCCGATGTCGTTGACGTTGAGCAGCACCCGCGCGAAGCCCTCGACCACACCGGGTGAGGCCGCGTAGCCGCGCACGGTGGACTCGTCGTCGTCCGTACCGCCGAGCCAGGTCTCGACGGTCTCCTGGGTGATCCCCCAGAGCATCTTCACCGCCGGGTCGTTCAGCGCCTCGGGGACGGCACCCAGCGCCGGTGGCGCCGACCAGCCCGACAGCGCTTCGACGATCCGCTTGCGCTCGGCGACGATCGGCTGCCAGTGCCGCGCGCCGAGCTCGGTCCCGCCCGAGGCCCAGGCCAGCATGACGTCGGCGAGGGCGTCCTCGACCTCCACGTGCCGCAGGTGGAAGACGTCGTCGGCCGCCAGCAGCACGCCACGCTCGGCCAGCAGCGTCCCGAAGGCCCGGATCTTCTGGAAGAAGCGGGTCGTGAACCAGTGCTCGCAGTAGAACTTGTGCGACTCGATGTACGGGAACACCTGCCGGCACAGGCCGAGCATCTGGTCGAAGGCGGCCTTCTCGTCCTCGGAGTCCAGCAGGGCCCGGTACTCGGCGGCGATCCGGTCGCGCTCCTCGGCCAGGCGCTCGGTCGGGCGGGTGAGGTCCTCGCCGGCCGCGACCTGCTCGACGTAGCGCGGCAGGGCGGCGAAGGGCACGGTCAGGTCGTCGGCCCAGGACAGGTGGTGGTGGTAGAAGCCGTCGCCGACCGAGACGTTGAACCACGGGTCCTTGGCCGCCTCCAGCGCGGCCAGCCAGCGGGCACCGGTGTCCCCCCGCTCGCCCAGCGCCGCGAGCACCTTCGCCGGCTCCGCGCCCTCGACGAACAGGTCGGCGAGGTCGAGCTCCACGGCGAGCGCGGCGAGCTGCTTCAGCTCGTCGTCGGGCCGGTACATGGTGACGTCCATGCCGGCCACCATGCGGGCCACCATCTGGTCGCCCATCTCCGGGAACGCCTGCTTGCAGAACTCGAAGAAGACGACGTAGGCGCCGTACCCGAGCATCAGGAGCTCGGTGTGGTGGTGCCACATCTTCGAGTAGAGGTCGATGCATCGGTGGAAGTTCTCGCGGACCTGGTGGTTGGAGGCGAAGCCGCGGCCGCCCGTGACCACCTCCAGGGGGTCGAGCTCGCCGAGTACGGGCACCTCGACGGCCTCGATCTCGGCGATCAGCGCCTCGATGCGCTGCTGCCACTCGCCGTAGATGCGGTCCCAGTTGGCGTAGTAGTGCCCGGCCCGCTCCTGGAAGTGCACGAACCGCCGGCCCTGCTCGGCCTCGTCGAGCACCGGGTTGGCGGTGATGTAGACCCGCCCGTTGAGGATGCGGTACTCGATCCCCATGGTCGTCGGGAAGGAGAACAGCCGGGCGGTGTTGGCGCCGATGGCGGTGTACGGCACCTCGGAGGTGATGCCGTCGAAGGCCGGGACCACCTCCGGGAAGTGCATCGAGTTGTAGAACCAGAAGCGCTGGTCGTCCTCGGGCTGGAACCGGGAGAAGTAGGGGTACATCGCCTCCCAGCCCTCGGCCCCGGGGACGGCCTCGATCTCGGACGGCAGGGGGAACGAGCGCTCGGGCATCGCGTGCTCCTCGACTCTGAGGGTGGTCAGCGCAGCGGGTGGTCGCGCTGGGTGCGGGCGTACTCGACGAAGTCGTCCAGGGCGGTGGGGTCGGCCATGGCATCGGGGTCGGCGACGAGGGAGGGGTCGGCGCCCAGGAGCAGCCGGCGGACCGGGATCTCCATCTTCTTGCCGCTCCGGGTCAGCGGGATGGCGCGGACGGCGACGATCGCGTCGGGGACGTGCCGCGGCGTGTACTCCTCGCGCAGCCTCCGGCGGAGCCGCCCCGCCAGCTCCTCGTCCAGCTCCGCGCCGGGGGCCAGGGAGACGAACAACGGCATGGAGGAGCCGCCGGGCCGGCTGAGGTCGACGACCAGCGCCCCGAGGACGGCGGGGTCGTCCTCGACCACGCGGTAGATCTCCGCGGTGCCGATCCGCACGCCCTGCCGGTTGAGCACCGCGTCGGACCGCCCGCGCACGAAGCAGCCGCCGCGCTCATTGACCTCGAAGAAGTCCCCGTGCCGCCACACCCCGGGGAAGGTCTCGAAGTAGCTGGCGCGGTAGCGGCTGCCGTCGGCGTCACCCCAGAAGAACAGCGGCATCGACGGCATGGGTGCGGTGATCACCAGCTCGCCCACGCGGCCGACGACGGGGTTCCCCGCGTCGTCCCACGACTCGGCCGCCACCCCCAGCGAGCGGGCCTGGATCTCCCCGGCCCGGACGGGCAGCGTCGGCACGCCGCCGACGAAGCCGGTGCAGCAGTCGGTGCCGCCGCTCCCGGTCGCGATCCAGAGGTCGGACCCGACCGCGTCGTAGAACCACTTCGTGACGGCCGGGGACACCGGGGAGCCGGCCGGCATCACGATCTCCAGCGCGGAGAGGTCGAACCGCTCCCGCGGCACGACGCCGGCCTTCTGCATGAGTTCGACGAACGTGGGGCTGGCCCCGAAGAGGCGGGCCCGGCTGTCCTGCGCGGTGCGCCAGAGGACGTCGACGTCGGGGTGCGACGGGTTGCCGTCGTAGAGCACCGGGACGGTCCCCTGCAGCAGCATGCTGACGCAGAAGTTCCACATCATCCAGCCGGTGGTGGTGAAGAAGAAGGCGCGGTCGCCCGCGCGCAGGTCCAGGTGGAACGCCTGGAGCTTGAGCTGCTCGAGCAGGATCCCGCCGTGCCCGTGCACGATCGCCTTGGGCAGCCCGGTGGTGCCGGAGGAGAACAGCACCCACAGCGGGTGGTCGAAGGGCACCTGCTCGCAGACGAACTCTGCGGCCGGCACCGGAGGACCGGCCAGCACGTCGTCCCACGAGGTGCCGGGTGCCTCCAGTCCGAGGACCGGGACCCGCACGACCTCGCGCAGGCGCGGCAGCCCGGCCACCAGCTCGGCGACCTCGCCCCGGCGGTCGAAGTCCCTGCCGCCGTACCGGTAGCCGTCCGCGGCGACGAGGACCGTCGGCTCCAGCTGGCCCAGCCGGTCCAGCGCGCCCCGCGCCCCGAAGTCCGGCGAGCAGCTGGCCCAGACGGCGCCGACGCTCGCCGCCGCCACCATCGCGACGACGGCCTCGGGCACGTTCGGCAGGTAGGCGACGACCCGGTCCCCCGGCCGGACGCCGCGGTCGCGCAGGTGCGTGGCGACGGCGCGGACCTGCCGGGTGAACTCCTCCCACCGCACCTCGCGCAGCGGGGTGGTCTCGCCGACCGCGAGCAGCGCCGGCTGACCGGGGCGTTCCTGGGCGAGCACGTGCTCGGCGAAGTTCAGCCGGGCGCCGGGGAACCACCGGGCGCCGGGCATCTCCCGGCTCTCCAGGACGGTGGTGTGCGGTGCTGACGAGCGGACGCCGAAGAAGTCCCAGACCGCCTGCCAGAACTCCTCCAGCTCGGTGGTCGACCACGACCAGAGGTCGGCGTAGTCCGGGAACGACCGGCCGGTGCGGGCCTCCGCGAAGCGCGTGAACTCGGCGAGGCGCGTCCGCTCCACCTGCTCCGGCGACGGGACCCGGAGCAGGTCGCCCTCCCGCACCGCCGGGGAGGCAGCGGTGTCCGCCGCTGACGAGGCCATGGGCAGACAGTGGCGCAGCCGGAGTGTGACGGGCAACACTCCTCCCCGTCCATTTCACCCAGTGCGAAGATCCAGGTGGCGGCCACCGTGCGGCAGTACCGGGTCAAGACCATCGACTCGCTGGCCCGCGGGCTGGAGGTCCTCCGCGTGCTGCAGGAGGTGCGGGCGGCGAGCCTGCACGACCTCCACCTGGCCACCGGCATCCCCAAGGCGACCCTCACGCGGATCCTGGTCACCGCCCACCAGCACGGCCTGGTCTGGCAGCGCATGGTGGACGGCGCCTTCCTGCCGAGCCACACCCTGCGCAGCCGCCGGGAGACCGACGACGGCGAGTGGCTGGTCGAGATCGCCTCACCGGTCCTCGGCGAGCTCTCCCGGCGGCTGCAGTGGCCCTCGGTCGTCTCCGTTCCGCGGCTGGACCACATGGAGACGCTCGAGACCAACAGCTCGCGGACCTATTTCGACGCCCTCCCCCAGCGGCCGCACGGGTTCCGGGTGAACATGCTCGGCTCGGCGTCCGGACGGGCCTACCTGGCGTTCTGCCCCGACCAGGAACTGGAGGCGGTGCTCGCGCGGCTGCGCCTCAGGAAGGACCCCGCGTACCGGCTGGCCAGGGACGACGCCGCGGTCCGCCGGATGATCGAGGCCACCCGGCAGCGCGGGTACGGCGTCCGGGCACCCGACTTCGGCGGGGACCACGACCGGCCGCGGTCGGAGGTCGACGACGGACGGGAGTCGATCGCGATGCCCGTGCGGGTCGACGGCCGGGTCGTCGGGTGCATCAACCTGACGTGGCGCCGGCAGGCCCTCTCCCTGCCGACGGCGGTGCAGCGCCACCTCGAGGACCTGCGCACCGCCGTGCGGACGGTCGAGCAGCGGGCCCGGGAGGCGGGCCTCGGACACGGGTGAGGCACCGGTGGGCCGCGGCGGGATCTCCGCCACGGCCCACCGGGCCTCACCGCCTCACGGCGTCGGGTGGTCGACGACGTACTCCGGCACCCCCTGGTTGCTCGGGTCGGCCTGGGTGCCCACGTCGTTCACCACGTGCCGGATGATGCCCACCCCGTCGAGGTGCACGGTCGCCACGTGGTGCAGGCGCACACCGGGGGTCTCCGGCACCTCGAAGCCGCTCTCGGTGGTGATCCCCGGACCGGCGTTGCGCTGGTAGCCGTACACGCCGCCGCCGTAGAGGCGGTGCCGCGTCACGTCGTCGGCGACCTCGTAGCCCGCCCAGCCCAGCGTGCCGTCGGGCTGCTGCCAGTCTGCCTGAGACGGCGGGTCGTAGGGCAGCTCGTTCTGGTACAGCACCGTGGTGCCGTCCTCGCCGTGCCAGATCGTGTTGTAGGTCTGGAAGTGCTCGACGAACAGGCCGGTCGCGGTCACGCGGTCGCCGTTGATCTCGGCGCCCACGCGGCCGGTGTTGGTCCGCCAGCGGTCGGTGTCGCCGCTGACGCCCGCGGTGAACGGCTCGACGCCGTGGTCGGCACGCCACACCCACGTGTGGTCGATGAGGACGTCGTCGCTGTTGACCTCCAGGGCGGTGTCGACCTTGCCCACGTGCGGCCCGCCGACGCGGAAGTACACGTCCGACAGCGTCGTCGGGTCCGCGGCATCCGAGCGGCCGCCGTTGCCGTTCGGCTTGCCCACCTGCAGCAGCGACGGCGACTCGACCGTGCCCGCGTCGATGGTCATGCCGGCGACGACGGCACCGGGGACGTCGGCGATCGTCACCGGCACGGCGCCGCCGACTGTGGTGAGCGTGGCCTGGCCGATGCCCGAGGACCACGGTGCCGACCTGCTTGACCTCGATGCTGCACGCGACGTCGTAGACGCCGGGGGTGAGCAGCAGGTGCCCGCCGCGCGCCAGGTGGTCGTTGATCTGCTGCACCGGCGTGGACGGGGTGGCGATGAGGAACTCGGTGATCGGGATCGTGCGGCCCGGGGTCTCGCCGTCGGCCCAGCTGGTGCCCGACGACTCCCGCTGCGCTGAGGACACCCGCACGTTCCAACGGCCGGCGTCGTCGACGAACAGGTGGGGCGCTCACAACCTAGGTGACCGCACCGACGTCCCGCCGCCTCCGGGACGGCGGGCACCCCCTCACCTCGGCGGGCAGCGTCCACCACTCGCCGAGCAACCCGTCGAGGCCCGGCTCGAGGCGGGCGAGCCCCGCCCCCGGGTAGGGCGTCAGCTCTCCCGCCCACAGCTGCCCGTCGTGCCGGTAGAGGTCCACCCGGAGCATGTCGAAGCCGGTGGCCACCGCGGCTGCGGCCCCGAGCAGCTCGGGCAGCTCCGCCGGGCGCGGCACGTCCGGGCCGGGCGGGTAGCCCCAGGTCCACGGCAGCGGTTCCCAGCCGGCGCTGTACAGCCGCGCCCGGTGCTCCCCGTGCCGGCCGGTGTGGACGCCGACCAGCCGCGGGACGCCGTCGAACACCAGCACCTTGAGGTCGGCCGGCGACTCCCCCGGCTCCCCGACGTGCTCCTCGACCAGCAGGCCCGGCCGGGCGCAGCGGTAGGCCCACTCCTCGCTCTTGCGCCAGTAGCGCTCGGCGACCCACCCGGCGGTGCGCGCGGCGAGGTCGGCGACGTCGGGCCGCCCCTCGCCCACGACGACCCGCCGGCAGGAGTGGTTGGGCTTGAGCACCCACCGGTCGGGCAGGTCGACGCCGGCCAGCTCGGTGACGTCGGTCCCCGCCCAGTACGTCTCGGGCACCCGGAGCAGGCCGGGCGCGCGGCGGGTGAAGTGGTCCTTCATCGCCAGCTTGTCGCAGGTCGGGACCAGCAGCGGACGGCGGTCGCGGGTGATCCGCCGGTGCAGCTTCTCGGTGAAGGTGCGCGGCTCCCCCCACGGCGGCAGCCGGCCGTGGTGCTGCCGGTAGACCCGCGCCCGCCGGAGCGAGGAGGGCAGCACCCGCGTCCAGGCAGGGGGGAACTCCGGCACGGGGGTGTCCTACCGCGCCGGGCACCATCCGGAACGGTGCCGTGCGCGACGGTCGCGCCGTCCGGGTAGGGGCCCAGCGTGCGTGCCATCACCTACACCCAGCCCGGCGGCCCCGACGTCCTGCAGCTGACCGACCGCGCCGTCCCAGAGCCCGGCCCCGGGGAGGTCCTCGTCCGGCTCGCGCTGGCCGGCGTCAACCCGACCGACTGGAAGTCGCGCAGCTCGGCGCAGCCCGGCCCCGGCGGCCAGGTGCCCGGGCAGGACGGTGCCGGCACGGTCGAGGCGGTCGGGCAGGGCGTCGACCCGGCGATCCGCGGCGAGCGGGTCTGGGTCTGGGAGGCGGCCTGGCAGCGGCCCTGGGGCACGGCGGCGGAGTACACCGTCGTCCCGGCCCGCCAGGCGGTGCCGATGGGGCCGGAGCCCTCCTTCGAGCTCGGCGCCGCCCTCGGCATCCCCTTCCTCACCGCGCACCGCTGCCTGACCCTCGGCGAGTCCGTGCCCGACCGGATGGGCCCCGGCTCGCTGACCGGGCGGACGGTGCTCGTGCAGGGCGGCGCCGGCGCGGTGGGCAACGCGGCGATCCAGCTGGCGCGCTGGGCCGACGCCACGGTCATCGCCACCGTGAGCAGCCCGCGCAAGGCGCAGCTGGCTGCCGCCGCCGGCGCCTCGCACGTCGTCGACTACCGCCGGCAGGACGTCGTCGCCGAGGTGCGCAAGGTGGCGACGAAGGGCGTCGACACCGTGGTGGAGGTGTCCGCCGCCCGGAACGCCGCCGTCGACGCGCAGGTGGTCGGCATACACGCCGCCGTCGCGGTGTACGCCGACGACGGCGGTGCCGAGGTGACCATCCCGGTGCGCGCGCAGATGGGGCCCAACGCGCGCTGGAACTTCGTCCTCGTCTACACCCAGCCCGAGCGGGCCAAGGTGATCGGCGTCGAGGACGTGAACGCCGCGCTCCTCGACGGCGCGCTGCGGGTGGGTGAGGAGGCGGGGCTGCCGCTGCACGTGTTCCCGCTGGCCGAGACCGCGCAGGCCCACCGGGCGGTCCAGGAGGGCGCCGTCGGGAAGGTGCTGATCGACGTCACGGCCTAACGGCCGACCGCCCTCACCCGACGCCAAGGTCCTTGGCGATCAGCATGCGCTGCACCTCGCTGGTGCCCTCGCCGATCTCCAGGATCTTGGCGTCGCGGTAGAACCGGCCGACCGGCGTCTCGTTCATGAAGCCGTACCCGCCGTGCACCTGGGTGGCGGCGCGGGCGTTGTCCATCGCCACCTCGGAGCTGTAGAGCTTGGCGATCGACGCCTCGCGGCGGAACGGCTCACCGCGGAGCATCTTCTCGGCCGCGCGGTAGTAGGCCAGCCGGGCGGTGGCGGCCCGGACCTCCATGTCGGCGATCATGAACTGGACGGCCTGGTTGCGGCCGATCGGGCGGCCGAACGCCTCGCGGGTCCCGGCGTAGCGCACCGACTCGTCCACGCAGCCCTGCGCCAGGCCGACGGCGAGCGCAGAGATCGCGATGCGCCCCTCGTCGAGGATGGAGAGGAACTGCGCGTAGCCGCGGCCGCGCTGCCCGACCAGGTCCTCCTCCGGCACCCGGCAGTCGCTGAAGGACAGCTCGCGGGTGTCCGAGGCGTTCCAGCCGACCTTCGAGTACCGCGGGCCGACGGTCATGCCCGCAGTCCCGGACGGGACGGCGATCGCGGAGATCTCCTTGCCGCCGTCGGGGCGGGTGCCGGTGACGGCGGTGACGGTGACCAGCTCGGTGAGGTCGGTGCCGGAGTTGGTGATGAACGCCTTGGACCCGTTGACCACCCAGTGCCCGTCCTCGAGCCGCGCGGTGGTGCGGGTGGCGCCGGCGTCGGAGCCACCGCCGGGCTCGGTGAGGCCGAAGGCGGCCAGGGCCTCGCCGGTGCAGAGCCGCGGCAGCCACCGCTGCTTCTGCTCCTCCG
This sequence comes from Geodermatophilus amargosae, assembly GCF_900116515.1. Classification (GTDB taxonomy): domain Bacteria; phylum Actinomycetota; class Actinomycetes; order Mycobacteriales; family Geodermatophilaceae; genus Geodermatophilus; species Geodermatophilus amargosae. The sequence goes on from NZ_FPBA01000019.1 coordinate 91,110, forward strand.
AGCCGAACCGGTGGATCGGCATCGCGCCCAGCGAGACACCGGCCTCCAGGGTGATGGCCACCGAGCTGTCCACCCGGGCCAGCTCCTCGATCGCCACGCAGAGGTCGAAGTAGGTCCCGCCCGAGCCGCCGTACTCCTCGGGGAAGGGCAGGCCGAACAGCCCGAGCTCACCCATCTGCCGCACGATCGCGGTGGGGAACTCCTCGCGCTCGTAGAAGCCGCCGATCTGCGGTGCCACGACCTCGAGCGCGAACTCGCGGACGGTCTTCCGCAGGGTCTCGGTCTCGTCGTCGAGCCGGTAGTCCAGCACGGTGTGCCCCCTGGTGCTCCGGACCCCGGTGGGATCGCCCCGGAGCCCGCCCGTGCGGCCGCGCCGGTCGGCCGGCCGCTGCCACCGATGTTAACGACGGTTCACATCGCGGTCCAGTGGTCGACCGGGGTCCCGGACGGCGACGGCTAGCATCCGCGGCGTGACCGTCCGCCAGCCCGACTCGGCGCTGTCGGCCGACGCCGCCCGGCCGTCCCGGCGGGAGCAGATCCTGCGGGCGGCCGCCCAGCTCTTCGCCGAGCGCGGCTCACGTGCGGTCGGTGTGGACGACGTCGGTGCGGCGGTCGGGGTGACCGGCCCGGCCATCTACCGCCACTTCGCCAGCAAGGACGCGATGCTGGCCGAGATGCTCGAGGGCATCAGCCAGCGGCTGCTGGCCGGCGCGCGCGAGCGCGTGGCCGCCGCCGGCCTCGACCCCGCTGCCCAGCTGCGGGCACTCGTGACCTTCCAGGTGGACTTCGCCCTCGACAACCCCGCGCTGATCACCGTCCAGGACCGCGACCTCGGCTCACTGCCGACCGACGACGCCGCGGCGGTGCGCCGGCTGCAGCGCCGCTACGTCGAGGTCTGGGTCGACGTGCTGGCCCGGCTGCGCCCCGAGGAGGGCACCGACGCCAGCCGGGCCCGCGCCCACGCCGTCTTCGGGCTGGTCAACTCCACGCCGCACAGCGCCGGGCGGCTGCCCCGGGAGCAGATGGCCGCACTGCTCGCCGCGATGGCCGAGGCCGCCGCCACCGCCTGAGGAGCCCTCGGAGCGCCGTCGGTCGGTCAGCCCGCGCTGGGATCGGGCATCGGCAGGCTCAGGCCGCTGCCGGCGACCAGGTCGAGGTCGGCGGTGCCGTCCGCGCCGGGCGCCACCCAGGAGGTCTCCACGATGGTGACCAGGGGCCCCTCGGTGCCGCTGGCGTACTCCGCCCCGGACAGCGCGGCCGGTGCGCCCGGGTAGCTGACGCCCTCGCGCAGCAGGTCGCTGACGTTGCCGCTGCCGTTGCGGTCGGTCAGGCCGCGCAGGTCCCGGGCGCCGGTGGAGTCGCCCATCTCCACCGCGGAGACCGCGACGACGACGGCGCGGCCGTCGACGTCGGTCGACCACAGCGCGCGCGCCAGCCCGGTGCAGTCGGTGCGCTCGAAGAAGTCGGCGACCTCGCCGTAGGAGTTGCCGACGCAGGTGTCGTCCACCTGCACCTGCTCCAGGGTGAAGGCGCGGCCGTCGAGGACGGTGCGGTCGCCGGGCTGCGGACCCACCGGCTGCGGCGCCGCCGACGTCGTCGGGGTGCTCGACGGCGCGGCGGCCGACGCGCCGTCGCCTCCGCCGGTGAGGCTCACGACGGCGACCACCGCGACGACGACCAGCGCCAGCGCGGCCGCGGCGAGCAGCACCAGCCGGCGGCGGGCGGCCGGGGAGCGGCGGCGCGGGCCGACCAGCGGCACCGGCGGCGGTGGCGGAGCGGGGGCGGGGTGCGCGACGGCGGGCACGGGCGGCGGCGCGTCGTGCCCGCCGTCGGTGTCACCGCTGCCGAACAGGCCGCCGATGCCGCCGGTCTCGTCGGTGGGGACCTCCCGGACGCCGGACTGCGCGCCGGACTGCACGCCGCCACCGGACTGCTCGGCGGGCGCGCTGAAGCGGGCGGTGGCCGGGTGCGCCGGCGGTGCGACCACCGGTGCAGGAGCCGGGGCCGGGGCGGGCGCGGGAGCCAGGACGGGCGCGGGAGCCGGGGCGGGCGCGGGAACCGGAGCGGGCGCGGCCAGGCCGGCGGCCGCGCGGGCGGCGGCCTCCTCGTCGGCGCGGATCGCGGCGACGGCGACGGCGGCGGCGGCGAGGGGGTCGACCAGCGGCCCGGCCGGGGACGAGGCGACGCGGTGGACCGGGATGGGCCCCGGCGCGGGCATCGGCGCGGGGACGGGCGCGGCTGCCGGAGCCGGCGCGCCGACCGAGGCGGCCATGGCCGCGGGAGCGAGCAGCTCGCGCTTGCGCAGCACGTAGGGCGAGTACGGGAAGCCCTCGCCGTTGAGCTCCTCCACCGACGGCCCGCGGCCCTCGAGGCCCAGCGCGGTCAGCGCGGCACGGACGTCGGCGGTGGTCCACAGCCGCGGGTTGTCCACCCCGGCGTAGCGGGCGGCGCGCGAGATGCCCAGCAGCAGCGAGCGGGACTCCAGCAGCGCCACCTGGTCGCCCTCGCCCAGGTCGCCGTCGGCGGGGACCAGGCCGGTGAGGTCGCCGACGAGGACGGTCAGCCGCGCGATGCGGCCGGGTTCCAGACCCGCCTGGCGCAGCCGCAGCGCGGCGTCCATGCCGGCCCGCATCAGGCCGTCGAGCGTGGTGGAGCCGCCGCCGGCCAGCTGCAGCACCTCGCCGGGGCCGGCGTCCGGGCCGATGGTCCAGGAGCCCTCGGGGGTCGCGGTCACCACCCCGGCCTGCCGGACCACCTCGACCACCCGCACCACGGCGAGGCCCTCGGGCACGAAGAGCACCGCGTCGGAGATGCGCCGCTCCCTCAGCCCGTCGACCACGGGGATCGACGCGACGACAGCCCCTCGGACCGCGCCACCGCGGTCCCAGCGGGTCAGTTCGGCGAAGAGCGCGCGCTCCCCCGCCGTCTGCGGCGGCACGGGGGTCAGGGCCAGCACGGAGTCCTCCGGGAGCGGGTGGGGTGCAGGGGGGCGCGGTGTGCGCGGCGAGGTGTGCGGCGGTGTGCGCGGCGGTGCGCAGGGCGGGACCCGGGAGCGGAGCCCGGGCGGGCGGCCGGGCCCGACGCTACGTCAGGTGACGGGCCGGTCCCGCTCCTCAGCGGGACGACGCGCCGCCGTCGGCCGGGGAACCGGCGAGGACGGCCTCGGCCTCGCGGCCGGGCTCGGCCGGACGACGCCAGCCGGCGAACCAGGTGCTGCGGGCGACCAGGTCGACCGCGGTCCACAGGACGGTGAACGCGCCGACCACCAGCGCGATCGACCACCACGTCCAGTCCCAGGGCGGCAGCAGGCCCGCGGCGTCCTGCAGCCACCCGGCGGCGTAGACCAGGGCAGCGGTCGCCGGGGCGGCGCTCCAGCCGGGCAGGCGGTGGGTGACGGCGAGGTCGACGCAGACGGCGCCGACGATCAGGACCAGCGGCAGGACCGACTCCGGGAACCCGGCGGCGGCCAGCCCCACCCACACGACGGCGCGGTAGGCGAGGTAGGTGCCGGCGACGACCGTCGCGGTCCAGCGGAGGCCGACGACCTTCCGCGCGACGACGAGGGAGAGCAGGCCGGCGCAGAGGAGCCACGCGGGGTGCACCCAGGAGGGCACCGGGAGCATGAACATCGTCGGCGTCTGCCCCTGGGAGGCGGCGAAGTCCAGCAGCTGCGGCTCGGCCGTCGTCTGCCCGGCCTCGTAGGCGCGCAGGGACAGGACGCCGTACTCCTGGTGCTGGTTGGGGAAGACGACGTTCTCGGCGAAGAACAGCCACAGGCCCAGCGAGACCAGGTCCTTGACCCGGCCGGGCAGGGCGTACAGCCACCAGCCGCGGATCGCGCCGGCCAGCATGATCGCCGTCCCGATGTAGAGCAGCGCGTGACTGGGGCTCCAGCTGGTGATGTCGAGCCCGTTGATGCGGTGGTTGAGGATGTCGATCGGGACGGCGACGAGGAAGGTGCCGATCCCCCACTGCATCAGCCGCAGCGCGCGGCGGTCGACGCCGTAGCCGCTGTAGCTGTGGAACACCACCAGCGCGATGACGACCGCGGTGCCCGCCGAGTTGAGCAGGTGCGGGGGCGCCAGGTCGTCGCGCAGCCAGCGGAAGTGCCAGGAGACGTCCCACGACGAGCCCAGCATCTTGAGCAGGAAGGCCCCGAGCCACGCGGTGTAGATCCAGCGCAGCTCGGTCTGCGGAGTGGGGCGCCCGGGGCGCCCCGGCGTCGTGTAGGCGAGCCAGAGCCAGCGCACCAGCGCGACGGGGTGCCGGAGCCCGGCGGCCAGCGAGCCCGGCGCCGGCGGCACCGCTCGGGCGCGCGCGGCAGGGACGGCGGGGTGGGGCACGGGGGAACTCCCAGGGCTGCGGGGCGGGATGGCCCGAGACTAACGGCCGCCGCAGCGGAAACCGACCCCCTGAGTGGCGCCGGTGTGGCGGGTGCGGTAGTGAGCGGACACGCGAGGCGGGTGGGACTGGCGGGACGTAGGGTCCTCGGACGTGGCGGACGCTGGCGGGCACCTGGTCTGGATCGACTGCGAGATGACCGGACTGGACCTCACCCGGGACAAGCTGATCGAGGTCGCCGTCGTCGTGACCGACTCCGAGCTGCGCGTCCTCGACCCGGGCCTGGACCTGGTGATCTCCGCCGACGACGCCGACCTCGAGGACATGGCCGACGTCGTCACCGAGATGCACGCCAAGTCGGGGCTGACCGACGCGGTCCGCGCCTCGACGCTCACCGTGGCCGAGGCCGAGCAGCAGCTGCTCGCCTACATCAAGCGGTGGGTGCCCGAGCGGCGCACCGCGCCCCTGTGCGGCAACTCGATCGGCACCGACCGCGGCTTCCTCGCCCGTGACATGCCCGAGCTCGACGACCACCTGCACTACCGGATGGTCGACGTCAGCTCGGTCAAGGAGCTGGCCCGCCGGTGGTTCCCGCGGGTCTACTTCGCCCAGCCGCCCAAGGGCCTGGCGCACCGGGCGCTGGCCGACATCGTCGAGTCCGTCCGTGAGCTCGCCTACTACCGCCGGACGCTGTTCGTCGACGGGCCCGGACCCTCGACGTCGCAGGCCCAGCGGGCGGCCGGCGAGGTCGTGGCCGGCTTCGCCGACGTGCTCGCCGCCGCCGACGCGACACCACCCGCGGGCCCGCCGGCCGAGGGCGCACCCCCGGCTGCGTCGGGGGGCTGACCGGCTCCGGTATCCTCGGTCCCGTTCCCGGCGCGGTCGTGCTGCCGGGTGCACGCGGTGGGTGTAGCTCAGCTGGTAGAGCACCAGGTTGTGATCCTGGGTGTCGCGGGTTCGAGCCCCGTCACTCACCCCACGACGCAAGGCCCCGGTCGGTCCGCCGACCGGGGCCTTGCGTCTCTGCGGACCACCCCAGGGAGACCCAGCCATGACCACCAGCGTCCCGACCCGACCGGACGACGCGGCGCCCACGTCGGCCGACGTGGTCGCCGAGGCCGCACGGCGGCGCACCTTCGCCGTCATCAGCCACCCCGACGCCGGCAAGTCGACGCTGACCGAGGCGCTGGCCCTGCACGCCCGGGTGATCGGCCAGGCCGGCGCGGTGCACGGCAAGGCCGGCCGGCGCGGCACGGTGTCGGACTGGATGGACATGGAGAAGGCCCGCGGGATCTCGATCACCTCGGCCGCACTGCAGTTCTCCTACCGCGACACCGTGGTCAACCTCCTCGACACCCCCGGGCACGCCGACTTCTCCGAGGACACCTACCGGGTGCTCACGGCCGTCGACGCCGCGGTCATGCTCATCGACGCCGCCAAGGGCCTCGAGGCCCAGACGATGAAGCTGTTCGCCGTCTGCCGGCACCGCGGCATCCCGGTCGTCACCGTCGTCAACAAGTGGGACCGCCCCGGCAAGGACGCCCTCGCGCTGATGGACGAGGTCGCCGAGCGGACCGGGCTCACGCCGACGCCGCTGACCTGGCCGGTGGGCATCGCGGGCGACTTCCGCGGCGTGCTCGACCGGCGCGACGGCAGCTACCGGCGCTACACCCGGACCGCCGGGGGTGCCACGGTCGCCCCCGAGGAGGTCCTCCCCGCACCCACGGCCGCCGCGCGCGAGCCCGACGCGTGGCCGCAGGCCGTCGAGGAGGTCGACCTGCTGGCCGCGACCGCCGGCGAGCACGACCAGGACCTGTTCCTGTCCGGCGTCACGACCCCGGTGCTCTTCGCCTCCGCGGTCTCCAACTTCGGGGTCGGCGCGCTGCTCGACGTCCTCGTCGACCTGGCCCCCGCGCCCGCCGGCCGGCCCGACACGGACGGGGTGCTCCGGCCGGTCGACGCCCCGTTCAGCGCCTTCGTCTTCAAGGTGCAGTCGGGCATGGACGCCGCCCACCGGGACCGGCTGGCTTACATCCGGATCTGCTCCGGCGTGTTCGAGCGGGGCATGGTGGTCACCCACGGCTCCACCGGGCGCCCCTTCGCGACGAAGTACGCCCAGCACGTCTTCGGCCGCGAGCGCGAGAGCATCGACGTCGCCTACCCCGGCGACGTCGTCGGGCTGGTCAACGCCTCGGCGCTGCACGTCGGCGACACGCTCTACGCGCAGGAGCCGGTCACCTTCCCGCCGCTGACCACGTTCGCGCCCGAGCACTTCGCCGTCGTCCGCAGCCTCGAGACGGCCAAGCACAAGCAGTTCCGCCGCGGGATCGAGCAGCTGGAGTCCGAGGGCGTCGTGCAGGTGCTGCGGTCGGACCGGCGCGGTGAGCAGGCGCCGGTGTTCGCGGTCGTGGGCCCGATGCAGTTCGAGGTGGCCACCCACCGCATGGAGCACGAGTTCCACGCCCCGGTGCAGCTCGAGCCGCTCCCCTACACCCTCGCGATGCGCACCGACGAGGCATCGGCCCCGCGCATCACCGCGACCTCGGGGACCGAGGTGATGCAGCGCAGCGACGGCGAGCTGCTGGCGCTGTTCACCACCAAGTGGGTCATGGGGATCGTGCGCAACGGCAAGCCCGACCTGACCCTCGAGCCCCTGGTCGCCGCCCAGCTGGCCTGACGGTCCCGGTGTGACCCGGGTCGCAACACGCTCTCCGATGTGTTGCGATGCAGGGAGGGGACCGCCGAGCGCAGTGGGGGCCGCACGTGGACCGGAGTCAGGGCACCGTCGCGGTCATCGGGGCCGGGACCATCGGGCTGTCGTGGGCGGCGCTGTTCGCCGCGCACGGCCACACCGTCCGCGTGCAGGACCCGCGGCCGGGCATCGGCCCCGAGGTCGAGTCGGCGGTGCGCCACCTCACCCGGCTGCAACCGGCGACGGGCGAGGCCGCGGACCTGCTGTCCCGCATCGAGGTCGTCGACGACGTCGAGACCGCCGTCGCCGGCGCCGACGTCGTCCAGGAGAACGCGCCCGAGCGGCTGCCGCTCAAGCAGGAGCTGTTCGCCCGGATCGAGGCAGCCGTCGGCGAGCGCACGCTGATCGCGTCGTCGACGTCGGCGCTGATGCCCAGCGACCTCGCGCGGGAGATGCGCACGCCCGAGCGGCTCGTGGTCGGCCACCCGTTCAACCCGCCGGAGGTGCTGCCGCTGGTCGAGGTGGTGCCCGGCGAGCGCACCGCGCCCTGGGCGGTCGAGGCGGCGGTCGCCTTCTACCGCTCGGTGGGCAAGAAGCCGGTCGTGCTGCACCGGGAGATCAACGGGTTCGTGGCCAACCGGCTGCAGTCGACGCTGTTCCGCGAGTGCGTGTGGCTGGTGACCCAGGGCGTCGTCAGCGCCGCGGAGCTCGACGAGATCGTCACCGAGTCGATCGGACCCCGCTGGGCGACGGCCGGCCCGTTCGAGAGCTTCCACCTCGGCGGCGGCCCCGGCGGCATGCGGCACTTCCTCGAGCACCTCGGCCCCGGCATGGCACGGCGCTGGAAGGTCGTCGAGCAGCCCGAGCTCGACGAGGCGACCGTCGAGCTGGTCAGCAGCCAGGTGGAGGAGCGCTTCGCCGGTCGCACCTACGAGCAGCTGACCGAGGACCGCGACCGGGCGCAGCTGGCGGTCATCCGTGCCCGCGACGAGGCGCGGGGCGGGAACGGCTGATGGACCTCGAGGAGGTCCGCCGGCAGACGACGACCCCGCTGGGGGCGCCGGCCTACCCCGCCGCCCGGTACCGCTTCACCGGCCGGGAGTACCTCAACATCCTGTACCGGACCGACGCCGAGGCGATGCGGCGCGTCGTCCCCGAGCCCCTGACCGTGGGCGACCCGCTGGTCAAGTTCGAGGTCATGCGGATGCCCGACGTCACGGGGCTGGGGTCGTTCACCGAGTCCGGCCAGGTGCTTCAGGTCCAGTACGAGGGCGAGAGCGCCGACTACCTGCACGCCATGTACGTCGACAGCCTGGCCTCGATCACCAGCGGCCGGGAGATCAGCGCCTACCCGAAGAAGTCGGGGACGCCGAGCCTCTACGTCGACTCCGACACCCTCGTGGGCACCCTGGACTACGGGACGCTGCGCGTGGCCACCGCGACCATGGGCTACAAGCACGCGCCGATGAGCGACGAGGACGCGATCGCCGAGATCGGCCGGCCCACCTTCGGGCTGAAGATGCTGCCCGGCTACGACCGGCGCCCGCGGATCCTCGAGCTCGTCCGCAGCCAGATCACCGACATCACCATCCGCGGCGCCTGGAGGGGGCCGGCCCGGCTGCAGCTGTTCGAGCACGTGCTCGCCCCGCTCGCCGACCTGCCCGTGCGGGAGATCGTCTCGGCCAGCCACATCCTCACCGACCTGACGCTGGGCCGGGCGAGCCTCGTCTTCGACTACCTGCAGGACTGACCGGACGCCGGCCGTCGGCGCCCCGGGACGGAGCGGAAGGGGAGGAACGGCGATGGTGGCACCGCTCGAGGGCGTGCGCGTGGTCGAGGTGGCCAACTGGATGGCCGCGCCCGGGGCCGCCGCGCTGATGGCCGACATGGGAGCCGACGTCGTCAAGGTCGAGCCCCTCGGGGGGGACGCCATGCGCGGGGCGACCCGGCAGCCGGAGGTCCCGGAGGGCCAGGAGCCGATCGACGCCGCCTTCCAGATGGACAACCGCGGCAAGCGCAGCATCGCCGTCGCGCTCAACGAGGCGCAGGGCGCCGACCTGGTGCGGCGGATGGCCGCGCGCGCCGACGTCTTCCTCTGCAACCTGCTGCCTGGCCGGCAGGCCCGCTTCGGGTTGGACGCGCCGGCCCTGCACGCCCTCAACCCGCGGCTGGTGCACGCCACCCTCACCGGCTACGGCCCCGGCGGACCCGACGCCGCCCGCCCCGGCTACGACCTCACCGCCTTCTTCGGGCGCGGGGCCGTCCTCGACGCGATGAGCGAGCCGGCCAACCCCGCACCGCCGCGCCTGCGCCCCGCGCAGGGCGACCACACCGCGGCGCTGGCCCTGTTCAGCGGCGTCCTCGCCGCCCTGCGCGTGGTCGAGGCCACCGGCGAGGGGCAGGTCGTGGACGTCAGCCTGCTCGGCGCCGCCGCGTGGACCATGTCCAGCGACCTGTCGGCCACGCTCATCGACGGGGTCAGGCCCACACCCCAGGGCCGCGTGGCCCGGCCGCACGCCCTGCACGGCGGGTTCCGGTGCGCCGACGGCCGCTGGATCCTGCTGTTCATGCCCGAGCCCCGCTGGTGGGCGCCGTTCTGCGAGGCCGTGGGCCACCCCGAGTGGGTCGACGACGAGCGGTTCGCCGGCTGGGCCGACCGGGCGCGGAACATGCCGGAGCTCACCCGGCTGATGGACGAGGCCTTCGCCACCCGCCCGCTCGAGGAGTGGTGCGCGATCTTCGACGAGCGGGGCTTCATCTGGGGCCCGGCCTCGACCGTCTCGGAGTTCGCCGCCGACGAGCAGGCCGCCGCCGACGGGCTGTTCCCCGAGATCGGCGACGCCTCCGGGCGGCGCTTCCGCACCGTCCGCGCCCCGCTGCGCCTGCAGGGCGGCGACGTCGGCCCGCGCGGGCCGGCGCCGGCGATCGGCGAGCACACCGAGGCGGTCCTCACCGAGCTCGGCGTCGGCGGGGACGAGCTCGCGGCCCTGGCCCGGGACGGCGTCGTCGGCCTGCCCGCCGGGTGAGAGCGACGGCCGGACGCGCCCGCCCGGGGGCGACACGCCGAGGGTGACCGGCGGCGGGCGTGGGCGCGACGGCGCACGGGCACCCAGGTGCCATGGGGGACTGGCGTGAGCTGCTGCAGGACCTGCCCTTGGAGAGCCGGCTCAAGGCCCTGCTGGTCTACGAGCTGGCCTCGGACCGGGTGCCCGGGCAGCCGCTGGAGGTGACGACGGCGGCGGTGCGGGCCGTGGCGAGGGCGGAGGGCCTGGACACCGGGCAGCCGTGGATCGAGGCGGCCGCCGCACGGATCAGCGCCGAGCCGGTCGGGAGACCGCGCGCCTGATCCGCCTGGGGTCGGTGGGGCGGCCGGGACGCGTGCGCTGCTGCGGTGCGGACACGCACCGGCAGGTGCTGGCCCGGCGCCGCACCGCCTCGGACCCTGGCGGCATGACCACTGCCTACTCCTACGGGACCGCCCACGCGGTCGTCATGGTCGGCTCGGTCGGCAGCCCCGACGGCCTGCAGCCCCGGCAGATCGGTCCGGCGCACGCGACGATCGGCCGGGTCACCGGACGCAGCCGCAAGTCGCTGTGCGGCTCCTACGTGGCGGTGGACGAGCAGACGGTGTGGCCTCCGGAGGACTACGAGGACCACCAGCTCTGCCCGGAGTGCGCCGAGCTCGCCCGCCTCTGAGCGCATCCCGGCCGCCGACGACGGGGTCCCGGCCCCCGGCGACGGGTCTCAGCCCCCGGCGACGGGTCTCAGCCCCCGGCGACCGAGGGCAGCACCTGCACCACCGCACCGGCCGGCACCGGCGTCGCCAGGCCCGCGGTGAAGCGCACGTCGTCGCCGTCGACGTAGACGTTGACGAACCGGCGCACCTGCCCCGCCTCGTCGCGGATCCGCCGCTCCAGCACCGGGTGGGTGGACGCGAGCGCGTCGAGCAGCCCGGCCAGCGTGCCGTCGGCGGGGTCCACCTCCAGCCGCCGGGAGCCGCCGGCCAGGTCGGCCAGGACGCCGGGCAGCAGCACCTCGACGCTCATGACCGGACGCTCACGACAGCACCGCCGCCCGGACGCACAGCACGTCGGGCAGGTGGTCGGCGACCAGCGTGAACGTGTCGCCCTCGTCGCGGCTGGCGTAGACGCACCCGTCCCTCGTGCCCACGGCGACGCCGGTCGGGTCGCCCTCGTCGACGCAGACGGCGTCGCGCAGGACCGCCGTCCAGGAGCCGTCGGGCAGTCCCTCGCCGAGCTCGGTCCAGGTGGCGCCGGCGTCGCGGGTGCGGTGCACGCGCAGCCGCCCGCCCGGGGGCACCCGCTCGACGTCGGCGACCAGCGGCACCACCCAGGCGGTGCCCGGGGTGCGCGGCGACGCCGCGACCGGGAAGCCGAAGTCGACCGGCAGCCCGCCGGCGATCGAGGTCCACGACCCGCCACCGTCGTCGGTGCGGAAGACGCCGAAGTGGTTCTGCGCGTACAGGCGGTCGGGGTCGCCCGCGTCGGCGGCGACCTTGTGCACGCACTGGCCGTACTCGGGCGCCGGCCCGGGCAGGAACGGCGTGGTGATGCCCGAGTTGCGGGGCTCCCACCCCTCGCTGCCGTCGTCGCTGACGTAGACGCCGCCGGTGCTCATGGCCACCAGCACCCGGTCGTTTGTGGGGTGCGGGATCACGGTGTGCACCGCGCCGCCACCGGCACCGGGCTCCCAGCTCGGCCGGTGCGGGTGGTCCCACAGGCCGCGGACGAGGGCGAAGCTGCACCCGCCGTCCTCGCTGCGCCACAGCGAGTGCGGCTCGCACCCGGCCCAGACGACGCCGGGACGGTCGGCGGTGTCCGGCCGGATCTGCCAGACGCGGGCCAGCGCGGCACCGGTGTCGGCCGGGAAGCGGATCGCGCCCTCGTCGGTCTCGTCCCACGTGCGGCCGAGGTCGTCGGACCAGGTGACCGTCGGGCCCCAGTGGCCGTACTGCACCCCGACGAGGACCCGCGGCACCCTGCCGCCGGTGGAACCGCCGCGGGTGTCGATGCCGACCGCCGCCACCTCCTGCGACAGCAGGTGCGGCCCGTCGAGGGTCCAGGTGCGGCGGTCGTCGTCGCTGCGGGCCAGCCACAGCCCCTTGCGCGTGCCGATGGCGAGCAGGTCGGCCACGGGTCCCTCCGAGGTGTCGGCGGGGTCCCGCGGACCCCTCCCGACACCTCTGACCGCGGCCGCCGCCCGAACTGAGCGGTGTCCGCTCAGCGGCGGGTGGCGCCCCCGGAACCGTCGGCGTGCTGGCCGGCGTGCCCGTCACCCAGCCCCGGCGCGAGCCGCTCGGCCTCGGCGCGCAGCTTCTCCGCGGCCGTGGCGTGCTCCTTCGCCGCGGCGGCCCGCTGGCGGGCCTCCTGCTCGGCCAGGCGGGTGCGCTCCTCGACCTCCGCGCGCTCGCGGCGGGCGCGGGCGGCCTGCTCCTCGGCCGCCGCCTGCTCCTTCTCCGCCTGCGCGCCGCGCAGCCGTGCCTCCTCGAGGTGCTCACGCGCCTGGACGCGCTGCTGCTCCCGGCGCTTGGCGCCGGCCACCCTGCTGCGCTTGGCCAGTGCGAGGCCGACCAGCACGAGCACGACCAGTGCGACGACGATGATCAGGACGATCAACCAGGTGTCCACGAACGCTCCCCTTCCCAGAGACCGGTCGGGATCTTCCCGCCGTGTGACCTCGGGAAACGGAGATCACTTGAGCGCGCTGCCGGCCCGCCACTCGTCCCACGGGACCGTCCAGTCGGCGATGCTGGAGGTCAGCGGTCCGGCGTCGGAGTTCCGGATCTCGACGACGTCCCCGGGCTGCGAGAAGTCGTAGAACCAGCGGGCGTTCTCGGTCGAGAGGTTGATGCACCCGTGCGAGACGTTGGCGCTGCCCTGCTGGGCCACCGACCACGGAGCGGCGTGCACGAACTCGCCGTTGTCCGAGAGGCGCACGGCCCACTGGACGGGGGTCCGGTAGCCGCCGGGGCTGTCGGCCGGCACGCCGTAGGTGCTGGAGTCCATGACCCGGTCGGCGTTGAGCTCGGTGACCACGTGCGGGCCGTTGTAGCTCGGGGTGTCCGGGCTGCCGGCGCTCATCGGCCAGTCCTGCACCAGCCGGTCGCCGTCGTAGACCTGCATCCGGTGGGTCGAGGCGTCGGCGATCGAGACGTGCCGCTCGCCCACGTGGAAGGACACCGTGCGGTCCTTCTCGCCCCAGACGCCCTCGCCGAAGTCGACGCCGTAGAGGTCGGCGTGGAGGGTCACGTCGGTGTCGGCCGGCCAGTACTGCGAGGGCCGGAAGTGCACCTCCGTGTCGCTGATCCAGCTCCACACGCCGTCGGTCGGGGTGGAGCTGGTGACGCGCAGGCGGCTCTCGACGGCGGCCCGGTCGCCGACCGGCTGCTCGAAGTAGACGCGGATCGGCATGCCGACGCCGACCGTCTGGCCGTCCAGCGGGCCGATCGACGGCGTGGTCACCGCCTCCGGGGTGACGGTGGTGAACGTGCTGGTGGCCTGGGCCGGCTGGTCGTCGGCCCCCTCGGCCGTTGCGGTGAGTGTGTAGGTGGTGCCGTAGGCCAGGGGCTCCCGCGGCGTCCAGACCCCGGTGCCCTCGGTGGCGCCGTCCGCGACGTCGCCGGCGACCTCGGTCCCGGCGTCGTCGGTCACGGTGACGTCCTCGAGCTCGCCGTCGGTGACGGAGATCTCGACCGGGTCCGCCGGTGCGACGTCGGCCGTGCCGTCTGCCGGGACCAGCGAGAGCTGCGCGGGAGCGGCGTCCGCCGGGGACGAGGTCCCCGGCGCGGCCGAGGACGTCTCGCCGTCACCCCCGGTGCACCCGCTGAGCAGGGCCAGGACCCCCGCCGTGACCAGCGCAGCCGTCCGTCGCACCCTCGTTGCCTCCTCGTGCCCGACCGTGCCGCGGCAGCGGGCACGGCTGTACCCACTCGAGTGTCCACGCTGGTCACGGAACCGGGGCGTCCGCCGCCCGGGACCCCCGGGCGGGCCGCCGCCGACCGCTGGTATCGTTGCCCCTCGTGGCCCGGGCAGCCGGGAGACACGCGCCATTAGCTCAATTGGCAGAGCAGCTGACTCTTAATCAGCGGGTTCGGGGTTCGAGTCCCTGATGGCGCACTCTCTTCACCTCGATTCCCCTTCTGACCTGCGAGTACAGGATCGAAGGGCACGCCACCCGGCAACGGCCGTCGCGCCAAGCCATGGAAAACCCATCGAAAACTCTGTCTCCTCGGCAGCGCACCCCGGAGACACTGCGGACGCGCGACCCGTGAGGACCCGCGCTCCTGCAACCGCCTCGGGAGCTGGACGGTGCCCACCCTCTGCCACTCCCCGCCCGCATCAGGCTGCCGGATGCCTTGGTCGCCGAAAGGGTGCTGCGCGTCCGTGCGGGATGGGCGTACGGGCGTTCGCCCTCGTCGTCGATGACCCTTTGCCGTTACCGGCTCTTCAGCAGCGCGCTCGGTTGCCTCGGCGACGATCGCCTTGGTGTCCCGCCCCGGGTTTAGTACTGCAACGGCAGTTATGCGTGTCGCTGTCGGGATCGGCTGAGGGCTGGTAGCAGCGTGTGCGGATGCGCTGCGATGGCCTGGTGGCCGA
>NZ_FPBA01000049.1 GCF_900116515.1 Geodermatophilus amargosae
TCCTCGAAGGGGGCCGCCTGCTCGAAGGTGGCCTTCAGGCCGGCGCTGAGCCGACCGAGGGCCGGGGTGACGACGTCCGGGACACCGCCGAGAGAACGGAGCGCCTCGGTGATCTCGATGGTGCGGGCAGCTGCGTTGTCGGCGTTCTGCGTCAGCTCGCGGCGGACGGCGTCGGTCCGGGCCTGCGAGATGCGAGTGCGCGCGACCTGCTCCTCGGTCTTGGTGAGGAGCACAAGGGCGCGAAGCTGGTTAACAATCTTGTTGTTGTTGGCCATGTCTTCACCATGCCCCAGAACCCCGGGTGCTAACTGTTGCAAGCGCATTGCTAGCAGTGAGTCCTGTCACGCCCGCTCGGCTGACGTAGCCGCATTTCCTCCCCCGCTCCCACAAACCGACCGTCGCCCTGATCGGGTGCAGCCGGCCGGTCCCCGACCGACGCGCCCCTCCCAAGGGATCCCGTCCGGGACACCGGAGGAGTGGAATTGCAGCTCACGCTGGCCTCCCGCAGCCGGTTGGTGAGGGCGTGGGAGATGAGGATTTGGTCGATCAGCTCCGGCCGGCCCTGGTTGATGCGCGACCAGTCGTCCGGCGGGCTCATTCAGTAGCCGGTGGCCCACAGCCGCCGGCGGTCCCCGCGGTCGGAGCGGCCGTAGCCGCCGGTGCCGAACTGCGACCCGGGTGGTCCGAACAGCAGCTGAGTGGTGGCGGCGTCCAGGGTGTCGTTGAGATCGCCGCAGACCAGCACCCGGCGGCCGGCCTCCTCACCGGCCAGCGCGCCGGTCGCCCACTCCCGCAGGGCGGCGGCCTCGGCCGCGCGACGGTTGAGAGCGTAGACGCCGTACCGGGCCCGCTCCCCTTCGTCGGTGGTGTCGAACCGGCCGCCGAGGAAGCTGAGCAGCTTGGACTTCAGGTGCGCGGTCACCGCGCGGACCTCGACGCCTGTCTCGGTGGTGCAGGTGACGGCCAGCCCGCCCCGGCCCAGCCGGGTGATCGCGGTGCCGTCGTCATCGACCGTCACCGGTGACAGCCGCACCGGCAGGTCGACCACGTCGGCCACATCGGTCAGCGGCCGCGGGGACAGCCAGGCCACGCGGATCGGGTGCCGGGCCTCGAAGTGGGTGGACACGACACTGATCCAGTCCGCGCCCAGCCGGGTCCGCAGCGCCTCCAGAGCGGCTTCGTCGCCGACCTCCTGCAGGGCGACCGCATCCGGTTCGGCGGCGGCGATGACCGCGGCCAGCGCGTCGAGCTTGGCGCTGAAATCCGCCTGTTCGGCCGGGCCGGGCGTGAACAAGTTCTCCACGTTCCAGCTCATCACGGTGAACATCGCGGCCCCTCCCGCGGTCAGGACCACGACCGGGCCCACCACCGTGCCCCGAGAGTAGGTGAGCCGGGGCGGCACTCGGCCCGACTTGCCGACGGACGCCGAGGGTTAGCCGTGCGGCCGGCAGCAGTTCGCCGCCGGTCGGCCGCCGGTGTCATCTCGGTGAACTCTGCGCCACTGCTCCCGTCGTGTGCTCGCGGCTCCAGGCGCGCGGGTGCGCCACACAGAGTTGCGGACCTGCGGTGTCCGCGCGACCGCCGGTCCCGCGTGGGAGAGGTCCTGGACCAGCGGTCAGGCGGTGACGGTGTCAGTTGCCGGCGGCTCGGTACTGCTCGACGACGCCAGCCTTGATCCGGCCACGCGGAGGAACCTCAATACCCCGCCCTGCAGCCCACGCGCGGACAGCGGCCGGGTCATAACCCGAGTAAGCGGGCTTCCCCGGCTGAACGGAGCGACGACCTCGGCTCGGCGGAACCTTCCGGGCGGCCTTAACGTAGCGGGACAGCGCCTCGCGCATCGCCTTGGCGTTCTCGTCAGTCAGGTCGATCTCGTACTCTGCATCTTCGAGAGCGAACTTCACGGTTGCGCCGGCTGGCGTCTCGCCATCCAGGTCATCAACCAGTAGGACCTCGGTTCTAGTAGCCACGAACCCCGAGGGTTCAGAGCTGTTATCAAGAAGTCAAGATGAGCGGCCACATACAGTGAGCCGTCGCCTCGAATACGGATGCTATGAATGACCGCACGCGTTGAGTATGAAGCGGAGCGTAGGACGCCCGTAGCGCCGTGCTTCCCAGTCATCAGCTGGGGTTTGTCGCCGGGCGCTGACTTGCCGTTTGCGCACGTGAACACCCGCGTTGTCCGCTGCCGTCCGCCTTGGCGCGCCGCAAGCCGGAGCGCGTTGCTGTACCGGTTGCAGTAGTCATCCCCTACGCGTGGCCGTGTCATTAGGCACCTCGCGTGTCCGGGTTCAAACCGCCGGGCATGTGCACCACGCCACCCCTGCGCCAAGCCCGCAGTCCGGCCGCCGCGACCTGATTGGGAGTCAGGCCCTCGGTGGCCCCGCGGCGCTGGTTGCGACCCCCGTCCAGAAGGTCGCCGGAGGCGTGGCCCGCGCGGTCAACGCCCCGGCCCGTTTCTGGACGAACCGGGTCAACAACGCTGTCGAGACGGTCAAGCACGCCGGTGAGGAGACCTCCGACCGGTTCTCCGCCGTCACCGACCGGGCGCAGCAGCTCACCGAGGCCGTCCGCGAGACGCTCACCGCCGGCCGCAGCGCCTCGCTGCGTCGCGCCGAGCAGATCGCCCGCCGCGAGGGCAACAAGGACGCCGCCAAGGCTGCCCGGACCGCCCGCGAGGAGCTCGGTGACGTCTCCGCCGACGAGCTGCCGATCAAGAACTTCGACCAGCTCGCCGTCGGCGACGCTGTGAAGGCCATCAAGGACCTCAAGGAGTCGCACGACATCCGCGTGATCATCCGCTACGAGGAGACCCACAAGAGTTGGGCGAACGTGGTCAGCGCCGCGCCGTCGGCCTTGGCCGACCTGGCCAAGGACGCGGTCGGCATCCCCGGCTGATCCCGCACCATTCCTTCGGAGGGCCCGCATCTCACTCGGGGTGCGGGCCCTCCGTGCGTTCGGACGACGGCGTCCGGTTCGCGACGAGCTGCGCGACTACGCGCTCAAGCGGCTGCCAGGTGAGGTGCTGATGATCGGTGACGGGACCGGGTGCATCAAGAGGCACGCCAAGTCAGCAGGGGCGGTACGTCCGTGCCGCCCATGCGCCTAGGGTGCCTGGGCCGACAAGGGCGGGAAGCGGATCGTCAGCACCGTCGCCCGGGCAGCAAACTTGCTTCTTGAGCGCTCGGAAACAAGCGTATTGCACAGGTTGCGCCCGAGGTGCTAGGCCTCCCTCGAAGGTCGTGCGCGGTTGTTAAAACTCATCCGCCCATCCACGATCGCAGCCACGCAGGCTGCTACAGCCCGTTCTATTTCATCGCGAAGGACTCGCACGTCACTTAGATCAGGCGGCTCAGGATCTGCCGTTACCATCCTCTCGAATGAACGACCATCCTCACTGCGATCCTCTGGGGGGTGGAAGGTCAAGCCCGTGGAAACGTTGCGCAGATACGCAATTCTTGCCACCTCCGTCGCGTCGGGGTCAGCTCGCCGAATTCCTATCTGGACGTAGTAGGCCGTTACCAGAGCCCGACAGCGAAGCCAAGCCTCAGGGACCTGCGGACCGCGAAAGTATGCGGCGAGGATGGATGCTAGGACTGCTCGCTCCGAGCGCCAACCTCGATAACTCTCGTCAAACGACTCTTGTGACTGCAACGTCGCACCTACCTGAGCAAACTGCGAGGCCGTTTCTATCTCCAGGACTGCGCGAGTCACCCGCTCCACAAGGGTGACCTTTACTTCGAGCGCCTTCCGCTGGTCCTGCCATCCACGCGTCACCCTGGGAATCCACCATCCCGTGACAGCCGCCCCGGCCAAGAGCAGCGCGAGGGGGTGCTCAAGGGCAGCTAGCAGCGCGGTCATCAGTCATGCTCTCGAGGCATCCCACTGCACCCCCAATCCCGGGAAGCTAACGCCGACCTGTGCGCCATCGAGACAGAAGCGACTCGTCGTCCATCTACTCTGCGCGGCTGTTACAACGCGCCACCATGCACGCCGGTGTGTCGCGGCGTAGCAAAGCATCGGCCTGCGGGGACGTCGGGGCGGGCAAAGACAACCTGTTGCACGGTTTTCGCGGCGGAGGTAGCGGGTGGCAGCGGCTCATCCTCGTGTGCAACCGCAGCAGGCCCACAGGCCACCGAGGTGTCCGGTAGCACGGCTCGACCGTTGACGGAGTGGGGGGACGGTCCCCCTGACCCTTGCCGCGGCGCGGGTCATCTGCTGGTCGGCCAGCTCGGCAGCGTGCTGAGCGACGGCTCGGGCGAGCGCCTGGTCACTGTGCGCTCGGCCCGACGGACTCGTAGTGGCCCTGCGGCAGCCTGCCGCCGTCGGTGGCGATGCGGTCGATGAGGACGGCGGCGGCCTGCTCGAGGTCGCCGCGGCAGGGCGCGGCGAAGGCCTCCACCAGCGGCAGCAGCACCGCGAGGTCGGCGGTGCCGGCGCGCTCCTCGAGGTCCCGGGCGCGGGCCAGCGCGCCGGAGGCCGCCTCGTGCCGACCGCGGGCGGCCTCCACCCCAGGCGAGGAACTCGCTGGCGGTGGCCATGTCGGCGACGTAGCCCAGCTCGGTGCCGAGCTCGACCGCCTCTCCGGCCCACCCGTACGCCGCCCGGTGCTCGCCGAGGACGAAGGACTGCCCGGCGGCGAAGACGAGCCCCGACGGGAGGACGCCGAGCGCCCCGGCGGCGCGGGCGGCGGCCAGCCGGCGGTCGAGCACCGCTTGGGCTCGCGGTGGCTCGCCGGCCCAGGTGGGTGCGGCCAGCGCCAGCGGCAGCCACCGCGGCTGGTCGCGCATCCGTGGGTCGGTCCCCATCCGGTGCAGCGCGCGCAGCGCCACGCGCCGAGCCGTGTCCCAGCGGCCGGTGAACGCCAGCGCCGCGGCCTACGTGGAATCGGCTTGTGTGGCCCGCTCGACGTCGGCCGGTCGGCGCAGCGGCTGACCTCGTCGGCGACCTCGGCGACCTCGGCGACGGCGGCCGGTGAGCCGAGGGCCCAACGGGGCCTTCGCCCTCGGCATCGCCCTCACCCTGGCCGGCATGGCCGCACTCACCGCGCTGCTGACCCAAGTGGACGAGCCGACGGTAGCTCCAGTGGCCGGGCTGGCGCTCCTGGCCGTCGCCGCGGCCCTGTGGATCACCGACCTGGCCTGGCGGCTGACCACCACCGTCCGCATCGCCGATGCCTCCGCCGGCTCACCACCGCCGTGGTGCGACCCGCTCGCCGCGTGGGCCGACGCCGGGCTGTGCTACGTCGCCGCGCTCAGCGGCGGGGCCGCGATGGCCCGCTACGGCTGGGCGGTCGCCCGCTCCGGCCTGCTTCCCCGCTGGTCGGGCTGCGTCACCGCCGCCCTCGGGCTCCTGCTCCTCGCCGAGTTCGCCAACACGGCTGATGTGGTGCCCAGACCGCTTCACGCCGCGCCCCTGCCGGTCGGCGTCAGCGTCCTGATCGCCGCGCGGACGACGCCGGGGCGCACCCGATCGCGCGGACGTCGAGCCCTCGGGAAACGCGAGGTGCACGACCCGCGGGGCCCGCCCTCGGGTCGGGACGTCGGCATCGGTCGGTGCGGTCACTCCTCCACGGGATCGCCGGCGAGCGCCGGGGCGGCCCTGAGTACACAGTCGGCCTCGGCGCTGGCCGTGACGGGCCGTGGAACCGGCGATGTCGCATCGCTGGCCGGACCCGGTTGCCTGCGGAGGATCATGTCCCGGGACTGGCGACCTGACGGATGATGTAGGCCGAGGCGGAGCGCGGCTGGATGCCGAGCGCGCGCAGAGCCCCGGGCCCAGGGTAGGAACTCACGTCCATCGACACCGCGATGCCCAGGCCGGTGGCGAGCTCGGGCTGGCGGCGCCGGAGCGCACGCGCCCCGGCGGCCAAAACCGGGCGCGGCACGACGATGCGGCGGAAACGGTCCCCGGTGATCTTCTCGAAGATGTCGACGACCTCGTGCCGGGTCAGCGCCTCGGGGCCACCGAAGTCGACCGCGCCGGGCGGGTCCTGCATCGTCGCCAGGCGGATGCAGGCCTCGGCGACGTCGTCCTGGGCGACGTAGGGCACGGGGTTGCGGCCGCGGCCGAGGATGACCGCCCGGCGTTTGTCCGGCCGGATGCCGGCGGCCGGGCCCAGCCAGGTCTCCTGGAACGCCGCCGGGCGGACGATGATCGCCCGCAGCGTCGAGTGGTGCAGCAGTTGCTCGGTGGCTCGCTTGGCGTCGAACAGCGGCACCAATCCGGCCACGGAGTCGGCTCCCGGCAGGGCCGAGACGAACACGAACCGCTCGACTCCGGCGGCCTCGGCGGCCCGGATCAGCGCGGCATTGCCGTCGCGGTCGATGCGGGCGATCGACATGTCGGTCGCGCCGGGCCGCCAGCGGCCGACGGCGTTGACCGTGGTGATCACCGTCTGCACCCCGCGGACCGCCCGATCGAGGCTCACCGGGTCGGTGAGGTCCCCGGTCACCGTCTCCGCGTGCTGCGGCGGACCGGGGAGGCCGCGTTCCGCACGTAGCAGCGCCCGGAACGGCAGGCCCCGCTCGGCCAACCGGGCCGAGATTCGGCTCCCGAGGTGTCCGGTGGCTCCGCACAGCAGCAGCCCGGTCATCTCGACCTCCTGGAAGCAGATGGTCCAGTCGAGGCGAGGCGGCTGTGCCGTGTCAAGCGAGTTCTCCTGCCCGGTTCCGCGGCAGGGATTGGGCGGATCTGCGGCGGCCCCGCCGGATCACCCGGCGGAGGCCCGGGTCCGACCTCGTCGTGCGAACGCCTGGCCCTGGTCCGTCGCCCGGCGGCACCGCCCCGCTGGCCGGAGCCCTTGGCCCCTGTACGCGGCGCAGACCGTCGCCGGATCCTGGGGACGCACCACGCCCGGCGTTCGCACGACGAGGTCGGCCCGGACCGGAGGACACCGACGATGGCGAGGCCCGGTCGACCACACCATCTCCAGGAACCCGCTGCCGGGGCGCCAGCCACGGCCACCGGTCCGGGGTGACGCACCCCTCTGCCGACGCCCGATGTCTGGGGAGCGACCGCGACTCGGTCGACGACTTCACGACCCCCGCCGGCACGGCGGGGTGCCGCTCGTGTCGGAGGGGACC
This sequence comes from Geodermatophilus amargosae, assembly GCF_900116515.1. Taxonomy (GTDB): domain Bacteria; phylum Actinomycetota; class Actinomycetes; order Mycobacteriales; family Geodermatophilaceae; genus Geodermatophilus; species Geodermatophilus amargosae. The sequence continues at coordinate 7,086 of NZ_FPBA01000049.1, forward strand.
CGGGGCCGCGCCGGAGCGCAGCGGCAACCTGCTCGGCCTCGCCGAGCAAGCCACGGGAGGACCGACATGGACACCCAGACCGGCACGGTGCGGGCCCAGGCACACCCGAGGGTCCAGACGGCGCAGGCCAATGGCATCGAGATCGCGTACGAGATCTTCGGCGACCCGTCGGCCCGACCCCTGGTGCTCGTCATGGGCGCCGGTGCCCAGATGCTGCTGTGGCACGAGGAGCTGTGCCAGGCGTTGGTGGACCGCGGCTTCTTCGTCGTCCGCTTCGACAACCGGGACGCGGGGCTGTCCACCCACCTGCACGACGAGGTGCCCGACGTGCGGGCAGCCGCGGCCGGGGACTTGTCCTCGGCGCCCTACACCCTCGAGGACATGGCCAACGACACCGCCGGGCTGCTGGAGGCGCTCGGCCTGGACAGCGCGCACGTCCTGGGTGTCTCGCTGGGAGCGATGGTGGCCCAGACACTCGCCGTCCGGCACTCCGCCCGGGTGCGCAGCCTGACCTCGATCATGTCGGCCCCGGCCGTGACGGTGGATTGGGAGGCGGTGGAGGCCCGGCCGCCCGCGACCAGTCGGGAGGAGTACGTCGAGCAGGTGCTGCAGATGTTCCGGCTCATCGGGTCACCCGGCTATCGAGCCGACGAGGCCCGGCTGGCCGACGTCGCCGGCCGGTCCTACGACCGTGCCCACGACCCCGCCGGTGGGGTGCGCCAACTGCTGGCCATCGCGGCCTCCGGTGACCGCACCGAGCAGCTGCGCTCGATCCGCGTGCCGACGCTCGTGGTGCACGGCGAGGCCGACCCGGTCGTCCCCGTCGCCGCTGGCCGCGCCACCGCCGAGGCCATCGCGGACGCCGAGCTGCTCGTCCTGCCGGGCATGGGCCACTCCCTGCCGCGCGAGCTGTGGCCGACGATCGTGGACGCCGTCGTCCGCACCGCAGATCGCGCCGCGGACGCCAGGGCGCAGTGAGCGTGCGCGGCCAGGATGCGGCCGTAGGCGTCGCGGGTGGTTGACTCGAACGCGTCCCGGCGCAGGAACCGACGCGAGGCCTCGGCCGGCGTCAGCGGGCCGGCGTTGCGGTGCAGGCGGGTCACGGTGCTCATCGCTCGTCCTCGGGTCGGTCATCGGCGCGGTCGGCGAAGCGGTGGTGGTTCCCCCGTTGCGCAGACGCTCGAGGACGGCAGGTAGGAACTCGTCCTCGAGCAGTCCGGCGACGTCGGCCTGCCTGTCGGTACCGCCGGCGGCCTCCCACAACGCCGCCTCCGCGCAGTTGCCGGCGTCCGGACGCGGATCATGGGGGCAGGAGTCATGTTGCGGCCAGGCAATCGAGGTCACCGAGGCCAGGCAGTCCCCGCACAGTGCACGTGGTCGTCGCCGGCGCCGGTCACCACGTACAGACCGACCCCATCCCGCTGAGCCCGTGGGCACTCATCCGGCGGCCCGGGCGGCGGCAGCATCGTCGGATGCGGGCCGTGCAGGTCCCCGCGACCGTCACTGGGCAGCTTCGCCGTCCAGATCGCGGCCGCGCCGGGTGCGGAGGTCACCGGCGTGTGCAGCGCCCGCAACGTCGAACTCGTCCGCGCGATCGGCGCCGCCCACGTCATCCACTTCACCGCAGCCGTCTCGGGGTCCCTGGTCCAGGTGCACCGCCCGGCAGCGGTCGTTCCAGGCGGCGATGAACCGCTCGATGGCGGCGAATGAAAGGTTGGACGGTACGAGACTCAACACCGTGAACCGTTCTGGCACCGTGGGGCCACTCGTGCTGCCCGCCCGCAACGGAGGCCCGCATGTACACCGTCGATGTCGTGACCGTGGTGCCCGCCACCCTTGAGCGCACCTGGGCAGCACTCTGCGACATCGAGCACTGGCCGGACTGGCAGCCGATCCGCAGCGTCACCGTCGACGGCGACGGTGAGCTCGGCCCGCGGGTCGAGTACACCGTGCACGGCCGCGGAATCCGGGACCGCTACCGCGTGACCGAGTTCGACCCGCTGCACCGCCTGACCTACTAGATGGTCTCGGGCAATCTGCCGCTGCGGCACTACCGGTCCGAGCAGACGATGCTCGCGGCGGGTGACGCGAGCGTGGTCCGCTCTCGCACCACCTTCGAGCCGGTGGTGCCCGGGACCGGTTGGCTGTTCGAGCGGATCATCGCCGTGGTCTTCGGCAGGATGGGCCGCGCGCTCGCCAGAACGCTCGGTTGAGGCATCGGCCGCTCCGACATGGCGCCCGAGAACGCCGCCGAGGTCGTCGTCGACACCTGCGCCGTCGCCACCGCCGGGATGGCCATGAGGGCCACCGCTCCGAGGATGGCCGCGGCCGTCCGCTTTATCCGCATGCTGCTCCGTCGGCTCGACGAGCATGCTGTCGTGCCGGTTGGCGCCGGAGACGGCGACGTTGAGCCGCAGCCCGGTAGCGTCGCCGAGCAGGTGGTACTTGGTGCCGCGCTTGGCCCGGTCGGTGGGGTTGGGGCCGGTCAGCTCACCCCCCTTTCGCGCGGACGCTGACCGAGTCCAGCGACGCCCTCGACCAATCCAGCTCACCGTGCTCCCCGAGCTGGTTGAGCACGGCGACGTGCAGCCGATCGAAGACACCGGCCTCGGCCCACTCGTGCATCCGGCGCCAGCACGTCCAGCCCGACCCGTAGCCCAGCTCGACCGGCAGCTTGGCCCAGCCGATCCCGGTGGAGAGCACGAACGCGATGCCCTCGAGTACGTCCCGATCAGAGGTACGCGGCCGGCCGGTGCGGCCGTGCACCGGCGGCTTGCGCGGCGGGATCAGCGGCTCGACCAGCGCCCACAGCTCGTCACTGATCAACCGCGGCGGCGGAGAAGGCGCCGACGACGACACGCGCTGCACCCTCGGACAACGGGCTATGACCGGCCAGAGACCGAAGGCCTACTTCCGCAACGTCTTCTGAGCCGTGGTAGTGGTCCCCTGCCGGGGACCGCGGGTCAGGCGCCGTGGAGGCGGCGCGTGTAGCGGGCGTAGACCCGCGGGCCGATGCGTGGAAGCACCACGCGTGGGATGAGCGGCACGTTGGCGAGGATCCCCCGGATCACCTCGGGATCTGCGTCCTTCATGATCATGCCGAAGGCGAGCGGTAGCCGGCTCCGCGGCAATGCGCCCAGTCCTTCCTCGCCCAGCTGATCCCACTCGGCCTGGGTCAGGCAGCGGGAGGCCAGGGGCAGTACCTGCTCCTCCTCGGCGCCCAGGTGCTCGGCCAGCTCCACGATCAGTAGGTCCAGCAACTCCGCCACTCGGTCCCGGTCGGTGCCATGGGAGCTCGACCGCCAGCGCATCGCCGTGGCCGTCGTCTCCTCGATGAGCGTGTGGATCGTCTCGTGTTGCCGCTCCATCAGACCCACGGTGGGCGCGACGTCCGCGGGGAGCCGGTCGAGCAGCTTCGGCCAGAGAAGCCGGTCCTCACCGGCGTGGTGGAGGTGCAGGAACTGCAACAGGAGCATTACGTGGTCGGCAACCTGTCGGACCTGGGCGTGGTGACCGGGTGGGATGCCCCTCACGAGTTCCAGCGCCTGCCGGAACTCGCGCCGGAAGGCCGCATGGACGACGAGCATGTCCCGGGTGTCGGTGCGCCGGTCGACGGTCATGTCCGACTCCCGTCCATCCGTTCAGCTGGTGACCTCCCGTGCGAGGACTGTCTCGCTCGCGCGACCAGTGGTCAACCACGTACACGCTGGTCGCCTCCCCGCCGATCTCCTCCCGGCCGCCGTCGAGCGACGGGCTAGACACGCCGTCGCCGGAGTCGCCGCGCGGCCGGTCCGGGCACAGGCCCGACGGGCAGTCGGGCGGGGAGCGCCGCACGCTGCACCAGGTCGCGCAGCCAGACGAGGTCGTGGTGCACGAGCCGGATGCCTGCGCCGGCTGCGGCATGGACCTGTCGGCGGATCATCAGCCGGCCGCCGCGCGACCTGACGGGCAGCCCCGGGTCAGCTCCCGGACCTCAGCGAGCAGGTGTTGAGCAGCGCCGGGTCGGTGGCGCCGTCGCCGGCCGGGCGCGGCACGGTCGTGCTCGCCGGCGGCCTCTCGCGATCCTCGACCCAGGCGGTGAGGGCGTCGAAGGCGGTCCGGAAGCAGGGCAGCATCGGCCGCAGGCGCTGCGGGTCGATGCCGAC
>NZ_FPBA01000015.1 GCF_900116515.1 Geodermatophilus amargosae
AGCCGCCCGCGGACCGCGGCCAACTCCTCCGGAGTCATTCACCCATCGCAGCGCCAAGCAACGGCTCAGACAAGACCTAACCAAGCACTACTAGGGCCTGTCCTGCGGATCCCGTACGCCCCCAGCCCGGTCCCTGGAGGCGGCTCCAGGGACACGGGACCCACGCTCGACCGACGCGGTGTCCGGAGCCCGAGCACCTGCCGTCCTGCGCGTGGAGACACCCGAGGAGGTGGCAGAGGAGTGGGCGTGGTGCCCGACACCGGCACGTGGACCCGGAGACCACCGGTCCGAGGGTCCCGTCGGGGGGATCCCCCGCGTGCACGGCCGGTGATCCGGCGGGGGTGTCACGATCGCCGCGGAACACAGCGCCACGAGATGTCCGGGCGGCCCGGAGCCCGCGCCGATCCGACGTCGGGCACTCAGTGCCTGGTCTCGTACCTGGTCAGGAGCACGCCGCCGGGGAACGTCCGGGTCTCCACCAGGGTCAGGTCCACCCAGTCGTCCAGGGCCGTGAAGAAAGGCGTGCCGCCGCCCACCAGGACCGGGTGGGTGACGATCGCGTACTCGTCGATCAGCCCGGCCCGCATGGCCGCCGCGGCGAGGGTGGCGCCGCCGACGTCCAGGGGACCGCCGTCCTCGGTCTTGAGCCGGGTGATCTCGGGAACCGCGTCGCCGGTGACCAGGCGGGCGTTCCCGTCGACCGCGCTGATCGTGGAGGAGAACACCACCTTCGGCGTGTCCCGCCACCGGCGGGCGTACTCGATGTGCGCCGGTGTGGCGCCGGGCTGCTGGTCGGCGGTCGGCCAGTGGGAGCTCATCGTCTCCCACAGTCTGCGCCCGTACAGCGCCAGGCCCGTCGCCCCCACCCGGTCGGACCACCACTGGAACAACTCGTCGCTCGGCACGCTCCAGCCAAGGTCGTCGCCGGGCGCGGCGGTGTAGCCGTCCAGGCTCAGGTTCATGCCGAAGGTCAGTCTCCGCATGGCCAGCCCTCCCGTGAGTCGGTGTTCGGCGTACAGACCAGCGCGGCGCGGAGGAGTCATCGGTCCAGGCCACACCGAGGGCCGGTCAGCCGCCTCACCGCGTGAACAACCTCCCTGGACGCGACACCTAGCTCCCGGCGGCGGCCCAGGACGGGCGGCGCTTGCCCAGGAGCGCGGCGATGCCCTCGCGCGCCTCGGCCGAGGCGAACCGCTCGGCGGAGACCGCGGCCATCCGGCGGAAGTCCTCCTGCAGGTCGTCGCCGGGCAGCTCGCGCAGCAGCCGCTTGGTGACGGCGAGGGCCTCGGGCGCACCGCGGCCGAGGGACTCGACGAGCGCGTCGACGGTGGCGTCGAGCTCGCCGTCGGCCACCGCCCGGTCGAGGAGGCCGGCCTGCTGCGCGCGGACGCCGTCGAAGGTCTCGCCGGTGAGGAACAGCTCACGGGCGGCCCGCGGGTCCATCCGCCGCAGGCAGGGGACGGCGATCACCGCCGGCGCCACCCCGATGCGCACCTCGCTGAAGCCGAACGACGCCCCGGCCGGGCCGACCGCGAGGTCGCAGGCGGCGATCAGCCCCAGGCCGCCGGCCCGGGCGGCGCCGTTGACCCGGGCCACCACGGGCTTGGGGCCCTCGAGGAGCAGCGTGAGGACCTCCGGCAGCCCGACGGCGCCGGGGGCGGCACCGGCGCGTTGCTCCTTGAGGTCGGCTCCGGAGCAGAAGACCGGACCGGCGCCGGTGAGCACGACCGCGCGGACGCCGTCGTCGGCCATCGCACCGGTGAGCGCCGCGTGCAGCTGCTCGACCAGCGCCCGGGACAGCGCGTTGCGGTTGGCCGGCGAGTCCAGCGTGAGCACCGCGGCCGGCCCGCGCCGGCCGACGGTGACCAGCGAGACGTCAGCTCCGGAACTCATCGCGCAGCTCGTGCTTCTGGATCTTGCCGGTGGCGGTCTTGGGCAGGCCGGTGCGGACCTCGATCCTCTTGGGCACCTGGAAGCCGGCCAGGTGCGCCCGGCAGTGGGCCAGCAGCCGCTCGGCCAGCGCCGCCGGGTCGGCACCCGGGTCGGCGGCCACGACGACGCCGGTGACCGCCTCGCCCCAGCGGTCGTCGGGGACGCCGATCACCGCGGCCTCGACGATCTCCGGCGAGGCGAGCAGCACGCGCTCCACCTCGACGGAGGAGACGTTCTCGCCGCCGGTCTTGACCATGTCCTTGACCCGGTCGGTGAACCAGACGACGCCCTCGTCGTCGAGGTGGCCGACGTCGCCGCTGTGGAACCAGCCGTGCGCGAACGCGGCGGTGTTGGCGGCCGCGTCGTTCCAGTAGCCGCTCATCACGTGCGGGCCCCGGTAGACGATCTCGCCGGTCTCGCCGGGTGGCAGGAGGGTGCCGCCCGGGTCCATGACCTGCGTGTCGACGGTGACCGTGGACGGGCCCCAGGACGCTGCCTTGGTCTCCTGGTGCGAGGGCCACTGGAACACCGTCGCCGGCACGCACTCGGTCTGGCCGGAGCCCAGCAGCACCTGGGCGTTGGGGAACGCGGCGGCGATCGCGGTGATCCGCTCCTGCGGCATGGGCGCCATGGCGTAGATGCACAGCCGCACCGAGGACAGGTCCCGCGTGGCGATGCCGGGCGAGGCCAGCAGCGCGGCGTACATCATCGGCAGCAGCATCAGGTGCGTCGCCGCGCGGCGTTCGACCACCTCGAGGAAGCCCTCGGGCTCGAATCCGCGGGGCAGCACCGCGGTGCCGCCGGTGAGCAGGACCGGCAGCAGCAGGGTGTCCAGCGCGGTGGTGTGGAACAGCGGCAGCACGATCGGCAGCACGGAGTGCTCGTCGCCGCGCCGGTGACCGACCTGCAGCGCGTTGCTGAGGACGCCGACGTGCACGGCGAGGTGGCTGGTCAGCACCCCCTTGGGTCGGGCGGTGGTGCCCGAGGTGTAGAGGCAGTGCAGGGTGTCGCGGTCCTCGACGAGCACCCGGACCGGCGTGGGGTCGGCGGCGACGTCGTCCCAGCGGACGGTGTCCCGGCCGGCGACCTGCGCGGGGACGTCGTCGCCGGTGACGACGACCCGGGTGATCGCGGGCAGCCCCGGCAGGACGGCCTCGAGCAGCGGCAGGAACACCGGGTCGGCGACGACGATCCGCGTGCCGGAGTCGCCGAGGATCCACGCGACGTCCTCGGGCGCGAGCATCAGGTTGACCGGCAGCGCGACCAGCCCGGCCTTGGCGCACCCGAAGAAGCTCGCGGCGAAGCGCCAGGAGTTGCCGAGCAGGAACGCCACCGGCTCCTGGTGCCGCACCCCGGCGTCGAGCAGGCCACGGCCGAAGGCCTCGGCCGCGGCGTCGAGCCGGGCGTAGCTGACCTCCTCCTCGCCGTCGACGATCGCGGTGCGGCCGGCGAACAGCTGGGTGGAGCGGGTCAGCATGTCGCCGACGGAGAACCGGGTGGCGAGGTTGAGCTCCAGGGGGTCGATCCCGGACAGGTCAGGACGCATCGCGGTTCCCTCCGCTCTCGGTGTTGCCCGTGACGGTGTTGCCCGTGACGACCGCGAGGACCGCGCCCGTCTCCACCTGCAGGCCGACCGCGGCGCGCAGGGAGGTCACGACCCCGTCGGCCGGGGCCACCACGGGGTGCTCCATCTTCATGGCCTCGAGGACCAGCACCAGCTGGCCGGCGCGGACCTCCTCGCCCTCGGCCACGGCCACCCGCGTGACGGCGCCGGGCATGGTCGCGGTGAGCGACCCGGGCGCGACGGCGGCGGTGGGCTCGGGGAAGCGCGGCCGCTCGACCAGCGTGGTGGCGCCGTCGGGGCCGTCGACGTGGCAGCGGTCGCCGTCGACGTGCACCTCGTACGTGCCGCGCAGCCCGTCGGCCTCGACGTCGAGCCGGACGCGCCCGGGGCCGCCGATCTCCGTGCCGAGCACGGTGAGCGGCACCGGCTCGCCGTCGACGTCCGCGGTCAGCCCGGAGCGGTCGAGGCGGTAGTGCACCGTGCCGGCGTCGAAGGCGGTGGTCTGCGGCGCGGTGGGGTTGTTGCGCCAGCCCGAGGGCAGGCCGGCCAGGACCGGCGCGGCCGCCCGCCGCAGCGCCGCCCCGGCCAGCGCGGCGACGACGGCGTGCCGGCGGCGGCCGGCGTCGTCGACCAGCGGCGCGGCGAGGACGTCGAGGCCGTGCCGGTCCAGGAAGGCCGTGTCGGTCTCGCCGGCGAGGAACGCCTCGCTGCGCAGCACGCGCACCAGCAGGTCGCGGTTGGTGGGGAGGCCGTTCAGCCGGGCGCGGGCGAGCGCACCGGCCAGCCCGAGCGCCGCGGACGCGCGGTCCGGCGCCCAGGCGATCACCTTGGCGAGCATCGGGTCGTAGTGGACGCCGACCTCCCCGCCGGCGGTGACGCCGCTGTCGACGCGGATGCCGGGGCCGGACGTCGGCCGGAACTCCGTGTCGGCCGGGATCGCGAAGTCGGCGAGCCGGCCCGACTGCGGCAGCCAGCCGCGGGCCGGGTCCTCGGCGTAGAGGCGCACCTCGATCGCGGCGCCGGAGAGGGTGGGCGAGACCGCCGCGGCGGGCAGCGGGCGGCCGGCGGCGACGTCGAACTGCAGCCGGACGAGGTCCAGACCGGTGACCGCCTCGGTGACCGGGTGCTCGACCTGCAGCCGGGTGTTCATCTCGAGGAACCAGAAGTCGCCGGACCCCTCCAGCAGGAACTCGACGGTGCCGGCGCCGACGTAGCCGATGGCGCGCGCCGCGGCCACCGCCGCGGCGTGCAGCCGCTCGCGCAGTTCCGGCCCGACGGCGGGGGAGGGCGCCTCCTCGACCACCTTCTGGTGCCGGCGCTGGATGGAGCACTCCCGCTCGAACAGCGCCACGGTGGTGCCGGACCGGTCGCCGAACACCTGCACCTCGACGTGCCGGGGGCGCTCGACCAGCCGCTCGAGGAAGACGGTGCCGTTCCCGAACGCCGACGCCGCCTCGCGGGCCGCACCCTCGACGGCCTCGGCCAGCTCCGCGGGGTCGCGGACGGTCCGCATGCCGCGCCCGCCGCCCCCGAAGGACGCCTTCACCAGCAGCGGGTAGCCGACCTCGGTCGCGGCCTTCTCGAGCGTGTCGCCGGACAGGCCGGTCGCGTCCACGCTCGGCAGCACGGGCACCCCCGCCGCGCTCATGAGCTCCTTGGCGGCGAGCTTGCTGCCCATCGCCTCGACGGCCTCCGGGCCGGGTCCGACGAAGACCAGCCCGGCGTCCTCGACGGCGCGGGCGAAGGCGGCGTTCTCCGACAGGAAGCCGTAGCCGGGGTGCACGCAGTCGGCTCCCGCCCTCAGCGCGGCGGCCACCACGAGGTCGGCGCGCAGGTAGGTCTCGGCCGGGGCGCTGCCGGGCAGCCGGACCGCGACGTCGGCGTCGGCCACGAACGGGGCGCCGGCGTCGGCGTCGGCGTACACCGCGACCGTGCGCAGGCCCATCGCGCGGGCGGTGACGAACACCCGGCGGGCGATCTCGCCGCGGTTGGCCACCAGGACGCTGCTCAGCGGGCGGGTGCTCACAGCCGGAACACCCCCCATCCGTCGTGCAGCCCTCGCACCGGGGCGTTGTGGACCGCCGACAGGGCGAGGCCGAGCACGGTGCGGGTGTCGCGGGGGTCGATGATCCCGTCGTCGTAGAGGCGCCCGGAGAGGAACAGCGCCAGCGACTCGGCCTCGATCTGCTGCTCGACCGCGGCGCGCATGGCCGCCGCGGCCTCCTCGTCGTAGTCGCGGCCGCGGGCCCGCGCGCTGGCCCGGCCGACGATGTCGAGGACGCCGGCCAGTTGCGCGGGCCCCATGACCGCGCTCTTGGCGTTGGGCCAGGTGAACAGGAACCGGGGCTCGTAGGCGCGGCCGCACATGCCGTAGTTGCCGGCGCCGTAGGAGGCCCCGATGTTCACGGTGAGGTGCGGGACGGTGCTGTTGGACACCGCGTTGATCATCTGCGAGCCGGCCTTGATGATCCCGTCCTGCTCGTACTCGGTGCCCACCATGTAGCCGGTGGTGTTCTGCAGGAACAGCAGCGGGGTGTCGGTCTGGTTGGCCAGTTGGATGAACTGCGCGGCCTTCTCGGCGTCCTGCCGGAACAGCACGCCGCGGGCGTTGGCCAGCACCCCGACCGGGTAGCCGTGGATGCTCGCCCAGCCGGTGACCAGCGAGGTCCCGTAGAGCGGCTTGTGCTCGTCGAAGCGGCTGCCGTCGACCACCCGGGCGAGCACGTCGCGCGGGTCCAGCGGCTGGCGCAGGTCGGCCGGGGCGAGGTCGAGCAGCTCCTCGGGGTCGTGCAGCGGCGGGTCGGCCGGCCGGGAGGGGCCCGGTCCCTGCTTGCGCCAGTTGAGGTTCCGCACGATCCGGCGGCCGAGCCGGATGGCGTCCACCTCGTCGACGGCGAGGTGGTCGGCGCTGCCGGACACCCGCGCGTGCATCGACGCCCCGCCGAGGGACTCCTCGTCGGCGTCCTCACCGGTCGCCATCTTGACCAGCGGCGGGCCGGCGAGGAACACCTTGCTCCGGTCCTCGATCATCACGACGTGGTCGCTCATCCCGGGCACGTAGGCGCCGCCGGCGGTGCTGTTGCCGAAGACGAGCGCGATCGTCGGGATGCCGGCCGCCGACAGCCGGGTGAGGTCGCGGAAGCCGCGGCCGCCGGGGATGAAGATCTCCGACTGGGTGGGCAGGTCGGCGCCGCCGGACTCCACCAGGCTGATGAACGGCAGCCGGTTGACCCGCGCGACGTCGTGCGCCCGGGCGGACCTGCGCAGCGTGTAGGGGTTCGACGTGCCGCCCCGGACGGTGGGGTCGTTGGCCGAGACCACCACCTCCACGCCCTCGACGACGCCGATGCCGGTGACCGTGCCGGCCCCGACCGGGAAGTCGGTGCCCCAGGCCGCGTACGGGGAGAGCTCGAGGAACGGGCTGTCGCGGTCCAGCAGCAGCTCGATGCGCTCCCGCACGGTGAGCTTGCCGCGCTCGCGGTGCCGGGCCAGCGCCTTGTCCCCGCCGCCGGCGTTGGCCAGGCGGAGCTGCTCCTCCAGCTCGGCCAGCCGCTCGAGCAGGGCCGCGCGGTTGCCCGCGGCGCGTTCGTCCACGGCCGTCATGCGTCGTCTCCCTCCGGGGGCAGCAGGCGGACCGGGACGTCGACTCCGCGGGAGCGCAGCCACTCGCCCACGGCCTTGGCCTGGGGGTCGAACCGGGTGCCCGCGGCGACGCCCTCGCCGAGCAGCCCGGGCAGCTGGAACAGCAGCGCCCGCAGCCCGGGCAGCAGCTCGCGGGTGACCGGGAGCGCGGCGGCCTCGGGGAGCAGCGCGCGCAGCCGGTCGGGGGTGAGGAAGGCGGCCAGCCAGGCGAAGCCGTCGTCGGTGCGGGCGTAGACGCCGAGGGTGGCCGCGCCGCCCTTGTCGCCGCTGCGCGCGCCGGCGACCCGGCCGAGTGGCACCCGCCGGGTCGGCCCGCCGTCGGTCTCCGCCGGTGGCCCGGCCGGTTCGGTGTCGTTCCCGGTCACGGCAGGGAGAGCGGGGGAGGGGAGGGTCTCCGTGGTGCCGTCGGGGAGGCCGACCACCTGCGGCACGTCCCGCGCCGGCACCCAGGCAGCCGAGTAGACGCCGTAGGCCGACGGGCTCGGAGGGGCCGAGGTGGCGTGGAACCCCGGGATGCTGGCCAGGCCCAGCTCGATGACCGGCACGGTGAACTCCTTGCCGACCCGGCGCCGGTCGCGGTCCTTGACCGTGACGTGCAACAGGGCGGCGGCCTCCTCCTGCACGTCGGCGTCGGGGGAGTCGGTGCGGGCCAGGGTGACGGTGACCTCCTCCACGCCCGCCAGGGCCGGGGCCAGCTGACGGCGCAGGAGGGCGGCCTTCCGCTCGACGTCGAGCCCGGTCAGCGGCAGCGTCATCGTGTTGCGGAAGCCGCCGAGCCGGTTGACCGCCACCTTGAGTTCCGCGCCGGGCGGCAGGCCCCGCGCGCCGGAGACCTCCACCCGGTCGGGGCCGGCCGGGCGCAGCCGCAGGGTGTCGAAGCGCGTGACGACGTCCGGCCCGCCGTAGCGGCTGCCGGTGAGCTCGTAGAGCAGCTGCTCGGTGACCGTCTCCACCGTCACGGCGCCGCCGGTGCCGGGGTGCTTGGTGATGACCGCCGTGCCGTCCGCGGCGATCTCGGCGAGCGGGAAGCCGGCGGAGTCGAGCGCGGCGGGGTCGGCGTCGAGCAGTTCGGTGAAGAAGCTGAAGTTGCCGCCGGTGGCCTGCGCGCCGCACTCGAGCACGTGCCCGGCCACGGTGGCGCCGGCCAGCGCGTCGAGGTCGCCGGCGACCCAGCCGTGGTGCCAGGCGGCGGGCCCGACGACGAGGCTGGCGTCGGTCACCCGGCCGGTGACGACGACGTCGGCGCCGGCCTCCAGCGCCCGCACGATGCCCCGGCAGCCGAGGTAGGCGTTGGCGGTGATCGCGTCGTCGACGTCGTGGTCGCCGGGCGGGCGGTCGCCGCCGCGGAGCCGGCCGCGCAGCTCGCCGAGGCGGGGCAGCAGGTCGTCGCCGCTGACCGTCGCCACCCGCACCGGGAGCCCCAGCCGCTCCCCGAGCGCGGTGACGGCGTCGGCGAGGCCCCGCGGGTCGAGCCCGCCGGCGTTGCTCACGATCCGGACGCCGCGCTCCAGCGCCGTGCCGAGGCACTCCTCCAGCTGGGACAGGAAGGTGCGCGCCCAGCCGGCCGAGGGGTCCTCCTGCCGCTGCCGGCCGAGGATGAGCATGGTCAGCTCGGCCAGGTAGTCGCCGGTGAGGACGTCGACCTCGCCGCCGTCGAGCATCTCCCGCATCGCGCTGTGCCGGTCGCCGTAGAACCCGGAGATGTTGGCGACCCGCAGCGGGGCGCTCACGGGCGCGTGCCGAGCGGTGGCCGGCCCTCGCCCGGGGGACCGGCGAAGGCCTGCGCGATGACCGCCCACTCCTCGGCGGCCGGTCCGGTGACCTCGAGGTCCAGGTCGTCGCGGTGCCGGCGCTGGGTGACCAGCAGGCAGAAGTCCAGCGCGGGGCCGCGGACGACGTCGCCGGCGTCCTCCGGCCCCCACGTCCACGACTCGCCGCCGGGGCCGGTCAGCTCCACCCGCACCGGGCGCTCGGGCAGGGGCAGGCCGCGGACGGCGTAGGAGAAGGGCCGCGCGCGGACGCCGATCTCCGCGACCGAGCGCAGGCGCGCCGTGGCGGGCCGGTCCTGCCCCAGCGCGTCGACGACGTCCTGCCCGTGCGCCCACGTCTCCATCAGCCGGGCGGTGACGAACGACGCCGGGCTCATCGGCGGCCCGAACCACGGCACCCGCGTTCCGGGGGCGACCCCGCGCAGGGCGGCGGCGAGGGCCTCCCGGCCGGCGCGCCAGTCGGCGAGGACCTCGGCGGGCGGCGTGGCCCGGCCCTCGCGGGTCAGCCGCTCCACGTACTCCCCGGCGCCGTCGCCCAGGCCCTGCACGTGCGCGGCGAACCCCGCGGGGTCGGTGACGGCGAGCAGCGCGTCGCGGTCGAAGGACCGGAGGTGGTCGACGGTGTCGCGGACGTCCCAGCCGGCCGCGGGGGTGGGGGTGCGCCAGCCGTCGTCGTCGAGGGGTGCGACGCGGGCGTCGAGGTCGGCGGACTCGGCCGCCAGGTCGTCGACGAGGGCGTCGAGCAGGGCGGGCGCCGGCCGGGTCATGCCTCGAACCCGTCCATCCGGGCGAGCACCTGGAGCATCACCTCGTCGGCTCCGCCGCCGATCGAGGCCAGCCGGCTGTCCCGGAAGAACCGGGAGGTCCAGGTCTCCTCCATGTAGCCCATGCCGCCGTGGAACTGCAGACAGGTGTCGGCCACCTCGCGCAGCAGCCGGCCGGCGGTCAGCTTGGCCACCGTGGCCGCGCGGGTGGTGTCCTCGCCGTCCACGTAGGACTGGGCGCAGACGTGGTTGTGCGACTGCAGCAGGTCGACCTGCGCCGACAGCTCGGCCAGCCGGAACGCGACGTACTGGTTGGCCGCCAGCGGCCGGCCGAACGCCTGCCGCTGCCCCAGGTACTCGCGGGTGCGCTCCAGCGCGGCGCGGCAGCTGCCCACGGCGCCGTAGGCGGCGAACATCCGCTCGACGACGAACTGCGACATCTGCTGCTGGAAGCCGCGGCCGACCGTGCCGATGGTGTTCGACGCAGGCACCCGCACGTCCTCGAAGTACAGCTCGGCGGTGTCGGAGGAGCGGTTGCCGAGCTTGTCGAGCTTCCGGGAGACGGCGAAACCGGGGGTGTCCGTCGGCACGATGATCTGGCTCATGCCACGGTGGCCACCCTCGTCGGAGGTGCGGGCCAGCAGGCACAGCCAGTCGGCCTGCGTGCCGTTGGTGATGTAGAGCTTGCTGCCGTTGATCACCCAGTCGTCGCCGTCGCGCACCGCCCGCGTGCGCAGCCCCGCGACGTCGGAGCCGGCGCCGGGCTCGGTCACCGCGATGGAGCAGACGGCGGTGCCCCGGATGGCCGGCTCGAGGTAGCGGCGCTTGAGGTCGTCGCTGCCGAAGTCGTGCAGCGACGGCGTGGCCATCATCGTCTGGACGCCGATGGCCATCGGGACGCCGGCGCAGCCCGAGCGGTGCAGCTCCTCGCAGAGGACGACGCTGAAGAGGTGGTCGGCGCCCTGGCCGCCGTACGCGGGGTCGTACTCGAGGCCGAGCAGCCCGAGGTCGCCGAGCTTCGGGAACAACTCGTGCGCGGGGAAGGTGCCGGCCCGCTCCCACTCGTCGACGTGCGGGGCGATCTCCCGCTCGACGACGTCGCGCACCATCGTCCGGAAGGCGTGGTGCTCGGCGGTGAAGTGCATGCGGACTCCTGGCGGGGTGGCGCGCGGCGAGCCCGGGACCGGACTTGACGACGGCGTCAGGTCTAGCAGGCCGGTGTGACCTGCACAACGATCGGGCTCCGAGCGGTGCGGCCCCGGGAGCCCTGGGAGCCGGTGTGGCGGCGCGCGGGAGCCTGGCTAGGTTGTGACCCACGGCACACCTCGCCGCCTCGGTGCGGGCGCTGCCGTGCACCGGTCCACTCTCGAGGGGGAAGTCCATGACGGAAGTGAGAAGCCTGCGCCACGTGCTGCGAGCGGTGCTCGTGGCCGCCCTGTCGGCGGTCCTGTTCGTGGGGCTCGTCGGCACGGCGAGCGCCGCACCGCGCCCCGGGTCCCCGGGGTCGTCCGACTGCGCCGGCCGGGGCGTCCCGGTCAGCAAGATCTCGATCCAGCTCTGGACCTTCGCCGAGTACATCGGCTTCGGTACCGACGCGGCCACCCAGACCCGGCTCGAGGAGGTCCTCCGCCGCCTGGCAGAGATGGGCTACCGCAACGTCGAGCCGTTCACGCTCAGCGGCCTGAGCGCGGAGGAGTTCCGCGCCCTGCTCGACGAGTACGGCCTCAAGGCCCCGGCCCGGCACGTGGACGTCGGGACGCCGGCGGAGCCGTCGGACATCGGGCGGATCCTCGAGGAGAACCGGGTCCTCGGCGTCAAGTACTTCGGCTCGGGGGCGACTCCCAACGACCCCGAAGACCCGTACACCGAGGCCGAGTGGATCGCCTACGCCCAGTACCTGGACCAGGTGGGCGAGCAGGCGCGGAAGGCCGGCCAGACGCTGATGGTCCACAACCACGACTGGGAGTTCGAGGCCGTCTTCGGTGACCGGACCGCCTACGACATCCTGATGGCGTACACGGAACGGAAGAACGTCGTCTTCCAGCTCGACCTGTACTGGGCGACCTTCGCCGGCGCCGACCCGGTCGAGCTCATCGAGCGGTACGGCGACCGCATCAAGCTGTTGCACGTCAAGGACATGCGGGCGTCGGACCGGCGGATCGAGATCGTCGGCCGGGGCACCATCGACTTCCCGGCCATCTTCGCGGCGGCCGGCGGCGGCATCCGGTACTACGTCGTGGAGCACGACCCGCGCTTCGGCGACCCGACGTTCAACCCGTTCGTGGCCGCGGAGGTGGGCTTCGCCTACCTCGCCTGCGTGAGGTACTGACGCATCACAGCACCATTCCGCGCTCCACGGAGGGGCGGTCCCGGCTCCCGGGGCCGCCCCTCCCGCGTGGGGGCACCCGTCCGCCACCCGGCCGACCTGCCCGCCCCCGGACCCGGGTGTCACGATGCGGCCATGACGGGGACGGGCGGCACGGCGTTCGTCCTGGGCGGCGGGGGTGTGCTCGGCGCGGCCGAGGTCGGGATGCTGCAGGCGCTGGCCGAAGCGGACATCCGCCCCGACCTGGTCGTCGGCACGTCGGTCGGCGCGATCAACGGCGCGCTGGTCGCCGCCGACCCGACGCCGGGTGCGATCGGCCGGCTGCGCGGCGTGTGGGAGGAGCTCGCCTCCCGGCGGGTGTTCGCCGGGTCGGTGCTCGGCCGGGTCGGCACCCTGGCGCGGACCCGCACCCACCTGCACCCGCGCGAGCCGCTGCGGGAGCTGCTCGAGGCCGCCCTGCCGGTGCGCACCTTCGCCGAGCTGCACGTGCCCTTCCAGTGCGTGGCGGCCAGCATCGAGCGCGCCGCCGAGCACTGGTTCACCGACGGCCCGCTGGTCGACGCGGTGCTCGCCTCGTGCGCCGTCCCCGGGTTGCTGCCGCCGGTGGAGGTCG
The DNA here is from genome assembly GCF_900116515.1 of Geodermatophilus amargosae. Lineage (GTDB taxonomy): Bacteria > Actinomycetota > Actinomycetes > Mycobacteriales > Geodermatophilaceae > Geodermatophilus > Geodermatophilus amargosae. The sequence goes on from NZ_FPBA01000015.1 coordinate 12,611, forward strand.
ACGGCGAGCACTACCTGGACGGGGGCCTGGTGCACAGCATCCCGGTGGGTCGCGCGGTCGCCCTCGGCGCCGCGACCGTCTACGTGCTGCACGTCGGGCGGATCGACCGCCCGCTGCGCGCGCCGACCCGGCCGTGGGAGGTGGCCACGGTGGCCTTCGAGATCGCCCGGCGGCACCGGTTCGCCGCCGACCTGGCCGCGCTCCCGGAGGGGGTCACGGTGCACGTGCTGCCCGCAGGCGACCCGGCTCCGCCCGGCGCGGCCAACCTGCGCTACCGGGACTTCTCCGGGGTGTCCGCGCGCATCGACCGGGCACACGCCGCCGCCCGCGAGCACCTGGACCGGATCGCCGCGTCCCGGGACGGAGGTGCCTGAGGTGCTGCCGTCCCGCCGCGTCCGCCGGGTCGCCGGCCCGCTCCTCGTCGGCGCCCTGGTGCTCGCCGTCGTCCTGCTCCCCGTGCTGGTCGTGGTCGCGCTGGTCGCCTCCCTCTTCCTGCCCGGGCGGCTGCGCGCGCTGCGGCTGCTCGGCTTCGCGCTGGTCTACCTGGCGCTCGAGGTGGCCGGGCTCGCGGCGGCGGCGGTGCTCTGGGTGGCCAGCGGCCTCGGCCGCCGACTGGGGTCCCCGGCGTTCCGGGCGGCGCACTACACCGTGCTGCGCCTGCTGCTCGACGTCCTCATGCGGGCGGCGCAGCGGCTGTTCGCGCTGCGGCTGGTCACCGACGGGGAGTCCTGGTCACCCCTGGACGACGGCGTGCCCGGCTCGACCAACGCCATGGTGGTGCTGTCCCGGCACGCCGGGCCCGGCGACTCGTTCCTGCTCGTGAACACGCTGATGAACCGCGACCACCTGCGCCAGCCGCGGATCGTGCTCAAGGACCTGCTGCAGGTGGACCCGCTGATCGACGTCTACCTCAACCGGCTGCCCAGCACCTTCGTCTCCTCCGGCCCGGGCAGCGGGCAGCGCGCCGAGGAGGCGATCGCCGACCTGGCCCGCGACCTCGGCGAGGAGGACGCGCTGCTGATCTTCCCGGAGGGCGCGAACTCGACCCCGCAGCGCCGCGCCCGGGCCATCCAGCGGCTGCGCGAGCGGGGACTGGCGGCGGCGGTGCGGCAGGCCGAGGCGATGCGGCACCTGCTGCCGCCGCGCCCGGGCGGCGTCGCCGCTGCGCTGCGCGCAGCGCCCCACGCCGACGTCGTCCTCGTCGCGCACACCGGGCTTGAGCACCTGAGCACGGTCCGCGACGTCTGGCGGCACCTGCCGACGCACAAGACCCTGCACCTGCGCTGGTGGTTCGTCCCGGCCGCGGAGGTGCCGCGGGAGGAGGCGGAGCTGACCGACTGGCTCTACCGCTGGTGGGCGACGATCGACGACTGGATCACGACCACGTCGGCGCAGCAGGCGGGCTGACGCCCGCCGTCAGGTCATGTCGACGGCGATCTTGAGCTGACCCGGCCGCGGTGCGATGGCGGCGCCGAAGGCCGCCTGCACGTCTGCGACCGGGTGGACGTGCGTCACGTAGCCGTCCCGCAGTTCCGGGTGTGCCGCCAGGTAGGCACCGGCGTCGGTGAGCACCCGGCGCCGCTCCAGCGCGACCCCCGACCGCAGGGTGAGGTTCTTGCGCAGGAAGGTCATCATGTCGAACGGGTAGATCGGGTCGTCCGGGACGCCGAAGTAGAAGACCTGGCCGCCGTGGGCCACGGCGTCCAGCGCCGGCTGCAGCGTCGAGACCTGGTGGCCCACCGCCTCCACGACCACCGACGGCCGGTCGGCGTCGGACAGCGCGCCGGCCCACCGTTCGGCCCGGGCGGTGACCATCTCGTCGACGCCGAAGACGGACGCGACGTCGGTGCGGTCCACCGGGTCCACGCCGGTGACCCGCGCCGCGCCGCGGGCCTTGAGGACGGAGCTGAACAGCAGGCCGATCGGGCCCTGGCCGATCACCGCGACCGCCTGCCCCGACACGTCGCCGAGCTGCTCGACGGCGTAGAGCACGCACGCCAGGGGCTGGAGCATCACCGCGGTGGTGGGCGGCAGGGACGTGTCGTAGCGGGCCAGGCCCTCCCCGTCGGTGACCACGAGCTCGGCGAGGGCGTCGAACATCGACGCCCAGCCCACGACGAGGTCACCGGGGGAGTGCCCGGGGTGCTCGCTGGCGACGACCTCCCCGACCACCTCGTGCATCGGGAAGCCCGGCGCCCGGGTGGCCCCCCAGCCGTCCTCGGCGGCCGGGTGCGGCCACACGCCACCGCGGAAGTTGGGCAGGTCGCTGCCGCAGATGGCGCCGGCGCGGGGAGCCAGCAGCACGTGCCCGGGGGCCAGCGCGGCGGGGTCCGGGGCCGCGACCTCGACCTGCTCGAAGCGGAAGGGGCCGCTGAGCGTCTGTGCCCACATGGGTGCTCTCCGTCCTGCGTGCCGACGGTGCCGATCCGACCACACGCAGGGGAGCGCGGCGACCCGCCCGTCAGGTCCGGACGGAGGTCTCCGACTCGGCCGCGGCCGGCGCGGAGCCCTCCGGCGGCGCCTCCGGCTCGTCGAGGCGGTGGGCCAGCCGACCCGGCCACCACATCCACCGGCCGAGGTCGAGGGTGAGGGCGGTGACCAGCACCGAGCGCACGACGATCGTGTCGAGCAGGACGCCGAGTGCCACGGCGATCCCGAGCTGGGTCAGGAAGGTCAGCGGCAGGGTGCCGAGCACCGCGAACGTCGCCGCGAGCACCAGGCCCGCCGAGGTGATCACGCCACCGGTGGCGGCCAGCCCGACCAGGGCGGCCCGCCGGGTGCCGTGGTCGACGGTCTCCTCCCGCACCCGGGTCATCAGGAAGATGTTGTAGTCGATGCCGAGCGCGACGAGGAACACGAAGACGAACAGCGGGAAGGAGCTGTCGGTCGCGTCGACGCCCAGCGTCCAGCCGAAGACCAGCGCGCTCAGGCCGAGGGCGGCGCCGTAGGACAGCACCACCGTGGCCATGAGGAGCAGCGGCGCCACCAGCGCCCGCAGCAGCACGCCCAGCACGACGAACACCACCAGCATGATCAACGGGATCACCACGCGGTTGTCCCGCTGCGAGGCGTTCTGGACGTCCAGGTTGAGTGCGGTGTTGCCGCCCACCAGCGCCTGCCCGTCGCCGGCGTCGTCGAGCTCGGTGCGCAGCTCCGCGATGGTGGCGTAGGCGGCGGCGCTGTCGAACGGGTCGGCCAGCGAGGCCTCGACGAGCGCGGCGTCCCCGACCACCCGCGGCTCCCCGACCCCGGCGATGCCGTCGTGCGCGGCCACGGCGTCCGTGACCGCGCCGGCGGAGTCGGCCGTCGTCACCACGGCCACGGCGTTGCCCGCGACGGACGGGAAGTGCCGGGCCGCCGCGGCGTCGCCCTGGATGGACTCGGGAGACCCCCGGAAGCTCTCCGCCTGGGTCAGCCCGCTCGGGTCCAGGCGGAACACGGCGGTGCAGGCGAGCAGCAGCAGGACGCTGGTGACCACCCAGGTGGCCCGGGGACGCGGCCGGATCGCCGTCCCCACCCGGGCCCACAGCCCGGTCGCGCTCGGCTCGGCGCTGCCGAAGCTCGGCCGCACCGGCCAGAAGACCCAGCGCCCGCAGATCACCAGCAGCGCCGGCAGGAGCGTCATGAGCACCACGAGGGTCACGGCGACGCCGATCGCGGCGACCGGGCCGAGCCCCGCGGTCGAGTTCATCTCCGCGACGACCAGGCAGAGCATGCCGAGGACGACCGTGCCGCCGCTGGCCAGCACCGCCGGGCCGGCCCGGTGCACGGCCTCGGTCATCGCCTCGTGCCGGTCGGTGTGCAGCCGCAGCTCCTCCCGGTAGCGGGCGACGAGCAGCAGCGCGTAGTCCGTGCCGGCGCCGACGACCAGCACGGTGAGGATGCTGGCGCTCTGGGCGTTGACCGTGAGGTCGGCGTAGCGGGCGAGCAGGTACACGACGGCCTGCGAGCAGAACAGCGCGATGACCGCCGAGAAGATCGGCAGGATCCACAGCACCGGGCTGCGGTAGGTCAGCAGCAGGATCAGGATGACGACGCCCAGGGCGGCGAACAGCAGCGTGCCGTCGATCCCCGCGAAGGCCTCCGACGAGTCCGCCGCGCTGCCGGCGGGACCGGTGACGTAGGCCGTCAGCCCGTCCGGGCCCTCCGAGGCCTCGGCGCGGATGTCGTCGACGAGCGGCGCGATCGCCTCCCAGCCGTCGGGCCCCACGTTGAGCGGGACGACGAGCTGGAGCGCCTGCCCGTCCTCCGACGGGATCGGGCCCACCACGGGACCGTCGAGCGCCTCGAGCTGCCCGAACGCGCGGAGGTCCTCCTCGACGGCGGCGCCGTCCTCCGCGGTCAGTCCGTCGGTCCGCTCGTAGACGACGACGGCGGGGATGAGGTCGGGGTCGGAGCCGAGCTCGACCTGCCGCTCCAGGGCCCGGGTCGACTCGGCCTGCGACGGCAGCCACGCCGCGATGTCGTTCTCCTGCTCGTCGGTCAGCCCGCCGGCCAGGGGGGCCGAGACGCCGGCCAGCACCAGCCAGAGGACGAGGATGACCCACTTCAGACGCCGGTGGCTGACGCGGGATGCGAACGAACGGCCCATGGGAGGCCCTCTCCGAGAGCGCCGGGCCCCGCACCCCGGACGGCGACAGTGCGGCCCGGACGCTAGCGACGGGCGCGGCGGCCCGTCACCCGCCATTTCCGCGCCGGCGTCTCCCGGCCGGGCGTGCGCGTCGCCCACGTCACCGCAGGTGCACCCGCCGTGACCGGAACCGGGACCTCCGACCCGGGGAGGGGACTACGGAGCCGCCGCGGCCGCGTCCTGCGCCGGGTCGTCGTCGAAGCGCAGCGGCTCGGTGCGCCGGGGCATGGCCGCCACGGCCACGGCGATGACGACGGCGGTGACCGCGGTGGCGAGGAAGACCCCGTGCGAGGCGGCGTGCAGGCTCTCCCGCGCGTACTCGGCGACCGCGCCGCCCTGCGCCAGCGCTGCGGTGGTGCCGTCGACGTCGCGGGGGAGCTCTCCCTCCAGGCCCGGCGGCGGTGAGGCGAAGCGGGCGGCCAGCGTGGTGTTGGCGATGGCCCCGAACACCGCCGCGCCGATCGCCGAGCCGATCGAGCGGGAGAACATGTTGGTGCCGGTGACGACGCCCCGCCGGTCCCAGCCGACCACCGACTGCACCGCGACGATGAGCGGCGAGGACGACAGCCCCAGACCCAGCCCGGTGACGAACATGGTCGCGCCGACCTGCCAGAGGTGGGCGTCCTGTCCCAGCAGTGCCGTCGCCGCGGTGCCGGCCACGGCGAGGACGACGCCGATGAGCGCGGTGTTGCGGAACCCGATGCGCAGGTACACCCGGCCGGACAGGCTCGCCGCGATCGGCCACCCCAGGGTCAGCGCCGCCAGGGCGAAGCCGGCCTCGAGCGCGCTGGCGCCGAGCACGCCCTGCGCCCAGGTGGGGAGGTAGGAGCTCAGCCCGATCAGCAGGGCGCCGAGGCCCAGGGCGGCGAGGTTGCCGGTGACGAGGATGCGGCGGCGGAACACCCACGTCGGCAGCACCGGCTCGGGCGCGCGGCGTTCCACGAAGCCGAACGCCACGAGCAGCACCACCGCCGTCCCCAGGACGGCGATCGAGGTGCCCGACGCCCACGCCCAGGCGTTGCCCCCCTCCAGCAGGCCGAGGATCAGCAGCGCGCAGCCGGCCGAGAGCAGGACGGCGCCCGCGACGTCGAGGCGGTGCTGCCGGCGCTCCACCCGCTCGGTGAACCGGCGGTACAGCACCACCAGCGCGACCGCGCCCAGAGGCAGGTTGACCAGGAAGATCCAGCGCCAGGACAGGTAGTCGCTGAAGACGCCGCCGAGCGTCGGGCCGAGCACCGACGACGCAGCCCACACCGAGGCCAGGTAGCCCTGGACCCGCGCCCGCTCCTCGACGGTGTAGATGTCGCCGATGACGGTCATGCCGATCGGCTGCACCGCCCCGGCGCCGATGCCCTGCAGCGCCCGCCCCACGATCAGTGCCGGCATCGACCAGGCCAGGCCGCAGAACAGCGACGCGGCGACGAACACCGCGATGCCGAACAGCAGCACCGGCTTGCGCCCGTAGACGTCGGACAGCTTCCCGTAGACGGGGACGGTCACCGCCTGCGTGAGCAGGTACACGCTGAACAGCCACGGGAACTGGCTGAAGCCGCCGAGGTCGTCGACGACCGCCGGGACGGCCGTGGCGATGATCGTGCTGTCGAGCGCGATGAGCGCGGTGCTCAGCATCACCGCGCCGAGCACGGGCCCGCGCTCCGAGCGCAGCCCGACCGACGCGGGGGGAGGGGAGGTCACGCCGGACGACGAACGCACGCCGCCGGGAGGCGCATTCCCGCCGCCGCGGCACCACGGCGTGTCCTCCGGCCCTGGCGGGCGGAGGGAGCCGGGAACGAGCATGGCGCGATGGCCTTCGACGTCGACCGGTTGCTGCGCCTGTGGACCGAGCCGCTGCCCGGGGGACCGGCGGCGGAGGAGGCGTTCCGCGCCGTCTACACCGACCCGGTCACGGTCAACGGCTCGGCACTGGGCGCCGCCGACCTCGTCGCCCGCGCCCGGGCGCTGCAGCAGGCCTTCACGGACGCTCAGCGGCAGGTCGTCTCCGTCGTGGAGGACGGCGACCGGGTCGCGGTGGCGTTCCGGATGGGCGGCCGGCAGGTCGGCCCGCTGGCCACCTCGGCCGGGCCGCTGGCACCCACGGGCCGGCACGTCGAGCTGCGCGTCGTCGACGTCCTGACGGTCACCGGCGGGCGGATCAGCGACGTCTGGATGGTCGCCGACGAGCTGGGCGCCCTGGCCGCGGTCGGCGCCGTCGCACTGGTACCGGCCTCCTGACGTCCTGCTCCGACGCCATAGTGTGACCCGGGGCACAGCCGGCGCCCCGGGAGGAGGCGGCCGTGTACCCGGGGACCCACGCGCGGACGACACCGGAGAAGGCGGCGATCGTGGTCGCCGAGACGGGGGACGTCGTCACCTACGCCCGGCTCGACGAGCGGTCGACCCGCCTCGCCCGGGTCCTGCGGGAGGCCGGCCTGCGCCCCGGTGACCACGTCGCGTTCGTCTCCGACAACCGGCCCGAGGTCTTCGAGGTCTACTGGGCGGCGCTGCGCTCGGGGCTCTACGTCACCGGCGTCAACGCCCACCTGACCGCGGACGAGGCGGCCTACGTCGTCGGGGACTGCGGCGCCCGCGTCCTCGTCGCCTCCGCGGCGGTCGCCGACCTGGCCGCCGCGGTGGCCGCCCGGGTCCCGGCCCTCGAGCTGCGGCTGGTGGTCGGCGGCGACGTCCCCGGCTTCGAGCCGTACGCCGACGCGCTGGCGGCGGCGTCGGCCGAGCCGCTGGGCGACCAGCCGTGCGGCGCGGACATGCTCTACAGCTCGGGCACCACCGGCCGGCCCAAGGGCGTGCAGCCCGAGCTGCCCCAGCGCCAGGTCGACGAGCCCGGCGACACGGTGGCCGGCGTCTTCGGCCCGCTCTACGGCTTCGGTCCCGACACCGTCTACTACTCGCCGGCGCCGGTGTACCACGCGGCGCCGCTGCGCTTCGGCGCCATGGTGCACCGCTTCGGCGGCACCCTGGTCCTGGCCTCCCGCTTCGACGCCGAGGCCGCGCTGGCGCACCTCGAGCGGTACCGGGTCACGCACGCCCAGTTCGTGCCGACGATGTTCGTCCGCATGCTCAAGCTGCCGCCCGAGGTGCGGAACGCGTACGACGTCTCCTCGCTGCGGGTGGCGGTGCACGCCGCAGCGCCGTGCCCGGTCGAGGTCAAGCGCCGGATGATGGAGTGGTGGGGGCCGGTGCTCCACGAGTACTACGGCTCGACCGAGTCCAACGGCGTCACGCTCATCGGGCCCGAGGAGTGGCTGCGGCGGCCCGGGTCGGTCGGGCGGGCCGGCCTCGGCGTCCTGCACGTCTGCGACGACGACGGCGAGGAGCTGCCCCCCGGCGAGGTCGGGACGATCTGGTTCGAGCGCGACGAGATGCCCTTCGCCTACCACGGCGACCCGGACCGGACCGCCGAGGCGCAGCACCCGCGGCACCCGACCTGGTCCACGGTGGGCGACGTCGGCCGCGTCGACGACGAGGGCTACCTGTTCCTCACCGACCGCAAGGCGTTCATGGTCATCTCCGGCGGGACGAACGTCTACCCGCAGGAGGTCGAGGACGTCCTGACCCTGCACCCGGCGGTCCACGACGTCGCCGTCATCGGCGTGCCCGACCCCGACATGGGCGAGGTGGTGAAGGCGGTGGTGCAGCTCCCCGACGGCGTCGAGGGCGGTCCCGCGCTCGAGCGGGAGCTGATCGCGTTCGTCCGCGCCCGCATCGCCCACTACAAGGCGCCGCGCAGCGTGGACTTCGTCGACGAGCTGCCGCGCACGCCGACCGGCAAGCTGCAGAAGCACAGGCTGCGGGCGCGGTACGCCGCGGTGACCGGCTGAGGGGACGAGGAACGCGATGCGACTGGGACTGTCCCTCGGCTACTGGGGCGCGGGGCCCGACCCGCAGGCCGCCGAGCGGGTGGCCGCGGCCGAGGACCTCGGCTTCGACTCGATCTGGACCGCCGAGGCCTACGGCTCCGACGCCCTGACGCCGCTGGCCTGGCTCGGCGCCCGCACCACGCGCGTGCGGCTGGGCACCTCGGTCGTGCAGCTGTCCGCGCGCACCCCGACGGCGACGGCGATGGCCGCGCTCACCCTCGACCACCTCTCCGGCGGCCGCATGGTGCTCGGCATCGGTGCCTCGGGGCCGCAGGTCGTCGAGGGCTGGTACGGCCAGCCCTATCCGCGGCCGCTGGCCCGCACGCGGGAGTACGTGCAGGTGCTGCGGCAGGTGTTCGCGCGCGAGCGGGTGGAGTTCGCCGGCGAGCACTACGCGTTCCCCCACCCGGGCGGGACGGGCCTGGGCAAGCCGCTGCGCCCGACGGTGCACCCGCTGCGCGCCGACCTGCCGGTGCTGCTCGCCGCCGAGGGGCCGAAGAACGTCGCGCTGGCCGCCGAGATCGCCGACGGCTGGCAGCCGCTGTTCTACGCACCGCGGCAGGACGGGCACTACCGCGAGGCGCTGGCCGAGGGCTTCGCCCGCCCCGGCGCGCGGCGCACCGCCGGGGACTTCGAGGTCGTCGGCATGGTGCAGGTGGTGGTCGACGACGACGTCGAGGCCGCCGCCGACCGGCTGCGCCCGATGCTGGCCCTCTACATCGGGGGGATGGGGGCGAGGGGCGTCAACTTCCACCAGGACGTCTTCGTGCGGATGGGCTACGCCGACGAGTGCGCCCGCATCCAGGAGGCCTACCTCGCCGGTCGCAAGGACGAGGCGGCCGCGGCCGTCCCGCTGCGGCTGGTCGAGGAGGTCGCGCTCGTCGGCCCGCGCGCCAAGGTCGCCGAGGAGGCGCACGTCTGGCGGGACTCGCTGCTGACCACGATGGTCGTCGGCGGCGACCCGGCGACGCTGCGGACGATCGCCGAGGTGCTCGGCTAAGCCCCGGGCCGGGCCGGGCGCATCCCGCTGCGGCCGGCGCCGGCGGCCGCCTCCGACCGCAGCAGCGGCAGCGTCCGCCACGCGACCAGCTGCGACAGCGCGACGACGCTGGTCGAGCGCACCACCGCCGGCGACCGGTTGAGGTCGACGAGCACCTGCTGCAGCGCCTCGTGCGACGCGGCCGCCACCCGGCAGAGGACGTCGCCGCTGCCGGTGGTCGCGTGCGCCTCCAGGACGCCGGGGATGGCCTCGAGGTCGGCGCGGACGGCGTCGATCGCGCCCTGGGCGATCTCGAGGGTGACGAACGCCTGCACGCCGAAGCCGGCCGCGGTGACGTCGACGTCGGGCCCGTAGCCGGTGACGATGCCGGACCGCTCGAGGCGGGCGATCCGGGCGGTCACGGTCGCGCGGGCGACGCCGAGCAGCCGGGAAAGCTCCAGCGCACCGGCCCGCGGGTGCTCGCGCAGCGCCGCCAGCACCGCCAGGTCGAGCGCGTCGAGGTCGGCCACGTCGTCCTCCTCGTCCCGGCTGTACCGGTTGCCCAGCCGGACCGCCGGTCCGCTGTGCGAACCGTGCAGTCCGGTCAGTCCCGGAGGCGATGGTTGCACAGGCACGGGCGCCGGGAGTGTGCTGGAGGCCCCGCCGGAGGAGACAGGAGCGCCGCCGTGTCGATCGAGCAGACCCTGACCGACGAGGAGCGCCTCGCGCAGCTCGACCTCGACCAGCTGCGCCAGCTGGTCGGCCTGGTGGAGTACGACGAGTCCGCCGACCCGTTCCCCGTCTCGGGCTGGGACGCGCTGGTGTGGATCGTCGGCAACGCCGTGCAGGCGGCGCACTTCTTCCAGTCGGCGTTCGGGATGGAGCTGGCCGCCTACTCCGGCCCCGAGACGGGCAACCGCGACTCGCACGCGTTCGTGCTGCGCTCGGGGGCCGCGCGGTTCGTCGTCACCGGCGCCTACGACCCGGCGAGCCGGCTGGCCGACCACCACCGGGCGCACGGCGACGGGATCGCCGACATCGCGCTCACCGTCCCCGACGTCGACCGCTGCATCGCCCACGCCCGCGCGCAGGGCGCCACGGTGGTGACCGAGCCGCACGACGTCTCCGACGAGCACGGCACCGTGCGGCTGGCGACCGTCGCCGCCTACGGCGACACCGTGCACACGCTGGTCGACCGGTCGGCCTACACCGGCCCGTACCTGCCCGGCTACGTCGCCCGCAGCTCCACGCTGCAGCGCCGACCCGGCGCGCCGGAGCGGCTGTTCCAAGCCGTCGACCACGTCGTCGGCAACGTCGAGCTCGGCGCCATGGACACCTGGGTCGACTTCTACAACCGGGTCATGGGCTTCACGAACATGGCGGAGTTCATCGGCGACGACATCGCCACCGACTACTCCGCGCTGATGAGCAAGGTCGTGGCCAACGGCAACCACCGGGTCAAGTTCCCGCTCAACGAGCCGGCCGTGGGCAGGAAGAAGTCCCAGATCGACGAGTACCTGGAGTTCTACGGCGGGCCCGGCGCCCAGCACGTGGCGCTCGCGACCAACGACGTCGTGGGCACCGTCGACGCGATGCGCGCCGAGGGCGTCGAGTTCCTCGCCACCCCGGACTCCTACTACTCCGACCCGGAGCTGCGCGCCCGCATCGGCGAGGTGCGGGTGCCGATCGAGGAGCTGCAGGCGCGCGGGATCCTGGTCGACCGCGACGAGGACGGCTACCTGCTGCAGATCTTCACCAAGCCCACCGGCGACCGGCCGACGGTCTTCTTCGAGCTGATCGAGCGGCACGGCTCGCTCGGCTTCGGCAAGGGCAACTTCAAGGCGCTGTTCGAGGCCATCGAGCGCGAGCAGGAGAAGCGCGGCAACTTCTGAGCGGCGGAGACGGCCGTTCCCGCTGCACGACCGGGAGGCGGGGCGCTCTAGCCGCCGGCGGGTGCGGTGGCGGCGTAGGAGCCGGCCAGGCGGGCGAACCCCTCCTCGAGGCTCACGTGCGGGCGCCAGCCGAGGGCCTCGCGGGTGCGCCGCTGGTCGAACCAGTGCGCGGTGGCCAGCTGCTCGGCGAGGAAGCGGGTGATCGGCGGGACCTCCCGCCGGCCGGTGACCGCCCAGACGCCCTCGACGGCGGCGCCGGCGGTCCAGGCCGCCCGGAAGGGCACCCGGCGGCGCGGGGCGGGGACCCCGGCGGCCCGGCACAGCCGCGCGATGACCTCCGCGACCGGGCGGGGCTCGCCGTTGGAGACGACCAGCGCCTCGCCGTGCACCGGCCCGCAGGCGTCCACGGCGGCGACCAGGGCCGCGGCGGCGTTGTCGACGTAGGTGGTGTCGATGAGCGCCGCGCCCGAGCCGATCACCGGCAGCCGCCCGCTCCGCGCCCGCTCGATCACGCGCGCCACGAGCTGCGTGTCGCCCGGCCCCCACACCAGGTGCGGCCGGACCGCCAGCACGGCCAGCGAGGGGCCGTCCGCGGCCAGCGCGTCGCCCTCGGCGATCGCCTTGGAGCGCGAGTAACGGCCCCGCGCGCCCCCGGGATCGGCCGGTCCCGCGCCGACCCCGGTCAGCGCCGTCCCGGCGTGCGCCACCGACGGCGAGGAGACGTACACCAGCCGGCCGACGCCCGCGGCCAGGCACGCCTCGACGACGGTCCGCGTGCCCTCGACGTTCGCGGTGCGGTACTCCGCCCACGGGCCGGTCACGTCGACCTTCGCGGCCAGGTGCAGGACGGCGTCCTGGCCCCGGACGGCGCGGTCCACGGCGGCGCGGTCGGCGACGTCGCCCAGCACCTCCCGGCACGGCAGGCCCGAGGGGCGGCGCTGCAGCACCGTCACCTCGTCGCCGCGCCCGAGCAGCGCGGTGGCCGTCGCCCGGCCGAGCATGCCGCTCGCTCCGGTGACCAGCACCCTCAGGTGACCGACCCTCACGACCGGCGGGGAGCCCGGGCGCCGGCCAGCACGCGGGCCACGCGCCGGGCCACCTCGCCGCGGTCGACCTTCGACTGGTGCCGGATGTCCACCGGCAGCGCCGGGACGGTCAGCACCGCGGCGACGTCGACACCCGCGACCGAGCGGACGGCGTCGGCGAGGTCCGCGCCGGCCAGCCGCGGGCGCGACCGTCCCCGGCCGCGTCGCCGGCTCCCGGAGGGCACGACGACGACCGCGACGACCTGCGCCCCGGCTGGCCCGACGCCGACGGCCGCCGCGGCCGACACGCCCTCGAGGCGCTCGACCCGCTGCTCGATCCCGACGGGGGTCACCGGACCCGTGGCCGTGGTGACCACGTGCTGCAGGCGCCCCTCGATCCACAGCCGGCCCTCGGCGTCGAGGTGCCCGACGTCGCCGGTGCGGTGCCAGCCGGCGTCCCGGGACGTCGCGCGCTCCAGCGCCCACAGCGCGTCGTAGCGGTCCTTGACGTGCGCGGCCCGCACGCAGACCTCGCCGAGGGTGCCGGGGAGCTCGGTGAGCGGTCCGTCCGCGCGCCCGTCGGGGGAGAGGGGGCTGACCCGCACGGAGACGCCCGGCAGCGGGGCGCCCACGCAGACGCCCTCACCGTCGCCGGCGGCCTCGATGCCGGCGAGGGAGACGTCGGCGACGGGGAGCACCTCGGTCATGCCGTAGGGCGTGTGCGCGTCGGCGGCCGGGAGCACCGTCCGCAGCGAGCGCAGCAGCGACGCCGGGACGGGCGCGCCGGCGGACATGAGCAGCCGGACCCGTTCCAGTGCCTGCCGCTGGGCGGCCGACAGCTCCTGCGCGGTGGCCGCCACCCGCCGCAGCGCGGCAGGGGAGGCGAACACGACCGTCGCCTCCACCGCGGCCGCGGCGTCGGCCAGGGCGGCCGCGGTGAGCGACCCGGGTGCGGTGACGTCGACGTCGGGGACCGCCGACCCGATGCCGAGGGCGGGCCCGAGGATGGCGAAGGGCGCGAACGCCGCCACCAGCCGGTCGCCGGGCGTGAGGTCGTACGCCGAGCGCACCAGGTCGATCTGCGCGGCGGCCTGGCGGTGCGTGTAGACGACGCCCTTGGCCGGCCCGGTGGCGCCGGAGGTGAACAGCACGGCGCAGTCGTCGTCGACCGGGACCTCTGGGGGCACGGGAGCCGAGCGGCCGAGGAACTCGAGGTCGTCGAGGGTGTGCGCGGCGCCGAGCGCGCGCGGGCCCGCGGCGACGCGGATGCCGGGCAGGCCCATCAGGCGCGCGGCGGCCAGCCCCTTCCCGCTGCCGATCACGGCGTCGACCGCGGCGCTGCGCAGCGCACGGCGCATGCCGGCGAAGCCGAGGCCCTTGTCGGCCACGACGACGACCCCGCCGGCGCGCCACACGGCGTACACCGCCGCGGTGAGGTCGGCCGACGGCTCCACGAGCAGGGCGACGCGCTGCCCGGGACGGATCCCGGCCGTGGCGAGCCCGGCCGCGAGGTGCCGCACCCGCGCGGCGAGGGCGGACCAGGTCACGGTCGCGCCGCCCACCTCGACGACGGCGGCGGCGTCGTCGCCGGCCCGCTCCTCCAGGGCCGACCACAGGCGGCGCGCGGCGCCGTCGGCGGGGCCCGCCGGCCGGTCGGGGACCGCGCGGTCGGTCCCGAGGTCGGTGACCCACTGGGCCACCGCGCCGGCGTACTGCGGTGCGTCCTCGGGCAGCAGGTGGGAGGCGCCCTCGTAGCGGTGCAGCCGGGCCTGCGGGAGGCGTCCGCGCAGGTCGGTCAGATACCGCTCGCCGAAGACGGGGTCGCGGGGACCCCACAGCAGCAGCGCGGGGACGTCGAGGTCGCGGATGCCCCCGGCGATCGCCTCCTGCGCCGCGCGGGAGGGGTGACCGGGCGAGAACGGGATGTCGGCGACGAAGTCACCCACCGACCGGCGCCGCGCGCGCGAGCGGTAGGGGGCGGCGAAGGCACGGCGGACCTCGGCGGGCAGGGCCGGCCGGGACAGCGCCGTCGTCGCGCGGACGAACACGGGCGTGCCGACGGTGACGGCCGCGCGGACGCCGGGGGCGTCGGCGGCGCGGATGAGCACCGGTCCCCAGTCGCCCTCGGGCATGGCGACGGCGGTGTTGCACAGGACGACCCCGCGCAGGTCGGCGCGGTGCTCCAGCGCCCACCCGAGGGAGATGACGCCGCCCCAGTCGTGCCCGACGGTCACCACCGGGCCGGTGACGCCGAGGGCCGCGGTCAGGTCACCGAGGTCGGCGACCCGCTGCCGCAGCGGCCGGGGCGCGGCCAGCCGGTCGGACCACCCCATCCCGAGCTGGTCGGGGGCGACCACCCGCCACCCGGGCGGGGCGGCGGCGAGCAGCCGGCGCCACAGGTAGGACCAGGTGGGGTTGCCGTGGACGCACAGCAGCGTGCCCACCGGGTCGGTCACGCCGTTGTCGAGGACGTGCCAGGTGTGCTTGGTCCCGGCGGCGTCGGCGACGGCGACCGTGCGGGACCAGGCGGGGTCCAGGCCGGGCAGTGCCGGCGGGGAGCCCGCTGCGTGGTCCGCGGTCGTGGGGTCCGCCGTCACCAGGCGAGCTCGAGGCAGGAGACGTTGAGGCCCGAGCCGATGCCCATGAGGAGCACGCGGTCGCCGCCGGAGAGGGAGTCCTGCTGGCCGGCCAGCGTGTAGGGGACCGACGCCGGACCGAGGTTGCCGCGCACCGGGAACGTCGTCGGCACGAGGGCGGGGTCGATGCCGAACCGGTCGCACATCGCCTTGGTGTGCACCTTGGAGACCTGGTGGACGATGTAGCGGTCCATCCCGCGGGCCCAGTCCACCTCGGTCGCGGCGTCGGCCCACATGTCCTCCGACAGCGCCAGGCCGGCGTCGAGGAGCCCCTTGAGGTCGGTCCGCATGAGGTCGTTGTCGCCGACGCACAGCTCGTGGTGCTCGGTCCCCGCCCGGCTCACCGACGCGACGAGGCGGTGGCCCTCGGGGTGCCGGTCGGCCCGGCCGAGGACCATCGCGACGGCGCCGGACCCCAGCGTCAGGGTGGCGAACTGCGCGATCACGTCCTTGGACGTGGTGCCCGGCTCGTTGAGCCGCTCGAGGGTGCGCTCCTGCACCGGCTGGGAGTCCTCGCCGTTGACGACGAGCGCGTACTCGACCATGCCGGAGTCGATCATCGCGGCGGCCAGCTCCATGCCGTTGACGAACCCGAGGCAGGCGTTGGTCACGTCGAAGTTCTGGCAGGAGCGCGGCAGGCCGAGCGCGTGGTGCACAGCCACCGCGGTGGAGGGCTCGAGGTACTTGCGGCTCACCGATGTGTTGACCATGAGACCGATGGCGGCGGGGTCGACGCCGCTCTCGCTGATCGCCTTGGCGCCGGCCTCGGCCGCGCCCTCGACGAAGGTGGCACCCTCGCCCCACCACCGGCGCTCGCGGATGCCGGCCAGGCGCTCGAGCAGGCCGGGCCGCAGCCCGACACGGCGGTAGGTGTCGGCGAGCGCGTCGTCGAGCGCGTCGGAGGTGACGACCCGGCTCGCGTCGGCGGTCTGCAGTGCCAGGACGGCGGTGTTGCCGAACCTGTGTGTGGCGTTACCGCCCATGTGCTGGGTCCTGTCCTCGGGGCGGCGTCCTGCTGCGCCGCCGTCATCAGGTAGGCACTACCCGACCGGCTTTCGCGCCATTCCGCCGGTCTGCGCGCTGCACCCGGTGCGGTGGGTGAGTTCCCGCACGTGAGGGGGCCGCGGGGCTGCCGGGAGGTGCCTCAGGCCGGCTCGGGCACGCCGCCGGGGTCGCCGCCGGGGTCGTCCGGGGTCGCCTCGATCGGCGGGGGCGGGAGCGGCTCCGGCGCGTCGGGGAGCAGCTCGGACGGATCGTCCGGCACCGGCTCGGTGGGGTCGATCTGCGGATCGGGCTCCGGCAGGGGTGCGACCATCCGCCGAGTCAACCAGCGCGCCGCCCCGCGCGGGAAGCCCACCCCCGTGACGCGGCGCGCGCGGACGACCGTCGCGGAGCGCGCGGACGACCCTCGCCGAGCGCCCTGACCCCTTGCCGCGGTCCGCCGGCCGCTCGACGATGCAGTCCGGACCGTCGACGAGGACGGGATGCCATGGACCTGCACCAGACGTCCGCACACGGCCGGCACCGCCGCAGGCGGACCCGCCGCCTGCGGATCGCGATCGGCCTCGCGGTGGTGCTCCTCGCCGGGGCCGTGGTCAGCGGCTTCCTGTGGCTGGGGGGTGCCCCGCCCCCCGACGGCCGGGCGGACGCGGCTGCCGCGTCGTCCGGCTCGGGCGGCGCCGCGCACGCCGGGCACGGGCAGGCCGTCCCCTCGACGTCGGACCCGGCTCCGTCGTCGGGCCCGCCGGCTCCGGCGGTGAGTGGCGCGACCCCGGGTCTCGGGGCGGCGATCCCCGTCGGCGCGGCGCCGCACCACATGGCGATCGCGCCCGGCGGCCGCTTCGCGTACGTCGCCGACTCCGCCCTTGGTGCGGTGCTCCGGTTCGACACCGCCTCGGGCACGGTCACCGCCACGATCCCGATCCCGGAGGCGCCGCCCCAGATGGTGACCTTCGCCCCGGACGGGCAGCGCGCCTACGTCTCGGTCTACGACGAGGAGTTCGCGACCAACTACGTCGTCGTGGTGGACGCCGCCATCGACCGGCCGGTCAGCGCCGTGCCGGTGGGCCGGGGGCCGTACGCGATGGCGACCGGTCCCGACGGGCGGCTGCTCTACGTGCCCTACTACGACGAGGACCACCTCGACGTCCTCGACACCGACTCGTGGGCCCTGGTGCACCGGATCGACGTCGCGCCGTCGCCGCACTGGGTCGCCTTCACGGCCGACCGGCGGTTCGCCCACCTCACGAACCACTTCTCCGACGTGGTGACGGTCCTGGACCTCGCGGAGCACCGGGTCGTGACAACCGTCCCCGTGGGCGAGGGCCCGCACAGCATCGAGACCTCGCCCGACGGGACGCGCATGGCGGTCGTCAACTACGTCAGCGACGACGTCTCGCTCATCGACCCGGCGACGAACACCGTGGTCGGCACCGTCCCGGACGTGGGCGCCGGGCCGCAGGACGTCACCTGGGCCCCCGACGGCCGCCACCTCTACACCGCGAACGTCGACGACGGCACCGTCGGCGTGGTCGACGTGCAGTCGGGCACGGTCACCGCGCGCATCGCCACGGGCGACAGCCCGACGAGCGTCTCGGTCAGCCCGGACGGCAGCCGCCTGCTGGTCACCAACTTCGGCGACGGCACCGTCCGGGTCCTCGACGCCGGCACCTCGTAGTCCGCGGGCGAGCGGACGGCGTCGGCGGCCCCGTCACTCCCGGCCCCGTCACTCCCGGCCCCGTCACTCCCGGCCCCGTCACTCCCGGCCCCGTCACTCCCGGCCCCGTCACTCCCGGCCGCGTCACTCCCGGCCGCGGCGCGGACGGCCGCCGTCCGGGACCGGCGCCCCTGGCCCGCCGGCGGCGTCCGGGTCCGGACCGGTCAGCAGGGCCTCGTGGTCGTGGTCGCGGTCGTCGTCGTGGTCGCGGTCGTCGTCGAGGTGGCGGGTGACCGCGGCCGACACCGACACCAACCGCAGGGTGCCCGCCCGCAGGCGCGTCGCCTCCGCGGCCTCGAGGACCGGTGCCATGCCGTCCTCGTCGACGGCGACGACGCCGGACAGGTCCAGCACCGGTTCCCGGGGGCCGCCGTCGATGCTGGACATCGACAGGGACATCCGCAGGCGCCCGGCGGTGTCGGCGTCCGGCCGGCCGCCGACGGCCAGGACCACCGACCGCTGCTGCAGGCTGAGGAGGGGCTCGCGGGGCCGGGGGACCCGGCTCTCCGGCCGGCGGGGCATCGTCCCTCACCACGTGCAGTCCGTGCCGCGATCGTCCGGTCATGGCCACGCCGTCCCCCTCAGCGGTGGAGCGATCGGCTGCCGGGTCCGGGGCAGGGCCCGGTCGCGCGGACGTGCACGTCAGCGCACGACGCCCGTGCGCCGGTCGCCGCCGCCCCGGCACCGCCGGGGACGTGTGCCCACTCGCCTACTCCTCCGAGGTCGACCGGGGCGGTCACTCCGCCCCGGCGCCTACACGTAGTCCGACCTGCGGAGCCAGGTGAGGGCGACCCAGCCCGGCAGGGCCGGCAGCCAGAAGGTCGCGATCCGGAAGAGGAAGACACCCGGGACGGCGACCGTGTGGTCCATCCCGGCGCCGACCAGGCCCGCGATCAGGGCGGCCTCGAGGGCGCCCAGCCCGCCGGGCGTAGGCGCGACCGCGGCGACGGTGGCGCCGACGAGGTAGACGGCGCCGACGACGGCGAGGCCCAGGTCGCCGCCGAAGGCGCGCGTGGACAGGAACAGGCAGAAGAGGTAGCCGAGGGTGGTCGCCGCCGAGCCGCCCAGCAGCAGCGCGAGCTTGCCGGGGCTGCGCAGGGCGGCGGTGACGCCGTGGACGGACCGGCGCAGCGGCGGCAGCAGCCGCCGCACGACGAGCCGCCGGAGGGCCGGGACGGCGGACGCGGCGACGGCGACCGCGAGCACCGCCAGGGCACCCCACAGCACGGCGGGCGACTCGACCGGCCCGAGGGCACCGGGCAGGGCCCGGCCGGCCGAGATCCCGAACCCCACCAGCAGGAGTACGTGGACGACGGTCCCCGCCGCGTAGCTGAGACCGACGCCGGACGTGGCCACCGCGAGGTCGACGCCGCTGCGCTGCAGGTACCGGACGTTCAACGCCAGCCCGCCGAGTGCGGAGGGTGCCAGCTTCCCGGCGAACGCGGAGGCGAGCTGGACGACCAGGGTGGGCACCGGCCGCAGCCGTGCGGGCACGGCTCCCGCGAGGCTGACCGCGGCCCCCACGTAGGTCAGCGCGGACGCCGCCAGGACCAGCGGCGCCCAGGCCCAGTCGGCGTCCCGCACCCGCGCGGCCATGCCGGCCACGTCCCCGAGCTGGGGGACCAGGACGTAGGTGACGAGGACCAGCATCGCCACGACGAGGAGCGTCCGGGGCCGGATGCGGTCCAGGTCCGCCAGTCGCGGCTCCGGGACACCGCACCGCGCGGAGACGGCGGCGCGGATCCGCGGCAGCAGGTCGCCGGAGTGCTTCGCGGCCTCCCGCGTGGCGCCGCTCAGGCTCTTCGGCTGCAGCCGGGGGAGCGAGGCGGCCACGGCCTCCGGCCCGAGCTCGGCGACCGCGCTGTCGACGGCGGGGTCGACGCCGACCTCCAGCGCCAGCGCGACGAGGAGCTGGGCGACGTCGGCGTCGAGCAGCTCCGGTGCGGCGGCGACCTCGCTGAACCCCCAGTCGATGAGCCAGGGGGTGCCCGACCGGTCGAGGAGGAGGTTGGCCCGGCGCAGGTCCCGGTGCGCGACCCGGTGGCGGCGCAGGACGGCCACCTGCTCCCAGATCCCGTGCAGCACCGGCGGGGTCAGCGCCGTGACCGGCAGCCGGTCGAGGGTGCTGCCGTCGACCAGGTCGTAGGACAGCAGCAGGGCGTCGCGGCCGACGGGGGCGATGGTCCGCAGGCGGGGCGTGCGCGCACCGGCGTCCCGGACGAGGAGCGACACCAGCGCCTCGTGCTCGACCGTGCGGCGCAGCGAGGAGAACGGGCGCTCGTCGCCCACGTTCCTCAGCCGGAGGAACCGGTAGATCCGGAACAGCAGGTCCGCCGCGCGGTTCTCGGCGCCCATGACCTTGGCGAACACCCGTTCCCCGTCCCGGAGGACGGCGGTCCAGGGGACCGAGCCGCGGGCGTCCACCGCGGCCGGCTCCACGTCGACCGGCTCGAGGCCGCTGCCGGCCAGGGCGGCGGCCACGGCACCGCGGGTCGGCCGGGTGACGGGACGGCCGAACAGCAGCAGCGTCCCGGAGCCGACCGCGGCGCCGAGCACGAGCACCACGGCCAGCGTGGCCGGGAACGCCAGGGGCGTGAGCAGGTGCACCAGCGTCGTCCCCGCGATCACCAGGACGCCGGCACGCCGCCATCGACGGGACACGAACGGCGCCAGCACCGCGAACGAGGCCGCCGCGACGGCCAGGCCGTCGACGCCGAGGGCGCCGTCCCCGTCGAGGACCCAGCCGACCCCGCGCGCCAGCGCCGCGGCAACGAGGCCGGCGACGAGCAGGTACCCGAGCAGGCGGGGCCGGCGGGTCAGCGCAGCGGTGGTCCACGCCGCGACCACCGACGCCGCCACCAGCAGCGTGGCGGCCCCGGACAGGACCCGCTCGACGGTGGGTGCGGCCGAGGACACGCGCCGGACCAGGTCGTCGTCGAGCGCCGCGGCCTCCCCGCGCGCCCAGCGCGCGACCAGCAGCAGGAGGAGGGCCGCGACGGTCAGCACCCCGGCGCGCAGCACGTCGCTGGGGGACCGCTCGTAGCCCGTGACCTCCTCCCGCGAGTGGTCCCCTCCAGCGGCTGTCGTGGCGGGCCGTGCCGCCGGGGCCTCCGGCGCCTGCGGGGACCGGGTGCCCGGTGGGCCCGGGGTGTCCGTCGTCGCCATGCGGTCCGCCCTTCGGGGGTCGTCGCTCCGCACACGGTGACGTACCGGGGTCCCGTCCGGGGAGGGACGGCGCGCGAGGGCCGGGTGACCCGGCGTCCGGCCGGGAGCCTCCGCCCCCTGCGGGCACGCCGGACACCGCTGACCCGGTGGGCACCCGGTCCGTGCCGCAGGGCCCGGGACCTCGATCCCTGTCCACCCGGGCCCACGAGGGCCAGGCTGGGGGGCGGACGGCGCGGACGAGGACGTCCGCGTCGACGCTCGCCGGAGGGCAGCCGCTGTGACCGACCGACCGATGCTCGACCGCAGTCCCCATCTGCACGGCGCGTACGCCCCGGTGACGGAGGAGGTCACCGCCTTCGACCTGCCGGTCACCGGCAGCCTGCCGCCCGGGCTGGACGGCCGCTACCTGCGCAACGGGCCCAACCCGATGGGACTGGACGACCCGGGCCACTGGTTCCTCGGCGCGGGCATGGTGCACGGGCTCCGGCTGCGGAACGGCCGGGCGGAGTGGTACCGCAACCGCTGGGTCCGCTCCCGGGAGGTTGCCGGTGCGCTGGGGGAGCCGTGGCCGGCCGGGCCGGTGCACGACGGCATGGACTTCGCGGCCAACACCCACGTCGTCGCCCACGCGGGGCGCACGCTGGCCACCGTCGAGGCCGGGCCGCTGCCGTACGAGCTCACCGCCGAGCTCGAGACCGTGGGTCCGTGCGACTTCGGCGGAACCCTGCCGGGCGGCTACGCGGCCCACACCAAGCCCGACCGGCTGACCGGCGACCTGCACGCCGTCGCCTACTACTGGGGCTGGGACCACGTCCAGCACGTCGTCATCGGTCCCGACGGCACGGTCACCGGGACCACCGACGTCCCGGTCGACGACGGGCCGATGATGCACGACTTCGCCCTGACCGAGCGCTACGTGGTGCTGTTCGACCTGCCGGTCACGTTCAACATGGACGCGGCGGCAGCCGGTTCCCGGCTGCCCTACGCCTGGAACCGGGCGCACCCGGCCCGCGTCGGGCTGCTGCCACGCGCGGGTGCCGTCCGCGAGGCCCGCTGGTTCGACGTGGACCCGTGCTGGGTCTTCCACACGCTCAACGCCCACGACGACGGCGACCGGGTCGTCGTCGACCTGTGCCGGTACGACGGCCCGTACGACATGACCGTCCTGACCGAGCAGGGCGCGCTCACGCTGGAGCGCTGGACCGTCGACCCCGTCGCCGGGCGGGTGACCCGGCAGGAACTCGACGACCGTCCGCAGGAGTTCCCGCGCGTGGACGAGCGGGTGGTCTCCCGGCCGCACCGCTACGGCTACAGCGTGGTGACCGCGGAGCTCGACCGGGCCACCGTGCGCATGGACGGGAGCTTCCGGGACGACGCGTTCGCCGGAGCGCTGCTCAAGCACGACCTGTCCGCCGGCACGGTCGAGACGCACCGCTTCCCGCGGGACGCCGTCGCCGGCGAGGGCGTGTTCGTCCCGTCGGCGCCCGACGCGGCCGAGGACGACGGGTACGTCATGGCCTTCGTCCACGACCCGGACCGGGGCGCCGCCGACCTGGTGGTCCTCGCCGCCCAGGACTTCGCCGCCCCGCCGGTCGCCGTCGTCCACCTCCCGGCGCGGATCCCGCTCGGCTTCCACGGGAGCTGGATCGCCGACGAGTGAGGGGGCCGGAGTACCGGCCACACGTGGCCGGGGGACGGCCCTAGCCGACGGCGAGCGTGCCCCAGGGCCGTCCGGTCCAGGGCTCGCGGCTGTGGGTCAGCCGGAGCCGGCCGGGCTCGGCCTCGACCAGCTCGCCGAAGACGGTCGCGAAGACCCGGCCGTCCTCCTCGTGGCGCACGACGAGGGCGCCGGGGTCGTCCGCCGGCGGCGCGTCCTGGACCAGCCGGCGCCATCCCTCGGCGCCGTCGGCCGCGGCGAAGGCGGGCAGGTACCGCTCGGTCTTGCGGTCCTCCGGCCCGCCGGAGGTGACCATGACGGTCCCCTCCGGGTGCCGGGTCTCCGACAGCCACTCGCCGTCGAAGTCCCAGGTGAGGAGCTCCCCGGGCGTCGCCAGGACGAGCAGGAAGGAGGCCATGCCGGCGAGCTCGACGTGCGCGCGCCAGTCGGTGCCGTGGACGACGCCGAGCAGCGGCAGGACACCCCGGCTCGACGCACCGGGATCGGCGTCGCGCTTCTGCGGCCGGTTGAGCACCAGCGCGGTCGCGCCCGTCCCGACCCGGCTGGCGCACCACGTCCCGCCGGCGACGCGGTCACGGCCGCCGACGACGTCGGGGTGCTCGGGCCACCAGCGCCCCGGGTCGTCGAAGGGACGGGTGGTCAGCTCGTCGCGCAGGGCCAGGACCCGGACCGGCTGACCCTCGGACCAGCGGACGACCACCGTGCACATGACCGCATCCTCCACCGGCGCCCCGGACGGCGGGCGCGCTCACCGACGGCACCGGTGCGGCAACGCAGCGGAGCGACGTCAGGAAGGCCGCGAGGAGCGGGCACGGAGCACCGCCGAGCGCCCCGGGGTGCGGGATCGTCCTCGCGTACCTACTGGCCCGAGTGCATCCGGCACCCCGGCCCACCCGGCTCCACGGGCCCCGCCGGAGCGAGGAGGCGGATCGCCATGTCCCGTTCGACCGACGTCGCTCCCGGGGCGCACCGCGCGGACTCCGACGGTCCGGACCTCGACGAGGTCCTCCCCGGATCCGGACGTCGTCCCAACCTCTCGGGTGACCTGGACGGCCTCCTCGTCAGCCCGCCGGAGTTCCGCCGGCGCTCGATGGGCTACGACCGCCTCCAGGTCGACAACTACGTGGCCTGGGCGGAGGCGGAGCTGCAGAGCAGCCGCCGCGAGACCGAGGACGTGCTGGAACGCTACGGCCGGTGCTCCGCCGAGCTGGCGCTGGCCAGGCAGCAGCTCGCGCACTCGCCGGCCGGTCAGGAGATGGTCCACCTCTCGGAGCGGATCGGCTCCATCCTCCAGCTGGCCGCGGACGAGGCCGCCGAGATCACCAGCACCGCCCGGGCCGAGGCCGAGCGGCTGCGGGCCGAGGCCGAGGCCGACCGGATCCTCGCGGCCGAGGCCCTGGAGCGGGTCGGTGCCGACCGCGCGCGCCTGGACGACGAGGCCGCGGAGGTGCGCGCCCGGTTGGACGACGAGGCGGCGCTGGCGCGCGACCGCCTGGACCGCGAGGCCGCGGACCGCCGCGAGCGGGAGGCGCTCGAGGCCGCCGAACGGATCGCACGGCAGGACGAGGCGGCCCGCGCGGAGCGGGAGGCGGCGACGGCCGCGGCCGACGAGCACCTCGCGCGGGTCCGCGGCGAGGTCGCCGCGCTCGAGCGCCGGCAGGAGGTCGTCCGCGCGTCGCTCACGCGGATGGCCGACCGGCTCGACGAGGCCCTCGCGGAGCTGGCCGACACCCTGCCCGCGGCGGGCCTGCGGCTGGAGGTGCCGCAGCAGGCCGCCTCCTGAGCCCGCGGTGGCCGGGAGGCCTCGTCCCGGGGATCGGGCGGGGAGCCAGGTGCCCGCCGTCGCTACGGCTCCCCGGCGCGGTCCCGTCGGGCCGACCTCCGTTCGAGCTGCGCGGACGTGAGCGTGGTGTGCCACCGGTGTCCGCACGTGAGGCTCAGGCACGTCCAGTCGTCGATCAGCACCAGTCGTTCCATGTCGGTGCGCCACAGGTGGAGGACCTGCCCGCACGCGCACTCCGGACACCGTTCCACGAAGACCACCGACCCGTCCGGCTCCGCCGGGATCCTGCCGGGGACGTCACCGGCTCGTCGGACCCGGGCGCACCGCACCTCGAGCGTGCCCTGCGGCACCGGCGCCCGCGACTGGGCCCCGCCTCGTCCCCAGCGTGCGCCCGCCCGGCGCCCGCGGCCACCCGGGGACCGGGCGACGGGCCGGAGGTCCGGTCGTCCGACCGATGCGCCCCCGCGCGTCCCACCGGAGTGTGGGAGCTCCCTCCGGGCGCCCCCACCCGGAGGGACCCCGTCCAGTCGCCGACCGGAGGGCCCGATCGTGGAGTCCGAACGCGTGACCCGCTCCCGACGTCCCCCCGGATGCCCTCGCCGGGGAGCTCGAGCGCACCGAGGTCCAGCGCAGCGCCTCGACGATCCCCGGGCGGGAGATCGTCCAGGTGCTCACCGAGATCCCCGTCGGTGCGGAGTCGGCCTGGTCCCGGGACCGGGTGGGTGCTGTCCACCTACGTCGTCGAGGTCGGGAAGCCGCCGGCCACCCTGCTCGGGTGACCCCGGCGCCCACCTGCCACGTCGGCGCCGGCGGGCCGCCGGCCACCGCTGTCGGGTCAGGCGGACAGAGCGGTGCGGGGCTCGGCCAGTGCCGCGGCGAGCGCGTCGAGGGGCAGGTCCAGCGCGCGGGCCAGCGCGGCGACGGTGAAGAACGCCGGTGTCGGCACCCGGCCGGACTCGATCTTGCGCAGCGCCTCCAGACTCACCCCCGAGGCGGCCGCGACCTCGCCCGGCGTCCGCGCGCCCCGCGCCTCCCGGAGCAGTGCACCCAGCCGGCGGCCCCGCTCACGCTCCTCCGGGCTCAGCGGCGGTCGCACCATGGGCGTGATAGTAATACCGGGATAGTCATACCCACCAGCGGAGAGACGACGTGATCGAGCTGCGCACCCCTGGTGAGATCGACGCCATGCGCGCCGCCGGTGCGGTGGTGGCCCGGATGCACGCCGCCGCACGGGCGGCCGCCGCTCCCGGCGTCCGGCTGACCCAGCTGGACGCGGTGGCCCGCGACGTCCTCGCCGACGCCGGTGCCACCTCGCCGTTCCTCGGCTACGCGCCGCTGCCCACCACCCCGCCGTTCCCCGGCGTGGTCTGCCTGTCGGTCAACGACGTGGCGCTGCACGGCATCCCCACCCCGCAGGAGCTCGAGGACGGCGACCTGCTCAGCGTCGACGCCGGCGCCACGCTCGACGGCTGGGTCGGCGACGCCGCGATCACCTTCCCGGTCGGCACCCCGCGGCCGGCCGACCTGCGACTGGTCGACACCACCACGCGCGCCCTCGAGGCCGGCATCGCCGCCGCCGTGCCGGGCAACCGGATCGGCGACGTCTCCGCCGCCATCGCCGCCGTCGGCCGGGCGGGTGGCTGCGGGATCAACACCGACCACGGCGGTCACGGGATCGGCCGGACGATGCACGCCGACCCGCACGTGCCCAACGAGGGCCGGGCCGGGCGGGGCGTGCGGCTGCGGGCCGGGCTCGTCATCGCGATCGAGCCGTGGTTCCTGGCCGGCGGCGACGACGAGTACCGGGTCGACGCCGACGGCTGGACGCTGCGCAGCGCCGACGGCAGCCGGGCCGCGCACGTCGAGCACACGGTCGCCGTCACCGACGACGGTCCGCGCATCCTCACCGCCCCGGCCTGATCGCGCAGCCGCCGGTCACCTTGCCCGGGCGACCCCGGCGGGCCTGCGCCCGTCGTCGCGGAAGGCCTCCGGGTGCGCCCGGGCCCGGGCGAGCAGCGCGATGTAGGCGACGTCGACGACGGAGCACAGGATCCCGATCGTGAGGACGAACGGGAGTCCTCGTGGACGCCGAAGACGATCGTCGGGGCGGCGGTCCCGATCCACTTCGCGACGGCGATGGTCATCGACTGGCCCCGGGGTCCGCCGCGACCGACGAACATCGCGATGAACAGCCCGGACATGAGCAGGTTCTGCAGGAACGCGCTGTAGCGCGCCGCCTGGGGGAAGCCGAACTCCGCGACGAAGGCCCACTGGACGGCGAAGGCCGTGGCGAACAGGCCGGCCGTGCCCCACGCGAAGACGGTCCGGCTCACCCAGGACGGGAACTCGGCGCGGCCGTACCGCACGAAGGTGGCGACGATCACCAGGTCCGCGAGCGCCCAGACCACGTTGACCCACGCCTGCAGACCGGGCTCGTTCGCCGGACCCCACACCGAGTAGATGGACTCCCAGGCCGTGTTCAGCGCGAGGGCCGCCACCGGCAGCGCGTAGGTCCGCTGCGCGAACCCGATCCGGATGGCCTCGACGTAGACCACGGTCCAGGCGATCCCGCTGAGCGCGGTGAGGAAGGCGATCATCGGTCCTCCCGGCCCGCGGCCCGGTCACTGACGCGGGCGCCGTCCGATCTTCGACCCCAGCCAGGTGAGCGGGTCGAACCTGCGGTCCACCACCCGTTCCTTGAGCGGGATGATCCCGTTGTCGGTGAGGTGGATCCCCTCGGGGCAGACCTCCGAGCAGCACTTGGTGATGTTGCAGTAGCCGAGGCCGAACTCCTCCTGGGCGGCGTCCCGGCGGTCGCGCACGTCCAGCGGGTGCATGTCCAGCTCGGCCAGCCGGATGAGGAAGCGGGGCCCGGAGAAGACGGCCTTGTTCTCCTCGTGGTCGCGGATGACGTGACAGGTGTCCTGGCAGAGCCAGCACTCGATGCACTTGCGGAACTCCTGCGGCCGGTCGACGTCGACCTGCTGCATCCGGTGGTTGCCGTCGGGGTCCCGCGGCCGCGGGGTGAACGCCGGGATCTGCGCCGCCTTCTCGTAGTTGAAGGAGACGTCGGTGACCAGGTCGCGGACGACCGGGAAGGTCCGCAACGGGGTGATGGTCACCGGCTCGTCCTCGGCGAAGGTGTTCATGCGGGTCAGGCACATCAGCCGCGGCCGGCCGTTGACCTCCGCGCTGCAGGAGCCGCACTTGCCGGCCTTGCAGTTCCACCGGACGGCGAGGTCGCCCGCCTGGGTGGCCTGCAGGCGGTGGACGACGTCGAGGACGACCTCGCCCTCGTTCACCGGGACCGTGAAGGTCTGCAGCTCCCCGCCGGAGGCGTCGCCGCGCCAGACGCGCAGGGTCGCGTCGTACCCACCCCCGTCCCCGCGCCGGCCCTCGTCGACCGACCCCAGGCTCGGTTCCCCGGCCTCCGTCACGGCGCCTCCTCGAAGACCTCGGCGAGCTCCGGGGGCATCTGCGGCAGCGGCTGCCGGGCCACGCCGACCCCGCCGTCGGCCGTCCGCGCGCAGACCAGGTTGGTGCGCCCCCACTCCGGATCGGGGGCGGGGAAGTCGTCGCGGGTGTGCCCGCCGCGGCTCTCCTCGCGCTCGAGCGCCGCGCGGGCGATGCACTCGCTGACCACGAGGAGGTGCGGCAGGTCCAGGGCCAGGTGCCAGCCGGGGTTGTACTGCCGGTGCCCCTCGACCGACAGCGCCGCGACCCGTTCCCGGAGGGCGGCGATCCGCACCAGCGCCTGCTCCACCTCCGGCGCGGTGCGGATGATCCCGACCAGGTCGTGCATCGTCTGCTGCAGGTCGTGCTGCACGGTGTACGGGTTCTCGCCGCCCTCCCGCTCGAACGGCGCCAGCGCCGCCCGCGCCGCGTCGGCCAGCTCCTCCTCGACCAGCGCGACCAGGCCGGCCCGCTTCCTGGCGTGCTCGGCGGCGGCGGTCCCGGCGCGGCGGCCGAACACCAGCAGGTCCGACAGCGAGTTGCCGCCCAGCCGGTTGGACCCGTGCATCCCGCCGGCGACCTCGCCCGCCGCGAACAGCCCGGGCACGCGGGCGGCCGCGGTGTCCGGGTCGACCTCGACGCCGCCCATCACGTAGTGGCAGGTCGGGCCGACCTCCATCGCCTCGGCCGTGATGTCGACGTCGGCCAGCTCCTTGAACTGGTGGTACATCGACGGCAGCCGCTTGCGGACGTACTCGGCCGGGCGGCGGCTGGCGATGTCGAGGAACACCCCGCCGTGGACCGTGCCGCGGCCGGCCTTGACCTCGCTGTTGATGGCGCGGGCGACCTCGTCGCGCGGCAGCAGCTCCGGCGGCCGCCGGTTGTTCTTCTTGTCCTCGTACCAGCGGTCGGCCTCGTCCTCGGTCTCCGCCGTCTCCTTGCGGAAGTAGTCGGGGATGTAGTCGAACATGAACCGGTTGCCGGCCGAGTTGCGCAGCACGCCGCCGTCGCCGCGCACGCTCTCGGTCACGAGGATGCCGCGCACCGACGGCGGCCAGACCATCCCGGTCGGGTGGAACTGGACGAACTCCATGTTCACCAGGCCGGCGCCGGCCTGCAGCGCCAGGGAGTGCCCGTCACCGGTGTACTCCCACGAGTTCGAGGTGACCTTGTAGGCCTTGCCGATGCCGCCGGTGGCCAGCACGACCGACGGGGCCTCCCACGCGACGAAGCGGCCCGACTCGCGCCAGTAACCGAACGCTCCGGTGACGCCCTCGTCGTCGGTGAGCACCCGGGTGACCGTGCACTCCATGAAGACGTCGACGCCGAGGGCGACGGTGCGCTGCTGCAGCGTGCGGATGAGCTCCAGGCCGGTGCGGTCGCCGACGTGGGCGAGCCGGGCGTAGCGGTGTCCGCCGAAGTCGCGCTGGCTGATCAGCCCGTCGGGTGTGCGGTCGAACAGCGCGCCCCAGTCCTCGAGCTCGCGGACCCGGTCGGGCGCCTCCTGCGCGTGCAGCTGGGCCATGCGCCAGTGGTTGAGCATCTTCCCGCCCCGCATGGTGTCCCGGAAGTGCACCCGCCAGTCGTCCTCCGGGTAGGCGTTGCCCATGGCCGCGGCGATGCCTCCCTCGGCCATGACCGTGTGCGCCTTGCCGAGCAGGGACTTGCAGACGACGGCGGTGCGCGCCCCGTCCTCGTGCGCGGCGATCGCGGCCCGCAGGCCCGCGCCGCCGGCCCCCACCACCACGACGTCGTAGGCGTGCCGTTCGAGCTCCATCAGAAGAACCTCGGATCGGAGATGGTGCCGGTGGCGAGCAGCAGGACGTAGAAGTCGGCGAACGCGACGGTGAACAGCGAGGCCCACGCGTACTGCATGTGCCGGGCGTTCAACGTGGACACCGCCGTCCACGCCCGGTAGCGCAGTGGGTGCTTCGAGAAGCTGTTCAACCGGCCGCCCACGATGTGCCGGCAGGAGTGGCAGGAGACCGAGTACAGGAACAACAGCACCGCGTTGACCAGCAGGATCACGGTGCCCAGACCCATGTGGCCCCACTCGCCGGTCTCGTCGCGGAACCCGCGGAAGGCCTCGTAGAAGAGGATCACGTTGAAGAGCAGCGCGGCGTACAGGAAGTACCGGTGGACGTTCTGCCCGAGCAGCGGGAGTCGCGTCTCGCCGGTGTACCGGCGGTGCGGTTCGGCGACCGCACACGCCGGCGGGGACAGCCAGAAGGAGCGGTAGTAGGCCTTGCGGTAGTAGTAGCAGGTCAGGCGGATGCCCAGTGGCAGCACGAGGATGTAGAGCGCCGGCGAGATCCAGGCCGGGCCGGTGAAGAACTCGGGGAAGCTGTCGCCCTCGCACCGCGTCGTGATGCACGGCGAGTAGAACGGCGAGATGTACGGCGAGGCGTGGTAGTGCGCGTTCTGGAAGGCCCGGAACGACGAGTACGCGATGAACAGCACCAGGACGACCACGGTGACCAGCGGCTGCACCCACCACCGGTCGGTGCGCAGGGTCCGCGCCGCGATGGCCGCGCGCCGCGGGGCCGGCCCGCCGTCGCCGCGTCCGGCCGAGGTCGCCCCCGTCCCGCGTGGTGCGGTGGTGGTCACCGCCGCGTGCGGCCGGACCCGCCGATGCCCTCGTCGTCGCCGTCGCCGTAGACGGTCGCGAACGGCTCGTACGTCGCGCGGGAGGGGGCTCCGCACAGCAGGGCGAGGTCGTCGCGCAGCCGGGCGACGTCGATCCTCAGCCGGCGGGCGTCCACCGAGTCGCCGAAGTACCTGGTCAGTGGCACACACGCGCGTTCCAGTGCGTCCACCGCTCCACGAGCCGCCGCCACGTCCTGTTCGAGGGACACCGCTGCCTCCAGACCCCTGCGGGCGCTGCCGGGAAGGCTGAGGCGGGAAGTCGACCACGGACGGACAGCCGCGGAAAGGGGGTGCTGCGCCGCCGTTCACTCACCGACAGCGGGACCTCTGGCCGTGTCCGGTTCCTCCGCCGTCCCCCTAGCGTCCGCGTCGTGGTCCGTGCGTGCCCGGACCCCGGGTGCGCGTCCACCGAGTGGGACGAGGAGCAGCCATGACCCAGGAACTGTCGACCCTGGCTGACCGCGTGACCGGCACGGTCGTCCGTCCGGGGGACCCGCAGTACGAGGAGGCGCGGCGCGTCTACAACGGGATGGTCGACGCGCGCCCCGCCGGGATCGTCCGCTGTGCGACGGAGGAGGACGTCGTCGCCGTGGTGCGGTACGCGGCCGAGAGCCGGAGGGACCTCACCGTCCGCGGCGGCGGGCACAGCGTGCCGGGGTTCGGCACGGGCGACGGGGCGGTCGTCGCCGACCTCTCGCCGATGCAGTCGGTACAGGTCGACGACGCGCACCGCACCGCGACGGCCGGCGGTGGCGTCACCTGGGGCCGGTTCAACGACGTCACCGGGGCCCACGGCCTGGCCACGCCCGGCGGCATCGTCTCCACCACGGGGATCGCCGGGCTGACGCTCGGGGGCGGCATCGGCTACCTCAACCGGGCGCACGGGCTGTCCTGCGACAACCTGCTGTCGGCGCGCGTGGTCACCGCCGACGGCGACCGGCTGACGGCGAGCGAGGACGAGAACGCCGACCTGTTCTGGGCGCTGCGCGGCGGCGGCGGCAACTTCGGCGTCGTCACCGACTTCACCTACCGGCTGCACCCGGTCGGCGACGTGCTGGTCGGGCTCGTGTTCTTCGAGCTCTCCGACGGGCCTGCCGTCTTCCGCTTCTTCGACGACGTGCTCGACGAGGCGCCGCCGGAGTACGGCGGCTACCCGGCCATGCGCCTGGGGCCGCCGCTGCCGTTCATCCCCGAGGACCGCGTCGGGCACCCCTTCGCGGTGATCGTGTCCTGCTGGACCGGCGACCTCGACGCCGGCCAGCGGTTCCTCGGCCGGTTCCGCCAGGTGGCCGCCCCGGCCGCCGAGATGGTGGCGCCGATGCCCTACCCGGCCATCAACGCGCTGTTCGACCCGCTGCTGCCGCCCGGCCTGCAGCACTACTGGAAGAACGCCTTCGTCGCCGAGCTCACCGACGACCTGATCGCCGCGCACATGGAGATGGGCGCCCGGATGCCGGCCATCACCTGCGCGATGCACATGTACACGCTGACCGGCGCGGTGCAGGACGTGCCCTCCGACGCGACGGCGTTCGGCCACCGCGACGCCCGCTACGTGGCCAACATCGCCGGCATGTGGCACGACCCGGCGGAGAACGAGGCCAACACCGCCTGGGTGCGCGACTACTACGCCGCGATCGCGCCGCACTCCCAGGCCGGCGGGTACGTCAACTTCGCCTCGCCGGACGACCAGCACAGGGCACTGGCCGACTACGGCGTCAACCACCAGCGGCTGACCGAGGTCAAGCGCCGTCACGACCCCGGCAACCTGTTCCACCTGAACCAGAACATCGAGCCCTCCCCGGTGCCGGCGCCGCGGGGGAGCACGGGCTGAGGCGCTCCCGGCGTCGCCGGCCGGCGCTAGCGTCCACGGTGTGACGACGACCACACCCACGGTCCGGACCTCCGCCGGCCCGGTGCAGGGCACCAGCCGCGACGGCGTGCACGCCTTCCTCGGCATCCCGTACGCGGCGCCGCCCTTCGGCCCGCGGCGCTTCGCCGCGCCGCGGGCGCCCGAGCCGTGGGACGGCGTCCGGCCGGCCACCGAGTACGGGCCGACGGTGCCCAAGCCGCCCTACGCGCCGCCCTACGACGTGCTGCTGCCCGAGCCGCAGATCCCGGGCGAGGACTGCCTCAACGTCAACGTCTGGACCCCCGACCCGGGCGCCTCCGGGCTGCCGGTGTTCGTGTGGATCCACGGCGGCGCCTTCGTCAACGGCTCCAACGCGGTGCCGGTGTACGACGGCACGGCCTTCGCCCGCGACGGCGTCGTCTGCGTGAGCGTCAACTACCGGCTCGGCGTCGACGGGTTCGCCCACTTCGCCGACGACGGCCCGCCCAACCGCGGCCTGCTCGACCAGGTGGCCGCGCTGCGCTGGGTGCAGGAGAACGTCGCGGCGTTCGGCGGTGACCCGGCCCGGGTCACCGTGGGAGGCGAGTCCGCGGGCGCGATGAGCGTGGGCTCCCTGCTGGCGATGCCGTCGGCGCGGGGGCTGTTCGGCCGGGCGGTGCTGCAGAGCGGCGCCGGCCACCACGCGCTGACCCCGGCGACGGCGACCCGGATCTGCGGCTACCTCGCCGAGCGGCTGGCCGTGCCGCCGACGCGGGAGGCGCTGGCCGCCGTCGCGATCCCGGACCTGATCGCCGCCCAGCAGGGGCTGGCCGCCGAGATCGCGGTCATGCCCGACCCCGCCCGCTTCGGCGAGGTGGCGGCCAACCTCATGGCCTTCGAACCGGTCGTCGACGGCGAGGTCCTGCCCGACCTGCCGATCCGGGCGATCGCGGGCGGGTCGGCCCGCGACGTCCCCGTGCTGGTCGGCGCCAACCGCGACGAGCAGCGGCTCTTCCTCGTGCCCAACGGCGTGGTGGACATGGTCAACGACCAGTTGCTGGAGCTGGCCGTGGGCGGGTACGGCCTCCCGGCCGGCCGGGCGCTCGAGGTCTACCGCGCGTCGCGTCCCGGGGCGACGGCGGGGGAGCTGCTGGCCGACGTCGCCACCGACTGGTTCTTCCGGCTGCCGGCGATCCGGCTGGCCGAGGCGGCGACGCAGGCAGGAGGGGGCACCGGCGGTCGGGCGTGGGTGTACGAGTTCTCCTGGCCCTCTCCGCAGTTCGGCGGCCGCCTCGG
This sequence comes from Geodermatophilus amargosae, assembly GCF_900116515.1. Lineage (GTDB taxonomy): Bacteria > Actinomycetota > Actinomycetes > Mycobacteriales > Geodermatophilaceae > Geodermatophilus > Geodermatophilus amargosae. The sequence continues at coordinate 46,213 of NZ_FPBA01000015.1, forward strand.
TGCCTGCCACGCCCTCGAGATCGGGTTCACCTTCGACACGCTGGCGCACGAGGCGCACGGGGTCCTGACCGGTGACGTCGCACCGCAGGAGCTGGCCGACGCGATGCACGGCGCGTGGGTGCGGTTCATCAGCGACGGCGACCCGGGCTGGGCGCCCTACGACGTACAGCGGCGGCCGGTGCAGGACTTCGGCGCGGAGGTCCGGCTGGTCGAGGACCCGCGGGGCGCCGAGCGCTCCCTCTGGGACGGGATCCGCTAGCCCGGCTGCCGCGCGGCCGGCGTCGATCGGGACGGGAGCTGCCGGGGGTCACGGCCCGCGGCGATGCGCGCGAGGGCCCGCAGGGCCGCCAGCGCGCCCACCGGCTCGATCGCCGACGGCGAGGCGCCCGGGTGCTGCGGCGCGATGCGGACCCGCAGGGCGGCCGGCCGCACCCGGAAGGTGACCGGCGGCTCGAGCACGGCCGCCTCGCCGTCGATGCCCACCGGCACCGGCAGCGTCGCGTCGACGCGGAACCCGGGGGTCTCCCACTGGCGCCAGGGGCGCCGCCGGGGCCGCGCGCGACGGTCGGGCGGGTCGACCACCGTCACCCCGAGCAGGCCCTGGTCGAGGGCCGGGCGGGTGCCCGCGCCGGCCGCCCCGCCCAGCCGGTACTGGTTGTTCCCCACGAGGATCACCGCCGCGCCCCGCATGGTCCGGCCGCCCGGGGTGGTCCAGGAGAGGTCCCGCGACCCGCCCTGCTCGCCCAGGGAGCGCGGCACCGCGTCGAGCAGGGTGCGCACCTTCGCCGCGCGGTAGCCCTCGCGCGCTACGGCCTCGGCGTACACGCCCAGCGAGACGTTGTTGACGAAGACCCGGCCGTTGACCTCGGCGAGGTCGACGACCCGCTCCCGGCCGTCCACGAGGGCGTCGAGCGCCCCCACCACGTCGGACCGGTCCACGCCGAGGTCGACGGCGAAGTGGTTGCGCGTCCCCGCGGGGATGCACGCGTAGGGGAGGCCGGCGTCGGCGGCGAGCGCGGCCACCACCGCCTGCGACCCGTCACCGCCGGCCATGCCGACGGCGTCGGCACCGGCGTCCACCGCGGTCCGCACGAGCGCCGCCAGGTCCTCGCCCGGCCGCAGCTCGCGCACGTCGATGCCCCGGTCGCGGGCGGCCTCGGCGAGTCCGACGCGGGTCGCCCGGCCGTCCCCCGAGCGCGGGTTGACGACGAGGACCGGCCGCCGGGGCCGCTCCGCGGCGGGGAGCTCCACGTCCGGCCGGAAGGCCGAGCGGGCCGCCGCGTGCCAGACGACGGCGCCCAGACCGAGCAGGAGCAGGGTGCGCAGGTAGCCCTCGTCGACGAGCAGGAGGACGCCGCCGGCCAGGGCCGCACCGGCGACGACGAGACCGGCGACCCGGCCCCAGCCGCGGCGGAGCACGCCCTCCCACGCACCCGCCGCGACCAGCGCGCCGCAGCCCAGCAGGAGCACGCCCCGCGGGAAGTCGTGGAGCGCAGCCTGCACGCTCAGCACCGCCACCCACGCCGCGGCGGCCAGGGCCACGACGGCGGTGGTGCGGCGGCGGCGGCGGGAGGGGCGCCGTGCGCGGGCCGGGACGTCACGTCCCCGCGGGGTCCGGCGGAGCGTGCGCTGGGGACCGGACATCGGCGGCCGCCTCCCGTCCGAGGGCTCCCGGTGAGGACAGTGTGGCGCTGCGGTGCGGGGGACGGGCCGGTGCAGGCAGCGCCGCGTCAGATCCCGCACTCGTCGCTGAGGTAGGCGTCCACGCGGTCGCCGGCCTCGGTCATCCCGCCCTCGGCCTGCTCGAGGGCCTCCAGCGACCCGAGGTCGGTGACGTCGACCTGTCCGAAGGCGTCGGCCATCCGGTCGAGGCCGGCCGCCAGCGCGCTCCAGTCCGACGCGATCGCCGCGGGGGGCTCGATGCCGCGCAGGTCGACCGCGATCTGGCGGAACGCCTCGGCCGGCGACGGGTCGTCCCCGCTGTCGGCCAGGGCCGCGTCGACCCGCTCGTCGATCCCGGCGGCCTGCGCGCAGAAGTCCTCTCCGCCGGCCGCCGTCCCCTCCTCGCCCTGCTCCGCCGCGGGCGTCGTCGCGGGGTCGGCGTCGGAGCCCCCGCCGCCGCACGCGGTCAGCAGGACGACGGCGGCCGCGCCGCCCATCCCGACGCGGACCAGGTCCAGGCGGGACGGGTGCGGGGTGCGCACGGTGCGGGACATGGCTGCCTCCGGGCTCGGACGGGACCTGACCGGTCCGAGCGTGCGCCGGAGGAGCGCTCCCGCATCAGCGGGCTGGCCCCGGGGCGGGCAGGGGGCTGACCCCGTGGTGGGGGCCGTGCGCCGCTGCCAGGCTCGGCCCGTGACACCGCGGGTGGTGATCGTCGACGACCACGCCCCCTTCCGGTCGCTGGCCCGCCGGCTGCTCGTCGCGGGCGGTCTCTCGGTCGTGGGCGAGGCGGCCGACGGTGCCGGTGCCCTCGCCGCGGTCCGCGCCCTCGCGCCCGACGTCGTCCTGCTGGACGTGCAGCTGCCCGACCTCGACGGCTTCGCGGTCGCCGAGCTGCTGGCCGGGGAACCGGACGCGCCCGTGGTCGTGCTGGTCTCCAGCCGGGCGCTGCTGGACTACGGCTCCCGCGTGGCTGCCAGCACGGCGCGCGGCTTCATCGCCAAGGCCGACCTCAGCAGCGAGACACTGCTGCACGTGATCCGCGGACCAGGACGGCCGGTCCCGTGCAGCGGCTGAGGCGCCGCACGCGCGCGACCCTGGCCGCCGCCGGGGCCGCCGCTGGTGTGGCGGCGGCCGGCGCGCTGGTGTGGGGTGGCTACCGGGTGCCTGCCGACCTGTTGGCACCGACGCTCGTGCTCGACCTCGCCGTCGGCTGGTCCTTCATCGGGGTGGGTCTGGTGGCGTGGACGCGCCGCCCGGACAGCCGGACCGGGCTCCTCATGGTCGTGCTGGGGTTCGCCTGGTTCGCCCGCTTCGCGGTGGCCGTCGACACCAGGACCGGTTTCGTGGTGGGCGTCCTGGTCGGCTCGGTGCACCTCAGTGTCCTGGTGCACCTCCTGGTGACCTTTCCCGGCGGGCGGGTGCAGGACCGCGGCCAGCGGGTGCTGGTGACGGTCGGCTACCTGCTCTCCGCGCCGCTGGACGCGGTGTTCCTCGTCGTCTTCGGGGCGCAGCGGCAGCTGGGGGAGGGACCGCCGCCCAACGGCCTGGTCATCGCGCCGAGCAACGGGGAGTTCGACCCCTCCGGCGTCGACCTGGCCGTGCAGGGCGTGGTCGTCGTCCTGTTCGTGTCCCTGCTGGCGACGGTGTTCACCCGATGGCGCTCGGCCGGACCGGCGCAGCGCCGCGGCCTCACCCCCGGCGCACTGGGCGCCGCCCTGATCGTCGTGACGATCCTCGTCGAGCGCACGGCGGTCCTGCTGCTCATCCCGCCCGCCGTGGGCGTCGCGCTGGCGTGGTCGGCCGAGGTCGTCCTCGTCGTCTGGCCGCTGGCGCTGCTGCTGGGGCTGCTGCGCAGCCAGCTCGACCGCTCGGCGGTGAGCCGCCTCATCGTGGAGCTCGGCGCCGGGCTGCCGGTGCCGGAGCGGCTGCGCAGCGCGCTGGCAGCCACGCTGCACGACCCGTCGCTGGAGTTGGCCTACTGGTTGCCGGAGCGCCGCACCTTCGTCGACCCCGCCGGTGCCCCCGTCCGGGTCGCCCCCGCCCGCGACCGGGCGCTGACCTACCTGGAGCGCGACGGCCGGCAGATCGCGGTGCTGGTGCACGATCCGGCGCTCGCGGGGGAGCCCGAGCTGGTGGCGGCCGTCGCGGCCGGGGCCGGGCTCGCGGTCGAGAACGACCGGCTGCACGCCGAGGTGCGCAGCCGGCTGCGGGAGGTGCAGGCGTCGAGGGCGCGCATCGTCGAGGCGGCCGACGGGGCGCGCCGCCGGGTGGAGCGCGACCTGCACGACGGCGCCCAGCAGCGGCTGGTCACCGTCGCCCTGGCCCTGCGGCTGGCACGGACCCAGGTGGGGACCGCCAGCAGCGCGGAACTGGCCGCCCTCCTCGACGAGGCGGGCGCGGAGCTGGCCGGCGCCCTCGACGAGCTGCGGGAGCTGGCCCGCGGCATTCATCCCGTGCTGCTGACCGATGCCGGCCTCGGCCCCGCCCTGGAGTCGCTCGCCGAGCGCTGCCCGGTGCCTGCCGTGGTCGCCGCGGTGCCCGCCCGGCGGTGGGCGGAGGCGGTGGAGCAGACCTGCTACTTCGTGGTGTCCGAGGCGCTGGCCAACGCGGTCAAGCACGCAGGGGCCGCGCAGGTCGTCGTCGAGGTGCGCGAGACCGCCGGCCGCCTGCGGGTCGAGGTCGGCGACGACGGCGCCGGCGGGGCCGACGTGAGCGGCTCGGGGCTGCGCGGGCTGGCCGACCGGGTGGCCACGCTCGGCGGGGAGCTGACCGTGCACAGTCCGCGGAGCGGCGGCACCCGGGTGATCGCGACGGTCCCGTGCGCGTGATGGTCGCCGACGACGCGGCGCTGTTCCGGGCGGGCATCTCGCGGCTGCTCGCCGACGCCGGGTTCGACGTCACCGCGCAGGTCGGTGACGCCGTCGCGCTCCTGGCCGCCGTCGACCGGGACCCGCCGGACGCCGTCGTCGTCGACATCCGGATGCCGCCCACCCACACCACCGAGGGCCTGGACGCCGCGCGGACCCTCACCGAGCGCCACCCCGGTACCGGCGTGCTGGTGCTGTCGGCGTACGTGGAGCCGCACTACGCGATGCAGCTGGTCGAGTCCGGCGCCTCGGGGACGGGGTACCTGCTCAAGGAGCGGGTCGCCGACGCCGGCGAGCTCGCCGACGCCGTCCGCCGGGTGGCCGCGGGGGGAGTGGTGATCGACCCCGGCGTCGTGGCGCAGCTGGTCGGTCGCCGCCGGGTGCACGACCCGCTCGAGGCGCTCTCGGAGCGGGAGCGCGAGGTCCTGGCCGTGATGGCGGAGGGCCGGTCCAACCAGGCGATCTGCGAGCGGCTGTTCCTGAGCCCCAAGACGGTCGAGGCCTACGTGCACAACGTGTTCACCAAGCTGGACCTGCACCAGGCGGCCGACGCGAACCGGCGGGTGCTGGCCGTGCTGGCCTACCTGCGCGCCTGAGGACCCGCCGGTGGACGACCGCGCGCCCGGCCGGCGGCGGCTCGTCCTGCTCACCGCGGGGCTGTGCGTCGGGCTCGTCGCCTGGAACAACGTGGTCGTCCCCTCCCTGCCGGGCCGCCCCGCCTCCGCGGTGACCGCGAACGCGGCGGCCACCGCGCTGCTCCTGGCCACGGCCAGGTGGGTCGGCCTGTCCTGGGACGAGCTGGGGCTCGGCCGGCGCCGGCTGCCCGCCGGGGCGCGGTGGGGCGGGGTCTGCGCGGCGCTGGTCCTCACCGCCTACGCGGTGGCCCTCGGCACGCCGGTCCTGCGCCCGCTGCTCGCCGACGCGCGGGTCGAGGACCTGAGCGGCGCCCAGGTCGCGGTCCGGGCGCTGGTGCGCGTCCCGCTCGGCACCGTCGTCTGGGAGGAGGTCGCCTTCCGGGGCGTGCTGTTGGCCGCGGCGTGCCGCGTGCTCCCGCTCCCGGCGGCCACGGCCCTGTCCTGCGCGGTCTTCGGCCTCTGGCACGTCCGTCCCGCACTCAGCGGCCTGGCGGCGAACGGCGTCGCGAGCGGCCTCCCCGGGACCGGCACGGCGGTCCTGCTGACCTGCCTGTGGACGGCGGCCGCCGGGCTGCTGTTCACCTGGCTGCGGCTGCGCAGCGGCAGCCTCCTCGCGCCCGCACTGCTGCACCTGGCGACCAACTCCCTCGGCGTGCTCGCCGCCGCCGCGGCCTCCCGTGCCGGGTGAGGGCCGGCGGGGCCGGTCACGAGCCGGTCCCGAGGAGGTCGCGCAGCTGCTCGGCCCGCTCGGCGTCCCAGTCCGGCGGCTGGAGGACCTGCGCCCAGGCGTCGACGTACTGGGACGTGTACACGTGGCCGTGCCCGTCCGGGACGTTGCCGGCGAACGGGAGGTCGGCCGTCACCTGCCAGAACGTGACGAACGGGATCCACCGCATCGCGTCGACGACGTCGTCGCCGCGGTGCTCCTCCAGCCAGGTCGGGCGGGCGTAGGCCAGCTCCGGGGTCCACCATACGACGGGGTCGGAGGCGTGCAGCAGGTACAGCACGCGGGAGCCGTCCCACGGCGCGGTCGCGGGCGCCACGGCCCGGGAGGGGTCGTCGGTGAAGCGGACCGTGCGGCCGTCCCGGTACACCGGCTCGATCTCGGGGCTTCCCTCGTCGCGGTCGTCGACGAACTCCCGGAACAGCGTGTTGAACTCCGGCGGCCCGGCGAACACCGCGCCCCCGGTCCGGTTGCGCAGGTCGTACTCGCCGCTGAACGCGGTCTCCCCGCCGAAGGAGCCCAGGCTCTCGCCCGCCACGAACAGCCGGGGCCGGTCGTCGAGCGGCAGCCGGTTCCAGCGCTCGTACACCGCGTCGAAGAGCTCCCGCCCGGCCTCGCGGGCCCGGTCGCTGTCGACGAGGTAGGAGACGAACGACGGGAGGTAGGAGTACTGGATCGCCACCGCGGCGCTGTCGCCACCGGACAGGTACTCGACGGAGTCCACCGCCCCGGGGTCGACCCAGCCCGACCCCGTGGTGGTGACGACGACGAGGACCGCGCGGTCCAGACCGCCGGCGCGCTCGAGGTCGTCGACGGCGAGGCGCGCGCGCAGCTCCGCCGTGGGCGCGGAGTCGAGCCCGGCGTAGGCACGCACCGGCTGCGGAGCGGGAGCACCGGTGAACGCGGTGATCTGGGCGGCCGACGGACCGGTCCCCACGAACGTGCGGCCCTCGCGGCCGAGGGACCCCCAGCCGACCAGGGACCCCGGACCTCCCGACCGCTCGGCCGCGGTGGGCCGGACGACGCCGGCGTCGGTGCGGTCGTTACGGACGGAAAAGGCCGCGTCCACGGCCGCGACCAGCCGGTCGACCACGACCCCGTTGAGCAGGAGCACCGAGCCCACCACGACGACGGCCCAGCCGACCGCCCGCGCCGCGCGGGCGCCGATCCACCGGTCGAGCAGCAGCGTGACCCAGCCGCCGACGCGCCGCACCGCGCGGGCCAGCGCGACCAGCACGACGAACACCGCCCCGGCGACCAGCGGCACCACCACCACGGACAGTGCACTGTCGGCGGGGGCGTCCATCAGCTCCCGGATGCGCGCCTGCCAGTAGCGGCCGTACACGGTGGCCGCGACGAAGGAGACGAGCGCGACCCCGGCGAGGACCAGCCAGGAGCGCCGCCGGGTCGGCCGCACGTCCCGGTCCACGACCGCCCGCCACGCCGCGGCGGCCACCACCCCGACGGCGTAGCCGAAGGCGGCGGTGATCCCGCTGATCAGGCCCTGGGTGAGCCCGGTCCGCGGCAGCAGCGACGGGGTGAGCGACACGCACAGGAACACCAGGGTCCCCGTGAGGCCGGGCAGCGTGTAGCGGAACGGCCGCCGGCGCGGGCGCCGCCGGACCGTGGGCCGGGCACGCTCCGGGGGGTCCTCGGGGACCGGAGGCCGGCCGGCCCGGGCGTCCTGCTCCCGGAGCCGCAGTCGGGTGCTCGGCATGGCGGCCTCCGTCGGGGGGAGCGGGCAACGGGACCGAGGCTCCCCGCGAGGGGAGGGTGCGACCAGCGGGCAGCCCCTCGACCGGCATGGGGGCTGACCCTGCAGTGCGCTCCCGGTCCGCACCGGCGGTCTACGATGGGAGGAGCACCGGCTCCGAGCCGTGCACCGCTGGGCCGACGACGGGGTGCCCTTGCGGTCGGCCCGCCGGCAGTCGACCGGCAGCTCCGCGGTCTCGCGGGCGCGGGTCCCTCCGCACCCATCCCGCGAGATCTGGATGGGCGGGCTGCGGCCTGCGAGCCCCTCCGGGTGTCGCCGTGCGGTGCCCTCGGCCGGTGGCCGGCCGGTGCGCCAGCGTCCCGACGGGGGACCCGTGCCGGGCAGTAAGAGGAGAGGTGTTCGTGGCTCGACCAGGCCGGCGCCCGACGGGCACGCGCCGCACCGCCCCGCGCAACACGCGGCGCGACCGGGAGGACCTCGACCTCATCTCGGTGCTCGCCCGCACCGTGCGCGAGGTCGAGGCCGCCGCGGAGCGCGGGCGGGTGACGCCGTCGGTGCGCACCCGCTTCCAGGTCGTCGCGCTGCTGCTGCGCGAGGAGCACGCCCGGGTGCGAGCGGACGAGGGCGGCAGCGACGCCCGCCGCGCCGAGCAGCTCAAGCGTCTCGACGGCGTCGCCACGATCCTCGCGAAGACCGCCGTCCGCGACGCCGGGCTCCTCGCGCTGCTCTCCGAGGACGCCGTCGTCTCCGACGCCGCGCGGGCGCTGCGGCAGGACGTGCTCCGGTCCGTCGGGCTCGAGTCGCCTCCCGAGGAGGCCCCGCCGGCCGAGCCGGTGCCCGCGGCGCCCGCGCCCGAGCGGGTCGTGCCGCAGTCGGTCATCTCACGGCAGCTGGCCAACCCCTTCCTCGCTCCCGACTTCTCCGCCGCCCGGCCGACCGCGCCGCGCCCGCAGCGCCTGGCCGGGTGGGAGCTGCTCGGCCCGCTCCTGCGGTCCTTCGAGCGCGCCGGCGGCGGGGACCCGGCGGGCATGGCCCTGCCGGCGCCGACGTCCCGGCAGGCCGCGGGTGGCCGGGAGCTCATGCCCCACCAGGCGCGGCTGGTCGCGGCCGCCGCCTCCGGCCACCGCACCTTCCTGCTCGCCGACGAGCCGGGCCTGGGCAAGACGGCGCAGGCGCTGCTGTCCGCGGAGGCGGCGGGCGCTTTCCCGCTGCTCGTCGTCGTGCCGAACGTCGTCAAGACCAACTGGGCGCGCGAGGCGGGCATCTGGACGCCGCACCGCCCGGCCACCGTGATCCACGGCAACGGCGACACGATCGACGGGTTCGCCGACATCGTCGTCGTCAACTACGAGGTGCTCGACCGCCACGTCGGGTGGCTCGGCGACTTCGGCTTCCGCGGGATGGTCGTCGACGAGGCGCACTTCATCAAGAACCGGACGTCGCAGCGGTCCCAGCACGTCCTGGAGCTCTCGCAGCGCATCCGGTCCCGCACGACGCGGCCGCTGCTCATGGCCCTCACCGGCACCCCGCTGATCAACGACATCGACGACTTCCGGGCCATCTGGCAGTTCCTCGGCTGGATCGACGAGAGCAAGCCGCTCGGCGAGCTGATGGAGGCGCTGGAGGGGACCGGCCTGACCCCCGCCGACCCCGGTTTCTACGCCGCGGCCCGCCGGTGCGTCGTCGACATGGGCATCGTGCGGCGCCGCAAGGTCGACGTCGCCGCCGACATCCCCGCCCGCCGCATCGCCGACCTCCCCGTCGAGCTGGAGGGGGCCGCCGGCCGGTCGATCCGCGCCGCCGAGCGCGACCTCGCCCGCCGGATGGTGGCGCAGTACGAGCGCGCGCTGGCCAACCGCGGGTCCGGTCCCGGTGAGGGGATCGACCTCGACCTCGTGCGCCGGGTGGCCCGCTCGGAGCAGAAGGAGGCCGCCACCGCGGCGTCCGGCGAGAACGTGTTCACGATGATGCGGCGCATCGGCCAGGCCAAGGCGGGGCTGGCCGCCGACTACGCCGCCCAGCTCGCCCGCAGCGCCGGCAAGGTCGTCTTCTTCGCCAAGCACGTCGACGTCATGGACGCCGCCGAGGACGTCTTCACCCGGCAGGGCGTCCGGTTCTCCTCGATCCGCGGCGACCAGACGTCGCGGTCGCGGCAGGAGAACATCGACGCGTTCGTCAACGACCCCGGCGTCGCCGTCGCGGTCTGCTCGCTCACCGCCGCCGGCGTGGGGATCAACCTGCAGGTCGCCTCCGACATCGTGCTCGCCGAGCTGTCCTGGACCGACGCCGAGCAGACCCAGGCCATCGACCGCAGCCACCGCATCGGCCAGACCGAGCCGGTCACCGCGTGGCGCATCATCGCCGCGCAGACCATCGACGCCCGGATCGCCGAGCTGATCGACAGCAAGGCGGGGCTGGCCGCCCGGGCGCTCGACGGGTCGGACGAGGAGGTCGGGTCCTCGGCCGACGTGCAGCTCGAGGCGCTCGTCGCACTGCTGACCGACGCGCTGGCGGCGGAAGCGCCCTCGGCCCTGCCGAGCGCGGCGCAGACGGGCACCTGACGCGCGCCGGACGGTCCCCGCGATCACCGGAGCCCTCCCGGTCAGCCGACCGGGAGGGCTCCTCTGCGTCGCGGCGTGGCTTAACCGACCCGAAACGCCGGGGGTCGGAGCGCGAAACGACCCGCTCCTAGGTTTCCGCCCAGCCGCACGCCGGGACGGCGGACCCCACCGCGCTGGGCCGAGAGCGCAGCCGAGATACGGAGACCCGATGACCTTCCGCTTCCGCGCCGTGCGCGTCGGAGCCCTGCTGATCGCCGCTGCCGTGCTGCTCACGGCGTGCGGGTCCGGCGACGACGAGTCGGCAGCCGCCAGCGGCGGGGACGCCGGCTTCGGCGACCTCACGCTGCAGCTGTCGTGGATCAAGAACGCCGAGTTCGCCGGCGAGTTCTTCGCCGACACCAACGGCTACTACGAGGAGGCCGGGTTCGGCTCGGTGACGATGGACCCCGGTCCGGGCGCCATCGAGACCCTCGTGGCCACCGAGGACGCCGACTTCGGCCTGAGCAACGCCGTCTCCACCGCCCAGGTCATCGCCGAGGAGGACGCCCCGCTGCGGATCGTCGGCACCAAGTTCCAGAAGAACCCCTTCACGATCCTGTCGCTCGCCGACGGCGGGGACATCGCGACGCCGCAGGACCTGGTCGGCAAGCGGATCGGCGTGCAGGCCGGCGGCAACGAGACGCTGTTCGACGCGCTGCTCGAGGTCAACGGCATCGACCCGGCCAGCGTGGAGAAGGTGCCGGTCGAGTACGACCCCGCGCCGCTCATCGACGGCGAGGTCGACGGCTTCCTGGCCTATCTGACCAACGAGTCGATCACCGTGCAGGCGCAGGGCATCGAGGTGACGAACCTGCCCTTCGCCGACAACGGGCTGCCGTTCGTCGCGGAGTCGGTCATCACCACCGAGCGGATGATCGCCGAGGAGCCCGAGCGGGTGCAGGCGTTCCTGGAGGCCGAGATCCGCGGCTGGCAGGACGCCCTGGCCGACCCCGCAGAGGGCGCGCGCCTGGCGGTCGAGGAGTACGGCGCGGACCTGCAGCTCGACATGGCCAAGGAGCTCGAGCAGTCGGAGGTCCAGGCCGGGCTGATCGTCACGCCCGACGTCGAGGCCAACGGCCTGTTCACCGTCTCCGACGAGCTCATCGAGCAGAACATGGCCACCCTCGCCGCGGCCGGCATCGACATCGAGGCCGAGGACCTGTTCGACCTGTCCCTGCTCGAGCAGCTGCTCGAGGAGAAGCCCGAGCTCACCGAGCTCCCCTCCTGACCGGACCGGACCCGCACGAGAGGCACTCCATGACCGACGTCGTCACGACGTCGACGAGCGCCGGTGCCGGGGGAGCGGTCTCCCTCGGCACCGGCGTGCGGATCGACTCGCTGACCAAGGACTTCCGGGTCGGCCGCCGCACCGTCCAGGCCCTCGCGGACGCCACGCTGTGGACCGACAAGGGCAGCTTCCTGTCCCTGCTCGGGCCCTCGGGCTGCGGCAAGTCCACGATCCTGCGGATCCTCGCCGGCCTGGAGGAGCCGACGTCCGGGACGGCGCTGGTCGAGGGCCGCACTCCCCTGCAGCTGCGCCGCGGCCACGAGCTGGGGATCGCCTTCCAGGACTCCGCGCTGCTGCCGTGGCGGTCGGTGCTGTCGAACATCCGGCTGCCGTTCGAGGTCTCCGGACGCCGGGCCGACGACGGGCTCGTGGCCGAGATGATCAGGCTGGTCGGCCTGGAGGGCTTCGAGAAGGCCAAGCCCGCGCAGCTGTCGGGCGGCATGCGCCAGCGGGTCTCGATCGCGCGGGCGCTGGTGGTCCGGCCGTCGGTGCTGCTGCTCGACGAGCCCTTCGGTGCCCTGGACGACATGACGCGGCAGCGGCTGAACGTCGAGCTGCTGCGGATCTGGACGGAGAAGCCCGCGACCACGCTGATGGTCACCCACGGCATCTCCGAGGCGATCTTCCTGTCCGACCGGGTCGCGGTGATGAGCGCGCGCCCCGGGCGGGTCCAGGAGGTCATCGAGGTGGACCTGCCGCGGCCGCGGACACCGGACCTGATGCGCACGCCGGAGTTCCACGCCCTGCACGACCGGGCCTCGGAGCTGCTCTTCGACGGCGCGGCCGCCGCGCCGGGGGAGGACTGAGTGCGCCTCTCCCGCGCATCGGTCCGCTCGCTGCGCACCGGCGTCCTCGGCATCGTCGCGCTGGTCGCCCTGTGGTGGCTGGCGGCCGCCACCGTGCTCTCCGGCGCACGGATCCCGACGCCTGACGGCGTGGTGGCCACCGCGGTCGACGACGGCCTCGGCTTCTACGCGCTGCACTTCGGGATGACGCTGCAGGAGGCCGCGGTCGGGTTCGCCTACGGCACCGTCGCCGGCCTCGTCGTCGCCTCGCTCGTGCTGCTGCTGCCCGTCGCCGAGCGGGTCCTCATGCAGGTCGCGGTGCTGAGCTACTGCGTGCCGCTGGTGGCGATCGCGCCGGTGCTGTTCATCGTCATCGGCAACCCCGACGAGGGGCAGCGCTCCGGCACCGCCACCGCGCTGGCCGCCCTGTCGGTCTTCTTCACCACCGTCGTCGGCACGGTGCTCGGGCTGCGCTCCGCCGACCGGTCGAGCCTGGACGTGGTGAGCGTCTTCGGCGGCGGGCGGGTGCGCCGGCTGGTGAAGGTGCAGCTGGTCGCGGCGCTGCCCTCGATCCTCGGCGCCATGCGGATCGGCGCGCCCGCGGCGTTCCTGGGCGCGATCCTCGGCGAGTACGTCGGGGGAGTGCAGCGTGGCGTCGCGCTCGTCCTCAAGATCGCCCAGCAGAACGTCGACGTCGAGCAGGCCTGGGCGGTCGGCATCGGCTGCGCCCTGGTGGCCGGCGCCTTCTACGCCCTGTTCGGCCTGGTCGGCCGACTGGTCACGCCGTGGTCCCGCGGGGCCGCGTCATGACCGCGTTGCTGCCCGGGGCCGAGGAGGCGACCGCCCCGGTCGCCGGCCGGACCGGCTCGACGCTGCGGGCGGTGGTCCGCCAGGTCGCCACCACGGTGCTGGTGATCGGTGTGGTGGTGCTGCTCTGGGTCGTCGCGCTGCGCGTCTGGGACGTCTCGCCCTACGTCGGCAAGACACCGGCGGAGGTGTGGACCACCCTCTTCGGCGACGACGACTCCGCCGAGCTCCGCACCGAGATCTGGGCGCTGCTGCAGCAGACCCTGACCGACGCCGCCGTCGGGTTCGCCGCCGGCATGCTGACGGCGGTCGTGCTGGCGGCGGTCGTCGTCCGGTCGAAGGCGCTCGAGGGCGCGGTGATGCCGGTGGCGCTGGTGCTGCAGACCGTCCCGCTCATCGCGCTGGCGCCGATCCTCATCCTGCTCGTCGGCCGCGGCTACGGCGTCGTCGCCATCATGAGCGCGATCGTCGTGCTGTTCCCGGCGCTGGTGAACATCGTGCTGGGCCTGCGCTCGGTGACGCCGCAGATGCGCGACCTGGTGCTGGTCTACGGCGGGTCGCCGTCGACCGTGCTGCTCAAGGTCGGCTTCCCCTCCGCCCTGCCCGCGCTGTTCGCCTCGGTGCGGATCGCGGTGCCCGGCGCGCTCACCGGCGCGCTGCTCGCCGAGTGGCTCGCCACCGGCAAGGGCATCGGCTACGCCGTCGTCTCCGCCGCCAACCGCTCGCAGAACGCGCGCGTGTGGGCGCTGGTCGTCGTCGTCAGCCTCACCGCGCTGCTGCTCTACCTGGTCGCCCAGCTGGTGGAGACCGCCGTCCTCGGCCGGTTCGGACGACCGGGGGGCGCCCGGTGAGCGCCCCGGCGAGCAGAGCTGCCGGCGTGCACTCCACGCCGGTGCCGGCCGACCCGGCCGTCGACGCGATGGTGGCCGCGCTGCCCAAGGTCAGCCTGCACTGCCACCTCATCGGCAGCGTGGCCCCGCAGACCGTGGTCGACCTCGCCCGCAAGCACGCAGTGGCCCTCGGCCGGTCGGCCGACGACCTCTACGACCACTCGAGCTACGAGGACCTCGGCGAGTTCCTCCGCGTGCTCGACGTGATCGGCTCGCTGATCCGCGACGTCGAGGACTTCTCCCGCGTGACCTACGAGTCGCTGACCGCCGGCGGTGCCGACCACGGGGTGCTCTACCGCGAGGTGCACCTGAGCCCGCCCGGCCACCCCGGCGTGCCGTACCCGCGGATCCTGGAAGGCGTCCTGGCCGGTGCGCGCGCCGCGGAGGCCGACACCGGGATCCGGGCCGGCTTCGTGGTCGGCATCTGCCGGGAGCGCAGCGGCGCGGCCGCCGTCGAGCTGGTCGAGCAGGTGGTGGAGCACCGGGCCGACGAGGTGCTCGGCATCGGCCTGGACTACGCGGAGGTCAACGGCCCGCCGGCCCGCTTCGCCGAGGCGTTCCGGCTCGCCGGGCGCGCCGGGCTGCGGCGGACGGCGCACTCCGAGTCGGGCCCGCCGCACCACGTCGAGGTCCTCCTGGACGAGCTGGGCTGCAGCCGGGTGGACCACGGCTACCACGTGGTCGACGACCCGGCGATCACCGCGCGGTGCGTGGCGGAGCGGGTGCCCTTCACCTGCACCCCGGTCGGCTCCGACATCGGCCGCTACTCCGGCAGCGGCGACGGCACGCACCGGCGGATCGCGGAGATGGTCGACGCCGGGCTGCTCGTGACGATCGACAGCGACGACCCGCCGATGTTCGGCACCGACCCGACCCACGACCACCGCGTCCTCGCGCACGCGCTCGGCTGGCGCCGCGACCGGCTCGCCGCCCTCACCCGCAACGCCGTCGAGGCCTGCTGGCTCGACGACGCCGACAAGGCCGCCCTGCTCGCCCGCGTCGAGGCCGCGGTGGCCGCCACCCCCGACGCGCCGCCCGCCCTCCAGGAGGACCCCGCATGAGCACGCCGTTCACCGTCCCGACCGTCGACGTCTCGCCCTACGTCGGGGCCGGCACCCCGGAGGAGCGCGCGGCGGCGGCCGCGGCGTTCGACGAGGCGGCTCGCACCGTGGGCTTCGTGCAGGTGGTCGGCCACGGCGTCCCGACCGCCGTCACCGACGCCTTCGCCGCCGCCCTCGACGAGTTCTTCGCCCTCCCGCTGGAGGTGAAGAAGCGCTACCGCACGCCGCCGGCGGTCAACCGCGGCTACGCCCCGCCCAAGACCGAGTCGCTGAGCCTCAGCCTCGGACTCGCGCCGTCCAACCGGATGCACGACTTCTTCGAGGCGTTCAACGTGGGTGCGGCGGTCTCGGACTTCCCGGGGCTCGACCTGCCGGAGGCCGACTACCCCGAGAACGTCTGGCCGGCCGAGGCGCCGTCGTTCCGCGACGCCGTCTCGGCGTACTCCGCGGAGGCCTCGCGGGTGGCGCGCACCCTGACCACGCTGTTCGCCGACGCGCTCGGCCTGCCGGAGGGCTTCTTCGAGCGCCACACCGACCACAGCCTCGACGTGCTCCGGATGAACAACTACGCCCTCGAGCCCGGCGGGCTCGAGCTCGACGGCGACCTGACCGGCATGGGGGAGCACACCGACTACGGCATCGTCACGGTGCTGTGGGCCGACCAGGTCGCCGGCCTGCAGGTGCTCGGCCGCGACGGCGGCTGGCACGACGTCATGCCGGCCGACGGCGCGCTGCTGATCAACCTCGGCGACCTGATGGCGCGGTGGACCAACGACCGCTGGATGTCGACCCTGCACCGGGTCAAGCCGCCGATCGTGGACGGCACGATCCAGCGGCGGCGCAGCGCGGCGTTCTTCCACGACGGCAACGTCGACGCCCTCGTCGAGACCCTGCCGACCTGCGTCGGCGAGGGCTCGCCGTACCCGCCGATCACCGTCGGCGAGCACATCCGCGCCAAGCTCGCCGGCTCGCGGGCCGGCGTGGCCAACGCCGACGCCGACCGCGAGGCCGCGCGGGTGCTGGCGGCGCAGGGCGGCGCCTGAGGACCCTCCGGCGCGGACGGCACCCCTGCAGCGGGTCCGGGCGCCCTACGGTGCGGCGCCATGGCGCAGCGGACGACGCTCCTGGCGGTCACCTCGGCGCAGCTGGCGGCGCAGGCGGCCGGCCACGTCGTCGCACTGCGGCGGCGCCGGTACTTCGACGTCCCGTTCATGACGGGGAGCCCCGAGCACCTGGTCCGGGACTGGCTGTGGTTCGGCACCGCCTACAGCGCGCCCCCGTACCTGCTCGGGCTCGAGGTCTGGGCCCTCGGCCGGCTGCTCCGCGGGCCGGACGACCGTGCGCGCTGGGTGCTGCGGTGGCTGGGCACCGGCCTGACGCTGGGCTACCTCAGCGAGCGGTGCAGCCGCGTCCGGGTCCGCCCGGGCGGCCTCGACCCGGTCGAGACGCCGGTCGTCGTGGTCGGGTGGGGCTGCGCGGCGGCGCTGGCCGTCCTCGCCCGCCGCTGAGCGTCGGCGGACCCGGCTCAGGGCACCCGCCAGGACCACTGCCGCCGGCCCAGGCGGTCGAGGAGCCGGGGGAGGGAGATCGGCCGTCGGCCGTCGGCCGGGACGGGGACCGCCGCGGCCAGTCGGTCGACCTCCGCCGCGAGTGCGGCCCGCCTCCCCTCGAGCGCCGCGACGTCGGCGAGCAGAGCGGCCCGGCGCGTTCCCGCGTCACGATCGAGGCGCTCGCGGGCCGCGGCCGCCTCGTCGTCCGCCCGCCGCCGCTCGTCCCGTCCGGTCTCCATCACGCGGAGGACCTCGTCCCGGGCCTGCAGCCGGGCGACGTCCGCATCGTCCCGGGCCCGCTGCCGGATCCGGCCGGCGTGCTCGGCGGCCCGCTGTTCGACCAGCCGCGCCTCCTCGAGCAGTGCGTCGGCCGCCGCGCGGGCGTCCGCGACCACCCGCTCGGCCCCGGCGGTCGACTCGGCGAGCCGGGCCGCCGCGTCGGCGAGCAGCTGCCCGGCGCGGTCCTCGGCGCCGGCCAGCACCTGCTCCGCGCGGGCGACCGTCCGCGCGGCCTCCGCGGCGGCGGCGGTGCGATCGGCCTCGGCCTCGGCCCGCAGGCCCTCGGCCTCGTCGGCCGCCACGGCGAGCACCGACCCGATCCGGGAGGACAGCCGGAGGGACTCCGCGCCTCCGCACGAGTGGGCCAGCAACCGCTGGGCGTCCTCGAGGTCGGCCCTGGTCCGCAGGTGCCGTGTCAGGAGGTGCTCGCGCTCGCGGTCCGCGGTGGCGAGCTCGTCCTCGGCCCACCGGACGTAGGTGTCGACCTGGAATCGGTCGTAGCCGGCCACGACCCGGCGGAACGCCGGCGCGGCCTCGAGGACCGTGGGCAGGTCGCCCGAGACGTCGGGGCGCCGGCGGCCGGCCTCGTCGTCGGTGTGCAGCTCGGTGGTCGTCATCCCTGCCTCCCTCCGCGGGACCCGTCCCGGGTGCCGGGACGCTAGGGCGGTCCGGGGGCATGCGGCCCGGTGCGGGGCGGAGATCACCGGGGGGAGCGCGTCGGGCCGCCTGATCGGGTTCAGCCGCGCACGGCCGTCGCGGAGCGTGACTCGCCCGGCCGGGTGGAGCGGCCCGGCGCGGGACCCGTGGGCCCGCGGCGTGCCGCACCCTCGTCCCATGACGCCGGATCCGCCCCTCCGCCCGGGGAGCATGACCGCCTCGCCGTGGGCCGGCTGGGAGGACGTCCTGACCGGGCTGCTGCTCCTGGTCCTGTTCCTGGCGGTCGGAGTCGCCGTCGTCCTGTGGAGCGCGGCGGTGCGGGCGAGCTCGAGCGGGCGCGCGGAATGGCAGGCCGAGCTCGACGCGCGGTCGGCCGGCCGACGGCACCCGGGGACCGGTGCGGAGTCCGATCACGTCGGGGACGTCGAACGCGGTCGCTTCCCGGGGGGAGTGCCGTCCGGCGCGTGCCGACGGCGGACCAGCCACCAGGCGAGCGCGTAGCCGACCCCTGCCAGACCGGCAGCCGGCGCCCACAGCCAGCCGGAGGTGATCGCGCCGAGGCAGTTCCTCAGCACCGTCCGCTCCTCGTCGCGGGCCGCGCGCGACAGTGCCTCGGAGGCGGGTCCCTCGGCGTCCCCCCGGGCGACGGCCACGTCGGCGCCGCGCTGCCGGGCCTCGTCGCTCTCGAGGGCACCGGCCGCCACCGCCGCACTGGCGCGGCAGGTGCGCCCGGCGTCGGTCGCGGCGAGGGCGGCCTGGAGGACGGGCGCGAGGACGAGCGTGGCCGCGAGGGCGGCCACCGCCGACACCGCGGCGAGCTCGGCCCGCACGCGCGGCGTGGGTGCCCCGCCCGCGGGCAGGCGGAAGAACGCCGCCAGCACCAGCAGCAGGGCGATCCCGGTGGCCGCGGCCAGCCAGTCCCACTCGCCCTGACCCCCGAAGGTGAGCGCGACGACGGCGGCCAGCGCCGTGCCGAGGAGCGCCGCCCGGTCGACGTCGCGGTCGGTGCGGGTGCCGGCACTCACCCGACGGCACCGGTGCACGCGTGCGGGGGACCGGGGGCGGGACGACGCCCGGCTCCTCCTCCGGACAGCGGGGCGTGCACCACGGCCGGCACCTCCGTCCCGTCGGGACACCGGCGGACCGGTCCCCGGGTCATCTCACCGGAGCGGGGCCCGTCCGGGAAGCGCCCTCGGGACGGCGGGCCGGGGGGACGGTGCGGCGATCCGACGTGCCGATGGACCGGCTGCGCGGGGACCCCACCCCAGCGCCGTCGGAGGAGCTCTGCCCCGCCCGTGTCTGGGAGCATGCGCCGAGGACCGACGACGGCCCGCCGAGTGTCTGGGGTGCCCATGGCCGATGCGCGATCCGGCGGGCACGTGGTGCTCGAGACGGCAGACGGGACGGCCTTCGGCTCGCTGCGGCGCCGCCCCACGCCCCGCGCGGAGCGGTACGCCCTCGGACGACGGCTGCGCCAGCAGGTGCCCAGGTCCGCTCTGGGGCGGTGGACCCCTCCCGCCGACCGGCACGACGTGGTCGACCAGATCCGGGCGTCCCACGTCGGGCGGGTGGACCGGCTCATACCCGTCCGGGTCGCCCGGATGACCGCCTCGCCGTACGGCTTCCTGCGCGGGACGGCCGTGGTGATGGCGGCCGACGTCGCCGGGCTCCCGGCCACCGGGATCCGGCCGGTCATCTGCGGCGACGCGCACCTGGGCAACTTCGGCTTCTACGCCTCTCCCGAGCGCGACCTGGTCATCGACCTCAACGACTTCGACGAGGCACATCCCGGCGGCTGGGAGTGGGACCTGCGCCGGCTGGCCGCGAGCATCTGGGTGGCCGGGCGGCAGAACTCGGCCACCGAGGAGCAGTGCAGCCGCGCGGTCGCGTCCATGGCGCGCAGGTACCGGGAGCACCTGCACCGGCTGTCCGGCGAGCCGCTCCTGGCGCGGTCGTTCGACCGGCTCGACGTCAGCCGGCTCCGCGCGACGGCGACGGACCGGTCGCTGCGCACGGAGATCGAGCGGACCGCGCGCCGGGCACGCAGACGGGTGAGCGACCGGGCCCTTCCCCGGTTCACCGAGGAGGGTGCGGAGGGACGGCGCATCGTCGAGGAGCCGCCGCTGATCACCCGACTCGACCCCGACGAACGGGACCAGGTGGCCGACGGCCTCGACGCCTACGTCGGCACGCTGCCCCCGCACTGGCGGCGGGTGCTCAGCGGGTACACCCTCGTCGACGTCGCCCACAAGGTCGTCGGGGTGGGCAGCGTCGGACTGCGCGCCTTCGTCGCGCTGTGCGAGGGCAGCAGCGCCGACGACGTCGTGTTCCTGCAGCTCAAGCAGGCGCGCCGCTCGGTCCTGGCGCCGTACGTCCACGGGGACTCCGCCTGGCACGCCCACCAGGGCCAGCGGGTCGTGGAGTACCAGCAGGCGCTGCAGACGGTCAGCGACCCGCTGCTGGGGTGGACCAGCATCGCCGGCCGCCAGTACTACGTCCGCCAGTTCCGGAACATGAAGGGCACCATCGCGGTCGACGCGCTGGACGCCTCCGCGCTCGGCGACTACGCGGGCGTCTGCGGCCGGCTGCTGGCCAAGGGGCACGCCCGGACGAGCGGCGCCTCGATGATCGACGGCTACGTGGGCGCCTCGGACAAGCTCGACGTGGCGCTCTGCCGCTTCGCCCGGGCCTACGCCGACCAGACCGAGCACGACCACGAGATCCTCGTGCGTGCGGTCGCCCGCGGTGCGCTTCCCACCGAGACGGGAGCCTGACGGCGGTCGCTGACGGCGGCCGGTGGGCGGCGTTGTGGTCCAGGTCACCCGCCGATACGGTCCAGACGGGTCGTCCCCGTGGGGGCGAGCGAGAGGACCGAAGCGCTCCGGACCACCGAGCAGAGGTGCTGGCCATGTCCGCCGTACCCCGCACACCACCCGGCCCGGGTGACCTGCGCGGCGGGTCTGCCGCACTCCCCGGCACGAGGGGTGCGGGCGCGTGACCGGGCCCAGCATGCCGCTGGACCCCGATCGCAACCTCGCCCTGGAACTGGTCCGCGCCACCGAGGCGGCGGCCATCTCGTCGGCCCGGTACGTCGGCCGGGGGGACAAGAACCAGGTCGACGCCGCGGCCGTCGACGCGATGCGGCCGGTGCTCGGCACCGTCGGCATGTCCGGGGTCGTCGTCATCGGCGAGGGCGAGAAGGACGAGGCGCCGATGCTCTTCAACGGGGAGCGGGTCGGCGACGGCTCGGGCCCGGAGGTCGACATCGCCGTCGACCCGGTGGACGGCACGACCGCCGCCGCGAAGGGACTGCCCGACGCCGTGGCGGTCGTGGGCCTGTCCGAGCGGGGCACGATGTTCGACCCGGGGCCCTGCGTCTACATGCACAAGCTGGTCGTCCCGGGCGCCGCCGCCGGCGCCGTCGACCCCGAGGCCCCCATCGCCGACGTCCTCGCGACGGTGGCCCGCGCGCTCGGCAAGCGGCAGGAGGACCT
Source organism: Geodermatophilus amargosae (assembly GCF_900116515.1). Taxonomy (GTDB): domain Bacteria; phylum Actinomycetota; class Actinomycetes; order Mycobacteriales; family Geodermatophilaceae; genus Geodermatophilus; species Geodermatophilus amargosae. Next base: position 67,229 of record NZ_FPBA01000015.1, read on the forward strand.
CACGGTCGCCGTCCTCGACCGTCCCCGGCACGAGGACCTCGTGGCCGAGATCCGCCGCGCGGGAGCGGCGGTCAGGTCGCTGCTCGACGGCGACGTCGCCGGTGCCATCGCCGTGGGGCAACCGGACTCCGGGGTCGACCTGCTGGTCGGCGTCGGCGGAACGCCCGAGGGCGTGATCGCCGCCTGCGCGCTGCGGTGCAGCGACGGGGAGATCTTCGGGCGGCTGCGGCCCCGGGACGACGCCGAACGGGCCGCCGCACTCGACTTCGGGCACGACCTCGACCGCGTCCTCACCACCACGGACCTCGTGTCGGGCGACGACGTCTTCTTCGGCGCCACGGGTGTCACCACCGGGGCGCTGCTGCGCGGCGTCCGCTTCCAGCAGGACGCGGTGGTCACCCAGTCGCTGTCCATGCGATCGAGGTCCGGGGCGATCCGCGTCATCGAGACCCGGCACGACCGCAGCCGCTCCAACCTCATCCGCCACTGACCAGGCGCCGCGACGTCCGGCGCCACCCGAGCAGAGGAGCGACCGTGCCCATCTCCGAACGCCTCAGCCCCCGGAACCGCACCGCCGCCCTCGAGCGGCTGGCGCGGGAGGAACTCGACGTCCTGGTCATCGGCGGCGGGGTCGTCGGGTCCGGCGCCGCCCTGGACGCGGTCACCCGGGGCCTGAAGGTGGGGCTGGTGGAGGCGCGCGACTACGCCGCCGGCACCTCCAGCCGGTCCAGCAAGCTCTTCCACGGCGGCCTGCGCTACCTCGAGCAGTTCGACTTCCACCTGGTCTTCGAGGCGCTGCGGGAACGCCGCCTGGTGCTCAACACCCTGTGCCCGCACCTGGCGCGGCCGGTTCCCTTCATCTATCCGCTGGAGAAGCGCATCGACCGGGCCTACGTCGGCCTGGGCATCGGTGTCTACGACGTGATGGGCGCCGGGCGCGGGGTGCCCGGACACCTCCGGCACCTGGGCCGCCGCAAGACGGCGGAGTCCTTCCCGTCCGGCAAGCGGTCGGCGATCCGGGGGGCCATCCGCTTCTACGAGGGCCAGGTCGACGACGCGCGGCACACCATGATGCTGGCCCGGACCGCGGCCGCGTACGGGGCGCTGTGCGTCAACAGCACGCGGGTGACCGAGTTCCTCCGGGAGGGCGACCGCATCGCCGGGGTCCGGGTCCGTGACCTGGAGGGCGGCGGCGAGTTCGCCATCCGCGCGCAGCAGGTGGTCAACGCCGCCGGGGTCTGGACCGACGAGATCCAGGAGATGGTCGGCGGGAGGGGCCAGTTCCAGGTCCGCGCGTCCAAGGGCGTGCACCTGGTGGTGCCGCGGAACCGGATCAACAGCGCCACCGGTGTCATCACCCGCACCGAGAAGAGCCTGCTGTTCATCATCCCGTGGGGCAGCCACTGGATCATCGGGACGACCGACACCGAGTGGCACCTGGACCTGGCGCACCCGGCCGCCAGCAGGGACGACATCGACTACCTGCTCGCCCACGCGAACAGCCTGCTGGAGGACCCGCTCACCCGGGAGGACGTCGTCGGCGTCTACGCGGGGCTGCGGCCGCTGCTCTCCGGGGAGTCCGAGGCGACCAGCAAGCTCTCCCGTGAGCACGCCGTCGCCAGTCCCGTGCGCGGCCTGACCGTGATCGCCGGCGGCAAGTACACGACCTACCGGGTGATGGCCAAGGACGCCGTCGACTCCGCCGTGCACGGCCTCGAGCGCACGGTGCCGCCGTCGATCACCGAGCGGATCCCGCTGGTGGGCGCGGAGGGCTACGTCGCCGCGCACAACGCGCGCCGGCTCACCGCCGAGCGCACCGGGCTCCCGCTCTCGACGGTGGAGCACCTGCTGGGCCGGTACGGGACCCTCACCGGGGAGCTGTTCGACCTGATGACCGAGCAGCCCGCGCTGCGCGAACCGCTGGCGGGCGCACCCGAGTACCTGCGGGCCGAGGCGTACTACGCGGTCAGCCACGAGGGGGCCCTGCACCTCGACGACGTCCTGACCCGCCGCACCCGGGTCTCCATCGAGGTGCCCGACCGGGGCGTCGCCGCGGCCGCCGAGGTCGCGGAGATCGTCGCGCCCCTGCTCGGCTGGGACGCCGCGCACGTCGAGCGGGAGGTGGCGCACTACCGGCTGCGGGTCGAGGCCGAGCGGGAGTCGCAGCAGCAGCTGGACGACCGCACCGCCGACGCCGCGCGCCTGGGCGCACCCGACGTCCGGATGGGCGAGACCAGCATGGCCTGACCGGCCGGCTCACCGGCCCCTCCCGGCACGGAGAACCGCGTGGACGACGGCACCGATGACGGCGCGGTCGGGGCCGCCCTCGCCGCGTCGAACCTCTCCCGGCTGCGGCAGCCCGCGCGCCGGCGGCTGCTGGCGGGGTCCCGTCCCGTGCGGGTGCCGGCCGGCTCGGTGTCCCACCGGGAGGGCGAGACGGCCGAGTACCTGGAACTGGTCGTCGACGGGCTCGTCCGGGTGTTCGTCACCGCGCCGGACGGTCGCGGCATGACCGTGCGCTACGCGCGGCGCGGCGCGCTCGTCGGCCTGGTGTCGCTCTACGCCGACGGGACCGGGATGCCCGCGGGCACGCAGGCCGTCGTCGACACGACGGTCCTGCGCCTCTCCCCGGAGGTCGTGCGGCGGGCGGCCGCCGAGGACGCCGACGTGGCCGACGCGCTCCTGCACGAACTGGCCGACCGGGTGCGCAGCTTCGTCCACGAGATCACCGACAGCGCGTTCACCACCGTGCGGCACCGGGTGGCCCGCCACCTGCTCGACCTGGCGTCGCAGGAGTCGCGGACGGGCGCGGGCGCGCGGCGGGTCCTCACCGTCCCGGTCAGCCAGGGGGAGCTCGCCGAGGCCGTCGGCAGCGTGCGCGAGGTCGTCGTGCGCGCACTGCGCGACCTGCGGGAGTCCGGGGTGGTCAGCACCCACCGCGACCACATCGAGATCCTCGACCCGGTCCGGCTGAGCGGTGAGCTCGGTGGAACCTGGGTCCCTGACCGACCGCGCCGCTGACCCGACACTGCCGGCATGACCAGGACGGTGGGCACGGACGACGTCAGGACCGGCACCAGCGGGGTCGGGAGCGCCGCGGTCGCCGCGCTCCGCACCTCCTTCGAGGGGCAGGTCCTCGCCCCGGGCGACGAGGGGTACGAGGAGCACCGCCGCGTGTGGAACGGGTCGATCGACCGGCACCCGGCCCTCATCGCCCGGTGCACCGGGATCGACGACGTCCGCACCGCCGTCCGGTTCGGACGCGACTCCGGGCTGACCGTCGCCGTCCGGGGCGGTGGCCACAGCTTCCCCGGCCTGTCGACGGTCGACGGCGGCCTGCTGATCGACCTGCGGCCGATGGCCGGCGTGCGCGTCGACCCGGACGCCCGGGTCGCCGGCGTCCAGGCCGGGGCCCTCCTGGGCGAGGTGGACGAGGCGACCCAGGAGCACGGACTGGTCGTGCCGTCCGGGATCGTGTCGCACACCGGGGTGGCCGGACTGACCCTCGGCGGCGGGATCGGCTGGGTCATGCGGAGGTACGGCCTGACCGTCGACTCGCTGGAGTCGGCCGACCTGGTGACGGCGGACGGCGAGGTGGTCCGCGCTGCCGAGGACGAGAACGCCGAGCTCTTCTGGGGGCTGCGCGGCGGAGGCGGCAACTTCGGCGTGGTCACCGACTTCCGGTTCCGCCTGCACCCCGTGGGGCCGCAGGTGACGGCCGGCGCGACCTTCTGGTCCATGGACGACGCCGAGCAGGTGCTGCGCTGCTACCGGGACTGGGTCGCCGACTGCCCCGACGAGCTGATGACGATCGTCGTGCAGCGGCTCGCCCCGGCGCTGCCCGTCGTCCCGGCGGAGCTGGTCGGCCGGCCGGTCATCGCGGTCGCCGCCTGCTACGCGGGCGACGTCGACGAGGGGGAGGCGGTGCTGCGGCCGATGCGCACCTGCGGCTCGCCGGTCCTCGACCTGGTCGCGCCCAAGCCGTTCCTGGCGCACCAGCAGATGTTCGACCCGTCCTACCGGCACGGCTGCTGGTACTACGTCCGCTCCTGCGACGTCGCCGCGCTGACCGACGAGGTGATCGGGGTCGTCGCCGAGCACGGCCGGCGGATCACCTCACCGCTGAGCAGCATCGCGCTCTGGCAGATGGGCGGAGCGGTGGCCCGGGTCGCGGACGACGCGACGGCGTTCAGCGGCCGCTCCGCCGGGTTCACCTTCAACATCAACGGCAACACGCCGACCGCGGACGGCTTCGAGGACCAGCGGCAGTGGGCCCGCGACTACTGGACGGCGCTGGCGCCGTGGCACACCGGCGTCTACGTCAACTTCCTCATGGAGGAGGGCGGCGCGCGGGTCCGGCAGGCGTACGGCGACGCGAAGTACCGGCGCCTCACCGCGCTCAAGCGCGAGTACGACCCGGCCAACCTGTTCCGGCTGAACCAGAACGTCCCCCCGGGCTGAGCGGGGCAGCCGCTCAGCGCCGCACCCGGTAGCGCAGGTGGGTCACGTCGGGGCCGTCGAGCCGCCGGACGAGCTCCAGCTCCACGCGGTCGGTGCGGTCCTCGAACAGGCGGCGGCCGGCGCCCGGCAGGACCGGACCAGGTGGATCTCCATCTCGTCGAGCCGGCCGGCCTGCAGCAGCGCGTGCGCTGCGCTCGCGCCGTGCACCATGACGGCGCGGTCGCCCGCCGCGCCCGTGCCTCGGCGGCGCACTCGACGACGTCGGTGCAGGACCTCGCCGTGCCCGGGAGCACGTCGCCGTCGTCGACGGCGGAGGTCAGCACGAGGACCGGGACCCCGCCGTGGTGGTCGCCGTTCCAGCGACCGGCGAGCTCGAAGGTGCGCCGTCCGGAGATCACGGCCCTGGTCGCCAGGACCGGGCCGTACACCTGCCCGGCCCGGTCGTCGGGTCCGGCGACGTAGCCGTCGAGTCGAGGGACATCGAGTCGAGGGACATCGAGTCGAGGGACATCGAGTCGAGGGACATCGACACGTACAGCCGGATCGGTGCGCTCATCGCCTGGTGTACCTCCGGGGTCCCGGGTGGGGCTCAGCCGGAGAAGTCGGCGGAGGTCATGCCGTCGGGGTGGCCGGCCGGCCACTGGACCAACTCGATGCGGTTGCCGTCCGGGTCGGTGACCCACGCCGTCAGGAAGTCCGCCGCGCCGTCGGGGGACGTGGGTGACTCGACCTCGACGCCCTTCCCGGTGAGCCCGGTGACGGTCGTGTGCATCGAGTCCACGGTGACGACGAGGTGGCTGAGGTTCGTCCCGGACCGGACCTCGGGTCCAGCGGGATCGTGCACGAGTTCGATGCTCACGAACTCGTCGCCGGGCAGCTTGAGCATGGTCAGGTGTCCCAGACCGGTCTCGGGGACGTCGCCCACCACCTCGTAGCCGAGGGCCCGGTAGAACGCGAGCGACCGGTCGAGATCGGTCACGCGGAGGCCCACGTGCAGCGTCCTCATCGGTCCTCCTCCTGTCGTCGGCAGGGAGGTACCTCCCTGCCGGTGCCGACCGCCCGGGCGCGCGGGAGTCATCGGAGCGGGGCCGACCGGACGACGGCGTCTGCGTGCCCTTGCCTGGGTGCCCTTGACCTCAAGCGCGCTTGAGGGTCCAGCGTGAGCGGTGACGGGAACGAGCCGCCGGGACGCCCGGTAAGTCGGTGGCGTCCGATGAGTCTCCGGCGGACAGTCCGTCAGACCTGCAGAGAGATCCCCTGATGCGCTCGAGGTGAGGAAGCCGATGACCACACAGACACCACTCGCCATCGAGGCGAGCGGGCTCGGGAAGTCCTTCGGGACGACGCGCGCCGTCGACGGGGTCGACCTCGCCGTCCCGGCGGGCACGATCTACGGGGTGCTGGGGCCCAACGGGGCGGGGAAGACCACCACGATCCGCATGCTCGCCACGCTGATCGCCCCGGACGCGGGGAGTGCCCGGGTCCTGGGGCACGACATCGTGACCGAGGCCGACACGGTCCGCGAGCTGGTCAGCCTGACCGGCCAGCTGGCCTCGGTCGACGAGGAGCTGACCGGCCGGGAGAACCTGGTGCTGCTCGGCCGCCTCCTCGGCTACTCGCGGGCCGCCGCCCGGGACCGTGCCGACGAGCTGCTCGACGCCTTCGACATCGCCGAGGCCGCGGGCAGGCTGGTCAAGCACTACTCGGGCGGCATGCGCCGCCGGCTGGACATCGCGGCGAGCATCGTCGTCACCCCGCGGCTGATGTTCCTCGACGAGCCGACGACGGGGCTGGACCCCCGCTCGCGCAACCAGGTCTGGGAGATCGTCCGCGCGCTGGTCGCCGAGGGGACGACGATCCTGCTCTGCACCCAGTACCTCGAGGAGGCCGACCAGCTCGCCGACGGACTCGCCGTGATCGACCGGGGCCGGGTCATCGCCGAGGGCACCCCGGGGAACCTCAAGGCGTCGGTCGGCACCGGCTCCCTGCAGGTGCGGCTGCTCGACCCCGGACGGCGCGCCGAGGCCGCCGAGCTGCTCGAGCGCTCGGTGGGCCCGGTGGTGCTGGAGGCGGACCCGGCGGCGTTGTCGGCCGTCGGCGCGGACGCCGAGCGGGCGGCGATCGCCGTCGCCGGGCTCGCCCACGCCGGCGTCCCGCTGGCGCACTTCTGGCTGCAGCAGCCGAGCCTCGACGAGGTCTTCCTCGCCCTCACCGGCCATGCAGCCGACGAGGCCGCCGACGAGACGTCCCCGACCTCCGACACCCTGCGGGAGCACGCGTCATGACCGCCACGACCAGGACGACCGGCTCCGCCGACACCGCGGCGGTGCGCCGGGCCATCTCCTCCACGCCGCGGCCGCCCCGGCCCGGCCGGCTCTCGGCCGCGCTGGTGTTCGGCTGGCGGGGGATGCTCAAGGTCAAGCACGTGCCCGAGCAACTGCTCGACGTCACCGTCACGCCGGTGATGTTCCTGCTGCTGTTCACGTACCTGTTCGGCGGCGCCATCGCCGGGTCCACCAGCGCCTACCTGGACTACACGCTCCCCGGGCTGCTGGTCATGTCGGTCCTGTTCACGACCGTCTACTCCGGGATCTCGCTGAACACCGACCTGACCAAAGGGGTCGTCGACCGCTTCCGCTCCCTGCCGATCTGGCGGCCGGCGCCGCTGCTGGGCTCGCTGCTCGGCGACAGCGTCCGCTACGTCATCGCCGGCACGGTGATCATCGTCGTGGGGATGGCGCTGGGGTTCCGGCCCGAGGGCGGGTTCGCCGGGGCGGTCGCGGCGCTCGCGCTGGTCGTCGCCTTCTCGTTCGGGTTGTCGTGGGTCTTCTCGGTCCTCGGTCTGCTGATGCGCTCCCCGAACGCGGTGATGAACGCCGGCTTCATGGCGATCTTCCCGCTGACCTTCCTGTCCAACGTCTTCGTCGACCCCACCACGCTGCCCGGCCCGCTCGAGGCCTTCGTCGACGTCAACCCCATCTCGGTCCTGGCCACCGCGTCGCGGTCGCTGATGGCCGGCACGCCCGACGGCGTGGCGATCGTCGTCTCCCTCGCGGTGGCGGCGGGGCTGGCCGCGGTGTTCCTCCCGCTGACGACGAGGCTGTACCGCAGCCGCTGAGCCGGAGCCCGGCCGGCGCAGGACGCACGACAGGACACAGGACCCCCACGGCCGACGGCCGTGGGGGTCCTGCCGCACCCGGTCCCCTGCGGTGGCGCCGGAGGAGACCGGGTGCGGCGGTGGGACAGCTCAGAAGGGCGGTTCCTCGTCGCTGCCGCCGACCGGCACCGCCCAGGGATCGGGCGAGCCGCCCCGGACGTTCCCGGCGCGACCGCCGTCGGCACCGTCCCCGCCGCCGGATCCCCCGCCGGGACCGTCGCCGGACCGGGAGGCCCGGGTGACCGTCGCCGTCGCGTAGCGGAGGGACGGGCCGATCTCGTCGACCTCGAGCTCGATGACGGTCCGGTTCTCGCCCTCCTTGGTCTCGTAGGAGCGCTGCTTGAGGCGGCCCTGGGCCATCACCCGCGATCCGCGGGTCAGGGACTCGGCGACGTGCTCCGCCGCCTGACGCCACACGCTGCAGCGCAGGAAGAGCGCCTCGCCGTCCTTCCACTCCTGGGTCTGGCGGTCCAGGGTGCGCGGCGTGGACGCGATGGTGAAATTGGCGACCGCCGCGCCCGAGGGCGTCCAGCGGAGCTCGGGGTCGCTGGTCAGGTTGCCAATGACGGTGATGACTGTGTCGCCGGCCATGATCCGGTCCTCCGTGTCGTCGGTGCGTCGCTCTGGTGAGCACCCGGAGGCTAGGGAGACCTGCTGACACTTCCGGCATCGTCGGCCGACCGCGGGACGCAGCCGCGCGCCCCGGCTCCTCGCGGCCGGGTCCTCCCCGGGAGCCCCGGACTGTCGCTGCCGCGTGGAACGCTCGGTCGGCGGAGAGGCACGAGCGAGGGGGACGGCAGGTGGGGGACGCGCGGGCCGGGTCGGTCCTGGAGGCGACGCTGGAGCGGATCACGTTCGCCAACGCCCAGACCGGCTACACCGTGGCCCGGGTGGACACCGGGCGCGGCGGTGACCTGGTCACCGTGGTGGGCTCGCTGCTGGGCGCGCAGCCGGGGGAGACGCTGCGGCTGCAGGGCCGGTGGGCAGCGCACCCCCAGTACGGCCGCCAGTTCGTGGTCGAGGACCACACCACCGTGCTGCCGGCCACGGTGCAGGGCATCCGCCGCTACCTGGGGTCGGGGCTGGTCAAGGGGATCGGCCCGCGGCTGGCCGAGCGGATCGTGGACCACTTCGGCACCGACGCACTGCGGGTCATCGAGGAGCAGCCGGCGCGGCTGGCCGAGGTGCCGAACCTGGGCCCGAAGCGGACCCGGCTGATCACCGCGGCCTGGGAGGAGCAGCGGGCCATCAAGGAGGTCATGGTCTTCCTGCAGGGCGTGGGCGTGTCCACCTCGCTGGCGGTGCGGATCTTCAAGCAGTACGGCGGCGCCTCGATCGGCGTGGTCCGCGCCGAGCCCTACCGGCTCGCCGCCGAGGTGTGGGGGATCGGGTTCCGGACCGCCGACACCATCGCGGCCGCGGTGGGGATCCCGCACGACAGCACCCAGCGCGTCGAGGCGGGCGTGCAGTTCGTGCTCTCCGAGGCCACCGGGCAGGGGCACTGCTTCCTGCCCGAGGCCGAACTGGTCGCCCGGTCGGTCGAGATCCTGCAGGTCCCCGCCGACCTGGTGGGTCACTGCCTGGCCCTGCTGGTCGCCGACCAGGGCGTCATCCGCGACGAGTTCCCCGGAGCGGACGGGAGGCCCCCGGTCGTCGCGTACTACCTCGTCCCCTTCCACCGGGCGGAGGTCTCCCTGGCCGCGGGGCTCAGGAGGCTGGCGGTGGCCGACGAGGACCGGATGCCGGCCTTCGCCGCCGTGGACTGGGACGCCGCGCTGACCTGGCTGCACCGGCGCACCGGCGTGGACCTGGCGCCGGGTCAGCAGGAGGCCGTGCGCCTGGCCCTGACCGAGAAGGTCGCCGTCCTCACCGGCGGCCCCGGCTGCGGCAAGAGCTTCACGGTCCGCTCGATCGTCACCCTCGCGGCCGCCAAGGGGGCGAGGATCGTGCTCGCGGCGCCGACCGGCCGGGCGGCGAGACGGCTCACCGAGCTGACCGGGGCCGAGGCGGTCACGGTGCACCGGCTGCTGGAGCTGCGCCCCGGCGGGGACGCCGGCTTCGACCGGGACCGGCCGCTGCAGGCCGACCTGGTCGTCGTCGACGAGTCCTCGATGCTGGACCTGCTGCTGGCCAACAAGCTGGTGCGGGCCGTCCCGCCGGGCGCGCACCTGCTCCTGGTCGGTGACGTCGACCAGCTGCCGTCGGTCGGTGCCGGCGAGGTGCTGCGCGACCTGCTCGCCGAGGGCACCCCGATCCCGCACGTGCGGCTGACGCAGGTCTTCCGGCAGGCCAGCCGGTCGGGGGTGGTGACCAACGCCCACCGCATCAACGCCGGGAGCATGCCCGAGGTCCGCGGCCTGGACGACTTCTTCCTCTTCACCACCGACGACGCCGAGGAGGCCGCCCGGCTCACCGTGGACGTCGTGGTGCGCCGGATCCCGGCCCGGTTCGGCCTCGACCCGCGCCGCGACGTCCAGGTGCTGACCCCGGTGCACCGCGGGCCGGCCGGCGCGGCCGCGCTGAACGAGCTGTTGCAGGAGGCGCTCACCCCTGCCCGGCCCGACCGGCCGGAGAAGCGCTTCGGCGGGCGGGTGTTCCGCGTCGGGGACAAGGTCAGCCAGATCCGCAACGACTACGACAAGGGCCGCAACGGGGTCTTCAACGGGACCCAGGGCGTCGTCACCGCGATCGACACCGTCGAGCAGACCGTCACCGTCCGCACCGACGAGGACGAGTCGATCGACTACGACTTCGGCGAGCTCGACGAGCTGGTGCACGCCTACGCGGTCACCGTGCACCGCTCGCAGGGCAGCGAGTACCCCTGCGTGGTCATCCCGCTGACCACCAGCGCCTGGATGATGCTGCAGCGCAACCTGCTCTACACCGCGGTCACCCGCGCCAAGCAGCTCGTCGTGCTCGTCGGCTCGCCCCGGGCCCTCGGCCAGGCCGTGCGCGCCGCCGGCTCCGGACGCCGGCACACCGCGCTCGCCTCCCGCCTGCGGGGCAGGGCGTCGGCTCCCGGCGCCGCAGCGGCCTGACCGGACCGCGGGACGGGCCGGCACCGGCGCGGGACGGTCCTCGGCTCGTGGCGTTCGCCCACCGCGAACACCGCCGAGCCCCGGTGAGCGACTGTCAAGTCGACACGCCGTTCTGTCGGTACCCGTCCGTAACGTCCGGGACGACATCTTCCCCGTGTCACCAAGGAGTTCCCATGACCGTCCCCGGTCTCAAGACCCGCAAGCCCTCCGGCCGCGTCCCGTGGCCGTGCATCCTCCTCGAGGGGGAGGAGAAGGCAGGCAAGAGCTGGGCGCTCGCCCAGTTCAGCAGCAGCGACAGGATCGGCGCGCTCTACTGGATCGACCTCAACGAGGGCGCCGGCGACGAGTACGGCGCGATCCCCGGCGCCAAGTACCAGCTCATCGAGCACGACGGTTCCTACGCGGCGGTGCTGTCCGCGGTCCAGGCGGTCAAGGCCGAGGCGCGCCGTGCCGCCGATGCCGGTCAGCCGCCGGTGGTGCTGGCCATCGACACCGGCTCGGCGATCTGGGACGGCCTGAAGGACTGGGCCAGCGACCGCGCCGCCAAGTCGGCCCGCAACCGCGAGCTGCTCAAGCGCGACCCCAACGCCGAGGTGACCATCAGCCAGAACCTGTGGAACGACGCCGGCTCCCGCTGGCGCAAGCTGCAGACCGAGCTGCTCACCTTCCCCGGCATCGTGGTGGTGACCGCCCGCGGCAAGGAGGTCACCGAGGTCGACGCCAACGGCCGTCCGATCGAGGGCCAGAAGACCTGGTCGGTGCAGACCCACCGGGAGTTCCCGTACGCGGCGTCGGTGTGGATGCGGCTGCGTCGCGGGCGCCGGCCGCTGATCGTCGGTGCGCGCAGCGTGCACGTCGGCATCAAGCCCAACAGCGACCCCGCCCGGGAGGTCACCGACCAGGCGGCCACCGGCCGGCTGCTGGAGTGGCTGGTCTTCGACGCCCTCAAGTGCGACCCGGGCACCGCGCACGTGCGCGACCTCGTGTCCTTCCACGGTGGCGGGCTGCTCGAGCACGAGCGCACCGAGGAGACCGCGGCCCCCCAGCGGGCCGCCGCGCAGGCCGGCAGCACCGGCACGCGGGCGGGCGGACGGCAGGAGCCCGACGTCGCCGACCTGGTCGAGCGGATCGGCGACGCCCGCGGCGACGACGAGCTGCGCGAGGTGTGGACCGAGGCGAACCGCAGCGGGCTCCTGCAGGCCGAGGTGGCCACCCCCGGCGGCCCCTACACGGTCGCGGAGCTGATCCGGGCCCGGCACGAGCAGCTGCTCGAGGCGTCCATGAAGGCCCACCCGGCCGGACGGCGCCGGGTCGCGGCCGGCGATCCGTCCGCACCGCAGACGCCCCCTGCGGTGGTGCAGGCCGCCCAGGCCGCCGCCGCGGCCGCGCAGGCCGCCATGGCGGCTCCCCGTCCGGACGCCGACCGGGAGACCGCGCCGGCGAACCCGCTGCTGGAGCCCTCGCCGACCCCGGACGACCCGAAGGACCGCCGGCTCACCGCGGCCCGCCGGGGCGTGCTCGCCAGCCTCGAGGCGCTGGGCGTCACCGAGGAGCAGATCGGCACCCGCTTCGGCCGCCCCGTCGAGCACGTGGCGACCAAGCGGCTGACCGCACTGGTGCGCGAGGTGATCGCCGAGCAGCGCAACGGCACCGGCGGTCGCGCGGACGTCGCCTGAGCCGTGCTGCTGGAGCGGGGCCGGCTCCCCCCGGCCCCGCTCTGCCGCCCCGATCGAGGAAGACGCGATGACCGCCGTCCTGCCTGCCCGTCCCAGCGCCGCCGAGCGGCGTGCCGCCCCCAGCCTGGCCGCGGCGGTCCGTGACCTCGACCGCCGCCGGTCCCGCGCCCGCCAGCGGATGATCGGCGCCTCCGAGCTCGGCGAGTGCCGCCGCCGGGCGGCCTACCGGATCGCCCGGCGCCGCCCGACGAACACCCACACGGGCCTGCAGGCCTTCATGGGCACCGAGCTGCACCGCGGGGTGCTGCGCGCGCTGCGCCGCCAGTACGGCGGGCTGACCGAGGTCGGCCTCAGGGGCGAGCAGGTCAAGGGCCGCTGCGACTGGTGGCACGCCCCGGTCGTCGAGGACCTCAAGACGACGTCGCGGTTCGGCTTCGAGCGGGTCCTCACCCGGGGGGTCCCGGTCCGTCACTGGTTCCAGGTGGCGGTCTACGCCTGGCTGCTGCGCTCCGGGCAGACCGCCGACCGCAGGCTGCCGGCCGGCACCGGGCAGGACGTCGACGGACTGCGCATCCGCTACCTGTCCCGCGACTCGGGCGAGGACGTGGTCTTCGAGGCCGACCACGACCCGGCACTGACCGCCGAGGCGCTCCTGTGGCTCACCGACGTCTACGCCGGCGTGGAGGACGAGGGGGTCGACGCCGTCCCCCGTGACGGGTTCGGTCCCGGCGTGGACACGATGTGCGACTGGTGCCCCTTCCTCGACCTGTGCTGGGGCCCGCCCGTGGACCCGGAGACGGAGGGCGAGGTCTCCCGCCAGTCCCGTCTGACCGTCACCGACGAGGACTACGTCGCCGCCGTCCGCGACTACGACACCGCGCGGGCGGCCGAGAACGAGGCCAGACGCTCCAAGGAGTACGCCCGGGAGCGGCTGCGCGGACGGTCCGGGCCGGCCGGCGAGCTGCACTGCGAGTGGTCCGGCGGCGGCCTGCGCACGCAGGTCGACAAGGACGCCGCGGTCGAGCGGCTGGCCGAGCTCGGCGAGGTCGTGCCCACCCGGAGGACCCGCAGCCCCCGGACGATCCGGGTGACCCGCAACGGTGTCCGGCCGGAACCCGAGGGGGTCCGGTGAGCACCGTCGCCACGTCCCGGCTGCCGGCCGGGGAGCCGGTCCTGACCACCGACGTCGTCGGCACCGACTTCGGCCTGCCCCTGGTCCGGCCGACCAGGACGAGACAGGGGAGCCGGGTCCGGGTCGTGCGCTCGCGCTGCCGGGCACACGGCGGGGTCGTCGTCTGGTTCACCGACGGCACGAAGACGCCGCCGATCCACGGGCGCACGGCCTGGATCGTCGCCGAGCCGGCTGATCGGACCCCCGGCGCGGCGACGCACGCCTCGCCCGGCTGACGGAGAGGGACGCTCACCGAGAGCACCCGACCCGTCCGCAGGAGTGCGAGGGCACGCCGTCCTCCGGCCGCCGGCGCCGGGAGTCCTGTCGCCGACCGGCCGCCGCTGTCACCGTTCCCGTCCTCACGTCGGAGACGCGCACGCTGGGGGAGCCATGGAGACCACCGAAGCCGACCGAGGTCCGGGAACCGTGCGCGAGGAGGCCTTCGCCGCCCTGCGCGCCGGCTTCTCCGGGGAGCTGCTCCGTCCCGGGGACGACGGCTACGACCGGGCCCGCCGGGTGTGGAACGGCAACGTCGACCGCCGGCCGGCGCTGGTGGCCCGGTGCGCGGACGTGGCCGACGTGCAACGGGCTCTCGGCCTCGCCGTCGACCAGGGGCTGGTGCTCTCCGTCCGCGGCGGCGGGCACAGCGCTCCGGGCTACGGCACGAACGACGGCGGCCTCGTCCTCGACCTGTCGTCGTTCAAGGAGGTCACGGTCGACCCGGTCGCCCGGACGGCCCGGGTCGGCGGCGGCGTCCTGTGGCGGGAGCTGGACGCCCGGACCCAGGCCGCCGGGCTGGCGACCACCGGGGGCACCGTCTCCAACACCGGGGTCGCCGGCCTCACCCTCGGCGGCGGCGTCGGCTGGCTCATGGGCAAGCACGGGCTGGCCGTCGACAACCTCCTGTCCGCAGAGGTGGTCACCGCCGACGGCGCGGTGCACCACGTCGACCGGGAACGCGAACCGGACCTGTTCTGGGCCCTGCGGGGCGGCTGCGGGAACTTCGGCGTCGTCACCTCCCTCGAGTACCGGCTGCACCCGGTCGGCGAGGTCCTCGGCGGCATGGTCGTCCACTCCCTCGACCGGGCGGCCGAGGTGCTGCGCTTCTACCGGGACCTCTGCCCGACGCTGCCCGACGAGGCCGAGGCCTACTGCGGGCTGCTCACCGACCCCCAGGCCGGCGTGCCCGTCATCGCGCTCCTGCTCGGGTACAACGGCGCCGTGGAGGAGGGCGAGGCGTCCTCCGGCCCGCGCGCGAGTTCGGCCGCCCGCTGGTCGACCTGGTCGCTCCCATGCCGTACGTGGCCCGTCAGTCGATGCTCGACGAGCCCAACGCCGTCGAGGGCCTGCACCGCTACTGGCGCTCGGCCTTCACCGAGACGCTCGACGACGACCTGGTCGACGTCGTGGTCGACACGGCCGCCGGGTTCACCTCCCCGCTGAGCGCCGTCCTCTTCTTCTACGTGCACGGTGCCGCCACCCGGGTCCCGGTCGAGGAGACGGCGTTCGCGGCCCGCCGACCGCAGTGGGACGTCGACGTGATCGGCCAGTGGACGGACGGTGCGGAGTCCGCGCGGCACACCGACTGGCTCCGCGCGTCCTGGGCCCGGGCGGAGGAGCACCTGCAGGGCAGCGCCTACGTCAACCACATCGCCACCGACGACGCGCCGGAGAAGGTGCGGGCGTCGTTCGGACCGAACCTCGACCGGCTGCGCCGGATCAAGGGCCAGTACGACCCGGCCAACCTCTTCCGGCTCAACCCGAACATCAGCCCGGTGGCGCCGCAGCCCCGCCGACCGGCCGACTGAGTCCACGACGGTGCCGAGGGCCGTTGTCTGCCGGGGCGATCAGCGCGATGGTGGTCCATGGCGTCGAACCCGTCGTACGAGCAGTCGAAGCAGGTCGCCGAGGCCAGCCGCGAGACCGAGTGGGCCAAGCCGTCGTTCGGCAAGGAGCTCTTCCTCGGCAACTTCCGCCTGGACCTGATCCACCCCCAGCCGGAGCTCGATCCGGCCGCGGTCGAGAAGGGCGAGGCGTTCCTCGCGCGCCTGCGCGCCTTCCTCGTGGACCACGTCGACCGGCACCGGATCGAGCGCGAGGCGAAGATCCCGGCGGAGGTCATCGAGGGCCTCAAGGGCCTCGGCGCCCTCGGCATGAAGATCCCCGAGGAGTACGGGGGACTCGGGCTCAGCCAGGTCTACTACAACAGGGCGCTGGCCCTGGCCGGCACGTGGCACGCGTCGCTCTCGACGCTGCTGTCGGCGCACCAGTCGATCGGCCTGCCCGAGCCGCTGCGCCTGTTCGGCTCCGAGGAGCAGAAGCGCACCTGGCTGCCCCGGCTCGCCACGGACCAGATCTCGGCGTTCCTGCTCACCGAGCCCGACGTGGGCTCGGACCCGGCGCGCATGAGCACGACCGCGACCCCGACCGAGGACGGCACCGGCTACCGGATCACCGGCACCAAGCTGTGGGGCACCAACGGCGTGATCGCCGACGTGGTGGTGGTCATGGCCGTCGTCCCCGCGTCCGAGGGCCACCGGGGCGGCATCACCGCCTTCATCTGCCCGTGCGACCGCGAGGGCGTCACGGTCGAGCACCGCAACCAGTTCATGGGGCTCAGG
Organism: Geodermatophilus amargosae; assembly: GCF_900116515.1. GTDB lineage: Bacteria > Actinomycetota > Actinomycetes > Mycobacteriales > Geodermatophilaceae > Geodermatophilus > Geodermatophilus amargosae. The sequence goes on from NZ_FPBA01000015.1 coordinate 83,353, forward strand.
GGGATCGAGAACTCCGTGACCCGCTTCGACGGCGTCTTCGTCGCCAACGCCGACGTCATCGGCGGCGAGGGCAAGGGACTGCGGATCGCGCTCACCACGCTCAACACCGGCCGGCTGTCGCTGCCGGCCATCTGCGTGTCCACGGCCAAGTACTCGCTGAAGATCGCGCGCGAGTGGTCCGTCGAGCGCACGCAGTGGGGACGGCCCATCGGGGAGCACGACCCGATCGCGCAGAAGCTCGCCTGGCTGGCCGGCACCGCGTTCGGCCTGGAGGCGGTGCTCGAGGTGTCCAGCCGCCTGGCCGACGACAAGCGCAACGACATCCGCATCGAGGCCGCGCTCGCCAAGCTCTACGGGTCGGAGCTCGGCTGGACCGCCGTCGACGAGATGGTCCAGGTCCGCGGCGGCCGTGCCTTCGAGACCGCCGAGTCACTCGCCCGGCGCGGCGAGAAACCGGTACCGGCCGAGCAGATGCTGCGCGACATGCGCATCAACCGGATCTTCGAGGGCTCCACGGAGATCATGCACCTGCTGATCGCCCGGGAGGCCGTCGACCAGCACCTGAAGGTGGCCGGCGACGTGCTGTTCGGCGACCCTCGCCTGGCCTCCAGGGCGAGGGCCGCGGCGAGGGCCGGTGCGTTCTACGCCACGTGGTTCCCGACGCTCACGACGGGCGCCGGCCAGCGCCGCGGCTCCTTCGCGGAGTTCGGCGACCTGGCCGGGCACCTGCGCTACGTCGAGCGCTCCGCGCGCAAGCTCGCGCGCTCCACCTTCTACGCGATGGGCCGCTACCAGGCCCGCCTCGAGCGCAAGGGCCGGCTGCTCGGACGCATCGTCGACATCGGCGCCGAGCTCTACGCGATGGCCTGCGCCTGCGTCCACGCGGACACCCTCGCCCGCGAGCACCCCGAGCGCCGGCAGGAGGCCGTCGAACTGGCCGACCTGTTCTGCGGCCAGGCCCGCCGTCGTGCCGACCGGCTGTTCACGGAGCTGTGGGCGAACGACGACGAGGCGCAGTACGGGGTCGCGCAGCGGGTGCTCGCCGGCCGCTACGCGTGGTTCGAGCACGACGTGCTGGATCCCGCGGGCGACGGCCCGATGATGCCGCTGCCCGCGGAGCCGGCCGCGGGACCGGTCGAGGACCCGCAGGCCGAGCCCAGGGTGGAGGCCACGGTCGCGCAGTAGGACGCCGCCCCGACGCACGAGGTCGGCGGCCGCGGGCCCGGTGATCGACTCTCGGGACGCCCTGGCCATCTGGACGGTGAGCTGGGTGCTCGGGCTCGCGGCCTGCGTCCTGCAGCTCGTCCGGGCACGCCGGCGCAGCACGGTTCCCTGACGCCGCACGCTCCGCTCGCGTTGTCCCGGCAATCCCAGCGCGGTTGGCTGGCGGGATGCAGACCCGGGTGGGCGAGGTGGTGGTCCACTCCGTGGCGCACGGGACCGGCCGGCCCGTGCTGGTGCTCCACGGCGCGGGCGTCGACCACCGCGAGGCCGAGGCCTGCTTCGAGCCGGCTCTCGACGGCGTCGCGGGGCTGCGGCGGATCTATCCCGACCTCCCCGGGATGGGCCGGACGACCGCGCCGGCCACGCTGCGCAGCGCCGACGACGTCCTCGAGACGCTGCTCGGCTTCGCCGACGAGGTCACCGGCGGGACGGCGCACCTCCTGATCGGTCACTCGGCGGGCGCCTACTACGCGCAGGCGATGGCCGCGCGGCGCCCGGAGCGGGTCGCCGGCCTGGCGCTCGTCTGCCCGCTGTCACCGGGGACGCGCGACGTCCCGGAGCGCCGCGTCGTCGCCGGGCCGGGCGGGATCGGGAACGACGACTTCCGGACCTACTTCGTGATCCAGACAACGGAGATGCTCGACCGGTACGAGCGGCACATCGCCCCGGCCACCGCACTCGTCGACCACGCGGCGCTCGAGCGGATCGGGGAGCGGTGGGTGCTCACCCCCGACGGAGCGCCGGCCTACCCGGGTCCGACGGTCGTCGTGGCGGGGCGGCTGGACTCGACGGTCGGGTACGCCGCCGCCGTCGACCTCCTCGGCTCCCACCCGCACGCCTCGCTCGCCGTGCTCGACGACGCCGGGCACGCCCTGCCCCACGAACGACCGGGACCCCTGCGTGCCCTCTTCGCCGACTGGCTCGCGCGCGTCGAGCCGTCGAGCTGATCGGGCTCCGGTCCGGCGAGGTCCCGCGAGGGTGCGGTGAGCCGAGCCGGAGCGCTGCAGGGGGCCGCCGGTGCGGTCAGCAGCGGGCAGGCTCGCCCTCGGGTCCGCCGCGACGGCCACCGCCGGGGTCCGGGTCCAGCCACCGTCGTGCGAGCCATGCGCCGGCGCACATCCCCACGAGCAGGGCCGTCACCGCCGTCGGGCCCAGGGCGACGGCGCCGCCGAGCCCGGCGGGGAGGGTGCCGATCACCGTGCCCGCGACCGCGGGACGAGCGAGTTCGGGGGAGCCGGCCGGGACGTGCTGGTGGAGGACGCGGCAGCCGGCCCAGCCGGCCGGCCCCAGAAAGGTCCCGAGGACGAGCGACGTGACCGGGACGAACAGGGCCCGGCGGCGGCGAGGACCACGTGGAGCGCCAGGAGTGACCTGCGCACGAGGGCGCGGAGACGGCGGAGGAGGGAGGCTGGCAGGGGAGTGGTCGTCCCCGTGGCCATGGCTCAGCCCCGGTGGTCGGAGCCCGGAGCCCGCCGCGGAGCCCGGGGGATCCTCATCCCGGAACGTCCTCCGGTCGCCGCACGTGGTTCTCGGGCGGCTCGTCGGGTCCTTCGGTGAGCCATCGGGCGGTGCCCACGGGGTCGCGTCGCGCGAACTCGTCGACGACGAGCGCGCGGAGCTGGACCTCGGCCAGCGCCGTGTCGGAGGCGCGGGACCCGGACCGGACCCGGATGCCGTGCCACTCGTCGAAGAGGACGTCCAGGGGCACCGACTCGAGGACCTGGCGCAACAGGTCCGGATCGCCCGCGGCACCCGTCCGGGTCGACGGCGCGCCCGTCGGCCGGCCGGCCTCGGCCGCCAGCCACCGTCCGAACCCGGCCGTGGCCAGCAGCAGGGTCGCGGTGACGATCACGCTCCCGGAGGTGTTCAGCGACGTCGTGCCCGCCAGAGCTGCGGGGAGGGTGCCGCCCGCCGCTGCGGCCAGCGCGGGGTGCGGCAGGCCTGGCAGTTCCGCGGAGCACCGGCGGTGGAGAGCCGTGCAGCCCAGCGCCGAGGTCGCGGCCCCGAGCGCCCCGAGGGTGAGAGAGGTCCACGGGTGGAGCAGCCCGCCCAGCGCGACCAACGGGCCGTACACGAGGAGCAGTGCCGCGCGGACGGCCCGGCGCGTGGCGGTGTTGGACGGGCCACCTCGTCGGGTGTCGTGACGACGGGAGCTGTTCGTGGCCATCGCGTCCTCTCGACGTCGGACGGGTGCCGGAGGGGTGGCGGACGACGCCGGGGTCGCCGCACCCGTCGATCGACATGCCTACCCGGGCAGTGGCGGCCGAGGGGCGTGGTCATCGAGCTGTCACGGGATCGACGTGTACGTGACGGTGGCACGTGACGGCAGAGCCGCCGGGCACTCACCTGCCCGGCCGGGCCGACCCCGGTGCGGCACCTCCGCGGCCGTCGGCTCACCGGGTCAACGGGTACGCGGCGGCCCCGGGGAGCCCGGGTCGACCGAGATCTCGGTGCGCACGGCTGCCTCCTCCTCGCTGCAGGGTGTGTCCGGCGAGGGACCCCGTTCAGCCGGGGCGGTGAGCGGGCCACACCCCGGTGAGGGCCGAGTCGAGCGCCTCCTCCCAGGAACGGCGTTCCGGTGCGGTGATGCGGGTGGACTCGGCGGCGAGGTCGACGACGTGCCGGAGACGGTCGCGCAGAGCGTCGTCCACGACGCCACGGGGTGCGCGCCAGGCGACCTCCCGCAGCAGGGCGGCGATCCGGCGCAGCACGGCCGGTTGCCCGGACGAGTAGTGGAGGGGCTCCTCCAGGACGAGGTCGACCAGGTCACCGGGGGTCCACTGCGGCACGACCACCCGCACGACCCCCTCGTCGTCGGCGTGGCAGTCCGGTCCGAGCGGCCGGCGGACGAGGTCGCCGAGCAGGGCCGAGGCGTGGGACAGGGCGTGCACCGCCGTCGTCGGGTCGTTGATGCCGGGCGACAGGGCACGGACGGTGATGTCGACGACCTTGCGCAGGCTGTAGGCGACGTCGCGAGCGGGAGAGCGTTCGAAGTCCAGGCGCACGGAGCGGCCGAGGGCCTCCTGCAGCGCCGCCGTGTCGGGGACGCGGACGCCGTCCCGGGCCCAGGCGTGGGCGAGGGGCGTCCCGGTCACCACGGAGTCACCGATCCGGGCGGCCAGGAGGACCACGACGTCGGCGTCCGCCACAGCCGACACGAGGCGTTCCTCGTCCAGGTCGACGACGAAACCGCTCGACGTGGACTCGATCGGCATCCCGGGTCCGGAGAGCAGCCGGACGGGCCCCGGGCGTCCGAGGTCGTCGGGCAACTCCCGGTCGAGGGTGGCCCCGGCCTCCTCGTGGACGTCGCGGAGCATCGTCTCGACCCGGAGGGCGCGGGCCAGGTGCCCGAGGAACAGCACCACGGCCAGGACGCTGCCGAGCGTCAGCGCGTAGGCCACGGTGATGGACAGGCGCGGGACGAACGCGGTCTCGGTCTCGGTGGCGCCCTCGGTGCGCACGGTCCGCAGCACGGTGAGCGCGTAGACGAACGTCGCCGTCAGCTGGGCCAGGGTCAGCTGGACGACCCGGTCGGTGGCGAAGGTCTGCAGCAGGCGGGGCGAGTACTGACTGCTGCCCAGCTGGAACGCCACCACGGTGAGCGAGAAGATCAACCCGGTCACGGAGATGAGCGATCCGGCGATCGCCGCGAGCAGGTCGCGTGCCGCCGAGGGCCCGCCGCCGAAGACGAACGTCAGGGATGCCCTGCGTCGCGGTCCTCGAGCAGCTCGTCCACCGCCGGCAACCCGATGCCGACGCCGACCGCGACGACGACGGCGAGGACCGGGATGGGCCAGAGGGCGCCGCGCAGCCGCGCGGTGACCGCACGGACCGCACTGCGTCGCCCGGATCCCCTGGGGTTCACCGGGGGACCCTCTCCGGGGCCTCGGTCCGCATGGTGCGAGCGTGCCGCAGTGGCCCGGCCCTTGCCTGAGCACTCGGGCTCCGCCCTGCGGGCCGGCACGGTTCCCCGTCGTCGAGCCACCTGGCCGCGGTCCCGCCCGAGCTCTGGAACGCCGCAGGAGCGGTCGGCACGCGTGACCGCTGATCAGGTCGCGGCGGGCCGGCTCAGCGGCGACGGGCAGGCGCACACACGCGGCAGTGCCGGCACGGGTCCGCGCGCCCCACCACCAGGATCTGCGGACCCCGCGCGCCGCCATCGGCCGGACGCCGCGGGGTGCCGGAGGCGCGTCACGGCAGGGGCGTCGAGCCCGTGAGGGGAGCCGTCAGTCGCAGCTCGCCGCCGTCGGCCGCCACCGTCCGCTCCAGGTCCCGGAGGACCTGCAGGCCGGCGACGTCGACGGCGCGGACGCCGGCCAGGTCGAGGACCACGCGGGCACGGCCGCCACGGCGCAGGCTCTCGACGGTGCCGCGGAGCAGGTCGGCGCCCTGCACCGTGAGGTGGCCGCTGACCCGCACGCAGCCCCGGCGCGAGACGACCACCTCGGTCGTCGCCCGATGGCCGTGGTCCCGAGGTGCTGCGGTGATGCTCATGACCACACCCTCACACCCGGCACCGACCGCGCCCAGCCTCGACGCCGACTCGTCACGCGACCGCAAAGTCACGACGGCGGGCTCACCAGCAGTACGTCGTAGTCGGCCGCCTCGAGGGGTGCGGTGGTGAGCTGTCCCGAGGGCAGCGGGGCCTCGAGCGGGTCGCCGTCACCGGTCAGCAGGACGGCCCGCACCTCGGGCAGGCTCGTGGCGGTCAGCACGATCTGCGCCGCGGCCAGCCGGCTCTGCTGGCCCGAGGGCGCGTCGCCGGGACCGGCCAGGTCGACGGTCACCGTGTCGCCGTCGACCGCCGTCACCGCCAGCCGGACGCCCGGGGCGAGCGCCGTCGTCAGCTCGCCGTCCCGTTCACCGCTGGTCGGGCCCGAGGCGAGCTGGGCGAGCAGGTCGTCCAGGCGCTCGCGGAGGTCCCCTCCCGCGACGTCACGTCCGGTGGGGACGAGGACCTCCTCCGGCGTGACGAGGTACACCCTGGGCCGGTCGCCGAGCGGCGGGACCGCGGACGGTGCCGTGGTCGTGGGGGCGGGGGACAGCAGGCCGTAGGGGACGTCCGACGGCGCGATCGCCTCGGGCGGGCCACCCGTGGAGACCCCGCACCCGGCGAGTGCCACGAGCGCCGCGACGACGACGAGCCGCGCGGGCGTCCTCACGTCTCCTCCGCGGGCAGCGACAGGGTCATGCGGGCTCCTCCGTCGGGGCCGGCCGAGCACCAGGCGGCTCCGCCGTGCCGGGCGGCGGTCTCGGCGACGATGGCCAGGCCGAGCCCGGCTCCGGTCCGGGACCCCCGCGCCGCCCGGGGCCCGCGGACGAAGCGCTCGAAGACGCGCTCCCGGTCCTCGGCCGGCACGCCGGGTCCGGCGTCGTCCACGGTCAGCACCACGGAGCCGTCGCGGCGTCGGACGTCGACGCGGCAGGCTCCCCCCGCGTGCCGGTCGGCGTTGTCGAGGAGGTTCCGCACGGCCCGCTCCAGCTGCTGCTTGTCGCCGAGGACGACGGTCCGGGCGTCGTCGTCGGACCGGAGGAGTCCCGCCGGCCGTCCGCCGACGGCGAGCACGTGCCTGGTCAGGGCGGCGAGGGAGACGGGTGGCCGGTCCTCCGGAGCCGCGTCGTTGTCGAGTCGCGCCAGCTCGAGGAGGTCGTCGAGCGTCGTCCGGAACGCGGCCAGCTGCTGCTGGACGAGGTCGAGCGCCTGCCGGGAGCGCGGGCTCAGCTCCGTCCGCCGGGTGGCGAGCACCTCGACGCTGGTGACCAGGCTGGTCAGGGGGCTGCGCAGCTCGTGGCTGACGTCGCCGACGAAACGGGCGTCCCGTTCGATCCGCGCGGCCAGCGCGTCGACCATCGTGTTGAAGCTGCCGACGATGGCCACCAGGTCCGGGTCGTCGGTCGGCGGCAGCCGGGTGCTCACCTCGCCGGCGGCGATCCGCGTGGCCGCCCCGGCGACCTGGTCCAGGGGGTGGACGACGCGCCGGCTGGCCCACAGGCCGAACGCCGCGCCTGCTGCGGTGGCGGCCAGCGCGCCGGCCGCCAGGACCGCCGCGAGGGTGCGCAGGACCGACTGCAGCTCGGCCAGCGGGGTGACCTCGTAGAACTCCAGTTCCCCAGTCGTCACGGGGACGCCGATGACCAGACGGGGACCGTCGAGGGAGGCGGCACGCACGTGGCCGGCCGAACCGGACCCGACGAGGTCCTGCAGCTCCACCGGCACGTCGCCGGCGCCGACGTCCAGGCTGGAGGCGTACCAGGACCCGCCGGTGCGGACGACCACGTGCGACCCACCCGAGGACAGGTCCGAGAGGGCGTCGGCGACCTCCGTGCCGGAGGTGGCCAGCCTGCTGCGCAGCAGGTCCGCGTCGACGAAGGCGGCGCGGATGGCCGCACGTTCCCGCTGCTCGAGGAGGTAGCCGCGGGCCAGCAGGAAGGTCGTGACGACCAGGACCGCCGACACGAGGAGCGTGCCGGCGGCGAAGGCGAGGACGATGCGCGCTCGCAGGCCGCGGGGCGCGAGCGCCGGTCTCACTGCGGGTCCAGCCGGTAGCCCAGCCCGCGGACGGTCTGCACCAGCCGCGGTGCGCTCGCGTCCAGCTCGACCTTGGTGCGGAGCCGGCGGATGTGCACGTCCACGATCCGCTCGTCCCCGAAGTAGCCGTGCTGCCACACGCGTTCCAGCAGGTCCTGCCTGCTCAGCACCCGGCCGGGCACCGCGGCCAGCTCGCACAGCAGGCGGAACTCGGTGACCGTCAGCGGCAGCTGCTCGTCGCCGCGGTGCACGGTCCCGCGCGCCTCCCGCAGGACCAGGGGGGCGTCGGCGTGCCGGTCGAGGACGACCTCGTCCGGAGCGGTGTCGGCCGCCGGGCGGGCCGCGCCGGACCTCCGCCGCAGGGCGCGCAGCCGCGCGGTGATCTCCTTGACGTGGAAGGGCTTGGTCACGTAGTCGTCGGCGCCGGCCTCCAGGGCCGCGACGATGTCGTGCGTGTCGGCGCGGGCGCTGACCACGATGATCGGCAGGTCGTGCCTCCGCCGGACGTGGCGGACGACGCCGAAGCCGTCCATCCGGCCGAGCATGAGGTCCAGGAGCATGACGTCGGGCGGGGTGACGTCGACCAGCGAGCAGGCCTCCTCGCCGCTCACCGCCTCCTCGACGGTGTAGCCCTCGTCCTCCAGCGCCCACCGGAGCGACGTGCGGATGTGGTCGTCGTCCTCGACGACGAGCAGACGCGGCGGCACGTCCGTCCATGCTGCCACCGGCGAGCGACCGCCATCCCCGCGGCGTTGAACCGTCACGGGATCGCAAAGGTCCGGCCGCGCGGATCGCAACGTCCCGCGGGCACGCTCGTCGGCGGTGCCCTCCGGTGGCGCCGACACCCGGGAGGAACGCATGACCAGCGTGGCGGTGCGCCGAGAGGTCCCTGCGGGAGTCGAGGACGAGGTCGTGGTCCGGCTCGACGAGGCGCTGCTGGCCGACGGGCTCGCCGACGTCCGGTGGCTGCTGCACGACGCCCTGCTCGCCGGGGCACGCCGGATCGTCGTCGACCTGAGCCGGGCGCACTCCCTCGGGAGTCCGGCGCTCGCCAGCTTCCTGTGGGCCCACCGCATCTGCCGGGCGCGCGGCGGGGCGGTGGTCCTGCGGGGTGCCGACCGACGGATCCGCGACACGGTCCACCGCACGGGTCTGTGGCGGGTGCTGCAGCTCCAGAGCGGCGACGGGGGAGTCGGCGGGCGGCGGTCGCCGGCCGGGCGGGACGACCGCTGACACCAGGGCGTCCGGCGCCGGAACCGTCGTCCTCCCGATCCCGGACAGGGAGGAGATGCGGATGTGCCGCACGCAGTCGCTCGCCCACGGGCGGAGCCGGTTCTGCACGGGGTGCGGACGACGGCTGACCCCGCCCACGACCGTGCCGCCCGGGGGCGGACCGTGCGACCGGGCCCGCCGGTGCGGTGGGAGGGGCTGGGCGTCGCCACCCGCCGCGCGTCCGTACGGGTGTCGACAGTCGATCCGTCGACAGCCCACGGCTAGGATCCCGGAGAACGAGGAGGTCGTCGTGACCATCGAGCCGCTGGCCAGCCTGGACCGCAGCACGCTGCGGGAACGGGCCCTGGACTCGGTCCGGTCGGCGATCATCTCCGGCCAGTACCGCCCGGGTGACCACCTCAGCGAGGTGGAGCTCGCCGGCTCGCTCGGGGTCAGTCGCGGCACCGTCCGTGAGGCCCTGCGGCACCTCCAGCAGGAGGGGCTCGTGTCCGCCGGGAACCGCGGGATGTTGCGGGTCAGCAGCCTGACGTCCGTGGAGGTCCGCGAGCTGTTCCAGGTCCGCGCGGCCCTCGAGGGGATGGCGGTCCGGGCGATCATCGCCTCGCCCCGGCGGCAGGACGCCGTCCGCGCGCTGCGCGCGGCGCTCGAGCAGCTCTCCGAGGAGGCCGAGGACTTCCCCGCGCGCGTCGACGCAGACCTGGCCTTCCACCTCCAGCTGTGCCGGCTGTCGGGCAACTCCATGCTCGTCGAGTCGTGGCGGCACCTCGAGGGCCGCATGAGGGTGGCGATCCTGAACGGTGCGGCCTGGCAGGCGCCGATGATGGCGCGTGACCGGCATGCGCCGATCGTCGACGCGATCGAGGGAGCCGACGAGGCCGTGGCACTGCGGATCGTCGACGAGCACATGACCTCCGCCGCCGAACACTTCGCCGGGGCCACCGAGTCCGCCTGAGAGGGCATCCCGTCCGCCTCCACTCGCACGCCGGGGCGGGCCCTGGACGGGGACGGCCGGGTCCGCGCTGTCACCTGCGCGCATGCCGCCGCCCAGGAGTGACCCTTGACACGGTGACCTGCACCACCCACTCTGGTGGCCGGTCGACTGTTAACAGTCAACCGTTAACGGGGATCCGGCGTCCACCGCCCACCGGAGATGACCATGACCGAGCGACACCCATCCGTCCGCGTCCCACGTCTCGAGGAGGTCCCCGCCTCGCCCCCTGTCGACGAGGAGGTCGCCGTCGGTACGACGCCCCGGACCTGCTCCTCCATCGGCTCCCACAGGTCGGAGGGGAACTGACATGGCCGACACCACGCTCCTGCTGCTGCACACCGCGATCACGGTCGCGATCGTCGTCGGGCTCATCGTCCTGGCGAAGATCAACCCGGTCATCTCGCTGGTGATCGGGGCCCTCTACCTCGGCCTCGCCGCAGGGCTGGGCTACGAGGGGACGACGACGGCCGTCACCGAGGGCTTCGGCATCCTGATGGCCGAGGTGGGCCTCATCATCGGCTTCGGCGTGATGCTGGGGACGCTGTTGTCCGCCATGGGGACGTTGCACCGCGTCGTGGACGGGATGCTGCGGCTCTTCGGGGTCAACAGGTCCCCGTACGTCGTCGGCTTGGCCTCGGGAGTCGTCTTCCCCGCGATCTACTTCGACGTCGCGCTCGTGATCCTGGGGCCCATGGCGCGCTCGATCGCCTTGCGGACCGGACTCAGCATCGCTCCGCTGGCCGGCGCCCTGGCCATCGGCCTCGAGGTGGCGCTGCTGATGGTCCCACCCGGTGCGGCCGCGCTGGCCATCGCGGCCGCACTCGACATCCCGCTGGGCACCATGCTGCTCTGGGGGATCCCGTTCGGGATCGTGGTCATCGTCGTCTCGATCCTGCTGCACAGCCTGCTCATGCGGTTCACCTGGAACGACCTGAAGGACGACGACCCGCTGACCGACCCCGAGCACACCGGTGAGATCGCCGGTTACGGTCTCCCGTCAGGCGCCGGCGACCCCTCAGGTGCTGACGGAGCCTTCGGCAGCGGCCAGCACGCCCCGCAGCCCCACCGCGGCGGTGGAGCGACGGCCGTCACCCAGGATCCCCAGCGCGGCATCCCCGACGCCGCTGCGAACGGCACAGGGGCCGGGAAACAGTTCCCCCTCCTCGTCGCCCTCCTCCCGTTGCTCGTCCCGCTGCTCCTGATCGTGGCCCAGACCAGCAGCGCTGCGGCCGGCGCGGAGATCGCCGTGCTCGTCTTCCTCGGGAACCCCGTGGTGGCACTCCTCATCGGCCTGCTCGTGGGCACCGCTCTCGCCGTGCCGTCACTGGGCCGGACGGGCGTCGAGGAGGTGATCGTGCGGGCCGCAGGGACCAGCGGCGTCATCCTCCTGTTCACCGGCGTCGCGGGATCGCTCGGGCAGGTCATCGCCGAGACGAACATCGGGGACCTGGTGGCCGGCCTGTTCAGTGCCGATGCCGCCTTCCCGCTCGTGCTGGCCTGGCTGGTCGCGGCACTGCTGCGCCTCGCCCAGGGCTCCGGATCGGTGGCCGCGATCACCGCGGCGGCCCTGCTGGCGCCGGTCGTCTCGGACCTGGGGCTCTCCGCGGTGCTGATCTGGCTTGCTGCCGCGTCCGGGGCCGCCTTCGGCGGGCACGTCACCGACAACACCTTCTGGATCTTCAAGACGCTGCTGGGCCTGTCCGTCCGCGGCACCTTCCAGGTCTACACGGTGGCCCAGGGGCTGTTGTCCTTCGTCGGCCTGGGCGCGGTCCTCGTCCTCGGCGTTCTCGTCTGACCGGAAATCGAGCAAGGGAGACATCCGCATGACCGCATCAACGAGCCCGGCCGTCCCGGACACGGCGGACACAGCCGACCGGCAGCAACGGATCGAGCAGATCCGGCAGGCCGCGCACCGCATCCGGCGCAACGCCCTCGACATGGGCGAGGTGCAGGGGCAGGGCTACATCGGCCAGGCGCTCGGTGTCGCCGACGTCCTGGCGGTGGTGTACGCCGACCAGCTGCGGTTCCGCCCGGAGGACCCGCACTGGGCCGACCGGGACCGCTTCCTGCTCTCCATCGGCCACTACGCGATCGCGCTGTACGCCGCGCTGGCCGAGGCCGGGATCATCCCGGTCGAGGAGCTGGAGACCTACGGGTCGGACGACTCGCGGCTGCCGATGTCGGCGATGGCGTCCTACACGCCGGGCACGGAGATCTCCGGTGGGTCCCTGGGTCACGGACTGGGGGTGGCCACCGGCATGGCCCTGGGGCTGCGGCTCCAGGGGAACCCGGCGCGGGTGTACGACCTGCTGTCCGACGGGGAGCTGGACGAGGGCTCCACCTGGGAAGCGGCGATGTCCTGCGCCCACCACGGCCTGGACAACGTCACCGCGATCGTCGACATGAACGCCCTGCAGGCCGACGGCCCCACCACCGGCGTGCTCCGGACCGAGCCGGTCACCGACAAGTGGCGGGCCTTCGGCTGGCACGCGCTGCGCGTCGACGGCAACGACGTCGCCGCACTCGTCGACGCCTTCGACGAGGCCCGCGCGCACCGCGGCTCGCCGTCGGTCGTCATCTGCGACACCCGGATCGGCCACGGGGTGCCGCTGCTCGCGGCCCGGGAGAAGGCCCACTTCATGCGGGTCGAGGAGCACGAGTGGCAGATCGCCCGCGACCAGCTGCAGGAAGGACTGGCCCGATGACCAGCACGGCCCCCCGCAAGAAGCTCACCACCTCGGCGATGATCGCCTCCTTCGCCGACCCCGGTCAGCGCACGACGAGCGCTCCGTTCGGGCACGCGCTCAACCGCCTGGCCGAGGAGCGGCCCGAGATCGTCGGGCTCTCGGCCGACCTGGCCAAGTACACCGACATGCACGTGTTCCGCGACGCCCACCCGGACCGCTTCTTCCAGATGGGCATGGCCGAGCAGGTCATGCTCGGCGCGGCGGCCGGGATGGCCGAGGTGGGACTCGTGCCGTTCGCGTCCACCTACTCGGTCTTCGCCACCCGGCGCGCCTACGACTTCCTCTGCCTCGACATCGCCGAGCCCGGGCTGAACGTCAACGTCGTCGGGGCCCTGCCCGGGCTCACCACCGGCTACGGGCCCAGCCACCAGGCCACCGAGGACCTGGCGATCCTGCGCGGCTGCCCGAACCTGACGATCGTCGATCCCTGCGACTCCGTCGACATCGAGCAGGCCGTGCCGGCGCTGGCGGCCGCACCGGGCCCCACCTACCTGCGGCTGCTGCGCGGTGCGGTGCCCACGGTGCTCGACGAGTACGACTACCGCTTCGAGCTCGGCAAGGCCGCCGAGCTGCGCACCGGCCGCGACGTCGTCCTCGTCTCCACGGGCCTCATGACCATGAGGGCGCTGCAGGCCGCGGCCCGGCTGGAGGCCGACTCCGTCGACGTCGCCGTGCTCCACGTGCCGACGATCAAGCCGCTGGACACCGAGGCGATCCTGCGGGCGGCGCGGACGGACCGGCTGCTGGTGACCCTGGAGAACCACACCGTGATCGGCGGGCTGGCGGAGTCGGTCGCCTCGACCCTCGCCTTCGCCGGCGTCGGCACCCGGGTGGTGCCCGTCGCGCTGCCCGACGAGTTCCTCGCCGCCGGTGCCCTGCCCACCCTGCACGACCGCTACGGCCTGTCCACCGACGCCGTCGTCGCCCGGGTCAAGGCCGAGCTCGGCGGCGCCGCCGCCGGACACCGACCACCGGCGGTCTGGCCCGCCGATCCCGCCCCCGCCACCGCCTGAACCCCTGGAGGTACACACCATGTCCGTGACCGACAAGACCGCCGTCGTCACCGGCGCCGGCTCCACGCGCGGCATCGGCCGCGCCACCGCCCACACCCTCGCCGCCGCGGGCTGGCACGTCGCCGTCCTCGACCTCGACGAGGCCAGCGCCAAGGACGCCGCCCACGAGGTCGCCGAACGCTCCGGCGTGCAGGCTCTGGGCGTCGGCTGCGACGTCACCCACGAGGCCTCCGTCGAGGACGCGCTCGCCGTCCTCGAGGACTCGCTGCCGCCCGTCGGGGCCCTCGTCAACAACGCCGGCATCACCTCGCCGACGCCCTTCCTCGAGGTCAGCGGGGAGGAGTGGGACCGCATCTTCGCCGTCAACGTGCGGGGTGCGTTCAACGTGACCCGGCGCCTGGCGCCCGGCATGGCCGAACGCGGCTTCGGCCGCATCGTCTTCCTCTCCTCGGTCTCGGCCGAGCGGGGCGGCGGCGTCTTCGGCGGGGTGGCCTACTCCGCCGCCAAGGCCGGCCAGCTGGGCTTCACCCGGGCCCTCGCCCGCGAGCTGGGCCCGCACGGCGTCACGGTCAACGCCGTGGCCCCGGGCCTGATCGACACCGACATCACCGGCGGGGCCCTGGAGGGCGAGCGCAAGGCGCAACTGCTCGCCGGGATCCCCGTCGGCCGCAACGGGAACGTCCACGACGTCGCCGACCTCATCACCTACCTCTGCCGCGAGGAATCCGGTTACATCACCGGTGCCACCTACGACGTCAACGGAGGGGCACACATCCACTGACCGCCCGCGCGCGGACAGGGAGCCACGCGCTCGCCGGTGGCCGGGCACACCGCCACCGGCGAGCGCGGGCACACGACAGATGGGGGAGCACCCGTGCAGAGCTCGCCGTCGACCGACACGCCCGCGGACCCCGACCGGGCCTCCGGGGAGGCGGTCGTCCCGGTCTTCTTCCTGTCCGACAGCACGGGGATCAGCGCCGAGACGATGGGCAACGCGCTGCTCATCCAGTTCCCCGACGTGTCCTTCGAGCGCACGCTGATCCCCTTCATCTCCACCGTCGAGCAGGCCCGCGAGGTCGTGGCCCAGCTCGACGCGGCGATGGAGGGCCCCGTGCCCCCGCTGGTGTTCACCACCGCGGCGGTCGACGAGGTCCGCGAGGAACTGCTGCGCACCAAGGCCCCGATCATCGACTTCTTCGGGCTGCACATGAGCCGGGTGGAGGAGCAGCTGGGAGCCCGCGGCCTGCGCGAGGCCCGTCGGCTGCACGGCGTCGGGGACGTGCGGCGCTACAACGACCGGATGGCGGCGATCGAGTTCGCCATCGAGCACGACGACGGCCTGGGCTCCCGCGGGCTGGACCGTGCCGACGTCATCCTGCTGGCGCCCAGCCGGTGCGGGAAGACCCCGACGGCGATGTACCTGGCCCTGCAGCACGGCCTGTTCGTCGCGAACTACCCCCTGGTCGACGAGGACCTGGAGACCACCGACCTGCCTCGCCCGGTGCGGGACCTGCGCGACAAGTGCTTCGGGCTCACCACCACGGTGTCCCGGCTCAGCCGGGTCCGCCAGGAGCGCCGTCCCGACTCGCGGTACTCCTCCGAGGAGCAGTGCCGCTTCGAGCTGCGCCGGGCGACGGCGATGTACGAGGCTCACGACCTGCCCACGGTGGACACCTCGGCGGCCTCCGTCGAGGAGATCGCCACCGTCGTGATCCAGACCCTGGCCCGGCAACGGCGCCGCGACCTCCGTCGAGGAAGGACCACCCGTCCATGAGCACCGACACCGCACCCGAGCGCCGCACGACGGGGGACACGACCGACGGCGCCGACAACGTCCGCTGGTTCGCCGAGCTGGGGCTGGGCGACCTGGAGGTCGTCGGCGGCAAGAACGCCTCGCTCGGCGAGATGATCTCCAACCTGGCCGACGCCGGGGTCAGCGTCCCCGACGGCTTCGCGACCACGGCCGCGGCCTACCAGCGCTTCCTCGGCGACACCGGGCTGGCGCAGCGGATCGCCGAGCGGCTGCGCACGCTGGACACCGACGACGTCCGCGCGCTCTCGGCGGCCGGCAGGGAGATCCGGCAGGCGGTCGTCGAGCAGCCCTTCCCGCCGGCCCTGGAGGCCGACATCCGGGCGGCCTACGCCCGGCTGGCCGGGGACGACGCGGAGGCCTCCTTCGCGGTGCGCTCCAGCGCGACGGCCGAGGACCTGCCCGACGCCTCCTTCGCCGGGCAGCAGGAGACGTTCCTCAACGTGCGGGGCATCGACGCGGTGCTGCAGGCCGTCCGGGAGGTCTACGCCTCGCTCTACAACGACCGGGCGATCGCCTACCGGGTGCACCACGGGTTCGACCACGAGTCGGTGTCGCTGTCGGCGGGCGTGCAGCGGATGGTGCGCTCGGACGTGGGTGCCTCCGGGGTGCTGTTCACCATGGACACCGAGTCCGGCTTCCGGGACGCCGTCTTCGTGACGTCGGCCTACGGCCTGGGCGAGGGGGTCGTGCAGGGCGCGGTCAACCCCGACGAGTTCTACGTCTACAAGCCCGCCCTGCGGGCCGGGCGCCCGGCGATCCTCAAGCGGGGCGTGGGGGAGAAGGCCACCAAGATGGTCTACACCGACTCTCCCGAGGTGGGCCGGACGACGGCGTTCGTCGACGTCGACCCCGCCGAGCGCCGGCGGCTGTCCCTCACCGACGACGAGGTCACCGAGCTGGCCCGCCAGGCGCTGAGGATCGAGGAGCACTACGGCCGGCCCATGGACATCGAGTGGGGCAAGGACGGCCTCACGGGTGACATCTACATCCTCCAGGCGCGCCCGGAGACGGTGCAGTCCCGCTCCGGCAACAGCACGGAGCGCTACCGGCTGACCGGTTCCGGCGACGTGCTGGTCGAGGGGCGGGCCATCGGGCAGAAGATCGGCGCCGGTCCCGTCCGGGTGCTCTCCGACATCGAGGAGATGGACGCGTTCACGCCCGGGGACGTGCTCGTCGCGGACATGACCGACCCGGACTGGGAACCGATCATGAAGCGCGCCTCGGCGATCGTGACCAACCGCGGCGGGCGGACGTGCCACGCGGCGATCATCGCCCGCGAGCTCGGCATCCCCGCCGTCGTCGGCACCGGGAGCGCCACCCGGACCCTGAGCGACGGCGACCCCGTCACCGTCTCGTGCGCCGAGGGCGACACCGGCCTGGTCTACGCCGGGGAGGTGGGTTTCGAGGTGGAGGAGACCCGCCTGGACGCCATGCCGGAGATCCCCACCAAGATCATGATGAACGTGGGGACGCCCGAGCAGGCCTTCGCCTTCTCCCGGCTGCCGCACGCCGGCGTCGGCCTGGCCCGGCTGGAGTTCGTCATCAACCGGCAGATCGGCATCCACCCGCGCGCGCTGCTGGACCTCGACGACCTCGACGCACCGCTCAAGGCCAAGGTCGAGGAGCGGATCGTGGCCTACCCCTCGGCGCGGGACTTCTTCGTGCAGCGGGTCGCCGAGGGCGTCTCCATGATCGCCGCGGCGTTCGCCCCCGAGCCGGTCATCGTGCGGATGAGCGACTTCAAGTCCAACGAGTACGCCAACCTCCTCGGCGGCGAGCTGTACGAGCCGCACGAGGAGAACCCGATGATCGGCTACCGCGGGGCCTCCCGGTACCTGTCGGCCGACTTCGCCGAGTGCTTCGCCATGGAGTGCGAGGCGCTGCGCTTCGTCCGCGACGAGATGGGCCTGACGAACGTCAAGATCATGATCCCGTTCGTCCGGACGGTGAAGGAGATCGAGGGCGTGGTGCGCCTGCTGGGCGAGCACGGGCTGCGCCGCGGGGAGAACGACCTGTCCGTGGTGATGATGTGCGAGCTGCCCTCCAACGCGCTGCTGGCCGACGCATTCCTCGACCACGTCGACGGGTTCTCCATCGGCTCCAACGACATGACACAGCTGACCCTGGGGCTCGACCGCGACTCCGCCCTCGTCGCCGGGGGCTTCGACGAGCGCGACCCGGCGGTGCTGGCCCTGCTGGAGATGGCGATCCGGGCGTGCCTGGAGCGCGGCAAGTACGTCGGCATCTGCGGCCAGGGCCCCAGCGACCACCCCGACCTCGCGGAGTGGCTCGTGGCGCAGGGGATCGGGTCGATGTCCCTGAACCCCGACACCGTCGTCGACACCTGGCTGCACCTGGCCCGCACCGCCCGCACGACCTGAGGCAGGGCACGGCTCCGGCACCCGTGGCGTCCGGCCGCCACGGGTGCCCGGTGCCCCCGGTCCTCCGGATCGCGCCGGCGCGAGCCGACCGGTAGGACGGGAGCGGGACGCCACCGGCGCCCCGATCCCTGCTCCGAGGACGCGAGGCCCCGACGTGACCGCCCCGAGACTGGACACCGACCCGTGGCTGGTGCGCGAGCCGCACGTGGACCCCGGGGCGCTCGCCGTCGCCGAGTCCGTCTTCAGCCTCTCGAACGGCTACGTCGGGGTCCGGGGGACGCTCGACGAGGTCGAGCCCTTCAGCATGCGGGGCACCTACCTGTCCGGGGTGTTCGAGACGCACCCGCTGTCCTATCCCGAGGGCGGCTACGGGCAGCCCGAGGAGGGGCAGGCGATGCTCACCGTCGCCGAGGGCACGCCGCTGCGCCTCCTGGTCGACGGGATCCCGCTCGACGTGCGGGAGGTCGGGCCGCAGGTCCACGAACGCACGCTGGACCTGCGCGCCGGCACGCTCGACCGCCGCCTGTGCTGGACGGCGCCGTCGGGCACGTCGCTGGAGGTGACCTCACGACGGCTCGTCTCCCTGCGGGAGCGGTCGACCGTCGCCGTGCGGTACGAGGTCCGGGCCCTGGACGGGCCTGCCCACGTCGTCGTGCGGTCCGAGCTGGTCGACGGGGAGGTCACGCCCACCGGCGTGGACAACGACGACCCGCGGGTCGCGGAGGTCCTGGACCACGCCTTCGAGCCGCTCGCCTCCGTCCGCGCGGCGAGCGGCGGCGCCCTCGCGTCGCGGACGCGCCGCTCGGGCATCAGCGTCGCCGCCGCGGTCGGCCACGTGGTCGACGGCGGGCGGGTGGGCACGGAGGCAGGCCCGCAGCGGGTCGTCACCACGGTCGCCGCCGACCTGCTCCCCGGGCAGCGGCTCACGATCGTCAAGGCGGTCACCCACACCTGGTCGCACGACGCCGCGGCCGACTCCCTGGTCGGCGAGGCGTGCGCCGCCCTGGACTCCGCCCTCGACCTCGGGTGGGAGGGGCTGCTCGCCGGGCAGCGGGCCGCGCTCGACGAGCTGTGGGCCACGGCGGACGTCGAGGTCGACGGCGACCCCGAGCTCCAGCAGGCGCTGCGCTACGCCGTCTTCCAGCTGTTCTGCTCCGCCGCCTGCATCTCCGGTGCCCCCGTCGGCGCCAAGGGACTGACCGGCCGGGGCTACAGCGGCCACACGTTCTGGGACGTCGAGGGGTTCGTCCTGCCCGCCCTGTCCCTGCTGCACCCGGACGCCGCGAGGCGTCTGCTGCTGTGGCGCTCGGCCACGCTGGACCTGGCCCGCGAGCGTGCCCGGACGCTCGGGCACGCGGGGGCGTCCTTCCCCTGGCGCACGATCAGCGGGCGCGAGGTCTCCGCGTACTGGCCGGCGAGCACGGCGGCCATGCACGTCAACGCCGACATCGCCCGCGCCTTCTGGCTCCACCAGAACGTCACGGGCGAGGACCTCGACTCCGTCGGGGGCCTCGAGGTGCTCGTCGAGACGGCCCGGCTGTGGATGGCCATCGGCCACGAGGACGCGGCCGGCGGCTGGCACCTGTTCGGCATGACGGGGCCGGACGAGTACACCGGGGTCGTCGACGACAACGTCTTCACCAACCTCATGGCGAAGCGCAACCTCCAGCGTGCCGCCGAGGCGTGCCGGAGGCTGCAGGCGCGGGCGGCGGAGCTGGGGGTCGACCCCACCGAGATCTCGGCGTGGCGGTCGGCGGCGGAGGCCGTCCACGTCCCGTGGGACGAGGGACTGCGCGTGCACCCCATGAACGCGAACTTCACCACCTACCGGGAGTGGCCGTTCGAGGACCAGCGCGAGGCCTACCCGGTGCAGGAGCACCAGCACTACGCGACGTTCTACCGGCGTCAGGTGCTCAAGCAGGCCGACCTCGTCCTGGCCCTGTGGTGGTGCCGCGAGGACTTCACCAGCGAGGAGGTGGCCCGCGACCTCGAGTACTACGAGGCGCGCACCGTCCGGGACTCCTCCCTGTCCGCCGCCGTCCAGGCGGTCGTGTGCGCCCAGGCGCAGCACCCCGACCTCGCCCTGCGCTACCTCCGGGAGTGCGCCCTCGTGGACCTGCGCGACGTGCAGGGGGACACCGAGAAGGGGCTGCACCTGGCCGCGGTGGCAGGTGCGTGGCTCGCGTTCGTCGCCGGTCTCGGCGGGCTGCGCGAGGACGGCGAGGACCTCGAGATCGCGCCCCTGCTGCCGTCCTCCCTCTCCCGCACCGCCTACTCCGTCACCTGGCGCGGCCGGCTGCTCCGCGTCGAGACGACGCGGGAGGGCACGACGGTCACGCTCGTGCGCGGCGAGGGGCCGGTGACGGTCGTCGTGGACGGCGCGCCGCTGCCGGTGACGGCTGCCGCACCCGGCCACGCCCCGCTGCGCGCCCCGACCCCGTTGCTCGCCGAGCCGAGGCAGCCCGCCGGTCGCGAACCGCGCACCTGAGCGCGCCGTCGCCGACTACTCGGTGCCCTCGGCGGCGATGAGCTCGGCGACCTCCTCGGGCATCTGCGAGCAGTCGTCGTCGGAGGCCGGCTGGTCCTGGGCGAGCCCCTCGACGCCGGCGTCCTCGACGGGCCCGAAGCCCTGCGCGGCGATGTGCCGCGGCACCCGGTTCTGCGCGTTGACCACGTGGGAGCGCGAGAGCCAGCCGAGGCCGTCGTCCACGTCGAAGTCGAGGCCGCCGCCCGGCGCCCGCTGGACGTGTCCCGGTGAGGGCAGCAGCCCGACCAGCTGCACGGCCCGGTCGACGGGCAGCGTGGACGGCGGGGTGTCGAAGTAGTACCAGCTGGCCGCGCAGATGCCGTAGACCCGCGGGCCCAGCTGGGCGTAGTTGACGTACAGCTCGAGCATGCGGCGGTCGTCGAGGACCAGCGCCAGCTCCGCCGACAGGCCGGCCTCGACCGCCTTGCGCCAGACGCTCATGTCCTGGTTGAGGAAGAGGTTCTTGGCCACCTGCTGCGGGATGGTCGACCCCGACGGGTCGTCCTCCCCGCGCAGGTGCGCCTCGGCACGGCCGGACAGCTCGTCCCAGGTGAAGGCACCGGCGCGGTAGGGGAGCGGCTGGTCCTCGTGCGCGATGACCGCGGCGAGGAAGTTGCGCGACACGTACTCGACCGGCACCGACTGCTGCACCGCGCCCTGGTCGTTGGCCAGCATGAACGCCGTCGTCGGCGGGTCGACCCAGCGCAGTGACAGCAGGACCAGCGCCTGCAGCACGAACGCGATCAGCAGGCCGCGGCCGACACGGCGCCGCAGCCGGCGACGCCGGAGGCGCTCCCCGGCGTCCGGGGGCGCGACCTCCTCCCCGCGCCGCCGGGTGTCGGGACGACCGTCCTCGCGGGGGAGCGGAGCCCCCGGGGCCGGTGGCCACGGCCGGGACGGCGGAGGGGGTGCGGCCCACGGGTCCGCGGGTGGAGGCACGGCCGAGGGGTCGCCGTGCTCCGCGAGCCGCTCGTCGCCGGCCGGTGGGCGCGAGGTGCGGCGGGTGGGCACCCGGTCGGTCCACTGCTGCCGGGCCGGGGTCCCGTCGGGCGAGCGGCGGCGCGGTGGAAAGGGCATGCGGTGCTGTCCTCCTGTGACCCACTGTCCCGGTCCCCAGGCTACCGGGGGCGGTGGCGAACGCCCCGGACCGACGTCCAGGACGCTCGACGTCGAGACCGGGTCCCGCCGCCTCCGGGCGGGCACGGAACGGCCTCGTATCCTCCCGCGGCATGCGCCCCTCGGCATCGGTCGACTCGGTCCGGAGCTGGGTGATGGTGGCCGCGGCGTTCGCCGCGATGTTCGCCTCGTTCGGGATCGCCTACTCCTTCGGCGCGTTCCTCGAGCCGATGGCGGAGGAGTTCGGCGCCGGCCGCGGCACCACGTCGGTCTTCTTCGCGCTGACCTCGCTCACGTACTTCGGCCTCGGCGCCCTCAGCGGCGTCGCGGTGGACCGCTACGGCCCCCGGCGCGTGCTGCTCGTCGGCGGGATCGCCCTCGGCGCCGGGCTGGCAGCGACGTCGCAGGCCGGTGAGCTGTGGATCGGGCTGCTCACCTACGGCCTGGGGGTCGGCATCGGGGTGGCCTGTGCCTACGTCCCGATGGTGGCCGTCGTCAGCGGCTGGTTCGAGCGGCGGCGCACGCTGGCGATCGGGGTGGCGGTGACCGGCATCGGCCTGGGCACCCTCGCCGTCGCGCCGCTCGCCGCCGCGCTGATCGACGAGGTGGGGTGGCGGAACACCCACCTCCTGCTCGGGATGACCGGCGCAGCGGTGCTCGTGGTCTGCGCCCTGGTCGTCACCCGCCCGCCGGTGCAGACCGGGCCGGCCGCGCTGACGCTGGCCGAGGCGGTGCGCAATCGCGACTACCGACGGCTGTACCTGGCGTCCGGCCTGCTGTCCGTCGCGCTGTTCGTGCCGTTCGTGCACCTGCCCGGGTACGCCGTGGAGGCCGGGGTCGACCGGGTCGCGGCGGCGGCGCTGGTCGGGGTGATCGGCGCCGCGAGCACCGCCGGCCGCCTGGTGCTCGGGGTGGTCGCGGCGAGGACCGGTGCGTTGCGCGCCTTCCAGGGCTGCTTCCTGACCATGGGCGCGAGCTTCGCGCTGTGGAGCCTGGGGAGCGGTGGGTACGGCGTGCTGTTCACCTTCGCCGTCGTGCTGGGGGTCGGCTACGGCGGGTTCGTGGCCCTCGGTCCCGCGGTCGTCGCCGAGCGGTTCGGCACCACGCGCCTGGGCGGGCTGCTGGGGGTGCTCTACACCAGCGCCGGGATCGGGTCGGCGGTGGGCGCTCCGCTCGCCGGTGTGGCCGTCGACGCCTCCGGCTCCTACGTCCCGGTCATCGCCGGGTGCCTGGTCCTCGGGGCGGCCGCGTTCCTGACCGTGCTCGGCGTCGGTCGCCGATGACGTCGCCGGCGGTCCGGCCGTCGAGCGCTCCCGTCGTCGGCTGAGCGCGGTCGTCAGCACGGCCCGTGCACGGGACGGCCCGGGACGCATCCGCTGCGCCCCCACGCCGACGTCGCGTCCGACCGACGTCTCAGGCCGGCGCCACCTGGAAGACCGGCCAGCCGATCTCCGTGCGCCACGCGGCCGGGTCCGCCGTGTCGCGCGGGCCGACCAGGTAGGTCTCGCGCACCGGCCCGGCCACCGCGAGCAGGTGCTCGACGACCCAGGCCCCCAGCTCGCCGTAGGTGACGTCGATGTCGTCGTGCGTGCCGACGTGGGTGGTCACGGCCAGCTCGACGGCCGGCAGGGTCACCGGGTGCACCCGGCCGCTGCTCGGTGGCCCGGCCACCGGGAGGTGCACCAGAACGTGCCCGCGCCCGGTCTCGAACAGCTCGTTCTCGTACACCCCGCCCGGCACGCCGGCCGGCTCGGGGACCACGGCGT
The DNA here is from genome assembly GCF_900116515.1 of Geodermatophilus amargosae. Taxonomy (GTDB): domain Bacteria; phylum Actinomycetota; class Actinomycetes; order Mycobacteriales; family Geodermatophilaceae; genus Geodermatophilus; species Geodermatophilus amargosae. The sequence goes on from NZ_FPBA01000015.1 coordinate 106,693, forward strand.
CCAGCTCCGCCATGGCGCCGGCGTACCAGCCGAGGACGTCGCGCAGCTGCACGTCGTCCTCGACGGCGGCGACCGTGGTCGCCGGCACCCGGCGCAGCTCGACGTCCACCGCCGCCGGCTCCGGCTGCAAGAGCCGGCGCAGCGAGGCCACCGCGGCGCGGGTCCGCTCCAGCCCGGACTCCAGCCGGTGCAGGTGGTCGGCGACGAGGGCCGCCCGCGTGCCGGGGTCGGAGGAGCGCAGGATGCGCTGGACGTCGGTGAGGGGGACGTCGAGCTCGCGCAGCCGGTGGATCACCTGCGCGGTCGGGATCTGCTCGCCGGTGTAGTACCGGTAGCCGCTCGCGGCGTCCACCCGGGCCGGCTCCAGGAGGCCGGCGTCGTGGTAGCGGCGCAGCGTGCGGACGCTCAGGTGGGTCAGGCGGGAGAACTCACCGATCGAGAGCACCCGCGCACTCTGCACCCTCCCCCCGGGGGAGGGTGCAGCGCTTGACCCTCGGGCGCCGGGAGGTCGCACGGTCGCTGCATGACCGCACCGACCACGATCCAGCCCACCGAGCTCCCGGCGCCGATCCGGGGCTTCCTGGCCGCGCACGCCGCCCGCGACGCCGACACCGCCATCCGCGCCTTCACCCCGGATGCCGCGGTGACCGACGAGGGGCGCACCTTCCGCGGGACCGAGGAGGTCCTCGGCTTCCTCCGGCACTCCGGGTCGCAGTTCAGCTACACGACCACGCTGACCGGAGCCCAGCGGGTCGACGACGAGCACTGGGTGGCGGTCAACCACCTGGAGGGGGACTTCCCCGGCGGCGTCGCGGACCTGGCCTACCGCTTCACCATGGCCGGCGACCGCATCGCGGAGCTGGTCATCGCGCCCTGACCCCGTCCTCCACCCACCGGTGGCGTGGCCACCACGTGGTCACCGCCACTCACGACCCGAGAGGAACGGATCGACGACGAGCACCACCCCCGAGCCCCGCACGGACACGACGACGCCCACGGTGGTGCTCGTCCACGGGGCCTTCGCCGACTCCTCCAGCTGGAACGGCGTGATCGCGCAGCTCCGCCGCCACGGCCATCCGGTCATCGCGGCGGCCAACCCGCTCCGCGGCCTGCACGACGACGCCCGGTCCCTGCGCAGCGTCCTCGACAGCGTGGACGGCCCGATCGTGGTCGCCGGCCACTCCTACGGCGGGACCGTCGTGAGCGAGGCCGCCGACGGCCACCCCCGGGTGACGGCTCTCGTCCACGTCGCCGGCTTCAGCCCGGAGGAGGGCGAGAGCACCGGCGAGCTGGCCGCGGTGTTCCCGGGTGGCGAGCTGGGACCGGCCCTGCGTCCCGTGCCGGTGACCACCGACGACCGCGGGACCGTCACCGACCTCCACATCCGGCAGGACCGGTTCCGGGAGGTCTTCGCCGCCGACGTCCCCCGGACGGTGGCCGACCTGATGGCCGTCACGCAGCGGCCCGTCGTCGCCGACGCGCTGGAGGACGAGGCGACGCGCGCCGCCTGGAAGACCGTCCCGTCGTGGACCCTCGTCACCACGCAGGACCTGGCCGTCCCCGCCGACTCCATGCGGTTCATGGCCGAGCGCGCGAGGTCCCGGACCGTCGAGATCGACGCCTCGCGCGCGGTGACCGTCGCCCGGCCCGGTGCGGTCGCCCGCCTGATCGACGAGGCGGTCCGCGCGACCGCTGGCTGAACGGGTACGCCGAAGGACCCACGGCCGGTCCTGCGACCGGCGGGTGGATCCCATTGCTCCCCCGTGTCGGCGCGGCGTACGTTGCGCCGCACTCCGCCACCGCTCGGGAGGGGATGGTCCGTGGACACGAGCAGCACCGACGTCCTGGTCGTCGGGGCCGGCCCCACCGGCCTGACCCTGGCCTGCGAGTTGCGGCGACGGGGGATCGACTGCCGGGTGGTCGAGAGGGCCACCGAGCCGCACTACCGGTCGCGCGGCAAGGGGCTCCAGCCCCGCAGCCTCGAGGTCCTCGACGACCTGGGCATCGCGGGAGCCGCGCTGGAGCGGGGACGGCGGGACAACCACCTGCGGCTCTACGTCGGGGGCCGGCTGACCGCTGACGTCCGGGTGCCGGCACGGCCGCCGGCTCCGGGTGTGCCGTATCCCGACCTCCTCATCATCCCCCAGTGGTGCACCGAGCAGGTCCTGCGCGGACGACTGGAGTCCCTGGGCGGAGGGGTCGAGTTCGGCCGCGAGCTGACCTCGGTCGAGCAGGACGGCGAGGGGGTGACGGCGACGGTGCGCGCACCGGCCGAGGAGGGAGCAGCCGAACGCGTCCGGGCCCGGTACGTGGTCGCCTGCGACGGGGGGCACAGCGCCGTCCGGGACCTCGTGGGGCTGCGCATGGTCGGCACCGCGAGGACACAGCACTTCGTCCTCGGCGACGTGCGCATCGACGGCCTCGAGCCCGGGGTGTCGCACGCCTGGTTCGACGGTGACACGTACCTGGCCGCCGACCCGCTCTCCGGTACGGGCGTGTGGCAGGTGCAGGCCAACGTCGAGGTCGCCCCGGACGGGAGCGTCGAGCCGGCGTCACTGGAGCTGTTCCAGCGGCTGTTCGCCGAGCGCGGGCTGGGCTCCGTCCACCTGCACGACCCGACGTGGCTGTCGGACTTCTCGCCCCGGGTGGCGCTGGTGGACCGCTACCGGGTGGGACGGGTCCTCCTGGCGGGGGACGCGGCCCACGTGCACAGCCCGGCCGGGGGACAGGGCATGAACACCGGCATCCAGGACGCCTACAACCTCGGCTGGAAGCTCGCGCTCGTGCTCGAGGGGAAGGCGTCCGACCACCTGCTCGACACGTACGAGGAGGAACGGCGTCCGGTCGCCCGTTCGGTCCTGCGCGGCAGCGACGTGGGGCACGGCGTCGTGTTCTCGGGTCATCCGGTCGTGCGGGTGCTGCGCGAGCGGGTGCTCGCACCCCTCCTCCAGGTGGGTGCCGTCCAGCGCATGATCCTGGACAGGGCGGCGGAGCTGGGCGTGGGCTACCGCAACGGCCCCCTGGCGCAGGACCTCCGGGCACCGTTCCGCCTGTCGAGGGCGTCAGGAGCGGACCGACACCGGGTGGTGGACCTGCTCGGACGGCTACGGTTCGGCCGGGGTCCGCACGGCGGTGACCGGGCGCCGGACGCCCGGGGCCGGGACGCCGGCGGGGAGCCGGTTCGCGTGTTCGACCACCTCCGGGGGCCGCACTGGTCCCTGCTGCTCTTCCCGGGGGCGCACACGGAGCCGGAGGAGCCGGTACGCCTGGCCGGGATCGCCCGTCACGTCGAGGACCTGACGGGCGGCGAGGTGCGGTCCTGTCTGGTGCTCCCGTCGGGAGCACCACCGGCCGGGATCCCGGGTGATCGCGTCCTCCACGACGTCGACGGGGAGGCCCACCGCCTCTACGGGGCGCAGGCCGGCGCGCTCTACCTGGTCCGTCCGGACGGCTACGTCGGTCACCGAGCCCAGCCGGCCGAGAGCCGCGGCGTCCTCGAGTTCCTCGGCTCCGTGTACCGGGGGAGCGCCACGCGGGTGCCGACCACCGACGAGCGGGTGCCCGCCCCGGGGTGAGCCGCCCGGGAGGCGGTCGTCCCGAACGCTCCCGCGCTCAGCCCACCGGCGTGGCCGCAGCCGGGCGCACGTGCTCCGGCCGGAGACCCATGCCGATGAAGCGGCCGGTCAGGTGCCTCAACGCGGGCAGCCGGCGGATCACCCGGATCGGGAGCGGGTCCGGCCGGTCCTCGGCGGCCGGTCCCGACCGTGGGTAGAGGTTGCCGACCACCCTGATCTGGAACGCCTGGGTCAGGCGTGTGGCCGGTTCCCTGCGGCGCTGGACGGCGCGCAGGTGGCCGGTCGTCGGACCGCCGGCACGGAAGGCCGGCGCCAGCACGTCGGCGGCGGCGACGGCGTCCTGGACGGCGAGGTTGATGCCGACGCCTCCCGCGGGCGACATGGCGTGGGCCGCGTCCCCGATGCACAGCAGGCCCGGGCGGTACCACCTGCGCAGCCGGTCCACCCGCACGCTGAGCAGCTTGACCTGCTCCCAGTCCGTCAGCTCCCCGAGCCGGTCGGCGAACACCGGCACCAGCGCGGCGACCGCGGCCCGGAACGCCGGCAGTCCGCGCTCCTGCACGCGGGCGAAGCCCTGGTGGGGGATGACGTGGGCGAGCTGCCAGTACGTGCCCCGGTCGATGCAGACGAGGACGCTGTCCCCCTCGGTCCGGAAGAAGGGGACGTCGTCGCCGGGCCTCCTGGGCAGCCGGAACCAGAGGACGTCGATCGGTGGTGACGCCGCGACCACCTCGAGTCCCGCGCGCTCGCGGACGACGGAGTCGCGGCCGTCGGCGGCGAGGACGAGGTCGGCGCGGACCTCGAGCGGCCCGTCCGCCGTCTCGGCCCGGACGCCGGCGATCCGCCCGGAGTCGACGACGAGGTCGGTGACCTCGGCCTCCCGGAGGAGGCGGAACGTCGGATGCCTCTCCGCCTGGACGCGGAGGAAGTCGAGGAAGTCCCACTGCGGCACGAAGGCGATGAACCCGTACGGCCGGAGCCGCGTGAACTCGGCGATGGTCAGCGGTCCGGACGCCGTCTCCATGGTGACCCGTGGCATCCGGGTGTGCGGCAGCGCGAGGAACTCCTCGGCGATGCCCAGCTCCGCGAGGACCCGCAGCGTCGCCGGGTGGATCGTGTCGCCACGGAAGTCCCGGAAGAAGTCCTCGTGCTTCTCCAGGACCGTCACGTCCACGCCTGCGCGGGCCAGCAGCAGGCCGGCCATCATCCCGGCCGGCCCGCCGCCCACCACGCAGCACGTCGTCGTCTGCACGCGCATGCGCCACCTTGGCGCTGCCCGGCGCGCCGGTCCACCCCTCATGGCCCGGCGGGGTGCCCGACCGGTGCACGGGCGCCCCGGTCACGCCGGCGGCACGACCACCGTCACCGGCCGAGGACCCGCTCCTCACCGCCGGCGCGCTTGGACTCGTCCTTGTAGTCGGTGTACTGGTACGGGTTCTCCAGGATCTCGGCCTCGGCCTCCGGCCGCTCGGGGAACATGCCCTGCTGCCAGGCCTCCTCGCCGATCTCCGCACGCAGGTACTCGACCGTCGCCTCGACCTCACGGCGCACGGGGGCCAGGTCGATGCCCACGAGCCTGCCGTCGTACTTCACCACCCGGCCGTCGACGACCACGGTGTGCACGTCGCCCCGCTGGGCCTGGAAGACCACGTGCCCGTACGGGTTCAGCAACGGGAACGACACCGGCGAGGCGTCGTTCTTGACCAGCACGACATCGGCCTTCTTGCCCTCCTGCAGGCTGCCCAGGTCGTCGCGGCCGAGCGCGGAGGCGCCGCCCCGCGTGGTCCACGCGACGACCTGCTGCGCCCGCAGCCGCAGGTGCGTGATCGTGTCCCCCCTGAGGTGGGCGTCCATGTGCTCGGCCATCCGGTCGGCGTTCAGCGTGGCCCGCATCGCGGAGAACATGTCGCCGCTCCACCACACGCTCGTGTCCATCGACAGCGAGACCGGGATGCCGTACTGCAGCACCTGCTCGGTGGGCGCGTGCCCCTGGCCGGCGCTGCACTCCGACTCGGTCGCCACCGAGATGGACCCGCCCGTGGCGGCGATCCGCTGGTAGCTGTCCCGGGTGAGGGTCGAGGCGTGCACGTACACCGTCTCCGGGGTCGTGAACCCGTGCTCGTGCATCAGCCGGATGCCGTCGTCGTTCGTGGCACCCCAGACCCCGGCGTGCGTCGTCACCGGGATGCCGAGGTCACGGGCCACCTCGAAGGCCGCCTTCTCGGGGAAGGCCGGGTCCCCGGTGACGTCGAAGGCGACCTGCACGCCCATCCGGTCGTCGGCGTCGTCGCGCAGCCGCTCCAGCAACGAGCGGACGGCGGGGTCGGCCGTCCACTCCCACGGGCCGGCCTGGATGTTGCCGTAGGCGAGGACGAACCGGCCGGGCACCGAGCGGAGCGCCTCCAGAGCGGCCTCGCCGTGCTCGATGGTGTGCAGGTTGTGCGACCAGTCGACCGTCGTCGTGACGCCGGCGTCGAGCGACTCGATGGCCGCCAGCCGGTTGCCCGCGGCGATGTCCTGCGGGCGGAACTTCTTGCCGTGCTCGAGGTAGTACCAGACGAAGTACTGGGTCAGCGTCCAGTCGGCGCCGTACCCCCGCATGGCGGTCTGCCACATGTGGCGGTGCGTGTCGATCATGCCGGGCATGACGATGCCGCCGCGGGCGTCGATCTCCTGGGTGCCGTCGGGCACGGGGAGCCCCTGGCCGACGCCGGCGATCCGGTCGTCGACGACGAGCACGTCGGCGTCCCGGAGGACCGTCGAGGCGTCGTCCATGGTCAGGACGGTCCCTCCGCGGAACACCAGCGGACGGCCGGCGACGGGGGCGCCAGCCTCGTTCCCGCGTGCGGTACCGGGCAGGCTCATCGTCTTCTCCTCGGACGTCGGCGGACTCTCCCGGACCCGGTGTTCGCGCAGCGGGCCGAGCCCGGGCCGTGCCACCCTCGTGTGGCCTGGGTCACGTGTCAAGGAGGCCGCGGGCGGATCGATCGACGTCGCGGACGGTGCCCGCCGTCCCCACGGCTCGCGAGGAGGTTCCCGTGCAACCGGTCACCGAGGACAACATCACCGAGCTCGCCGTCGAGCGGTGGCGGACCGCGCACGATCCGCGGGTGGCCGAGCTCATGGCGGCACTGGTGCGCCACCTGCACGACTTCGCCCGCGAGGTCCGGCTGACCGAGGCGGAGTGGGCGGCGGCGGTGCGGTGGCTCACCCGGGCCGGCCAGATCAGCGACGACAAGCGCGAGGAGTTCATCCTCGCCTCTGACGTCCTCGGCCTGTCGATGCTCGTGGTCCAGATGAACCACCGCCTCGACCCGGTGGCGACTCCGGCGACGGTGCTCGGGCCCTTCCACATCGAGGGCTCGCCGGAGCTCGGCTTCGGCGGGGACATGTCCGACGGCGTCCCCGGGACCCCGCTGTTCGTCCACGGCACCGTCCGGGACCTGGACGGGGACCCCGTGGCCGGCGGTGTGCTCGACGTCTGGCAGGCCGACACGGAGGGCGCCTACGAGTCGCAGATCCCCGGCCTCGACGAGGCCCGGCTGCGGGCCCGGTACACGACCCGCGAGGACGGCAGCTACTGCCTGCGCACCATCGTGCCGCGGGGGTACACCATCCCGATGGACGGACCCGTCGGCGACCTGGTCGCGCGGACGGGGATCAGCCACTTCCGGCCCGCGCACGTCCACTTCCTGATCGACGTGCCCGGCTACGAGCCGCTGGTCACGCACCTGTTCCAGGAGGGCGCGGAGTACCTGGACAGCGACGTCGTCTTCGGCACCAAGCAGGAACTGGTCGTCGCGTTCGAGCAGCGCGAGCCCGGTGCCACCCCGGACGGCGGCACGTCGGCCGACCCCTGGGTCGAGGCCCGCTACGACTTCGTGTTGCAGCGGCAGGCGTAGCGGCAGGCGTGGGGCCCGGGCTCAGGCCGGCAGGGGCGTGGGGGCGTAGGCCAGCAGCTGCCACCCACCCGAGGCCCTCGTCCAGACCGCGAGGGCCAGGTTGTCGATCGTCCTGGGCCTGCCGTCGACGTCCAGGTCGGCGGTCATGCGGCCGACCACGAGGGCGCTGTCGCCCACGACGGCGACCCGCTCCACCGGGTGGTCGATGCGCCGGTAGACGTAGTAGCCCGAGCGCACCTTCTCGAGGTACTGGTCCTTGGTGTCCCGGGCGCCGCTGGAGTGGGCGTAGCTCAGCTCGGCCGCGCACGACGCGTCGAGCGTCGCCAGGTCGGCGTCGAGCATGGCCTGGTAGCGGCGGTCCTCCGCCGCCAGCACCGCACGGACGTCCTCGGGGTCCCCGACGTGGTCCTCGCCCATGGGTCGATGATCGACCCGACCGGCGGCGGCCGCGTCAGATCTCGGACCGCAGCACCGCGGCCGCCTGCGCGAGGGACCGCATCTTCCCGGCGGCCGACGCCCGCGGGAGGTACTTCAGCCCGCAGTCGCTGGAGAGCACCAGCCTGTCCACGTCGACGTGGTCGAGCGCCCGCCGCACCCGGTCGGCGACCGTCTCCGGGGTCTCGACCTCCGGGGTCGACAGGTCGAGGACACCGAGCGCGATGCCCTTGCCCCGCAGGGGCCGCAGGGTCGTCGGGTCCAGGTGCGACTGCGCCGTCTCGACCGAGACGGTGTCGGCGGGTGTGTCGGCCAGTTCCGGCAGGAACGAGTAGCCGGCCGGCCGGTCCGAGACCATCGCCGCGTAGCCGAAGCACAGGTGCACGTGCACCGGGCCGGCGGCGTCGGCCACGGCGCGGGTCACGGCCTCGGCGCCGTGGCGGCGGGCCACCTCGGGACGCGCCTGCAGCCAGGGCTCGTCCACCTGGACGATGTCGGCGCCGGCGGCGAACAGGTCGGCGATCTCCTCGCGGACGACGTCGGCGTACGCCATGGCCAGCGCCCGGTCGTCGCGGTAGTGCTCGTCCTGCGTCTGCTGCGCCATCGTGAACGGCCCGGGCACCGTGATCTTGATCGCGCGGTCGGTGTGCGCGCGGAGGAACCGGACGTCGTCCGCCTGGACCGGCGACGGCCGGCGGATCTCGCCGGTCACCCGCGGCACCGGGATGTCGATCCCCGAGCGGTTGCGCACCGTCCCGGGGTGCTCGAGGTCGAGGCCGTCGAGGGCCGTCGCGAAGTGGTTGGAGTAGGACTCGCGGCGGATCTCCCCGTCGGTCACCACGTCCAGGCCGGCCTCCTCCTGCGCGCGCACGGCCGCCAGGGTGGCGTCGTCCTGGGCCTCCTGCAGGTGCTGCGGCGGGATGCGCCACAGCTCCCGCGCCCGGACCCGCGGAGGGAACTGGTGGCCCAGCCGCTCCCGGTCGATGAGCCAGTCCGGCTGGGGCAGGCTGCCCACGATCATCGTGGGCAGCGGGGGCAGCAGGGCCGGCATCCGATCCTCCTGGGGGCGGGGCGCAGCGACTCGCGTCGCCTCGGGCATCTCGATGCGCCCCATCGTCCTGGAGCCTCCCGGCACCGACCACACCGGCACCGACCACACCGGCACCGACCACACCGGCAGGTGGAGCCGCTGCGCTGCTGGTCGGTCCGAGGAGCTCCCCGACGTCTCCCGGCCGTCAGCGCAGCACGACGCCGGCGTCCACGCGCATCTCCAGACCGGTGACGTAACGCGCGTCGTCCGAGGCGAGGAAGCGCAGCGCGGCCGAGGTGTCCCGCGTCTCCATCCAGCCGATCGGGATGACGTGCTGCGGACGGGAGGCCATCTCGTACTCCTCGTCGGTCGGGGCGGGGTTGTCCGGGAGGAAGAGCCGCTTGTTGGTCTCGGTCATGTAGATCGCGGTGTTGACGTTGGTCGGCGACAGGACGTTGACCCGGATGAAGTGCGGACCGAGCTCGGCCGCCATCGGCTTGAGCATGCCGACCAGCGCGGTCTTGGCCGCCACGTAGTGGGTGATGTTCTGGAACCCCTTGGTCGCGCCGGCGGAGGCGATCATGATGATCGCCCCGCCGCGGCCCCCCTCGATCATGGCCGGGGTGGCCGCGCGCACGGTGTGCCAGACACCGGTGAGGTCGGTGTCGACGGTGTCCTTCCAGTTCTGCAGGCTGATCTCCCAGAAGGGACCGGCGCCCGCGAGGATGCCGGCGTTGGCGACCACGACGTCGACCCGGCCGAACTCCGCGAGCCCCTTGGCCAGCACGGCCTCGACCGCGGCGTAGTCCCGGACGTCGGCCCGCTCGGCGATCATCCGCCGGCCGGTGGCCTCGACCAGGGCGCGGGTCTCCTCGAGGTCGGCCTCGGTGGCCATGGCCGTGCTGGCTCCCGGGATGTCCTCGCAGATGTCGAAGCCGATGACGTCGGCGCCCTCCTTGGCGAGGTCGACGGCGAACTGCCGGCCCTGCCCGCGCGCGACCCCGCTGATGAAGGCGACCCTGCCCGCGAAGCGGCTGGGGTCGAACGACGGTCCGGTCATGTCCCTGCTCCTGTTCCTGATCTGTCGGTCCGTCCGGTCGCCCGGGCGGTGGCGGTCACCGGCGGGGAGGCTGGCCGCTGCCGGCCCGGAGTCCTCCGTCGACCGGTAGGACCACTCCGGTGACGAACCGGGCGTCCAGGCCGGCGAGGAAGGCGATGACGTCGGCGACCTCGGCTGGCTCCGCTGCCCGGCCCATGGGGATGCGCCGGAGGAACTCCGCGACGTCCTCGGCCGGGATGTCCGCGGTGGCGTCGGTCGACGTCAGCGACGGGGCGACGGCGTTGACCCGCACCCCGCGGTCGGCGAACTCGACCGCCAGCGACGGGGTCAGGTCGACCAGCGCGCCCTCGGCCGCGTTGTAGCCGCTCATGCCCGCATCACCGCCGAGGCCCGCGACCGACGCGACGTTGACGCTGCCGCCACGCGCCAGGAGGAACGTCAGCGCGGCCTGCGTGACGAGCACGACCGACTCCACGTCCGCCGCCATGACCGCCCGCCAGGCGGTCAGCGTCACGCGCTCGAACGCCGAGGTGAGCGAGAGCCCGGCGTCGTTCACCACGACGTCGATCCGCCCGAAGGCGGAATCCGTGGCGGCGACCATGGCACTGACGGCATCGGCGTCGGTGACGCGGTCAGACGTTCTGCGGGAACCCGAGGTTCAGGCCGCCGTGGCTGGGGTCCAGCCAGCGAGAGGTGATCACCTTGCCGCGGGTGAAGAAGTGCACGCCCTCGGCGCCGTGGGCGTGGGAGTCTCCGAAGAGGCTGTTCTTCCACCCGCCGAAGGAGTAGTAGGCCATCGGGACCGGGATCGGCACGTTGATGCCGATCATCCCGACCTCCACCTCGTGCTGGAAGCGCCGGGCGGCGCCGCCGTCGTTGGTGAAGATCGCGGTCCCGTTGCCGTACTCGTTGCGGTTGATCAGCCCGACGGCGTCGTCGTAGGTGTCCACCCGCAGCACCGAGAGGACCGGGCCGAAGATCTCGTCGGTGTAGACGCTCATGTGCGGCTCGACGTGGTCGACCAGCGTCGGGCCGAGCCAGAAGCCGTCCTCGGCGCCGTCGGGCTGCACCTGGCGGCCGTCGACGACGACCTTCGCGCCCTCCTGCTCGCCGGCCTCGACGTAGGACTCGACGCGGTCGCGGTGCTTCCTGCTGATCAGCGGGCCCATGTCGCAGCCCTTGCGGCCGTCCCCGGTGCGCAGGGTCCGCGTGCGCTCGGCGATGCGGGCGACCAGGTCGTCACCGACCCCGCCGACGGCGAGCACCGCGCTGATGGCCATGCACCGCTCGCCGGCCGACCCGAACCCGGAGTTCACCGCCTGGTCGGCGGCCAGGTCGAGGTCGGCGTCGGGCAGGACGACCATGTGGTTCTTGGCGCCGCCGAGGGCCTGCACGCGCTTGCCGTGCCGGGTGCCGGTCTCGTACACGTAGCGGGCGATCGCGGTGGACCCCACGAAGGACACGGCCTTGACGTCGGGGTGCTCGAGCAGGCGGTCGACGGCGACCTTGTCGCCCTGCGCCACGTTGAAGACGCCGTCGGGCAGGCCGGCCTCCTTCCACAGCTCGGCCATCCAGATCGCCGCGGAGGGGTCCTGCTCGCTCGGCTTCAGGACGACGGTGTTGCCGGTGGCGATGGCGATGGGGAAGAACCACATCGGGACCATGGCCGGGAAGTTGAACGGGCTGATCACCGCCACCGGGCCGAGCGGCTGGCGGATGGAGAACACGTCGACGTTGGTCGAGGCGTTCTCGGTGAACCCGCCGCGCACCAGCGAGGGCACGCCGCACGCGTACTCGACGACCTCCTGGCCGCGGGACACCTCGCCGAGGGCGTCGTCGAGGACCTTGCCGTGCTCGGCGGTGATGATCGCGGCCAGCTCGGGCTTGCGGTCGTTGAGCAGCTCCCGGAACCGGAACAGCACCGCGGTGCGCTTGGCCAGCGAGGTGTCCCGCCAGCGGGGGAAGGCGGCGGTGGCGGCGGCGACGGCCGCGTCGACCTCCTCGGTGGAGGCGAGTGCGACCTCGCCGACGACCTCGCCGGTCGCCGAGTCGGTCACCTCGCCGGTGCGGCCGCTGGTGCCCTCGCGGCGGGCGCCGTCGATCCAGTGGGGGATGTGCTGGGCCATGGGAGGTGCCTCTCAGGGAAGGGTGCCGTCGGGGAAGTGCTTGGAGACCAGCTCGCGGATGGCGGCGAGCATGCGGGTGCCCGACTCGCGGGCCTCGTCGTCCCAGCCGAAGACGCAGGTGGTCAGGACGCCGTCGAAGCCGATCCCGGCCAGGGCGGCGAAGGCCTCGTCGAAGTCGACGTCGCCGCGGCCGATCTCCGCGTGCTGGTGGACGCGGACGGGGTTGCCGGGCGGGTTGGTGATGTACCGGAGCCCGTCGGAGGCGGTGTGGTCCATCGAGTCGGCGACGTGCACGTGCGTGAGCAGGTCGCCGGCGTGCGCGATGATCCCCGGCGCGTCGTCGCCCTGGTGGAACGTGTGCGGCAGGCAGTAGAGGAAGGACACGCACGGGCTGTCGATGCCCCGGACCATGTCGACCGCCGGGTGGCCGAGCTCGATGAAGTCGTCCGGGTGCGGCTCGAGCGCCAGCGTGAGGCCCTCCCGCTCGAAGACCGGCAGGAGCTCCTCCATGGAGCGCCAGAACATCGCCTCGGCGAGCTCCGGCGCCTCGGGCCGGCCGTTGAACTCGCTGTTCATCGTGTCGACGCCGAGCTCGACGCAGATCTCGATGGCGCGCCGCCAGTACCGGACCGCGGCCTGCCGCTCCACCTCACCGGGACCGGACCACCGCATGACCGGCAGCAGCGAGGTGACCCCCACGCCGGCGTCGGCGAGCCTCGTCTTGAACGCCCGGACGGTGGCGGTGTCCACCCGGGGGTGCTTGAAGAAGGGGACGAAGTCCTCGCGGGGGGAGAGCTCGATCCACTCGTAGCCCATGCGGGCCACGAGGTCGGGCAGCTCCAGCAGCGGTGTCGTCCGCAGCATCTGCGGGTCCAGGGCGATCCTCATCGCTGCTCCATCCGGACCTCGGTGCGCCGGCCGGTGCGCAGCGCCTCCACGCCGGCGGCGCACACCGCCTGCGCCGCGTAGCCGTCCCAGACGCCGGGCCCGTCGACGGTTCCCCGGCGGGCGGCGTCCACCCAGCGCTGGACCTCCAGGTCGTAGGCGAGGCCGAAGCGCTCGCGGAAGCCCGGGGCGACCGCGGTGCTGCGGACGGCGCCGCCCGGCCCGGTGTGCTGGCGGACCATCCCCTTGTGCAGACCGATCATCGCGCTGCCGTCCTCGCCGACGACCTCGGTGCGCACCTCGTAGGCCAGGCCGGTGCTCACGAAGCACTCGACGTCGACCATCCGGCCGCCGACGGTCTCGAGGAGCACCAGCAGCGGGTCGGACAGTCCCTGGGCGGCGTGCCGGGTCGCCCGCGGCCGCAGGACGGTGACCGCGGCGATCTCCTCGTCGAGCAGGAAGCGGGCGACGTCGACCTCGTGGACCACGGAGTCGTTGACGATCGACTCGGTGGTGACGCCAGCGGGGACGGCGGGGTTGCGGTGGGCGCAGTGCACCACCAGCGGCTCGCCGATGCCGCCGGCGGCGATCAGCTCGCGCAGTGCCGCGTACTCGGGGTCGAAGCGGCGCATGAACCCGACCTGCACCAGCCGCCGGCCGGTGCGGGCGGCGTGGGCGTCCTCGGCGCGGACGACGGCCAGCGAGCTGTCGGCGTCCATGGTCAGCGGCTTCTCGCAGAGCACCGGGATGCCGCGGTCGATGCAGGCGAGCACCTGCTCCTCGTGGAACCGGCCGGGGCTGGCGATGACGACCGCGTCGACCTCGGGGTCGGCGACGGCGGCCAGTGGGTCGGTGACCACGCGGCAGCCGGGGACCCCGGCGGCGACCCGGCCGGCCCGGTCGGTGGCCGCGTCGCTGACGACGGCCACGCGGGCCCCGGAGACCCGGCCGTGCAGCCGGGCGACGTGGTCGGCGCCCATCAGGCCCACGCCGAGGACGGCGACGCGCAGGTCCGCGGGAACCGACACGGCCGCGCGGACGGCGGACAGGACCTCGGTGGCGGTCATGCCCGGTCCCCGGCGGAGGGGGTGCGCGGACGGCCGATCTCCATCGAGGGCAGCCCGCAGGAGCCGATGAGCCGGTGGGTGCGCTGGGCGATCGGGAGGGGCACGTCCGGCGGGCAGGGGTAGAGGTCGTGCTCGACGATGGCGAACACGTCGAGCCCGAGCCGCTCGACCTCCGCCAGCAGCGGCGGCAGGTCCGGCACGCCGTGCGGCGGCTCGATCATGGCGCCCAGCTGCACCGCCTTCGGGAACGGGACGTCCTCGGCGTGCACCCGCTCGATCACGGCCGGGTCGACCTGCTTGAGGTGCAGGTAGCCGATGCGATCGGGGAATCGGCGGATCAGGTCGAGGTTGTCGCCGCCGTAGTAGCTGACGTGCCCGGTGTCGAGGCACAGCGGGACGTACCGCGGGTCGGTCGCGGCGAGGAAGCGCTCGATCTCGGACTGCCGGCCGACGTGGCTGTCGGCGTGCGGGTGGAAGGCGATGGCGAGGCCGTACTCCTCCTGCACCGCCCGGCCGAGCCGGTCCATCCCGGATGCCAGGCGCGTCCACCCCTCCTCCGGCAGGTCCCGGGGCTCGATGGCCTCCCCGGTCCTGTGGTCACGCCAGACGTCGGGGATGACCACCACGTGGGTGCCGCCCATCGCGGCGGTGAGCGTCGCGACGTCGCCGACCTGCCGCCACACGTCGTCCCAGGAGTCGGGGCGGTGCAGGTGCTCGAAGACGGTCCCGGCCGACACGCGCAGGCCGCGTGCGGCGAGCTCGTCGCCCAGCCGGGCCGGGTCGGTGGGCAGGTAGCCGAAGGGGCCCAGCTCGATCCACTCGTAGCCGGCCGCGCTGACCTCGTCCAGGAAGCGCTGCCAGGGGACCTGCTGGGGGTCGTCGGGGAACCAGACGCCCCACGAGTCGGGTGCCGACCCGATCCGGATGCGGGCTCCGCCGGTCGACTGCGGGGCCGTCGACTGCGGGGCGGGCGCCGCGGAGTGCTGCGCGGTCATGTGTTCCTCTCCTCCGGATGGGACGGTGCTCAGGGCTGGACGGGACCGCGCTCGGACGGCGTCAGGTACGGGTGCTGGCGTGCCTTCCACTGCTCGTAGACGGCGCGGGCGTGCTGCGTGCTCTCGAGGGTGGAGACCGCGCTGACCGGCACGTCCCACCACGACTCGCTGGAGGGCGCGTCGACCAGGGGGTCGGTCTCGACGTGGACGACGGTGGTGCGGTCGCTGGCCTTGGCCTTGCGCAGTGCGGCCTCCAGGCTCGGGCCGTCCTGGGCGGTGAGGACGTCGACACCGAGGCTGGCGGCGTTGGCGGCGAGGTCCACCGGGAGGACGTCGCCCTCGAGCCGGCCGTTCGCCGCGCGGGAGCGGTAGCGGGTGCCGAACCGCTGGGACCCCAGCTGCTCGGACAGCGCGCCGATCGAGGCGAAGCCGTGGTTCTGCACCAGGACCACGACGATCTTGACGCCTTCCTGGACGGCGGTGACCAGTTCGGTCGGCATCATCAGGTAGGAGCCGTCGCCGATCATGACGAAGACGTCGCGGTCGGGGCTGGCCATCCGGATGCCGATGCCCCCGGGGATCTCGTAGCCCATGCACGAGTAGCCGTACTCGACGTGGTAGCCCTTCGGATCGCGGACCCGCCACATCTTGTGCAGGTCACCGGGCATCGACCCTGCGGCACAGACCACGACGTCCCGCGGGGCGGAGACCTCGTTGACCAGCCCGATGACCTCGTTCTGGGTCAGCCGGCCGCCCTCGCCGGCGCTGGGGACCTCCGGGTGGTAGGCGGCCTCGACGGTGGCCTCCCACTCGACCGCGAGTTCCGCGGTGCGCGAGCGGTGGGCCTCGTCGACCGACCAGCCGGCCAGGGCGTCGGTGAGTGCGGTCAGCGCCTCGCGGGCGTCGGCCTGGACCGCGACCCCGGCGTGCTTCACCACGTCGGGTGAGGCGACGTTGACGTTGACGAAGCGCACGTCCGGGTCGCTGAACGCCGTCCGTGACGCGGTCGTGAAGTCCTGGTACCGGGTGCCGATGCCGATGACGACGTCGGCGTCGCGGGCCAGGGCGTTGGCCGCGGTCGTCCCGGTGGAGCCGAGGGCGCCCACCGACTGCGGGTGGTCGAAGGGCAGCGCGCCCTTGCCGGCCTGGGTCTGCGCGACCGGGATGCCGGTGGCGGTGGCGAAGGCGTCGAGGGCCCCGGTGGCGTGCGAGTAGATGACGCCGCCGCCGGCGACGACGAGCGGGCGGCGGGCTGAGCGGATCACCTCGACGGCGCGCCGCAGGGCCGCGGGTTCCGGCAGCGGCCGTCCCACGTGCCAGGTGCGCTCGGCGAAGAGCTCCACCGGCCAGTCGAAGGCCTCGGCCTGCACGTCCTGCGGGAAGCAGAGGGTGACCGCGCCGGTCTCGGCCGGGTCGGTGAGCACCCGCATGGCGCCGAGCAGCGCCGCCGGCAGCTGCTCGGGCCGCCAGATGCGGTCGAAGTACCGCGACACCGGGCGGAAGGCGTCGTTGACCGTGACGTCGCCGGAGGCGGGCAGCTCCAGCTCCTGGAGGAGCGACCCGGCGGAGCGGGTGGCGAAGGTGTCGGCCGGCAGCAGCAGCACCGGCAGCCGGTTGATCGTCGCCAGCGCGGCGCCGGTGAGCATGTTGGTCGAGCCGGGCCCGACGCTGGTGGACAGCGCCCAGGTCTGCAGCCGGTCCTTGGCCCGGGCGTAGGCCACGGCGGTGTGCACCATCGCCTGCTCGTTGCGGCCGAGCACGTAGGGCAGCGCGCCCGGCTCGTCCACCTCGGCCTGCAGCAGCGCCTGGCCGAGGCCGGCCACGTTGCCGTGGCCGAAGATGCCCAGGCAGCCGGCGAACAGCCGCTGCCGCTGCCCGTCGCGCTCGGTGTGCTGCTGCGCGAGGAAGCGGACGACGGCCTGGGAGACGGTCAGCCGGACGGTCTCGGTCCGGGCCGGGGGGTGGGACGGCGCGCTCACGGTCGGGTCGCTCCGTTCTCTGGGTGGTGGGCGGGGGCGTGCAGGGGCAGCCGCGGGTCGACGTCCTGGCCGGTCCAGCTGTCGCGGACCCAGGCGTGCACGGGGTCGTCGACGATGCGCCAGGCCCGCTCCGGGCCCGGGCCGGCCATGACGTTGAGGTAGTAGAGGTCGTGGCCGGGCGCGGCGATCGACGGTCCGTGCCAGCCGTGGGGGACCAGGACCACGTCGCGGTCGTGCACCTCCGCGAGCACGTCGATCGGGCGCTCGGGTGTGCCGTAGACGCGGTGGTAGGCCGGTCCGGGCTGACCCTGCGGGCCAGGGGCGACCTCGAAGTAGTAGATCTCCTCGAGCTCGCTCTCCGCCTCGGAGGTCTCGTCGTGCTTGTGCGGCGGGTAGCTCGACCAGTTGCCGCCCGGCGTGATCACCTCGCAGGCGATGATCGAGTCGGCCTCGAAGACGCCGGCGGTGGCGAAGTTGTTGACCTGCCGGCTGCACGGGCCGGCCCCCCGCAGCTCGACGGGCACCTCCTCTGCCGGTCCGTACCGGACCGGCAGTCGGCGGCCGGCCCGGGCGCTGCAGAGGGCGAACCGGCCCCCGGCCTCGCTGGAGAGCTCCGCGGTGGCCTCCCGCGGCAGGTAGGCGAAGTCGGTGGGGCCGGCGAAGACGTGCGGCCGGCCGGTCAGCTCGAGGACCTCCCCGTCGCAGGCGACGGAGAGGGCGCCGGACAGCGGGACGACGACGACCTCGTCCTCGCCGGTCCGCAGGGTGTGCCCGCCGCGGGGGGCCAGCTCCAGGACCCGGAGGCCGGAGGAGCTCCAGCCCGCGGACTCGGGGGTGACCTCGAGGGCGTAGTCCCCGGAGGCGGCGCTGCCGGCCGGCAGGTGGAGGGTGCGGGTGGTCGCGGTCATCCGGTCGCTCCGTGGTGGGTCGAGGGGCCCCGGGCTCAGTGGACGAGGGACACGGCGGTGTCCACGGCGTCGGTGACGTCGTCGTCGGGCGGGTAGAGCAGCGTCCGGCCGACGACCAGGCCGCGCACCGAGGGCAGCGCGAGGGCGTCGCGCCACTGCGCATAGGTCTCCTCGGGCCGCCGCGACGGGTCGCCGCCGAGCAGCAGGGTGGGCAGCGTGGTCGCGTCCATGACGCGCTCCATCTCGTCGACCACCGGGAGCTTGAGCCAGGTGTAGGCCGAGGTGGCGCCCAGGCCCTGGGCGATGTGCACGCTCTTGACGACCGCGTCGGGGGACAGGTCGTTGACCACCCGGCCGTCCGCCCGGCGGGACAGGAAGGGCTCGAGCATGGCGATCACCCCGGCGCGGGCGAGTGCTGTCACGGCCCGGCCGGCCGCCTCCATCGAGACGACGGTGCCGGGATCGTCGAGGTCGAAGCGGTTGAGCATCTTGGCGGCGTCGAAGCGGGCCTCGACCACGCCCTGCACGTCGTAGGCGGTCATCCGGTCGTCCATCTCGAAGGCCGAGCCGGCCAGGCCGCCGCGGTTCATCGAGGCGACGACGACCTTGTCCTCCAGGGCGCCGAGGAGCAGCAGGTCCTCGGCGATGTCGGCGGTGGCCAGCAGCCCGTCCACGCCCGGCCGGGACAGCGCGGTGCGCAGCCGGTCGAGCATGTCGGTGCGGCTGTTCATCGCCGTCGGCCGGCCCTGCGCGGCCAGCGCGCCGCGGGCGGGGTGGTCGGCGGCGACCAGCATCAGCCGGCCGTCCCCGGGGAGGAACGACGGGCGCCGCCGTCGCGTGGCCAGTGCCTGCGCGATCGCCTCGGGGTGCCGGCTGCGCAGCTCGGTGACCTCGGCGTAGGTGGCGCACAGCGGCGTGCCCGTCGCGACGTCGGGCAGGTCGAGAGCGGTGTCAGACACGGGTGTCCTCCAGTCGGGGGGCGGGCGCGCGGTGGGCGGCGACGTGCGCGTCGACCTCGTCCGCGGTCGGCATGGCGGTCGAGCACTCGAGCCGGGAGGCGACGATCGCCCCGGCGGCGTTGGCGTTGCGCAGCACCTGCTCCAGCGGCAGACCGGTGAGCAGACCGTGGACGAGGGAGCCGCCGAAGGCGTCGCCGGCACCCAGGCCGTTGACCACGTCGACGGGGGTCGGGGGGACGACGACCCGCTCGGTGCGGGTCTTGCCGAGCACGCCCCGCGGGCCCTGCTTGACCACCGCCAGCTCCACGCCCGCCTCGAGCAGGGCGTCGGCGGCCCGGTCGGGATCGGTCTCCCCGACGGCGACCTCGCACTCCTCGCGGTTGCCGACGGCGACCGTGACGTGGGGGAGGGCCGCGCGGACCTGGGCCGACGCCTCCTCGCGCGAGCTCCAGAACACCGGCCGGTAGTCGAGGTCGAGCACGGTGTGCGGTCGCCGCCGGCGTGCCTCCCAGGCCGCGTGGTGGGCCGAGCGGGAGGGCTCCTCGGACAGGCCGGTCACCGTGGCCCAGAACAGCCGGGCCTCGCGCACGGCGTCCAGGTCGAGGTCCTCGGGGCGTACCTGCAGGTCCGGCGCGGTCGGGCGGCGGTAGAACCAGATCGGGAAGTCGTCGGGCGGGAAGACCTCGCAGAACGTGACCGGCGTCGGGTGCTCGCCGTCGACGACGACGAAGCGGTCGTCGACCGACAGGTCCCGGAGCGCGCGGCGGACGAATCGGCCGAAGGGGTCGTCACCCACACCGGTGACGAGCGCGACGGTGTGCCCGAGCCGAGCGGCGGCCACCGCGACGTTCGCGGCACTGCCGCCCAGGAACTTCCCGAAGGTCTCGACGTCCTCCAGGCCCACGCCGACCTGCAGCGGGTAGAGGTCGACGCCACTGCGGCCGATGGCCACCACGTCCAGTGCGTCCTGCACGGTGCGCTCCGTCCCTGTGCGTCGTCCTGCGGTGTCTGCAGACTGTGCGCCACGGCACAGAGCCGCGTCAAGACTTTGTAATGACATACGGACAGCAGCACGTCCGGACGTCCGGATGCCCCGACGTGGGGACGTCGGAGCGGGTCGCCGGGTGCGAGGATGCGGATGGTGTCGGCGAGGGACGACGTCCCGCCCGGCCGGAGGAGGAGGACGAGGTGGCCGTCACGCCGACGTTCGACATCGACCGTTCCAGCCCGACCCCGCTGTACTTCCAGCTCTCCCAGGCCTTCGAGCGGGCCATCTCCGACGGCAGCCTCCCCGCGGGGGCGAAGCTCGAGAACGAGCTCCTCCTGGCCGAGCGCTACGGGCTCTCCCGCCCGACCGTCCGCCGCGCCGTCCAGGAGCTCGTCGACAAGGGCCTGCTCGTGCGCAAGCGCGGGGTGGGGACCCAGGTCATCCAGCCCCACGTCCGCCGGTCGGTCGAGCTCACGAGCCTCTACGACGACCTCGCGCGCGGCGGCGAGGCGCCGTCGACGGAGGTCCTCACGCTGGAGCGGGTGCCGGTGCCGGCCGACGTGGCCGTGGAGCTCGACGTCACGGCGGGGGAGGAGGTCGTCGCCCTCCGGCGGCTGCGCCGGACCCGCGGTGAGCCCCTGGCGATCCTGACCAACTACCTGCCGGGGCGGTTCGAGCCGACGCTCGCCGAGCTGACCGAGCGGGGTCTGTACCAGTACCTGCGCGGTCAGGGTGTCCACCTGAGGGTGGCCCACCAGCGGATCGGGGCGCGGCTGGCGAAGGCCGACGAGGCGAGGCTGCTCGGTGAGCCCCCGCGGTCGGCGCTGCTGACGATGCAGCGCACGGCGTTCGACGACAAGGGCGCCCCCGTGGAGCACGGACGGCACGTCTACCGCGCCTCCCGCTACGACTTCGAGACGACGCTCGTCGGTCGCTGACGCACCGCGCCGTCACCGCGCCGCCCCGACCGGCCGGGGTGGCGCCTGCGCCGGTCGGGGGTCCTGTCGGCATGCCCCGGGGACTCCCCGGCGGACGACACCGTCGCCGTGCGCCCGTTCGTCTCCGGCTCTTCACAAAGTCCTAATGTCCTGACATAGTCCTCGGCCATGTGGCCCGCATCACGCCGGGCGCACCATGCCGAGGGAGGCTCCCCGTGCCGTTGGTCCGCATCGACGTCGTCGAGGGACGGCGCAGTCCCGAGGAGCTCCGCCTGCTGGCCGACACGGTCCAGGAGGTCCTGCTCGACGACTTCGCCGCTCCGCCCCGGGACCGCTACCAGGTGATCACCGAACACCGTCCCGGGCAGCTGATCTGCGAGGACACCGGGCTGGGCATCGAGCGCAGTGACGACCTGGTCGTGCTCCAGGTCTTCCAGCAGGGGCGCTCCGACGAGCAGAAGAGGGCCCTCTACGCGGGACTGTGCCGGCGGCTGGGCGAGGTCACGGCCCTCGCCCCCGGCGACCTCGTCGTGTCCGTCGTCGGCAACACCCGGGCGGACTGGTCCTTCGGACTCGGCCGGGCCCAGTTCCTCGACGGCGACCTCTGACCGCGGTCCTGCGACACCCGTCCCGCTCGCGTCCGGAAGGAGGCACGACGTGCACCCACGGAACCCGGTCCTCGCCGACCGCGACCCCGCGGCGTCAGGACGGACGGCGGCCCAGGCGCATCCGGTACGGCGCCCTCGGAGCCCGGGCCTCCACGAGGACGGCCGGGGCCTCCTCCGACGGCCCGGGACCGAGCTCGTCGAGCATGCGGTCGACGGTGGTGAGCAGCGCGGAGTTCAACTCCCACAGCCCCGTCCTGCTGCGGGGGTCGCCGATGAGCAGGTCCGCCATCAGCGCACGGCCGCTGCTCAGGGCCGCGAGGGACCCGGCCAGCCGTGCCTGCGCGGTGCGCCGGGCCTCGCCGGGCTCAGCCGTCAGGACCCGGCCGAACTCTCGGACCACGGTGCCCATGCGCTCCAGGAGGCTGGCGGTGGTGTGCTGGACGGTGGCGGCATAACCGGCGTCGTCCCGGACCCCGGTGCGCTCCCGGGTGGCGTCGTCCATCGCGCGGAACAGCGTGCGCAGCGAGACGGACGTGTACTCGAGGGCGTCCAGGCCGGCACGTACCCCGGTGGTCGCCCACGGGGACCGCAGTGCGCGCACGTTGAGCCGGCGGCTCTCCTCCGCGTGGGCGAGCGCCCGGTCCAGCCGGGGGACGTGCCGGTTGAGCCGGCGGGCGTCCTGCAGCCAGCGCGTCGACTGCTCCGGGGTCACGGGTCCGGTGACGAGTGCCATGGCGGCGTCGTCGAGGAGCGCGGCGATCTCACCCGCGAACCGCTCGACCGACCGGACCGCGTACCGTGTCTGCACGGCCGGCGGGAACAGCACGTTGACGAGCATCCCGACGGCTGCGCCGATCAGCGTCTCGAGGACCCGCTGGCCGCCGAGGGACTCCGCGCCCACGGCGCCCACCCCGAGCACCAGCATCGCGCTGATCGGCACCTCCACCAGGTGCGGACCCAGCCGGAGGAGCTGGCCGACGAGGATGGCGGCCGCCACCAGCGCGCCGAGGCTCCACCAGGTGAGCCCCACGACGGCGGCGAAGACCACCGCGAGCGCCACACCGGTGACCACGCTCAGCACCCGCTGGACCCCGTTCACCAGGGTGCTGGTGAGCGTCGCCTGCACGACGAGCAGCGCGCTCAGCGCCGCGATGAGCGGCGGCGGCTCGTGCAGCCCGACGAGCTGCGCGACGAGGTAGGCGGCCACCGTCGCCCCGGTCATCCGGAGCGCCCGGAAGACCGCGGACCGGCCGCGCCGGCGCACCAGGTCCACAGCACCGGCTGCGAGCTCGCGGACGGACGCGCGACCACCCTTCCGCCAGTGGGCCACGCGGTCATCCTCCGCGACGCCGACCGCCGGCGGCGCCCGGCTCGCCGAGGGGCGACCCATCCCACCTGTCCCCGTCCGCGCGCTCGCACGCCGGCCGGCGACGCGGTCCTCCGGTCCTGCATCCCGTTCCGTGGGCGCGACCCCTGTGCCCGGCCGCGCGGCCGGGACCCCGCTCCCGGGCACCGCATGCCCGTCGACGTGTTCCCGCGGACCCCGCGTCCGCCCGTCCGGTGTCCCCGTCCCGACGGGAAGCCGGGGGCGCCCTCCCTCTCCTCCCGACACCTCCACCCGGGGCCATGACGGCCTCCTCCCCGAAAGAGCGGCCCATGTCGATCCACTCGTCCTCCGGGACGTCCACCGGAGCGCGGCGATCACCCGCGCACAACCGGTTCCTGGTCAAGCTGACGGTGATCTCCACCCTCGGAGGTCTGCTGTTCGGCTACGACACCGGGGTCATCTCCGGTGCGCTGCTGTACATGCGGGATGACCTCGCCCTCACCACCTTCACCGAGGCCGTGGTCGTCAGCTCGCTGCTGTTCCCCGGCGCGGCGTTCGGCGCCCTGCTCGGCGGCAAGCTGGCCGACAGGCTCGGCCGCAAGGGCAGCCTGCTCGTCTGTGCCGGCCTGTTCCTGTTCGGCGCCCTGATCTGCGCGATCGCGCCGAACGTGGCGATCATGACCGGGGGACGGATCCTGCTCGGCTTCGGCGTCGGGGCCGCCGCGGTGACGTGCCCGCTCTACCTCGCCGAGATGGCCCCCGCCGACCGGCGCGGCCGCATGGTCACCATCAACGAGCTGATGATCGTGACCGGCCAGTTCCTCGCCTTCGCGATGAACGCGCTGCTGGACGCCGTCATCGAGGACGCCAACGTGTGGCGGTGGATGCTCGGCATCGCCACGATCCCCGCCATCGCCCTCCTCGTCGGGATGTTCTTCCTGCCGGACTCGCCGCGCTGGTACGCCGTGCGCGGGCGGTTCGAGGACACCCGGCGCGTCCTCGGCCTGAGCCGCGACCCGGCGGAGGCGTCCGAGGAGTACAACGTCATCGTCGAGCACGCGAAGCGGGACACCTCCGAGGACAAGGGTGCGGCCCTGCGTGACCTGCGGGCGTTCCCCTGGATGCGGCGGATCCTGTGGCTGGGATGCGGCCTGGCGACGGTGCAGCAGGCGACCGGCATCAACACGGTCAACTACTACGCGCCGACCATCCTCGAGTCGACCGGACTCGGGGCGAGCGCCTCGCTGATCCTGACCATCACTGTCGGCGTGGTCGCCATCATCGGCACGATCCTCGGGATCGTCCTCATCGGCCGGCACAACCGCAGACCCCTGCTGCTCGCCGGCTTCACCGGGGTCGCGGCCGGGCACGCGGTGCTGGGCTTGTCGTTCCTGCTCCCGGAGTCGGGGTTCAGGAGCTACCTGATCCTCGCCGCGATGCTGCTCGTGGTCTTCTTCGTGCAGACGTTCATCGGCACGCTGGTGTGGCTCCTGCTCTCGGAGATCTTCCCGATGACGATCCGCGGCTTCGCGATGGGCATCGCGGTGTTCGTGCTGTGGACGGTGAACGCGGCGATCTCCTTCGCGTTCCCGCCGCTGGTGGAGGCGCTGGGGGCCAGCCTGACCTTCGGGTTGTTCGCGCTGGTGAACGTGGGCTCGCTCGTCTTCGTCAAGAAGTTCGCACCGGAGACCCGGGGACGTTCGCTCGAGGAGCTCGAGGACGACTTCCGGACGCACGACCTGGCCGAGGTCGCCCACGAGGCCCCCGTCAGCGTCCGCGGCGGCTGACCACCTCATCCCCGACGGTGCCCGTCACCCCGCTCGCCGGGGTGGCGGGCGCCGCCGTCGTGTGGGGCAGCGGACCCCGGGTCAGAGCAGCCGCGGCAGCGGGCGGACGACCAGGCGCTCCTCGACCGACCGGCCGTCCAGGACCAGCCGGGCCCGCCAGATCCCGGACGTGCGCAGCGGGGTGATCGGGTCTCCCCGCGCGAGGCGCCGGAAGGTGTCCCGGGCCTCCTCGGCCGTGGCGAAGGCCTCCCACCGCGGGACCCGCTGCAGCGGCCCCAGTGCCTCGATGCGGTGCGGCTGCCGGGCGTCGTCCGGGAGCGGGCCGGGCTCCTCCGGGACGACGGCGGACAGCCGCGGCCGGCCCAGCACGTACCTGCCGTTGCGCCGGACGCCGAGCCAGTCGTAGTTGCCCGTCGCCAGCTTGGCCCACAGGACCTCGGGCTTCCGGCACTGCTCGAGCACCGCGTACACCTGCTGGCCGAGGACCACCTGGACGTGCGAGCGGTCAGGCATCACGACCGATCGTAGGCACCGCCGGCACCCCCACCGTCCACCAGCACGTGCCCGCCGGCACCGGGGTGCGCGTCGACGGGCCGGTCGAGTTCGCGGCCGGCCGCGGCCAGCACGGCCTCGCGCACGCGGTCGAGGGTGGCGGAGCGCAGCCGCCACTGCTGCCAGTACAGGGTGACGTCGACCGCGCCGGCCGGGTCGAGGTCGACCAGCTCCACCGCTCCGTCGCGCGCCTGCAGGTCGGGCACCATGCCCCATCCCAGGCCGAGGGTGACGGCGGCGAGGTAGTCGGCGGAGGCGGGCACGAAGTGCACCGGTGGCGCGACGGTGCTGCCGGCCTGCGCGTGCAGGTAGCGGTGCTGCAGGTCGTCCTTGCGGTCGAAGACGACGACCGGGGCCCGGGCGAGCGCCTCGGGGGAGGGGCCGGAGGGGAACCAGCGCCGGGCGAACCCCGCCGTGGCCATCGGCCGGTACCGCATGCCGCCCAGGCGGGTGGAGCTGCAGCCGGGCACCGGTTCGGCCTGCGCGGTCACCGCCGCCATCACCGTGCCGGCGCGCAGCAGGGCGCTGGTGTGGTCCTGGTCCTCCCGGTGCAGGTCGAAGCAGACCTCACCGGCCAGCGGCGCCAGGGCGGGCAGCACCCAGGTGGCCATCGAGTCGGCGTTCACCGCAATGGGCAGCGTGGGCACCCCGTCGTCCGACCCGTCCCCGCCGAGCTCGCGGGCGACGTCGGCGGCGAGCAGGTCGACCTGCCGCGCCAGCCGCAGCACCGCCTGCCCGGACTCGGTCACCTGCACCGGCTTGGTCCGCACCAGCAGGATGCGGCCGGTCGCGACCTCGAGCGCGCGCAGCCGCTGGCTGACCGCCGACGGCGTGACGTGCAGCGCCCGCGCGGCGGCCTCCAGCGTGCCGCCGCGGATGGTCGCGTCCAGCGCACGCAGCTGCGCGAGGTCGAGCTCCATGGACAGCAACGCTAACGGTGCATCAGGATCTTCAGCTGGACCCGATGGTCACCGCTTCCTAGCGTCGACGGCGTGCCGACGACTCCCGCGCTGGTCGCGGTCGCCTCCGGGCTCGCGCTGGGACTGGGGCTGATCGTCGCCATCGGTGCCCAGAACGCCTTCGTCCTGCGGCAGGGGCTGCGGCTCGAGCACGTGAGCGCGGTGGTGGCGGTGTGCGCGCTGTCCGACCTCGCCCTGATCGTCGCGGGCGTGTTCGGGGCCGGTGCCGCCCTCGAGCGCGTGCCGTGGCTCGTCCCGGCCGTGTGCTTCGCCGGTGCGGCGTTCCTCCTCGGCTACGGCGCGCTGGCGGCACGGCGGGCGCTGCGGCCCGGCGTGCTCCTCCCGGACTCCGCGGGCGCCCGCGCCGGCCTCGCGGCCACGGTCGGCACCTGCCTGGCCCTGACCTGGCTCAACCCGCACGTCTACCTCGACACGGTCGTCCTGCTGGGCTCCATGGCCTCCACCCACGGCGAGCACCGCTGGGAGTTCGCCGCCGGCGCCGGGCTGGGCAGCATCGCCTGGTTCACCGTCCTCGGCTTCGGCGCCAGGCTGCTGCGGCCGGTGTTCGCCCGCCCGGCGGCCTGGCGGGTCCTCGACGGTGTCATCGCCGTCGTCATGACGGCCCTCGCCGTCTCCCTGGTCCTCCGCGGCGCCGGTGCTGCCTGAACGCCGCCCTCAGCCGACCACCCAGGTGTCCTTGCCGCCACCGCCCTGCGAGGCGTTGACGACCAGCTCGCCCTCGGTCAGGGACACCCGGGTGAAGCCGCCCGGCAGCACGATGGTCTCCCCGTCGACGCAGAACGCGTACGGCCGGTAGTCCACGTGCCGCGGCACGAGCGCGCCGTCGACGACCGTGGGGTGGGTCGACAGCGCCACCGGCTCCTGGGCGATCCACTCCCCGGGAGCGGCCAGGACGGCGGCCCGGGCGCGCTCGAGCTGTCCGGCGTCG
This sequence comes from Geodermatophilus amargosae, assembly GCF_900116515.1. Classification (GTDB taxonomy): domain Bacteria; phylum Actinomycetota; class Actinomycetes; order Mycobacteriales; family Geodermatophilaceae; genus Geodermatophilus; species Geodermatophilus amargosae. The sequence goes on from NZ_FPBA01000015.1 coordinate 133,722, forward strand.
GCCCGCGGGCCGATGAGCACCCCGTGGCCGCCCGAGCCCGACCGCGGCTTGAGCACCAGCTCCGGCAGCCGGTCGAGGGCCGCCCGGCACCGGGCGGGGTCACCGAGGTCGTAGGCGGGCTGCGAGCGCAGCTCCGGCTCCTCGCCGAGGAAGAAGCGGACCAGGTCCTCGACGTAGGGGAAGGTGCGCTTGTCGTCGGCGACGCCGGTGCCGAAGGCGTTGACCACCGTCACCGTGCCGGCACGCAGGGGGCCCAGCAGCAGCTCGCCCAGCTCGTTGGGCCGGCCGTCGTCGTCGGTCAGCCGCTCCTCGCTCGTGCGCCGCCAGAGCAGGTCCACCCGGCGTCCGTCGGGCAGCACCAGGGCGTCGCCGCGGACGCTCAGCTGCGCGGCCAGCAGGACCGGCGCGTCGACCATCTCCCCGAGCCGGTCGATCTCCCAGGCCACCGAGCTGCGCGGCCCGTCCCCGAGCACCGCCACGACCGGGTCGGGGACGTCGGTGGCGTCGGCGAGCATCCGCCGCATCGCCGTGCGGGCGGCCTCGCGCACCGGCGCCGGCCCCGGCTGCACGCCCAGCCGAGGTGCCACCAGGTCCCGCGCGGCCAGGGCGTAGGCCAGCAGCGTCGGCGTCCGCACGTTGTCCTCCAGGACGACGAGTCGCCCGTCGGCACCGCGGACGAGGTCGGGCCCGGCCATGCCGATCCACCGCCGCGGCGGCGGCAGGCCGGGGGCCAGGTAGCGGTTGGTGTCGAGCACGACGGCCGGCACGACGCCGGCGCGGACCGCCTCGCGGGGACCGTGGGCGTCGGCGACGAAGGCCTCCAGCGCCCGCAACCGCTGGTCGAGGCCGGTGGCCAGCCGCTGCCACTCGGCGCGCTGCAGCACCCGCGGCACCGGGTCCACGGTGAACACGTGCGCCTCGTCCGCGGGCCCGTGCAGCAGGCCGAGACCGGCGGCCGCGCGGGCCACGTCCGCGGCCAGCGCGCCCGGGCCGAGCGCGCGGACGGCGGCCAACGCGGGCGCCGCGTGACCTCGGTCGCTGCCGTCGGGCAGCAGCGCCTCGTCGAGGCCGGCCCCCGCGCTCACGCGGCTGCCGCGCGCTCGGCCGCTGCCCGCTCGGCGACGGCCAGGGCGGCGCGGGCCACCCACCGCCCCTGCTGGGGATCGGTGACGTCGAAGCCGAAGGGCGCATTGGCCTCGAGCGCGAGCAGCCGGCCGTCCGGCTCGACGAGCACGTCGACGCCCATCAGCCCGCCACCGAGGGCGGCGACCATCCCCTGGGCCAGGCGCGCCGTGTCCGGCGGCGCCTCGTACACCCGCGGGTAGACCGTCCCGTGGGTGACCAGCGCGCCCTCCTCCCGGGACTTCTCGTAGACCAGGGAGGTGGCGGTGGGCGTGGCGAAGATGCGGGCGCACGCCGGCTCGGCGATCCACTCCTGCAGCAGCGCCGCGCCGCGCCGGTGGCCGCCGGACGCCTCGTGGGCCCGCCAGGCCGCGTCGACCTCGTGGGCGGCGGCGAGGTCGCCGACCAGCTCGATGTACCGGGCGCCGTCGCCCAGCGCGGGCTTGAGCACCATCCGCCGTCCGGGCATCGGCCACTCCCGGACCCGGGCCAGGTCCCACGCGGCGGGCTGCGGCACGCCGGCGGCCGCCCACACGGCGTGGGTCACGAGCTTGTCGGCCGAGGCGACCAGCGAGGTGACGGGGTTGAGCAGGGGCACGCCGGCCGCCTCGAGCAGGACGGCCAGGGCGAAGGTCGGCGCGTAGGCGACCACCTCCTCGACCAGCACGTGCGCGATCGCCAGGTCGTAGTGGCCCGGCGGCGGGCCGCTGACCGGCCAGTCGGCCGGTAGCCGGGCCAGCCGCTCGACCTCCGCGCCCTGCTCCTCCAGCGCCCGCACCCAGGCGGCCGCGTAGCCGGCGTCCTCGTACCAGTCCTCGTCGGTGATCACCAGCAGCACGCGCACCTCGTCACTGTGCACGCCAGCCGTGACCCCCGCACCACGCGCAGCACGGACGCAACACGCGCGACACCCCGGAGGACACGTACCGGTCCTACCGTGCGGGCGCATGACGCAGGTGACGCCGGGGAGCCGGTCCCGGGACGGTCACGTCGGGCGCTCGGCCACGGCGCGCCGGCGGCGCTACACCGCCGAGCTGGCGGGGGCGCTGCCGCCGAGCGAGTCGTTCGAGACGTGGCTGTCGGCCGGCGGCGACCTGGCGCCGGACTTCTCCCGTCTGCCTGCGCGCACCGGTCTGTGGTCGCCGGTCGACGGTGTGGCCGGGGCCGACGGGTGGCCGGCCCGGCGCGCGGTGCTGCGCGCCCGCTGGCGCAGGTGGCTGACCGGTGCGCCTCCGCCCGCCCTCCGCCGCACGTCCGTCCGCGTGGACCGGGTGCGGACGGCGGGGAGGGTGGAGGTGCGTGAGCTCGTCGTCGGCGAGGGCTGGTCGGTGCGTGCGCGGCTGCTGCTGCCCGTTCCCGCGGCCGGCGTGGCACGGGACGTGCCGGTCTACCTCCTGCAGTCGAGCCACGGGCCCTGGGCGGAGGCGGCGCTGGCCCGCGGGTGGGGCGCCTGCCTGGTCTCGGCCGCGGACGGGGACGACGACACCGAGGCCGTCGAGCGCGTCTTCCCCTCGGTCGTCGCCGGCCGTCTGGCCTGGCGGGCGTGGGCACTGTCGCGGGTCCTCGACGCCCTAAAGGACCAGACCGGGGTGGACGCCCGCCGGGTGCTGGTCGGCGGGCACAGCCGCAACGGCAAGACCGCGCTGCTGGCCGCCGCCTTCGACGACCGCTTCGCCGGCGTCGTCTCCAGCTCCAGCGGCGTGCTCGGCGCCATCCCCGCCCGGCTGTGCACCGACCGGCACTTCGGCGAGGGGGTGGAGCTGCTCACCCGGCACTATCCCGGCTGGTACCACCCGCGGCTGCGCTGGTTCGCCGGGCGGGAGCACCGGTTGCCCACCGACGCCCACGAGCTGCTCGCGCTGGCCGCGCCGCGGCCGGTCCTGGTCTCGGTGGCGGTCGAGGACCCGGTCGAGCGCGTCCCGGCCGCCCGCGCGGCGGTCGACGCCGCGCGGGACGCCTTCGCCCTGCTCGGGCGGCGCGACGCCCTGGAGCTGGCGCTGCGCCCGGGAGGGCACCGGGCCGGCGAGTCCGCCGTCGCCGCCCAGCTGGACTGGGCGCAGTCGGTGCTCGGCGGCTCGACGCGTCGCCCCGGGCGCGTACCGGTGGCGCCGTCCCCGGTCCCGTGGCCGGCCGACCGCGTGCGCCCGGGTCCGCACCCGGTCCGCGGGCCGCGGCTGCAGGCCGCCGTCCGCGCCGCCCTGGGCCCGGGCGGGCGCGCTGCCCGCCCGGGTGCCGTCGCCATCCCGGTCCCCAGGGCGGGGGAGGACCGGCTGCGCACCGGGGACGGTGTGGCGGTCACCGTCCTGCGCCCGCCGGAGGGGGGCAGCGGCCGCGGGCTGGTGCTCTGGCTGGGCCCGCCGTGCGCGGCGACCGGGTGGCGGGCGGGGTACGAGCAGGCCGAGCCGCTGCCGGAGCTGCTGGCCGCGGCCGGCTGGGCGGTCGCCTGCCACGACCCGGTCGGCAGCGGCTCGCGGCACGGTGAGCGCCCGTCGCCGGGGTCCTCGCCGCTGGGCCGGATGACCGCCGACGCGGCCGCGGTGGCCGCCGTCGCGGCGGCGGCCACCGGGCACGACCGGGTGTGGGTCGCCGCCTACGGCACCGGGGCGCTGGTGGCGCTCCACCTGTTCGCCCTGCACCTGTTCGCCCTGGACGCCGGGCCGGAGGACGTGCCCGTGGCCGGTGCGGTGCTGGCCGCGCCCAGCTGCGGTGAGCCCCTGCTGCGGGCCCGGCCGGAGTACACCCTGGCCGACCTGCTCGCCGCGACGGCGGACCGCCCCGCCGTCGTGCTGGACCCGGCCTGGGACCCCGAGGCGCCGGCCGGCGCGGTGGCCGCCGCCTGCCGGGCCGCCGGTGTGCCGCGGGTGCCGCTGGCCGACTGGCACCGGCTCTCCGGCGCCACCCGGTCGGCGATGGTCGACTGGCTGGACGTGCACGGCCCGCGGCGGGCCCTCGTCTGACCGGCGGCCCCGGTCCCCGGAGCCCGCCTAGGATCGCGCGACAGGACTCGGACCCGGGAGGTCTGGTGGTCGTCGCACCGGTGCACGTGCTGCTCGGTCCATGAGCGGGTTCGACCTCGCCGTCCCGCGGCGGGTGCTGTTCGGCCCGGGGCGCGCGGACGAGCTCGCGGACCTGCTGCCCACGCTGGGGCGGCGGGTGCTGCTGTGCGCCGGGAGGGACCCCTCGCGCCACCGGTCCCTGCTGGGCGGGATCGACCCGGTCGCCGTCGTGTCGGTCCCGCACGAGCCGACGGTGGACGACGTGCGGGCGGCGACCGCGACGGCTCGGGACGCCGGCGTCGACGTGGTCGTGGCGATCGGCGGCGGCAGCGTGCTGGACACGGGCAAGGCAGTCGCCGTCCTGCTGGGCAACGGCACCGACCCGCTGGACCACCTGGAGGTCGTCGGCCGGGGGATCCCCGTCGAGCGGCCGGCCCTGCCCTGCGTCGCGGTCCCCACGACCGCGGGCACCGGTGCGGAGGTGACCGCCAACGCGGTGCTCGCCTCGCCGGAGCACGGCGTCAAGGCCAGCATCCGCAGCCCGCACCTGCTGGCGGCGGTCGCGCTGGTCGACCCGCTGCTGACGCTGACCTGCCCGCCGGCGGTCACCGCCAGCAGCGGGCTCGACGCGCTGACCCAGTGCCTGGAGCCCTACGTCTCACCCCAGGCCAACCCGGCGACCGACGCCGTCGCGGCGGCCGGGCTGCGGCGGGGTGCCCGGGCGCTGCAGGCCGCCTACGAGCGCGGCGAGGACGGAGCGGCCCGCGAGGAGATGGCGCTGTGCAGCCTGTTCGGCGGCATCGCGCTGGCCAACGCGAAGCTGGGGGCGGTGCACGGGGTGGCCGGCGTCGTCGGCGGCATGGTGGACGCACCGCACGGCGCGGTGTGCGCCGCGCTGCTGGCGCCGGTGGTCGAGGCCAACGTCCGGGCGCTGCGCGAGCGCGAGCCGGCCTCTCCCGCGCTGCGGCGCTACGCCGAGGTCTCCCGGCTGCTCACCGGGCGGGACGACGCCGGCATCGAGGACGCGGTGGCCTGGCTGCGCGAGACGGTGGCCGCGCTCGACGTGCTCCCGCTGGGAGCGGTCGGTCTCCGGTCGGCGGACCACGTCGAGGTCGCCGCGAAGGCGGCCCGCTCCAGCAGCATGCGAGGCAACCCGGTGCTGCTGACCGAGGACGACCTCGTCACGGTGCTGCGCGCGGCGTCGTGACGTCCCGGGCCACCCGTACGGGGCGTCGTGCCCCACTGGGGCATCGCGCCCGGGACGAGGTCAGCCGCACGGTGCGCCGTGGGGGAGCGGGCTCACCGGAGCCGCGCGCCGACCTGGGCGGCTGACGCGACCACGGCTCGTCCGATCTCCGTGGTGTCGACCGCGTCGTCCACGTACACGACGGCGAGCGCCCCGCGGACACCGCCGTCGGGGCCGAGGACGGGTGCGGCCACCGACCGGAAGCCGGGGATGACCTCGCCGTGGGAGGTGGCCCAGCCCAGCGCGCGGGCCTCGGTGAGCTCGCGCCGGTCGTCGGGACGGGCGGGCTCCGGGATCAGCAGGGCCAGCCCGGGTGCTCCCCGGCCCACGGGGTGGCGGATGCCGGGCCGGTAGGCGACGTGGGCCGCCGAGGTCTGCGGTTCGATGCTCGTGACCGTGACGGCCTCGTCGCCGGCCCGGACGACGAGGAACGCGGTCATGCCCAGGTCGGCGACCAGTGCGTCGAGCTGGGGAAGGGCCGCGGTCTGCAGGTCCGTGCGCACGCCACGGGCCAGGGCGGCCATTCCCAGGCCGAGGCGGTAGTGCCCGGCGGGGTCCCGCTCGACGAGCTGGTGGTCCTCCAGCGTGCGCAGCAGACGGTAGGCGATCGAGCGGTGCAGGCCCACGGACTGGGCGACCTCGACGATCGGCTGGGGGGCGGCGACCGCCGCCAGGTGCTCGAGGATGCGCAGCCCCCGGTCGAGCGTCTGGGACTGGGGCGCACCCGCCCCTCCATCGGCCGCCATCCCCTGGTGCCTCCTCGGTCGGCTGCGTTCCAGCCTACGGTCGCCGTGCGGTCGGGCCGGGGCGACCGCGTGCCGTGCCGCGGGAGTGCAGGGGTGTCGCGGGAGGGCTCACGTCGCACGTGCCGGCTCGACCCGGCCGGTGACCTCGCCGAGGGAGATCCGGCCGCCGCCGGTGCCGGGTGCGGTGGCGGTGAGGGTGACCACGTCGCCGTCCTCGAGGAAGGTCCGCGTCGTCCCGTCGGGGAGGGACAGCGGCTCCCTGCCGCCCCAGGAGAGCCCGATGAACGAGCCGCGCTGGTCCCTGGCGGGCCCGCTGACGGTGCCGGAGGCGAACAGGTCGCCGGTGCGCAGCGACGCGCCGTTGACGGTCACGTGCGCGAGCTGCTGGGCCGGCGTCCAGTACAGGAGGCCGAAGGGCGGGCAGGAGACCAGCTCGCCGTTGAGCCGGACCTCGATGCCGACGTCGAGGCCCCACGGCTCGACGTCGGTGTCGTCGAGGTAGGGCAGCAGCGTCGCGTCCCGCGCCGGCGGGCGGACGCGGGCCGCCTCCAGGGCGGCCAGCGGCACCACCCACGGGGAGACCGAGGTGAGGAAGGACTTGCCGAGGAACGGGCCCAGCGGCACGTACTCCCAGGACTGCAGGTCCCGTGCCGACCAGTCGTCGACCAGGCAGACGCCGAACACGTGGTGCCCGAACGCGCTCAGCGGCACCGGCCGGCCGAGCTCGGACGGGGTGCCGACGACGAAGCCGAGCTCGGCCTCGATGTCGAGGCGCTGCGACGGGCCGAACGTCGGCGCGTCGTCGGCCGGGGCCTTGCGCTGACCCGACTTGCGCACCACGGGGGTCCTCGACACCTGCACCGTCCCGGCGCGGCCGTGGTAGCCGATGGGCAGGTGCTTCCAGTTCGGCGTCAGCGGCGCCGAGTCCGGCCGGAACATCCGGCCGAGGTTCTCGGCGTGGTGCTGGGAGCTGTAGAAGTCGACGTGGTCGGCGACCTCGACCGGCAGGTGCAGCGTCACCTCGCTGCGCGGGACCAGGTGCGGCTCGACGGCGCCGCGGTGCGCCTCGTCGGTGAACCAGCCGGTGAGCCTGGCGCGGAGCTCCGCCCAGGCCTGCGGCCCGCGGGCGAGGAAGGCGTTGAGCGAGCCGGTGGCGTGCACGTCGTCGCCGGTGGACGCGGCGAGGTCCAGCACGGAGTTCCCGACCGCCACGCCGGTGCGCGGCGCGGTGCCCTCGGTCGAGAAGACGCCGTAGGGGAGGTTGTCGACGCCGAAGCCGGTGTCGGCGGGCAGGTCGAGCCAGCTCATGCGGGGATCCGATCCGGTGCGGGCAGCAGCCCGAGCGCGACGAGGTCGTCGACCGGCTCGAGCACGCTGCAGGTGCCGAAGGAGGTGAGGACCGCCCAGGCCTGGGCCCACCGGTCGGCCGGCCAGCTGCGCAGCGCGGACACGATGGCCCCGGCGTCGGACTCCCCGAGCCGGTCGACGGCGACGGCGGCCGGCTCGCCGGCGAGCAGCGCGCCGGTGGCGAGCAGGACGTCCAGGAAGCCGTGGTGGGCGGAGCCGGTGACCGGGTCGGTGTGCCGGACGGCGGAGTGCAGTCCCGCGGTGCACGTGAGCGTGCGGGGGACCTCCACGGCTGCGGGAACGCCGGCGGGGACGGCGTCGTCGGGGGCGGCGAGCGCCGCCCGGGCCGCCGCGACGACCGAGACGTCGAACGGGTCCCCGTCGCCCGAGGTGCGGGGATCAGCTCGTCGAGGCCGGGCGGCGGGGACGACGAAGCGCCCGACCAGGTCGCCCAGCCGCGCGCTCAGCTCCCGGTGCCCCGGGACGGCGGCGGCCGTCGGGACGTCCCCGGGCGGGAACAGGGCCGCGTCGTCGGAGGAGCCGGTGAACACGGCCGTCATGCCGACGGGCCCCGTCCCGACCAGGTCCAGGCGTACCTGCCGTCATCGACGGCGATGCCGCCCTCCCCGAGGTCGAGCGGGCGGAAGGTGTCGACCATGACGGCGAGCTCGTCGAAGGACTCCGCGCCCAGGGAGCGCTCGACGGCGCCGGGCTGCGGGCCGTGGGAGTGCCCGCCGGGGTGCACCGAGATGGAGCCCCTGCCGATGCCGGAGCCCTTGCGGGCCTCGTAGTCGCCGTCGACGTAGAACATGATCTCGTCGCTGTCGATGTTGGAGTGGTAGTAGGGCACCGGCACCGCGAGCGGGTGGTAGTCGACCTTCCGCGGGACGAAGTTGCAGATCACGAAGTTGGCGCCCTCGAACACCTGGTGCACCGGCGGCGGCTGGTGGACCCGGCCGGTGATCGGCTCGTAGTCGGCGATGTCGAACGCGTACGGGTAGAGGCAGCCGTCCCAGCCGACGACGTCGAAGGGGTGCTCCGGGACGACGTGCACGGTGCCGGCCAGGCCGCCGGGGCCGTTGCCGCGGTGCTTGACGTACACCTCGACGTCGGTGCCCTCGGCGATCAGTGGCGCGGTCGGGCCGCGCAGGTCGCGCTCGCAGTAGGGGGCGTGCTCGAGGAACTGCCCGTACCGGGACAGGTACCGCTTGGGTGGGGCGATGTGGCTGTTGGCCTCGATCGCGTAGGTGCGCAGCGGCTCGCTGCTGGTCGGGACCCAGCGGTGCGTCGTCGTCCGCGGGATGACCACGTAGTCGCCCCGGCCGACCTCCAGCGCGCCGAAGGTGGTCTCGACGGTGGCGGTGCCGCGCTCGACGTAGACGCACTCGTCGCCGGTGGCGTTGCGGTAGTACGGGCTGGCCAGCGACGACACGGCGTAGGAGATGCGGACGTCGCCGTTGCCGAGCACCAGGCGGCGGCCGGTGACGGGGTCGGTGCCCTTGTGCTCCTCGCCGGGGAACAGGTCGTGCAGCTTCAGGTGCCGCGGGACCAGCGGCGCGTTGGGCGTCAGCGTCTGGTCGGGCAGCTCCCACGGGCGGGCGTCGACCAGCGCCGACGGCACGCCACGGTGGTAGAGCAGCGAGGAGTCCGAGCTGAACCCCTCCTCGCCGATCAGCTCCTCGGAGAACAGGCCGCCGTCGGGACGCCGGAACTGGGTGTGCCGCTTGGGCGGGACCTCGCCCACCTGTCGGTAGAACGCCATGGGGTGTGCCTCCTCGGGCGGGTGGCAGAGATGGCCATCTCTGCCGCTGGGGATCGGTTCAGGCGTGGACGAGGGTGGAGAGGGGACGGGCGAGCAGCCGGGCCGTCGCGGGTGCGACGTCGGCGGCGCGGGTGAGGACGGCCGCGACGTGGGCGTCCGGGCGGAGCACCCAGATCTCGTCGGGCCGGGCGCCGAGCGCCTCGCGCAGGACGGGCCCGGCGTCGAGGTCGCGGAGGCGGTGCACGGTGACGGGCAGGTCACCGGTGTCGGGCAGGTCCGGCACCGGTGCGTCGTCACCCACGAGGACCGTGACGCCCTCGCGGGCGAGCTGGCGGAGACGGACGACGTCGGGCCGGCCGGGCACGGTGACGGGGCAGTCGGGGACCAGGACGCCGGGCGCGGGGACGGGGACGTCGCCGCGGGCGGGCCGGCCGGGGAAGGGCCGCCGGTCGTCGGGGGTGGTCAGGGGGGAGTCGACGTACCAGAACGGCTCGGCCAGCCGGCCGGAGTCGACCTCGGCGCGGGCCTGCGGATCGGTGGCGGCCCGCTCCAGGACGTCGAGGCGGTGCCGGGCCTCCTCCTCGTTCCTGGGCACCAGGAACCGCATGGTCGCCCCGGTGACGTCGAGGTTCTCCACGGCCGCGGCGTGCCGCTCGTCGTGGTAGCTGTCGAGCAGCGACTCCGGCGCCCACTCGCGGAGCACGAAGGCGAGCTTCCAGGCCGCGTTCTCGGCGTCGAGGACCCCGGAGTTCAGGCCGCGGGCGCCGAACGGGGAGAACAGGTGGGCGGCGTCGCCGGCCACGAGCACGCGGCCCACCCGCATCCGGTCCACGACGCGGGAGTGGAACCGGTAGACCGACTTCCACACGATCTCGTGGTCCCGGTCGCCGATGACCTGGCGGACGCGCCGGTCGAGCCCACCGGAGGCCTCCTCGGCCGCCAGGTCGAAGTCCGGCGGGACCTGCCAGTCGATCCGGAAGGTCGACTCCGGGCAGGGGTGGATGAGCACCTGGCGGCCGGGGTTCCACCCCGGGTCGAAGTAGAAGCGCCGCTCGGTCTGCCAGCCGGGCAGGTCGGTACGGATGTCGCAGATGAGGAACTGGTCGCCGAAGGTCTGGCCGTCGAAGGTGAGCCCCAGTGCGGTGCGGACGACGTCGGCGCGCGGGCCGGCGCAGGCCACCGCGTGGCTGCCGGAGACCGTCGTCCCGTCGGCGCAGGAGACGGACACCCCGCGGTCGTCCTGGTCGATGCCGGTGACCTGATGCCCCCACCGCACCTCGACGAGCGGCTGGGCGGCGATCGCCTGGTCCAGCAGTTCCTCGGTGAGGCACTGCGAGACGTTGACGAAGGGCGGGAACGGGGACCGCCCGCGGTCGGCGAACTCGACGCTGAACACCTCGGAGTCGCGGTGGAAGGTGCGGGCGGTGGTCCAGGTGACGCCGCGGCGGGCGATCTCGGCGCCGACGCCGACGGAGTCCCAGACGTCGAGGACGTCGCGCTGCTGGCAGATCGCCCTGCTCCCGACGAGGTCCCTCGCGGGACGGCCGTCGAGCACGACGACGCGCAGTCCCCAGCGGGCCAGCAGGAGCGCCGTGGTCTGGCCCACCGGGCCGCACCCGATGACGACGACCGGCGCTTCCGGAGGGGTCCCGGAGGTGGTCATGGCGCGCTTCAGCCCTGCAGCTGGTCCCACACGGCGCGGTCGCGCTCGGCGGTCCAGATGACGGGGCGCTCGGTGCCGGAGAACTCGTCCCACAGCCGGGAGACGTCGAAGGGCAGGCAGTGCTCGAAGATCGGCCACGCGCCGTACTGGGGGGCCAGGGCCGCGTGGGTGGCCTCGAAGGCCTGCCTGAGCGTGCCGCCGGCCCGGTGCACCTCGCCGACGGTGCGCTGCATGGTGAGCAGGAAGTCGCGGGTCTGCTCGATCGCGGCGTCGACCTCGTCGCGGCCGCGCGCGATCCTGCCGCGGCCGCCGACCAGCTGCTGCGCGCCGAGGGCCTCGACCCGGTCGAGGGTCGCGGCGGCCCAGTCGAAGTGGAACGCGTCGCCGGTGTAGAGCGCGGCCTGGGACTCGACGAGGTCGCCGGCGAAGAGGATCTCCTGCTCGGGCAGCCAGGCGACGATGTCGCCCTCGGTGTGGCCGCGGCCCAGGAACTCCAGGACCAGCTCGCCGCGGTCGCCGCCGAGCTCGATGGTCAGCCTGTCGCGGAAGGTCATCGTGGGCCAGGTGAGGCCGGGGATGGACTCGGGCTCCTCGAACAGTCGCGGCATGCGGCCGTACTCGCTCTCCCAGTCCTGCTGGCCGCGCTCCTCGATGAGGTGCTTGGTCTGCTCGGAGCTGACGATCACCTCGGCCTCGAACGCGCTGGCGCCCAGCACTCGGACGGCGTGGTAGTGGCTGAGCACCAGGTAGCGGACCGGCTTGTCGGTGTGCTCGCGCAGCCGGGCCAGCCAGCGGCGAGCGGCGACCGGGGTGGCCAGCGCCTCGAAGCAGACGAGGAAGTCCTCGCCCTCGATGGCGCCGAGGTTGGGGTCACCCTCGGCGGTCAGCGCGTACACGCCGTCGGCGAGCACCTCGAGGATCTGCTCCTTGGCGCCCAGGTCGGCGGAGGAGGCGAAGGGCTTGGCTGCCATGGAGGCTCTCCTGGTCCGCGGACGATCGATAAAAGAACGCATCGTCCACTTACCGATTGGACGGTAGGCCGAAGTGGTCGGTGACACAAGAGCGGCGCCGAGCGGACGTGGTGGGATGTCGGCCCCGGGCGGTTTCTCGTCCACCGCACCGGGCAGCAGGCCGGGATCGGCCCGCAGCCGGAAGGCCTCCAGCGCCGGCCCGAAGACCGCCTCGGCGGCGTACTGGTAGCGGGACGTCATCCCGCGCGGTGGCGGGTGAGCTCGCTCGCGGACGCCTGTGGAGCGGGGAACTGGTCCTCGCTGCGCGGGAGGGGGATCAGCGGTGTGGGTGCCGTCGTCCCGCGTCGCGCGCCGGGCTCGGGCGGCGGGGCCAGTAGGCCGGCGTCGCGGGCTCGCTGGACCGCCATGAGCCGGTCCCGCACGCCGAGCTTGCGGTACAGGTGCTCCAGGTGCTTCTGCACCGTTCTCGGCGACGCCGTCAGGCGGTGGGCGATCGCCTGGGCGGTGAGCCCTTCGCCGAGGAGCGTGAGAACGGCGAACTCACGCTCGGTCAGGCCGGCCGCGCGGACGCGGTCGCATCGCCACTCCGGTGCGTCGTGGAGGACCCGGTGCTGGCGGACCAGCGCGGTCAGGGCCGGCAGGACCAGGGTGGCGAGGTCGGCATCGGCATCGGCGAAGTCGTCGTCGGGACGGCTGACCACGTACGCCTCCATCCCGTTCCCCACCCGGAGCGGCAGGGAGAGCTGGTGGGTGATCCCGAAGTGGCGCGCGAACGCCGACCACTCGGCCGCCATGCCGGCGGAGGCCACCTCGCGGGGCACCCGGCCGAGGACCTGGGCCGCCGGGCTGCCCATCACCGAGTACCAGCGGATGAGCGGGTGGGTGGTGGCGTCGGGGAGGACACCGGGCGACGGCACCTGCGGCAGGTAGTCGTCGGGCCAGCCGGAGACGACGTGGTCCACCCAGGCGCCGTCGACGACGTCCAGCGAGCAGCAGGCCGCGTCGAAGGACTCCCGGAGCAGGTCGGCCACCCGCGCGTGCGGGAACTCCCGCGCTCCGGGCTGGCCCTGCAGGACGTCGCCGACGAGCTCCAGCCACGCTGCGTGACATGTCGTGGTGCTCGACACGCAGCTGACCGTAGTGAGCCGGTTGCCGATCGTGCAGGGCCTTTTGTCACGGCATCGTTCCGCCGCGTGACCGGCGCCGGCGGGGTGGCCCGCCGTCCATACGTAGAACTGCGTAGGGCCGCGCCCGTCCGGCCTCAATAGCGTTGCCTCCCGCACCTCGAACGAGTGCGCCTAGTACTGCAACGGCACTTGAGCGTGTCGCTGTCGTGATCGGCTGAGGGCTGGTAGCAGCGTGGGCGGATGCGCTGCGATGGCCTGGTGGCCGAGGTGCAGGACTGGGCGGCGGGGCTGGAGGAGGTCCACCGGCGCATTGCCGCTGCGTTCAGCCGCGCCGAGCCGCGGGCCCGGGTGCTGGCCTATCTGCGCGGGTTGTTGGGTCAGCTGGAGCGCAAGAACGGCTGCACGCTGGCCGAGGCCGCCGGTGAGGTGTCTCCGGACGGGATGCAGCGGCTGCTGCGCACCGCGGACTGGAACGCCGACGCGGTCCGCGACGAGCTGCGCGACTACG
>NZ_FPBA01000064.1 GCF_900116515.1 Geodermatophilus amargosae
GGTCGGCGTGCTGACCCTCGCCCCCGCCGAGGGCCTCGGCGTCAAGGACACCGGGAAGCGGGAGAAGCACCTCGCCGCGATCAACCGCTTCCGCGACCGATGATCGCGCCGTCGGCGCAGGCGCTCGGACGTCGCCTGTCCGAGTGGCGCGGCACGCAGCAGATGTCCCTCGGCGCGGCCGCCCGGCGCATCGGCGTCCACCCGACCACGTTCCAGCGGTGGGAGGACGGTCGGCGTCCGTACCCCCGCCACCTGGAGGCCATCGCCGACGCCCTGGGCGCCGACCTCGCCACGGTGACCGCCCTGGCCGGTCCCGCCCCGCGGCGGCCGTGTCGGCCGGCGCCCGCGGATGCGCCGGTTCTCGTCAGGGCACGCCTGGAGGCGGGTCTCGATCGCGTGGAGCTCGGGCGGGTGCTGCACGTCGGTCCGGCGACCGTCTACCAGTGGGAGCGGGGCAACACCCGTCCTCCCGAGGACCTGCTCCCGCGCCTGGCGCGACAGCTCGGACTCAGCCGCGAGGAGCTCGACCTCGCCCTGGCCGACCATCCACCGTGCCGGTACGACGGCGAGGTGCTGCCGGGCCTCGGGGCGGTCCTCCGGGAGCGCGGATGGACGCGCGCGCAGGTCCGGGACCTTCTGGAGGTCGCGTCGTCCACCGTGTTCGCGTGGGAGACGGGGCGGACGAGGGTGCCCTCCTGGGCCTTGCGGCGGCTGGCGACCGCATGCGGCACGGAGGTCGGGGAGCTGGCCGCGTGCGGGCGACGCCGGTTCCGCCGTCCGGCGTCGGGGCTCGCAGCGCTGCGACGCCGGGTCCGGATGACCCAGCGGGAGGCTGCCGCCGTCCTGGGCGTGAGTGCCTCGAGTCTGGGCCGCTACGAGACCGGGCGGCGCCCTGTCGCCCTGCCGTTGGCCCGCGCCATGGCACGGGTCTACCGGGTCCCGCTCGCCCCGGTGCTCGCTGCGGCCGGGCTGGCGCCACCACCGCTGCTGACCCAGCAGTGGACGGAGGCGCAGCTGCCGACGGTCCTGGCCGACCTCCGCCAGGCGGCCGGCGCGTCGATGAGTGAGGTGGCGCGGCACACCGGCGTCAGTCACCCGACGGTGCGTCGGTGGGAGACCGGCGAGTCGCTGCCGAGCGCCGGGGCGCTGGCGACGCTGGAGCTGCAGTACCGGCTTGGCCGCGGGCGACTGACGGCCCTCGCGAGGTCCGGGCAGGAGAGAGCCGGCAGCCGCTCCCAGAGCCGGCTCAGCGCCGCGGGGTCGAGTTCGCCCGCCTAGTACTGCAACGGCAGTTATGGCGGTGCCTGTCCGCGGGC
>NZ_FPBA01000017.1 GCF_900116515.1 Geodermatophilus amargosae
GCACAGGCCCGACGGGCAGTCGGGCGGGGAGCGCCGCACGCTGCACCAGGTCGCGCAGCCAGACGAGGTCGTGGTGCACGAGCCGGATGCCTGCGCCGGCTGCGGCATGGACCTGTCGGCGGATCATCAGCCGGCCGCCGCGCGACCTGACGGGCAGCCCCGGGTCAGCTCCCGGACCTCAGCGAGCAGGTGTTGAGCAGCGCCGGGTCGGTGGCGCCGTCGCCGGCCGGGCGCGGCACGGTCGTGCTCGCCGGCGGCCTCTCGCGATCCTCGACCCAGGCGGTGAGGGCGTCGAAGGCGGTCCGGAAGCAGGGCAGCATCGGCCGCAGGCGCTGCGGGTCGATGCCGACCAGGCTGTCGACATGGTTGCCGCCCTCGATCCGGTAGTACCGGTGCAGCCGGTCGCGGTGCTGGTCGGCGACCATCCGGGCGTAGACGTCGCTGTCGGTGCTGATCGGCAGCAGGGTGTCCAGGGTCCCGTGCAGGGTCAGCAACGGCTTCTTGATCTTGCCGGTCAGACTAATTCGGGCCAGTGCGTCGTGCACCTCCTGCGAAGCCGGGTCGGCGAACCACGCGTCGTAGGCCGCGTCGCTCGCGCACGGCGCCAGGATCTCGGCCAGCGTCGTACCCGCCGTCGCCCCTGGGCAGGCCGGGTCGTACGCCGGGTCGAACTCGGCCCGGTAGATCTTCTGCGTCAGCCCCCAGTACACCTGCTGGTGGTAGGGCCACAGCGACTCCGAGCCGCGGGCGAAGCCGGCGGCGTACATGTCCTCGGCGTCGGCCTGACCCAGGGTGTAGCGCACCGCCGTGGGCAGGTAGGTGAACAGGTTGGGACCGTCGGGGGTGAAGAGGGTGCCCTCCCAGTCGACGCCGCCGTCGTAAAGCTCCGGGCGGTTCTCCAACTGCCAGCGCACCAGGTAGCCGCCGTTGCTGATGCCGGCCACGTAAGTGCGATCCGGCGCGGAGCCGTAGCGCTCCCTCAGGGCGCTCTGGGCCGCGACGGCCAGCTGGGTGACCCGGTCGTGCCACTCGGCGACGGCGTCGGCGGGCTGCTCGCCGTCGCGGTAGAAGTCCGGGCTGTTGTTGCCCTTGTCCGTCGACGCGAAGGCGAAGCCCTGGGCAAGGACGAAGTCCGACATCAGGAAGTCGTTGGCGTACTGCTTGCGGTTGCCCGGTGCGCCGGTGACCACCAGGCCGCCGTTCCAGTCGTCGGGGATGCGCAGCACGAACTGGCTGTCGTGGTTCCACCCGTGGGTGGTGTTGAACGTCGAGCTGTCCGAAAAGTAGCCGTCGACCTGCAGCCCCGGCACACCGCTGGGGTTGGCCGTGCCGGGCGCGTGGAGGGACAGCCAGTCCGCTTGGTCGGTGTACTGCCCCGCGGGTGCCTGGAGGAGCCCGGCGGTGGTGATGTCCGGCAGGCAGGCGGTGACGGCCAGCTCGGCGCCCGGGACGTGCACCGTGTCGTCGGAGGTGCACTGGCGGCTCACCGGACCGTCGCCGGGCCCGGGGTCGCCGGGGTGCGCGGCCACCGGTCCGGCCGGCAGCACGAGTGCCACGGCGGTGCCGAGGGTGAGGAACAGGGTGGTACGGCGGCGCAGGCGCATCAGGACTCCCTCGGCGGACGGGCCACGCGATCGTGGCGAACGTCACGCCCAGGGGCAAGTCCGCGGTCTCCCGGGTGGACCCCCGCTGCGGCTCACCGCTCATCGGATCCTTCGCGCCTCCTAGTGGACGCCCTACGTCTGGCTGACGTTGTCCGGCCAGTCCGTGGCGGGGTGTGTATCTAGCGGCCCACTGTGGGACATCGCGACTCGCGTTGCGGCCAGCCCGCTGCTCAGCCGATCGAGGTGACGCTGAGAGCTGTGTCCTACAGCCGTGGTGCTTACGTCACGGGTAGCGGCACCGAGGGCGTGCCGAGGCTGCCCGAAAAGCCGAACTGCAAGGCGGCATCGCGGTCGGCGATGAACCGCTGAGTCACCTTGGCGTGAGGGACCATGCGGTCGAATCCGTGGTGGGCGGCTCGGTAGACGTGCAGCTCTGTGGGGACGCCTGCCCGCATGAGGCGCTGGGCGTAGTCGATGTCCTCATCGACGAACAGGTCGAGCTCTCCGGTCAACACGGTCGCCGGGGGAACTCCGGCAAGGTTCTCCATGCGGGTCGGCGCGGCGTAGGGAGACACGTCCTCCGTGCCGTACGTGTCGCCGAGGTAACCGCGCCAGCCGATCTCGTTGCTCGTGCGGTTCCACACCTGGGGGTCGGTGACCAGATGGCTGAACGGCGTGGAGTTCGTGTCGTCGAGCATGGGATAAATGAGCAGTTGGTGGGCGACGGTGAACTCGCCGCGGTCGCGGACGAGCAGCGCGAGGCCGGCGGTGGAGCCCCCACCGGAGCTGTGCCCGCCGATCACGATCCGGCTCGGGTCGATCCCCAGCTCATCGGCGTTGGAGACGACCCAGGCCAGGCCCGCGTAGCAGTCTTCGGCTGGTGCTGGGAACGGATGCTCGGGCGCCCTTCGCCAGTCGACCGAGACGACGACGCACTCGTGGGTGTCGACGATCTCCTGGCAGAACTGGTCGTCCATGTCCGGAGCGGTCAGGACGTAGCCGCCGCCCTGCGTCCAGTAGAGGCAGGGCAGCGGCCCCGAGGCGGCGGTGACGGGACGGAACACGCGGACCATGACGTCGGGGTTGCCGTCGCGTCCGGGTGCCATGTGGTCCGAGTGGCTGACGCGCGGGTTGGGACCGCCGGTGTTGATCTGCGCGTAGAGCTCCGCGAGCGAGGCTCGGGCGGCCGGGATGTCGGTGAGGTCGAGCGCGGGGATCTGCTCGACGACGACCCGTAGCTCTGGGTCGAGACGGTCCATGATCGGCACGCGTGCCTCCTGGTCCCCATCCAGTCACATCGAAGGGTGGGCGACGCTACTCCCGGTCGGCATCGCCCGGAAGCCGCCGGTACGGCGATCTCGTCCCGCATGTCCCGAGGTGCCGCACATGCACATCAGGGCGCCACGAGCTGTCCCTGAGGCCGCCCTCACGGACACAGCCGGCCAGTCATCCGGTGCGCATGTCGTGGACCGGCGAACTCGGCACCCAGGTGGCCCCAAACCGCGGTCAGTCCGCGGTCAGTCCGCAGCGAGTCCGCAGAACGACCGTGCGGGCCAGATCGGCGCCATCCACTGCCAACATTGAATTCGCAGGTCAGGGCGCTGTTGGGATCCGTCATCACTGGTCAGCAGGCCATCGCCCGCTGTCTGCCCGACCTGGTCGGCTTCCTGATGGCCACCGGGCTGCGCATCGGCGAGGCCTGCGGCCTGTCCTGGAACGCCGTGGACCTCGAGGCGGGAACGATCGAGGTGCGGGCCGCCGCCGTGCGGGTCCGCGGGCACGGCCTGGTCGTCAAGTCGACCAAGACCGACGCCGGCGCCCGCACCTTGGTGCTCCCGCGCTGGTGCACGCGATGCTGCGCGACCGAGCCGACCACGCCGATGCGATGGGCGCCGATCGCCCACATCGGCCGGTGTTCCCCGCCCCGCTGGGGGCTGGCGCGATCCCTCCAACACCCAGGCCGACCTGCGCGACGCCTTCGCCGGCGCCGGCTTCGACTCGCCGCACCATCCCCCGGCGACCGCGGCCGAGCTCCTTGACCGTAGCTGGCCGCTTGACCACAATTGAGGTCATGTCGACGCAGTCGCTGGCGGCGGTCAAGGCGCACTTCAGCCAGGTGATCGACGAGGTCGCCGGCACGCACGAACGCGTCACCGTCACCAGGAACGGCAGCCCGGTCGCGGTCATCCTCGCCGTCGAGGACTACGAGTCCCTGGTGGAGACCCTGGAGATCCTCTCCGATCCCCGAGCACGCTCGGACATCAGGCAGGCCGAGGAAGCGATGGCCGCCGGTGAGGTCTACGGCGAGGTCGAGGTGCGTGCCGCACTCGCGGCCCGCCGGCGGTGACCGGCCCTCGTCGCCACACCGTCGTCCTCTCGGCAGCGGCCAAGCGTGCCATCGAGCGCGACCTCCCCGAGTCGGTGGCTGTCGCGGTCGTCGACTTCCTCTTCGGGCCGCTGGCTGCGGACCCGTACCGCGTCGGGAAGCCGCTGCGCTTCGATCTCGAGGGCTACTGGTCCGCGCGGCGGGGCCAGTACCGCGTCGTCTACTCGATCCACGGCGACGAGGTCCTCGTCAGAGTCGTGCGCATCTCGCACCGCGCCGACGTCTACGGCTGACCGGTACCTCCGTGCCGGCACAGGCAGTGCGGAAGCGCTGTGCCTCTCCTCGGACACAGCAAGGAGGCCCGTGACCGGTGCCCCCTCGGGTGCAGCCCAACCGAGCGAGGAAGCCCGCTCCCACAGACGACTGAGCCGGCGCTCGACACAAGCGAAGCGCAGCCCTTACCCGACGGACCCCCGCCCTCCGGGGCTCCCCGCGTGGTCCTCCAGTCGCTCCTCGGCGCCACGGCGCCCCCTGCCGAGGCCGCGCGGACGATCGAGCTCTCCAGCGAGTCCGTCCGGTGCTCCAGCCGCGGGCTGACCGACCGCGGCCGGAGCCGGTGCTCGACGAGCTGATCCGGCACGCGATGGCGGCCGGGACCGTCGAGCCGTCCGCCGTGACGCCCCGGCTGCGCGGGTCGTGTCGGCTCTGCCGGTGGACCGAGAACTGACCTCGGATCCCGGCAGTGCCCCGTGATCGGCACGGTGACCGGGCGGACCTCCGTGCTGTCGGTCCGCATGCCGACCTCGTGCGCGGTGCTGCCGGTCATGGTCGCGTCTGCCGTGATCACCGTTCACGGTTGCGTTCTCCGAGAGCCGCTGCCGCGGCCACCGCCGCGGCGAGCCCCAGGACGACCCGGACCTGATGCCAGCGGACCCATGTCCGCAACAGGTCCCGGGTCTCCGCGTCGCTGAGTGACCCGTCGGTGAACCGGTGGTTGGCCGGCTCGTTCACGGTCAGGGTGATCGCGAGGACGCCCCCTGTGGCCACCGCGGCGGCGAGCGAGGAGGGGCCCTGCTGGCGGCGACCCACCAGGTGGATCACCGCTGAGGCCGCACTGGACACGCCGGCTCCGGCGCCGAGCGGGATCATCAGCTCCCGGATGCGCTCGGCGTGCGCTGTGAACCACTGGCGGAACTCGGCTGGCGGGGTCGCGCGCCAGAACGGCACGAGCACGACCTGGATGAGGAGCATGCCGCCCGCGAGCAGGCCGGTGAGCACTGCCGATACCAACGCGAGCGGCCGCCTCCAGCGGGCGACTCCTCGGGTGCGCTGCTGCTCCATGAGGTTGCTCCCTTCGGGGGCGTCGGTCGGGTGGGCTCGGTGGCGTCCGGCCCGCTGCGGTGGACCTCGACCACGGCCATCCCCTCCGGTCTGCGCCGGCTCGCGCCGGTCGGCGGTGTCGACTACAGCGGTGAGGGCTGTCCGAGGTCTGCTGTCGACCTGTCATCGACGGAGGGTGGACGGCCCGAGGGGGCCGACGTACCCAGGCGCTGGGTCACGACGTCGTCGAGCGTCGCGGCGGCGGCCTGTCGGACAGCGTCCTCGGCACGCGGCCCCAGCCGCGCACGGAGCGTCTCGGCCAGCCGCCCGGTCAGTTCCTGCTCCACCGGCGAGTCCGGGATCCCGCGAGCTCGCCGATCGGTCGCGGCCACCTCGAGCAGCAGCAACGCGCCGGAGTCGTCGCCCGCCGCCGCGCGGGCAGCCGCCAGCGCCTCGGCGGCGTGGCAGAGAGCCCCGCGGTGGTCGATCGCGGCCGCAACCCGCATGGCCTGCTCGGCCAGGTCGGCGGCGGTCACGGTCGTTCCCCCGGCGAGCTCCGCGCGAGCCAGGAGCGTCAACGCGGCGGCTTCTCCTTCCCGGTAACCGATCCGCCGACAGGCCCTCAGCGCCTCCTCGGCCGCGCGAACGGCCACCGGGGCGTCCCCCGAGTGGAGGGCGTCGCGCGCTCGCTGGGTCAGGGCGAGCCCCTCCAGATGGGCGTCCCCGCTCCGCCGAGCAGCGGCCAGGGCGGTCGCGGCCCGGTCGCTCGCGTCGGCGTCGTGGCGGTCCAGGGCGGTGCGTGCCCGCAGGATCACCGCGACGTCCCGGCGCCACGTGTCGCTCTCAGCGGCCAGTCGATCGATCGCCTCGTCGTGCGCGGCCGCCGCGCCGTCCAGGTCGCCGAGTGCCCACAGGGCGACGCCGAGCGTGATGAGCGCGTCCCCGGTCCCGCGGTCGTCGCCGACCGACCGGCTGAGGTCCGCGGCCTCGGCGCACGCGTCACGCGCCTGGACGAGTCGGCCCAGTGGAGCCGCGACCAGGCCGACGCCGAGCAGGACGCGGGAGCGGACCCGGGGATCTCCGATCGGGGTCCGCTCGGCGCGGTCGAGCCAGGCGCGGGCTTCGGCGAGCTGCCCCTCCAGCGTCCAGAACCACGCCAGCGCCCCGACCAGCCGGGCGCCCAGCTCGGGTGCGTTGCCGTCCAGGCACCACCGCAGGGCGGCCCGGAGATCAGGTGCCACTTCCCGCAGCAGGGCGAGCCAGGGCTGCTGGGCGTCGGTTCGCACCTGCCGGTCGCCGGCCTCCGCCATCGCGACGTGGTGTTCCGCGTGGCGCCGGTGCACGTCGGATGCATCGCCCCTCCTCGCCAGCATCTCGCCGGCGTAGGCGCGGATCGAGTCGAGCAACCGGTAGCGGTCAGGACCGGCGCGGGCGACCAGCGATTGGCGCAGGAGGGAGGCGAGGAGCCGGAAGTGCCCGGTGCCGGTCGATCCGGGCTCGCCACCCGCCACTGCCGCCGTGGCGTCGACGTCGAAGGTCCCGGCGAACACCGCGAGGTCGGTGAGGAGTGCGCGCTCGTCTGCCGTGAGCAGGTCGACACTGGAGGAGATCGCTGCCCGCAACGTCCGCTGACGGGCGACCACGTCTCGGGTCTCCGACACCAGCAGGGCGAATCGGTCGTCCAGTCGTTGCAGGATCCCCGCCGGGCTGACCACGTCGGCGTGCGCTGCCGCCAGCTCGATCGCCAGGGGCAGTCCGTCCAGGACCCGGCAGATGGCGGCGACGTCCGCCGCGTTCGCGTCGCTGATCCGGAAGTCCGGCTGCACCGCCGCCGCGCGCTGCGCGAACAACTCGACGGACGCCGCTCGGCCGATCTGCTCGGTGGACACGTCGTCGGCCGCGGGTGGCAGCGTCAGTGGCGGCACGGGCCAGACGACCTCCCCCGTGACCCCGAGCGGACGACGGCTGGTGGCGAGCTGACGCACCTGCGGGCAGCCGTGCAGCACCGCCGCGGCGAGGGTGGCCGCACCGCCCACCACGTGCTCGCAGGTGTCGAGGACGAGCACCCCCGGCTGGTCACCGAGGTGCGCGACCACGGCCTGCACCACGTCGCTGCCGGGGGCCGTGGGAGTTCCGGTGGCGGCGGCGACGACACTCGCGACGGCCGCAGCGTCGTGTGCCCCGCTGAGATCGGCGAACCACTCGGGACCACGGGAGGGTCCCCGGCCGAGGACCGCCAGCGCCAACCGGGTCTTGCCGGTGCCGCCGGGACCGGTGAGCGTCAACAACCCCGCTTCGTCGAACGCCGAGGACACCGCGGTGATCTCTGCGTCCCGACCGACCAGCGAGGTGACGGCACGGGGCCTGTGGACGCGGTGTCCGGTCCCCTCCCGCGGCTCTGGGCCAGCACTGTCCGGGCGCGCCGTGGGCGTGCGCTCCGGCACGTCGGCTCCGACGAACGGTCTGGCCGCCAAGGCCGGGTCCTGGACGAGGATGCGGCGCTCGAGATCCAGGACGGTCGGGCTGGGATCGAGGCCCAGTTCGTCGGCCAGGGTCCGGCGCAGCGCCGCTGCGGCGGCCAGGGCGTCGCTCTGACGCCCGCTCCGGTACAGCGCCACCATCAGGGAACTCGTCAGGTTCTCCCGGAGCGGGTACGTCCGGGCCAGCGCCTGCGCCGCGGGAACGGCCTCCTGATGGCGCCCCAGCTCCAGCAGGCAGCTCAGGCGCTGCTCCTGCGCCTGCAGGTGCAGCTCCTCCAGCTCGGTGACGTAGGGCGTCGCCCAGGGCAGGTCGGCGGCATCGGCGAGCGGGTCCCCACGCCACAGGCTCAGCGCCTGGTCGAGCGCGGCGAGGGTCCGGACCGGCTCGTCACCGGCTCGGCGGACCAGTCGGCTGAACCGCGCACAGTCCACGGCCGCCGCCTGCACGTCCAGGACGTAGCCCCCCGACGTCGTGTGCAGCGGGAGCTCCTCCTGCGCTCCGAGCGTCCGGCGGAGGTAGGACACCATCCGGTGCACCGCGTTGGCGGCGTCGGCGGGCGGGCAGCCGTTCCACGTGCGGTCGGCCAGCAACGACCCCGACACGGGCTCCCCGGGGTGCAGCAGGAGGTAGGTCAGCAGCACGCGGGGATGACCGCGGCGGACCGCCACGGTCTTCTCGCCGGCCCGTACCCGGAGCGGGCCGAGGACCGAGAAGTCCACGGGCCGCAGCCTAGCCAGCCGGCCCGCCCGACAGGGCCGTCGGAACAGCGCGGCGGACGTCGGGAGGGCACGGCCTCGTGACAGACCGCGCCAGGTCCGCGACAGCCGCGGGGCAGGGCTCGTCGGTGCACTGTCCCCACCGCCCGACGGCGGCCGGCCCCCGAGGACGAGGCCGGAGTCAGCCACTGCACGAGGAGACAGCGATGAACGACACCGCCGCCGGTCCGACCTCCGGTCCCAGCCCCAAGGTCGCCGTCATCTACTACTCGGCCACCGGGAACGTGCACGCGTTGGCCGAAGCGGTCCGAGAGGGTGCCGAGAAGGCCGGCGGTGAGGTCCGGGTCCGCAAGGTCGCCGAACTGGCGCCGGAGGAGGCGATCCGCAGGAACGAGGCGTGGGCTGCCCACGTACGGGCGACCGAGGACGTGACGCAGGCGTCGAAGGACGACCTGCTCTGGGCCGACGCCGTGATCTTCGGGACCCCGACCCGGTACGGACTGCCGGCGGCGCAGCTGAAGCAGTTCCTCGACACCACCGGGGGCCTGTGGGAGCAGGGGCTGCTCGCGGACAAGGTGTACGCCGCGTTCACCAGCAGCGCCACCAGGCACGGTGGCCAGGAGTCGACCCTGCTGGCCCTCTCGAACACCTTCTACCACTGGGGCGGCTACATCGTGCCGCCCGGATACACCGACCCGGTCCAGTTCGAGGCAGGGAATCCCTACGGTGTCGGCCACGTCAGCGACGACGGGGCGACGCCGGTCGGTGACGTCGAGAGCTCGGCAGCCGCCTACCTGGGCCGGCGGGTCACGACCGTCACCAAGCGGTTGCTCGCGGGAGCTGCAGCAGCCTGACGGACGGCGGCGGGCGGTTCGACCCACGCCCGCCGCCCCGAGGTCACCGCCCTCGTCACGGACACCCGACAGGACCACTGGAGTCGACCGTGAACACCTACGACCCCGCGGACCACGTCCGCTACGTCACCATGGACCGGGAGCTCAACCCCTTCGCAGCGGCCGGGCGAACCGAGCAGCGGCTGCCGAGCGGGTACGCGAACGCGTCACCAGCCACCCGGCTGAGGATCCGCACCGCCGCGCGCACGGGCTCCGACCTGCCCCGTCGGCCGATGCCGGTCGCTGCCTGCTGACCGAGCCGAGGCGCGCCGGGTCCATCCCGACAGCCTCGGGCGGGCCTCGTCCGCTGGCGCGCAGGCACCTGAACGAGGGGCGTCACCCCGGGCCGTCGCCCCCGGCGTCCTGCGCTGGGACGCCCCGCCGCAGCTGCTCGGGTGACCGAGCGGACCTGGCGCGACTCCGCCGGGAGGACAGGATCGTGACAGGTCCATCGGCTGCACTGGGGGCGTGCGCCCGACAGCACCGCTCCCCTCCCGCGGAACTGGAGTCGCCATGCCGTCCCACGTCGACGTCGCCGCATTCCTGACCACCGCCTCGACGCTGAGGCGGCTCGGCGCGTACGAGATCACCGACGACCCCGAACGCGTGGACGTCGACGTCGTCCACGCGTTCCTGTCCGGCGAGTCGTACTGGCGCAGGGGTGTCACGAGGGAACGGGTCGCACGGTCGGTGCGGATGTCGCTGCCGCTCTCGGTGCACCTGGCCACGGCGACACCGACCATGGTCGGCTTCGCCCGCGTCGTCACCGACACCGCGACACACGCCTGGCTCGACGACCTCTTCGTCCTCCGCGAACACCGCCGCCGCGGGATCGCCGGCGCACTGGTGGAGGCAGCCCTGGCTCATCCCGCCGTCGCCGACGCTTCTCTCCAGTTGCTGCTGACCGCCGATGCGCAGGCGCTGTACGCACGGCACGGCTTCCAGCCGTTCCCCGACCCGGGCGCCCTGATGGCACGGCACCCGCACGCCGCTCGCATCGCCTGAAGCAGCGACGGGTCGTCGGTTCGTCGAGCAGCAGCAGCCCGGCCTGCGACTCGGGCGAGCCGAGGCGGGTGCAGCCCCGCCGCGCGAGGACGCCTGCCTCCGCCGACGACTGACTCCCCACCCGATCGCACCTCCTGCGCGGTGCCGATCCGGCTCGAGGACCTGCCGGCGTCGTTGCCGCGCCGAACGCGGGCCGCCGCCGAGGCGCGGCGGACCATCGAGCTCCACAGCCAGGCCGTCCGCTGCTCCAGCCGCTGGCTGACACACCGCGTGCGCGCCGTGTGGACCTCGAGCGCCGGTGAGGCGGACGAGCCGTCGGGGTAGGGATCCGGCACACCCCTCCCCCAGGAGGCCGCCGTGAGTCGCCGACACCGCCTGCTCCGCTCCACGATCGCAGCGGCCGCGGCCGTCGCGGCCGGCGTGCTGACCCGATCGATGGTGAAGGCCGTCAGCGCTCCCGAGGACGGGACCGCCGGCCCCTCCTCGGGTCCTCGTACGGGTGATCCTGACTGACCGAGCGGCATGGTCCGCCGGTCGACGGGGGAAGACAGCACGGGTGGAGGACGACTGGAGGTCCCTGCTGGCGGACCTACCGCTCGAGCAGCGGCTGAAGGCGCTGGCCGTGTACGAGCTGGCGAGGGACCGAGCGATGGGACAGCCGCTCGAGACGGCGGCAGCCACCCTGCGCGCCGCAGTTGCCGCTGAGGGACTGGACACGGGTCACGAGTGGATCCCCGCGGCCGCAGCCCGCATCAGCGCCGACACGGGCCGTGACCACGCGAGCCGGCTGACCGCCCGTGCCGCAGGCCGTTCGAGGTCGGCTCGTCATGGACGAGGAGCAGCCCGTCGACCTCACCGGCACACGGTCCCGCAGCCGCAGGACCCGCACCGACCGCCGATCCGCGGTCCTCGCCGGGCAACGGCAATGGGTGCGCCTCCGTGGTCAGTGGAGGCCTCCGGCCGCCTTCTTCCCCGCCTTGTCCTTCGACTCGCCCTTCGCCTTGCGCCCGCCCTTCCTGCCCTTCTCCCCAGCCTGGTCCCGCGCCCTCTTGCGCGCCTTCTTCCCTGCCTTCTTCCCGGCCTTCTCCCTGCCGTGCGCAGCTGCACCGGCGGCGGCCCCGACCGTTCCCGCAGGGGATCCGGACGCGGCGGCCTGCGACTCCTCGCCCGCGGCACTCGGGACGCCGCCCTCGACGTCGACCGACCCCGGTGATGTCGGCACGCCGTCGGCCCGGGTGAGCATGGTCCTGAACCCGGTGCCCGCCCGGAAGACGGGGACCACGGACGCGCCCACCCTGATCGCCTCCCCGGTCCGTGGGTTGCGACCGAGACGTGGCGCGCGCTCGCGACGGTCGAAGGTCCCGAACCCGCTCAACGACACGCGCTCACCGCGGGCGACGCTGCCCTCGATCTCCTCCAGCACTCCGTTGACGGCAGCCACGGCCGTCGTGCGGTCCCCGCCGAGCCGCTCGGTGATCCGGGCGATGAGGTCGGACTTGTTCACACGCGCTCTACTTCCGTCTCGGAGCAGTCAGGGTCAGCCCGGCGCAGCGCACAGCGCGTACCCCCGGGCGCCTGTGGACGACCGTTCCGGGGGCGTCGCAGTGGGCGCGGTTCGACGCGGCACCCGAGCCCGGACGGGACCGGGCCTCGAGTCGGTGCCTCAGGGACAGCACGCAGAGATGGAAGGCGTCCCGTACGGGTGCCCGGTGTCAGGCGTGCCGTCGGGCGCCGCATGCCGGTGGGGCAGTTCGTCGTCCGCTGTCTGCTGCGAGTGGGGTCGTGCTGTTCACCGGCCGAGCAGCCAGTGGCGGAACTCCTCTTCCAGGCGGCCCATCTCGGCGTCGTACTCGGGCGTGTGGACGAGGCCGCGGCGGCGCTCGGCGTCCCACGCCTCGAGCGGGCGGAACTGCTTGGGCAGCTTGCGGACGCGGCTGTACGGGGTGCCGGAGTCGGTCATCCGCGCATCGTGCTCCCGAAGCGGAGGCTGCGGAAGGCACGCCCGCGTCGACGCCCGGCAGGCGGACGGCCTGCGACCTCCGACGGATCCCTCGTGCCCTGCCCCCGCGGCCGGCGCCGGCGGCCGCGCGCCGGCCCGTGGCCATGACGCCGCGTGACCTGCCGCGCCAGGCCGGTGACCCGGCTGCCGGTGTGCCGACGGGCTGTTCCCCGCGCTGCCCTTGCCCTGCCGCCCGCAGCGCAGGATGCTGCCCGCATCCGCTGCCGGGGCAGGTGGCGTCGTCCGCTCCCGCTCCGGTCCAGGTACGAGGCGTCCGCGCCCAGGCCCCAGGAGGAGCCGGTGACAGCCACCCAGAGCCACACGAGCAGGACCGGCGACAAGTTGTCGGGCCGCGTGGCCTTCGTGACCGGCGGCACGCGGGGGATCGGCGCGGCGATCTGCCGCAGCCTGGCCGCCCAGGGCGCCGACGTCGCGGCCGGCTACAGCGGCAACACCGAGCGCGCCGAGATGTTCGCGCAGGACTTCACCGGGGCCTATCCGGGCAGCCACGTGAGCGTGCACCGCGGCGACATCGCCAACCCGGACGACTGCCGGCGCACGGTCGGCGAGGTGATCGAGCAGCACGGCCGGCTGGACATCCTGGTCAACAACGCGGGCATCACCGCGGACCGCACGGTGCTGAAGATGACCGACGACGACTGGCGCCGGGTCATCGACGTCAACCTGTCGGGTGCCTTCTCCCTCTCGCAGGCCGCCCTCCGGCACATGCTCGAGCGCGGCAGCGGGCGCATCGTGATGATCTCCTCCGTCATCGGGGAGACCGGCGGCATCGGCCAGTCGAACTACGCCGCGGCGAAGGCCGGCCTGCTCGGGCTGACCAAGACGCTGGCCCGCGAGGCCGCGATGCAGGTGCAGCGCTCGGGCGGGTCCGACGGGGTGGGCGTCACCGTGAACGCCGTGACGCCGGGCTACACCGCCACGGAGATGCTCGACAGCGTGCCCGAGAAGGTGCTCGACGGGCTCAAGGCGAAGATCCCGGTCGGCCGGCTCGGCCAGCCCGAGGAGGTCGCCCGGGTCGTGCACTTCCTGGCCGCGGACGCCTCCGGGTACATCACCGGGCAGGTCTGGGGGGTCAACGGCGGCCTGGACATGTAGCCGCGGGCGTCGTCCACCCACCGCCGAGGAGAGGTACCCGCGTGTTCGAGCGCATCGCCGTCGTCAACCGAGGAGAGCCCGCGCTGCGGCTCGTCCGCGCGGTGCGGGAGCTCGACGCCGAGCACGGCACGCGGACCCGGGTGATCGCGCTGCACACCGAGGCCGAGCGCCGGGCGACGTTCGTCCGGGCCGCCGACGAGGCGGTGCAGCTGGCCGAGACCGGCGGGGTGAACCCCTACCTCGACCACACGGAGCTGGGCCGGGCGTTGCGGGTCAGCCGTGCCGACGCCGCCTGGGTCGGCTGGGGCTTCGTCGCCGAGGACCCCGCCTTCGCCGAGCTGTGCGCCGGACTCGGCGTGACGTTCGTGGGGCCGCCGCCGGAGGCGATGCGGCTGCTGGGCGCCAAGATCGAGGCGAAGGTCCTCGCGGAGAAGGTGGGGGTGCCGGTCGCAGCGTGGAGCCGGGGGCCGGTGGAGGACCCGGAGGACGGCCGGCGGCACGCCGAGGTCATCGGCTACCCGCTGATCGTCAAGGCGCGCAGCGGCGGCGGGGGCCGGGGGATCCGCGTCGTCCGCTCCCCCGGCGAGCTCGAGGAGGCCCTGGAGCGCACGCGGGGGGAGGCCCTGCGCAGCTTCGGCGACCCCGTCGTCTTCATGGAGCGGCTGGTCGAGGGCGGCCGGCACGTCGAGGTCCAGGTGATCGCCGACCAGCACGGCACCGTCTGGGCGCCCGGGGTGCGCGACTGCTCGGTGCAGCGGCGCAACCAGAAGGTGATCGAGGAGTCCAGCTCGCCGGCGCTCGACCCGGAGCAGGACGCCGCGCTGCGCGAGTCCGCGATCGCCCTGGTGCGCGCCGCCGGGTACGTCGGCGCCGGCACGGTCGAGTTCCTGTACCAGCCGCAGGAGCGGCTCACGACCTTCCTGGAGGTCAACACCCGGTTGCAGGTGGAGCACCCGGTCACCGAGGCGACCACCGGCCTGGACCTGGTGAAGCTGCAGCTGCACGTGGCCGCCGGCGGCCGGCTCGAGGGCGACCCCCCGCCCGCCACCGGGCACGCCGTCGAGGCGCGGCTGACCGCCGAGGACGCCGAGCAGGGGTTCGCGCCCGCACCCGGACGCGTCGAGCTGCTGCGGCTGCCGACCGGGCCCGGCATCCGGGTGGACACCGGGCTGGGCGTCGGCGACGTCGTCCCGCCGCAGTACGACTCGATGATCGCCAAGGTCATCGCGTGGGGCCGCGACCGCCCCGAGGCGCTCGCCCGGCTGAGCTGCGCGCTGCGGGAGACCACCGTGGTGCTGCGCGGCGGCACGACGACGAAGTCCTTCCTGCTCGACCTGCTCGAGCGCCCGGAGGTGGTCGAGGGCACCGCCGACACCGGGTGGCTCGACCGCGCCGGCGCCATCGGCGGCGACCGGGCCGACGCCACCGCGTGGGTGGCGCTGGTGCAGGTCGCGGTCGACCTGGCCGCGGCCGAGGAGGCGGGCGAGCGGCTGGCGTTCCTCGTCTCGGCGCGGGGCGGCCGGCCGCGGGCGCCGCACGAGGTCGGCCGCACCGTCGAGCTGGGCATGCGGGGGCAGGTCCACCGGCTGACCGTCGCCACGGTCGGCCGCGACCGGTACCGCGTCGGTCTCGACGGCCGGGTCGTGGACGTCGAGGTCGACCGGCTCGGCCCGCTGGAGACGCGGTTGACCGCGGCCGGTCGGCGGTACGCGGTGGTCGGCGTCGAGGCGCCCGGGTCGACGCTGGTGGAGGTCGACGGCGCGACGCACCGGGTGGGCCGCGACGTCGGCGGGGTGGTGCGCGCACCCGCGCCGGCCGTGGTGGTCGCCGTCCGCGCTCAGCCGGGCGACGAGGTCGAGGCCGGCCAGCCGGTCGTCGTCCTGGAGAGCATGAAGATGGAGACGGCGGTGCGGGCGCCGTTCGCCGGCCGGGTCCGCGAGGTGCGGGCCGTGGTGAACAGCCAGGTCGATGCCGGGGCGCCGCTGCTGCTGCTCGACCGGACCGGGGGCGACGCCGAGGAGTCCGTGGGCGAGCGGGTGACCCTGCCCGGCGGCGACGAGGAGCCCGACGGCGACCCCCGCGCGCGGGCGCTGTCCCTGCTGGCCGAGCTGCGCGCACTGGTCACCGGCTACGACGTCGACGCCGGGCACGCCCGGCGGCTGGTCACCGACCACGCCGCCGCCCGGGCCGAGCTCCCCGCCGACGACGCGCAGCTGCTGTCGGCCGAGCTCGACGTCCTGGTCACCTTCGCCGACCTCGCCGAGCTCTCGCGCAACCGGCCGGCCAGCGAGGAGGAGGAGGCCGACACGCAGGTCCACAGCCCGCGCGAGCACTTCCACTCCTACCTGCACTCCCTCGACGTCGAGCGCGAGGGACTGCCGGAGACCTTCCGCGCGCGGCTGCGCCGAGCGCTGGCGCACTACGGCGTCCAGGACCTCGAACCGGGCCCGGCGCTGGAGGAGGCGGTGCACCGGGTCTTCCTCGCCCAGCAGCGCACCGCCGAGCAGCTGCCCGCCGTCTCCGCGCTGCTCGACCGCTGGCTGACGGCCGACCTGCCGACCGGCGGGCCGCTGCGCGCGGCGGTGGCGGAGGTCCTCGACCGGCTGGTGCTGGCGACCCAGCTCCGCTACCCGGCCGTGGGCGACCTGGCCCGGGCCGTCCGGTTCCGCCACTTCGAGGAGCCGGTCGTCCGGGCGGCCCGGCAGGAGGTCGTCGACCGGGCGGCCCGGCTGCTCCAGGAGCTCGACGAGGCGGGCGCGCGCGGCGACGCCTCGGAGAGCATCGGGCGGATGGAGGCGCTGGTCGCCAGCCCCGAGCCGCTGGTCCGGCTGCTGACGCAACGCTTCGACCGCCCGACGTCCGTTCCCGACCCGGTGCTCGAGGTGCTCACCCGTCGCTACTACCGCAGCCGCAGCCTGGAGGACGTGCGCCCGACCCTGCTCGACGGGGACACCTGCGTCACCGCGGAGTACGCCCTGGGCGCCGACCGGCTGCACCTGCTGGCCCTGATGACGCGCGCGGCGCGGCTGCCGCAGGCGCTCGCCGCGGTGGCCGGGGTGCTGGCCACCGACGCCGACCCGGCGCACACGGTGGTGGACCTCTACGTGGACTGGCCCGACCGCCCGGCCGATCCCGACGCGCTGTCGGAGCACGTGCGCGGCATGCTGTCCGCCGTCCCGGCGCTGGCGGCCGGCCGCCGCGTCACCGTCACCGCGTGCACGCCCGACGGCGAGGTCGAGACGCTGACCTTCCGCCCGGACGAGGAGGGCCGGCCGGCCGAGGCCCGGCTGCTGCGCGGCCTGCACCCGCTCACCGCCCGGCGGCTGGACCTGTGGCGGCTGGAGGCGTTCGACGCCGAGCGGGTGCCCTCGCCGGAGGACACCCACCTGCTGCACGTCACGGCGAAGGACCACCCCAACGACGAGCGGTTCATCGCGCTGGCCGAGGTGCGCGACCTGACGCCGGTGCGCGACGAGCGGGGCGAGGTGGTGGGCTTCCCGACGATCGAGCGCCAGCTGCTGTCCTGCCTGGACGGCCTGCGGCGGGCGCAGTCGCTGCGGCGGTCCCGGCGGCCGCTGGAGCACAACCGCATCCACCTCTACGCGTGGCCCTCGATCGAGGTGCCGCTGGCGGAGGTGGCGGAGTTCGCGCGCACCGCGGCGCCGCTGACCCTCGGCGCGGGCCTCGACCAGGTCGTGCTGCTCGCCCGGCTGCAGGAGGAGGGCGGCGGCCCGCCGCGCGACGTGGCGCTGCGCTTCGCCAACCGCCCGGGGACCGGGGTGCGCATGGCGGTCACCGACCGGCCGACGACGCCGCTGCGCCCCCTCGACGACTACACGGAGAAGGTGCTCAGCGCCCGCGCCCGCGGCTACCCCTACCCCTACGAGCTGGCCCCGCTGCTGGCCGGGCCCGGGGGCTCGTTCGTCGAGCACGACCTCGGCGACGACGGCCGGCTGGTGCCCGTGCAGCGCCCGCCGGGGCAGAACCGGGCGGGCATCGTCGTCGGCCTGGTCACCACCCCGACGCAGCGCTACCCGGAGGGGATGACCCGGGTCGCGCTCTTCGGCGACCCGACCAAGGCGCTGGGCACCGTCGCCGAGCCCGAGTGCGCGCGGGTGGTCGCCGCCCTCGACCTCGCCGAGGAGCGGGGGATCCCGGTCGAGTGGTTCGCGCTCTCGTCGGGTGCCCGCATCTCGATGGACAGCGGCACCGAGAACATGGACTGGGTCTCCCGCGCGCTGCGCCGGATCATCACGTTCACCCAGGCCGGCGGGGAGGTCAACGTCGTCGTCACGGGCATCAACGTCGGCGCGCAGCCGTACTGGAACGCCGAGGCCACGATGCTCATGCACACCCGGGGCATCCTGGTGATGACGCCGGACAGCGCGATGGTGCTGACCGGCAAGCACTCCCTCGACTACTCCGGTGGCGTCTCCGCGGAGGACAACTTCGGCATCGGCGGCCACGACCGGGTCATGGGGCCCAACGGGCAGGCGCAGTACTGGGCGCCCGACCTCACCGGCGCACTGGACGTCCTGGCCCGGCACTACGACCACACCTACCGCGCGCCGGGCGAGCGCTGGCCGCGGCCGGCCGGGACGTCGGACCCGCGCGACCGCGACGTCCGGTCCTTCCCGCACCAGCACCCGGACAGCGAGTTCACCACCGTCGGCGACGTCTTCTCCGCGGAGGTCAATCCCGAGCGGAAGAAGGCCTTCGACATCCGTACGGTGATGCGCGCGGTGACCGACCAGGACCACCCGGTGCTGGAGCGGTGGGCCGGCATGGCCGACGCCGACACCGCCGTCGTCCTCGACGCCCACCTCGGCGGGCACCCGGTGTGCCTGCTGGGCGTGGAGTCCCGGCCGATCCCGCGACGCGGCAGCCTGCCGGCCGACGGGCCCGACCAGTGGACGGCGGGCACGCTGTTCCCGCGCTCGTCGGCGAAGACCGCCCGGGCGATCAACGCCGCCAGCGGCAACCGGCCGCTGGTCGTGCTGGCCAACCTGTCGGGCTTCGACGGGTCACCGGAGTCGCTGCGCAAGCTGCAGCTGGAGTACGGCGCGGAGATCGGCCGGGCCATCACCAACTTCGACGGCCCGATCGTCTTCTGCGTGGTGTCCCGCTACCACGGCGGTGCGTTCGTGGTCTTCTCCGGCGCCCTCAACGAGCAGATGGAGGTCCTCGCCGTCGAGGGCTCGTACGCCTCGGTGATCGGCGGCGCCCCGGCGGCGGCCGTCGTCTTCTCCCGCGAGGTGGACCGGCGGACCGCCGCCGACCCGCGGGTGAAGGAGATCGAGGCCGCCCTCGGCTCGGCCGACGCCGTCGAGCAGGCGCACCTGCGGGCGCGGCTGGCCGGCGTCCGCAGCGCCGTCCGCTCGGAGAAGCTGGGCGAGGTGGCCGCCGAGTTCGAGGCCGTCCACGACATCGAGCGCGCCCGCCGAGTGGGCTCGGTGCACGACATCGTGTCCGCCGCCGAGCTGCGGCCCCGCCTCATCACCGCCGTCGAGCGGGGGATGGACCGCGCCGGAGCCACCTGACCGACCCGACTGGAGGACCGCCCGTGAACGCCTTCGTCCTGAACCGGCACGGCCGCATGGTGTTCCCTTCGAACATCATGCCCGAGCTCGACTTCTCCACCCTGGAGACGCTCGAGCAACTCGACAGCGTCATCCGCCGGGACTTCGAGACCAAGGCGCCCAGCGGCACCGAGATCCTCGACAAGGTGCGCACCGGCTCCTACGCCACCCGCTACGACCTCATGCGCGACCTGGCGCTGAACCTGTTCTGGGCCAACCGCTTCTCGATCACCATGTACGACAAGCGGCCGACCCGCTGGGGCGACGTCCCCCGGTCCCGCGGTGACGTGTTCCTGCCGGTGCTCGAGCCCTGGGAGGACGGCGAGGCCAAGGTCAGCGGCGTCCAGCAGGCCTACCCGCAGCTGCCGGCGCGGTGGAACGAGGGCTGCGAGGACCGCATCTTCGACGTCCTGTTCGACGTCTTCGCCAACCGGCGGCACCACGCGTCGACCCTGCCGGCGCTCAAGCCGACCGTCGCGGAGTTCCTGGAGCAGCCGGGCAACCTCACCTTCCGGCTGCTGGACTACGACCCGGACTACCCGGTCTACGACTACACCGACATCCTCGACGTCTCCGAGGACGTGCCGGAGCTCGAGGCGCTGCACCGCTGGGCGATGGTGCTGCACAACCAGTACCCCTGGGAGCGGTCGAGGGTGGAGCTGGCCGAGGCCGGCGACCTCAGGGACGACGACCACGTCGTCGCGTTCCACCCACGGGACAGGGAGGTGCGGGCCTTCCTGCGCCGGCTGCACGCGGGTGCCCGGAACCGGCACGCACCCGCGCCGCGGGAGTCCCGGCCGCCGGTCCGGCCGTACCCGGAGCTCGACGTGCGCCGCCGCTTCTCGGTGCTGCCGCGGATCGAGGCGCTGGCCGCGGTGCACGGCGACCAGGTGTGCGGCAACGAGGACCTGATCCGCAACACCGCCTACAACTGGTCGCCGATGAGCGCCGAGGAGATCGCGGCCAAGACCGGCATCGAGCAGCGCGAGTACAGCTCCCTCCCGCTGGAGGAGCTCGCCCTGCAGGCCGCCGAGGCGGCGCTGGAGAAGTCCGGTCGGCGACCGGAGGAGATCGGCGCCGTCCTGGTCTGCACCTGCACCAGCTCCCGGCTCATCCCGTCGCTGGCCACCTACCTCTGCGGCCAACTCGGGATGCACCAGGTCTACGCCGCTTACGACGTCATCGCCGCCTGCGCCGGCATGCCCTACGGCGTCGCGGACGCCGTGCGGATGCTGCAGGAGGTCGAGCGGCCGGTCCTCGTGGTCTGCGTCGAGAAGTTCTCGGACAAGATCGGCAACGTCCGCACCTCGCGGATGATCTTCGGGGACGGCGCGGCGGCGCTGGTCATCGGCCCGGCGCCCGAGGGCGCCGACAGCGACATCGACTACATGAAGACCTACGCCAGCGGCCCGGCCAGCGAGGTCAACTCGATCCTCTGGCCCAACCCCGAGTTCGACAACAACATCACGGTGTTCGGCCCGCAGGTGAAGGCGCTGGCCGGCCGCTACCTCGCCCAGATGATCGACGAGCTCGGGGCACTGCCCGCACCGGGCGGCCGGGACGGGTCGCTCATGGACGCGATCGACCTGATCGTGCCGCACCAGGCGAACAAGACGATGGTGATCCAGCTGGCCGAACGAGCGGGGCTGACCGCCGACCAGCTGTACTTCAACATCGAGAAGGTCGGCAACACCTCCTCGGCGAGCATCCCGCTGGCCATCCACGACGCCGTGCGCGACGGCGTGATCACCGAGCCGGTGCGGGTCTTCGCGCCGGGCTTCGGCGCGGGCGCCGTCGCCGGGTACGCGGTGATGCGCGTCGACCCGGCGGTGGTGGCCGTGTCGACGTCGTCGGCGCCGGCCCCGTCCGACGGTGCGGCCTCCGTACGGGCGACGACGTCGGCGTCCGAGGACGTGCGCGAGGCGTTCGGCTGACTCGAGGAGCACGCGTCGGGCGTCACGGGGACGCCGAGGTTCCACCCGCGCTGACCGAGGGTGGGCAGGCGGGACCGCGTCAGCCGAGCACGGTCCGCCCGAGCTCGAGGTCCAGCCGGCGGTGGGCGGCCGGGAGCAGCGACTCGTAGCACCGGCGGTAGACCGCTGCACTCTGGGCGGCCGGCCAGTCCGGGGACAGGAACCGGGCCGGCAGCCCGGGGTCGGACCGCAGGAGCCGCAGCCAGTCCGCCCCCAGGAGGGTCACCTGTGCCAGCGGGTCCTGACCCGGGGGCTCGGACCACCAGGTCCGGATGAAGCGTTCGTGGCTCTCCCGGATCCGGTCGACCGGCCAGGCCCGCCGGATGAGCTGGTCCACCCGGACCCCGGGCGACGGCGAGGCGGCGAACCACTCGGCCAGGCCGGCGACCTCGGCCAGCCCGGCATCGGCGAGGACCGCCCCGACGTCGACCGTGCCCGGTGCGATCCAGAGCCCGTCCCGCAGTCCGCCGAAGCCCGCCCAGGTGAGCGTCGCCCGCACCCTGTGCCGCAGGTCGCGCCGGCTCTCCGGCACCGAGTAGCTCAGGAGCGTCCACTGCCCGTCGGGGTGCTCGAACGGCGCGGAGGCGGTGACCCGGTCGGCGGCCTTCCGCACGAGGGCGTCCGTCTCCGGGGTGAGCCGGTAGTGCGCGGTGCGGCCGACCTGGCTCCGCTCGAGCAGTCCCTTGCGCGTCATCCGTGCCAGCGTGGCGCGGGCGGCGGCCTCTGCGACACCCAGCTCCCCGAGCAGTCGGAGGAACACCGACGTGGGGATCGGCGAGCGGTCCCGGCCGCGGACGACGCCACCGAAGAAGCTGAACAGCAGCGACTGCGGCCGATGAGCGTTCGGTTGTGCCGCCTGTGCCGCATCGCCCCCGCCGGCTTCCTCGAACTCCTCCAGCGCCTCAGCGCTCATCCCGTCCCCCTCCTCGAGACCCCGTCGCCTCGATCCGACGCGCCCTACAGACGTTAGACGGACAGTTGACGTACGTCACGAAGACTTCTACTTTCTGTGTGACCCGCAGCACGATGACCTCCCGGCGTCCGTGCCGACGCAGGGACCGCGACATCCACACGAACACCCGGCGGAAGGCCTCTCGTGCCCGATCCCCTCCTCACCGTGGACGACCTCACCGTCGCCTACGACGGCGCCGTCCAGGCGCTGCGCGGGGTCTCCCTGCGCGTCGATGCCGGGTCCGTGGTGGCCGTCCTCGGCAGCAACGGCGCCGGCAAGACGACCCTGCTGCGGGCGGTGTCCCGATCCCTCGGCACGGTCGGTGGCGCGGTCACCGGCGGCACCATCCGCTTCGGCGGTCAGGACCTCGCCCGCCGGGATGCCTCCTGGGCGGTGCGGGCCGGGCTGGTCCAGGTGCCCGAGGGCCGGCGCATCTTCCGCGACCTCACCGTCGAGGAGAACCTGCGCGCCGGCGGCTACACCGCCCGCGACGCACGCGCCCGCGCGGAGGCCACCGACCGGGTCTTCGACCTCTTCCCCATCCTCGCGGAGCGCCGGCACCAGCGCGGGGGCCTCCTCTCGGGTGGGCAGCAGCAGATGCTCGCGATGGGGCGGGGGCTCATGACCTCGCCCAAGCTGCTCCTGCTCGACGAGCCGTCGCTGGGGCTGGCTCCGCAGCTGGTCGAGCAGATCGGCGACATCATCGAGCAGATCCACGCGCAGGGGACGTCGGTGCTGCTCATCGAGCAGAACGCGTCGATGGGGCTGCGGGTGGCGGACCGGGCGTACGTGCTCGAGGTGGGGACCATCACCGCCTCGGGGACCGCCGCGGAGCTCGCGAGCACCGACGACATCCGCGACCGCTACCTCGGCGTGGGCACCTCCTCCCCCACCCGGACGACGCACGAGGACGAGCCGGTGGACGTCCCGGTGCACCTCCGGCGCTCGTCGACGGCCACCGCACAGGAACTGCGGGTCGAGGACCTCACCGTCAGGTTCGGCGGCATCACCGCGCTCTCCGAGGTCTCCTTCACCGTCGCGGCCGGGACGATCCACGCGCTCATCGGCCCCAACGGCGCGGGGAAGTCGACGTGCATCAACGTCCTCGGTGGTGCCTACCGCGCCACCAGCGGCACCGTGCACTACGGCGACGCGACGGTCAGCGCACTGCCGTCCCACCGGATCGCCGACCTCGGTGTCGCCCGCACCTTCCAGAACATCTCCCTGTCACTGGAGGCCACGGTCGAGGACAACCTCCTCGTCGGCCGGCACCGCGTGATGCGCACCGGCACGGCCGCGCAGGCCCTGCGGCTCCCGAACGCGCGCAAGGAGGAGCGCACCGAGCGTGAGGCCGTGCGCCGCATCGCCGTCCTGCTCGGCATCGACGCCGTCCTCGACCGGGCGGTGCACACGCTCTCCTACGGGGACCGCAAGCGGGTGGAGATGGGTCGCGCACTGGCGGCCGAACCGACCCTGCTGCTGCTCGACGAGCCGGTCGCGGGCATGACCCACGGGGAGTCCGTCGTCATGGCCGACGCCATCCGCGCCGTCCAGCAGGAGCTCGGGCTGTCGGTCCTGCTGGTAGAGCACGACATGCCCTTCGTCATGGGGCTGGCCGAGCGGATCACCGTCCTCGACTTCGGCAAGCGCATCGCAGAAGGCTCCCCTCAGGACGTGCAGCGGGACCCCGAGGTCCTGCGCGCCTACCTCGGAACGGCGGCGGCATGACCTACCTCCTCACCCAGCTGGCCAACGGCCTGTCCTACGGCCTGATCCTCGGCCTCATCGCGGTCGGCTTCGTCATCGTGTTCACCTCGACCGGGGTGCTGAACTTCGCCCACGGCTCGGTGCTGCTGGCCGGCGCCTACCTCGTCGCCGTCCTGCACGACCCGATCGGCTTCTGGGCCGCGGCCGTCGTCGGGATCGCGGGTGCCGCCCTGCTGGCGGTGCTCATCAACGCCGTCCTGGTGCGCAACCTGGCCGAGGCGAACCCCGGCACCGCGGCGATCCTCATGCTCGGCGTGGACATCCTGCTGCTCACCGAGCTGACCCGTCGCATCGGCAACCGGGTGCTGACCATCGGTTCACCCTGGGGTGCCGACGTCTTCTCGTTCGGGGGGATCACCCTCCCGATGAGCCGGGTGATCGCCGCCGGCCTCGCCATCGTGGTCTTCGCGCTGCTGTGGTTCCTCTTCGCCCGCACCGGCACCGGGATCGCGATGCGGGCGGCGGCCGCCGACGGCGACACCGCGTCCCTGATGGGGATCCGGCTGTCCCGGACCGGCGCCGCCGGCTGGGCACTGGCCGGTGCGCTGGCAGCGATCGCCGGCATCTTCCTCGCGTCCTTCCCCGCCCCCGGGGTGGCGCCGACGCTGGCGATCAGCGCCTTCGCCGCGATCCCGGCCTGGGTGCTGGGCGGCTTCGACTCCGTCGTCGGCGCGATCGTGGGGGGCCTGATCATCGGCGTCGTCACCGCACTGGCCGTCGGCTACGAGAGCGAGCTGCACTTCCTCGGCCGCGGCCTCGGTGAGGTCGTCCCCTACGCCGTGATGATCCTCGTCCTGCTCGTGCGGCCCTCCGGGCTCTTCGGCCGCAAGGAGGCCGTCCGTGTCTGATCTCCTCCGCCGCCTCCCCGTGGCCCTGGCGGTACTGGTCGCGCTCGGACTGCCCGTCGTCCTCGACGGTTTCTGGCTGCAGACCGGCCTGTTCGCGATGGCTGCCGTCGTCGGGGCGATCGGGCTGACGCTGCTGGTCGGCATCGCCGGGCAGCTCTCGCTCGGGCACGCGTTCTTCGCCGCCCTGGGTGCCTACGCCTACGCCTGGTCGGTCGGTGAGGTGGGTGACCGGGCCGCCGGCGCGGGGCTGCCGCCGATCCTCGGGCTCGTGCTGGCAGGCGTGGTGGCCGCGGTCGCCGGCGCCCTGTTCAGTCCCATCTCCGGCCGGCTGCGCGGCATCTACCTCGGACTGGCCACCATCGGCCTGGTCTTCCTGGCCCGCCACCTGATGGTCAACCTCGAGGCCCTGACCGGGGGGTTCAACGGCCGGGCCGTCGAGCCGTTCTCGGTCCCGGGCTTCAGCTTCAGCAACGACGACCCCGACTACCTGGCCATCGCGGGCGTGGAGTTCGGGGGCCTGCACCGGCTCTGGTACCTGTTCCTCGTCGTCGTCCTGCTGGCCGCCTGGCTGGGACGCAACGTCAAGGACAGCCGCACCGGCCGGGCGCTGGCCAACGTCCGGGACAGCGAGGCGGCGGCCGCCGCGATGGGCATCCACGTGGCCCGCGCGAAGGCGACCGCGTTCGTCATCTCCTCCGCCTACGCCGGCGTCGCCGGTGCCCTGATGGCGCTCGCCTACGGACGCATCGCCCCGGACCTGTTCGGCCTGCAGCTCTCGATCGACTTCCTCGTCATGATCGTCCTGGGTGGGCTCGGCTCCATCGCCGGCGCGGCGGCGGGCGCGGCCTTCGTCGTCATGCTGCCCCTGGTGCTCACCCAGTACAGCTCCGAGCTGCCGTTCCTCGCGGCGCCGGGCTCCGGGGGACTGGACGGGGCCACGCTCGCCCGGCTGCTCTACGGCGCAGCGATCATCGCCGTCCTGCTCTTCCTGCGCGGTGGCCTCGCCGGTGCCGCCGGCCGGCTGCGGCACCGGCGCTCCCCACCACCGCCCGACACCAGCGGGCTGCCTCCGGCCCCTCCCCCGTCCGCGGCTCCCGCCAGTGCGGCCGTTCCCGAACCGTCCCATCCCGGAGTCCCCACCAGGTCGAAGGAGACCACCTCATGAAGCACCGGACCCGCACCGCGCTGGCCCTCGCCGGCTGCGTCGCCGTCCTCGCCGCCTGCTCCACCGAGGACCCCAACGCCTCCGGTGGCGGCGGGGGCGGCGGGGGCGAGGGAGACGTGGAGACCGGCAACGGCGTCACCGACGACACCATCACCGTCGGGATGCTGACGGACCTGTCCGGCCCGTTCGCCGCCGGAGCCGCGATCCAGGTCACCCAGACGCAGGCCTACTACGACCAGGTCAACGAGGACGGCGGGATCTGCGGCCGCGACGTCGAGGTGCAGGTCCAGGACCACGGCTACGACCCGCAGCGCGCCGTCACCCTCTACCGCAGCATGGCCCCCGAGGTCGTCGCCCTCCAGCAGGTCCTCGGCGGGCCGACGTCGGCGGCCGTGCTGCCCCTGGCCGAGGCCGACGGGCTCTACCTCGGCGGCCACGGCTGGGCCGGGGTGGCGCTGCAGTACGAGAACGCCCAGATCCCGGGCACGACCTACGCCATCGAGTCCGCCAACGCGATCGACTACCTCGTCGACGAGCTCGGCCTGTCCGAGGGTGCCAAGGTCGGCGTCGTCTACTTCGTCGGCGACTACGGCAGCGACTCCCTCGCCGGCGCCCAGTACGCGGCCGGGGAGCGCGGCCTGGAGGTCGTGCCGCAGGAGATCACGCCACGCGACACCGACCTGTCGGCGCAGGCCTCCGCTCTGCAGCAGGCCGGCGTGTCCGCGGTGATCCTCGGCGCCGCGCCCGGTCAGCTCGCCTCGCTGGCCGGCGTCCTCGCCGCGCAGGGACTCGACGTCCCGATCATCGGCAACACCCCGACCTTCGGCCCGTCGCTGCTCGAGACCCCCGCCGGCCCGGCCCTGGAGCAGAACTTCTACACGGTCACCAGCATCGCGCCGTACAGCCTCGACGAGCCGGGCGTCCAGGCCGCCCGGGAGCTGTACGAGGCGGCCGCCCCCGACGGTGAGCTCGGCTGGGAGGTGCCGCTGGCCACCGCGCAGGCGGAGCTGCTCTCCGCGGCACTGGAGGGCGCCTGCGAGGCCGGCGACCTGACCCCGGAGGGTGTGGTCGCCGCCATGCGGGAGACCTCCGACCTGGACACCGAGGGCCTGTACGCGACCCCGCTGGACTACACCGAGGTCACCGAGCCGCCGACGCGCACGGTGTACGTCTCCCGCGCCTCGGCAGACGCCGAGGGCGGGCTCGAGGTCCTGGGGACCTTCGAGGGCCCGAGCGCCCAGAGCTACACCGTCGGCTGACCCGTGGCCGACACCCTGGAGCGGTCCGAGGTGCTCGTGCCCCCGACCGCCGGTCCGGCGGAGCACGTCGTGGGTGACGTGCTCCGCCGGGCCGCCCGGCTCGGTCCGGCCGATCCGCTGGTCCGCACGGTCACCCCGCACGAGGAGCACGCCTGGACGGCAGCGGAGCTCCTCGCGGACGCCGGGCGGGTCGCCGCCGGGTTGCTGGCCCGCCACGAGCCCGGGGCCCGGATCGCCACCTGCCTGGTCAACGGCCCCGAGGCCGTCCTGCTCCAGTTCGGCGTCGCGCTGGCCGGCATGGTCCTGGTCCCGGTCAACCCGCGGTCCCGGCCACCCGAGCTCGAGCACGCGCTCCGGCTCTCCGGCGCCTCGGCGATCCACGCCGCCGAGGACGCCGCAGGCAACCCGGCGGCCGACGTCGCGGCCGGACTGGCTCCGGGGCTGCCCTCGCTGACCGAGGTCCACCGGTGCGCCGGGGACTGGCGGGCGCTGCTCTCCGACCCGGTCGCCGAGCTCCCGACGGTCGACCCGGAGAGCCTGGCGCAGATCCAGTTCACCTCCGGCACCACCGGGCGCGCCAAGGGAGTGCTGATCACGCACGCCGGCATGGTCGCCACGGCGCACGCCTTCCGGGAGCGCATCGGGCTGCCCGACGGCGGTGTGTGGATCAACCCCATGCCGCTGTTCCACACGGCCGGCAACGTGCTGGGCGTCATGGGAGCGCTGTGGCAGCGGTGCGAGCACGTGGTCGTGGCGTTCGAGCCCGGCCGGGTGCTCGCCCTCGTGGCCGAGCGGCGGGCCACCCTGCTGTCGGCGGCACCGACCCTGCTCGACCTCCTCATGGCCCGGCCCGAGATCGGCGACACGGACCTGAGCAGCCTGCAGGTCGTGTTCACCGGCGGCCAGACCGTGCTGCCCGGCTTCGCCGCCCGCGTCGAGTCGACGTTCGGGGCGCCGTTGGTCACCACGTTCGGCATGACGGAGACGTGCGGCTCCGCGCTGCTCCCGGCGCCGACGGATCCCGACGAGGTACGCCGGACGACCGTCGGCCGCCCGCTCGCCGGCACCGACGT
Source organism: Geodermatophilus amargosae (assembly GCF_900116515.1). GTDB lineage: Bacteria > Actinomycetota > Actinomycetes > Mycobacteriales > Geodermatophilaceae > Geodermatophilus > Geodermatophilus amargosae. The sequence continues at coordinate 28,077 of NZ_FPBA01000017.1, forward strand.
CCGCGTCGCCGCCCCGGACGGCACCCCGGCAGTGCCCGGCGAGCAGGGCGAGCTCTGGGTGCGCGGAGCCCGGCTGACCCGCGGCTACCACCAGGACCCGGTGGCGACCGCCGCCGCGATCGACCAGGAGGGCTGGCTGCACACCGGGGACCTCGCGGTCATGGACACCACCGGCGCCTGCCGGATCGTCGGGCGGCTCAAGGACGTCATCAAGACCGGCGGGGAGAACGTCTCGCCGGAGGAGGTCGAGGAGGCCGTCAGCGGCCATCCCTCGGTGGCCCGCGCGGCGGTCGTCGGAGCGCCCAGCGAGCGCTGGGGTGAGCTGGTGGTCGCCTTCGTGGTCCCGGTGCCCGGCGCCGAGATCGACACGGCCGAGCTCGAGCAGCGGTGCCGCGACCGGCTGTCCCCGTTCAAGGTGCCGCGGGCCTGGCGCGTGGTCGACGAGCTGCCGATGACCGCCTCCACGAAGATCCAGCGGGCCGAGCTGCGCCGGATGGCCGCATCCGACCCGGCCCTGTCCCCCACCCCGGCCTCGTGAGCGGCTCACTGCTGGCCGGGCTGCTGGGCGACCTCGCCGACGAGGGACGCGAGCTCGACGACCTGGTCACGGCCCTCCCGGCCGCCGGGTGGGCGACCCCCACGCCCGCGGCCGGCTGGACCATCGCCCACCAGATCGCCCACCTCGCCTGGACCGACGAGGTGGCGCTCCGCGCCGCGACCGACCCCGCGGGGTTCCGGACCGACCGGGACGCCGCCGGACCGGACCTCGCCGGGCAGGTGGACGCCGCCGCCGAGGCCGGCGCGGCCCTCCCCCCGCCCGGGCTGCTGGAGAGATGGCGGGCGGGGCGCACCGCCCTGGCGGCGGCCCTGGCCGCCCTCGCCCCGCACAGCACGCTCCCCTGGTTCGGGCCGGACATGAGCGCGGCGTCCATGGCGACGGCCCGGCTCATGGAGACGTGGGCCCACGGCGTGGACGTCCGCGACGCCGTCGGCCGGGTCACCCCGACGACGGCGCGCCTGCGGGCCGTGGCACACCTCGGCGTGCGCACCCGCGACTTCGCCTTCCGACAGCACTCCGTGCCGCCCCCGGCCACGGAGTTCCGCATCGAGCTGACCGGCCCGGACGGGCACGTCTGGACCTGGGGACCGGAGGCCGCGCCCCAGCGGGTCACCGGACCGGCGATCGACTTCTGCCTGCGGGTCACCCAGCGCCGGCACCGCGACGACCTCGCCCTCCGCGCCGAGGGCCCGGACGCCGACCGCTGGCTCGACCTGGCCCAGGCCTTCGCCGGACCACCGGGACCCGGCCGGCCGGCCCGGACCGGCGCGCGGTCCTGACCCGCGCCGACACCGCCGTTCCCGCGCCCGTCTCCCGGCGGTCGCACCCCCACGTAGAGGAGTACCGCAGTGGATCTCTCCGGCAAGGTCGCCATCGTCACCGGCAGCGGGCGGGGCCTCGGCCTGGCCTACGCCACCGAGCTCGCCCGCAGCGGGGCCGCCGTGGTCGTCAACGACGTCGACGCCGCGGTCGCCCAGGCCGCCGTCGAGACCATCACCGACGCCGGCGGCACCGCCGTCGCCGAGGTCGTGCCGGTCGGCACGGCCGAGGCCGCCCAGGCCCTCGTCGACCGCGCCGTGGCCGAGTTCGGCCGCCTGGACGTGCTGGTCAACAACGCCGGCATCCTGCGCGACACCACGCTGTGGAAGATGACCGACGAGCAGTTCGACGCCGTGATCAGCACCCACCTGCGCGGCACCTTCACCTGCACCCGCGCCGCCGCCGTGCGCATGCGCGAGCAGGGCCAGGGCGGGCGGATCATCTGCGTGGGCTCCCCCACCGGGCAGGTCGGCAACTTCGGGCAGACCAACTACGCCGCGGCCAAGGCCGGCATCGTCGGCATGGTCCGCACCTGGGCCATGGAGCTGGCCCGCGCCGAGATCACCGTCAACGCGATCGTGCCGGTGGCGGCCACCGCGATGACCGAGACGGTGCCCTTCCTCAAGCCCTACGTCGACGCACTGGCCGCCGGTGAGCCGCTGCCGCCCTTCGCCCGCCAGCAGCTCGGCTTCGGCTCCCCCGAGGACGCCGCCGGGCTGGTCGCCTTCCTCGCCTCCGACGCCGCCGCTTCGATCACCGGGCAGGCCATCGGCATCGGCGGGGACCGCCTGGCGCTGTGGTCCCACCCGGCCGAGGTCGTCGTGGAGTTCGCCGAGGGCACCGGCTGGCCGGCCGACGCCATCGCCGGCACCTGGCCGCAGAAGTTCGCCGCCGCCCAGCAGACCGTGGGCCAGCAGCTGCCGGAGCCACCCGAGTGAGTGCCCCCGTCGGCACGACGCCTGCGGACGAGCGGACGACACGACCCACCGAGGAGGACAAGTGACCACGACCCCGACCGCCCTGGACCTCGACTCCCTGGTCGCCATCGACGTGCACACGCACGTCCACGCCGACCTGCACGGCCACCTCGCGCTGGACGACGAGCTGAACGCCGCGGCGGCCAAGTACTTCAAGGGCGACCCCTACGACCCCACGGTGCACGACATCGCCGCCGACTACCGGGACAAGAAGATGGCCGCCGTCGTCTTCACCGTCGACGCCGAGGCCGCGACGGGACAGGTCACGCTGTCCAACGAGGAGATCGCCGAGGCCGCCGCCCAGCACCCCGACGTGCTCATCCCGTTCGGCTCCATCGACCCGGCGCGCGGTGTCGCCGGGATCCGCGCGGCGCGCCGGCTGGTCGAGTCCCACGGCGTCCGGGGCTTCAAGTTCCACCCGAGCTTCCAGGGCTTCGAGCCCAACGACCGGCGGCACTACCCGCTGTACGCCGAGCTGGAGTCGCTCGGCGTCCCGGCGCTGTTCCACACCGGGCAGACCGGCATCGGCTCGGGCCTGCCGGGCGGGCGCGGCATCAAGCTGCGCTACTCCGACCCCATGCTGCTCGACGACGTCGCCGCCGACTTCCCGCAGCTGACGATCATCATGGCCCACCCTTCGGTGCCCTGGCAGGACGCCGCGATCGCCGTCGCCCAGCACAAGGCCAACGTCTACATCGACCTGTCCGGCTGGTCGCCGAAGTACTTCCCGCCGCAGCTCGTGCGCGCCGCCAACACGATGCTCAAGACCAAGGTGCTCTTCGGCTCGGACTACCCGCTGCTCCGGCCCGAGCGCTGGATCAGGGACTTCGAGCAGCTCGAGATCCGCGACGAGGTCAAGCCGCTGATCATGAAGGAGAACGCGATCCGCGCGCTGGGGCTGCGGTGAGGAACGCCGGGCTGGGCTCCTGGCCGGAGCGCCGGCTGCGCATCTCCCCCGAGCGCGACGCGATCTGGTTCGAGGGCACGACCACCTCGCACCGCACCTTCGCCCAGCGGGTGCGGCGCACCGCCGGCGCACTGGCCGGACTCGGCGTGGTCGCCGGGGACCGCGTCGCCTGGGTCAGCGGCAACCACCCCTCGGCGCTGGAGACGCTGTACGCCTGCGGGCAGCTCGGCGCCATCTGGGTGCCGGTCAACGCGAGGCTCACCGCACCGGAGGCCGAGTACGTCCTCGACCACTCCGGCGCGAGCGTCGTCGTGCACGGCCGCGACCACGGGACCGTCGCGGACGCGCTGCGCGACCGGCTGCCCGGTGTCCGCACGTGGGTGGCGGCCGAGGCCCCCACCGCCGGCGGGGCCGACTCGCTGCCCTACGAGGACCTGCTCGCCGCCGCCGACCCCGAGCTGCGCGACGAGCCGGTCGGCCTCGACGACCCGTGCCTGGTCATGTACACCTCCGGGACCACGGGGAGGCCGAAGGGCGCCGTGCTCACCCACGGCAACATGACCTGGGCGTGCATGAGCCAGGTGCTCGGGTTCGACTTCGCGCCGCAGGAGCGCACCCTGGCGATGGCGCCGCTGTTCCACATCGGCGGGCTCAACGGCACCGTCAACCCCACGCTGCTGCGCGGCGGGTGCGCCGTCGTCGTGCGGCGCTTCGACGCGGCGGAGATCCTCGAGGTCGTCGAGCAGCAGCGGGTGAACTCGTTCTTCGCCGTCCCGACGATGCTCGACGCGCTCAGCCGGGACCCCGGCTTCCGGACCCGCGACCTGTCCTCGCTGCGGACGATCGGCGCGGCCGGCGCCCCCCTGCCGCTGTCCACGCTGCGCACCTGGCTGGACCGCGGCGTGACCGTGCAGCAGGCATACGGCATGACCGAGTCCGCACCGGCCGGCACGGCGCTGGACAGCGCCGACGCCGAGCGCAAGATCGGCTCGGCCGGCAAGCCGCAGTTCTTCACCGACGTCCGCGTCGTCCGGCCGGACGGCACGGAGGTCGAGCCCGGCGAGATCGGCGAGGTCGTGCTGCAGGGGCCGAACATCATGGCCGGATACTGGCGGGAGCCCGAGCGCACCGCCGAGGTGGTCGTCGACGGCTGGTACCACTCCGGCGACGCCGCCACCGTGGACGAGGAGGGGTACCTCTACATCCGCGACCGCTACAAGGACATGATCATCTCGGGTGGGGAGAACGTGTACCCCGCCGAGGTCGAGTCCGCGCTCCGCGAGCTGCCGATGGTGCAGGAGGCCGCGGTCATCGGCGTCCCCGACCCCCGGTGGGGCGAGGTCGGCCTGGCCGTCGTCGTCCTCGCGCCCGGCGTCCCCGAGGACGCCGAGGCGCTGCTCACCGCCCTGCGTGCCCGGCTGGCCGGGTTCAAGATGCCGCGCCACGTCGACTTCGTGCAGGAACTGCCCAAGACCGCCACCGGCAAGATCCGCAAGCCCGACCTGCGGGCCCGCTACGCACCGACCGAGGAGAACGCATGAGCACCACCACGACCACCCTGGCCGAGCTGCCCGCGCTGAGGGGCACCGAGCTGGGCACCAGCGACTGGATCGAGGTCACCCAGGACCGGGTGAACACCTTCGCCGACGCCACCGGCGACCACCAGTGGATCCACGTCGACGTCGAGCGCGCGAAGGCCGAGAGCCCCTTCGGCGGCCCGATCGGGCACGGCTACCTGACCCTGTCGCTGCTCATCCCGATGTGGACCCAGGTCCTCACCGTCACCGACACGACCATGGCCGTGAACTACGGCCTCAACAAGGTCCGCTTCCCCTCCCCCGTGCCCGTCGGCTCCCGGGTCCGGCTCACCGCCACCCTCGCCGACGTCGAGGAGGTCAAGGGCGGCCTGCAGGTCACCGTCTCTGCGGTGATCGAGCGCGAGGGCGGCGACAAGCCCGTCTGCACCGCCGAGCCGGTCTTCCGCTTCTACGGCGGCTGACGGCGGTCCACCCCGGGCTCGCCGTCGGCAGCCTCACCCGGCGAAGAAGGCCGTCAGCGCGGCCGCCACGTCGGAGTGGTCGCGCACCGGACGGCAGTGCCCGCGGCCGGCGCGGGCCAGCTCGCGGCCCAGTTCCAGGTCGTGTTCCCCGGAGACGTCGAGCAGCACGTCGAGCCGGTGCAGCCGGGCCGCCATCGACCGGGGATCGGGACCGGCGTTGTGCACCGCGTCGGAGAGCAGGACGACCCGGGCGTCGCGCGCCGGGACCCCGGCCAGCTGGCGGCCGGCCACCTCGAGGGCGAAGGACACGTTGGTCAGCCCCTGGGCGGGGACCCGCAGCAGCAGGTCCAGGACGGCGAGCGGCGACACCTGCTCACCGAGGCGCACGAGCACCGCGGCGTCCGACCAGAAGGCCACCACGGCCAGGTGGTCGCGGCCGAGCTCGCCGACCAGTGCCCCGACGGTGGCCGCCGCCGTCCGTGCCCGCTCCCCCCTCATCGACCCGGAGACGTCGACGACGAGGACGACCGACCGACGGCGCCGCACCCGCTCGCGGACGACGACGTCCTCGTCCTCCGGCAGCGGCTTGCCGGCGATCTCGCCCGCTCCCCGGGCGGCGCGGTGGTCGCGCGGTGGTCGGGGGACGGAGAGCCGGCGGGCGATCTCCCGCGCCCGCTGCCGGGTCCCCTGGTCGACCGGGCCGGTCTCCGTGAGGTCGGCGAGGTCGATCAGCTCCGCCGGCTCGTCCGTCGTCCCCGCGGGAGACCCACCCGGCCGGCCGGGGGCGCTGCGGGCCCGCCGCCCGTCGCCGGACGACAGGGCCAGCCCGCCGCCGGCCGCCGGCCGGTAGAGCGCCGGCGGCTCGGTCAGCTGCTTGGGCCGACGCCGCAGCGGGCGCGTGCCGCGGTGCCGTGGGGAGGCCGACCGCCCGCGCCGCTCCAGCGGGGAGTCTGCCTCGACCGTCCTTCAACCGGGGTCGGCCGCCGCGGGCCGGAGCAGGAAGTGGTCCTCCCAGATCTGCTCGAGCACCGTCTCCGGGGTGGCCTCCATCGTCTCGTCGAGGAAGATCCGGCCGGAGAGCGCCAGCAGCAGCGCGTCCAGGACGACGGCGGTGTAGTCCTCCGGCAGACCGCGCGGGGGCTGGACCGACGGCTCGTCGGGCAGCGCCACGCCCCGGATGGCGGCGAGCTGGGCGGCGACCAGCGCGAGGTCGATCGCCCCGCGCACGCTGCTGCCCTGGCGGATGTCGTCGCGCTCCCGCGTCGCGCGCGTGATCGCGACCGCGTCGGCGACCAGCCGGTGCGAGGCCACGCCGGTGCGCCGGCCGACGATGTCGCGCTCGGCCGCGTCGTCCTGGTAGTCGATCGCCAGCCGGCAGAGCCGGTCGTACACCGACGTCGACAGCCTCGTGGTCCCGATGTTGTCGTAGGGGTTCATGGAGGCGACCACCCGGAACGTCGGCCGCGCCTCCACGGCACCCACCCGGGGGACCGTGATCCGCCGTTCCGCCATGGCGGTGAGCAGCGTGTTGATCGTGTCCTCGGGGGCTCGGTTGAACTCCTCGACGTAGAGGAAGCCCCCCGTCCGCATCGCCTCCACGAGCGGGCCGGGGACGAAGTTCTACGCGGTGTAGTCCTCGCGCAGCACGCGGGCCGGGTTGTGGTGGCCCACCAGCCGGGTGGGGGTCAGGTCGGCGTTGCCCTCCACGAAGACCAGCGGGATGCCCCACTCACCGGTGATGGCGTGCAGCAGCGTGGACTTCGACGTCCCCGGCGGTCCCTCCAGCAGCACGTCGCGGCCCGCGGCGACGGCCGCCAGCAGCAGGTCCAGCTCGCGGTCGCGGCCGACGAGGTGGGCCGCGATCCGGCCGCGGAGGTCCCGGACGGTGTGCACGTGGACCCCGGTCACCCGGCTCCCGGCGATCACGGCGTCGCCGGCCGGGTCCTGCTCGACCGCCGCCCCGCTCGCCCGGGAGCGGGGAGCGGGGCGGTGGCCGTCCTCCGGCCCGGTCACCGGATGGTGTACCCGGCGTCGACCGGGAGCGTGACGCCGGTGATGTAGCGCGCCTCGTCGGAGACGAGGAACAGGATCGCGTTGGAGACGTCGACCGGGTCGATGTACGCGACCGGCAGCGGGTGCAGGGTCTCGAACAGCTCGGTGAACTTCTCCCGGGAGGGCTCGGGGTCGTCCGGGGAGAACAGCCCCCAGGTCTTCGGGTTCTGGATCATCACCGTGTCCACACCGGTGGGGTGCACGGTGTTGACCCGGATGGCCTGCTCGCCGAACTCGTTGGCCAGCGTGCGCATGACACCGATGACGCCGTGCTTGGCGGCCGTGTAGTGGATCGTGTTCGCGGTCCCCTTGAGCCCGGCGGTCGAGCTCGTGATGACGATCGACCCCCCGCGGCCGCCCTCGACGAGGTGCGGCAGCGCGGCCTTGCAGGTGTTCCACACGCCGGTGAGGTTGATGTCGATCATCTCGTGCCAGGCGTCGTCGGAGAGCTCCAGGGCGGGCGAGAGCTCGAAGACACCGGCGTTGGCCAGCACGATGTCGAGCCGGCCCAGCTGGGCGACCCCGTCGTCCACCGCCGCCCTCAGCGCCGCCGGGTCGCGGACGTCGGCCTGCGTGGCGACGATCCGGCGGTCCAGCGCCTCCACCTGCCGCACGGTCTCGTCGAGGTCCTCCGCGGTCGCCGGCGGGTACATCCGGACGGATTCGACCGGCCCGCAGAGGTCGACCGCGATGACGTCGGCGCCCTCCTCCGCCAGCCGCAGCGCGTGGCTGCGGCCCTGGCTGCGCGCCGCCCCGGTGATGAACGCGACCTTGCCCGCTACACGTCCGGCCATGTGTCCTGCTCTCCTCGGTGACCCGGTGCGGTCACTTGGTGGTCCAGCCCGCGTCGACCGTGTGCCTCGTCCCGGTCACGAAGCGGCCGGAGTCCGCGGCCAGGTACAGGACGGCCTCGCTGACGTCCTCCGGCTGGACCCAGGGCGTCTCGAGCAGGTTGAGCGACTGGAAGACGTCCCTGACGTCGTCCCGCGTCGGGTGCTCGAGGTCGGGCCGGAAGAGCCGGTACACGTTCTCGTTCTGGATCAGTGGCGTGTCGACGTTCGTGGGGTGCACGGAGTTGACCCGGATCCGGTCCGCCGCCAGCTCCTGGGCCAGGCTGCGCATGAGCCCGACGACGCCGTGCTTGGCGGCGACGTAGGAGGCGACGTGCGGCATCCCGCGCAGGCCCAGCGCCGAGCTGATCAGGATGATCGAGCCGCCCTCCCCGTGGGCGCGGATGTGCGGGATGGCCGCCCTGGCCGTGAGGAAGACGCCGGTGAGGTTGACGTCGATCATGTCCCGCCACTCCTGCAGCGGGGTCTCGGCGACCTCGTGCGGCGGCACCCCGATGCCCGCGTTGGCGACGGCCACGTCGAGCCGGCCGAGCTGGGCGACGGCGTCGGTCAGACCCGCGGAGAGGGCCTCCTCGTCGGTCACGTCCGCCTCGAACGAGACCATGCGCCGATCGAGCGCCTCGACCGTCGCCACCGTCTCGGCCAGGTCGTCGGGCGTGGTCACCGGACCGGTGGCGCTGGGGACCGGCCCGCACACGTCCGTGCCGATGACGTCGGCGCCCTCCTGGGCGAGCCGGACGGCGTGGCTGCGGCCCATGCCCCGTCCGGCACCGGTGATGAACACGACCTTGCCGTCGAGCCTGCCCATGGGTGCCCTCTCCCGGGATGGTGACGCGGGTCACGAACCATGCGAATGGTATGTCGGGACACGGACCCGGCGCGATCGGAGGCACGGCCGGGCGCGGTCGTGCCGACGGCTCAGGGACGGGCCTCCGTGATCACGGTGCCGCCGCGGACCGTCCAGGTGTCGGCGCCGTGGACGAGCTCCCGCAGGTCCGCCGGGCCGCCGGCGGCGGCCTGCTGCACCTGCGCGCGGCTGAGGTCGTCGTAGGTCGGGCGCTGCACCTGGCGGATCACCCCGAACACCGCGTGCCCGAGGTCCTGCCCCGACAGCCGGGCCAGGGCGTGCGCGAGGCCGACGTCGGTGGCGTCGTGGACGACGACGTCCTCCGGCGCCACCTCCGCGGTCGGCGCGACGTCGAGGCCGAAGCCGCGGCGGACCACCGCCCACCGCCCGTCGGTGCCGAAGGTGATCGGCTCGCCGTGCCGGACGGGGATGACGCGGGCCTCGGCGTCGTCGGGACGGCGGAGCACGTCGAAGGAGCCGTCGTTGAAGATCGGGCAGTCCTGGTAGATCTCGACGAGCGCCGCGCCGCGGTGCCGCGCGGCGGCCTCCAGCACCGCCGACAGGCCCTTGCGGTCGGAGTCCATCGCCCGGCCGACGAAGGTGGCGTCGGCGCCGAGGGCCAGGGCGACCGGGTCGAAGGGGTGGTCGACCGAGCCCACCGGCGTGGACTTGGTGACCTTCCCGACCTCGCTGGTGGGCGAGTACTGGCCCTTGGTCAGCCCGTAGATCCGGTTGTTGAACAGCAGGATCGTCATGTTGACGTTGCGGCGCAGCGCGTGGATCAGGTGGTTGCCCCCGATCGACAGCGCGTCGCCGTCACCGGTGACCACGAAGACGCTGAGGTCCGGCCGCGACACCGCCAGCCCCGTGGCGATCGCCGGTGCCCGGCCGTGGATGGAGTGCATGCCGTAGGTGTCGAGGTAGTAGGGGAACCGCGAGGAGCACCCGATGCCGGAGACGAACACGGTGTTCTCGCGGCGGATCGACAGGGTGGGCAGGAAGGCGCGGACGGCGGCGAGCACGGCGTAGTCGCCGCAGCCGGGGCACCAGCGCACCTCCTGGTCGCTGGTGTAGTCCTTGGCCTTCTGGGGGGAGTCCGCGGCGGGGACGAGGTCCAGTCCGCCGAGCTGCGTCGCGTCGAGGGACGGCATCCCGAGGTCGGTGGTCACGCGGGCACCTGCTCCTTCGACACGTACGGGGTGAGGCGCTCGGCGAGCTCGGCGGCGCCGAAGGGCAGCCCGGCCACCTTGGTCTCCGACTCCACCGGCACGGCGAAGCGGCCCTGCAGCAGGAAGGCGAGCTGCCCGAGGTTCATCTCCGGGACGACGACGGTGCGGTAGGACCGCAGCACCGCCTCGGTGTTGGCCGGCAGCGGCACGAGGTGGCGCAGGTGGGCGCGCGCCACCCGGTGCCCGGCGGTGCGCAGCCGGCGGACCGCGGCGCCGATCGGCCCCGCCGTCGAGCCCCAGCCCAGCACGAGCACCGGCGCGTCATTGTCCGGGTCGTCGACCTCGAGGTCGGGCACGGCGACACCGTCGACCTTGGCCTGGCGCAGCCGCACCATCCGCTCGTGGTTGGCCGGGTCGTAGGAGATGTCGCCGGTGCCGTCGGCCTTCTCCAGCCCGCCGATCCGGTGCGCCAGGCCCGGCGTGCCGGGCACCGCCCACGGCCGGGCGAGCGTCTCGGGGTCGCGGGCATAGGGCAGGAACCGGCCGTCGTCGGTGTTCGGCTCGGTCGCGAACTCCACCCGCAGGTCGGGCAGGTCGTCCTCCTCGGGCACCCGCCAGGGCTCGGAGCCGTTGGCGATCGCGCCGTCGGAGAGCAGCAGCACCGGGGTGCGGTAGGTCAGCGCGATCCGGGCGGCGTCGACGGCGGCGTCGAACGCGTCGGCCGGTGACGACGGCGCGACCACCGGCACCGGCGCCTCGCCGTTGCGGCCGAACACCGCCTGCAGCAGGTCGGCCTGCTCGGTCTTGGTCGGCAGGCCGGTCGAGGGGCCGCCGCGCTGGACGTCGACGACGAGCAGCGGCAGCTCGGTCATCACCGCCAGACCGACGGCCTCCATCTTCAGCGCCAGCCCCGGTCCGGACGTCGTCGTCACGCCGAGGGCACCGCCGTAGGCCGCACCCAGGGCGGCGCCGATGCCGGCGATCTCGTCCTCGGCCTGGAAGGTGGTGACGCCGAAGCGCTTGAGCCGGGACAGCTCGTGCAGGACGTCCGACGCCGGGGTGATCGGGTAGCTGCCGAGGAACAGCGGCAGCCCCGCGCGGCGCGCGGCGGCGACCAGCCCGTAGGCCAGCGCGGTGTTGCCGCTGACCTGCCGGTAGGTGCCGTCGGGCAGCACCGCGGGCGCCACCTCGTAGGTGACGGCGAACGCCTCGGTGGTCTCGCCGTAGGCGTGGCCGGTGCGGAAGGCCACCACGTTGGCCTCGGCGATCTCCGGCCGGCGCGCGAACTTCTCCCGCAGCCAGCGCTGCGTGCCCTCCGTCGGGCGCGAGTACATCCACGACAGCAGGCCGAGGGCGAACATGTTCTTGCTCCGCTCGGCGTCCTTCTTGCCCAGCCCGAGCGGCTCGAGGGCCGCCACCGTCAACGACGTCATCGCCACCCGGTGCACCGTGTAGGGGTCCAGCGAGCCGTCGTCGAGCGGGCTGGTGGCGTACCCGACCTTGGCGAGGTTGCGCGGGGTGAACTCGTCGGTGTCGAGGATGAGCACCCCTCCGGCCGGCAGGTCCCCGAGGTTCGACCGCAGCGCCGCCGGGTTCATGGCCACCAGCACGTCGGGCCGGTCGCCGGGCGTGAGGATGTCGTGGTCGGCGAAGTGCAGCTGGAAGCTCGAGACGCCGGCCAGCGTGCCGTGCGGCGCGCGGATCTCCGCCGGGTAGTTCGGCAGCGTCGCGAGGTCGTTGCCGAAGGCAGCGGCCTCGGCGGTGAACCGGTCACCGGTGAGCTGCATGCCGTCGCCGGAGTCGCCGGCGAACCGGATGACGACGCGGTCGCGCCGCTGCGGTGCGGTCGCTGGGGGGACGGGACTGGCCACGAGGCCTCCGCTCGTCGGGTTCCGCTCGGGTACAAAACAGGATAAGCATTAGCACTGATGAGGGGAACCCGTGCGGCGCCGTCACGGGCCGCCGTGCTGACGGTGAGCACCCTGGCCATGGGGCTGGGCGCCGCCCCCATGCCGATCGTGGGCTACCTCGGCGCGGCGATCCGCGCCGACCTCGGCCTGACCGGCGCCCAGCTCGGCCTCGTCGTCGGCGTCTTCTACGGGGTCACCGGCGTGACCTCCCTGCTCGGGTCGCGGGTCGTCGACCGGCTCGGCGCCCGCTGGTGGGTGGCCGGCGACCAGGCGCTCACCGCCGCCGGGCTCGCCGCGGTCGCCGCGGTCGGGTCCTTCCCCGCGCTGCTGGTCAGCAGCGTGGTCACCGGGTGCGGCTACGCCTTCGTCAACGCCGGCACCAGCGTCGCGGTGACCGCGGTGTCCCGCCCCGACCAGGCGGCCACCGCGGTGGCGGTGAAGACCGCCGGGATCCCTGCACTGCTCACCGTCACGGCGCTGGCCGGACCGCCCGCGGCCGAGGCGGTCGGCTGGCGCGGCGTCGTGCTGGCGATGGCCGGCCTGGCCGCGGTGAACGCCGTGCTGGCCCTGCTCTGGGTCCCCAGCCGCCGGCCCGCCCGCGGCCCGGCCGGCGACCGCGGGTCGGCCCTGCCGCGCGGCTTCGTGTGGGTGGTGCTGGCCGCGACCTGCTTCGTCGTCGGCACCAACCCGCTGAGCGCGTTCCTCGTGGTGAGCCTGGTCGACGGCGGGGTCTCCCCGCTGACCGCCGGCCTGGTCTCGGCGACCGGCACCGGCGCGGGCACGGTGGCCATGGTGGTCGTGGCGCACCGCAGCGAGCGGCGCGGACCGCTGCCCCGGGCCGGGACGGCGGCACGGGTGTGCCTGGTCGGCCTCGGCGGCACGCTCCTGCTGTGGGCCGGGACCCACCTGGGACTGGCGGTGGTGGCGGTCGGCGCCGTGGCCGGCCTGCTGTGCGCGATGGTCGGCGCCGGGTTCGCACACGCCGTCACCGTCGACCGCGCTCCGCACGCCGTGGGCCGCGCGACGGCGGTGATGTCGTGCGGCTACTACCTGGGCGCGCTCGTCTCGCCGCTGGGTTTCGGGGCCCTCGCCGACCTGACCGGCGGCTACGACCTGCCGTGGGCGGTGACCGCCGCGGCGATGGCGCTGTCGGTGGCCTCCTACACCGTCGTCCAGCGCCGCGTCCCGCCGGCGGTCGCGGCGCCACGGCCGGCCGCCGAGCCCGCCGGAGCCCCACCGGCCCAGCGGTAGCGCGGCCCCTCAGGCGGCGGCGAGCGCCTCGTCCCAGCCGGCGCCGGCGAGGAGCAGCTTGCGGAAGGGCAGCAGCGCCTTGACCGCGCCGAAGCCGACCACCGAGCGCAGCTGCCCGTCCCCGCCGGTGAGCGCGACGAAGCTGCCGTCGAGGTCGCCCACGACGACCCGCAGCTCGTCGCCCGGCCGGACCCGACCGAACACCTGCAGCCGCGCGCCGAGCTGGTCGCTCCAGACGTAGGGGACGGCGTCGTGCACGGTCGGCGTCCCGGTGAGGTTCGCCGCGACCACGCCGGCGGTCTCCACGGCGTTGGTCCAGTGCTCGACGCGCACGTCCTCGCCGGCCCGCGGGTGCCGCCAGCGCGCGACGTCGCCCACGGCCCACACGCCCTCGGCGCCGGCGGCGGCCAGCCGCTCGTCGCAGACCACCCCGTCGCGCAGGTCCAGCCCCGCGCCGGCCAGCCAGCCGGTCTCGGGCACCGTGCCCAGTCCCAGCACGACGACGTCGGCAGGCAGCGACGTGCCGTCGGTCAGCAGCACCGAGGTGACGCGCTCGCCGCCCTCCAGCGCGGCGACACCGGCCCCCGTGTGCAGCGCGACGCCGGCCGCGGCGTGCCGGCGGGTGAACGCCGCGCCCAGCTCGGGGCCGAGCCCGCGGGCCATGAGGGACGGCAGCGGCTCGACGAGCGCCACCGCGCGGCCGGACTGCCGCAGCGTCCAGGCCACCTCGGCGCCGATGAACCCGCCGCCGACGACGACCACCCGGCCGCCCTCGGGGCAGGCGGCGCGGATGGCGGCGGCGTCGGTGGCGGTGCGCAGGGTCCACACGCCCTCGCGCGGCTCGAGACCCGGGACGGTGCGCGGGGTGGACCCGGTGGCGACGACGAGGGCGTCGAAGCCGACCTGCTCGCCCCCGTGCAGCCCGACCCGGCGCCGGTCCAGGTCGAGGTCGACCGCGCGGCCGGTCACCAGCCCCACGCCGAGGGCGCCGAGCCGTGCCCGGTCGGTCAGCGGCTTCGCCTCGACGGCGGCGTCGGCGAGGAACGCCTTCGACAGCGGCGGGCGGTCGGCGGCGATGCCGTCACCCGCGATGCCGCCGTGCGGGCCGGGCTCGGCGCCGACGAGCACGACGTCGGCGTCGCTGCCGCGGCGGCGCAGGCCCTCCACGGTCCGGACCCCGGCCAGCGAGGCGCCGACCACGACGATGCGCATGGCGGGCGGGCCGCTCAGGCGACCGTGATCGCCCGCTCGGGGCAGCTGTCGGCCCCCAGCTGGGCGTCGGCCTCCAGCGCGGCCGGGACCGGGTCGCTGGTGACGATCGCGTGACCGTCGGTCTCGTCGAGCTCGAACACGTCCGGGGCACTCATGTGGCAGACGCCGTGCCCCTGGCAGGCTCCCAGGTCGACCGTGACGCGCATCTCGATTCCCCTCCCGGGACGGGCGGCGCCGGGACCGACGCGACCTTGTTGACAGAGCAAAACCAGAATAAGCATTATCACACTGTCACGTTGATCAGAGACGAGGACCACATGAGCAGCAGCACCGGCCGGTGTCCTGTCGTCCACTTCGACCACCACTCGCAGGAGCACGCCGAGGACACCGTCGGCGCCTACCGCGCACTGCGCCAGACCCATCCTGTCGCGTGGAGCGAGCTCTACGGCGGCTTCTGGGTCCTCAGCGACTACGAGTCGGTCTTCGAGGCCGCACGCGACGACGACGTCTTCTCCTCCCAGCGCCTCGACCAGTACGGCGGGCCGGGCCTGTCGGTGGTCATCCCGAAGACGCCGATGCACAAGCACATCCCGATCGAGCTCGACCCGCCGGAGTTCCGCTCCTACCGCAAGGTCGTCAACCCGATCGCCTCGCCGGCCGCCGTCGCCAAGGTCGAGGACATGATTGTGAAGTGGACGACCTGGTTCGTCGACGAGCTCGTCGAGTCCGGCGAGGCCGACCTCGCGCAGGTCATCGGCGTCCCGGCGATCTGCACCATCGACTGGCTGGGCCTGCCGGTGGAGGACTGGCAGGTCTACGCACGGTCGCACCAGGCCACCCTCGCCGAGCCCACCGACAGCCCGGTCTACCGCCGGGCCGTCGATGTGGACCTGCCCTACTGCTCCGAGCAGATGCGCCGGACGATCGCCGCGCGCGCCGCCGAGCCGCAGGACGACGTCATCAGCTACCTCGTGCAGCAGGAGGTCGACGACCGGCCGATCACCGAGGAGGAGGTCTTCTCCATCGTCGAGCTGCTCGTCAGCGGCGGCGTCGGGACGACGGCCTCGCTGGTGAGCCAGGCCCTCGTCTGGCTCTACGAGCACCCCGACGTACGCCAGGAGCTCATCGACGACCCCTCGCTGCTCGACCGGGCGATCGAGGAGTTCCTCCGCTACTTCTCCCCCACGCAGGCGCTGGCGCGCACCGTGCTGCGGGAGACGGAGTTCCACGGCTGCCCGATGCACGTGGGCGACCGTGCGCTGCTGGCCTGGTCGTCGGCCAACCGCGACCCGCAGCAGTTCGCCGACCCCGACGAGGTCGACATCCACCGCTGGCCCAACCGGCACCTGGCCTTCGGCGTCGGGGTGCACCGCTGCGCCGGCTCGCACTTCGGCAAGCGCATGGCCAAGGAGATGCTCGCGCAGGTCCTCGAGCGGATGCCCGACTACGTCGTCGACCTCTCCGGCCTCAAGCGCTACCCCCGCCAGGGCGTCAACAAGGGCTGGCAGCGCATCCCGGCGACCTTCACGCCGGGCGCGCGCCGGCTGCCGCCGGGCGCGGTGCCCGCCGGCGTCTCCGCCGCCAGCGCCCGCACCTGACCGGGCGGGCGGTTCCCGCCTCCCTGCCACCGCGACGGCGCGATGGCACCGAGCACGTCCCGAGCAGAGGAGCTACGTCCATGGCAGGCCGCATGCAGGGCAAGGTCGCCTTCATCACCGGAGCCGCCCGGGGACAGGGGCGCGCGCACGCGCTCCGGCTGGCCGAGGAGGGTGCCGACATCGTCGCGGTCGACATCTGCGCCGACATCGACACGGTGACCCCGTACTACCCGCTGGCCACCGAGGAGGAGCTGGCCGAGACCGTCCGGCAGGTGGAGGCGCTCGACCGCCGGATCGTGGCGCGGAAGGCCGACGTCCGCGACCTCGACGGGATGCAGGCGGCCTTCGACGAGGGCCTGGCCGAGTTCGGGCACGTCGACACCGTGGTCGCCAACGCCGGCATCGCCACCTACGGCAAGGCGTGGGAGCTGACCGCCGAGCAGTGGAAGGACATGATCGACGTCAACCTCACCGGCGTCTTCCACACCGCCAAGGTCGCCATCCCGTCGATGATCGAGGCCGGCCGCGGCGGCAGCATCCTGTTCACCAGCTCGATCGGCGGGCTCAAGGGCATCCAGCACGTGGCCCACTACGTCGCCTGCAAGCACGGGATCGTCGGGCTCATGCGGACGCTGGCCAACGAGCTGGGCCCGCACTCGATCCGGGTGAACACCATCCACCCGACCAACGTCGACACGATCATGATCCAGAACCCCGGCACCTGGGCGATGTTCTCCCCCGGCGACCCCGAGCCCAGCCAGGAGAAGGCGATGCCGGGCTTCATGTCGCTCAACGCGCTGCCGGTGCCGTGGATCGAGGCGGTCGACATCAGCAACGCCGTGCTCTTCCTCGCCAGCGACGAGGCCCGCTACGTCACCGGGGTGACCTTCCCCGTCGACGCCGGCGCCTTCGTCAAGTAGCGGACGGAACCACCTCCGGTCCTTGTGGTCGGCGTCACACCCTGCGCACCATGTGCACAGATGTGTGACGCCGACCACCAGGAGCCCGCCGTGACCTCGACCGTGACCCCGCCGGCGCCGGACATCCTCAGCCCGGAGTACCTCGCAGACCCGTATCCCCTCCACCGGGTCCTGCGCGACTCCCACCCGGTGACGTTCCACGAGGCCACGCAGAGCTGGCTGATCAGCCGCTACGCCGATGTCGCGGCCGCCTTCCGCACGCAGGCGTTCTCCAGCCGCAACTACGAGTGGCAGCTCGAACCGATCCACGGCCGGACGATCCTGCAGATGGAGGGCAAGGAGCACGCCACCCACCGGGCGCTGCTCAACCCGTTCTTCCGGGGCAAGGGGCTCGAGGCCTTCCTCCCGGTCATCACCCGCGACGCGGCCGAGCTGGTCGACGGCGTGGTGGCCCGGGCCGCCGCGCAGCTCGTCGACGGGTTCGCCGGACGGGGTCGGGCCGACCTGGTCGCGGAGTTCACGACCTGGTTCCCGATCAACGTCATGGTCGACATGCTCGGGCTCCCGAAGAGCGACCACGAGCGGTTCCACGGCTGGTACCACGCGATCATGGCGCACCTGAACAACCTGGCCGGCGACCCCGCGGTCACCGCCCGCGCCGACCAGACCCGCGAGGAGCTGCGCGAGTACGTGCTGCCGATCATCCGCGAGCGCCGCGAGGGCGACGGCGACGACCTGCTGTCCCGGCTGTGCCGCGCCGAGGTCGACGGCGAGCGGATGAGCGACGAGGAGATCAAGGCCTTCGTCAGCCTGCTCCTGGTGGCCGGCGGCGAGACCACCGACAAGGCGATCGCCAGCATGGTCCGCAACCTGCTCGACTCCCCCGACCAGCTGGCCGCGGTGCGCGCCGACCGCTCGCTGGCCGACGCCGTGATCGCCGAGACGCTGCGCTTCTCCGGCCCGGTGCACATGATCATGCGGCAGACCGAGGAGGCCGTGGAGCTCTCCGGGACGACCATCCCGGCCGGCGCCACCTGCATCCTCATGCTCGCGAGACCGAGGAGGCCGTGGAGCTCTCCGGGACGACCATCCCGGCCGGCGCCACCTGCATCCTCATGCTCGCGGCGGCCAACCGGGACGAGCGCCACTTCCAGCGCCCCGACGAGTTCGACGTCCACCGGCCCGACCTCGACGTCGGCAAGGCGTTCTCCGGCGCCGCCAACCACGTGCAGTTCGTCCTCGGGCGGCACTTCTGCGTCGGCTCGCTGCTGGCCCGCGCCGAGATGACCGTCGCCCTCGACCTGGTCCTCGACCGGCTCCCGGGCCTGCGCTACCAGGAGGGGTTCACGCCCCGCGAGGCCGGCCTCTACACCCGCAGCGTCGAGAGCCTGCTCGTCGAGTTCGACCCCGCGCCCGCCTGACGACCTCTGGTCAAACAGGGTAACCATGCATAGGGTAAGCGGCGTCACAGCCCAGCCGCCGACGACGGCGTCGGCCCACCGTGTCCAGGAGTGCAGTCATGTCCGCTCGCGGCGCCATCGAGAACGTCCTCAACCGGTACTCCATCGCCTATGACGACAACGACATGGCGGAGATGGCCGACACCTTCGCCGAGGACGCGGTCATGTCCATGCGCATCGCCGGCGGCGACCTCATCGGCCCGTTCGAGGGCAAGGCGGCCGTGATGAAGCTGATGACCGACAGCCTGGCCAGCCAGACCGACCAGCGCCGGCACGTCACCACCAACGTCGCCATCCGCAAGGAGACCGAGGACGCCGCGACCGTCACCTCGTACCTGACGCTGATCTCGGTCGCGGACGGCAAGGCCACGCTGCTCTCGACGGCCAAGTACGAGGACGAGCTGGTGCGGGAGGCCGACGGCGCCTGGCGCTTCACCAAGCGGCACATCGAGCTCGACCTCCCCTACTGACGCCCGCGCCGACCGGAGGAGAGCAGCCGTGAACCAGGGTCTCGTCCCCGCCAAGTGGGCTGCGCTGACGCCGCGCGCCGAGGCGATCGTCGACGTCCCCAACAGCCGCCGGATGACCTACGCGGAGTTCGACTCCCTGGTGCGGCGGGCCGCCAACGGCCTGCGCGGCCTGGGCCTGGAGAAGGGCGACCGGTTCGCCGTCCTCTCGCGCAACTGCGCGGAGTACATGGCGCTCTACTACGCCGCCGGCCGTGCCGGGCTGGTGCTGCAGCCGCTGAACTGGCGCCTGGCCGGCCAGGAGCTGGCCACCATCGTCCGCGACGCCGCCCCCAAGGCGGTCATCAGCGCCGACGAGTGGTCCGAGACGGTCGAGCAGCTGCAGCGCGACGTCGACGTCCCGAACTGGCTGCAGTTCGGCGACAAGAGCGACGGGTCGTTCCTGCGGCTGGTCGAGGCCGCGAGCGACGACGAGCCGGTGTGGACGTCCCAGGCGCTCGACGACGACCCGTTCTTCATCCTCTACACCGGAGGGACCACCGGGAAGAGCAAGGGTGCCCTGCACACCCACCGCAGCGCGGGGGCGATGATGCTGGCGCAGACGGTGGCCGAGCGGATCGTGCCCAGCGACGTCTACATGCTGACCGGGCAGATGTACCACATCCCCACGGTGCTGGCGATGAACTACAACCGGCACGGCTGCCCGCTGGTGCTGGTGAACTTCGAGGCCAAGCAGGCGCTGGAGATCATCCAGGAGGAGCGGGTCTCGGCCTTCCTCGGCATCACCACGATGATCAACTGGATGATGGCCGTGCCGGACTTCGCGAGCTACGACCTCTCCAGCCTGCGCAACTTCCAGTACGGCGGCGGGCCGATGCCCTCCTCGGTCGTGCGGGCGGCGATGGACGCCTTCCCCTGCACGATGATCCAGGGCTACGGGCAGACCGAGGGCGCCGGCATGACGTTCCTGTCGCAGGAGGACCACCTGCGCGCGGTCGCCGGCGACCACCCCGAGCGGCTGCGGTCCTGCGGCCGGGAGGGCTTCACCGCGCAGATCCGCGTGGTGGACGAGCTCGGCCACGACGTGCCGCAGGACGGCCGCACCGCCGGGCAGATCGTCGTGCGCGGCGAGCAGAACATGATCGGCTACCTCAACCAGCCCGAGCTGACGGCGCAGACCATCCGCGACGGCTGGATGTGGACCGGCGACATGGCCACCTGGGACGAGGACCGCTACGTGTTCATCGTCGACCGGGCCAAGGACATGATCATCTCCGGCGGCGAGAACATCTACAGCGTGCAGGTCGAGGAGGCCATCAACCAGCACCCCGCCGTCCTGGAGTGCGCCGTCTTCGGCGTCCCCGACGAGGAGTGGGGCGAGTCGGTCAAGGCCGTCGTCGTGCTCAAGCCCGGCACCGAGGCGACCGAGGCCGACATCATCGAGGAGGCGAAGAAGCACCTGGCGAGCTACCAGAAGCCGCGCTCGGTGGACTTCGTCCCCCAGCTGCCCAAGGCGCCGACCGGCAAGATCCTCAAGCGCGAGCTGCGGCAGCCCCACTGGGCCGACCGCGACCGGGGGGTCTGAGTGGCCTTCGCGGAGGCTGACCTGCAGACCGTCGTCGGCCGCCGGTTCCCCGGCGGCAGCTACACCGTCTCCCCCTGGCGCGCCTGGCTGCTGGCCGACACCGTGCTCGCCGAGCCGCCGTCCCTGCAGGACGACGGCGAGCAGCCGGCGCACCCGCTGTTCGCGTGGATGGCCGCCACCGGCGCCATGGGCATCACCTGGGACGAGCTGTTCGCGTGGTTCGGTGCCACCGCCGCCGACGGCCCCGTGTTCGGCGAGCACGAGACGACGCTGCACCGGCCGCTGCGGGTGGGCGCCACCTACCGCGTCACCGGCGGCATCGAGTCCGCCGAGCGCAAGGTCGGCCGGCGCACCGGCGTGTTCGACGTCGTCGGGTACGCCATGGACCTGCACGACACGGACCTGCACGACACGGACCTGCACGACACGGACCTGCACGGCGGCGGAGCGCCCGTCGCCCGCTGCTGGAACTCCATCGTCTTCCCCCGGAGGGACGCGTGAGCACCCCCACGGTCGAGGTCGGCACCGAGCTGCCGCCCTACGACGTCCCCTCGGTCAGCGCCGAGAAGATGAAGACGATGGCGGCACTGCTCTCCGACCCCACGCCGATCCACTGGGACGTCGCGACGCTGCGGGCCCTCGGCATGGGTGACCGGCCGGTCAACCAGGGCCCGCTGAACATGGGCTACGTCATGAACGCGGTGACCGCGTGGGCCGGCGGGCCGCAGTCGCTGCGCCGGCTGCGGGTGCGCTTCCTCGGCACCGTGCTCGCCGGCCAGTCGCTGCGGGTGCGGGCGACCGTCACGGCGCTGCGCGAGGAGGACGGCGTGCGCCTGGCCGACTGCGACGTCGTGCTGGAGGTCGAGGGCGGGGACCCGGCCGTGTCGGGGACGGCGACGGTGGTCCTGCCGTGACCTACCAGCCGGTCCGCTTCCAGCTGGCGTACGGCGACTGCGACGTCGTCGGCATCGCCTACTTCGCCCTCTACTACCCGTGGATGGAGCGCGCCCAGACGCTGTGGCTGCACTCCCACGGCCTGCGCAGCGGCGAGCTCGTCGAGGACCTCGGCGTCCTCACCGTCGGGGTGCACTCGGAGTGCACGTACAAGCAGATGGTGCGGGTGTTCGACGAGCTGACCATCGCGATCACCCTCGACCGGGTCGGCACGACGTCCTACACGCTCGGCTTCGATTTCCTGCGCGACGGCGAGGTGGTCACCCACGGCGCGATGACCTTCGTCTGCCGCACGCCCGAGGGCGGCAAGGCGGCGATCCCCGAGCGGCTGCTGGACGTGCTGCGCACGCTGCCCACGGCCGCGGAGGTGCCGGCGTGACGCTCGACCTGCCCGCGGTGACCGCGGCCCTCACCACGGTCACCCCGCTGCCCGACGGGGACCTCGCCGCGCTCGCCGCCGCAGTGCGCGCCCAGGCCGACCGGCAGGCGATCGCCGACCTCGGCGTCCTCTACGCCCGCGCCGTCGACGACCACGACGTCGACAGCGTGGTGGCCATGTACACGGCCGACGGCGTCTTCGAGCGGCGCGGCGTCGCCGCCGCCGGCCCGGCGGAGATCCGCGCGGCCTACGTGGCCAGCTTCGACACCTACCGCACGATGCTGCACACCCCGCACCCCGGCGTGGTGCGGCTGCACGGCGACGGGACGGCGTCGGGCTGGTCCCACGGCCACGCGGAGCTGGCCACGCGCAGCACGCTGGTGCTCGCGTCGTTCCGCTACGAGGACGACTACCGCTGCGAGGGCGGACGGTGGCTGTTCGCCCGCCGCTCGATCACGTTCATGTACGCCGTCCCGGCCGACGAGATGGCGACGAGCTTCGGCTCGGTGGAGCGGATGCGCTGGCCGCGCACCGCGCCGCAGGCCGCGGACTACCCGGAGAGCTCCCCGACCTGGGACTCCTACCGGGACTGAGACGCCGGGGCACCGAGGCCCCGGGGAGAGACGGAGGACCCGTGTACCGCGTCGTCGTGAACTACCACCACCCCGAGGACCCGAAGGCCTTCCTCGAGTACTACCGCAGCACGCACGCACCGCTGGCGAAGAACCTCTCCGGCCTGTCGGCGTACACCTGGGGCGTGGCCGAGAGCCTCGACGGGTCGCAGCCGCCGTTCTTCGTCACCGCCGTCCTCGACTGGCCGTCGAAGGAGGCCGCCCTGGCCGACCTCGGCTCCGCGGAGGGGCAGGCGGCCTCGGCGGACATGGGCAACTTCGCCCAGGCCGGCGCCACGATGCACTCCGTCGACCTGGAGACCGTCGTCTGACCCCGCCGTGTACCTCCGCGGGCGGCACCGTCCGCGGAGGTGCACGGTCAGGGCCGGACGGGTGCGGGGTTGTAGCCGGGCAGCGCCAGGTGGCCGGCGTCGATCGGGATCGCCTGACCGGTGACGCCGTAGGCGCCGTCGGAGGCCAGCCACACCGCGGCGTCGGCGACCGCCTCCGGGCCCAGCGCGCCCTGACCGCCGAGGACTCCGTAGTGCAGCGCGGAGGCCTCGAAGTCCTCCCGGGTGCCGCCGGGCCGGCCGGCCATCTGGTCGTACATGCCCGGCCAGTTGGTCATCGGGGTGTCCACCAGGCCCGGGCACAGGGCGTTGACCCGCACGCCGTGCGGCCCCAGTTCCAGCGCGGCGCTGCGCATCAGTCCCAGCACCCCGTGCTTGCTGGCCGCGTAGTGAGCCGCTCCGGCGTTGCCGCGGACGCCGTTGACCGAGGAGACGAGCACCATCGAGCCGCGGCGCTGCTCGATCATGTGCGGCGCGACGACCTTCATCGACCGCCAGACACCGAGCAGGTTGACCTCCAGGACGTCGCGGAACTGCTGCTCGTCCATCTCCCAGAACGGCGCCTGCGAGAAGACGCCGGCGTTGGCCACCAGGGCGTCGACGCGGCCGAACGTCTCCAGCCCCTCGGCGACGACGTCGGCCAGCGCGGCCTCGTCGCGGACGTCGGCGGTACGCGCCACGATCCGCCGGTCCAGCGCCTCGACCTGCGCGACCGTCTCGGCCAGGTCCTGCGCCCGCGCCGTCGGGTAGGGCACCGTGTTGACCTGCGCGTCCAGGTCGACGGCGACCACGTCGGCGCCCTCCCGGGCGGAGGCGACCGCGTGCGCCCTCCCCTGCCCCCGCGCGGCACCGGTGACGAACACGACCTTCCCCTGCAGCCGGCTCACGAGGTCGGCACCTCCAGGCCGAGCGCGGTGACCAGCACGATGGGGTCGAAGAACTCGGCGAGCCGGGTGATCCGGCCGTCGCGGATGCGGAACCGCGAGATGTAGGTGTTCCGGTAGGGCCGGCCGGTGGTCAGCACGCGGGTGTCGCTCGTGTACTCCGCCACCCACTCCCCGGGCCGGCCCTCGAGCGCGTCGATGCGGTAGCCGGAGAACCGCATCGGGTCCATGAGCCCCTCCGGGTAGACCTCCATCGCCGCCGCGCGCCCCCGGGACACCTTCGGGAAGCCGGGCGGCGCGTAGGGCAGGACCAGCTCGACGTCGTCGGCGAAGGTCGCCTCGATGGCCGGCAGGTCCAGGCGTCCGACGGCGTCCAGGTAGGCCTCGACGACGGCGCGCTCCTGCGGATCGGTCATGTCCCCTCCTCGGTGGGGTCAGCGGCCGCGTGCGGCCCGGAAGGCGGTGACGGCGTCCCGGTGCTCCGGGGTGCCGAAGAGCAGGGCGATGGCCTCGACGGACTCGTTGAACCCGCCGACGGCGTCGCGGTTGACGAACGCCTTGCCGACCCGCACGGCCAGCGACGAGTGCGCGGCCATCTCCGCGGCGAGGGCGACGGCGGCCGGCAGCAGCCCGTCGTCGGGGTGCACCTCCTGCACCAGCCCGGCCCGCTCGGCGCGCGCGGCGTCGACGGTCCGGCCGGTGAGCGCGAGGTAGCGGGTCCAGTGCCGGCCGAGGACGTCGGGCCCGCGGACGATGCCGTAACCGGGCATCAGGCCGACGGTGGCCTCCTTGAACGAGAAGCGCGCCGACTCCCCGGCGAGCACGACGTCGCAGGCCAGCGCCAGCTCGGTGCCGCCGCCGTAGGCCAGCCCGTTCACCGCGGCCACCACCGGCACGGCGCACCGCTCGACGGCGGAGAAGGCGTCGTAGACCAGCTTGAGGTGCGGCCGCACCCTCGTCACGTCCCCGGCGAGCCCGGCGAACATGTCGATGTCCCCGCCGGCGGAGAACGCCCGGCCGGAGCCGGTGAGCACGACCGCGCGGACGTCGTCGTCGACGCCGATCGTGCCCATGACCTCGACCAGCTCGCGGAACCAGGTCTGGTCCATCGCGTTGAGCTTCTCCGGCCGGCTCATGGTGAGGACGGCGACGCCGGGCTCGGGGTCGGTGCGGGTGAAGCGCTCCATCAGCGGGCCTCCCGGTCCCAGGTGCCGGGCGCGACGCCGTCCGCGCGCAGCTTGTACTTCTCCACCCGCTGACTCGGCGTCAGCGGCAGCTCGTCGAGGACCCGCACGTAGCGGGGCACGGCGAAGGAGGTCAGCCCGGCGCGGCAGTGCTCCACCAGCGCGGCGGGGTCGACGGTGGCGCCCGCGGCGGGGACGACGGCGACCGCGACGTCCTCCTCCGACAGCTCCGAGGGCAGCCCGTACGCGGCGACCTGACCGACCGCGGGGTGCTCGGCGACGACCCGCTCGACCTCCCAGGACGAGACGTTCTCCCCGCGCCGCCGGATGGTGTCCTTCATCCGGTCGAGGAAGGTGAGGAAGCCGTCGGCGTCGAGCACGCCGCGGTCGCCGGTGTGGAACCACAGGCCCCGCCACGCGGCCGCCGTCGCCTCGGGGTTGCCGGCGTAGCCGTCGAACATCCACCCGGCGTGCTTGGGCCGGACGACGATCTCCCCCGGCGTGCCGGCCGGCACCGGCTCGTCGCGCTCGTCGACCACGGCGACCGTGTAGTTCACCGACTCGCGGCCGGCGGTGCCGATGCGGCGGGCCGAGGGCGGCATGTCGCAGACGATGGAGACCTCGGTGCTGCCGTAGATCTCGGTGAGCTGCACGCCGAAGCGCCGCTCGAAGCCGGCGAACACCTCCGGCGGGCACGGCGCGCCGAAGCCGGCCCGCACCGGGTTGTCGGCGTCGTCGGGCCGGGGCGGCTGCTTGGCCAGGATGCTGGTCATCGCGCCCTGGTAGTTGAAGGCCGTGACGCCGTGCGCGCGGCAGGTGTCCCAGAACCGGCTGGCCGAGAAGGTGCGGTCGAGCACCAGGTCGGCGCC
The DNA here is from genome assembly GCF_900116515.1 of Geodermatophilus amargosae. GTDB lineage: Bacteria > Actinomycetota > Actinomycetes > Mycobacteriales > Geodermatophilaceae > Geodermatophilus > Geodermatophilus amargosae. The sequence continues at coordinate 53,891 of NZ_FPBA01000017.1, forward strand.
GGCCTCGGCGGCGGCCATGACGCTGCAGTAGCGGGCGTTGGAGTGGAACAGCGGGAAGACGCTGTAGAGCCGGTCGGCCGCGGTGTAGTCCATGAGCCCGACGGTGTGCCGGGCGAGGTTGACGTTGGCCCGGTGCGAGAGCAGGGCGCCCTTCGGTGGCCCCGTCGTCCCCGACGTGTAGAGGACGACGGCCGGGGCGGTGGGATCGACCGGCGGCAGCGGCTCCGGAGCGGTGGCGAGCAGGTCGGAGAGGTCGACGTCGAGAGGCTCGGCGCCCCCGTGCACGACCAGCGTCCGCACCGTGTCCGGGGCGCACTCCCGGACGACGCCGGTGAACTCGGCGTCGCAGACGACCACCGGCGCGCCCGAGTGCTCGAGCAGGTAGCGCAGCAGCGTCCGGCCAGCGACCGGGTTGAGCGGGACCTCGACCAGGCCGACGCGGGCCAGGCCGAACCAGACGGCGAGGGTGGCGGTGCTGCTGCGCATGAGCACGCACACGCGGTCGCCGGAGCGCAGGCCGAGCGCGCGGAACCCGGCGGCGGCGCGGTCGGCGCGCGCGTCGAGGTCCCGCCAGGTCACCGCCTCGCCGGCCACCAGGGCACCGGCCGCAGGGATGGCGCGGGCGGCGGCCGCGGCCAGCCAGTCCCCGATCGACGGCGCGACGGTCACGCGGGGGCTCCCGCGTGAGCCGGGGGCGCGGCGACCGGGACCCCCGCCACCGCCCGCCCGGCGCGGTAGCCGAAGACGAGCGCCGGGCCGAGCGTGCCCCCGGCGCCGCCGTAGACCATTCCGGTCGGGCCGGCCATGGCGTTCCCGGCGGCGAAGAGGCCCGGCACGACGTCCCCGTCGACGTCCAGCACAGCGCCGTCGACGGTGGTCCGCGGGCCGCCCTTGGTCCCGAGCGTGCTGCTGAACACCTGCACCGCGTGGAACGGCCCGCGGGTGAGCGGACCCACCGTGCTCGCCGGGCCGTCCAGGCTCCGGTCGCCCAGGAAGCGGTCGTAGGCGCTCCGCCCGCGGCCGAAGTCGGGGTCCTCGGCGCGCTCCGCGGACGCGTTCCACCGCTGCACCGTCGCGACCAGCGTGTCGGCCGGGACGTCGATCGACGCGGCCAACTCCGGCAGGCTGCCGGCGCTGAGGACCCAGTCCGGCGGCGCCTGACCCCCACCGAGACCGAAGCCGCCGTACCTCCGGGCGCAGGCGTCGTCCCAGACCAGCCAGCAGGGGTGGTTGCGGTAGTCGAGCGTGGCGGGGTCGAGCGTGTGGAAGGCACCGCCGAGCGCGTTGTAGTTGGCCGCCTCGTTCGTGAACCGTCGGCCGTCGCGGTTGACCAGGATCGAGCCGGGCAGCGTGCGCTCCCGGTTGACCAGGTACACCGCCTGCTGGCCCTGGATCGTCCGGCCGGGCAGCACGCACACCGGCGCCCACCACGCCTCGCGCATCGTGCCGAGACCCGCTCCCACGCGCATCGCCATCCGCAGGCCGTCGCCGGTGTTGGTCGGCACGCTCGCCGGGTGGGCGATCGGCCCGCGGAGGAAGTCGCGCACCAGCTCCGCGTCCCACTCGAACCCCCCGGTGGCCAGGACGACGCCGGACCGGGCGCGGACCACCTCCGACCGCCCGTCGCGCTCCAGCCGCACGCCGGCGACCCGGCCGTCCTCGACGACGAGCTCCAAACCGCGGGCGCCGGTCACCGGCTCGATCCCGGCGTCGAGGCAGCCACGCAGGAGCGCCGCGACCATCCCGCGGCCACCGCCCTCCAGGTCCTCGGCGTCACGCGCGGCGAGCACCTCGGGAGCGAGGACGCCGGTGCCGCCGCCCATCGGCGACTCGCTCACCGCCGTCCGCCGGACCGCCCCCACCATCCGGCCGGCCCACTCCCCGAGGCGGGGCACCGGGAAGAGCTCGGGCTCGACCGAGCGCCCACCGCCGGGCTTCCCGCCGGGGCGCTCGGGGTGGTAGTCGGGATAGGGCGCGATGAGCTGCAGCCGCAGCGGCGTGCGCTCCTCCAGCCACGCCACCAACTCGCCGACGGTGTCCACGAACGCCTCGGCGAGCTCGGGGAGGATCAGCCCGCGCGACAGTGAGCCGAGGTAGGCCAGGCCCTCCTCACGGGAGTCGGGGACGCCGGCCCGGACGGCCAGCGGGTTGGCCGGCAGCCAGGCCACCCCGCTCGACAGGCACGTGGTCCCGCCGACCTCCGTGCCCTTCTCGAACAGGCCGACCGAGGCCCCGGCCTGCGCCGCGGCGAGGGCGGCGGTCAGCCCGGCCGCACCGGTCCCGAGGACCACGACGTCGTACTCCTCAGCGCCCACCCGAGCTCCTCCGCTCTTGACGCCCGCCCATGACCTGGCTCACTGTTTAGCCAACAATGCGAAACATGACAAGGGTTCTACGACGTCGGTCTCGACGGACCGACTCCGGACGACCGGGAGGCGCGGGATGAGCTCGTCCACGGATCCGGGACGGCCCCAGGTCGGCGTGCGCGACATCGAGGACCTCCGCGGGACGCACCTGGCGCGCACCGACCAGGACGACCTGCTCGACGCCCAGACCGAGTGCACCGTCGCCTACACCTCCCGGGAGGGGTGGCCGGCGGCGGTGGTCATGAGCTTCCTGCGCCGCGACGGCCGGTTCTGGCTGACCGCGGTGGCCGGCCGCGACCACCTGGAGTCGCTGCGCGCCGACGGCCGGCTGACCCTCGTCATCGACAACCGCGGCACGGGGCTGCCCGGGCGCCGCATGCTCGCCGTCCAGGGCACGGTCGTCGTCCACGAGGACCGGCCCACCAAGGACTGGTTCTTCCCGGCCTTCGCCGAGCGCATGGCCGCCGACGACCCGGCCGCCTTCGTGCGACTGCTCGACAGCCCGAACCGCGCGGTGCTCGAGGTGGTCCCGACCGGGCGGCAGAAGAGCCACGACAGCCGCAAGATCGCCGGCAACGGCCGCGGCGGCCGCTGAGCCCGTCCCTCCTCCAGGACAGGACCCCGCCAGGATCGCCGTGACCACCTCGCCGACCGGCATCCGCGTGTACGGCGACCGGCGGCCCTCCGACTGGCCCGAGGCCCTCCACTCCCCTGGCGGCAGCGCCCCGGCTGCGCGCCTGGACCTGACCGTCCCGGGCGGCTCCCCCGCGATCATGGAGCTGTCGTGGCGACACGCCATCGTCCGCCGGCGTGTCGCCACCGCGACTCCGTGATCGCGGCGCGAAGAAGGCGCAGTGGGCGCAGTCGCCGGTGCCCGATCCGGTCAGGAATCGAGAAGCTCCGCGGGGTGGTCGTGCCTAGTTTTGCTGCACGAGATCAGCGCCGAGCCGCCGAGTGTCGAGAGGGAGCAGGAGATGCCCACGAAGAGCGCCGAGAAGCAGTCCGACGGCTTCAGCGCCGAGGAGCGCGCCGCGATGAAGGAGCGCGCCGCCGAGCTCCGCGCCGAGGGGAAGCGGGGTGCCAAGAAGGCCGACGGTCTGCAGGCGGTCCTCGACAGGATCGCGGACATGGCACCCGAGGACCGTGCGCTCGCCGAGCGCGTGCACGTGGTGGTGACCGCGAACGCTCCCGCGCTGTCGCCCAGGACCTGGTACGGCATGCCCGCCTACGCGGACGCGGACGGCAAGGTCGTCGTCTTCTTCCAGGACGCGGGCAAGTTCGGCTCCCGGTACGCGACCCTCGGCTTCAACGACACGGCGCAGCTCGACGACGGGGACCTCTGGCCGGTGTCGTTCGCCCTGAGGGGCTGGAGCCCCGCGGTGGAGGAGCAGGTCGTCGAGCTGGTGAGGACCGCCACCTCCTGACCTCGGCCGGTCCCCGGGACGGTCAGGCGTCGGGGGCGGGGAACCGCGGGCGGCGCTTCTCGAGGAAGGCGGTCGCGCCCTCGGCCATGTCCGGGCTGCCGATCGCCTGCACGAGCATGCCGAGGCCGTTGGTGAAGGAGTCCCGCGCGGCGTTCCACCACACGTTGGAGCTGACCTTCGCGATCTCCAGGTACCGCGGCGAGAGGACGGCGAGCTCCTCGACGAGCGCGTCCACGGCGCCGACCAGTTCGTCGTCGGGGACGACCGCGTTGACCAGGCCGAGCTCGAGCGCCTGCGCGGCGGTGTAGCGCCGGCAGAGGAACGCCATCTCCTTGGCCCGCTTCTCGCCGATCTGCACGCCGAGCACGTTGGTCGCACCGGTCACCGGGGCGCTGCCCACCCGCGGGCCGGTCTGCCCGAAGGTGGCCGACTCCCCCGCGATCGCCAGGTCGCAGGCGACGACGAGCTCGTTGCCCCCGCCGGCCGCCGGCCCGTTGACCGCCGCGATGACCGGGCGCGGGTGGTTGCGGATCGCGTCGAACAACCGCAGCGACGCCCGGTAGAGCCCCCGCATGTCCGTCACGTCCGGCGCGGAGAGGTTGGTCAGCGCCCCGCCGGCACAGAAGGAGCCGGGCACCCCGGTGACGACGACGGCGCGGCTGCGGGTGCTGGCGTCGAGGGCGTCCACGATCGCCTCGGCCATCTCCGGGTCGTAGGCGTTGCGCCGGTCGGGCCGGTTGAGCGTGATCCAGGTGGCGTCGCCGCGCTGGTCGACCAGGACGGGATCAGCCACGGACCGGCTCCACCGAGGGTCCCGGCGCGGGCTCGCCCTGCACGATGCCCATCAGCCGGGCGAAGTTGCCGCCGAGGATGCCGGCGGTGGTCTCCTCGTCGTAGCCCAGCGCCCGGATGGCGGCGATCTCCTTCGCGGGGTCGGCCATCGGCCAGTCCGAGCCGAAGACGATCCGGTCGGCGCCGTGCCGGTCGATGATCGAGCGCACCCGCTCGGGCGCGAGCTCGGCCATGGTCGGCGGCCACGACGTCTCCAGGTACACCGGCAGGCCCAGCAGGTCGGCCTCGGCCTCCTCCAGCCGGTGGTAGCCGCCGAAGTGGCAGGCCACGATCCGCAGGTCGGGGAAGCGCCGGACGATGTCGCGGATCATCCCGGGTGTCGCGCGCTCGTTGCTCTCCCGGTCCCCGCCGGCGCCCACGTGTGCAATGACGGCGATCTCCGAGCCGAACGCCTCCAGCAGGTCCCACACCCGGGAGTCGGAGTAGGCGAACCCCTGGAACAGCGAGTGCAGCTTGACCCCGGGGATGCCGTTGCGGCGCAGCGAGGCCATGTTCTCGTCGACGGGCAGGTCCGGGTGCACGGTGCCGAAGCCGAGCAGGTTGCCGCCGCGGCTGCGCGCGACGAACCGGTTGGTGCCGTCGACGTACTTCGCGGCGTCGGCGATGCCGAGCAGCACGCCGCGGTCGACCCCGGAGCGCTCCAGCACCGACGGCAGCGTCGAGATCCTCCCGTCGCCGACGCGGGGCAACTGCGGCACCCGCGGGCCCAGCGCGCGGTCGGCGAGCTGGTCGGGCCAGGCGTGGCAGTGGACGTCGATGATCACGGCTGTCCTCCGTCGACGGTGATGACCGAGCCGGTCGTGAACGACGACCAGTCCGAGGCGAGGTAGAGCGCCGTCCCCACGATCTCCGAGGGCTGCCCGCCGCGGCCGAGCGCGAAGGTGGCCGCGCGGCGGCCGAAGGCCTCCATGTCCCAGGCGGCGGAGACGTCGGTGAGGAACGTGCCGCACATGATCGCGTTGACCCGCACGGTCGGGCCGAAGGCGTGCGCCAGGCCGACGGTGACCGCGTTGAGGCCGGCCTTGGCGGCGGCGTAGGGCACGATGTCGGCCCGCGGGCGGACGGCACCGGTGCTGCTCACGTTGATGATCGAGCCGCCCTCGCCGGCCGCCATCCGGGTACCCACGAGCGCGGCGAGCCGGAACGGGCCCTTGAGGTTGACCCCGAGCACCTTGTCGAAGAGCACCTCGGAGACGTCGGCGACGGTGTCGTAGCGCGGGCTCATCCCGGCGTTGTTCACCAGCACGTCGATGCGGCCGAACTCGGCGTGCACGGTGTCGACCAGCTCGTCGAGGCCCTCCCACCGGCCCACGTGCGCCGACACCGGCAGCGCCCGGCGCCCGGTGGTCTCCCGCACCTCGGCGGCCGTCTTCTCGCAGCTGGCCAGGTCGCGGCTGGCGACGACGACGTCGGCACCGGCCGCGGCCAGCCCGAGCACCATCTCCCGGCCGAGGCCGCGGCTGCCGCCGGTGACCAGGGCGACCTTGCCCGAGAGGTCGACGGCGGGTCCGGGTCGCCGGTCGGGCGCGCTCACGCCGCGCGCACCGGGGCCGGCCCGACGACGTCGCTGCTGCCCAGCCGGTCGAGCTCGTCGGGGCTGATGCCGAGCAGGCCGGTGAGCGCCGACTCGGTGTGCTCGCCGATCCCGGGCACGCCGTCGTAGACCGGACCGGCGTAGCTGCCCATGTGCAGCACGGGCCCGGGCACCAGCACGCGGCCGAGCGCCGTGCCGGCCAGCTCGACCAGCGTGCGCTCGCGGAAGTGCGGGTCCTCGACGATGTCGCGGGCGTCGTTGACCGCGGCGGCGACCACCTCGTGGGCGTCGAGGTCGGCGAGGACCTCCGCGCGCGGGCGCTGCGCGACCCAGGCCTTGACGTGCTCCTGCAGCTCGTCGTTGTTCGCCATGCGGGCGACGTTGGTGGCGTAGCGCGGGTCGTCCTTGAACTCCGGCCGGCCCATCGCGTCGAACAGCCGCAGGGCGATGGTCTGGTTCGACGCCGCGATCGACAGCCACTGCCCGTCGGCGGCCTGGTAGATGCCGCGGGGGGACGCCGAGCCGGAGCCGTTGCCCACCCGCTCCTGGATGAAGCCGGTGGCGGTGTAGTTCACGATCAGGTCGCCGAGGATGAACATCAGCGGCTCGTAGAGCGCCACGTCGACGACGTCGCCGCGGCCCGTGCGCGAGCGGTTGAACAGCGCCGTCGTCGTCCCGAACGCGGCCGACAGGCCCGCGATGGAGTCGGCGAACCCGAACGGCGGCGACGTCGGCGGCGTCTCGGGCCAGCCGTTGACGAAGGCGTAGCCGCTGGCGGTCTCGGCCACCGTGCCGAAGCCCGGCCGCTCCCGGTACGGGCCGGTCTGCCCGAACCCCGAGACGCGGGTGAGCACCAGGCCGGGGTTGTCGGCCGACAGCGCGTCGTAGCCCAGTCCCCACTCCTCCAGCCGCCCGGGCCGGAAGGACTCGATGACGACGTCGACCCGCGCGGCCAGCCGGCGCACCAGGTCGCGGCCCTCGGGCCGGCGCAGGTCGATGCCGATCGACTCCTTGCCGCTGTTGAGCCGGGCGAAGCCGATCGACAGACCCTCGTGCTGCGGCGTCCACTGGCGGGCGAAGTCGCCGGTGCGCGGGTCCTCGACCTTGACCACCCGGGCCCCGAAGTCGCGCAGCATGCGTCCCGCCGTCGGGGCGGCGTACATGGTGCCGAGCTCGAGGACGGTGATCCCGGCCAGGGGTGGGCTGCTCGCCGCGTCGTCGTTCATGCTCTTCCCCCAGGTGGTCACGGCCGCCACTGCACGTGCTGCGGCTCGAGGTACTCGCGGATGCCCCACTCGCCGATCTCGCGGCCGACGCCGGAGAGGCCGAAGCCGCCGAACGGCGCGTCGGGGCGCATGTTGCCGCCGCCGTTGACCCAGACCGTCCCGGAGCGCAGCTTCGCGGCCAGCGCCCGGCCGTGCTCGACGTCGGGCGTGTAGACGTTGGCGGCCAGCCCGTAGGCGGTGTCGTTGGCCAGCGCGATCGCCTCCTCCTCGGTGGAGAAGGGCACGACGACGCCCACCGGGCCGAACACCTCGGTCTGCACGAGGCGGTTGTCGTGCGGCAGCCCGGCGAACACGACCGGGTTGACGAAGTACCCGCGGTCGGGGACGGGGGTGTCCAGCGACAGGACGATCTCCCCGCCGTCGGCCAGCCCGTCGTCGATGAACGACCGGACGCGCGCCCGGTGGTCCTCGCGGATCATCGGCCCGATGTTGACCGTGCGGTCCCACGGGTCGCCGACCCTGAGCGCGGTGAACGCCTCGCGGGAGGCGGTGAGGAAGTCGTCGACCAGGCTCTCGTGCACCAGCATCCGGGCCAGGGCCGCGCAGCCCTGGCCGCCGTTGCGCGCCCACCGCAGGTGGATGTCGCGGGCGAGCGCGGCGACGTCGATGCCGGGCAGCAGGATGTTGGGCGACTTGCCGCCGAGCTCGAGGGTGACGCCCTTCAGCCCGCGTGCGGCCTGCTCCATGATCCGGGCGCCGACGGCGTCGGAGCCGGTGAACGACACCCGGTCCACGCCGGGGTGGGTGGTCAGGTGCTGGCCGACGGAGGGCCCGTCGCCGACGAGGACGTTGATGACGCCGGGGGGGATGCCGGCCTCCTCGAACAGCTCGCCCATCCACAGCGTGGTCAGCGGGGTGCGCGGGGAGGGCAGCAGCACGGTGGTGCAGCCGGCGGCGAGGGCCGCGCCGAACTTGAAGACGGCGAGGTTGATCGGGTAGTTGTAGCCGGTGATGCAGGCCACGACGCCGGCCGGCCGGTAGGCCACCTCGGAGTAGCTGAGCACCGGGTCGTGCCAGGGCCCCAGCTGCACGGTCCGGTCCACCAGCGCCGCCTCGGCCTGCCAGCGCAGGTGGACGATGCCCAGCCGCACCTGCATGACCTCGGCGAACGCGGCCGGGGTGCCGACCTCGTTGACGATCGAGGCGGTGAGCCGCTCGACGTTGGCCTCGAACACGTCGGCCATCCGGGAGATGGCGGCGCTGCGCTCCTGCGGGCTCGCCTCGGCCCACGCGGGGAAGGCCCGGCGCGCGGCGTCGACGGCGGCGTCGACCTGCGCGATCGTCGCCGTCGGCACGGTCGCGGTGACCTGCTCGGTGGCGGGGTTGACCGCCTCGATCTGCGGCCCCTCGCCCGCCACGAGCCGGCCGCCGATCAGCAGCTCACGGGTGGTCGGGACCCACGTGCGCAGGTCGGTCTCGGTGGTGGTCATGCCCGCTGCTCCTCGGAGGTGACGGGGGCGGTCGCGACGGGGGTGTCGTCGCCCAGCACCCGGGGGTTGGACCCGCCGTGCTCGGGGCTCCTGGCCATCAGGCCGACGCGGGTGCACCGCATCACCAGCGTGTCGTCCTGGTTGTAGCCGCGGTGCTCGAACCACACGATGCCGCTGTCGGTGCGGCTCCTGCTCTCCCGCTTGTCGAGGATCGTCGTCTCACCGCGCAGCGTGTCGCCGTGGAACACCGGGTGGGGGAACTCGACCTTGTCGTAGCCGAGGTTGCCCAGTGTGGTCCCGAAGGTCAGCTCCAGCACGTGGAAGCCGCCGACCAGGGCGAGGGTGAAGAGGCTGTTGAACAGCGGCCGGCCGTGGATGGTGCCCTTGGCGAACTCGTGGTCGAGGTGCAGCGGCTGGGTGTTCATCGTCAGCGACGTGAACAGCACGTTGTCGGACTCGGTCACGGTGCGGGTGAACGGGTGCCGGTAGACCCGGCCGACCTCGAACTCCTCGAAGTACAGGCCTCGCACGGTCAGCGACCTCCCTCGGGCGCGTCGAACGTGGGGACGGGTGCGCCCTGCGCACCCGGCAGCGAGCGGGCGTGGGCCAGCCACTCGCGGGCGGTGTCCACGTGGGCCTTGTCGATGTGCACGCCCCGGTAGCGGACCGCGCCGGAGCCGGCGGCCGCGGCGGCCTGGTAGGCGGCGAGCAGGCCCTCGTGGAACTCGACCTCGTCGGCGGTGGGCGTGAACGCCTCGTTGACCACCGGCACGTGCCCCGGGTGGATGGCGATCATCCCGCGGAAGCCGAGCTGGCGGCCCTTCTCGGCGAACGTCTTCAGCCCCACCAGGTCGTCGAGCCGCTCCCAGAGCCCGGTGAGCGGGTGGATCCCCGCCTCGCGGCAGGCCAGCAGCACCCGGCTGCGCAGGTAGAGGGTCTCCTCGCCCTCCGGCGTCCACCGGTAGCCGACGGCGCGGGCGATGTCGGCGTGCTCGGCGGTGGGGCCGATCATCGCGCCGACCCGCGGGGACGCCGCCGCGATCTCCCGGGCGTTCTGGATCGCGCCGATCATCTCCACCGGGACGATGTACTCGAGGCCCTGCACGCCGTTGCGCGCCTCGAAGTGGTCGAGCAGCGCGTCGTAGCGCAGCACGTCGGTCGCCGTCTCGATCTTCGGCGCGAAGACACCGGTGAGCCCGGGGACGACGACGGCCTCGAGGTCGGCGCCGGTGAGCCGGGTGTCGAGCGGGTTGACCCGGACGAGGAGGCCCACGCGGGGGTCGCGCGCGCGGACGGCGCGGATCGACTCGGCGACGGTCGCGCGGGCGCCCGCCTTGAGGTCGGCGGGCACCGAGTCCTCGAGGTCGAGCACGACGCAGTCGGCGCCGGAGGCCAGGGCCTTGTCCAGCCACTGCGGCTTGTGGCCCGGGACGAACAGGATCGAGCGGTAGGGCACCATCGCCGGCCGTCTCCCGTCAGTAGCTGCGCGGCAGGCCGAGCACGTGCTCGGCGGTGTAGTTGAGGACCATCTCCTGGCTGATCGGCGCGATCCGCATGAGCCGGGCCTCGCGGAAGTACCGCTCGACGTGGAACTCCCTGCCGTAGCCGAAACCGCCGTGCACCTGCAGGGCGACGTCGGCGGCGAGGAAGCCGGCCTCGGCGCAGAGGAACTTCGCCGCGTTGGCCTCCCGGCCGCAGGGCAGCGCCCGGTCGACCAGCCAGGCCGCCTTCTGCACGACCTGCTCGGCGGCGTCGAGACGGATCGCGGCGTCGGCGAGCTGGAAGCTGATGCCCTGGTTCTGCCCGATCGGCCGGCCGAACACCTCGCGCTGCTTGGCGTACTCGACGCCGCGGCGCAGCGCCGCCCGGCCGATGCCGAGCGCGGCGTTGGCGCTGATCACCCGCTCGGCGTTGAGCCCGCCCAGGATGGTGCGGAAGCCGTGCCCGACCTCGCCGACGACGTCCTCGTCGGCCACGAACAGGTCGTCGATGAACAGCTCGTTGGTGTCGACGGCGTTGCGGCCCATCTTGGGGATCTCGCGGATCTGCACGCGCTCGCGGTCCATCGGCGCGAAGAACAGCGTCAGCCCCGCCGTCTTCCTGGCGGCCGGGTCGCGCGGGCTGGTGCGGGCCAGCAGCAGCATCCGCTGCGCCTCCTGCGCCTTGGTGATCCACACCTTCTTGCCCGAGACCAGCCAGCCGCCGTCGACCTTCCGCGCGGTGGTGGAGATGTTGGTCGTGTCGGTGCCGGCGTCGGGCTCGGTGACGGCGAAGGACACGTGCAGCTCGCCGCTGACCGCCTGCGGCAGGAACCGCTGCTTGAGCGACTCCGAGCCGTGCTCGATGACCGGGTGGAAGCCGAAGATGCCGATGTGCACGGCGCTGCAGCCGCCCATGCCCGCTCCGGAGGCGGCGATCTCGTACTCGACGAGCGCGGCCTCGGTGACGCCGAGCCCGCCGCCGCCGTACTCCTCGGGGATGGTCAGGCCGAGCCAGCCGGCGTCGCGCACCGCGTCGTAGAACTCCCAGGGGAACTCGTGGGAGTCGTCGTGCTGCATCCAGTACTCGTCGGGGAAGGCCTTGCACATGGCCCGGACGGCCTCGCGGATCTCCCGGTGGGTGGGGTCCTCGGCGTAGTCCACGGCGGTCTCCTCAGCGGGCGCCGGCCGCCGCGGTGACGGCGGTCCGGTCGTGGGTGTCGGCGGTGACGCCGTCGGCGCGGAGCACGGCCTTCTGGACCTTCTCCGACGGTGTCCTGGGCAGCGCGTCGACGAAGCGGACGTAGCGCGGGACGGCGAAGCCCGGCACCCGGCCGGTGCACCAGTCCCACAGCTCCGCGGCGGTGACGCCGGGGCCGGCCGGGTCGGCCACGACGAAGGCCATGACCTCGTCCTCGCCGGCCTCGGAGTCGGCCGCGACGCCGACGACGGCGACCTCGAGGACGCCGGGGTGCGACAGCAGGCCCTGCTCGACCTCGTAGGAGCTGATGTTCTCGCCGCGGCGGCGCAGCGCGTCCTTGTAGCGGTCGACGAAGTAGAACCAGCCGTCGGCGTCCCGGCGCAGCGCGTCCCCGGTGTGGAACCACAGGTTGCGCCACGCCTCGGCGGTCTTTTCCGGCATGCCGAAGTAGCCCAGGGAGCAGGTCCACGGGTGCCGCGGCCGGACGACGAGCTCGCCGACCTCGCCGAGGGGCACCTCGCGGTCGGTCTCGGGGTCGACCAGCCGCACGTCGAACCAGTCGGCGGCCGCCAGCCCGGCGGCGCCGGCGGGCCGGTCCTCGCCGTAGGGCGACAGGATCGGCGCGCTGGTCTCGGTCAGGCCGAACACCTCGGTGAACGCCTCGATGCCGTAGCGGTCCTTGAACCCCTCGACGATGGAACTGGCCGTGGGGGCGGCGAAGACGGTGCGCAGCACGTTGTCGGCGTCGTCCGGGCGCGGGGGCTGCTTCCAGACGAAGTCCATCATCACGCCGATGAGGTTGGTGGCCGTGACGCCGGACTCCCGCAGCTGGGCGACCCAGCGGCTGGCGGAGAACCGCGGCCGGCAGACCAGCCGGGCGCCGGCGATGAGCGCTGGGTAGGCCGCCATGAACTGGGCGTTGCCGTGGAACAGCGGGGTGCAGGTGAAGTAGGTGTCCTCGGGGGTCAGCCGCTGCAGGCTGACCACCTCCTGGCCGAAGAAGTACATCTGCGCGTGCGGCATGGCCACGCCCTTGGACGGGCCGGTGGTGCCGGAGGTGAAGAAGATCGAGGCCAGCGCGTGCGGCGGCGGCGTCGGGAACCGCGCGCCGGAGCGGGCGCCGACGACGAGGTCCTCCCACGGGCCGGCGGTCCAGCCGTGCTCGCGCAGCAGGGTCAGCGCCTGCTCGCGGCTGCCGGTGTCGACCACCCAGAACCGCTCGACGACCCGGGCGGCGTCACCGACGGCGGCGAACTTGGCCGCGTGCACGTCGTCGATGACGGCGAACCGCGGCGCGGAGGTGGCCACCTGGTGCTCGAGGAAGACGCCCTCGTAGGCGGTGTTGATCGGCACCTCGACCGTGCCGCCGATCCCGGTGCCAAGCCAGGTGCGCAGGAACTGCGAGGAGTTGGCCGCCATGACCAGGACGCGGTCGCCGGTGCGGGCACCGGCCTCGGCGAGCCGGTCGGCCACCGACTCCGCCTGCTGCAGCGCCTGCGCGTAGGTGAGGGTCAGGCCCTCCTCGGGCAGGTCGAGCGCGACGGCGTCGGGGCGGCGGGCCGCGTGGTGCCGCAGTACCGTCGCGAGCGTCCAGTCGCCCTGGTCCGGGAAGGCCGGCTCCAGCTCCGTGTAGTAGCGCATCTCTCCCCTACCGATGGGGTCCCGCACCCCACGTGCGGACGTGAACCCACCTAATCATGTGCATGGTTGTTTGACCAGTGGTGTCCGCGGGTCGCGGACCGGACTCAGGCCCGGGCGGGGAGCCCGCCGATGGCCCAGCCACCGTCCACGGGGAGCACGACGCCGGTGACGTAGCTCGCCCGCGACGAGGCCAGCCAGACCGCGGCGTCGGCGATCTCCGACGGCTCCCCGAAGCGGTCCATCGGGATCCGGTCGAGGTAGCGCTGAGGGGACGCGCGCCCGCTGGCCATCATCGCCCGCTGCATGTCGGTGGCCACCGTGCCCGGGGCGACCGCGTTGACGCGGATGCCGTCGGCTCCCCACTCCACGGCCAGGGAGCGGACCAGCCCCTCGATCCCGGCCTTGGACGCGCAGTACGAGGCCCGGGCGGCGAAGCCCTGGACGGCGCAGATCGAGGAGACCATGACGATGCTGCCGCCCGGGCCCATCGCCTGCCGGGCCACCTGGGCACCGACGAACGCCGCCCGCAGGTTGACGTCGAGCAGGCGGTCCCACTCGGCGAGCGGGTAGCCGACCGTCTCCCCCGGCGAGGTCACGCCGGCGTTGGCGACGAAGGTGGCCAGGCCCTCCCCGAGCTCGGCGGCGCGGGCGACCGCGCGGGCGAGGACGTCGGGGTCGCCCGCGTCGCCGACGACGGCGTCGTGCCCGGTCCCGAGCGGGGCGAGGTCCGGGGAGACGTCCACGGCGACCACCGCGGACCCGGCCTCGGCGAACCCCCGGGCGATCGCCCGCCCGATGCCCTGGGCCGCGCCGGTGACGACGACGCCGCGCGGGCGCGCAGCCGTCGCGGGGACCGGCGCCGGCGCGGCCTCGACGTCGGCGCTCACGACCGGCCCGCCGACTCCGCCACCGCTTCCGGGGTGCCCGCGTGCGCGAAGCGGGCCTCGGCCGCGGGCAGGTGCAGCACCCGGTCGACGGAGATGCGCTTGTGCGCGATGAGCAGCTCGCCGTCGCGCTCCACGTGGTCGTCGGCGTAGGTGCCGGTGACCACCCGGGTCCGGCCCTCCTCGAACATCGTGGCCTGGAAGTAGGCCGAGGTCGTGACGACGTCCCCGGCCCGCTCGGCGAGCACGTTGGTGACCACGTGCCGGCACACCGGGATGGCCATCGCGACGTGCGCGCGGTAGACGTCGAGGAACGCCTCGACCCCGGACTCGGCCGGCAGGTCCCCGCGCGTGACCCCGACGTCCTCGGTCACCATCGCGCGCAGGGCGTCGAGGTCCCCGCGGTCGACGGCCAGCGCGTAGCGGGCGTAGAGCCGGGCGCTGCGGGCGCCGAGGAGGGCGGCGTCGTCGCCGGCGAGCGGCGCCATCACCCCTCCCGCCCCGCGAGGGCGGCCTCGCCGAGGAACGCGCGCAGCACCGAGGCGTGGTTGCGGGCGTCCCCGGAAGCGCCCGTGTAGACGACCTCGCCCCGGGCCACGGCGACGACCTCGTCGGCGAGGTCGAGGCCGGCCTCGGCGTTCTGCTCGACCATGAGGATCCCGATGCCGTCGTCGGCCATCTGCCGGACACCGGCCAGGATCGAGTCGACGACCACCGGCGCCAGGCCCATCGACGGCTCGTCCATGAGCATCACCTTCGGCTGCGACATCAGGGCCCGGCCGAAGGCGAGCATCTGCTGCTCACCGCCGCTGAGCAGGCCGGCCGCACCGTCGCGCCGCTCGGCGAGGATCGGGAACGTGTCGTAGACCTTCGCCAGCGTCGACTCGAGGAGCCGCTTGCCGGCCGTGTAGCCGCCCATCCGCAGGTTCTCGGCCACGGTGAGCGGGCCGAACACCCGGCGCCCCTCGGGGACCAGCGCCAGGCCGCGCCGGACCAGCCGGTGCGGGGCCTGGCCGAGCACCTCGGCGCCGTCGAGGACGACCGAGCCGCGCTGCGCGGGCACCAGGCCGGCGAGGGCCTTGAGCGTCGTGCTCTTGCCGGCGCCGTTCGCGCCGAGCACCAGCGTGATCCGCCCCGGTGCGACCGAGAGGCTGACCCCGCGGACCGCCTCGATCTTGCCGTAGGCGACGTGCAGGTCACTCACTTCGAGCATGGTCGCGCCACTTCCTCCCGAGATAGGCCTCCTGGACGGCCGGGTCCTGGACGACGTCCGCGGGCGCGCCCTGGGCGATCAGCCGGCCGGAGTTCATGGCGAACACGTAGTCGCAGGTGTCGATCATCATCTGGACGTCGTGCTCGACCAGCAGCTGGCACAGACCGTCGGTGCGCATGCTCCGCATCAGGGCGGAGATCTCCGCACGCTCGGTCTGGTTCATCCCCGCGGTCGGCTCGTCGAGCAGCAGCAGCCGCGGGCCCATCGCGATCGCCCGGGCGATCTCGACCCGGCGCTGCGTGCCGTAGGACAGCTCCGACGGGTAGTGGTCCTCGAAGCCCTCCAGCCGCGTCCGGGCGACGGCCTCGGCCACCGCCGGCGACGCCGCACGCGGCCGCAGCCACCCGGCCGGTCCGCGCCGCTGCTGCGCCTCGTCCCCGGAGCGGGCGTCGGCGCCGATCTGGACGTTGGCCCGGACGGTGAGGTCCGGCAGCAGCCGCACGGTCTGGAAGGTGCGGGCCACGCCGAGCCCGGCCAGCCGGGAGGCCGCCACGTCGTGCACCGGCCGGCCGTCGAGCAGCAGCTCGCCGCGGGTGAGTGGGGTCAGCCGGGTGACCGCGGCGATCAGCGTGCTCTTGCCCGAGCCGTTGGGGCCGATGATCCCGTAGATCAGCCCGGACTCCAGCTGCAGCGAGATGCCGTCGACGGCCTTGACGCCGCCGAAGTGCACCGCGACGTCGCGCAGCTCGAGGACGGGTGTCGTGCCGGCCGGGCCGGGCGGGCCGGAGGTGCCGGTCTGCGGAACGGACGTGCTCACGATGCCCCCTGCGGCCGGCTCGACAGCTGGTCGAGCTCCCGGTGCGGCTGGTCGGCCGCCTGCGCCGCCAGGACGGCGGCCTCGTCCTCCTGGGGTCGCAGGCCGCCGTCGTCGTCCACCACCGGTCCGCCCCGGGCCGCCGCGCGCCGGTCCCGGCGGGTGCGCTGGGCCCACCGCCAGCCGTCCTGGAGGACGCCGTAGATCCCGCGCGGCAGCAGGATGGCCGCGATCGCGACGATGACGCCGTAGACCAGCTCCTGCCACTCGCCGATGACGGTCAGCAGGTCGGGCAGCCAGGTGAAGATGACCGCCCCGATCAGGGCGCCCTTCCACGACCGCGAACCGCCGACGATGATCATCGTGAGCGCCAGGACGATGAGCCCGAAGCCGATGTCGAGCGGGCCGACGGTGCTGCGCACGAGGACGTTCATCGCCCCCGCGAGCCCGCCGAGGGCGCCGCTGACCACGAAGGCGGCCAGCCGGTAGCGCCGGACGTTGATGCCCATCGACGCCGCGAGCTCGGGGTCGTCGCGGACCGTGTCGACCCGGCGGCCGAGGCGGCCCACCTCCGACATCGCGACCAGGGCGAGCGCCGCGACGGTCAGCGCGACCATCTGGGTCATCGTGAAGTCGGTGAGGATGCCGAACAGGCCGGTGGAGGCGCCGGTCAGCTCGCCGCCGTTGATGGCGACGACGCTGATGATCAGGTCGAAGGCGACCGTGGCCATCGCCAGGTAGAGGCCGTTGAGCTTGCTGATCACCGCCCCGAGCAGGAACCCGATCACCGCGGTGCCGACGACGGTCAGGGCGATCGCGGTCAGGGCACCGAACTCGTAGCGCAGCACGAGGATGCCGGCGGCGTAGGCGCCGATGCCGTAGGAGCCCGCGCCCGCGAAGGAGAAGACGCCCATCCGCAGCGGCACCTGGATCGACAGCGCGAGGATCAGCCCGCTGAGCGTCGACTGGACGAGGACCAGGTTCGAGGAGAAGAAGTCACTCACGTGCGCCGCACCTCCTTGCGGCCGAACACGCCGGCGGGCCGCACGAGCAGGACGAGGAAGATCAGCCCGAAGCTCACCGCCTCGACCCAGGACCCGTTGGTCTGGGTGAGGATCACGACCTCCGCGGCGGCCAGCAGGTAGGCGCCGAAGGCGACGCCGAGCATGCTGCCGACGCCGCCGAGGATGATGCAGGCGAACGCCTTGACCAGGAGGGTGTCCCCGCTCTCGGCCGTGATGGCACCGAGCGAGTAGGTGAACAGGACGCCGGAGAGGCCCGCCATCGCGCCGGAGACGGCCATGGTGACCAGGGCCAGGCGGCGCCGGTCGACACCCATGAGCGCGGCGGTCTGCGCGTCGACGCCGATGGCCCGCAGCGCCAGGCCCTGCCGGGACCGCTGCAGCCACACCGCCGCGGCCGCCCACAGCGCGAGCGCCAGCACCACGGTCAGCACCTGGATGTTGGTGACCCGCAGGCCGCCGAGGCTCAGCGACTCGACGGTGAAGCTGGAGGCGTTGAGGCCGAAGGGGTTGCTCTGCGTGTGGTGCTGGGCGATGGCCAGCGGGATGATCGCCACCCCGATGCCACCGATGAGGATCTGCATCTCGGCGCTGCGCCGGTCCTTCGCCCGCCGGAGGATCTGCTCGAAGGCCAGCACCTGGATGAGCACCGACAGCAGGGCGCCGACGGCCACGCCGATGAGCAGCACCGGCACCAGCCCCAGCGTCGTCTGCTCCAGGACCAGCGACGCCGAGAAGGCCGAGAACATGAAGACCGAGCCGTGGGCGAAGTTGAGGATGTCGATCGTGCCCCAGGTGATGCTCATCCCGAGGGCGAAGAGCAGGTAGACCGAGCCGAGCGTGACGACGCTGACGAGGTCCTGCATCACGCCTCCCCTCGTCGCTGCTGGTGTGCTGTCACCGGGTCTCCCGTCCCTGGTGGGTGGTCCGACGGACTCGTGCCGCGGACGGGGTGGGGGAACGCCCGCCCACCCCGTCCGGGGTCTCGGTCAGGCCTCGCCCGTGCCCTCGTAGAGGAGCTCCTCGCCCTCACCGGTCCACCGGACGACGACACCGGGGACGACGATGGTGCCGTCCTCCCAGCTCAGGCCCTCGCCGAGCGCGCCGTCGAAGGTCTCCTCGGCCTGGGTGACCATGGCGTCCTTGATGGCCTCGCGGTCGGCCGAGCCGGCGGCCGCGATCGAGCGGGCCAGGAACCAGGCGGCGTCGTAGGCCTCGGCGGCGTAGTTGAGCGGGTCCTCGCCGTACTCGGCGCGGTAGGCCTCCACGAAGGCCTGGCTGGACTCGGCAGTCTGCTGGAAGTTGAAGTCGACCGGCCAGACCATGTCCGCGCCGTCGGCGCCGGCCGGGACCAGGTTGCCCGCGCTGGCGCCCGAGTTGCCGAGGACCGGCCCGGTGTAGCCGGCCTGGCGCAGCTGCTGCATGACGGTGACGTTGGCCGCGCCGACGAGCAGCGCGACCACCGCGTCGGGCTCGCTCTCGAGGACCTGCGAGATGGGCGCCGAGTAGTCCTGCGTCGTCGCCGGGATGTCGATGCTCGCGGTGATCTCGATGCCGAGGTCCTCGGCCATCTGCGGGACGGTCTCGCTGCCCACCTCCTGCAGCGTCGGCGTCGCGCTCGTGTAGAGGACGCCCAGGGAGGAGAAGCCCTGCTCCTCCACGTACCGCGACAGGATCGGGTAGTAGGAGCTCATCAGTGGGGTCGCGCGCCAGGTGTAGTCACCGACGACGACGCCGTCGCTGCCGGCCTGGGTGTAGATCACCGGTAGGCCGCGCTGCTGCAGGAGCGGGGACATCGCGATCGCCTCGTTGCTGGAGACCGATCCGAAGATGGCCGCCACCTCGGAGTCGGCGATCGCCGTGGTCGCCTCCTGGGCCGCCGTCTGCGGCTCGCTGCGGGTGTCGACCAGCTCGAGCTCGAGCTGCGATCCCTCCAGCAGGTCGGAGTCGTTGATCTCCTGGATCGCCAGCTGGTAGCCCTGGTTGGCCGCGTTCCCGGCGAAGGCCACCACGCCGGTGGTCGGGTTCACCGAGACCAGCTTGATCGTCTTCGGGAGACCGTCGGCCGAGCCGCCGCCGCCGTCGTCGCTCCCTCCGCAGGCTGCGGTGCCCATCAGGACGGCGGCCGTCAGACCGGCCAGGACGGCGCGCCGGCGGCGACGCTGCAGGTCGAGGTCCACGGTGGCTCCGATCACTTCTAATGATGCGCATCATTGGCATCGTGTGACGGGGACCATAGGGGGTGGTCGTTCCCGTGTAAAGGGCCCGCCGAGAGCCGGCCCGGAAGGCGGCGGACAGGCCGACGGCCCCACCCGGCAGAGCGGGTGGGGCCGTCGTCCCGTGCGATCGTCCGGGCTCAGATGCCCTGGATCATCTTCGTCTCGAGGAAGCCGGCGATGCCCTCCGGACCGCCCTCCCGGCCGAGACCGGACTGCTTGTAGCCGCCGAAGGGCTGGGTGACGCACATCCCCCAGTCGTTGACGTAGATCTGGCCGGTGCGCACCCGCCGGGCGATCGCCTCCCCCGCCGCCTGGTCCGCCGTGAACACCGCGCCGGACAGGCCGTACTGGGAGTCGTTGGCGATGCGGACGGCGTCGTCGACGGTGTCGTAGGGGATCACCACGATCACCGGGCCGAAGATCTCCTCCTGGGCGATGCGCATGGCGTTGTCGACGTCGGCGAACAGCGTCGGCTGGACGTAGTAGCCGGTGTCCAGCCCCGGCGGCCGCCCGCCACCGGTGACCAGGCGCGCGCCCTCCTCGATCCCGGTGCGGATGTAGCCCTCCACCCGGTCGCGCTGCCGTTCGGCGGCCAGCGGGCCGAGCACGGTGCCCTCCTCGCGGGGGTCACCGACCGGGAGCGACTCCATGATCGCCTTGACCTGCTCGACCACCTCGTCCTGCCTGTCCCGCGGGACGACGAGGCGGGTGAGCGCGGCGCAGACCTGGCCCGAGCTGCCGACGCCGGCGAAGGTGACCGTCTGCGCGACGGCGGAGACGTCGGCGTCGGGCAGCACGATCGCCGCCGACTTCCCGCCGAGCTCCAGCGTCACGCGGGCGATCCGCTCGGCGCACAGCGCCATGATCCGGCGGCCGGCCGCCGTCGAGCCGGTGAAGGACACCTTGTCGACGTCGACGTGCTTCACCAGGTGCTCGCCGACCTCGCGACCGCCGGGCAGCACGCTGATGACGCCGTCGGGCAGACCCGCCGCCTCCAGCGCCTCGGCCAGGATCATCACCGACACCGGGCCCTCGGGTGCGGGCTTGAGCACGACGGTGCAGCCCGCGGCCAGCGCGGGAGCGATCTTCAGCGAGGCCGTGGCGACCGGCCCGTTCCAGGGGATGATCACCGCCGCGACGCCGACCGGCTCCTTGACGATCGTCGCCTCACCGCCGCCCGCGACGGCGCGGCGCTCCTCCAGCCGGAGGTCGGCGGCCAGCGTGGCGGCGTCGTCCCACATCGCGGTGGCGTTGGCGTGGAACGCCTTGCTGATGATCGCGGGCGCGCCGATCTCGATGGTGAAGGAGGTCTCCATCTCCGGGATCCGCTTGCCCACCTCCTCCCCCACCCGGCGCAGCGCCGCGGCCCGCTCGGCCGGCGACATCCGCGGCCACGGCCCCTCGTCGAACGCCTTCCGCGCGGCGGCGACCGCGGCGTCCATGTCGGCCGGGCTCGCGTGCGGGACGGTGGCGACGACCTGCTCGGTGATCGGGCTGACGACCTCGATCACCTCGTCGGTGGCCGGCGGCACCCAGTGGCCGCCGATGAAGAGCTTGTCGAACGAGCGCACGCCGGTCCCGGCGCGCTCCTCCACTGTGGTCATGCCGGTCCTTCCAGGTCGAGAGCGGCGGAAATGGCCATTTCTGCCGCTGGGGTCGGGATGCGGCGGTCAGGCATCGAAGCCCTCGAGCTCGGGTGGGGTGAGTGCGGAGATCCGGCGGGTGGCGATGCGCCAGCCCCCGGGCGTGCGGCGGTAGGTGTCCTCGTTGAGCGCGATCGCCTTGAACGAGGCACCGCTCCTCGTGTGGCCCTCGGAGAACACGTAGTTGGTGCCGCTCGCCGTCGTCCCGTCGTCGTCGAGGTCGACGACGTGGTTGGTGATGACGTGGAACTGGTCGGCGATCGCCGCGGCGTCCCGTTCGAAGAAGCCGAGGATCGCCGCGCGCCCCTCGAACCGATCGAGGCCGACGGCGGTGGCGTCCCAGACGGCGTCGTCGGTGAACGCCGACGCGGCCTCCTGCGGGTCGAAGCGGTCCAGGCCGCGGGCGTAGACGTGGGTGGCCCGCTGGATGTCGAGCAGGTCGGCCACCCGGGTGTCGGGCCGGGTCAGCGTCATCGCGGGCCTCAGTCGTCGTAGACGATGACGCCGCGGATGTTCTTGCCCTCGCGCATGTCGGCGAAGGCCTCGTTGATGTCCTCGAGCTTGTAGGTCTTGGTGATCAGCTCGTCGAGCTTGAACTGACCGCTCCTGTACATCTCGGCGATGAGCGGGATGTCGTTCTTCGAGTTCGTCGTCCCGTAGAGCGAGCCCTGCAGCCGCTTGCCCGACATCGCGAAGCTGAACAGGTCGAACTGGACGTCGCGCTGCAGCACCGGCGCGGCGGCCGTCAGCACGATGACGCCGCCGCGGCGGGTGAGCTGGTTGGCCTGCTCGACGATCTCCCCGCGGGCGACGTCGACGGTGACGATCACGCGGTCGGCGCCCTGGCCGTTGGTCATGTGCTCGATGACCTTCTGGGCCTCCTCGAACGACCCCACCGAGTGGGTGGCGCCGAACTGCTTGGCCTTCTCCTGCTTGAAGGGCACCGGGTCGACCGTGACGATGTTCCGCGCGCCGCGGTGCACCGCGCCCTGGACGGCGTTCATGCCGACACCCCCGGTGCCGAGGACGACGACGGTGTCGCCCAGCTGGATCTCGGCCGCGTAGACCGCGGAACCCCAGCCGGTGGGGACACCGCAGCCGATCAGCGACGCCGGCATCAGCGGGATCGACGGGTCGATCTTCACCGCCGAGTCGACCGGCACCGTGACGTAGGGGCTGAAGGTGCCGAGGTAGCTCATCGCCCCGACGCCCTGGCCGCGGGCGTGGATGCGGTGGGTGCCGTCGGGCGCGTAGCCGGCGAGCACGCCCGCGCCGAGGACGCACATGTTGCCGCGACCGGCCACGCACATCCGGCACTTGCCACAGGAGGGCAGGAAGGAGAGGACGACGTGGTCTCCCTCGGCGAGGTCGGTGACCTCGGGGCCGACCTCGGTGACGACCCCGGCCCCCTCGTGGCCGCCGATGATCGGCGCCCAGCCCAGCGGGATGTCCCCGGTGTCGAGGTGGTCGTCGCTGTGGCAGATGCCCGAGGAGGTCAGCTTGACCATCACCTCGCCGCGCTTGGGCGGGTCGAGCTCGATCTCCTCGACGCTCCACCCCGAACGGGTCCCGGGCTCCCACAGCAGTGCTCCGACGGTCTTCACGGCGCTCCCTCGATGGACGGTCCCGGGGCGTCGTCGCTCCCGGGGTCGTAGGCGGGCCGGCGACCGGAGAGGCGTCTGCAGGCCCGGCAGGGTGACCGTAGCCACACCCGTCGGCCTGGCGGAAGAGTCCATGCGCATCTTTCGCAGGTTCTACGGGACGCGCCGGACGAGGCTTGTGTCCCTGCGCATGGTCTACCTAGTTTGTGTGGTCTGAGTCACCCGATGGTGGGACAGCCATCCGGTCGCACACCCGCGCGGACACCCCTGGAGGCGACATGGCCCTGGACGAGGCGACGACGGCACTGCTCACGCAGATGGCCGAGAGCGGCGCCAAGCCGCTGCACGAGATGACCCCGGAGGAGGCCCGCGGTCTGACCGCGACCCTCGGTGAGATGTACGGGCCCGGGCCCGAGGTGCACCGGGCGGAGATGACGAGCGCGCCGGCGGACGACGGGTACGCGATCCCGCTGCACGTCCTCGTGCCGAACGAGAGCCCACGAGGCGTGGTCGTCTACTACCACGGCGGTGGCTGGGTGATCGGCGCACTGCCGGAGTTCGAGACGCTCGGCAAGACCCTCGCCCAGCGCACCGGGTGCGCAGTCGTGCTCGTCGACTACCGGATGGCGCCGGAGAACCCCTACCCGGCGGCCGTGAACGACTCCTGGGCGGCGCTGCGGTGGATCGACGAGCACCTCGAGGAGATCGCCGGGGTCCGCGTGCCACTCGTCGTCGCCGGCGACAGCGCGGGCGGGAACCTCGCCGCGATCGTCGCGCACAAGGCGCGCGACGCCGGCGGGCCGGCCATCGCGATGCAGGTCCTCGTGTACCCGGTGACCGACTGCAACCTGGACAACGAGACCTACCGCGACCCCGAGAACCAGACGCTGCTCACCCGCGAGTCGATGGTGTGGTTCTGGGACCTCTACGCCCCTGAGCACGACATGCGACAGCACCCGGAAGCCTCACCGTCCAAGCTCGAGGACCACTCCGGCCTGCCACCGGCCGTCGTCCTGCTCGCCGAGCACGACATGCTGCGCCAGGAGGGCCAGGAGTACGCCGACGCGCTCGCCGCGGCCGGCGTGCCCGTGCAGTCGCGCGTCTTCGACGGTCAGATGCACGGCTTCTTCACGATGGTCAACGTGCTCCCCGGCAGCGACGCCGGCATCACCTACGTGGCCGAGGCCGTCGACCGGCAGCTCACCACCCAGCCCGCTTGATCCTGCGCCCCTCCCGGGTCGCGCGGCACGGGCGTCCCGGAGACTCCCCCGAGAGGAACACGAGCACATGAACCAGCCGAACCAGCAGCCGTCGCGCACCGCGGTGAAGGGCGTCCCCGAGGTCGACGCCGTCATCGTCGGTGCCGGGATGTCGGGCCTGTACATGCTGCACAAGCTGCGCGGCATGGGCCTGACGGTGCAGGTCTTCGAGAAGGGCGACGGCGTCGGCGGCACCTGGTACTGGAACCGCTACCCCGGCGCCCGGGTCGACGTGAAGAGCATGGACTACAGCTTCTCCTTCGACTCCGACCTGGAGCAGGAGTGGGAGTGGACGGAGAAGTACCCGCCCCAGGACGAGCTGCTCCGCTACGTCAACCACGTCGCCGACCGGTTCGACCTGCGCCGTGACATCAGGCTCGGGACCAGGGTCACCGAGGCGGTCTTCGACGAGGACGTCGAGCGCTGGCACGTGCGCACCGACAGGGGTGACCAGCTGTCCACGCAGTACGTGGTCATGGCCACCGGGTGCCTCTCGGCGTCCAAGGTGCCGGAGGTCCCGGGGCTCGACCTCTTCCGCGGCCGCTGGTTCCACACCGGGCACTGGCCCGCCGAGGGCGTGGACTTCAGCGGGCAGCGGGTCGCCGTCATCGGCACCGGCTCCTCCGGCGTCCAGGCCATCCCGCTCGTCGCCGAGCAGGCCGCCGAGCTGACCGTCTTCCAGCGGACGCCGAACTTCGTGCTGCCGGCCCGCAACCACCCGATCGACCCGGAGCACCAGCGCTCGGTCAAGGCGCGCTACGCCGAGGTCCGCCAGGCGGCGCGGGAGTCGGGCTTCGGCATCGCCGTCCCGACGCCTGAGAAGTCGGCTCTGGAGGTCCCCGCCGAGGAGCGGCAGGCACGCTACGAGAGCGTCTGGTACGACGAGGACAACAACCTCGTCGACATGCTGGTCAGCTACAACGACATGATCACCAGCCAGGCGGCCAACGACACCGCGGCCCAGTTCGTCCGGGACCGGATCGCCGAGATCGTCGAGGACCCGGAGACGGCCGCCGCCCTGCAGCCGCACGACCACCCCTTCGGCACCAAGCGGCCGTGTCTCGGCACGAACTACTACGAGACCTACAACCTGCCGCACGTGCGCCTGGTCAACGTGCGGAAGACGCCGATCGTGGAGATCACCCACCGGGGGTTGCGCACCACCCAGGCGGAGTTCGAGTTCGACGACCTCGTCTTCGCCACGGGCTTCGACGCGATGACCGGCGCGCTGACGGCGGTCGACATCCGCGGTCGCGGTGACGTGCGGCTCCAGGACAAGTGGCACGCCGGTCCGCGGACCTACCTGGGCATCCAGGTCGCGGGGTTCCCGAACCTGTTCACCATCACCGGTCCGGGCAGCCCGTCGGTCCTCTCCAACATGGTCACCTCGATCGAGCAGCACGTGGAGTGGGTGGCCGACGCGATCGCCGCGATGCGCGCCGAGGGGCTGTCGACGATGGAGCCCACGGTCGAGGCCGAGGACGAGTGGACCGCACACGTCGACGAGGTGGGGCACATGACGCTCTACCCGACCGCCGACTCCTGGTACATGGGCTCGAACGTGCCGGGCAAGCCGCGGGTGTTCATGCCCTACATCGGCGGGGTGGGCGTCTACCGGGAGAAGTGCGACCAGGTCGCGGCCAACGGCTACGAGGGCTTCGTCCGCCGGCCGATGCGGGTGGCCGCCGGCATGAGCTGAGTCCCCGCGCACGACGGGAGGGGGAGGGCGCCCGCGGGCGCCCTCCCCCTCCTGTCGTGCGCGCGGGACGGTCGACGGCGTCGGGTGTCGACCTGCTGCGGTCCCGGACGGGCTGGGACGACAGCAGGTCGACGACGGGCGCGACGGCTCAGATGAGCAGCGTGCCCATGTCGACCGGCAGCGCCGTGCCGGTCACGTACTTCGCCTGGTCCGACAGCAGGAACAGGACGGCGTCGGAGATGTCGCCGGGCTGGACCGGACCGCGCTCCATGACGTTGGCCATCCACCCGGGCGGGGCGTCGGCCTGCAGATCCTTGGTGAAGAACTCGTTGCTGATCATCGGGGTGTCGACGCCGGCCGGGATGACCGTGTTGACCCGGATGCCGTGCTTCCCCAGCGCCATGGCGTAGTTGCGCATCAGGGCCAGGACGCCGGCCTTCGCCGCCCCGTAGGCCATGTGCCCCGGGTTGAGCATCTCGGTCTTGTAGGCGACGCCGCGGAAGCTCGACGTCGACCCGGTGATGACGATCGCCCCTCCGCGGCCGCGGTCGACCATGCCCGGCGTCACCGCGCGCAGCGTGTAGAAGACGCCGGAGAGGTTCGTGGCGACCGTGTCGTGCCACGCCTCCAGCCGCTGGGCGTGCGGGCCGGTCGAGGGCAGGATCCCGGCGTTGGCGCACACCAGGTCCACGCCGCCGAACTGCTCCTCCACCTGCGCCACGGCGGCGTCCACCTGCTCGACGTCGCGCACGTCGCCGACGATGCCGAGGAACTGCCGCCCGTGCTCGCGGACCAGCTTCTCGGTCTCGGCGAGGTCGTCGGGCGTCGACATCGCGTACTGCACCGAGTCGAACTGCGACACGACGTCGACCACGGCGACGTCGGCACCCTCGGCCGCCAGCCGCACCGCGTGCGAGCGTCCCTGACCGCGCGCGCCACCGGTGACCAGCGCGACCTTCCCGTCGAACCGTCCCATGTCCGTCCTCCAGTCTCCTCAGGCCGTGTCCACGTCGGGCCAGGTCCAGTCAGGCCATGCCCGCGGGCACGGGTTCGGGCTGCGGGGTGGGCAGCGCGCGGATGGCCGGCACCACCTCCCGCCCCAGCCGCTCGATCGCGGCGATGGTGTCGTCGGCCGACATCGACGGCCACTGCGGCCGCAGCAGCAGCGGGTCGACCGGGAAGCGGGTGCACAGGTCGGTGAGCTGGGCGACCACCTCGGCGTCGCTGCCCACGACGGCGTGCTGGGCGACGGTGGTGAGGAAGTCGCGGTCGAGCGTCTCGGCGTCGCCGGCGTACTTCATGCCCTTGCTCGCGTAGGACAGGTACTTGCCCTTCGACACCCGGGCGTACTCGACCAGCGCCTCGTCCCGGGACCCGGCGACCAGCACGTTGCGGCGCACCGGCTGCGGGCCGAACGGCTTGCCGCGGGCGGCGAAGCCCTCGCGGACCGCCGCGAAGCGCTCCTCGATCTCCTCGTAGGTGGCCTCGGGGGTCACCGGGAAGCCGTCGCCGAACCGCCCGGCCCGCCGGGCGCCCGCGACGCTCTGCGCGCCCACCCAGATCGGCGGGTGCGGGCTCTGCACCGGCTTGAGGTGCGGCTTGACGCCCTCCAGCTGCCAGAACCGCCCGTGGTGGGTGACCTCGTCCTGGGTCCAGAGCTTCACGAGCAGCTCGAGGATCTCGTCGGTGCGGGCGGCGCGCTCCTTGAAGGGGACGCCGAGGTACTCGAACTCCTCGGGGCGGTAGCCGATCCCGGCGCCGAAGACCAGCCGGCCCTCGGTGACCACGTCGAGGGTGGCGAGCTCCTCGGCCAGCAGCACCGGGTGGTACAGCGGCGCGATCATGATCTGCGTGGCCAGCCGGGTCTCCCGGTCACACTCGGCGGCCAGCCGCGCGAGCAGCGGCACCGGCTGCAGCCAGCGCAGGTCCCCGTAGAGGAAGTGCTGGCCGATCGCGATGTAGGTCATCCCGGCCTGCTGCGCGGCGGCGACGATGCGTCGGACGTCGTCGAACTGCTGGGCGGGTGGGACGGAGCTCGGGACGTCGGAGAGCAGCATGCCGACGGCGACCATGGCGGTCCTCTTCTCTGTGCCGGGGTCAGCGGGTGGGGCGGGTCAGGGTCTTCGCCAGCTGACCCAGGAGCACCTCGTTGCCGCCCTCGTAGATGCGCATCGGGCGGGCGTTGCGGTAGAGCCGCTCGATCGTCGAGCCGGTGACCACGCCGAACCGGCCCATCATCTGCACGCAGCGGTCGGCCACGCGCGAGGCGGTCTCGGTGGCGGCGACCTTGGCCATCGACGACCAGTGCAGCGCGCCCTGCGGGTCGGCGGCGGCCTTGGAGGCGGCGGAGTAGGTGAGCAGCCGCGCCTGCTCGACCTCCATCCAGCAGGTGCCGAGCATCTGCGGGATCGGGCCCAGCCGGGCGAGCGAGGTGCCGAACTGCTCGCGGCCGGTGGTGTGCGCGACGGCCTCGTCGAGCGCCGCCTGGGCCAGGCCGACGGCGGAGCCGGCGACCGACACCCGGAAGGTGGCGAGCGTCTGCAGCACCAGCGGGAAGGCCTGCCCGGGCTGGCCGACGCGGGAGTCCAGCGGCACGCGCACGCCGTCGAAGCGGACCTCGCCGATGACGTGCGGGGCGATGAGGTCGGGCCCGGAGGTGACCGTGACGCCGGGGGTGCCGGCCGGCACGAACACCAGCGAGAACCCGGCCTCCTCCTTCGCGAGCACGGTGAAGAAAGCAGCCGCGGGGGCGTTGGTGATGAACGACTTGTGCCCGTCGAGGACCAGCTCGCCGTCGCGCTCGACGACGGTGGTGGTGATCGAGCGCAGGTCCGAGCCGACGTCGGGCTCGGTGAGGCACAGCGCCGCGACCGCCTCGACGGCGAGCACGCGCGGCAGCCACTCCTCCTGCACCCGCGGGCTGCCGGCCACCGAGAGCGCGTAGCTGCCGATGCCCTGCATGGCGAACAGCGAGTCCAGGTGCGCCGACACCCCGCCGAAGGCCTCGCGGACGACGGTCACCGCGAGCGGGTCGACGTTCTCCGACGCGCCGCCGTGCGCGGCCGGGACCGTGACCGAGACCAGCCCGCTGGCCTGCAGCGCCTCGCGCATCACCGGGTCGACGTCGGTGGCGGCGTCGGCCTCGGTGGCCCGCCAGCGCACCTCGTCCCCCGTCTTCCAGGCCCGCTCCAGGAGGTCGCGGTGGGCCTCGGGCAGCTCGAAGGACATGCGTGCGCTCCTCTCGGTCACCCCGGCGCCGTCGCCGGGAGCCGCCCGGTGACGCGGGAGAACCGCTCACCAGACCTATCCATGTTATTGGTGCTCATGGTTATTGTGTCAACGACCACAGCGTAAGGAAGGACGGGACCGTGCCCGCTGCCGTCATCGTCGACGCCGTCCGCAGCCCGATGGGCCGCGGCAAGCCCGGAGGCGCGCTCTCCGGCGTCCACCCGGTCGACCTGCTCGCCCAGGTGCTGCAGGCGCTCGCCGCCCGCAACGACCTCGACCCCGCCACCGTCGACGACGTCCTCGTCGGCTGCGTCGGCCAGAACGGCGAGCAGTCCGCGACGCCGGGCCGGCAGGCCGTCCTCGCGGCGGGCTGGCCGGACTCGGTGCCCTCGGTGACCATCGAGCGCAAGTGCGGCTCGGGTCAGCAGGCGCTGGACTTCGCCGTCCAGGGCGTGGTCGCCGGCGCCTACGACATCGTGGTCGCCGCCGGCGTGGAGTCGATGAGCCGGGTGCCGATGGGCTCGGCCCGCGGCGACGCCGACCCGCACGGTCCGCGCGTCACCGAGCGCTACTCCCCCGGCCTGGTGCCGCAGGGCATCTCCGCCGAGCTGGTCGCCGACAAGTGGGGGCTGACCCGCGAGCAGCTGGACGCCTACGCCGCCCGCTCGCACGCCCGCGCCGCCGAGGCCGCCGCGTCCGGGGTGTTCGACCGCGAGATCGTCCCGGTCACCACGCCCGACGGCGTCGTCTCCGCCGACGAGACGATCCGCCCCGGGACGACGCCGGAGAGGCTGGCCGGGCTCAAGGTGGCCTTCGCCGGCCATCCGCTCGCCGCCCGCTACCCGTCGCTGGGCTGGCGGATCACCGCCGGCAACTCCTCCCAGCTCACCGACGGCGCCGCCGCGCTGCTGGTGATGAGCGAGGAGCGGGCCGCCGCCCTCGGGCTGACGCCGAGGGCCCGGGTCGTGGCCAGTGCCGTCACCGGCGACGACCCGCTGCTCATGCTCACCGGGCCGATCCCGGCCACCCACAAGCTGCTGGCCCGCTCCGGCCTGTCGATCGAGGACATGGCCGCCGTCGAGGTCAACGAGGCCTTCGCCTCGGTGCCGCTGGCCTGGCAGGCCGAGTTCGGCGTCGACGACGCCCGGCTCAACCCGCGCGGGGGCGCCATCGCCCTCGGCCACCCGCTGGGTGCCTCCGGCGTGCGCCTGGCCACCACGCTGCTCGGCTTCCTCGAGGACACCGGGCAGCGGTACGGGCTGCAGACCATGTGCGAGGCCGGCGGGATGGCCAACGCGATGGTGATCGAGAACCTGTCGGCGGAGAACTGAGGGGCTGAACCCATGGACGTCACTGCAGGGTCCGCGGTCGTCACCGGCGGGGCCTCCGGCCTCGGCCTGGCCACCGCCCGCCGTCTGGTCGAGCGCGGCGTGCCGACCGTCCTCGTCGACCTGCCGACGTCGGCCGGTGCCGACGTCGCGGCCGAGCTCGGCGGCAAGACGCGCTTCGCCGCGGCCGACGTCACCGACCCCGACGCCGTGGCCGCGGCGGTCGCCGCGGCCGACGAGCTCGCCCCGCTGCGCACGCTGGTGCACTGCGCCGGCCGCGGCGGCGCCATGCGCGTCGTCGACAAGGAGGGCAGGCCCGGGTCGCTGGAGTTCTACGAGTCCATCGTGCGCGTGAACCTCATCGGGACGTTCAACGTGCTCAGCCAGGCCGCCGCGCGGATGGCCGCCCACGAGCCGGTCGACGGCGAGGAGCGCGGCGTCTGCGTGCTCACCGCGTCGGTGGCCGCGTGGGAGGGCCAGATCGGCCAGCTCCCCTACGCCTCGTCGAAGGCCGGCATCGTCGGGCTCACGCTCGTCGCCGCCCGCGACCTCGCCAGCAAGCTGATCCGCGTGGTGACGATCGCGCCGGGCACCTTCGACACCCCGATCCTGGCCCGGCTGCCGCAGGACGTGCGCGACTCGCTCGGCCAGATGACGCCGCACCCGAAGCGCCTCGGCGTGCCCGACGAGTTCGCCCGCCTGGCGCTGGCCATCGTGGACAACCCGATGCTCAACGGGGAGACGATCCGGCTCGACGGCGCGATCCGGATGCAGCCGAAGTGAGTGCCGGGGTCCGGGTCGAGCGGGACGGCGCCGTCCTCGTCGTCACCATCGACCGCCCGCAGGCGAAGAACGCGATCGACACGGCGGCGGCCGAGGGCATCGGCGCGGCCATGGAGCAGCTCGACACCGACGACTCGCTGTTCGTCGGCGTGCTGACCGGCGCCGGCGGGGTGTTCAGCGCGGGCATGGACCTCAAGGCGTTCCTGGCCGGGGAGAAGCCGCACGTCCCCGGCCGCGGGTTCGCCGGGCTGGTCGAACGGCCGCCGGCCAAGCCGCTGATCGCCGCCGTCGAGGGGCCGGCACTGGCCGGCGGCTTCGAGATCGCGCTGGCCTGCGACCTGATCGTGGCCGGCGAGGGCGCGTCGTTCGGGCTGCCCGAGGTCAGGCGCGGGCTGCTCGCCGGCGGCGGCGGGCTGCTGCGGCTGCCGCGCAAGGCCGGCCTGCCCCGGGCCACCGAGTGGGCGCTGACCGGCGACCGGATCGGCGCCGCCGACGCCCACGCCGCGGGGGTGGTCAACCGGCTGGTGCCGGCCGGGCAGGCGCTGGAGGCAGCACTGGAGCTGGCCCGGCAGATCGCCGGCAACGGCCCGCTGGCCGTGCAGGGGACCAAGCGGATCCTCAGCGAGGGCCAGGGCTGGCCGGCCGAGGAGGCCTTCGCCCGGCAGTGGGAGGTCTACGCGCCGATCCGCGCGTCGGAGGACGCGAAGGAGGGCGCGCGGGCCTTCACCGAGAAGCGCGCCCCGGTGTGGCGGGGGCGGTGAGGCCGGTCACCGCCAGCTGATGACCTGCTCCATCAGCTGCGGGTGCCGCTTGGTGACCCAGTCGGCGTACTCCTGCATGTGCTCGCGCATGAGCTGCTCGGCGGCGTCGGCGTCGCCGTCAGCGATGGCCGCGGCGATGGCGGCGTGCACCTCCAACACGTGCTTGCGCTCGTCCTTGGGCGAGAGGAACCCGCTGACCTGGTCGCGGAAGATGTCCTCGAGCGAGACGCTGAGCAGGTTGAGCACCGGGTTGCCCGACATCGAGGCCACGCCGCGGTGGAAGTGGGTGGTGGCGTCGTAGTAGGCGTCGTCGTCCTCGACGGCCGTCACGTCGGGGTCGGCCACCCGACCCACCAGCTCCTGGCCCCGCCGCTCGGCGGCCAGCCGGGCCATCATCGGCTCGAGGATCAGCCGGGCCTCGACCAGCTGGCCGAAGGTCATGCCCCCGAGGTGGAAGAACAGCGTCGACATCCGCCCGTAGTCGCGGGTGCCGACCTCGATGACCATCGGGCCGCCGTTGCGGCCCGGCTTCATCGTGATCAGCCCGTGCACCTCGAGGATGCGCAACGCCTCGCGCAGCGAGCCACGCCCCACGCCGTAGTCCTCGAGCATCTGCGCCTCGGAGGACAGCAGGGTCCCGGGCGGGAGCTTGCGGGAGACGATCTCGTGCACGATCTCCTGCGCCAGCGCCTCCGCGACCTTGGCTCCGCGCTTGATCGGGCGCGGGACCGACCCGTCCGCGCGGGGCCGCGTGATCGCCGTCATGACCCCAGGGTAGTCGGGGACCGGATCACCGGACCGAACATCCCTGATATTGATGAGAATGGCTTGTCCTGGAGATCCGGCGCCGACGGTGCGTCCGTGGACCCACCGGTGACGCCGGAGCGGGCCACCTGCACCGGCCGCGACCACCGGTCCTCGGCGGCCCCGCTGCCCCGGTCGGCGGGTCCGGCCGTCGGCTTGACGGCGCATCCTGCCCCGACGGACGATGCGCGCTCCGCGCTCCGCGCGGTTTCGGACGACGTCGTCGAAGGGCCCACCCGTGCGCATCTCCCCGAAGGTCCTGCTGGGTTCGGCGGTGTGTCTGCTGGTGACGGCGTGCACCGGGCAGACGGGGGCGTCCGACGAGGGCGGAGGCGGAGGCGGGGACGGCGGCGGCGCCAACACGCTGCGGTACCTGATCGAGCAGCTCGAGGACGCCGACGAGCTCAGCCGGCTCGAGGAGCACCTCGCCGACTTCGAGGAGTCCTCGGGCATCGACGTCGAGGTGCAGCAGCTCGACCTCGACACCATGCGCACGGTGCTGCAGACCCAGCTGCGCTCCGAGGACGGCCCGGACGTCATCAACTGGGGGTCCGGCCCCGGCTTCGGCGGGGCCCTGGCGGAGGCCGGGCTCCTCTACGACCTCACCGCCGCCTACGAGGAGAACGGCTGGGAGGTCTACGACTTCGCCAAGGAGCGGGTGACCTACGACGGCAAGGTGTACGGCATCCCGGGCGAGATGGAGACCGTCGGGCTCTACTACAACACCCAGGTCCTCTCCGACCTGGGCATCGAGCCGCCGCGGACGCTCGACGACCTCCGGGCCGCGTGCCGGACCATCAGCGAGGCCGGCCTGGTCCCCCTGGCCCTCGGTGACCAGGAGGGCTGGCCGGGCGGCCACCTGCTGAGCATGGCGCTGTCGAGCTCCCTGGGTGCCGACGGCATGGAGGCGCTGCTCTCCGGCGAGGGGTCCTGGGAGTCGCCCGAGGTCGTCGACGCGCTGACCTTCTGGCAGGAGGCCAACACCAACGGCTGGCTGGGCGAGTCCCCGGTGTCGGTCGACTACGACACGATGACGGCGCAGTACATCTCCGGCGAGGCGGCGATGATCCCCACCGGCAGCTGGTTCGTGAACGACCTCGCCATCGCCGCCGACTTCGAGTCCGGCTACGTGCCCTTCCCCGCGCCCGACGGCGAGGGCGTCTTCGCCAGCGGCCTGGGCTCGGGTCCCTTCGTCGCCGCCAACACCGACAACCCGGAGGGCGCGATCCAGCTGCTGGACTTCCTCGCCTCCGAGGAGCACGGCCAGTGGGTGGTGGAGAACCTGCAGTCCATCCCGGCCCGGCCCGTGGACACCGAGGGTCTCGACGTCGACCCGCTGCTGGCCGAGGTGCTCGACCAGGTCTCCGCGCTGTCCGAGGGCGGCGGCGAGCTCGGCTACAACATCGACGTCCTCATGCCCGAGGCCTTCAACGAGGCGATGTTCGACGGCATGCAGGCGGTGCTCACCGGCCAGTCGACACCGGCCGAGGTGGCGGCCTCGCTGCAGGCGGCGTCGCAGCAGTGAGCTGCGGGGTCCTCGGCGCCGTCCGCGCCGGGGTGCCGGCGTGACCGCGACGCCGGCTCCCACCGTGACGGCGACGCTGCCCTCCGCAGGGACGTCGCGCCGGCGGGGACGCCGGCCCGGACGGGCCGGCGTCTCCGGCGCCACCCGCCGGCAGCAGGCGCGCCTCGGCGTGCTGCTGGTGGCGCCGGCGGTCGCGCTGATGCTGGTCTTCCTCGTCTTCCCGGTGCTCAACTCCGTCTACTACGTCTTCGTCGACTTCGACGGCCTGGACACCACGCCGCCCTGGGTGGGGCTGGGCAACCTCACCGAGCTGGCCCAGGACTCGCAGATGTGGGCAGCCGCGAGGAACAACCTCATCTGGATCGTCGTGGGCACCATCGGGCCGCTCGTCCTGGGCCTCGGGCTCGCGCTCCTGCTGTGGGGCGTGCGGCGCGGCTCGACCTTCTACCGGGTCGTGTTCTTCCTGCCCTACGTGCTGCCGCAGGTGGCGGTCGGCGTGGTCTGGGGCTGGATCTACGCGCCGACCCGCGGCTGGCTCAACCGCGGGCTCGAGGCGGTCGGGCTCGACGGGCTGACCCGCGGCTGGCTGGGCGACCCGAGCACCGCGCTCTACGCCGTGCTCGGCACCGCGGTCTGGACCGCCACCGGGTTCGTCTTCGTGATCATCCTGTCGGCGCTGCGCAACGTCGACAACCAACAGGTCGAGGCGGCGACGCTCGACGGCGCGGGCTACCTGCAGCGGCTGCGGCACGTGGTGCTCCCGCAGATCATGCCGGTGTTCCTCATGGTCACCGCGCTCACGCTGATCGGCGGCTTCGCCGTCTTCGACATCATCTTCGTGATGACCGGCGGCGGTCCGGCGAACGCCACCGAGGTGCTCGGCACCTACGCGTACAGCAACGCCTTCCAGCTGAGCAGGATCAGCTACGGCACGACCCTGGCCCTGGTGGTGACGGCCCTCGCCGTGCCGGTGGCGGTGTGGCTCGACCGGCTGCAGCGGCGGGCCTCGATCGAGGAGCGCGGGGCGTGAGCCGGCCGAGGCGGGGACACGCGTCCGGCCGGCCCGGGGTCGGGCGCACCCTGGCGCTCGGGCTGCTCGCCCTGATCACGGTGTTCCCGGTGATCCTCGTCGTGTCCACGACCCTGAAGAGCAACCAGGACGTGCGGGCCAACCCGTTCGGCCTGTTCAGCTCCTTCTCGCTCGAGAACCTCGAGACCGCCTGGACGGTCGGCAACTTCGACGACTACCTGCTCAACAGCATCCTGCTCTGCGTCCCGAGCACGCTGATCGTCGTCGTCCTGTCGACCATGGCCGGCTACGCCTTCGCCCGGCTGCCGTTCCCCGGCCGCACCGTGGCGTTCTACGTGGTGGTCTTCGGCCTGCTGGTGCCGTTCTTCGCCTACATGGTCCCGCTGTACTTCCAGATGCGGTCGATGGGCCTGCTGGACAGCCTGCTCGGGGTCAACCTGGTGCTGGCGACCACGCAACTGTCGTTCGGTGCCTGGTTCATGCGGGCCTTCTTCTCCGACCTGCCGGGCGAGCTGGAGCAGGCGGCCCGGATGGACGGTGCCAGCGAGTGGCAGCTGTTCCTGCGGATCATGGTGCCGCTGGTGACCTCCGGCATGGGCGCGCTGGCCGTGTTCACCTTCCTGCAGCAGTGGAACAACTTCCTGGTGCCGCTGCTGTACATGCCCGGCGGTGAGTACCGCCCGCTGACCCTGGGCCTGTACCTGTTCATCGGGGGGCGCTCGGTCGACATCGGCCCGCTGGCGGCCGGCACGCTGATCACGATCCTCCCGGTGGTCGTGCTGTACGTCGTCCTGCAGCGCCAGGTCACCCAGGGGTTCCTGTCCGGAGCCGTCAAGGGCTGAGTGCCCGGGCGGCGGGGACGGCCCGCGCGCGGGCAGGCGGGAGTTGGAGCGTCGTTGGACCCGCCCCGGTCACGGTGGCTGAGCACCCCGGACCGAGGAGGACCCCATGACCCAGCCGACGCCCGCTCGCGAGGCCACGACGGCTGACGACTCCCGGACCGTCCTGGTCGTCGGGGCCGGGCCGGTGGGTCTGACCGCGGCGTGCGAGCTGGTCCGCCAGGGCGCCCGCGTCCGGCTGGTCGACGCGCTGGCCGAGCCGACCGCGCAGTCGCGCGCCGTCGTCATCCACCCACGCACCCAGGAGCACCTGGCCGCGATGGGTGTGCTCGACCGGG
Source organism: Geodermatophilus amargosae (assembly GCF_900116515.1). GTDB lineage: Bacteria > Actinomycetota > Actinomycetes > Mycobacteriales > Geodermatophilaceae > Geodermatophilus > Geodermatophilus amargosae. Next base: position 90,093 of record NZ_FPBA01000017.1, read on the forward strand.
TCGAGGCCGAGGGCCTGGCGATCACGGCCATGGAGCTGCACAGCGGGCGGGAGGGCACCCTGCGGGTGCACGAGACCACCGCGCACGTGGACTCCCGCCACCGCCGCATCCTCGACCTGGCCCAGCCGGAGACCGAGGCGATCCTCGCCGGGCTGGCCACCGGGCTCGGCATCCCCGTCGAGCGCGGGACGTCGTTCGACGGCCTGGTCCAGGACGACGACGGGGTCACCGTCACGCTGACCTCCCCGGCCGGGACCACCCAGCACCGGTACGGCTGGGTCGTGGGCACCGACGGCGGCCACAGCCGGGTCCGGGCGGCCGTCGGCACCCGCATCGAGGGCGTGTTCCGGGGCCAGCACTTCCTGTTCGCCGACGTGGCCGCGGACACCGCCCTCTCGCCGGACACCATCCGGATGTTCCTCCACCCGGACGGCATCGGCGGCGCCTTCCCCATGCCCGGCGGGCGCACGCGGCTGCTGTTCCTCGTCGATCCCCCGGAGCCCGGCGCGGAGCCGACCCTCGGGCAGACGCAGCGGCTGGTCGACGAGCGGATGGCCGGGCAGTGGCGGATCGGCGACCCGCGGTGGCTCACGTACTTCGAGGTGCACCACGGGCAGGTCCCGCAGTACCGCCACGGCCGGGTGCTGCTGGCCGGGGACGCCGCCCACATCCACAGCCCGGCGGGCGGCCAGGGCATGAACACCGGGATCCAGGACGCGGTGAACCTGGCCTGGAAGCTGGCGCTGGTGAGCACCGGCCGGGCCGCGCCCGCGCTGCTCGACACCTACCACGCCGAGCGGCATCCCGTCGGAGCCGCGGTGGTACGGCAGACGAACGCGATGACGAACGCGGTGACCGCCTCCGGACCCGTCGCGCACCTGCGCGACCTCGCGCTGACCGTCCTCGGGCACGTCCCGGCGCTGAGCGGCCGACTCGTGTCGGCGATGACCGAGACGACCATCGCGTACCGCCGGAGCCCGGCCGTCACCGGCCTCGCCGGCGGCGGGCGGCACGCCTCCCCCGGCGACCACGCCCCCGACGTCCCCGGACTGACCACGGCCGACGGCGCCGAGGCCTGGATCGGGGACCTGCTCCGCCGCCCCGGCTCCCTGCTGCTGACGACCGCCGGCGACCGCGCGCTGCTCGACCGGCTCCGCGGCGCCCTCGGCTCCCTCGGCACCGTCGTCCCCGTGGTCGCCACCGCCGAGGGGGCGCCCGTGGACGCCCTCGTCGACCCGGCGGGAGCGGTGGCCCGGCGATACGGCATCGGAGACGCCGGCCTCGCCCTCGTCCGGCCCGACGGCTACCTCGGCTACCTGTCGGCCCGCGCCGACGACCGGGCCGTGACCGAGTACCTGACCGATCTGCTCCACGTCCAGCGGCAGCCGGCGTGACCAGCCCGCCGACCCGTCAGCCGTGGGTGTACGTCCGGCCCGGCGCGGCATCCGGTCCCAGGAGTTGAGGAACGGTCACCAGCGTGTACCCGGCGGTCTGCAGCGCGTCGACGATCCCGGGCACCGCCTCGACCGTCGTCGGGTGGATGTCGTGCATCAGCACGATCGCGCCCCGGTGCGCACCCGCGAGCGCCCGCTCGGTGGTGATCGCGACGTCGCGGTTCCACCAGTCCCGGGTGTCGACGTCCCAGAGGACCTGCGCGTAGCCGCGGTCGGCCGTCACCGAGGCCACGGTCGCGTCGGTGGCGCCGTACGGCGGCCGCATCAGCGACGTCGTCACCCCCAGGTCGGCCAGGACCGCGGCGGTCCGGCCGAGCTCGGTCGCGACGGCGGCGGGACCGACGTCGGGCAGGCGCGGGTGGCTCCAGGTGTGGTTGCCGACGGCGTGGCCCTCGGCGACGAGCTGACGGACCAGGTCCGGGTGCGCGGCGGCGTTCCGTCCGACGACGAAGAAGGTGGCGCGGACGTCCTCGGCGCGCAGTTCGTCGAGGAGCTCGGCGGTGTAGGGGCCCGGGCCGTCGTCGAACGTGAGCGCGATGCACCGCAGCACGGCGCAGTCGACCCCGTCGGCGGGAGCGGACGGGACCGGCTCCGGCGGCGGGGGTGGCGGTGGTGGTGGTGGCGGTGGTGGTGGCGGCGGGACCCCGCGGAAGGGCGCGGCGCCCGTCGCCGCGGCACGCACCCGCCGTCCGGCGTCGCTGAGGACGCCGTCGGCGGCGAGGGGATCGACCCGGACGGCGACGTCGCCGAACGGCTCGGCCCTGCCGTCCCCGCCGCCGACCACCACCGTCAGCGAGCCGTCCGGGGCGAGGCGCAGGTCGGAGAGGACGGCTGAACGCCCGAGCAGCGCGTGTCCCAGGCCGGCGCGTCCCACCGCGTCGGAGAACCACCCGAACAGCGCGGCGGGGTCGGTGATCAGCTCGGCCGACGTCCAGGTCTCCCCCGATCCGACGTCGGCGTAGACGGTGCGGGCGGTGGTCGCCGCCGGGAGGCCGCCGGTGCGGACGCTGGTGGACACCCGGACCCCCAGGACCTCGCCCGCGGCGAGGACAGGCGCGGAGTCGACGGTCAGCGAGTTCCACTGCCCGGCGGCGAGTCCGGCCTCGTAGCGCGCGACGTCGGCGTCGACGATCCCGCGCAGCACCCGGTCCAGCGGGTCGAGGCCGGGCAGCGGCACGGTCGTGACCTGCCGCTCGTCCTCGGGTGTCCGGGTGGCGATCCGGTCGAGGGCGAGGCCGGCGACCGAGGCCGGGTCCGGCACCGGCGGCGCGGCGCCCACCGCCGCGGGGGGTGGGACCGCCGGCGGGCCGGCGTCCGGGGGACCACCGGTGTCCCGCCCGGCGTCGACCACGCCCAGGTCGACGACCTCCGCGCCGTCGGGACGGTCCGCGCCGTCGGGACGGTCCGCGCCGTCCATGCCGCAGGCGGCCACCACGAGCAGAGCGAGGGTCAGCGCGACCGACCTGCCCCGGGGCGCGTTCCTCACAGGTCCTCCGGGCGTGGGGCGGATGCGTCGGCTGCGACCCTCCGGCGGGCCGCTCCAATCCCGCTCCAACGCCCGGCCCGTCGGAGTCGCGTGGGAGACGATGTCGGCACAGTCCCGGTCGCGACACCCGGCCCGCTCCAGGGAGGACACCGATGGCCCGGCCCGCGCGACCGCACCACCCCGGCGAGGCGCCGGCCGGCGGGACCGGCACCGCGTCGGACCAGCGCACCGCCCGTCCGCAGAAGCTGCAGGTGCTGCACGACCGCACCGGCACGATCCAGCTCTTCGTCGACAGCTCGGTGCTCGGCGCCGCCCGGCACACCGAGTTCGACGACGTCGACCGCGGGGACTGGCTCGGCGCCGAGGGCACGGTCATCACCACCCGGCAGGGCGAGCTCTCGGTGGGCGTGGAGGACTTCGCCGTGCTCGGCAAGGCGCTGCTCCCGCCGCCGGACGTCGACACACCGCCGTGCGCGCGATCCGCCGGACGTCGACACCCGGCACAACCCCGAGTTCACGATGCTCGAGGCCTACCAGGCCTTCGCCGACCACACGGAGAAGTGGACATGGTCGAGGGCCTCGTCGCCGCCGCCCGGGCCGCGCTGGGCCGGGGTCCCGGCCGGCTGGTGAAGGAGGTCTACGACGACCGCGTGCAGCACTCGACGTCCGCCCGGTCTTCTGTGTCGAACACCCGCGCGAGGTCTCGCCGCTGGCCCGCACTCACCGCGACGACCCTGCCTACGTCGAGCGCTTCGAGCTGATCGTCGCCGGCTTCGAGCTGTGCAACGCCTGCTCACCGCGGCCCACGGCCAGTCGGCCCGGCCCAGCCACCGTCCGGCCCACCGGGCGCCCAGCGGCAGCGCGAACAGCACGGTGGTGACCAGGAGCGGTTGCACCAGCAGCAGCGACCCGAGCCCGAGGGCGGCCGCCTGGGCCACGTAGCCGCCGGTGTCGGCGAGGGTGCCGGCCCACCACCGCGGCGACCGGGCCAGCGCCCCGACCAGGTGCAGGCTGCCACCGGGTCCGTTCGGCACCGCCGCCGCCGTCCGCTGCTGCACCGCCGACGCCAGCGCGAACAGGGCCGCGGCCGACAGCGCCAGCCCGGCGGCGGCAGCGGCGGCCGCCGTCACGGCCGGGGTCACCGCGTGCTCACCCGGTGCCCGCCGGGCCTCCCGCGGCCGGGACCGGCGCCGCCGCCGCCGGCCGGCGGTCCAGGGCGACGACCAGCGCGGGGAACAGCAGCACGGTGAGCACGCCTGCCCCGACCAGCGCGGCGGCGTTCTCGGGCAGCATGGTGCCGCTGCGCAGGCCGATCTCGGCGAGTGCCACCAGCACGGGCAGCGCCGTCGCGCTCACCAGCGCGGTCTGGACCCGCTGCCGCGCCGGGAGCACGCGGCGGTAGACCAGCAGGGCCGGGCCGCCGCGGACGGCGAGCATCAGCGCGAAGAACAGCAGCAGCCGCAGCGGCGCCTCCGCGATCGAGGCCAGGTCCAGCGCCATGCCGGAGGAGACGAAGAAGACCGGGACGAAGAAGCCGTACCCCACCGCGTCGAGCTTGGCCTCGAGCTGTGGCGCGGCCGCGCCGACCCACCGGCGCAGGACGACGCCGGCGAGGAAGGCGCCGAGCACCGCATCGAGGTGGAACTGGTCGGTGACGGCGATGAGGGCGATCAGCAGCAGCACCGTGGCGCGCAGGGTGATCTGCGCTGTGTCGTCCTGCCCCGCCGCGACGACCGCGGCCAGCCGGCCGCCCTCCCGCACCCCGCGGCGCAGCAGGCCGAGGACGACGGCGAGGACGGCGACCGCGGCCAGCGAGGCGAGGGCGGCGAGCCGGCCCTGGCTGCCCAGGAACACCGCGATGGCGAGGACGGGGAACAGCTCGCCGACGCCGCCGGTGGCCAGCAGGTACCGCCCGAGCCGGCCGCCGAGGAGGCCCTTCTCGCGCAGCACGGGCAGCAGCGTCCCCAGCGCCGTGGTGGTCAGCCCGAGCGCCACCGGCAGGAAGGCCCGGACCACGCCCGTGGCGGCCAGGACCCCCACCACCCCCAGCGCCAGGCCGAGGGAGACGAACCAGGCCAGCAGCGCCCTCCGGCCGGCGTCCTCGCGGAACAGCCGGGGGTCGAGCTCGTAGCCGGCCAGGAGGAACACGAACCCGAGACCGACGTCGGCGAGCACCCGCACGTCCTGCGCCGCCCCGACGTCGAGGACGTGCGGGCCGAGCAGCATGCCGCCGGCGAGCAGCAGCACCACCTGAGGCACCGGCAGGCGCGGCAACAGCCCGACGACGACGGCCGCGACCAGCGAGACGGCAGCGACGGCAGCCAGGGTGTCGATCGACACGACGTCGTCCACCCGGTTCTCCCCTCCGCCGGAGCGCGTACCGATCCTCGCGGGTCCCGGAGCCCAGCGGAAGGCACGCGCGCGCGCCCCCCGCGGCGGCGACGGCGGCGGCACGATCGCCGGAGTTGCCCGACGCGGCGAGGAGGCGGCGTGGACCTGGACCCGGAACTGATGCCGGTGCTCAGTGGACGCCGCGAGCTGGTCGCCTGGCTGGTCCTCGGCTTCCTCGTGGCCTTCCTCGTCACACGCTTCGTCACGCACGCCATCCGCACCGGCCGGGGGCCGTTCCGGGACGCGAGCGTCGGCGGGGTGCACGTGCACCACGAGGTGTACGGCATCTTCCTGCTGCTGGGCACCGGCACGGCCGAGTTCGCCTGGCGTCCGGACGGCGCGGGCGGCGCCCTGCTCGCCGTGCTGTTCGGGACCGGCGCGGCGCTGACCCTCGACGAGTTCGCGCTGTGGCTGCACCTGGAGGACGTGTACTGGTCGCGCGAGGGCCGCAGCTCGGTGGACGCGGTGCTGATCGCGCTGGTGGTCGGGGTGATGCTGCTGATCGGCGCCAACCCGTTCGACGCCGACGGGGCACGGGGCGAGGGCTTCCTCGCGCTGACGCTGCTGGTCCACGTCGCCGCCGCCCTCGTGGCCGTCCTCAAGGGCCGGGTGGTGCTCGGCGTCGTGGGGGTGTTCGTCCCGTTCGTGGCCCTCGTGGCCGCGGTGCGGCTGGCCCGGCCGGGCTCGCCGTGGGCGCGGCGGCGCTATCCGGAAGGCAGCGCGCGCCGCGCCCGTTCGCTACGCCGCTTTCCCCCGGGGCGCCGCAACCGCTGGGACGGGCTGGTCGACCTGTTCGCCGCCGTCCCGCGGCCCGCGCCCACCACCGCCCGGTGACGGTGCACCCGGTCAGCGGCCCGGCGGGCGGACCGACTGGGCGTGGTGGAACTGGTCTGTGGGGTCCCACCGGCCCTTGACCTCCTGCAGGCGGCGGTAGTTCGGCCCGAAGTACAGGGTCGGCCAGTCCCGCAGGTCGACGTCGGGGTAGTTGACGTAGCAGCCGTCGGTGACGTCGTCGCGCGCCGGCTCCCCGCCGGTGTCGGCGTACACCGAGGCGTAGCAGCGGCGGATCCAGCCGAGGTGCAGCTCGTCCTCGGCGGGGTCTGTCCAGTAGGTCTGGTACTGCAGCTTCATGATCGACGACCGCTGCGACACCGCCGTGTCGCCGCTCGCGACGGCGTTGATCCGCCCGCCGTACGTGTCCACCTGCACCAGCGCCTGCGGGTTTCGGTAGGAGGCGTCGGTCAGCGCGGCGTGGAGGGCCGCGACGTGCCGGTCGGGGAACGGCCGGCGCATGTAGGCCGACTTGTACTTGCCCCGCTGGTTGGGGCCCGAGCCGTTGAGCGTCTGGGTCGCCTGCAGCCACGGCATCGTGCGCCGCGTGGTGGTGGGCAGCGCGGCCGCGGGCATGCCGTCGTCGAGCGCGCCGAGGAACCCGTCGAGCAGCGCGGGGTCCTCGCCGGAGGCCTGGGTGAGCAGCGTGACCGTACCGGCGGAGACGTGGGAGAGCTTGAGCAGCCCGAACAGCCGGCGGCCGGGGCTGTCGGGCCCGCTGTTGGCGGCCAGCCAGCCGCCGTAGTTGCGCAGCAGGGTGGCGAAGGACGCCGCGTCGAGGGCGCTCCACTGCCACGTGGTGGTGGCCAGCTGGACGGTCGGCGGCGGTGCCGGCAGGTCGCGGAAGGTGTAGGCGACGACGACGCCGAAGGTGCCGCCCCCGCCGCCGGTGTGCGCCCAGAACAGGTCCCCGGTCAGGGGATCACCCCGGCGCGCGGTCACCACCCGCACCGACCGGTCGGCGTCGACGACCACCACGTCGAGGGCGGACAGGTGGTCGACGGTCAGGCCGTGCTCGCGCGACATCAGCCCGTAGCCCCCGCCCACGACGTGGCCGCCCAGGCCCACCGAGTAGCAGGAGCCCGCGGGCAGCGTCACGCCGTGGCTCTTGTAGAGCAGCTCGTAGACGTCCCAGTTCGTGCACCCGCTCTCCAGCCGGATGCCGCCGTCGGGGGTCCGGGTGACCGCCCGCATCCCCGAGACGTCGAGGACCACCCCGCCGGGGTTGTCGGTCACGAAGCCCTCGTAGCAGTGCCCGCCCGCGCGCACGGTGACCCGCCGGCCCGCGGCGACCGCGGCACGGACCGCCGCCACGCACTGGTCCTGGGTGGTCACCACGACCACCGCCGCGGGCGTGCCGGTGAACCGCTGGTTGAACCCCGTCACCAGCGCCGGGTAGCGCGGGTCGCCGGGGAGCACCTCGGCCGCCGGGACCGGGCTGTCGCCCGTCGCGTACGGCGGCCGGGCCGCGGCGGGCCGCGGCGGCGCGGCGACCGTCGCGACCGCGACGCCGGCGGCCGCCGTCCCGGACCCGACGAGGAACCCGCGCCGGGACAGCCGCCCGCTCCGCCCACTGCGTCCCTCGGTGTGGCCACTGGTCTCTCGCACGCTCGTCACGAGCTCCCCCTGGACTCGGGCCCCACGGTGGGGCGGCCGGTCGGGCGACCCTGCGGCCGGCCGCTCCAAACGCGCTCCAACCCGGGGACGGAGCGTGGCCGGAACCCCCTACCGGAGCGCGGTCAGGTGCGGTACGCAGTGGTCCGACGCTGCAGCGTCATCGACGGTGGCCGCGCGCGCTGGCGCAGCGGCTCCCCGGCCGGGGAGCCGGACCCCGTCGTCGCGGGCACGGGGGTGGCACGCGAGGGGGACCATCGTGGACGGCGACGCCCCGGCCGACCTGCTGTCCTTCCGGGACCTCGGCCCGCTCGAGGTCCACCGCGCCGGGACCCCGGTCGCCCTCGGCGGCGCCCGCCTTGCCGCGGCGCTGTCGCTGCTGCTGGTCAGCGCGGACCGGCAGGTCAGCGTCGACGCCCTGACCGAGGCCATGTGGGGCGAGCAGTCCCCGGCCCGCTCGCCCTCGACGCTGGACTCGCACATCTGGCGGCTGCGCAAGGCGCTCGAACCGGCCCGGCGGCCGGGTTCCCCCTCGGCGGTCCTGGTGCGCGAGCCGGGCGGCTACCGGCTGGTCGCCGACCCCGCGACCATCGACTCCCGGCGGTTCGCCGTGCTCGCCGGCGAGGCGCGGGAGCTGCTCGGCGCCGGCCGTCCGCACGAGGCCGGCCGGGCCGCGGAGCGGGCGCTGGCGCTGTGGCGCGGGCGGCCCTACGCGACGGTGGCCGACGAGCCCTGGGCCACCGCCGCCGTCGCCCGGCTGGAGGAGCTGCGCGACCAGCTGCGCGAGCTGCTGGCCGAGGCGCTGCTGGCCGACGGCGCCCCGGAGCGGGCGCTGCTCGAGGTGAGCGCGGCCGTGGCCGAGACGCCGTTGCGGGAGCGGTTGTGGAGCCTGCGGATGCTGGCCCAGCACCGCCTGGGCCGGCCGGAGGAGGCGCTGCGCAGCTACCGGCAGGTCCGCGCGGTGCTGCGCGACGAGCTGGGGCTGGAGCCGGGGCCGGAGCTGCGCGAGCTGCACGGCCGGTTGCTGGCCGAGGACCCGACGCTGGCCGGTCCGCCGGCGCCGGCACGGCCCGCGCCGCCCGTGCCGTCCCCGCGGGCCGGCGGCCGGGAGCAGGGAGCCGCCCCGCGACCGGTGCACCTGCCCCACCGCACCGCGTCCCTGGTGGGGCGCGGGCAGGAGCTGGCCGAGCTGACCGGCCTGGTGACGCGGTCCCGGCTGGTCAGCCTGGTCGGGGCGGCCGGGTGCGGGAAGACCCGCCTGGCCATCGAGGTCGCGCGCACGGTCGCGGACCGGTTCCCCGACGGCGTCTGGTTCGTCGACCTCACCGCGGCCGGGGACGCCGTCACCGTCCTGTCCACCGTGGTGTCCGCGCTGGGGTTCGCCCCCGCCGACACCGACCGGCCCGCGGAGGGGCTGCGCGACCACCTGCGCGACCGGCGCGCACTGCTCGTGCTCGACAACTGCGAGCAGGTCCTCGACCCGGTGGCCGACCTGGTCGACGACTGGTTCTCCGGCGCCACCCCGCTCGCCGTGCTGGCCACCAGCCGCGAACCGCTCCAGGTCGACGGCGAGCGGCTGCACCGGCTCGGCCCGCTGCCCCTCCCCGAGGGGGACGACGACGTCACCGCCTCCCCCGCGGTCGCCCTGCTCCTGGACCGGCTGGCCGACGCCGGCGCCGACCGGGAGGACCTGGGCCTGCTCAGCGCGGTGGTGCGGATCGCCACCGCCGTCGACGGCGTGCCGCTGGCCCTGGAGCTCGCGGCGGCGCGCGCCCGGGCGTTCAGCCTGGACGAGATCGCCCACCAGGTCACCGCCGACCCGAGCTCGCTGGCGCGGACCGGGCGCGGCAGCGACCACCACCGCACCGTGCGCGCCGCCATCGAGCAGAGCTACGCGCTGCTGCCCGCCGACGAGGCGGAGCTGCACCGTGCCGCCTCGGTCCTGCCCGGCCCGTTCACCGTGGCCGCCGCCGGCGCCGTCCTCGGCGGTCCGGGCGCGGGACCCCGGTCCGGCACGGTCACCGCCGACCTGGTCGCCCGCCTGGTCCACCACTCGCTGCTGGCCCCGCTGGGGCCGGCGCGGCCGGGCGGCCCCTCGCTCTTCGCCCAGCAGGCCACCGTGCGCGGACACGCGGCGCACGCGGCCGGCGCGGACACCCCCGCACTGCGCCGCCGGCGGGACGAGTGGACGACCGCGCTGACCCTCGCCAAGCCGCCCCTGGGCAGCGTGGCGGAGAGCGCGTGGTTCGACGCCCTCGACGACGACCTGCCCACGCTGCGCGCGACGCTGCAGAACCTGCTCGTGGAGGCGCCCACGGCCGAGGGCGTGCGGCTCGCCGGCCGGCTGGGCACGTTCTGGCACTTCCGCAGCAAGACCATCGAGGGCCGCACCTGGGCCGAGCGGGCGCTGGGGGCCGAGCACCTGGCCGACCCGTTGTCGGCGGCGCTGGTGCGGCTCACCCTCGCCCACCACCTCTCCTCCGGCGGCCAGGACGACCTCGCCGCCGTGCACCTCACCGTCGCCTCGGAACTGCTCGACGGCACAGGGCACGCGCACTCGCGCACCGTGGCCGAGGTCCAGACGCTGCTGGCCCACTCCCTGGTGGTGGCCGGGGCGCTGGAGCAGGCCCGTGTCGTCGCCGGCTCCGTGGCGGCGGCGGCGCGGGCGGCCGGCGGGGACGCGGACCTCTCCCTGCTCGCCGAGACCTGCGCCGCCCTGGTCGACAGCGGCGCCGGAGTCCTCCCCGGCGCCCGGCTGAGGACCCTGCACGAGAGGGCGCTGGAGCTGGGCAACGTGCACGTGGCCCTGCTGGTGGCCGGGATGGCCGTCGTGTCCGCCATCCGCTCCGGCGACGCGGCGACGGCCCTGTCCTGGTCCGACCGGATGATCGGCCACCGCCTGGTGCTGGGCACCTCCGACGGGCCGGTCGCCTTCGAGCTGCGGGGCGTCGCCACGGCGATGGCCGGCCGGCCGCAGGAGGCTGTCCGGCTGTTCGCCGCGGCCCGCACGCAGGCGCTGCGCAACGGCCTGCGCTGGCCCGCCTTCGAGGCGACACCGGACGTCCTGCGGGACGTCACCGCCGCGCTCGACCCGGGCGCCGCGGAGCGGGCGCGCACCGACGGCGCCCGGCTCACCCTGGCCGACGTCGTCGACCCGACCGGCGCCGTCCCCACGTCCGCCTGACCCCGTCTCAGGCGGGGACGCCGGCGACGGCGGCCGCCGCCCGGACGGCCGCCCGGTCGGGCTTGCCCTGCTCGGTGAGCGGCACCCGGTCGACCGGGAGCACCTGGACCGACGCTGCGACCTCCCGGCCGTGCTCGGCGGTGACCGCCGCCCGGACGGACGCGACGTCCACCTCACCGCCCGGCCAGGCCTCCGCGGCCACGACGCGCACGCCGCGTCCGGAGTCGGGGACGACGACGGCGTAGCGCACCGACGGCAGACGGCACACCGTCTCCTGCAGGTCGACCGGCAGCACCGTCCCGGGCCCGGCCGTGTCCGTGACGCGGCCGAGCACGCGCAGCATCCCCTCGTCTCCGAGGTAGCCCAGGTCGCCGGTGCGGTACCAGCCGTCGACGAAGGCCGCGGCCTCCGCGTCCGGCCGGTTCCGGTAGCCCTCCGCCATCCCCGGCGACCGCACCTCCACCGCGCCGGCCCGCAGGTCGGTCGTCCCGTCGGACCGGCGGAACCGGACCTGCACCCCCGGCAGGACGTGTCCCGCGCAGGAGAAGCGGGACGGCCGGTCGTGCTCGGCCGGCGAGAGCGCGCTGACGATGCCGACCTCGCTGGCGCCGTAGGTGTGGGCGACCACCGGGCCCAGCCGCGCGCGGGCGCGGGCCCGCAGCACCGGCGGGGCCAGCGCGCCGACGTGGGTGAGCGTCCGCAGCGAGCCGAGGTCGTACCGCGCCACCTCGGGGGAGTCCATCAGGTCGAACAGCTGCGGCTCGACGAGGAACAGGTCGGTGACGCGCTCGTCCTCGACGGCCGCCAGCGTGGCCGCCGCGTCGTAGGAGTCCTGCAGCACGACGGTGCCGCCGCCGAGCAGGGTCTGGTCGACCAGCACCTGGGTGAGGTGGGCCAGCGAGCCGTTGGCCAGCTGCCGGCGGTCGGGGCGCGCCGGGCCCGCGACCATCGCGGTGTAGGTGGCGAAGTCGCGCCGGCTGCCCTTGGGCACACCGGTGGTGCCGCCGGAGGGGACGACCACCGCGAGGTCGGCCGGACGGGCGCGACAGGGCGGCGGGCGGCCGTCGAGGCCGGCGGCGAGGGCGTCGAGCCGCAGCGCGATCCCGGGGACCGTGCCCACCGCCGCCACCGGTGCCGCGACGTCGTCCGGGAGCAGGCCGGCCGTCTCCGGGAAGACGACCAGCAGCCGCGGGTCGACCTGGGCGACCAGCCGCGTCCTCCGGTCGAGGTCGGGCGGCGCCGGCAGGAACACGCAGCCGGCCCCGGCCAGGTGCGCCCCGTAGCGGACGGCGAGGGCCTCCGGCCGGTTGGGGGCGAAGATCGCGACCAGGTCGCCCGGGCCGACGCCCAGGGATGCCAGCGCGCGGGCGTGGCGGGAGGCGGCGGCCACGAGCTCGGCCGCCGTGGTGTCGGTGCCCGCGTGCCGCAGGACGGGGCGGCGCCCGTCGCGCTGCAGCACGGTCACCAGGTCCTGCACGTAGGTGTCCACGGTCGTCCCCTCGGGAGGACCGCCCTCCGCCGGGCGGTCGGTGCGGCCACCGTCGCCCTGCGGACTCCAACGGCGCGCCAGCCGGCGGACGTGCTCCTCCCCGCTCGCGCTTGGAGCCGCGTTGGAGCCGGCGTCGGGACGGTGCGGTCCTCCCCCGTCAATCGGAGACAGACGTGCACGCGTTCTTCAAGGACCCCGACCTCCAGTTCGCCGTCGAGGGCGTCCTCGGTGCCACCTGGTCCCACGCCGCCGACGTCGGCGAGGTCCTCACCACCGTCGACCGGATCCCGAACGGCGACCGGCGGGCCTGGGTGCAGCAGTGGAGCGCCACTGCCGAGCGGCTGGCCGCCCAGGCGCGGGCCGCCGAGGACGGGGGGCACCGGCGCACCGCGGCGGCCCGCTGGCTGCGGGCGGCCGGCTACTGGTCCGAGGCGACCGACCACGCCGACGCGACCGGGGAGTTCACCGAGCTCTGGGAACGGCACCGCGACGCGTGGGACCGCTTCGTCGACCTCACCGACGCCGTCGGCGACGTGGCCGTCGAGCGGCTGTCCGTCCCCTACGGGGACACCACCCTGCCCGGCTACCTCTTCCGCTCCGGTCCGGCGGACGAGCCGCGCCGCACCCTCGTCTACACCAACGGCAGCGACGGCTCGGTGGTCGGCGCCTGGACCCGCGGCATCGCCGACGCGCTGGCCCGCGGCTGGAACGCGATGACCTACGACGGCCCCGGGCAGAACGCCGCGCTCGTGCGGCAGGGCATCCCGTTCCGGCCGGACTGGGAGCACGTGCTCACCCCGGTGGTCGACGCGCTGGTCGCCCGGCCCGACGTCGACCCGGCCCGCATCGCCGTCATGGGCGTGAGCCAGGGCGGCTACTGGGTGCCGCGGGCACTGGCCACCGAGCACCGGGTGGCGGCGGCGGTCGCCGACCCCGGTGTCGTCGACGTCTCCACCACCATGCTCACCCAGCTGCCGCACCGCCTCGTGCGGTTGCTGGACTCCGGCGACCGCGACCGGTTCGACACCGAGATGCGCTGGGCCCTCAAGCTGTCGCCGGCCACCCGGACGATGCTGCAGTGGCGGATGCGCCCCTACGGCGTCAGCTCGCCGTTCGACTTCTTCACCGCCGCGCGCGCCTACGCCCTCACCGACGAGCAGCTGGCGGCGATCCGCTGCCCGGTGCTGGTCACCGACCCCGAGCACGAGCAGTTCTGGCCCGGGCAGTCGGCGCAACTGGCCACGAAGCTGACCTGCCCGGTGACGCTGCTGCGCTTCACCGCGGAGGAGGGCGCCGACACACACTGCGAGCCCACGGCGGTCGCCCTGCGGGGCGAGCGCGTGTTCGACTGGCTCGACGAGCAGGTGCCGGCGTGATCCCCACCGCGAACGCGGCGTCCGCGCCGTACACCGTCGGCGACCACCTCGTCGACCGGCTGGCCGAGCTGGGGGTCGACCGGGTGTTCGGGGTGCCCGGCGACTACAGCCTCAGGCTGCTGGACCACGTCGTCGCCCACCCGCAGGTGCGCTGGACCGGCTGTGCCACCGAGCTGGGCGCCGGGTATGCCGCGGACGGCTACGGCCGGCTGCGGGGCATGGCCGCGCTCTGCACCACGTTCGGCGTCGGCGAGCTGAGCGCCGTGAACGCCGTCGCAGGCAGCTACGCGGAACACGTACCGGTGGTGCACGTCGTCGGCGCTCCGGCCCTGGCGCGGCAGGCCGAGCACCGCCCCCTGCACCACACCCTCGGCGACGGGGCGTTCGGGCACTTCACCGCCGCCCACGCCGACATCACCTGCGCCCGTGCCGTCCTGGGGCCCGGCACCGCCGTCGCCGAGATCGACCGGGTGCTCACCGAGGTCCGCGACCGCCGGCTGCCGGGGTACCTGCTCGTGCCGGCGGACGTCGCCGAGCTGTCCGTGGAGCCGGCCGCCCACCCGCTTCCGCCGCCCTGCGACAGCACCGACCCCGAGGTCCTCGACGCCTTCGCCGCCGCCGCAGGCCGGCTGCTCGAGGACGCGGGGTCCACCGACCGGGTGGCGGTGCTCGCCGGCCTGCTGGTGCACCGTTTCGGCGCGGCGGACGCGCTCGCCGGGCTGCTCGCCGCCGGCCCGGTGCCGCACGCCACCACGCCCTGGGCGAAGAGCCTGCTCGACGAGACCGCACCCGGCTTCTGCGGCACCTACGCGGGTGCCGCCGGCAGCACCGAGCGGACCCGCGCGGTCGTCGAGGACGCCGCGGCGCTCGTCCTGGCCGGCGTCCAGTTCACCGACCTCAACAGCGGCCTGTTCACGCAGCGGATCACCCGCGCCCGGACCATCGAGCTGGGCCCGCGCTCGGCCGGCGTGGGCTCAGCGGTCTTCGCACCGCTGGAGTTGTCCGCCGCCCTCGCCGCCCTGCAGCCTCTCGTCGCCTCGTTGCGCCCGGGTCCGCTGCCGGACACCGCAGAGCCGGACGACCAGGACGACGACCCGGACGACGCCCCGCTCACCCAGGCCGCCCTCTGGCGGGAGACCAGCGCTGCCCTGCGCGCCGGGGACGTCGTCCTCGCCGACCAGGGCACGTCCTTCTACGGCATGGCCCCGCACCGCCTGCCCGCGGGTGTCACGTTCGTCGGCCAGCCGCTGTGGGCCTCGATCGGCTACACGCTGCCCGCGCTGCTCGGTGCCGGCACCGCCGCTCCCGGCCGGCGCGGCGTCCTGCTCATCGGGGACGGCGCCGCGCAGATGACCGTCCAGGAGCTCGGCACGGTCCTGCGCGAGCGGCTGCCCGCGCTCGTCGTCGTCGTCGACAACGACGGCTACACCGTCGAGCGCGCCATACACGGAGCCGACCAGCCCTACAACGACATCCCCCGCTGGGACTGGACGGCGCTGCCCGCCCTGTTCGGCGGCGGCACCCGTGCCCGCGCGGTGCGCGTCTCGACCGTCGGTGCCCTGCGCCGTGCCCACGCGGACGCCGCCGCCGACCCCGGCGGGTTCACCCTGGTGCAGGCGGTCGTCCCCCGAGACGACGTGCCCGACCTCCTCGCGACCCTCACGCGCGCGCTCGGCGTCCCGGCGCCGGAGTCGGCTCGCGCGGCCGACCGACGGCCGTCCGGTCGCTAGGGACCGACCAGGCCCGTCCGGTAGGCGACGACGACCAGTTGCGCACGGTCCCGGGCGCCGAGCTTGGCCATGGCGTGGCTGACGTGCGTCCGGGCGGTGGCCGGGCTGAGGAACAGCGCGGCGCCGATCTCGTCGTTGTTCATGCCCTGACCCACGAGCGCCAGGACCTCGCGCTCCCGGTCGGTGAGGACGGCCAGCCGGGAGGCCGCCGCCGCGTCGGCCGTCCGGCGGGCGGTGAACTGGGCGATGAGGCGCCGGGTGATCCGAGGTGCGAGCAGCGACTCGCCGGCCGCCACCACGCGGACGCCGTGCAGCAGCTCGGCGGGACCGGCGTCCTTGAGCAGGAACCCGCTGGCGCCGGCCTGCAGGCCCTCGAAGACGTGGGCGTCGGTGTCGTAGGTGGTCAGGACGAGGACGCGGACCCCGCGCAGCCCGTCGTCGCCG
This sequence comes from Geodermatophilus amargosae, assembly GCF_900116515.1. Lineage (GTDB taxonomy): Bacteria > Actinomycetota > Actinomycetes > Mycobacteriales > Geodermatophilaceae > Geodermatophilus > Geodermatophilus amargosae. The sequence continues at coordinate 106,092 of NZ_FPBA01000017.1, forward strand.
GCGATCCGCCGGGTGGCCTCGATGCCGTCCATGCCCGGCATGCGGATGTCCATCAGCACGACGTCCGGGCGGAGGGCGCGGGCCTGCGCCACGGCGTCGGCGCCCGTGGTCGCCTCCCCCACCACGGCGATGCCGTCCTCGGTCTCGAGCAGGAGCCGGAAGCCCGAGCGCACCAGCTGCTCGTCGTCAGCGAGCAGCACGCGGATCGGCACACCCCGGTCCGGGGCGGTCACACCGCCACCGTGCCGGCCGGGGTCAGCGGCAGCCGGGCGACGACGGCGAAGCCGCCGCCCGGGAGCGGGCCGGCGTCGAGCTCACCGCCGAGGAGCAGGCAGCGCTCGCGCATCCCGACGATCCCCCGGCCCGTCCCGTCCGTGCCCGGCGCGGCCGTCCCGGGGCCCTCCTGTGGGCCCTCCTGGGGGCCCTCGTCGGTCACGCGGACCTCCACGGCGTCGGCGCAGTAGTCCACCGCGACCCTCACCCGGGTCGGCCCCGCGTGCCGGATCACGTTGGTGATCGCCTCCTGCAGGATCCGGTACACGGCGCTGCCGACCGCGCCGGGCACCGGCGGAGGCGGCGAGGGCGCCTCGAGGTCGACGTCGAGGTCGACGTCGAGCCCGGCCTCCCGCGCCCGGGCGGTGAGCTCGCCGATCCGCCCGAGGCCGGGCTCCGGGCTCCGGCCGTCGTCGTCGCGCAGGACCCCGAGGACGGCCCGCATGTCCTGCAGCGCCTCCGAGCTCGTCCGCGCGATCGCCTCCAGGGCCTCGCGCGCCCGGTCCGGCCGCCGGTCGAGCACGTGCGCGGTGACGCCGGACTGCACGGTGATGACGGCCAGCGCGTGCGCCACGGTGTCGTGGACCTCGCGGGCGATCCTCAGCCGCTCCGCGTCGACCCGGGCGCGGGCCTCCTGCTCGCGGGTGCGTTCGGCGAGCTCGGCGCGCTGCAGTGCCTCGGCCGCGACGTCCCTGCGCGAGCGGACGCTCTCCCCGAGCGCGGCGCTCATGACCGAGGCGCCGATCCGGAAGAACACCCACCCGATCGCGGCCGGTGGCTCGACGTCGGCGGCGCTGGTCAGCCAGCCGACGGTCAGGACCGCGATGCCCGCGCCGGCGGTCAGCAGCGACCGGCGCCCGTCGCCGAGGGCGGTGAGCGTGTAGAGGGCGACGAACAGCCCGAGCCAGCCGGGCCCGTCGGGGAAGTCGAGGGCGTAGTAGGCCAGGCTGGTGAGCGCGGCCGTGGCGAACACCGCGACCGGCCAGCGGCGGCGCACCGCCACGACGGCTCCGCCGGCGACCAGCAGGACGTAGCCCAGGTGCCCGAGGTCGGCCAGCGGGCGCAGGACCGTCGCCGGGTCCCCGTGGGTGCGGGTGACGGTGCCCTGGACCTGCATGACGGTCACGAACGCCGCCAGCAGCAGGTCCTGCGCCCAGACGGGTAGGCGGAGCGGCGCGGCTCGGCCCGGCATGGCCGCGAGCCTAGGGTCCCCGGATCCCGGCCCGGCTCCTCCTGGCTGCGCGACGACCTCCGCCGGACGGCGCGGTCCCGGACGGGTCGGCTACGCCCGACGGCGTAGGCACGGCCGACCGCGGCCCGACGACGACCCCGTGCCGGCGACGCCACGATCGTCGGCGTCCGTCCCGGTCGACCAGGAGGTCCCCGATGTCCGTCCTGCACCTGCTCGCTGCACCGTCGTCCCTCGCTGCCGGCTACGAGCTCGGCACCGGGCGATCCGTACCGACCGCGGCCGCCGTCGTGGGGCTGGCCAGCGTGGTCGTCGGCGCGGTGGCCCTGGCCCGCTCCCGCCGGACGGCGGCCCTCGTCGCACTGGTGGCCGGGCCGGCCGGCGCGGTCGTCGGCGGGCTGCACGCCGTCCACGCCGCGGGCGGTCTCGGCACCGGCAACGGGCTCGCGGGCGCGGTCGTCGCCGTGGTGCTGGGGCTGGCCGGCACGGTCGTCGGCGCGGTGGCCCTGGTCCGCTTCCGTCGCGCCGCACGGCTGGACGTCCCGGCGCGCTGACTCCCCTGAGCCCCGAGCCGACCGGTGCCCGTCCTCGCCCCGGAGTACGGATCCCGGCACCTGTCCGAGCGCCGCCGCCGCGGCGGCCGCCGTCCGGGAACAGTGGCCGAGCGCCGTCAGTAGTAGGACGGCGCGGAGCCGGCAGCGACGATGGCCGTGAGGACGCTGATCACGATCCCGGCGACCACCAGGGCCAGGAGCCAGCCTGTGTAGGTCCGGATGCGGTCGAGGTGCCGGGTCTGCTGGAAGACGTGGAAGACCTGGAACTCCCGCCACTCCTCCTCGGTGGTGACGGTCGGGGGGACCAGGGGGTTGGTCATGGTGCCTCCTGCAAGCGGTTGCGTGTGGTCCGGATCCACATCGGCCGCATCCGGTACTCCTGCAGCCGTCGGGGGCGCCTGCCGGGTGTCCGAGCCGCCTCGAGCCCCTCTCCCCCCACCCGCCCCAGGGGCTCCTGCGGTTCCTGTACGGCGGCGTTCCCACCGCGGACCATGGCGGGCAGGTGCAAACCGGAGCACGCGGGGAGATCGCTCATGTCGTCGTTGTCCGACCCTGCCGTCCAGGCGGTCCTGCGCCACCACGGGCAGCGCTCACCGGGGACGCCGATGCGCGCGGTGGTGTCGAAGGCCGCGGCCCTCGGCTTCGACGTGGTCCCGCCGCGCGAGGGCAGCAGTGCCACGTACCTGCGGCTGGTCTCCACCACGCCGTCGGGCCGTGACGTCACCCTCCACGTCGACGGCGCCAAGCTGACGTCGAACGCCACGGGCGACCGCGCCTTCGCCGCCGCACTGCCCGGCGCGGTCGAGACCACCGTCGACGTGCAGTCCCCTTCGCCGGGACCGACCCGGTGCAGGTCCTCGTCGCGTTCACCGACGACGCGCGTCACCGGGCAGCCGCGCCGCCTGCTCCCGTCCCCGTAGGGAGCGGCCGGCAGCGGGTGGTCCTCGGGGGCGTGGCCGCGGTCGTCCTGCTGTTCCTGGTCGCCGGTGTCGCCACCTCCGGACTCCCCGGCGGACTGCTCGCGCTCGGGCTCGCGGCGCTCCTCGTCGGCCTCGGCGCGGTCGTCGCCGGCCGGGCGCGGTGGGCCTTCATCGCCTCGCGCCGCGTGGGCGGTGCCGTCCTCGCCGCGGGCCTCGCGGCCGTCGTCGTCGGCGGTGGCACCGCACCGCGGACCGCGCCGACCGCCGCCTCGGCGCCCGCGAGCACGCCGTCGGCCGCCACCAGCACGTCGTCGGCCGCCGAGGAGAGCGCCGCCGCGGAGGCCGAGATCGCCGCCGCCGAGGACGCCCTGGAGCAGGCGGAGACCCGCGAGTCCGCCGTGGCCCCGGTCGACTCCACCACAGGGGTGCTCTCCGACACCGCCACCGACGGCGCCGTCGGGACCGCCGCGCCCACCACCGCGCTGGCCGCCCTCGCCGCCGTCCCGGTGCAGGGCCGCGCCCCGCGCACCGGCTACGACCGCGACCTGTTCGGCGCCGGCTGGGTCGACACCGACCGCAACGGCTGCGACACCCGCAACGACGTGCTGGCCCGCGACCTCACCGGCGAGGCGTTCAAGCCCGGCACGCGCGACTGCGTCGTCCTCACCGGGACGCTCGCCGACCCCTACTCCGGCCGCACGATCGCCTTCCAGCGCGGGCAGACCACCAGCGACGACGTGCAGATCGACCACGTCGTCGCGCTGTCGGACGCCTGGCAGAAGGGCGCCCAGCAGTGGGACACGGCCCAGCGCACCCGGTTCGCCAACGACCCGCTCAACCTGCTCGCCGTCGACGGCCCGCTCAACACGCAGAAGGGCGACGGCGACGCCGCGACCTGGCTGCCGCCGGCGCGTTCCCACCGCTGCGCCTACGTGGCCCGGCAGGTGGCGGTGAAGGTCAGCTACGGGCTGTGGACGACCCAGGCCGAGCGCAACGCGATCGCCACCGTGCTGAGCGCCTGCCCAGGCGAGCCGCTGCCCGGCGGCGTGGTCGCGCCCGTGCAGCAGCCGGCCCGGACCACCGCCGCGCCGAGCACGCCGGCAGCCGTGCCGACGACCGCACGTCCCGTGCCGACGACGCCGCGCCCGGCTCCTGCTCCGGTGCCCGTCCCGGCGCCTGCTCCCCGTCCCGCGCCCGCACCGGCAGCCGCACCCGCACCGGCTCCGGCCCCGGTGGGCGGGCCGACGTACGCCAACTGCACCGAGGTCAAGGCGGCCGGCGCCGCTCCCATCCACCCGGGCGACCCGGGCTGGCAGCCGAAGTTCGACCGCGACGGCGACGGGGTCGGCTGCGAGTCGTGACCGCCGGGTCCTGGACCCCGCGCCCCCGTGGTGCGGGGGCCAGGACCGGCGGGACGGAGCCGACTCAGTCGGCGAGCAGGGCGGCGTGCGCGCCGAGGCGGTGCGCCAGGGCCGCGGCGGTGCCGGTGGAGCGCAGGACGTCGGCGAGGAGGGCGGCCAGCTCGTCGGCGGCCAGCCCGTCCGCCACGGCGTCGGGGACCTGCACGGCGGCCGGCTCGTCGAGCTCGGCACGCAGCAGGGCGTCGAGGTCAGCGGCCTCGAGGTCGCCCAGCTCGACGAGCACGAGCGGGCGTGCGGGGGTCTCCATGACGGGCTCCTCGGGATCGGCGGGCCGGGATCCGTCCCGGCGAGGACGACACTGACCGCCGCACCGCAGCCCCGGCTGCGCGCAACCGCACGATCACCGCAAGACCGCGGTCAGTGTCCCGCCCGCGCGGAGTCGGCCGGCGGCGCGGCCGTCACCGCGCCGCCGCCCGGGTGGGTGGACGCCGGCCCCGGACGCCGGAGCGGCCGGTCCGCGAGGTCGCTCAGCGTGAGGAGTCCCAGGTCGAACCCGCCACGCGGGGCCCGGGGGTCGGCAAGAACGCTCCGGACGGCTAGGGTTCGTCGCGTCGGGAAGGCCCCTGCGCTCTGGCAGGACCCCGATGCACCACCGCAGCTAGGAGCGAGCAATGCCCGAAGGAACTGTCAAGTGGTTCAACGCGGAGAAGGGGTTCGGCTTCGCCACCCCGGACGGTGGCGGACCTGACGTGTTCGTCCACTACTCGGCCATCCAGACCAGCGGGTACCGCTCGCTCGACGAGGGCCAGCGGATCGCCTTCGACGTCGAGCAGGGCCAGAAGGGCCCGCAGGCGGCGAACGTCACCCCGCTCTGATCTCCTGATCAGCACAGCGCCCCCGTCCCGGTCCGCCGGGCGGGGGCGCTGTCGCGTCCGGGGCCGGACGGTCAGCGTGCCCGGGGGACGTAGCCGCCGACCAGCGCCTGCATCAGCAGCGCTCCCGCGTCCGGGCCCACCGCCCGCGCGGCGTCGGCGAAGGCCCGCCAGCGCTCCCGCTCGACGTCCGTCGGTGCCCGATGGGCCCGGATCTGCGCCTGCTCCAGCAGCCGCTCCCACTCCCCCTGCGGGGTCGGCCACAGCCCCGCCAGCCGCCGCGCCTCGGCGGAGATCCCGGTGATCCGCACGATGTCGCCGGCGTGGTTGGTCAGCGGCTCGATGTAGCCCGCCGCCGCGAGCGCCTTCGCCGCGGCCACCACCTGCTCCTTGGGCAACCCGCTGCCCGGGACGACGGAGCCGAGCAGGTACGGCGCACCGCCGTGCTTCGGCTCGTCCACCAGCCGGGCGACGGCCCGCAGCACGGGCAGGTCGCGGGAGAACCAGGTGTCGGCAAGGGGCGCGTCGGGCGGTGTCACGCCCTCCAGTCTCCCCGTGCGCACGGCGGCACCCCGCCACACGGAGTCGCGAGGGCCGGTCCGGGCCCGGGGACGCGGGGAATCCGCCTGCGGCCGAGGTCGTTCCCCCTGGCATGACGACGTCCCCTTCGCAGCCCCAGGTGACCAAGAGCGACGCGGAGTGGCGCGCCCAGCTGTCCCCCCAGGAGTACGCGGTGCTGCGGCAGGCCGGAACCGAGCGGCCGTGGACGGGTGAGTACGTCGACACGAAGACCGTCGGCGTCTACGCCTGCCGCGCCTGCGGCGCCGAGCTGTTCCGCTCGGAGACCAAGTTCGACTCGCACTGCGGCTGGCCGTCCTTCTACGAGCCGTCCTCGGCGGACGACGTGGTGCTCCGCGAGGACCGCAGCCTCGGCATGACCCGCGTCGAGGTCCTCTGCGGCACCTGCCACAGCCACCTCGGGCACGTCTTCGAGGACGCCCCGCAGACGCCGACCGGCGACCGCTACTGCATCAACTCGGTGAGCATCCGGCTGCAGCCCGCCGAGGGCTGAGCGCGCGTTCCACGGCTGAGGGCGGCTCCCCGGGGAGGGGGGCCGCCCTCGGTGCGTCAGGGCAGGGCCGCGGCTCAGGCCAGGTCGCGGACCAGCTCGGCCACGGGCTTGCGGACGCCGGTGTAGAACGGCACCTCCTCGCGCACGTGCCGGCGGGCACGGCTGGCCCGCAGGTCGCGCATCAGGTCGACGATGCGGTGCAGCTCGTCGGCCTCGAAGGCGAGCATCCACTCGTAGTCGCCCAGGCCGAACGAGGCCACCGTGTTGGCCCGCACGTCGGGGTAGGGCCGGGCCTGCATGCCGTGCTCCTTGAGCATGTCCCGCCGCTCCTCGTCGGGCAGCAGGTACCACTCGTAGGACCGCACGAACGGGTAGACGCAGACGTAGCGCCGCGGCTCCTCCTCGGCGAGGAACGCCGGGATGTGGCTGCGGTTGAACTCCGCCGGCCGGTGCAGCGCCATCTGCGACCACACCGGGTCCAGCGACCGGCCGAGCTGGGTGCGGCGCAGCCGCGTGTAGGCCTCCTGCAGCGCCTCGGGCGTCTCGGCGTGCCACCAGACCATGACGTCAGCGTCGGCCCGCAGCGCGGCGACGTCGTAGGTCCCGCGGACGACGACGCCCTTGCCGGCCAGCTCCTCGAACAGCCCGGCGACCTCGTCGGCGGCCGTGGTGCGCTGGTCGTCGGCCAGCGGCCGGGCGAGCCGGAACACCGACCACATCGTGTAGCGGATGAGGGTGTTGAGCTCGTTGGCCCGCTTGCCGACGCTCTTCGTCTCGGTCGGGGCTTGCGTCTGCTCGCTCATGCGCCCATTGTCCCGCGCCCCCGAGCGCGCCGTCCGCCCGCCGTCCGTGCGCTCCTGCACACACCGGCGGTCAGGGACGCGCGGCGCGCTCCCGTCCGGCCAGCGCGGCCAGCACGAGGACGACGACGTCCTCGGCCAGTGCCGCCTGCCGGTCCGGCACCCGCTGCGACGCCCAGCCCCGCCAGCGCGCGCCGCCGATCGTCCCCGCCGCGGCGCCGGCCGCCCCGGCCAGGACGGGCAGCACGCCGCTCCCGCTCCCCCGCCGGGCCAGCAGCGCGCTCCCGCCGGCACCGGACGCCAGCCGGACGGCGACGCTCGGCGCGATGGTGCGGGACGGGGTGCCCGGCAGCTTGTCGGCCACCACCTCGCCCACCACGGCGGCGATGGCGGCCAGGCGCACCGGCCACGGCAGGCGGGACGGGGCGGTCAGCGCGGGCGCGGCGAGACCGAGGGAGCTGCGTCCCCCGGCGGCGGTCCCCAGCAGCGCGGCCCGCAGGACGAGGGAGGCGGTCACGGCGCCCAGACTGTCAGGCCGCGCGCGGACGTCAGACCAGCGCCTCGACCGCGCGGCGGGCGCCCCGGATGCAGGCCGGCACGCCGACGCCGTCGTAGGCCGCCCCCGCCACCGCCAGTCCCGGCACCGCGGCGACGGCGTCCCGGATGGCGACCACCCGCTGCGGATGACCGACCAGGTACTGCGGCAGCCCGCCGCCCCAGCGCACCAGGTGGGTCTGCAGCGGCTCGCGGCGCTCGAGGCCGAGCAGGTCGGCGACGTCAGCCACCACCGCGGCGGTCAGGTCGTCGTCGTCGCGCTGCAGCTGCGACTCGTCGCCGTAGCGCCCCACCGACGCCCGCACCCGCAGCGCCCCGCCGCCGGACAGGTGCGGCCACTTCGACGACGACACCGTCACACCCTTGACCAGCCGCCCGGCCACCGGCGGGACCAGCAGTCCCGACCCGGCGTCGACCGGCTGGGCCGGGAAGGCCATGGCGACGACCGCCATCGACGCGTACGGGATGCCGCGCAGCGGCTCGACGGCCTCCGGTGCCACCCCGGTCAGCAGCCGCGCGGACTTGCCGGCCGGCGCGGTGAGGACGACGGCGTCGGCCTCCAGCACCTCGGGCGCGGCGGTCGGCCCCACCGCGACCTCCAGCCGCCCGTGCGCCCGGCGGATCGCGTGCGCCGGCGTGCGCAGCCGCACCTGCGCCCCCGACGCCTCCACCAGCGCCTGCGGCAGCGAGCCCAGGCCGCCGGCCACGGTCACGAACACCGGCCCGTCGGCGTCGCCGCGGCTGCGGGCGCCGGCGTCCCGGGCGGCGACGGCGGCGGCGAGCACCGAGTCGGCGCGGGCGAGCTGGGCGGCCAGCGCCGGCATCGTGGCGGCCAGCGAGAGGTCGTCGGGGCGGCCGGCGTAGACGCCGCCGAGCAGCGGCTCCACCAGCCGGTCGACCACCTCGTCGCCGAGCCGCGCGCGCAGCAGCGCGCCCACCGAGACGTCGCCGTCGAGGCGCAGCGGCGGCAGGTCGGCCTCCGCCCGCACCCGCGCGACGCCGTCGGCGGTGAGCACCCCGGCCAGCCCGTCGGCCGACGTCGGCACGCCCTGCACGGTCCCCGGCGGCAGCGGGTGCCGGCCGTCGGGCAGCACGATCGAGGCCTGCGTCGTCCTCGGTGCCACCAGCCGGTCGCCCAGGCCGAGCTCCCCGACCAGCTCCACCGCCTCGGGCACGCGGGCCAGCACGGCCTCGGGCCCGGTGTCGTACCAGCTGCCGGCCAGGTCGACCCGGTCGATCTTGCCGCCGATCCGGCCCCCGGCCTCCACGACGACGACCTCGTCGCCGGGCCGCCGCCGGGACCACTCGAACGCGGCCGTCAGCCCGGCGATCCCCGCACCGACGACGACGACGCGGCTCATCGCCGTGACAGCTCGTGCACCAGCTCCACGACGTGCGTGAGGACGCCGGGGTCGGTCTCCGGCAGCACCCCGTGGCCGAGGTTGAACACGTGCCCGCGGGCGGCGCGGCCCTGCTCCACGACGCGGCGGACCTCGCGGTCGACGGTCCGGCGGTCGGCCAGCAGGACGGCGGGGTCGAGGTTGCCCTGCAGCGACCGCTGCGGCCCCACCCGCCGGGCCGCCTCGTCCAGCGGCACCCGCCAGTCGACGCCGACGACGTCGGCCCCGGCGTCGCCGATCAGCGCGAGCAGCTCCCCGGTGCCGACGCCGAAGTGGACGCGCGGGACGTCGCGGTCGCCGAGCCCGTCGAAGACCGACCGCGAGTGCGGCAGCACCCGGGTGCCGTAGTCGACGGCCGAGAGCACGCCGGCCCAGGAGTCGAACAGCTGCACCGCCGAGGCGCCGTTGTCGATCTGCACGCGCAGGAAGGTCGCCGCCGAGACCGCCAACCGGGTCAGCAGGCGCGACCAGGCCTCCGGCTCTGCGTACATGAAGGCCTTGGTGCGGGCGTGCTCCTTGGAGGGCCCGCCCTCGATCAGGTAGGTCGCCAGGGTGAACGGCGCCCCGGCGAAGCCGATGAGCGGCGTGGAACCGAGCTCGGCGACCAGCCGGCGCACCGCCGTGGCGAGGAAGTCCAGCCGGTCGGGCTCGAGGCCGGGCAGCGCGTCGACGTCGGCGACCGTGCGCACCGGGTCCGCGACCACCGGGCCCACCCCCGGCTTGATCTCGATGTCGACCCCGGCCACGACCAGCGGCAGCACGATGTCGGAGAAGAGGATCGCGGCGTCCACGCCGTGCCGGCGGACCGGCTGCAGGGTGATCTCGGTGACCAGGTCGGGGTCCTGGCAGGCCTCGAGCATCGCGGTCCCGGCGCGCAGCGCCCGGTACTCCGGCAGCGACCGTCCGGCCTGCCGCATGAACCACACCGGCGTCCGCTCCACCGGGAGCCCGCGCGCTGCCCGCACGAGGTCCGAGTCGGCGGGGGACGGCGGGACGGCGGGTGCGGTGCTCACGACGGCCGATCCTCCCAGACCCCTGAGCAGCGGCGCGTCCGAGACAGACCGGGCTCCCGGCACCTACCCTGCGAGCGTGGAGCCACGCAGCCTGGCCGGACCCCGGGACGGGGCCGGTGCGCGCGCGGGCTCCGGCGGTCCCGGTGACGACCGGCCGGCCGACTTCGTCGCGGCCCTGGAGTCCCTCGCCGCGGTGCGGCCCCGCCCCGAGATCGTCGTCGAGGACATCCCCGCACCGCAACGCCTGGCGCCCTTCGCGCACGCGCTGGCCGCGCGGGTCCCCGAGGGCGAGGGCGACGACGAGGTCGAGCTCGCCGTCGCGCGGTTCATCGTCCTGCACGACCCGGCCGGCCACGAGGCCTGGGACGGGACCACCCGCTGCGTCGGGTACCTGTCGGCGAGCACCGACGAGTACATGGTCGACGACGCGATGTTCTCCGAGGTCGCCTGGAGCTGGCTGACCGACGCCCTCGGCGACTGCGGCGCGGCCTGGCACGCGCTCGGCGGCACCGTCACCCGCACCGCCTCCACCCGCTTCGGCGACCTCGCCGGCCCCGAGCACTCCGTCGACGTCGAGATCCGCGCGTCCTGGACCGCCGAGGACACCGCGCTCGGCCGCCACCTCGACGCCTGGCTGGAGGTCCTGGCCAACGCCGCCGGGCTCCCGCCGCCGGGGGTCGCGCTCCTCGGGCCGGCCGGCACCGCACCCGAGCTGCCCTGAGCACCGCCCCCGAGACGGACGGGCCCCGCGCGGTCTCTACGATCGGGGGGACAGGCAGACGCACTCCCCCGGGTCCCGCGCCGCTGCGCTCGCACCACCCGGGAGCCGAGCGGCGCACGCACGGACGGGACGGGCGAGAAGGTGGACGGCAACTGAGCACCGAGCCCCTGCCCGCCGACGCCCGGGACGACGACCGCGAGCCGGACGCGCCCGAAGCGATCCCCCTGCTGGCGCCGCGCGACGGCCTGCCGCCGGTCATCGACACCCCGGAGGCGCTCACCGGCTACGCCGACGCCCTCGGCGCCGGGAGCGGTCCGGTCGCCGTCGACGCCGAGCGCGCGTCCGGCTACCGCTACGGGCAGCGTGCCTACCTCGTGCAGCTGCGTCGCGCCGGTGCCGGCACCGGGCTGGTCGACCCCATCCCGCTGGGGGACCTGTCCGTGGTCCAGGACGCGATCGCCGACACCGAGTGGGTGCTGCACGCGGCCAGCCAGGACCTGCCGTGCCTCGCCGAGATCGGCATGGTGCCCGCGCGCATCTTCGACACCGAGCTGGCCGCGCGCCTGGCCGGGCTGCCGCGGGTGGGCCTGGCCGCCGTCGTCGAGTCGCTGCTGGGGTACTCCCTGGTCAAGGGCCACTCCGCGGCCGACTGGAGCACCCGGCCGCTACCCGAGGAGTGGCTGGTCTACGCCGCCCTCGACGTCGAGGTGCTCGTCGACCTGCGCGACGCGCTGGCGGCGCTGCTCGACCAGCAGGGCAAGACCGAGTGGGCACGCCAGGAGTTCGCCGCGGTGCTCGCCGCGGGCACGCCGCCGCCCCGTCAGGACCCCTGGCGGCGCACCTCCGGGGTGCACGGGCTGCGCAACCGGCGCCAGCTCGGGATGCTCCGCTCCCTGTGGCAGGCGCGCGACGACCTCGCCCGCCGCCGCGACGTCGCCCCCGGCCGGGTGCTGCCCGACGCGGCGATGGTGTCCGCCGTGCAGGCCGATCCGCAGACCGAGGCCGCGCTGCTGGAGCTGCCGGTGTTCCGCGGCCGCGCCAACCGGCGGCTGGTGGGCACGTGGTTCGGCGCGCTGACCCGCGGCCGGGCCCTGCCGGAGGCGGAGCTGCCGCCGCACAGCCGCCCGGGTGACGGGCCGCCGCCGGTCAACCGCTGGGCCGACCGCGACCCGGCCGCGGCCACCCGCCTGCAGGCCGCCCGCACGGGGCTGGCCGCGCTGTCGGAGCAGCACGACGTCCCGGTGGAGAACCTGCTCTCCCCCGACCTGGTCCGCCGGCTGATGTGGACCCCGCCCGAGCCGCGCGACGCCGGGACCGTCGCCGCGGCCCTGCGCGCCGGCGGCGCCCGCGAGTGGCAGGTCGAGCTGACCTGCGACCTGCTCGCCGAGGCCCTCACCCGCGCCTGAGACGACAGAGGGCGGTTCCGGCGCTCGCCGGAACCGCCCCCGCCGTCCGGCCCTCCTGCAGGGTCCCGCCGCGAGCCTGCGAGCGGTGGGGGGCAGGAGAGGGTCCTCCTAGTGACCGGTCGCGGCCGCCCGTCGCCGGGCCAGCGCGTCGACGCTGGCGGCCAGCAGCAGCACTCCACCGGTGATGATGAAGTTGAGGTACGCCTCGGTGCCCAGCAGCCCCAGCCCGTTGGCGATGATCGCCACCACCAGGCCGCCCAGGACGGCGTCGCGCACCCGTCCCCGGCCGCCGAAGAGGCTGGTGCCGCCGATGACCGCGGCGCCGACGGCGTAGAGCAGCGTGTTGCCACCGCCGGACCCCGGCGCCACCGAGCCGAGCCGGGCGGCCGCGACGATCCCGCTGATCGCCGCCAGGGTCGAGCCGATGACGAACACGGCCACCCTGATCCTGGTGACGTTGATGCCGGCCCGCCGGGCAGCCTCGGCGTTGCCGCCGACCGCGTAGACGTGCCGGCCGAAGCTCGTGCGCCCGAGCACGAAGGTCAGGAGCAGGAGCAGCAGGACCACCAGCGGGATGGCGTACGGGATCCCGGCGAGCACGACACCGACCGCCGGGGCCCGGTCGACGCTCAGCACCGCCGTGACCAGGACGACGACAGCCGCGATCACGCCGATCCGCACGAGCACCACGGGGAGCGGGGCGTGCGCGAGCCCCCTGCCACGCAGGACGCGGAACCGGTTGAGCTGCACCGCGGCGTACACGGCGATGACCACCAGGGCGAGGACCCAGCCGAGGGCGACCGGCACGTTCCTGTCGCTGATCGCCGAGATCACCGGGTCGCGCACCGGCACCGTGCCGCCCTCGCCGATGAGCCGCAGCGTGAAGCCCTGCCAGCCCAGGAAGAGCGCGAGTGTGACGACGAACGACGGGATGCCGATCATGCCGACGAGGCTGCCGGTGAACAGCCCGATGACCACGCCGGTGACGATGGCTGCCGCCACCGACACGTACCACGGCGCGCCGGCATCGGCGAGCAGCTTGGCCATCACCGCGGCACAGACGCCGCTGACCACGCCCGCGGACAGGTCGATCTCTCCCAGGAGCAGGATGAAGACCAGCCCCATCGCCAGGATGATGATCGGCGCCGCCTGGTCGGCCAGGTTGGCCATGTTCCGCGGCGTCAGGAACGTCTCGGGGCGCAGGGCGAAGAAGAGCAGGCCGAGGGCGACGATGCCGAGGATGGCCGGGAGCGCCCCCAGGTCACCGCCCCGGACGCGGTCGACGTAGGCCCGGACCGTCTCGCCGAGGGAGCCCGCGGTGCGGTCGGCCTCGAAGCCCGAGGGGGCGCCGCCCGGCTCCTGGGAGCTGGTGGGGGCGGAGATCGTGCTGGACATGGGTCAGACCTCCACCGCTGCGACTTCGGCGGGCGCGATGCCGAGGTTGCCCGACCGGCCCGCCGTGATGAGCTCGATGACCTGGGGTCGGTCGACCTGGGAGATGGGCACGTCGGCCGCCATCCGGCCCAGGTAGAGCGCCGCCACCCGGTCGGACACCTCGAAGACGTCGACCATGTTGTGGGTGATGAACAGGACGGCGTGGCCGGTGTCGGCCAGTCGTCGCACCAGGTCGAGCACCTGGCGGGTCTGCGCGACGCCGAGGGCTGCGGTCGGCTCGTCGAGGATCACGACCTTGGACTCCCACAGCACCGCCTTGGCGATGGCCACGGTCTGCCGCTGGCCACCGGACAGGCTCGACACCAGCTGGCGGACCGACTTGAGGGTGCGGACCGAGAGCTTGGCGAGCGTGTCGCGGGCGGAGGCCTCCATGGAGGCCTCGTCGAGGAGCATGCCGCGCTTGCGCTCGCGGCCGAGGAACATGTTCTGGACGACGTCGAGGTTGTCGGCCAGCGCGAGGTCCTGGTAGACGACCTCGATGCCGAGGGCCGCGGAGTCGCGCGGGCCGGTGACCGACACCGGGTTCCCCTGGAACAGGATCTGGCCACCGTCGATCGCGTGGATCCCGGCGATGGCCTTGATGAGCGTGCTCTTGCCGGCTCCGTTGTCACCCACGAGTGCGGTGACCTGACCCGGGAAGACCTTCAGGTCGACTCCGTGGAGCACCTGTATGGCGCCGAAGCTCTTGGTGACGCCGCGGAGCTCGAGGATCGGGGTCCCCTCGTCCGCCTGCGGAACGGTCATGGCGGTCCTCTCTCGGTACAGGCCTGCGGGGCGTCTCCTGAGCATGTCAGGAGACGCCCCGCAGGGAGGGGTCAGGAGATGCCGAGCTCCTGGCAGGCGGCGGCGAAGTCGCCGGTGCACAGCTCCTCGGCGGTCACGAACTCGTCGTCGACGACGTCCTTGACGTTGTCACGGAAGATCGAGACCGGCGTGAGCAGGACCGACGGGACGTCGCGGCCGGCCTCGGTGTCCTCGACGGTGCCGGTGGTCTCGGCCTCCTCGCCGTTGATCAGCGCGACCGCCAGCTCGGCGAGCGCGTTGGCCTCGTCGCGGACCGACTTGTAGACCGTCATGCACTGGTCGCCGGCGAGGATGTTCTGCAGGCCCTCGACACTGGCGTCCTGACCGGTCACGTTGGCCTGGCCGGCGGCGTTGTTGCGCCCGAGGATCTGGATCACCGAGTTGGCCAGGCCGTCGTTCGCGGCCAGCACGCCGGCGATGTCACCGTTGGCCTGGGTGTACATCTGCTCGAAGATCGTCGCGGCCTCCTGGTTGTCCCACTCCGGGACCGCCTGCTCGGCCACCTGCGGGTACTGCGTCAGCGGGTCGAGCACCTCGTGGGCGCCCGACGAGAAGAGCGTCGCGTTGTTGTCGTCCGGCGAGCCGTTGAGGAACGCGATGTTCCCCTGGGTGACGCCGTTGGCCTCGAGGCACTGCTGCAGGCCCGCGCCCTGGAGCCGGCCGACCTCGGTGTTGTCGAAGGAGACGTAGTACTCCGCGGAGCCGCCCAGGGTCAGACGGTCGTAGTCGATCGTCGCGACACCCTCGTTGGCCGCCTGCTCCTGGATCTGCGCGCCAGAGGCCGAGTCGAGGTTGACGATCGCGAGGACGGTGGCGCCCTCGGTGATCATCTGCTCGGCGATGGTCGCCTGCCGCTGGGCGTCGCCCTCGGCGTTCTGGATGTCGTACTCGACACCGGCCTCCTCGAAGGCCGCCTCGAGGTAGGGGCGGTCGAAGTTCTCCCACCGCACCGAGGACTCGGTGTCGGGGAGGATCACGCCGACCTTGCCGGCGGCCTCGCCGCCGCCCTCGCCGCCGCCACCGCCGCCGCCGGTCTCACCGCCGCTGTCGCCGCCACAGGCAGCCAGGCTGAAGACAAGGGAGGCCGCCAGGGCCGTCATCGTGGTGCGCCGTCGCGCCATGGATGGGTCCACCATTCCGTCGGGAATCTGCAGAAGTGCGGCGGCCAATATGCGCTCCCGGTCACACGGGTTGCAAGCCCGGGTCGGTGGCGTTGCCGGACCGTGACCCTTCCGGGGTGGGTCCGGGCCTCCTCCGCCCCCGCGGGATCGGGTCGTGCTTGGCCGACGGGTTACCGACGGGTAACTTGGCGGGCGCCGTCCCCGTGCCCGGAGACGGCTCCTTCTGCTGCGGAGGTCTGAGTGTCATCTGGAGAGCGGCGGCCGCGCCCGCTGCGCGAGGTCGTCTTCGTCGACGGCGTGCGCACCCCCTTCGGCAAGGCCGGCCCCAAGGGCGTGTACGCCGAGACGCGCGCCGACGACATGGTCGTGCGCGTGATCCGCGAGCTCCTGCGCCGCAACCCGGCGCTGCCAGCCGAGCGGGTCGACGAGGTCGCCATCGCCTCGACCACGCAGATCGGCGACCAGGGGCTGACCATCGGCCGCACCGCCGCGCTGCTGGCCGGACTGCCGAAGTCGGTCCCCGGCTACGCCATCGACCGGATGTGCGCCGGCGCGATGACCGCCGTCACCACCACCGCCAGCGGCATCGCCTTCGGCGCCTACGACGTCGCCATCGCCGGCGGCGTCGAGCACATGGGCCGCCACCCGATGGGCGAGGGCGCCGACCCCAACCCGCGGTTCTTCAGCGAGGAGCTGGTCGACGGCTCCGCGCTGGTCATGGGCTCCACCGCCGAGAACCTGCACGACCGCTTCCCGCACCTGACCAGGGAGCGGGCCGACGCCTTCGCGCTGGCCAGCCAGCAGAAGTACGCCAAGGCCGTGGCCAACGGGCAGATCGGCCCGGAGCTGGTGACGGTCGCGACCCGCTCGCAGGATCACGGCTGGGGGCTGGCCACCGCCGACGAGCCGCCACGGCCGGGCACCACGCTGGAGGGCCTGGCCACGCTCAAGACGCCGTTCCGCCCGCACGGGCACGTGACCGCCGGCAACGCGGCGGGCCTCAACGACGGCGCCACCGGCTGCATCCTGGCCGCCGAGGAGACCGCCGAGGAGCTCGGCCTGACCGCCGGCATGCGGCTGGTCGGCTACGGGTTCGCCGGCGTCGAGCCCGAGGTCATGGGCGTGGGCCCGGTGCCCTCCACCGAGCGCGCGCTGGCGCGCACCGGCCTGTCGATCACCGACATCGGCCTGTTCGAGCTCAACGAGGCCTTCGCCGTCCAGGTGCTGGCCTTCCTCGACCACTTCGGCATCGCCGACGACGACGAGCGGGTCAACCCCTGGGGCGGCGCCATCGCCGTCGGCCACCCGCTGGCCTCCTCCGGCGTCCGCCTGATGACCCAGCTGTCGCGGCAGTTCGCCGAGCGGCCCGACGTCCGGTACGGCCTGACCGCCATGTGCGTGGGCCTCGGCATGGGCGCCACCGTGATCTGGGAGAACACCGACTGGGAGGGTGCGGCCGAGTGACCGCCACGTTCGAGAACGAGGTCGTGACCAGCGCCCGGGTGCGGTACCTGCGGGTGCCCGGCCTGGCCGGCGAGATCGCCCTGGTCACGCTGGACAACGGGCACGACCACACCCGCCCGTCCACCTTCGGCCCCGGCGGGCTGGCGTCGCTGGACGCCGCGCTCGACGAGATCGCCGCACACACCCCGACCCCCGCGGCCGTCGCGGTGACCGGCAAGCCGTTCGTCTTCGCCGTGGGCGCGGACCTCTCCGGCGTGCCGTCGGTGACCGACGCCGCCACGGCGCGGGAGATCGCCGAGACCGGCCACCGGGTGTTCCGGCGGCTGAAGGACGCGTCCGTGCCGACGTTCGCCTTCGTCAACGGCGCGGCGCTCGGCGGCGGCCTGGAGCTGGCGCTGCACTGCTCGTACCGCACGATCGCCAGCACCGCCGTCGTCGCCTTCCCCGAGGTGTTCCTCGGCCTGGTGCCCGGCTGGGGCGGCACGCAGCTGCTGCCGGACCTCGTCGGGATCGACGCGGCGGTCACCGTGGTCGTCGGGAACGCCCTGGCGCAGAACGAGGTCACGCGCGGCCCGAGGGCCGCGGAGCTCGGCATCGCCGACGCGCTGTTCGAGCCGGCCGACTTCCTCGAGCGGTCGCTGGAGTGGGCCGCCGCTGTCCTGAACGGCGACGTGACGGTGTCGCGCCCCCAGGTGGACCGCACGGGCTGGGACGCCGCGATCGAGCGGGCCCGCGGCATCGTCACGGCGCGCACGCGCAACGCCTCCCCCGGCGCGCTGCGCGCCGTCGAGCTGCTCGACCTGGCCCGGAACGGCGTCGACGGCGAGGCGTTCACCGCGGGCACCGCCGCTGAGGACCAGGCGCTCACCGACCTGCTGATGAGTGACGAGTTGCGGGCCGGCCTGTACGCGTTCGACCTGGTCAACAGGCGCGCCAAGCGGCCGGCCGGCGCCCCCGACAGGTCGCTGGCGCGCACGGTCACCAAGGTCGGCGTCGTCGGCGCCGGGCTCATGGCCTCGCAGCTGGCGCTGCTGTTCGTCCGGCGGCTGGAGGTGCCGGTCGTGCTGACCGACGTCGACCAGGCCCGCGTGGACAAGGGCGTCGGCTACGTGCACGGCGAGCTCGAGAAGCTCGCCTCCCGCGGCCGGCTCTCCCCCGACCGGCTCAACCGGCTCAAGGGCCTGGTCACCGGGGCGCTGGACAAGGCCGCCTTCGCCGACGCCGACCTCGTCGTCGAGGCCGTGTTCGAGGAGATGTCGGTCAAGCAGCAGGTGTTCGCCGAGGTGGAGGCGGTCGTCTCCCCCGAGTGCGTGCTGGCCACCAACACCTCGGCGCTGTCGGTGACCGAGATGGCCTCCGAGCTCGAGCACCCCGAGCGGGTCGTCGGCCTGCACTTCTTCAACCCGGTGGCGGTCCTGCCGCTGCTGGAGGTCGTGCGCGCCGAGCAGACCGACGACGCCGCGCTGGCCACCGCCTTCGCCGTCGGCAAGGCGCTCGAGAAGTCCTGCGTGCTGGTCGCCGACGCCCCGGCGTTCGTGGTCAACCGGCTGCTCACCCGCTTCCTCGGCGAGGTCACCTCGGCCGTGGAGCAGGGGACGCCGGTGGCCGTGGCCGACCGGGCGCTGGACCCCCTGGGCCTGCCGATGTCGCCGTTCGAGCTGCTCACGCTGGTCGGCCCGCCGGTCGCCCTGCACGTGGCCGAGCGGATGCACGAGGCCTTCCCCGACCGGTTCGCCGTCGGCGAGGGGCTGCGCAGGATGGTGGAGCTGGGCAGGACCAGCGTCTACTCCGAGCCGGGCGTCGTGGACCCCCAGCTCGAGGGCATCGACGCCGGCGACTCCCCGCTGACCGAGGACGAGGTCCGCGACCGCGCGGTCCGGGCGCTGGCACAGGAGATCGGGCTGATGCTCGACGAGGGCGTCGTCCAGGCCGTGCAGGACATCGACCTGTGCATGGTGCTGGGCGCCGGCTGGCCGTTCTGGCTGGGCGGCATCTCCGCGTACCTCGACCGCGCCGGCGTCTCCGAGGCGGTCACCGGCTCGCGGTTCCTGCCCAGGGGCGTGGCCTCGCTGCCGGCCTAGGTCCCGACGACGGACGGCCCGGGTCCCCGTGCGGGGGCCCGGGCCGTCGGTCTGCCGCGCTCGGGCGCCCGACCTCGCGGTGCGGTGCCCGACCCCGCGCTGCGGGGTGAGGTCGGGCACCACGCGGCGAGACCGGTGGCACCGGCCGTCCGGCTGCCGTTCCCGGGCCGTCGGTCGTCAGCGGAACTTGCGGGTGATGCTCTCCATCGTGCGGTCGACGCCGGCCACCTTCAGGTGCGAGATGCCGCTGGTGGCACCGGCCGCGAGCATCGCCTCGTGGGCGGCCCGCAGGGTCGCCCAGACCTCGTCGGCGTCGCCCTCCAGCGTCGTGCCCAGCGCCCCGACCTCGTGGTGCAGGCCCGAGGCCTGGATGACCCGCACGGCGGCCTCGACGTGGGCGTGCGGGTCGTCGGGCGTCCCGGCCGGCGTGGGCGCCACCTGGATCTCGGCGATCACCCGCCCGGTCATCGGCGGGGGTCGTCCAGGCGCTCGGGCTCCTGCTCGGCCCGCTCGGTGACCACCGCGGTCCACTCGGCGATCCGCCGGGCGAGGTCCTGCTCGGTCAGGCCGCAGTCGGCCAGCACCTGTCCGCGGCTGCCGTGCTCGAGGAACGCCTGCGGCAGACCCAGTGCCCGCACCGGGACGTCGTACTGGCGGTCCTGCAGCGCCTGCGACAGCGTCGTGCCGACGCCGCCGGCCCGCCCGCCGTCCTCGACGGTGACGATCAGCCGGTGCCCGGCGGCGAGCTCGACCAGCTCGTCGGCGACCGGCAGCACCCAGCGCGGGTCGACGACGGTCACGTCGATGCCGTGGTCGGCGGCCCGCTCGGCGGCGGCCAGGCACATCGGCACCATCGAGCCGACGGCGACCAGCAGCACCTCCTGCCGGTCCCCGCGGCGCAGCACGTCGACCGGGCCGCGCCGCTCCAGTGCCGGGATGTCGACCGGCGGCGGCCCCTTCGGGAAGCGGACGACGGTCGGCCCGTCGGTCACCGCGACCGCCTCGCGCAGCGCCTCGCGCAGCGTGGGCTCGTCGCGCGGTGCGGCCATCTGCAGCCCCGGCACCACCGAGCAGATCGACATGTCCCACATGCCGTTGTGCGAGGCGCCGTCGGAGCCGGTGACCCCGGCCCGGTCGAGGACGACGGTGACCGGCTGGCGGTGCAGCGCGACGTCCATGAGCAGCTGGTCGAAGGCCCGGTTGAGGAACGTCGAGTAGACGGCGACCACCGGGTGCAGTCCGCCCATCGCCATGCCCGCCGCGCTGGTGAGCGCGTGCTGCTCGGCGATGCCCACGTCGTAGGTGCGCTCGGGGAAGCGCTCGGCGAACGCGGCGAGCCCCGTCGGGTGCAGCATCGCCGCGGTGACGGCGACGACGTCGCTGCGTTCGGTGCCGATGCGCACCAGCTCGTCGGAGAAGGCCGTCGTCCAGTCGCGGGCGACGGCGGGGCTGATGCCGCTGTCGGGGTCGAAGACGCCGGTGGCGTGCCAGGCGTCGATCTGGTCGGTCTCGGCCGGCGCGTAGCCGAAGCCCTTGGTGGTGACCGCGTGCACGATCACCGGACCGCCGAACGAGCGGGCGCGCCGCAGCGCGGACTCCATGACCTCGACGTCGTGCCCGTCGACCGGCCCGACGTACTTCATGCCGAGGTCCTCGAACATGCCCTGCGGCGCCAGGACGTCCTTGACGCCCTTCTTGACCGCGTGCAGGGCGTCGAAGAGGGCCGAGCCGACGACCGGCGCCCGGTGCAGCGTCTGGCGGATGGCCAGCAGCGCCTGCTCGTAGCCCGGACGCAACCGCAGGCCGGCCAGCGCGTCGGCGACGCCGCCGATCGTCGGGGAGTACGAGCGGCCGTTGTCGTTGACCACGATGACCACCGGGCGGTCCTTCGCCGCGGCGATGTTGTTCAGCGCCTCCCAGGCCATGCCGCCGGTGAGGGCGCCGTCGCCGATCACGGCGACGACGGGGCGGCGCTCGCCGCGGACGGCGAAGGCCTTGGCCAGCCCGTCGGCGTAGGACAGCGAGGTCGAGGCGTGGCTGTTCTCGACCCAGTCGTGCTCGCTCTCCGTGCGGCTCGGGTAGCCCGACAGCCCGCCGCGCTGGCGCAGCCGCTCGAAGCCCTCGACGCGGCCGGTGAGCATCTTGTGCACGTAGGCCTGGTGGCCGGTGTCGAAGACGATCGGCTCGCGCGGGGACTCGAACACCCGGTGCAGCGCGATGGTGATCTCGACCGTGCCGAGGTTGGGGCCGAGGTGGCCGCCGGTGCGGGCCACGCTGGAGACCAGCGCGTCACGGATCTCCGCGGCCAGCGTGGGCAGCTGCTCGGGGGGCAGCACCCTCAGGTCGGCGGGGTCACGGAGCGAGCGCAGGAGCGACACGGCGCGGCGGTGTCCTCTCTGTCGGCGGCGGGCACGGCACGTCGACGGCCGCCGGTCAACTGTAGTCGCGTATCGGCTCCGGCCTCCGGGGGAACGGGGTGCGCGCGCGAGGGGACGTTCCGTCACGACCCGTCACGGGATCAGCCGCGTGACCAGGAACAACCCCTCACTTCCGTCGGTGATTGACAGAACGCGGGCGGGCTCCGACGATGCCCGCCATGGACCCCCGCCGGCCGTGGCTGCCCGACGTCTCGGGGCCCTCGCGGCGGCTGGTCGAGGAGCTGCGGGTCAGCGGCCCCTCCACCCGGGCGCAGCTGGTCGAGCGCACCGGCCTGTCCCGCGCGACGGTCTCGGGGTACGTGTCCGACCTCGTCGACCGCGGCCTGGTCGCACCCGCCGAGGAGACGAGCGCGGTCGAGACCGGGGGCCGCCCCGCCCGGCTGGTGCACCTCACCCGCCGGGCTGGCGTCGTCGTCGGGGTCGACATCGGGCGCACGCACGTCCGGGTCGCCGTCGCCGACCTCTCCCACGCGATCGCCGGCGAGGAGACCACCACGCTGCAGGTCGCCGACCTCGACTCCGACGAGGTCCTGGACACGGTGGCCACCCAGGTGCGCGCGGAGCTGCGCCGCGTCGGCGCCTGCACCGAGGACGTCGTCGGTGCCGTCGTGGGCCTGCCCACCCCGGTCGTCGGCCGGGCGGCCAGTGCCCGCGGCACCGTGGCGCGCTCGAACATCCTGCCGACCTGGTCGGGACGGACGCCGGCGCCGGCGCTGCAGGAGCGGCTCGGCGTCCCCGTGATCGTGGAGAACGACGCCAACCTCGGCGCCGTCGCGGAGGTCCGCTGGGGCGCCGGCCGCGGCTCGCGCGCCACCATCTACCTGAAGATGGCCACCGGCGTCGGTGGCGCGATCGTCCTCGACGGCGACCTGCTCCGCGGCGTCTCCGGCACCGCCGGCGAGATGGGCCACGTCAGCCTCGACCCGGCCGGCGCGCTGTGCCGCTGCGGCAACCGCGGCTGCCTGGAGCTGACGGCCGGGGGCGCCGCGCTCCTGCAGGCCATCCGGACCGCCGCCCCGCACCTGGCCGACCTGCGCTCGCTGGTCGCCGGCGCGCAGGAGGGCGACCAGGCCTGCCGGCGGCTGATTGCCGACGCCGGCACGTCGGTGGGCCAGGTCCTCGGCGGGCTGGTCAACGTGCTCAACCCCGACCGCATCGTCGTCGGCGGCGAGCTGGGCACCGCCGGCGACCTGCTGGTCGACCCGCTCCGGCGGGCGCTCGGGCAGTCCGCCATCCCCGCCGCCGCCGAGCAGCTCGCCGTGGTGCCCGGCTCGCTCGGGGCCCGCGCGGAGGTGCTCGGCGCGCTGGCGGTCGCGCTCCGGGAGGCCGACCGGCTCGGCTGACCGGGCTGGGCCCCGGGGCCCGTGGACGACGACCGGGCCTCCGGGTGCCGCCCTCCCCCCGCTGCTACAGCCGGGGGACCCAGACCTCGCCCCGCAGCGCCCCGGCGACCACCTCGACACCCCGCGCGGCCGCGGCCAGCCGGGCCCCCTCCCGCTCGTAGGCGGCGACGGCGGCCTCGATGGCATCCGGCGGCAGGTGGTCGGCCAGGTCGACGCGCACGGTGCGCCACCCCGTGCGGGCCGCCTCCAGGCCGGCCGCGACGTGGTCGCCGGCCAGCCGGGCGAGCAGCACGGGATAGCGCCGCAGCACCTCGTGGGCCCGGTAGTCGGGTGGGACGAGGTCGAACAGCCAGGCGACGGCGGTGTTCTCCCAGTCGGGAGCGCCCACGGGCCGCACCTGCTCCGGCCAGCCCGGGGGGACGCTCGCAGTCACGGGAGCATCCTGCCGCAGGTCGAACGCGTGTTCGACCCGGCGCGCCTCGCCTCACCCGGTCGTGATCGCCGGGCGCCGCCCGCCTAGGTGTTGCAACCAGACAGGTTGTTCACGCGGTCAGTCGGCTGATCGGTGGGTGGCCTCCGAGGGCGGAGTGGCTGCGGGCAGTGTTGTAGTGCTGCAGCCAGGAGTCCAGGGCGGCGGTGCGCTCCTCGTTGCTGGTCCAGCCGGTGGCGTAGGCCCACTCGGTGCGCAGGGTGCGGTTGAACCGTTCGGCCTTGCCGAAGCTCCTATGGCGGTCAAGTGGCGGCGAACGGCAGGGCGGCCGGTGTGGTGAGCAGGCGGTAGATCTCGCGGGCGATGTGTCGCTTGAGGCAGCGGATGATCTCCTTGGTGCTTTTCCCGTCGGCTTGTCGTTTGGTGACGTAGGCGCGGGTGCGGGG
>NZ_FPBA01000006.1:0-152117 GCF_900116515.1 Geodermatophilus amargosae
TGAGGTCTCTCACCGGGTCAACCGGGTAAGGCCCCCGCCCAGACCAGCGGGTTGATAGGCCGGAAGTGGAAGCACCGCAAGGTGTGGAGCTGACCGGTACTAACAGGCCGAGGGCTTGACCACACACCTCCAGCCTGCAGGTTGGTGTCTCGCGTCCACTGTGCGGTTCTGAACGCACCAACCCCCCCGCCATTGCGGGGCCCGGGGTTGTTCCGTTCACAGTGTTACGGCGGCCATGGCGAGAGGGAAACGCCCGGACCCATTCCGAACCCGGAAGCTAAGCCTCTCAGCGCCGATGGTACTGCCCTGGAGACGGGGTGGGAGAGTAGGACGCCGCCGGACAACCATTGACAGAAGGGCCCCCACCACCCGGTGGGGGCCCTTCTGCATGTCCGGAGAACGGCTCGGACAACGGCGCGGAAACGCCGTTCATCGACGGCGGATCTCCTTCGTCGTCGCCCCGACGTTGTCGGCGAGCCAGGCGTTCAGCGCGGTCAGGTCCCGCCAGGACGTCCGCACCCGCTCCAGGGCCTCAGGGCCGTGCAGCCAGTCCGCGTACTCGAACAGCCGGCCGGCGTGCAACGAGCGGTGACGCAACAGGTCGGCACGACCGTCGTCGACCTCGTAGCCCTTGGGGACCCGGGTGAGGCGGTCGCCGTCGATGCTCCAGCCGGCCGCGGCGAGGCGGTCGACCACGGCACGCAGCCGTGGGCCCTGCACGTCGTCGGCCACGGCCCGCCGGTAGCGCTCCACCTGGTCGGACTCCAGCCGCCAGGCACCGCCGGCCACGCGCAGCCCCTCGGCGGAGATCTCCACGTAGCACGCGCCCGCACCGCGCCCCTCCTGGTGGGCGACGGCGCCCTGGTGCGTCTTGTACGGCGTCTTGTCGTTGCTGAAGCGCACGTCCCGGTACGGACGGAACAGCTTCGCCGGACCGAACTCCGGGGCCAGGTCGTCGACCAGTGCCTGCATGGGCGCCCGCACGCAGCTGTCGTAGGCGGCGCGGTGTCGGGTCCAGTACGTCTTCGAGTTGTCGGCCTCGAGCCCCTCGTAGAACACCAGGCCCTCGTCGGGGAAGCCCTGGAACGTCATGCTTCTCCCCCCAGGAGCGCGTGCCAGCGGAGCTCCCGCAGGGGCGTGCCCCCAGCGTCGAGCGTGCGGGCCCAGCCGTCCGGGCCCCAGCCGGCCGAGTCCAGGAAGTCCGCGGTGACCCGGTCCCCCTCGGCCACCCAGGTGGTCAGCCGCGCCGTCCCGTTGCCGGCAGCCAGGTCAGCGACCGCGGCCAGCAACCGGCTGCCGTGACCGCGCCGTCCCCACCGGGGTTCGACCAGCAGGACGGCGAGCTCGGTCGTGGGACCGGCGGGGTCGGGCTGCTCGTCCGCAGCGAGTTCCGGCGGCCCGTAGGCGGCGAAGCCGACGACCCGGTTGCCGTCGAGGGCCACGAGGACGCCGTGTGCGGGCGTGGGCGGGCTGACGATGGCCGCGGACCACGCGGCCTCGGCGTCCGCGGTGTCCCAGGCCTCGAGCACGGAGTCGGGCAGGACGTCGCGGTAGGCCGTGCGCCAGGTCTCGCCCTGCACGCGGGCCACCGCGGCGGCGTCCCCGGCGAGGGCGGGGCGCACGGACACGTCGGCGGTGCCGGTCAGGCGCGGGAAGGCGAAGCCGGGGTCCACGCGGGGCAGCCTAGGTCGGCGGGTGGGGGAGGCGGACCGTCAGCGGTGCACGGCAGGATCGGCGGCGTGCCCGTACCCGTCGCCGACCGGCTCCCTGCCGCCCTCGCCCGGCGCATCGCGCTGGCCGCGCAGGGCTTCGCCGACCCGCGTCCGGCCGGTGTCGTCGACAGCCGGCAGTTGCGGCGGATGACCGACCGGCTCGCCGTCGTCCAGATCGACTCGGTGAACGTGGTCTCCCGCTCGCACTACCTGCCGGCGTTCAGCCGGCTCGGCGCCTACCGGCGGTCCACCCTCGACGACTTCACCGCCCGCCGTCACGAGCTGTTCGAGTTCTGGGCGCACGAGGCGTCCTTCCTGCCCGTCCGGCTGCACCCGTACCTGCGCTGGCGGATGGCCGCCGCCGAGGAGCAGGCGTGGGGGTCGATGGTGCGCATCCAGCGCGAGCGGCCCGGCTACGTGGCCGAGGTGCTCGACCGGGTGCGCGAGGCCGGTCCGATCCGCGCCAGCGAGCTCGGGGAGACCCGCCCCGACCGGCCCGGGTCGATGTGGAACTGGCACGCCGGCAAGGTCGCTCTCGAGTGGCTCTTCTACACCGGCGTCCTCACCGCGCGGGCCCGGACGACGTCGTTCGAGCGGGTCTACGACCTCACCGAGCGGGTCCTGCCCGCCGCCGTCCTGCAGACGCCGACGCCCGAGCCCGCCGACGCCGTCCGCGAGCTGGTCCGCACCGCCGCCCGGGCACTGGGCGTGGCGACCGAGCACGACCTGCGCGACTACTTCCGGCTGCGCCCGGCCCAGGCCCGCCAGGCGATCACCGAGCTGGCCGACGCCGGCGAGCTGCTGCCGGTCGAGGTGGCCGGGTGGGGCGCGCCCGCCTGGATGGACCCGGCCGCCCGCCGGCCGCGGTGGATCCGCGCCCGCGCCCTGCTGTCGCCGTTCGACTCGCTGGTGTGGGAGCGGCCTCGGGTCGAGCGCATCTTCGGCTTCCGGTACCGCCTGGAGATCTACACGCCCGCCGCGCAGCGGGTGCACGGCTACTACGTGCTGCCCTTCCTGCTCGGGGACCGGCTGGTGGCCCGGGTCGACCTCAAGGCCGACCGGCAGGCCGGGGTCCTCCGCGTGCAGGCCGCGCACGCCGAGGACGGCGTCGACCGTGCCGAGGTCGGCGCCGCGCTGGCCGCCGAGCTGCGGCTGATGGCCGGCTGGCTGGAGCTCGACGACGTCGCCGTCGCCGAGCGGGGGGACCTGGCGGCCGACCTTCCCGCGGCGCTGGCCGGTGCCGGCGCCGACGTCGCCTAGGCTGGGCCGCCGTGGGGAGCAGCGGAGCGGTCGACACGCAGTACGAGGACCTCCTGCGACGGATCCTCGAGACGGGGACGCCGAAGTCCGACCGCACGGGCACCGGCACGGTGAGCACCTTCGGCGAGCGGCTGCGCTACGACCTCTCGACGTCGTTCCCGCTGGTCACCACGAAGAAGGTGCACTTCCGCTCGGTCGCCGTCGAGCTGCTGTGGTTCCTCCGCGGCGACGGCAACGTCCGCTGGCTGCAGGAGCACGGCGTCAGCATCTGGGACGAGTGGGCCGACGCGGACGGCGACCTCGGCCCGGTCTACGGCGTGCAGTGGCGCTCGTGGCCGGCGCCGGACGGACGGACGATCGACCAGCTGCAGGGCGTCCTCGACACGCTGCGCACCGACCCCGACTCCCGGCGCATGGTGGTGTCGGCGTGGAACGTCGCCGCGCTGCCGGAGATGGCGCTGGCCCCCTGCCACGCCCTGTTCCAGTTCGCCGTCCACGACGGCCGGCTGTCCTGCCAGCTCTACCAGCGCAGCGCCGACATGTTCCTCGGCGTCCCGTTCAACATCGCCAGCTACGCGCTGCTCACCCGGATGGTCGCCGCCCAGGCAGGCCTGCAGCCGGGTGAGTTCATCTGGGTCGGCGGCGACTGCCACGTCTACAGCAACCACGTCGAGCAGGTCCGCGAGCAGCTCTCCCGCGACGTCCGGCCGTTCCCGGCGCTGGAGATCGCCCCGGCGCCGTCGCTGTTCGACCACCGCTTCGAGGACTTCGCCCTGCACGGCTACGACCCGCACCCGGCCATCCGCGGCGCGGTCGCGGTCTGACGGGGTGCCGGTCCGGCTGATCTGGGCGCAGGCGCACGGCGGCGTCATCGGCGCCGGCGGGCGGCTGCCCTGGCGCCTGCCCGAGGACCTGCGGCTGTTCAAGGAGCTGACCTCCGGGGCGACCGTCGTCATGGGGCGGCGGACGTGGGAGTCGCTGCCCGAGCGCAACCGCCCGCTGCCCGGCCGGCGCAACGTCGTGCTCACCCGCGACCCCGCCTGGACCGCCGACGGCGCGGAGCGCGCCGGCTCGGTGGAGGAGGTGCTCGCCGCGCACCCCGACTGCTGGGTGATCGGCGGCGCCGCGGTGTACGCGGGGTTCCTCCCGTACGCCGAGCGGCTGGTGGTCACCGACGTCGACCTGACCGTCGACGGCGACACCCACGCCCCCGTCCTCGACCCCGGTTGGCGGCCCGTCCTCCGCACGCCGGACGGCGGGTGGGCCGCCTCGGCGACGGGGCTGCGGTACGCCGTCACCGAGTACGGCCGCGCGCCCGTTGCCGGGCCGGGCACGTCTGCGGACGGTCGGTAGATTCGACCGCATGACCACCGACCCCGCCCGGCCCTTCGGGCGCGTGCTGACGGCGATGGTGACCCCGCTCGCCGAGGACGGCTCGATCGACCTCGCGGGGGCCCAGGAGCTGGCCGCGCACCTGGTGGACCGGCAGGCCCACGACGGCCTGGTCGTGCTCGGCACGACCGGTGAGGCGCCGACGCTCAGCGACGGCGAGCAGCACGCGGTCCTGGAGTCGGTCCTCGACGCGGTGGGCGACCGCGCGGTCGTCGTCGCCGGGGTCGGCACGAACGACACCGCGCACACCATCGACAACGCCCGCCGGGCCGAGCGGCTCGGCGCGCACGGCCTCCTGGTCGTGACGCCCTATTACAACAAGCCGCCGCAGGCCGGCCTGCTGCGCCACTTCACCTCGGTCGCCGACTCGACCGACCTGCCGGTGATGCTCTACGACATCCCGCCGCGCTCGGTCGTGCCCATCGAGGTCGAGACGCTGGTCCGCGCCGCCGAGCACCCGCGCATCGTCGCGGTGAAGGACGCCAAGGGCGACTTCGGTGCCCTCGCCTGGACGCTGGCGCGCACCGACCTCGCCTACTACTGCGGCGAGGACATGCTCAACCTGCCGATGCTGGCGCTCGGCGCGGTCGGCGTGGTGAGCGTGGCCGGGCACCTCGTCGGCCCCCGGCTGGCCGAGATGATCGCCGCGGTGGAGTCCGGCGACCTCGCCAAGGCCCGCGAGGTCAACGACAGCCTGCTGCCGGTCTACACCGGCATCTTCCGCACCCAGGGCGTCATCCTGGCGAAGGCGGCGCTGCGCGAGATGGGGCTGCCCTCGGGCCCCGTGCGCCCACCGCTGGTCGACGCCACGCCCGAGCAGATCGCGCAGCTGCGCGCCGACCTCGCCGACGGAGGCATCTCCCTGTGAGTCCTGTGAGCACGACCCCGTGACGGTCAGCACCGCCGGCACCGCCGGCCAGCCGCACCTCGACCTCACGACGCCGCCGCCGCTGCCCGCCGGCGGGCTGCGGGTCATGGCGCTCGGCGGCCTCGGCGAGATCGGCCGCAACATGGCCGTCCTCGAGTTCGAGGGCAAGCTGCTGGTCATCGACTGCGGCGTGCTCTTCCCCGAGGCCGAGCAGCCCGGCGTCGACCTGATCCTCCCGGACTTCGGGATCATCGAGCACCGCCTCGACGACGTCGTCGCCGTCGTCCTCACCCACGGGCACGAGGACCACATCGGCGCGATCCCCTACCTGCTGCGGCTGCGCGGGGACATCCCGCTGGTCGGCTCTCGGTTCACCCTCGCCCTGGTGGCGGCCAAGCTGCGCGAGCACCGGCTGGTCCCGACGCTGGTCGAGGTGGCCGCGGGCGACGACCACCTGGCCGGGCCGTTCCACTGCGAGTTCATCTCGGTGAACCACTCGATCCCCGACGCGCTCGCCGTCGCCGTCCACACGCCCGCCGGCGTGCTGGTGCACACCGGCGACTTCAAGATGGACCAGCTCCCGCTCGACGGCGTCCTCACCGACCTCGGCGCGTTCGCCCGCCTCGGCCTCGAGGGCATCGACCTGCTGCTGGCCGACTCCACCAACGCCGAGGTGCCCGGCTTCGTCGTCCCCGAGCGCAACATCGGCCCGGTGCTCGAGGACGTCTTCCGCCGCGCCACGCAGCGGCTGATCGTCTCCAGCTTCGCCAGCCACGTGCACCGCATCCAGCAGGTGCTCGACGCCGCCGAGACGCACGGCCGCAAGGTCGCCCTCGTCGGCCGCTCGATGGTGCGCAACATGGGCGTCGCGCAGGACCTCGGGCTCCTGCGGGTGGCGCCGGGGTTGATGGTCAAGCTCGACGAGGCGACGGCGATGCCCCCGGAGCAGGTCGTGCTGATCAGCACCGGCTCACAGGGGGAGCCGCTGTCGGCGCTCGGGCGCATGGCCCGCGGCGAGCACCACCAGGTGACCATCGAGGCCGGCGACACGATCGTGCTGGCGTCCTCGCTGGTGCCCGGCAACGAGACCGCCGTCTACAAGGTCATCAACGGGCTGGCGCGACTGGGCGCCACCGTGGTGCACAAGGAGACGGCGATGGTGCACGTCTCCGGGCACGCGCCGGCCGGCGAGCTGCGCACCCTGCTCAACGTGGCCAAGCCCCGCTACCTGATGCCCGTGCACGGCGAGTGGCGCCACCTGCGCGCACACGCCGCGCTGGCCGAGCAGACCGGCATGGCCGCCGACCGGGTGCTGCTCGCCGAGGACGGCGTCGTCGTGGACCTGGTCGACGGCAAGGCCTCGATCACCGGGTCGGTGCCGGTCGGCAACGTCTACGTCGACGGGCTCAACGTCGGCGACGTCGGCGAGGAGTCCCTGCAGGAGCGGCGGATCCTCGGCGACGAGGGCTTCGTGGCGCTCACCGTGGTGATCGAGCCCTCCACCGGCACGATCGTGCGTCCGGTGCACCTGTCCACCCGCGGCTTCTCCGACGACCCCGCCGCCTTCGACGAGGTGCTGCACCTGGTCGAGACGAACCTCAAGCGGGACCTCGCCGACGGTCAGCGGGACGCGCACCGGCTGTCGCAGTCGATCCGCCGGACCGTGGGCAAGTGGGTGTCCGACACCTACCGCCGTCGTCCGATGATCATCCCGACCGTCCTCGAGGTCTGACGGAGGACCACCCTTCCCCCCACGCCTCGCACGCTCGGCGCGGGACCCGGGAGGGCGGCCGTCCCAGTACGTCACCGGGCCGGCGACGGTGCTCCTGAGGTCTCGCCGGCGTCACGGTGCGGTGCGGACGGCGGTGACGACGAGGTTGTCGACGTAGCTGCGGGCGTCGCGGTCGAACGCGCCCGTGCAGGTCACCAGCCGGAGCACGTCGTCAGCGGTGGCCCCGAAGACGGCCGCGGTGGGGAACGCGTCCTTCGGGAACCGTTCCGCGCCGACGACCTCGTACCGCGCCACCGAGCCGTCGGCCACGGTCACCTCGACGAGGTCCCCGGAACCGAGGTCGCGCAGGTCGGAGAACACGGCCGGACCGGCGGTGGAGTCGACGTGACCGAGCAGGACGGTCGGCCCGCGGGCTCCGGGCCGGCCTCCGCCGGTGAACCAGCCGACCCGGTCGAAGTCGGCGGGCACCTCGGCCGTGCCGTCGGCGAGGACGCCCAGCTCGATGAGGTCGTCGGTCACCCCGATGGCGGGCACCGAGACCGCGACCGGCTCGGGCACGGTGGCCGGGTCGACGACGGCCGGTGCGCCCCGCTCGGGGACCGCCGGAGACGGGACCGGGGTGGACGGGACCGCCGCCGCGGGAGGCGGTGGGGGAGCCGCGGACCCGGCCGCGCCCGGAGCGGCGCAGCCGGCGAGCACCGCCGCCGTCGCCGCCAGCATCAGCGCGCGGCCGGGGCGCATCCTCAGCCGCCGGTCGTCGCGCGACGTCGCGCCGCGACCGCGCCGGCGGCGGCCAGCGCACCGAGTCCGGCGACCGAGAGCAGCGCCGTCCCGCCCTCGGCGTCCTGCGCCGTCCCACCGACACCGGTCTCCACGCCGCCGACCGGGATCGCCGTCAGCTGACCGCGCACGGCGCCGGCCGGTGAGGCGGTGGTGTGGGTGTCGGTGGCGAAGGACGACGGGTCGGCCTCGATCTGGGCGAGGGTGAAGCCGGCGCCGGTGTCGGTCCCGTTGGTCACCACGCCGGTGGTGAACGGACCCTGCAGGCAGCCGCTGCTCACCAGCCGGCCCGATCCGTCGTCCTCCGGGTTCGGGAAGGCGAGCCGCGGCGGCCCGGGCTGGCCGGCGGCCGCCTGGTGGACGTGGGTGGCCGTCTTCGCCGGGCTCTGGAAGGGCGGCGTCACACCGGAGAGGCTGATGTCGAAGCAGATGATCTCCAGGTCGGAGTTGATCCGGTACGTGAAGGTCCCCGTGGCGCCCGGCGTGCCGGGGGTGGGGACGCCGTCGGGGTTGATGACCGCATCGGGGGTCGCCATCGCCGTGAAGGCGCTGGTGAAGGTGGCCGGCTCGGCCACCTCGGTCTCCGCGGAGGCACTGCCGGCGCCGACCATGGCGACGGCGCCGGCGATGCCGGTGACGACCGCGGTGCGGGCCAGGGACGTGGGGAATCGGGACACGGGGTGCTCCTCGGTGCGGTGACGGTGGTCACCAGGAGGTACCGCGCGGGTCGGCCGGGCGTTCAGTCCCGGCGGCGCGGCGGCCGGTGCGGAGGACGGGTCGGTGCCCGGCGGGCCTCCTCCGGTGAAGAGTTGCCGGGGTCCTGAACGGGACGGCGGTCACGGCCGTATCTCCTCGTGCGCGGCTCCCGACTGGCGGGTGCCGCTCATCGAGGGGACTTCCATGCGACCCACGACCCTGCGCGCCGGCACCGCGGCCGGCGCCTCGGCCTTGGCCCTGCTCCTGCTCGCCGCGACCCCTGCCGCGGCCCGCGGTCCGGGCGGCTACGGCCCCGGCCCGGGTGGCGGCGGGACCGCCGTGACCACCACCGGGGACTCCGGTGCCGGCTCGCTGCGCGCCGCCGTGCAGGCGGCCAACGCCTCCGGCTCGGGCACCGTCGTCCTGTCCGACCGCGTGTACCGCCTCGCGCTGGCCGGCACCGACGACACCGCGGCCGCCGGGGACCTCGACGTCACCGGCCGCCTGGTGGTCGAGGGCCGGGGCGCCACCATCGACGCGGCGGGTCTGGACCGGGTGTTCGACGTCCGGCCGGGCGGCTCGCTGACCCTGCGGGACGTCACCGTCACCGGCGGCCGGATCGCCGGCGCCCCCGGCACCACCGGCGGGGCCTCGGGCGGCGGCGTCCTCAACGCGGGCACGCTCGTCGTCCAGCACAGCACGATCACCGCCAACACCGCCACGCGCGCCGGCGGGGGCATCGAGGCCCTCGCGGGCTCGACGACGACCGTCATGCGCTCGACGCTGTCGCACAACAGCACCGGCCCCACGCCCGGCAACGGCGGTGGCCTGCACCTGACCGGCACCGGCACGGTGCACGTCGAGCGCAGCACGGTCACCGGCAACACGGCCGCCTCCGAGGGCGGCGGCCTGTGGAACTCCGCCACCGGCACCATGACGGTCAGCCGCAGCACGATCAGCGGCAACACCGCCAGCGGCGCGGCAGCCGACAACGGCGGCGGGGGCCTGTTCAACGACGGCGGCTCGCTCACCGTCGACCGCAGCGAGGTCCGCGGCAACTCCGCGGACGGCGCGGCGGGCTCCGGCGGCGGCTTGTTCAACAACGCGGGCACCCTGACCGTCACCCGCACCGTCGTCGACGGCAACGACGCCCGGCGGGCCGGCGGCGGCATCGAGGCGCTCATGGGGACGACCACGCTCGACCGCACCGCGCTGACCGGCAACACCACCGGCGCGGCCCCGGGCAACGGCGGCGGCCTGCACCTCACCGGTGCCGGCACCGTGCGCATCGACCGCGGCATGGTCACCGGCAACCGCGCGGCCAACGAGGGCGGCGGCCTCTGGAACTCCGAGCCCGGGACCATGACCGTCACCCACACCCGGATCAGCGGCAACACCGCCCCGGTCGGCCCGGACGTGTTCCAGGACGGCGCCGGCACCGGCTTCACCGTCGACGGGCAGCGGGTCCCCGGCGAGGCCTGATCCGCACAGCACAGGGGGGCGCCGGCCACGGGGAGGCGCCCCCCTGTCGTGCGGCCAGGGGTCCCTCCGGGGCGACCACGTCGCCGTCGACGACGGGCAGCGGGTCCCCGGCGAGGACCGATCCGCACAGCACAGGGGGGCGCCGGCCACGGGGAGGCGCCCCCCTGTCGTGCGCTCAGAAGTCCGACCGGACCACCACGTCGCCGTCGTCGTCGACGACCTCGAAACCGACGGCGTCGGCCCGCAGCACCGCGGAGTTGAGGTTGCACCGCAGTTCCGCGTTGCCGATGCCGAGGAACTCCCCGGCCGGCACCTCGCGGCCGTCGTCGTCGGTGACCGCCACCCGGTAGACCTCGCCGTCGGCGAAGCCGGTGCCGGTGAGCCGGACCTCCACGCCCCAGGTGTGCGGGATCAGGTCCGCGCGGGCCTCGACTCCGGGATCCACCGCCTGGACCGACACGGGCTCCAGCGGCGGCGGGTCGGGCACCGGCCGGACCAGCCAGCCGACCGCCGCGCCGGCGGCGGCCACGCCCACCACCGCGGCGGCGGCGAGGACCGGGCGCAGCGCCCGGCGGCGGGGGAGCGGGGTGGCACGGTGCCGGGGCGGGCCGCTGCGCTGTTCCTCCGCGGCGATCCGGGCGAGCACCGCGGCCCCCAGGCCGGGCGGCGGGGTGGGCGTCTCGTCGAGGGCGTCGGGGTCGACCGCGGCCAGCCGCGCGGCCAGCGGGGTCAGCTCGGCCAGCTCGGCGCGGCAGGACGGGCAGCCGTCGAGGTGGGCCTGCAGCCGGTCGTGCTCGGCGGGCTCGAGAGCACCCAGCGCGGCGACCCCGAGCAGCTCACGCAGCTCCCGGTGCTCCCCGTCGGCCCGGCTCACGGCTCCACCCCCATCTCGTCGAGGGCCAGGCGCAGTGCCTTGAGCCCGTAGAACACCCGGCTGCGCAACGTCCCCACCGGGATCCCCAGCTCGGCGGCCACCTCGCCGTGGGGCCGGCCGCGCAGGTGCGTCTGCACGATCGCGGTGCGGTGCTCCTCGCCGATCCGGCGCAGCGCCTCCTCGACCACCCAGGCGTCCACCAGCCGGTCGTCGGCGGCCGCCTCCGGCGGTGTCGCCGGATCGTCGGTCAGGTCGCGCTGCCACGGCCGGACGGCGAACCGGCGCGCCTCGTCGACGACGACGTTGCGCGCGATGGCGAACAGCCAGGTGCGCAGGCTCGCCAACTGGGGGTCGTAGGAGTCGGAGGCGCGCCAGGCCCGCAGGAACACCTCCTGGACGACGTCCTGTGCCGCGCCGCCGTCGCCGAGCTGGCGCAGTGCGAAGCGGTAGAGCTCCGCCCCGTGCGCGGCGTAGGCGGCCCGCACGTCGAGCGGCACCGGCGCCGGTGACCGCCGTGCCATCCGCACCTCCGAGGTCTGCTTCCCGGTTCACCAGGACGTACGGCCGCCGGGCCGCCGCCGTTCACCCTGTCAGCGGACGACCTCGATCGGGGTGATCCCCTCCTCCGCCGGGAGGCCGAAGCCCCACACCTGCGCGTAGAAGGACAGCTCGCCGTCGAGCGCGGCCCGGATGTTCTCCGCGCGCCGGAAGCCGTGCTGCTCGCCCTCGAAGAGCAGGTAGGCGTGGGGCACGCCCTTGTCCCGCAGCGCCGCCACCATGACCTCCGCCTGCTCCGGCGGGACGACGCGGTCCTCGGCGCCCTGGAACACCGCCAGCGGGGTGTCGAGGGCGTCGACGTGGTTGATGGGGGAGCGCTGCGCGTACACGTCGGCACCGGCGGGCCACGGCGCCACCAGCCCGTCGAGGTAGCGGGACTCGAACTTGTGCGTGTCCGCGGCCAGCGCGCCGAGGTCGGCGACCCCGAAGTGGCTCGCGCCGGCGGTGAAGACGCCGGGTCGCAGGGTCAGCGCCGCCAGCGTCGTGTAGCCGCCGGCCGAGCCGCCGCGGATCGCCATGCGCGCGGGGTCCACCCGCCCGGCGTCGGCCAGGTACCGGGCGCAGGCGACGACGTCGTCGAGGTCGACGACGCCCCACCGGCCCTGCAGCGCGTCGCGGTAGCGGCGGCCGTGGCCGGTGGAGCCGCGGTGGTCGACGTGCGCGACGCAGAAGCCGCGGGAGGTGAAGTACTGGATCTCCGGGTTCAGCCCGCGGGCATGGGCCGAGGTCGGGCCGCCGTGCACCATGACGACCAGCGGCGGCAGGTCGCCCTCGGGCGCAGTGGCCTCCGGGTTGGTGGGCGGGTAGACGACGGCGTACGCCTCATCGATCCCGGTGTCGCGCTCCTCGGTCGGAAAGGTCACGTCCTCGGGGACGGAGAACCAGGCCGGGTCCAGCCCGAGGTCCCGTGCCGGGCGGAGCACCTCCGCCTGCCCGGAGAGGTCCGCGCGCAGCACCACCGGCTCGCGCACGGGGCTCCCGGCCGCGCACACCACGCCGTCGCCGGCCGCGGTCAGGTACCCCAGCGCCGTCCAGCCGGGCAGCGGCACGTCCCGCGTCGACCCGTCCGCCTCGAGCGCGACCAGCCGGTCGCCGCCGTCCCCGCCGGCCGCGGCCACCACCCGCCCGCCGGGGAGCAGCGCGAACCGTCGCGCGCCGAAGACCCACTGCGGTCCGGCGATCTCGGTGCCGGTGTCGAGGGCCGGCTCGGCCTCCCGGCCCGGGCGCCACCGCCACAGCGCCCACACGTCGGTGCGGTCGCAGCAGAACCAGAGGGTGCCGTCGGCGTCCCAGGTCGGCTGCACCGCCGACTCACCCGGTCCACCGGCCACCACCGTCTCGGTGCCGTCGGCGGCGCGGACCACCAGCTGCGCGGCGTCCCACGGCATGGCCGGGTGGTCCCACTGCAACCAGGCGAGCTCCCCGGCGGGCCCGGGCCGTGGGTCGGACACGAAGTCCGGGCCGCTCACGAGCACCTCGGCGGTGCCGTCCGGAGCCAGCCGCACGACCTCGTTGACGACGTCGGCCGCGGCACCGGAGGCGGTGTGCGTCTCGCGGACGGCGAGCAGCGACCCGTCGCCGGCCGGGGTCAGGTCGGCGTGGCGGACGCCGGCCGGCAGCTCGGGCTCCGGGGTGACGGCGACCGGGCCGTCGTCGCCGGGGGAGAGCCGGTACAGCCGCTGGTCGTCGAAGTGCGTGAACCACAGCGTGCCGCCGGCGACCGTCCACGCCGCCCCGCCGTACTCGTGCACGCGGGTGCGGGCGTTCCACGGCGGCGGGAGGACGTCGGTGACCGTGCCGTCGGCCGTGCGGCGGACCAGCGCCGACCGGCCGCCCTCGCCGGGCCGCGACTCCGACCACCAGACGTCGTCCCCGTCCACGGCGACCTCACCCAGCCGCGCGGCCGCGCGGACGACGAGCGCCGAGGTGACGGGGGTCGGCCAGCTGCCGTACGGGACGGGGGAGGAGGTCGGCATGCAGCGACCGTAGGCCGGGGACACGACGCCGCGCCTGCCTGGGAGGACGCTGGGTGACGGCTACCGTCGACGCATGCCTGCCCGCACCACGCCCTCGCGCCGGCCGTCCGGCTCGGCCCCCAAGGGGCGGTCCGGGTCCACGGCAGCCGGCAAGCGGCCGGCCCCGCGCCCGCCGGCCCGCAACGGCAACCGCAAGCCGCCCGCCCGCAAGCCGGCCCCGAAGCAGGGCTCCGGCGCGGCCGCCGGCGCCTGGCGGGCCGCCGCGGGCGCCTGGTCGCTGGTGGCCCGCGGCGCCGGGGGACTGGCCCGCTCGGTCGCCCACCCGGAGGAGGCCGAGCCGCTCGCGCCGGAGCACCGCCGCGACGGTGCCGGCCTCGCCGTCCTCGGCCTCGCCGTCGTCCTCGGCGCCGCGGCGTGGTTCGACGGCATCGGCCCGGTGGGTGCCGGGCTCGCCCTCGGCGTCCGCTGGGTGGTCGGCTCGCTGCTGGTCGTGCTCCCCGCGCTGCTGTTCCTCGTGGCGCTGCGGCTGCTGCGCCGCGCGCCGCGCCCGGAGGCCCGCGGGCGGCTGGCCATCGGCTGGCTGTGCGCCACCGTCGCGGTGCTCGGCATCGCCTCCGTCGTCGGCAGGCCCGCCGACCCGATGGGCGGGAAGCCCGGCTCCGGCGGCCTCGTGGGCTGGGCGGTCGGCACGCCGCTGACCGCCGGGCTCGGCGCCGTCGTCGCCGTGGTCCTGCTGTCCCTGCTCGCCGTCTTCGCGGTGCTCGTGCTGACCGCGACGCCGCTGCACCAGGTGCCCGAGCGGCTGCGCGGCTTCGTCGACCGGATCACGGGGCGCGGCGACGAGTACTGGGACGACGAGGCGCACGACGACGACGCCTACGACGACGAGGAGCCCGTGCCGGTTCCCCGCGGGCGCCGTACCCGCGCCGCGCTGGACGAGATCCTGACCGAGGACACCCCCGACGTCACCGCCACGGGCCCGATCGACATCCCGGCCGCCGGCGAGGCCGTCCCGTACGAGCCGCCGCCCGTGCCGGCCGCGCCGCGCCAGCCGGCCGTGGTGGACCGCACGGCACCGCCGCAGGACCTGCCGCCGATCGAGGAGCCGCAGCAGCTGGTCATCGAGCCGGTCGAGGGCGAGTACACGCTGCCGTCCGACAGGTTGCTGCGTCCCGGCACCCCGCCGCGGGCGCGATCGCAGGCCAACGACGTCGCCATCGAGGCGATCACCGGCGTGCTCGAGCAGTTCGGGGTCGACGCGCGGGTCACCAGCTTCACGCGCGGCCCGACGGTCACCCGCTACGAGGTCGAGCTCGGCAACGCGGTCAAGGTCGAGAAGATCACCGCGCTGACCCGCAACCTCGCCTACGCCGTCGCCAACGACAACATCCGCATCCTCGCCCCGATCCCGGGCAAGTCCGCGGTCGGCGTCGAGGTGCCCAACACCGACCGCGAGACGGTCAGCCTCGGCGACGTCATGCGCTCGGCCAAGGCCAAGCAGGACCCGCATCCGATGCTGGTGGGTCTGGGCAAGGACATCGAGGGCGAGTTCGTCTGCGCCAACCTGGCCAAGATGCCGCACCTGCTGGTGGCCGGGGCCACCGGCGCCGGCAAGTCGTCCTGCATCAACTCGCTGCTGACCTCGCTGCTGCTGCGGGCCACGCCCGACCAGCTGCGGATGATCCTGGTCGACCCGAAGATGGTCGAGCTCACGCCCTACGACGGCATCCCGCACCTGATCACGCCGATCATCACCGACCCGAAGAAGGCCGCCACCGCGCTGGCCTGGCTGGTCGAGGAGATGGAGCAGCGCTACCAGGACATGCGCGCCACCGGGGTGCGGCACATCGACGACTTCAACCGCAAGGTCGAGCGCGGCGAGATCACCGCGCCGCCCGGCAGCGAGCGGGTGTACCGGCCCTACCCGTACATCCTCACGATCGTCGACGAGCTCGCCGACCTGATGATGGTGGCCCCGCGCGACGTCGAGGAGTCGATCGTGCGGATCACCCAGAAGGCCCGCGCCGCCGGCATCCACCTGGTCCTGGCCACGCAGCGGCCCTCGGTCGACGTCGTCACCGGCCTGATCAAGGCCAACGTGCCCTCGCGGCTGGCGTTCTCGACCTCCAGCCTCACCGACAGCCGGGTCATCCTCGACCAGCCGGGCGCGGAGAAGCTGATCGGCATGGGCGACGCCCTGTTCATGCCGATCGGCGCCGGCAAGCCGCAGCGGGTGCAGGGCGCCTACGTCTCCGACGCCGAGATCGAGGCGGTCGTCGAGTTCACCAAGCGGCAGGCCGAGCCGGAGTACCGCGAGGAGGTCTTCAGCGCCGCCGCCGCCGGCGAGAAGAAGGAGATCGACGAGGACATCGGCGGGGACCTGGACCTGCTGTGCCAGGCCGTCGAGCTGGTCGTCACCAGCCAGTTCGGCTCCACGTCGATGCTGCAGCGCAAGCTGCGGGTCGGCTTCGCGAAGGCCGGCCGGCTCATGGACCTCATGGAGACCCGCGGCGTGGTCGGCCCGTCGGAGGGGTCCAAGGCCCGCGACGTGCTCGTCAAGCCCGACGAGCTGGAGTCGGTGCTGTTCACGCTGCGTGGCGGAACGCTGCCCGGCGGCGAGGGCTGAGCGGAGGAACGGGACGGGTCACCCCGCCGAGGCAGGGAGGGGTGGCGTCCGATGCCTACGATGGGCCGGTGACAGCTCCGCCCGGCCCTGCCCGCAGAGTGGCGGTGGTCACCCTCGGCTGCGCCCGCAACGAGGTCGACTCCGAGGAGCTGGCCGGCCGGCTGGCCGCCGACGGCTACCGGCTGGTCGAGGACCCCGAGGGCGCCGACGCCGTCCTGGTCAACACCTGCGGGTTCATCGAGTCGGCGAAGAAGGACTCGGTCGACGCCATCCTCGCGGCCACCGACAGCGGTGCCGAGGTCGTCGCCGTCGGGTGCATGGCGGAGCGCTACGGATCCGAGCTGGCCGGCGCGCTGCCCGAGGCCACCGTCCTCGGCTTCGACGACTACGCCGCGATCGGCGACCGGCTCGACGACGTCCTCACCGGCCGGCCGCTGGTCCCGCACTCGCCGCGCGACCGCCGCACCCTCCTCCCGATCAGCCCGGTCGCCCGCACCGCCGTCGTCACCGCCGAGGAGGCGCCCGCCATCCCGGGCCACGGCTGGGTGCAGCGCCGCCGGCTGGCCTCCGGCCCCTCGGCCGCGCTCAAGCTCGCCTCCGGCTGCGACCGGCGCTGCGCCTTCTGCGCGATCCCCACCTTCCGCGGCTCGTTCGTGTCCCGGCCGCCGGCCGAGGTGCTCACCGAGGCGCGGTGGCTCGCCGGCCAGGGCGTCACCGAGCTGGTGCTGGTCAGCGAGAACTCCACCTCCTACGGCAAGGACCTCGGCGACCTGCGCTCGCTGGAGCGGCTGCTGCCCCGGCTGGCCGCCGTCGAGGGCATCGCCCGCGTGCGGGTGGCCTACCTGCAGCCGGCCGAGCTGCGCCCGGGCCTGCTCGAGGTCATCGCCTCGACCGACGGCGTGGCGCCGTACTTCGACCTGTCCTTCCAGCACTCCTCGCCGGGCCTGCTGCGCCGGATGCGCCGGTTCGGCGGCACCGACGACTTCCTCGCGCTGATCGGGCGCGCGCGGTCGCTCGCTCCCACGGCCGGGTTCCGCACCAACGTCATCCTCGGCTTCCCGGGGGAGACCGAGGACGACGTCGCCGAGCTCGAGCGCTTCCTCACCGAGGGCCGCCTCGACGCCGTCGGGGTGTTCGGCTACTCGGACGAGGAGGGCACCGAGGCGGTGCGGATGCCGGGCAAGCTCGACCAGGCCGAGATCGACGCGCGGGTCCGCCGGATCACCGACCTGGTCGAGGAGCTCACCGCCCAGCGCGCCGAGGACCGCGTCGGCGACCGCGTGGAGGTGCTGCTCACCGAGGACCTCTCCGCCGCGCAGGGGAGTGGCGTCTGGGCCGGTTCCGCCGCGCACCAGGACCCCGAGGCCGACGGCACGACCACGGTCACCGGGGTGCCCGGCGACGCCCGGCCCGGGCAGCTGCTCGACGCGGAGGTGGTCGGCACCGAGGGCGTCGACCTCGTCGCCCTGTCGTCCGCGGAACTCGCGCTCGCCGCGGTCCCGGCCGTCCGGTGAGGTCCCGGTGAGCGCCGTCGCTCCCGACCCGGCGGCGACCCCGCCGCAGTCGGCCAAGCTGGTCAACCTGCCCAACGCGCTGACCGTGCTGCGGCTGGCCGTGGTGCCGGTGTTCGCCGTCCTCCTGCTCTCCGACGGCGGCATGGACGACGGCCGCCGGGTGTGGGCCACGGTCTTCTTCGGCGCGGCGATCATCACCGACCGCTACGACGGGCTCATCGCGCGGCGCACCGGCCAGGTGACCGAGTTCGGCAAGCTCGCCGACCCGATCGCGGACAAGGCGCTCACCGGCACCGCCCTGGTCGGGCTGTCGGTGCTCGCCCTGCTGCCCTGGTGGGTGACGCTGGCGATCATCGTCCGCGAGGTCGGCGTCACCCTGCTGCGGTTCTGGGTGATCCGGCACGGCGTCATCGCCGCCAGCCGCGGGGGCAAGGCCAAGACCGTCGTCCAGGCGCTGGCCATCGGCCTCTACATCCTGCCGCTGGGCGGGCTGCTGGCCACCGCGCGGTGGTGGGTCATGGCCGCCGCGCTGGTGCTCACGCTGGTCACCGGACTCGACTACGTCTACCGGGCGCTGACCCTGCGCCGCACCAGCGCCCGTGCCATGCGCGCCGCCGCCGCGCGCCGCGCCGCGGGCCCGGCCGGCTCGCGCACCGACACCGCGGCCTAGCAGCAGCACTCCCCGCCGCAGCACCTCCCGCCCGCCGCACCGCTCGCGGGCAGTGCTCCGGACGGGGCCGGGAGCGGGAACGCCGAGGCCGGTGCGGGTGTTACGCCATGAGCGGACGCGGCCCTGCCGGCTCGGTGCCGGTCAGGTGCGCCGCGTACCGTGGGCGCACGGCACCCGAGGGTGCCGCCGCTCTTCCCTCAGCCAGACAGGAGACGGCCATGACGCTGCTGCGCACCCAGCTGGGGCAGACCCTGCGCGGTCACCGGCTGCGGCAGCGGCGCACGCTGCGCGACGTCTCCGGTGCCGCCCGGGTGAGCCTCGGCTACCTCTCCGAGGTCGAGCGCGGGCAGAAGGAGGCCTCCTCCGAGCTGCTCGCCTCCATCTGTGACGCCCTCGACGTCGAGCTCGCCGACCTCCTCGCCGAGGTGAGCTCCGGACTGCGCGGTCCCGACGGCCGCCTCCGTCAACTCGCCACCGCCGGTGCCGGGGCGGCTCCGGCCGACGACCGGTCCGGCGGTGCCGTGTCCGCCGAGGAGGCCGCCGTCCCCGCCGACGCGGCCGCGCCCGTGGCCGAGCCGGCGCTCGCGCTGGTCGGCGCCGCCACCCGCGCCGCGCACCGCGCGGGGAGCGCCGTCTCCCTCGCCGCCTAGCTCTCGCCGCCCGGCCCCCGCCGCCCGGCCCCCGCCGCCCGGACGTCCCGGCGTGCCACCGGCGGCGCGCCCGGCACCGTCCTGGCGGGCGTGGGAGGGTGACGACAGGGGGACCACCCAGCCGTGGGTG
Organism: Geodermatophilus amargosae; assembly: GCF_900116515.1. GTDB lineage: Bacteria > Actinomycetota > Actinomycetes > Mycobacteriales > Geodermatophilaceae > Geodermatophilus > Geodermatophilus amargosae. The sequence goes on from NZ_FPBA01000006.1 coordinate 18,921, forward strand.
GTTGCTGCGGCACCCAACGGAGGTCGCCGTGCGGTACCTGTTCCGCCCGCCGGGCACGGACGGCGCGAGCCTGCTCGCCCTGCCCTGGCACCAGCCTCTGGAGGAGTGGGACCCGGACCTGCTGCTCGAGGTGCCCCAGCGCGGCATCTCGCGGCACGTCGTGCGGTTCGTCGCCGAGCAGGGCCGGGTCTTCGCGCTCAAGGAGATCGCCGAGTCACTGGCCCGGCACGAGTACGCGCTGCTGGGTGACTTCGAGGCGGAGGGCCTCCCCGCCGTGTCGGTCCTGGGCATCTGCGTGGACCGGCCCGGCGGGCAGGACGCCATCCTGGTCACCCGCTACCTCGAGTACTCGATGTCCTACCGCTACCTGTTCTCGCGCCCCAGTGCGCGGCAGTCGGTGGACCAGCTCATGGACACCCTCGTCGTGCTGCTCGTGCGGCTGCACCTGGCCGGCGTCTTCTGGGGTGACTGCTCGCTGTCCAACACGCTCTTCCGGCTCGATGCGGGCGCGCTGGCCGCCCACCTCGTCGACGCCGAGACCGCCGAGCGGCACCCGACGCTGAGCCGCGGCCAGCGCCACTACGACCTCGACCTCGCCCGCGAGCGGGTGGGCGCCGAGATGCTCGACCTGCAGTTCGGGGACCTGCTGCCCGCGGGCGTCGACCCGATCGAGGTGGCCGACAGCCTGCCGGTGCGCTACGAGCGGCTGTGGGAGGAGGTCACCCGCGAGGAGGTCTTCCGCGCCGACGAGCAGCGCTACCGCGTGGCCGAGCGGCTGCGGCGGCTCAACGACCTCGGCTTCGACGTCGGCGAGGTCGAGTTGGTGACCTCCGACGAGGGCGCCCGCCTGCGGGTCGAGACGCGGGTGTCCTCACCCGGCCAGCACCGCCGGGAGCTGATGCGGCTCACCGGCCTGGAGGTCCAGGAGAACCAGGCGCGGCGGCTGCTCAACGACCTGCGCACCTTCCGTGCCTGGCTGGAGCAGAAGACGGGAGCGCCGGTGTCCGAGGCGGTGGCCGGCATACGCTGGCTGGCCGAGGTCTACCAGCCCGTCATCGACGCCATCCCGCCGGACCTGGCCGGCCGTCTCGCGCCGGCCGAGGTGTTCCACGAGGTGCTCGAGCACCGCTGGTTCCTGTCGGAGCGGGAGGGCCGCGACGTCGGGACGACCCGGGCGGCGCGGTCGTACTTCAGCACCGTCCTCCCGCGGACCCCGCCGGAGCTCACCACCCCCTCGGTGATCGCCAAGCGCCCCTGAGCCGACCGCTCGCCGGACCTCGGGTAACGGCCGGGACACACCCGGGTTGCGGACGCCTGTGAGGTGGGCCACGGTACGGATCGCGGTGATCGTCGGTGCTCGCCGGAACGGAGGCGAAAGGTCTTGTCCATCGCAACAGAGGGACCGCCCCCAGGAGCCGGAGGACGTCTCCCACGGCGGACCCGGCGCCGGCGTTCGCAACGGGCCCTGGGGAGCGCGGCGGCCGCGTTCGTCGTGGCGTCCACGCTGGCCGCCTGCGGCGGCGGCGGCGAGTCCGCCACCCCGGTCCTGAACTGGTACATCAACCCCGACTCGGGCGGGCAGGCGACCATCGCCGAGCGCTGCTCCGAGGAGTCCGGCGGTGCCTACCGGATCGCGGTGTCGATCCTGCCGCGCGAGTCCTCGGCCCAGCGCGAGCAGCTCGTCCGCCGCCTCGCGGCCAACGACGCCTCGATCGACCTCATCAGCCTCGACCCGCCCTACATCCCCGAGTTCGCGCAGGCGGGCTTCCTCGCCCCGGTGCCCGAGGACCTGGCCGAGCGGGTCACCGAGGGCGTCGTCCAGAGCTCGATCGAGGGCGCGACCTGGGACGAGGAGCTGGTCACCGTCCCGTTCTGGGCCAACACGCAGCTGCTCTGGTACCGCAAGTCGGTCGCCGAGGCCGCCGGGCTGGACATGACCCAGCCGGTGACCTGGGAGCAGATCGTCGAGGCCGCCCAGGCCACCGACACCATCGTCAGCGCCCAGGGCCGGCGGGCCGAGTCGCTGACCGTCTGGTTCAACGCGCTCATCGAGTCCGCGGGCGGCTCGGTCATCGCCGAGAACTCCACCGACCCCGACCAGATCCAGCTCGGGCTGACCGACGAGCCCGGCCAGCGGGCGGCCGAGGTCATGGCGCTGGTCGCCGACTCCGGCGTCGTGGGGTCGGCCTTCTCGACCTCGAGCGAGGACACCAGCGCCACGCAGTTCGAGAGCGAGGACGGCGGGTTCATGGTCAACTGGCCGTTCGTCTGGTCCCGCGCCCTCAGCGCCGTGGAGGCCGGCACGCTCGACGCCTCGGTGCCCGACGACTACGGCTGGACGCTCTACCCGCGCGTCGACGAGGACACCCCGAGCGCACCGCCCTACGGCGGCATCAACCTCGGCGTGGGTGCCTTCAGCGACGACGTCGACCTGGCGTACGAGGCGACCGAGTGCATCACCTCGGACGAGAACCAGGCCGAGTACATGATCACCAACGGCAACCCGGCGTCGTCGGTGGCCGTGTACGACGACCCGGAGGTCCAGGAGGCCTTCCCGATGGCCGACACCATCCGGGAGTCGCTGGAGGCGGCGGCCCCGCGGCCGCAGACCCCGTACTACAGCGAGGTCTCCGGCGGTCTCCAGCGTGAGTACCACCCGCCGTCCTCGGCGTCCGACGAGACGGGCCAGCGGGCCCAGGAGCTCATCGGCGCCGTCCTGCGAGGGGAGCAGCTGCTGTGAGCCAGACGACCCTCCCACCGGTCGAGAAGACCCAGCCGGTCTCCTCACCCGGCGGGGCCATCAGCGACCGCTCGCGGGCGGAGCGCAAGCTCGGCTGGCTGCTGGCCGGCCCGGCGTTCGTGGTCATGCTCCTGGTGACCGCCTACCCGATCCTGCAGGCCGTCTACTACTCGTTGTTCAGCTACCGGCTCACCGACCCGGAGAACCGGTCGTTCAACGGGCTGGCCAACTACTGGGTCGTCCTCACCGACCCGCTGTGGTGGCAGTCGGTGTTCATCACCCTGCTCATCACGGTGATCACCGTCGCCGTCGAGCTGGTCCTCGGCTTCGCCCTCGCGCTGGTCATGGTGAAGGCGCTGCGGAACATCCGGCCCGTCGTCCGGGCGGCCATCCTCATCCCGTACGCGGTCATCACCGTCGTGTCGGCCTTCGCCTGGCAGTTCGCCTTCAACATCACGACCGGCTTCGTGAACAGCTGGTTCGCCTGGCTGCCCGGCGTCGAGTCGACCACCGACTGGTTCGGCGGCACCGGCACCTCGCTGTTCGTCATCTGCCTGGCCGAGATCTGGAAGACGACGCCGTTCATCTCGCTGCTCCTGCTGGCTGGCCTGGCCCAGGTGCCGGAGGTGCTGCAGGAGGCGGCGAAGGTCGACGGCGCCACCCGGTGGCAGCGGCTGTGGAAGGTGACGATCCCGAACATGAAGGCCGCGATCATGGTGGCCCTGCTGTTCCGGACCCTGGACGCGTTCCGCGTCTTCGACAGCATCTACATCATGACCGCGGGGGCCAACGGCACCGAGTCGGTGTCCTTCCTCGCCTACCGGCAGACGATCGCGCGGGTGGAGATCGGCCTGGGCTCGGCGGTCTCGGTCCTGCTCTTCCTCGCCGTCGTGCTGATCGCGTTCCTGTTCATCAAGGGCTTCAAGGTCGACCTGGCCCAGGCGAGAGGTGAGCGCTGATGTCGACGAGGTCGAAGGTCTGGTGGGTCGTCGGTGGCGTCCTCATCGTCATCTACTGCCTGTTCCCGATCGCCTGGATCGTCTCGCTGTCCCTGAAGGCGCCGTCGGACGTGGCCAACGGCCAGTTCCTGCCGACCGACCCCTCCTGGACGAACTACTCGACGATCCTCACGGGCGCGGCGAGTGACCTGTTCCTGCCGGCGCTGCGCAACAGCTTCGGGATCTGCCTGATCGCCACGGCGATCTCGTGCATCCTGTCGATGTTCGCCGCCTACGCGATCGCCCGGCTGGACTTCCCGGGGAAGAAGCTCATCCTCGGCACCGCGCTCGCGGTGGCGATCTTCCCGGTCATCTCGATCGTCACGCCGCTGTTCAACCTGTGGCGGCAGATCGGGCTCTACGACACCTGGCCCGGGCTGATCATCCCGTACCTGTCCCTGACGCTGCCGATCTCCATCTGGACGATGTCGGCGTTCTTCCGGGAGATCCCCTGGGAGATGGAGCAGGCCGCGCAGGTCGACGGCGCGACGACGTGGCAGGCGTTCCGCAAGGTCATCGTCCCGCTGGCCGCCCCGGGCGTCTTCACCACGGCGATCATCGCGTTCTTCATCGCGTGGAACGACTTCGCCTACGGCATCTCGCTGACGTCGACGGACAGGTCCCGCCCCGTCCCGGCCGCGCTGGGTCTGTTCACCGGCGCCTCGCAGTTCGAGGACCCGACGGGGGCCATCGCGGCGGCCGCGGTGATCGTCACGATCCCCGTCGTCGTCCTGGTCCTGCTCTTCCAGCGGCGCATCGTCGCCGGCCTCACCAACGGCGCGGTCAAGGGCTGACCCGGCCGTGCTCCCCAGTCCACTTCCGTCCAGAGGGGACGAGATCTGATGGCCTCCATCGAGATGCGCAACATCGTCAAGCAGTACGGCGACGGCTACCCGGCCGTGAACGACGTCAGCCTCGACATCGCCGACGGCGAGTTCATGATCCTGGTCGGCCCGTCCGGCTGCGGGAAGTCCACGCTGCTGCGGATGATCGTCGGGCTGGAGGACATCACCAGCGGCGACATGGTCATCGGCGGCAAGCGGGTCAACGACCTCGCACCGCGCGAGCGCAACCTGTCGATGGTCTTCCAGAACTACGCGCTCTACCCGCACATGACGGTGTTCGAGAACATCGCCTTCCCGCTGCGGCTGTCCAAGACGCCCGACGACGAGGTCCGCCGCCGGGTGAACGAGGCCTCCGACGTCCTCGAGCTCAAGGAGCACCTGGAGCGCAAGCCGGCCAACCTCTCCGGTGGCCAGCGCCAGCGGGTGGCCATGGGCCGGGCGATCGTGCGGCAGGCCGAGGCGTTCCTCTTCGACGAGCCGCTGTCCAACCTCGACGCCAAGCTGCGCGGGCAGATGCGCACGGAGATCTCCCGCCTGCAGCGCCGGCTGGGCATCACCACGGTCTACGTCACCCACGACCAGACCGAGGCGATGACCCTCGGCGACCGGGTCTGCGTCCTGCGCAAGGGCAAGATCCAGCAGGTCGCCTCGCCGCGTGAGCTCTACGAGCAGCCGGTCAACCTCTTCGTCGCCGGGTTCATCGGCTCGCCCCCGATGAACTTCCTCCCCGCGACGCTGGAGGGCACCACCCTGCAGACGCCGTTCGGGGCGATCGCGCTCGACGAGCAGCGGGCCGCGGCCGTCCGCGGCCGGGAGCTCCTGCTGGTGGGCATCCGGCCGGAGTACTTCGAGGACGCGTCGCTGGTCGACGAGGTCAAGCGCCCGGTCGGGTCGGTGTTCCGCGCGCGGGTCGACGTCACCGAGTGGCTCGGGGACTCGCAGTACGCCTACATCCCCTACGAGGCGCCGGAGGCGATCACCGCCCAGCTGCGTGACCTCTCCCGGGAGCTGGACTCCGAGGAGCTGCGGACGCAGGCGATCGTGTCCATCGACTCCACGAGCCGGATCCGCGAGGGCCGGGACGCGGAGTTCTGGCTGGACAGCCGGAAGATCCACGTCTTCGACCCGCAGACCGGCGAGAACCTCACCCGGGACGCGGAGGCCGGCGCCCGGCTGACGCAGATGGCCACCGAGGACCGGGTGGAGCAGGTCGAGCACGCGCAGGCCACGGGCCAGACCGTCGGCTCCAGCATGCTGTCCGGCCCCTCCGGCAGCTCGGGCACGTCCGGGACCTCCGGGCCGTCCGGGGCACACCGGTCCGGCGCCGCGTAGCAGCGAGAGGACACCTGTGGACCACCGCCGTCCGTGGTGGCGGACGGCGGTGGTCTACGAGGTCTACCTGCGCAGCTTCGCCGACGGGAACGGGGACGGGCTCGGCGACGTCCCCGGCCTGCGCAGCCGGCTGCCGTACCTCGCCGGTCTCGGGGTGGACGCGCTGTGGGTCACCCCCTGGTACCCCTCGCCGATGGCCGACGGCGGCTACGACGTCACCGACCACCGCGACGTCGACCCGCGCTTCGGGACCCTCGCCGACGTCGACGCGCTGCTCGCCGACGCGCACACCGTCGGGCTGCGCGTGGTGGTCGACCTGGTCGCCAACCACACCTCGGCCGAGCACGCGTGGTTCCGGGCGGCGCTGGCCGCGGGCCCGGGGTCGCCCGAGCGGTCCCGCTACTTCTTCCGGGACGGTCGGGCCGGCGGGAACGACCCGCCCAACGACTGGATCAGCGCGTTCGGTGGCCCGGCCTGGACGCGGGTGACCGGACCTGGCGGCCCGGAGCAGTGGTACCTGCACCTGTTCGCCCCCGAGCAGCCCGACCTGGACTGGGGCTCCCCGGACGTGCAGGAGGAGTTCGACGGGATCGTGCGCTCGTGGCTCGACCGCGGCGTCGACGGCATCCGCGTCGACGCCGCCCCGGCGATGGCCAAGGTGCCCGGCCTGCCCGACGCCGGTCACGCGCCGGGCGCCTCGTTCGCCAGCAGCACCTGGGTGGACAACCCGCACTGGGACGTCGACGAGGTGCACGAGGTCTTCCGGCGCTGGCGCCGCATCGGCGACGCCTACGACGGCGACCGCCTGTTCGTCTCCGAGGCCGTCGTCAACGGCCCGGAGCGGCTGGCCCGCTACGTCCGCCCCGACGAGCTGCACACCACCTTCAACTTCGACTACCTCAAGGCGCCGTGGGACGCCCGGGCGCTGCGCGCGGTGGTCGACGGGACGTTGGCCGCGCTCGCCCCGGTCGGCGCCCCGGCCACCTGGGTGCTGTCCAGCCACGACGAGACCCGCCACGTCACCCGCTTCGGCCGGGCGCACAGCGCCGCCGCCGTCATGGGGTTCGACGACGCCGCTCCCGCCGACATCGGTCTCGGACTGCGCCGCGCCCGCGCCGCGGCGCTGCTGACGCTGGCGCTGCCGGGCGGTGCCTACCTGTACCAGGGGGAGGAGCTCGGCCTGCCGGAGGTCGAGGACCTGCCCGCCGACGCGCTGCAGGACCCGACCTGGGAGCGGTCCGGGCACACCGCCCGCGGGCGGGACGGCTGCCGCGTGCCGCTGCCGTGGTCCGGGCAGCGGCCGCCGTTCGGGTTCGCGCCCGCCGGTGTTCGGCCGTGGCTGCCGCAGCCGGCGTCGTGGGCGTCGCTGACCGTGGAGGCGCAGGACGCGGACCCGTCGTCGACGCTGTCGCTGTACCGGGAGGCGCTGCGGCTGCGCCGGGAGCTGCTGTCGGAGGAGCCGCTGACCTGGCTCGACCTGGGCGCGGACGTCCTGGCCTTCGACCGCGGGCCGGCGCTGCGCTGCGTCGTCAACCTGTCCGCGGCGCCGGTCCCGCTCGCCGGGCTCGGCCGGCCGCTGCTGGCCAGCGAGGCAGTGGGAGCGGAGGCGGTGGGGGACGCGCTCGCGCCGGACACCGCCGCCTGGCTGGCGCCCGGCTAGGCCCGCTGCCGCTTGGCGGCGGCGAGGTCGGCGGCGGTCGGCGGGTCGGCGCCCACCCGGGTGCAGTTGAGCGCGGCGACCAGCGCGGCGTCGTCGACCAGGGCGAGCAGGTCGTCGTCGGGGAGTGTCTCCAGGGCCGCCCGCGTGGTGACCCCCGCGGCGAGCAGGCCGGCGAACAGGCCGGCGGCGAGTGAGTCGCCGGCGCCCACGGTGTCGGCCACGGTCACCCGCGGCGGCTCCCGGTGCAGCAGCGGCCGGCCGGGGCGGGCGATCCGCAGCGGCGCCCCGCCGTCGGTGAGCAGCACCAGCGCCGGCCCGCGGCCGGCCCAGCGCCGTGCGGCGGCGTCGAGGTCGGCGGTGCCCGGCTCGAGCCAGGCGAGGTCCTCGGCGCTGACCTTGACCAGGTCGGCGACGGCGACCAGCCGGTCGAGCCGGGTGCGCACCCCCACCGGGTCGTTGCCCAGCGCCGCGCCGACCGGGCCACCGGCGAGCATCGGGCGCAGGTTGGGGTCGACGCTCACCAGCGCGGTACCGGCCAGCCGCTCGGCCAGCCGGGCGATGGCCTCGCTGCCCGGCGGCGTCCACGACGAGATCGAGCCGACGTGCAGCAGCGCCGTCGTCGGGGGCAGGGCGGCGGCCAGCTCCTCGTCGGTCCACTGCCAGTCGGCGGCGCCCTGGACGTGGAAGCCGTAGTCCGGCGACCCGTCCGGGCCCAGCCCCACGACGGCGAGGCTGACCGGCTCGGTCGCCGTCACGAAGCCGCGGGTGTCGACGCCGGAGAGCTCGGCGTGCCGCCGCAGCGCCGACGCCAGCGGGCCGCTGCCGAGGCGGGCCAGCAGCGCCACCGGGGCGCCGAGCCGGCCGGCGGCCACCGCGACGTTCAGGGCGTTGCCGCCCGGCCGCGCGACGTACTGCGGAGCGGTGCCTTCAGGACCCGCGTCGGCGCCGGGCACCGGCAGCAGGTCGACGACGAGCTCGCCCAGGACGGTGAGCGTGGGGACGGCGCTGTCCATCGGGCGACCCTAGCCGGAGCGGTCCGGCGGCTCCGGGCATCCCCGGACGGGGGACGCCGGGCGGACCGGGGACGTCCCTGTTGGCCTGGACACCGGTCGTGCTGGGACGATGGCGGGGAGGACCGCCGCCCGTACGCGGTGGTCGGTCGGCCAGGAGGCGGCGCGCCACGCGCCGGAGCAGGAGGAGCCACCATGCCCAACCCGATCGTCAAGCTCTGGCGGTACCTGACCGCGTCGGCCAACGCGCAGATCGACCAGCGGGCGGACCCGAAGATCCAGATCCAGCAGGCGATCGAGGCCGAGCAGCAGCGGCACCAGGCGCTGGCCAACCAGGCGGCCGCGGTCCTGGGCAACCAGCGGCAGCTGGAGATGCGGCTCAACCGGCAGCTCGGCGAGGTCGAGAAGCTGCAGGCCTCCGCCCGCCAGGCGCTGGTGCTGTCCGACCAGTCGCGCGGCCGGGGTGACGCCCCCAAGGCCGCCGAGTACGAGCAGGCCGCGCAGGCCTTCGCCACCCAGCTGGTGGCCGCCGAGCAGGCGATGGAGGACCTCAAGCGCAGCCACGACGAGGCGCTGCAGGCCGCCGAGCAGGCGCGCGGCGCGGTCGAGCAGAGCCGGATGCGGCTGCAGACCACGCTGGCCGAGCGCACCAAGCTGATGAGCCAGCTCGAGCAGGCCAAGATGCAGGAGCACGTGGCCGCCTCGATGCGGCAGGTCAACGAGCTCTCGGCACCGGGCAACACGCCGAGCCTGGCGGAGGTCCGCGACAAGATCGAGACGCGCTACGCCAACGCCCTGGGCCAGGCCGAGCTCGCCCAGACCTCCGTCGAGGGCCGCATGCTCGAGGTGCAGAAGGCGACCCTCGACGTCGCCGGCGCCTCCCGGCTGGAGCAGATCCGCGCCGGCATGGGCGGGCAGACCGCCGTCGAGGGCGGCACCGGCGCCGCCGGCGCGATCGGCCCCGGGGCGGCGTCGCCGTCGTTCGACAAGGTCGAGCAGCCGGTCCAGCGCCCCGAGCAGCAGTAGGACCACCCTTCCCCCACGCCTCGCACGCTCGGCGCGGGCCCCTGGAGGGTGGCCGTTCCAGCACGTCACCAGCGGGCCCGGTCCCCTCCGTGGGGACCGGGCCCGCGGCGTCTCAGGTGGCGCTGGTCAGCGGCCGCGGGTGGTCGGGTTCACCGGTGCGGGCCAGCGGGTCGACGGCGGCGTCGGTGGCCTGGCAGGTCGGGCACCAGTAGGTGATGCGCTCCTGCAGGTCCGGGCCCTGGTCGCCGCGCAGGATCGAGGTGCCGCACTTGTAGCAGGGCTTGTCCTTGCGCCCGTAGACCCAGTGGTCGCGGCCGCGGCGCAGGTCGCCGGTGGTGCTCTGCTCCGGGCGGTCGCGGTTGGCGAGCATCAGCGCGCGGGTCCGCTCGACCAGTCCCGGGAGGTCCTCGACGTCGGCGACCCGCATCCACGGGTGCACGCCGCAGACGAACAGGCCCTCGACCTTGTAGAGGTTCCCCGGCCCGCACAGGTTGCGCTGGTCGAGGACCGCGACGCCGATGTGCTCGTCGGGGTGCGACCGCAGGCGGCGCACGGCCTCGTCGAGGTCCCAGTCGGGGCCGAGGACGTCGGGGCCGAGGTGGCCGACGACGGTGTCCTCCTGCGTGGTGCGGACCAACGTGACGTCGTGCAGCCGGTAGCCGACGCAGTCCCACTGGTCGGTGGCGAGGACCGCCCGGATCGAGAACGCCGGCCCGCCGCGCCACCGCGCGCCCTTGCGGTAGATGTGCCAGCTGCCGTCCATCCGGTAGTGGGTGCGCAGCGTCCAGCCGTCGGTGAACCGGGTCAGCATGTGCTTGCCGCGGGGGACGACCTCGGCGACGGTGCGGCCCTTCAGGTCGGTCGCGGCCAGCTGCGGCACCCGGAGCTCGCCGCGGCGCAGCGTCTGGCCGGACAGCGCGGTGTTCATCCGCTTGGCCGCCAGCCAGACGGTGTCTCCCTCGGGCACGTCCCCAGTGTCCCCCGCGGGCGTCCGCGCTGCTGAGAGGCGAGGGAGGTCACGCGGGTGGCGGGAAGCCCGCGGGGTGCCGCAGCGCTGCAGGAGCCGTGCAGCGTCGTCCCGCCTCCGCCAGCAGCACGCCCGCGCACCTCACCGAGGCCGGTGAGCCGGTGACCGTGACCGTCGCCCGCGACGTGCATCCCGAGCAGCGCGAGGCGTTCGAGCGCTGGGCCGAGGAGGTCCTCGGCCTGGCCGCCGGCTTCGCGGGCAACCTGGGCACCAGCCTGCTGCGGCCGGGCCCCGGCTCGACCCGGTACCACCTGGTCTACCGCTTCGCCGACGGCGAGTCGCTGGCCCGCTGGGAGCGCTCGGCCGAGCGGCAGGCGGCGCTGGCGCGCGTCGGGCACCTCTCCGAGGGCGCCGACTACGCCCGCGTCGCCGGGCTGGACAGCTTCTTCACCGCGCTCACCCCGCCGCGCCCGGGACCGCGCTGGCGGCTCACCGTGCTCACCATCGCGGTGGTCTTCGCCATCACGTTGGCCTTCCAGCTGCTCGTGGCACCGCACGTGGCGTCGTGGCCGCTGCCGGCCCGGCTGCTGCTGTCGGCGACGATCGTGGTCGTGCTGCTCGGTCAGGTGGTCATGCCGCGGCTGTCGCGCTGGCTCGCCCCCTGGCTGCGCGGCCGCCGCTGACCTGCGGGAACGTCGCACCCCGGGCGTAGACCCGGGCGCGTGACCGAGATCCCGGTGCGCGGCCCGTTCGACCTCGCGCGGAGCGCCCGCTTCCTCGAGGGCTTCGCGCCCGCCCGCCATCCCGGCGCACCCGGCGGCGTCCTGCGGCTGGCCTGCTGGGTGGAGGGCTCGGACACCGCGGTCGGCGTCGCCGTCACCCAGGACGGCGCCGGCGTGGTGATGCTGCGGACCGACGCCGAGCCGCCGCCGGGGCTGGCCGGGCAGGTGGCGCGGATCCTGGGTCTCGACGTCGACGGCGCGGACTCCGCCCGGGTCACCGCGGCCGACCGGGTGCTGGCCCCGCTGGCCGCCGCGCGTCCCGGCTTCCGACCGGTCGGCTTCTGGTCGCCGTAGGAGGCGGCGTGCTGGGCGGTGCTGTTGCAGCGGTTCCCGCGCGGCTGCTGGCCGCGGCCGCCGGCCTGCCGGTGCCAGCGGTCCGGCAGGAGCGGCTGCGCGGGCTGGCCGAGGCGGCGCTGGACGGGCGCCTCGACGGGGGCCGGCTGCGCGCGCTGCCGGCCGAGCAGGCGCTGGCCGAGGTCCGCGAGCTGCCGGGCATCGGGCCGTTCTCCGCCGACCTCGTGGTGGTCCGCGGCGCCGGGGCGCCCGACGTCCTCCCGGCCGCCGAGGCGCGGCTGCACGAGGAGATGGCGCACCGCTACGGACGGGCCGGTCCCTCGCCCGAGGCGCTGGCGCGGATCGCCGAGGGCGGGCGCCCCTGCCGGAGCTGGGTGGCGGTGCTGCTGCGGGCCGCCCGCGAGGAGCGGACGGCCCGCGGCCGCCGACTCAGTCCAGCGGGCGGACGCCGCTGGCGCTGGTGCCGCGCGCGCCGGAGGTGCGGGAGAAGGCGACCCGCTGGCCCTCCTGGAGCTCGCGGAAGCCGCCGTCGTCGGCGATCTCGGAGAAGTGCACGAAGACGTCCTCGCCGCCGTCGTCGGGGGTGATGAAGCCGAAGCCCTTGTCGGCGTTGAACCACTGCACGGTGCCCTGGGCGTCGCCACCGGCGTCCCCGCCGGAGTCGCCACGGGGAGCGCGGGCGGGGCGCTGGTCGCGGCCGCCCCGGTCGTCACGGCGGTCGTCGCGGCGGTCGTCGCGGCGCTCGCGGGGCGCGGGGCGGTCGGCACCGCGCCGCGGCAGCGAGGGCAGCAGGCGCACCGAGTCCGCCTGCAGGCCGCGGGCGCCCTCGACGAGCTCGAACTCGACGCGGTCGCCCTCCTCGAGGTCGCCGCCGCGGGCCACCGCCGAGACGTGCACGAAGACGTCCTCCGGGACGATGAAGCCGAAGCCGCGGTCGGCGTCGAAGCGGGTCACCGTGCCCTGGATGACCAGGCCGCGTGGAGCGCGCCCGCCACGTCCGCGGTCGTCGCGGCCACCCCGGTCGTCACGGCCACCCCGGTCGTCACGGCCACCCCGGTCGCCGCGGTCGTCGCGGCGGCCGCGCGGGGCGCCGCCCACCGGGCGCACCCGGTCGGCCTGCGGGCCGCGCTGCCCCTCGGTGGCGTCGTAGTCGACGGTCTGGCCCTCCTCGAGGGTCCGGAAGCCACCGGTGTCCTCGATGGCCGAGAAGTGGACGAAGACGTCGTCCCCGCCGTCCTGCGGCTCGATGAACCCGAAGCCCTTGTCCGCGTCGAACCAGCGGACCGTGCCGGCTGCCATGTCAGTTCCCTCTATCCCTCGTCACTGCGACGGTCCACGGTACGCGGGCCCACGGCACACCCGGCCGGTCAGCCGCAGGAACTCATCCCCGGAGGCGCAGTCCGCGCGGCGTGGCGGCGAAGCCCGCCGCCTGCAGCGCGGACGACAGCGGGGTGTCCTCGTGCACGGAGGCGCCGTCGGCCTTCTGCACGACCATCCGGCCCAGCGCCCCTGCGGCGACGGCGCCGGACAGCGCGGTGGCCGCCTCCTTGAGCGTGGTCTCGTCCTCGGTCCACGACAGCAGCGACTTGCCGCCGCGCTCGACGTAGAGGACGAGCTCGCCGTCGACCAGGACCACCAGCGCGCCGGCCTTGCGCCCGGCGCGGTGACCGCTGGCCCGCCTGCTCCCGGTGCCCTCGCCGACGTCGACGGCCACCTGGTCGGCGGAGTCGCCGTCGGAGGGGCCGCTGCGGTCGGGCCAGGGGAGGGCGGCGCCGTACACGTTGGCGGGGTCGGTCGCCGCGAGCACCACCGCACCCTCGGGAGCGCGGTCCGGGGTGGCGAACGCGCGCAGCCGGTCGACCGAGCCGACGGTGCCGAACTGCGCGGCGCCGAGGGTCTCGACGAAGTAGCCGCGCCGCGCCCGGTTGTTCTCCTCGAACGCCCGCAGCACCGGGTAGACGGCGGAGAAGCCCCCGGGCACCTGCTCGGCCATGACCGCGCCGCGGGTGAGCACGCCGTGCCGCTCGAGCAGGGCCTCGGCGCGGGCGGTGGTGCGCCGGGTCGGGTTGGCCTCGCGCTCGGGCAGCCGCGACCAGCGGCCGGCCACCGTGGGCGGGCCGGTGCGGGTGGGCATCGCCGGGCGGCCGAGGCGGGCGCGGCCGTAGCGGGGACGGTCGACCCGGGCGCGCGGCGGCGCCGGTGCCCGCTTGTGCGTGCCGCCGCCGGCCAGCCGGGTGCGCAGCGGGGCGAGCGTGTCGTTGGTGAGCAGGCCGGCCCACACCAGGTCCCAGACGACGTCGGCCAGCGCGGTGTCGTCGGTGGCGCCGACCAGGTCGGACAGCCCCCGGAAGAACACCGCCTGCCCGGAGCCCAGCTGCTCGAGCACGGCGAACCCGACGCCGCCCTCCTCGGGCAGCTCCACCGGGTCGGGCAGGAGCAGCGGCGCCAGGTCGGCGGGCACCAGGCTCACCCAGCCGTCGCCGCCGGGCAGTCCGCCGGCGCCGGCCCACAGCACCTCGCCGGCGCTGGTCAGCTCGTCGAGCATCGCGGGGCGGTAGTCGCGCACCCGGCTGGGGAGCACCAGCGACTCCAGCGCGCTGGCCGGCACCAGCGCGCCGGCCAGCTGCTCGACGACCGCCAGGACGCCGTCGACCCCGCGCATCCGGCTGCCCACCGACTGCCAGGACGGGGTGAACCGGGCCAGCGTGCCGATCGGGACCGGCTCGACCTCCTGGCGCAGCTTGGCCAGGCTGCGGCGGCGCACCGAGCGCAGCACCTCGGCGTCGCACCACTCCTGGCCGGTGCCACCGGGCCGGAACTCGCCGGTGACCAGCCGGCCGGTGCCGACCAGCCGCTGCAGCGTCGAGGTGACCACGGCGATGCCGAGGCCGAGCCGCGCGGCGACCTCGGCCGGCTGGAACGGGCCGTGGGTGCGGGCGTAGCGGCCGACCAGGTCGCCCAGCGGGTCGGCGACCGGCTCGGTGAACGCCTCGGGCACCCCGACGGGCAGGGCGGTGCCGAGGGCGTCGCGCAGCCGGCCGGCGTCCTCGATGGCGACGTGGCGCTCCTCGCCGGCGATCCGCACGACGATGGCCCGCCGGGACGCGACCAGCTCCCCGAGCCAGGCGGCCGGGATCCCGCGCAGCGCCGCCTCGGCGGGCGTGAGGTCGCCCAGACCGCGCAGCATGTCCGAGGCGCCGTCGACGTCGCGCGGGTGCCGCTCGGCCGGCAACCGCTGCAGCTCCCGCTCGACCTCGGCCAGCGCCTCGGCGTCGAGCAGCTCGCGCAGCTCCGAGCGGCCGAGCAGCTCGGCGAGCAGGCCGGTGTCCAGCGCCAGCGCCTGCGCCCGCCGCTCGGCCAGCGGGGCGTCGCCCTCGTAGAGGAACTGCCCGACGTAGCCGAACAGCAGCGACTGGGCGAAGGGGGAGGCGGCCTGGGTCTGCACGTCGACCACGCGCACCCGGCGGGAGCGGACGTCGCGCATCAGCTCGACCAGGCCGGGGACGTCGTACACGTCCTGCAGCACCTCGCGAGCGGCCTCGAGGGTGATGGGGAACGAGGAGAAGTCGCTGGCCACGCTGAGCAGCTGGGCGGCGCGCTGGCGCTGCTGCCACAGCGGGGTGCGGCGGCGCGGGTCGCGGCGGGGGAGCAGCAGCGCGCGGGCGGCGCACTCGCGGAACCGGCTGGCGAACAGCGCGGAGCTGCCGACCTCGGCGGTCACCTCGCGCTCGACGTCGTCGGGGTCGAGGACGGCGAGCTCGGCCTCCGGCGGCTCGCCGGTGGTGTCGGGCAGCCGCAGCACGATGCCGTCGTCGGAGTGCATCGAGGCGACGTCGACGCCGTAGCGCTCCCGCAGCCGGGCCGCGAGCACCAGCGCCCACGGGGCGTTGACCTGCGCGCCGAAGGGGGAGTGCACGACCAGCCGCCAGTCGCCGAGCTCGTCGCGGAACCGCTCCACCAGCAGCGTGCGGTCGTCGGGGAGGTGGCCGGTGGCCGCCTTCTGCTCGGCGAGGTAGGCGAGCAGGTTGGCCGCGCCCCAGTCGTCGAGACCGGCGGCCTGCGCCCGCTCGCGCCCCTTCTCCGGGGTCGCCGACCCGACCTCGCGCAGGAACGCGCCGAGTGCCCGGCCCAGCTCCAGCGGGCGCCCGGGGGCGTCGCCGTGCCAGAACGGCATCTTCCCGGGCTGGCCGGGGGCAGGGGAGACCAGCACGCGGTCGTGGGTGATCTCCTCGATCCGCCACGACGACGAGCCGAGCAGGAAGACGTCGCCCACCCGCGACTCGTAGACCATCTCCTCGTCGAGCTCGCCGACCCGGCGTCCGCCGGCCCCCTCGCCGCCGACGAGGAAGACGCCGAACAGGCCGCGGTCGGGGATGGTGCCGCCGCTGGTGACCGCCAGCCGCTGGGCGCCGCTGCGCGCGGTGAGGGTGTCGGTGACCCGGTCCCAGGTCAGCCGCGGCCGCAGCTCGGCGAACGCGTCGGAGGGATAGCGGCCGGCCAGCATGTCGAGCACGGCGTGCAGCGCAGAGTCGGGCAGGCCGGAGAACGGCGCCGACCGGCGCAGCAGCGCGCCGACCTCCTCCACCGTGCGCGGGCCCTCCGACACGATCGCCACGATCTGCTGGGCGAGCACGTCGAGCGGGTTCCGCAGGTAGCGGATCGACTCGATGGCCCCGGCCTTCATCCGCTCGGCCACCAGCGCGCACTGCACGAGGTCGCCGCGGTATTTGGGGAAGAGCACGCCGCGGCTGACCGCGCCCACCTGGTGCCCGGCGCGGCCGACCCGCTGCAGGCCCGCGGCCACGGTGGGCGGCGACTCGACCTGGACGACCAGGTCCACCGAGCCCATGTCGATGCCGAGCTCGAGCGACGACGTCGCCACCACCGCCGGCAGCCGGCCGGACTTCAGCGCCTCCTCGACGACGGCGCGCTGCTCGCGGGAGACCGACCCGTGGTGGGCGGCGGCGACCGGCTGCCAGCCCTCCGGCGTGCCCCCGCCGGAGCCGGCCTGGGCCATGAGCGCGGCGGCGTTGGTGCCCGGGGGCACGACCTCGCCGGTGGTGCGCTCGTAGGACATCTCGTTGAGCCGGCTGGTCAGCCGCTCGGCCAGCCGCCGGGAGTTGGCGAACACGATGGTGCTGCGGTGCGCCTCGACCAGGTCGAGCACCCGCTCCTCGACCGCCGGCCAGATCGACGTCCGCGGCTGGTCGCCGGCCGCCGAGCCCTCCAGCTCACCGGTGGGCTGGCCGAGGGCGCTCATGTCCTCGACCGGGACGACGACCGAGAGGTCCCACTGCTTGACCGACGTCGGCTGCACGACCTGCACCGGCCGGCCGCCGGCGAGGAAGGTGGCGACCTCCTCGATGGGGCGCACCGTGGCCGACAGGCCGATCCGCTGCGCGGGCCGCTCCAGCAGCTCGTCGAGCCGGTCCAGGGAGACCGCCATGTGCGCGCCGCGCTTGCTGTCGGCGACGGCGTGCACCTCGTCGACGATCACCGTCTCCACGCCGCGCAGCGCCTCCCGCGCGGAGCTGGTCAGCATCAGGAAGAGCGACTCGGGCGTGGTGATGAGGATGTCGGTGGGCCGGCGGGTGAAGGCCCGCCGCTCGTCGGCCGGGGTGTCGCCGGAGCGGATGCCGACGGTGATCTCCGGGCGCGGAAGGCCCAGCCGCATCGCCGCCTGACCGATGCCGGCCAGCGGGGCGCGCAGGTTGCGCTCGACGTCGACGGCGAGCGCCTTGAGCGGGGAGACGTAGAGGACGCGGCAGCGGCGGCTCTCGTCGACCGGCGGGGTGCCGGCCAGCCGGTCGAGCGACCACAGGAAGGCCGCCAGCGTCTTGCCCGACCCGGTGGGGGCGACGACGAGGGCGTGCTCGCCGCTGCTGATGGCCTGCCAGGCGCCCTCCTGGGCGGCGGTGGGCTCGGCGAAGGCGCCGGTGAACCAGGCCCGCGTGGGCGCGGAGAACCGGTCGAGAGCGGGCACGGCTCCAGTGTCCCCGCGGGTACGACAGTCCGCTGGCCTGCGGCGATGGGGGCCCGGTCAGCCGGCCCGGGCGAAGAGCTCCAGCGCGATGCCGTCGGGGTCGCGGAAGTCCAGGATGGCGCCGGCGCCGATGTCCTTCACGCCGCCGTGCGCGATGCCCCGCTCGTCGAGCATCGCGGCCGCGGCGTCGAGGTCGGCGCGGGAGTCGACGGCGAAGCTCACGTGGTCGAGGCCGGTGCGGTCCTCGTCGAAGGAGTCCGCGCTCACCGGCCGCAACCCGAGCAGCTGGTCACCGAGGGCGTGGACGACGCCGCCGTAGAGGAAGGCCAGCTGCTCGCGGGTCGCGTCGTCGGCGTCGGCGGGCACCTCGGAGGCGACCGGCAGCCCGAAGACGTCGTCGTAGAAGGCGCGGGACCGGTCGATGTCGGTGACGGTCAGCCGGACGTGGGCGAAGGAGCGCGTCGGGATGGGCCGCGTCGGGATGGGCACGGCGCGTGCATGCGGCCGGCTCCGCGGTCCCGCCCGGCGGACGAGCGCCGTCCCGGGGGTGGCGTGCGGCACACTGCCGGGCATGCGCCACTCGCTCTACGAGGCCGAGCACGAGGACCTCCGCCAGACCGTCCGCACGTGGCTGGAGAAGAACGTCGCCCCGTTCCACGGCCAGTGGGAGCGCGACGGCGTCGTCCCGCGCGAGGTGTGGCTCTCCGGCGGCGAGCAGGGCCTGCTGGGCTTCGACGTCGACGAGCGCTTCGGCGGCGGCGGGGTCCGCGACTTCCGCTACAACGCCGTCCTCGACGAGGAGGTCACCCGGGTCGGCGCCAGCGGCCTGGGCTTCGGCCTGCACAACGACGTCGTCGCGCCGTACCTCCGGGACCTGTGCACCCAGGAGCAGGCGGCGCGCTGGCTGCCCGGCTTCTGCCGCGGCGAGCTCATCACCGCCATCGCCATGACCGAGCCCGGCACCGGCAGCGACCTGCAGTCCATCCGCACCACGGCGCGCCGCGACGGCGACTCGTGGGTGCTGAACGGCGCCAAGACGTTCATCACCAACGGCATCAACGCCGACCTGGTCATCGTGGTGGCCCGCACCGACCCCGACGCCCCCGGCTCGCGCGGCACCAGCCTGCTCGTCGTCGAGCGGGGCATGCCCGGCTTCACCCGCGGCCGCAACCTCGACAAGGTGGGCCTCAAGGCCCAGGACACCGCCGAGCTGTTCTTCGACGAGGTCCGGGTGCCGGCGGAGAACCTGCTCGGCACGGAGAACCGCGGCTTCGCCCACCTCATGGAGAACCTGCCCCAGGAGCGGCTGTCGATCGCCGTGGGCGCGGTGGCCGCCTGCGAGACGGTGCTCGCCCAGACCCGGGAGTACGTCACCGGCCGGACCGCCTTCGGCCGGCCGGTGGGGAGTTTCCAGAACAGCCGGTTCGTCCTCGCCGAGCTGCACACCGAGACGACGATCGCGCGGACCTTCGTCGACGAGTGCGTGCGCCAGCTCGGCACCGGCGAGCTGACCGCCGTCGACGCGGCGATGGCCAAGTACTGGACCAGCGAGCTGCAGAACAAGGTCGCCGACCGCTGCCTGCAGCTGCACGGCGGCTACGGCTACATGGACGAGTACCCGGTGTCGAAGGCCTGGCGCGACGCCCGCGTGCAGTCGATCTACGGCGGCACGAACGAGATCATGCGCGAGATCATCGGCCGCTCGATGGGCCTGTGAGCCGGCCGTGACGACGGAGCCCCTGACCACCGGGGTCGCCCCCGACGTCGAGCGGGTCCAGCGGCGGACGGTCGGCGTCCTGTCCGGCGCCGTCGCGCTCGGCGGGCTGGGCATCACCGTCGGGATCACCGTCGGCGGGCTCCTGGCGCGCGACGTCGCCGGCACCGACGCCGCGGCCGGGCTGGGGCAGACGGCGGGCGTGCTGGGCGCCGCGGTCCTCGCCGTCCCGCTCGCGCGGCTGTCGGACCGCGCCGGGCGGCGGGCGGGGCTGGCCGCCGGGTACGCCGTCGCGGTCGGCGGCGCGGTCCTCACCGTCGTCGCGGCGGCGCTGTCGTCGCTGCCGCTGCTGCTGGCCGGGCTGTTCGCCTTCGGCGCCGCCACCGCCTGCAGCCTGCAGGCGCGCTACGCCGCCGCCGACCTCGCCGTGCCGGAGCGGCGCGGCCGGGCGCTGTCCCTGGT
Source organism: Geodermatophilus amargosae (assembly GCF_900116515.1). Classification (GTDB taxonomy): domain Bacteria; phylum Actinomycetota; class Actinomycetes; order Mycobacteriales; family Geodermatophilaceae; genus Geodermatophilus; species Geodermatophilus amargosae. The sequence continues at coordinate 38,734 of NZ_FPBA01000006.1, forward strand.
GGTGTGGGCCACGACGGTCGGCTCGGTGGTCGGGCCCAACCTCGCCGGGCCCGGCGCCGACCTGGGCCGGGCGCTGGGGCTGCCCGCGCTCGGTGGCGGGTTCGTCCTCGCGGCCGCGGTGCTGGCCGTCGTCGCGGTCGGGCTGCAGCTCGCGCTGCGGCCGGACCCGCTGCTGCTCGCCCGGCGGCTGCGCGACGGCGCCGGCCCGGCGCCCGTCCGCCCACGGCGGGCCACCCGCGCCGCGCTGGCCGCCGTGTGGGCCGACCCCGGCGGCCGTCTCGGCATCGTCGCCGTCGTCGTCTCGCACGCGGTGATGGTCGGCGTGATGGTGATGACCCCGGTGCACATGGGGCACGCCGGAGGGCACGACGACGCGACGACGCTGCGGCTGGTCGGCCTGGTCATCAGCGTGCACGTCGCCGGGATGTACCTGTTCAGCCCGCTGGTCGGACTGCTCGCCGACCGGGTCGGCCGGCGGGCGACGGTCGCGGCCGGCGGGCTGCTGCTCCTGGCCGCCGCGGTGATCGCGGGCACGGCCCCGCCCGAGGCGACGGCGCGGCTGAGCGTCGGTCTGCTGCTGCTCGGGCTCGGCTGGTCGTGCGGGCTGATCGCGGGCTCGACGCTGGTCACCGAGTCGGTGTCGGCGGAGGTGCGGCCGACCGCTCAGGGCGGCACCGACCTGCTCATGGGGCTGGGGGCGGCCGTCGCCGGCGCCGTCGGCGGGCCGCTGCTCGCCCTCGGCGGCTTCGGCCTGGTGGCCGGGGTGTCGGCGGTGCTGGTGGTCCCGCTCGCGCTGGTGTGGGTCCGGCGCTGACCGCTGGCGCTCAGTGGCCGCGCATGTTGCGCCACAGCACCACGAGCGTGACCAGCATGCAGAGCGCGATGCCGATCTCGAGGACGACGTCCCACGTCGCCGAGCCCGTGGTGGGGAACACGCCCCCAGCCTAGCCGCCCTGATATCGTGAAGGTACTTCACGGTGCAGGAGGCTCACGAATGGCGGACGCCCGGATCGCCGCGCTCGACAGGGTCCTCGAGGTCACCGTCCTGCTCGGCCGGGACATGACGACGTCGCTCGCGGCCGCCGGGCTGACCGTCGCGCGCACGACGCTGCTGTGGCGGCTGCGCGCCGCCGGCCCGAGCACCCAGCGGGCCCTCGCCGACGCTCTGGGGGTCAGCGCCCGCAACGTCACCGGGCTGGTCGACGGGCTGGCCGAGGCCGGCCTGGTGACCCGGGAGCCGCACCCGACCGACCGTCGGGCCACCCTCGTGACGCTGACTCCCCGGGCCGAGGCACTGCTCACGGAGATGGCGGCCGGCCGGGCCGGGCTCGCCGAGCAGCTCTTCGGCGGGCTGCCGCCCGAGCGGCTCGACGGGCTGGTGTCCGCGCTGGACGAGGTCCTCGAGCGGCTGCGGGCGCTGGTCCCGGACGGAGCGGCGTCGTGACCGTGGTCGGGCTGCTCCGGAAGGCGGTCGCCTTCGAGGTCGGCATGTGGCGCAGCCTGGGGCGCTGGGTCCGGCGCCGCCCCGACGTGCCGGCCGGCGCCGACGCCTTCCCGTACGCCTCGGCGGTCACGCCGGTGCTGTGGACGTTCGTCGTCCTGTCGGCGATCGAGATACCGCTGGTCGACTGGCTGCTGCCATGGCGGTCCGCGCGGATCGCGCTGCTCGTGGTCGGGGTCTACGGCCTGCTGTGGATGATCGGCCTGCTCGCGTCGATGAAGGTGTACCCGCACAGCGTCGGTGACGGCGGCCTGCGGGTGCGGTCGGGCTCCTCGGTCGACGTCTCGGTGCCGTGGGAGGAGATCGCCGCGGTCCGGGTCCGGCGGCGCAGCGTCGAGGGCTCGCGCACCGTCGTCGTCGAGGAGGAGGGCGAGCGGCGCGCGGTGTCGGTGACGGTCATGTCGTCGACCCAGGTCGACGTCGAGCTGCGGACGCCGCTGGTGCTGCCGCTCGCGCGGACCCACGGCCGGCCGGTGACCGAGCTGCGGCTGGCCGCCGACGACCCGGCGGCGCTGGTCCGCCGGCTGCGGGCCGGGCTCGCCGGCCACGCCGCTCGAGACGAGGCCGCGCGGACCGATGCGGCCGCCCGTGCCGACGGGGACGCGCGCTAGCGTCGGGGACGTGCGCCTGCAGGAGTTCTGGTCCCGGTTGGAGGCCCAGTTCGGGTCGATGCGGGCGCAGAGCGTGGCGCGCGACCACGTGTTCGCCGTCCTCGGCGGCCGCTCCGCCGTCGAGGCGATCGACGCGGGCGTGCCGGTGCGCCGGGTGTGGCTGGCGATCTGCGAGGAGTACGAGGTGCCCCCGAAGGACCGCTGAGCCGGCTGTCCAGACCGTCGGCGGCGTGTCGCTCGACTCGAACACGTGTTCGCCCTACAGTGGCACCCGCGTCCACAGGGGGGTCGTCCCTCCACAGGTCGAGTCGGTCACCGGAAAGTGTCAGACCCCCGGCCTAGCGTCGCCTCCGACACGGCATCGACTCCACGACACGCGACTTCCCGAAGGTGAGCACCATGGCAACGCTCGACCGCGACAAGGCCCTCGACATGGCCCTCGCCCAGATCGACAAGCAGTTCGGCAAGGGTTCCGTCATGCGCCTGGGCGACTCGCCCGAGGTCGCCATGCGGGTCATCCCGACCGGCTCCATCGCCCTCGACATCGCCCTCGGCGTCGGTGGCCTGCCGCGTGGCCGCGTCGTCGAGATCTACGGCCCGGAGGCCTCCGGCAAGACCACGGTCGCCCTGCACGCGGTGGCCAACGCCCAGGCAGCCGGCGGCATCGTCGCCTTCATCGACGCCGAGCACGCGCTCGACCCGGAGTACGCCCGCGCGATCGGCGTCGACACCGACGCGCTGCTGGTCAGCCAGCCCGACACCGGTGAGCAGGCCCTCGAGATCGCCGACATGCTGATCCGCTCCGGCGCGCTCGACCTCATCGTCGTCGACTCCGTGGCCGCCCTCGTGCCCCGCGCCGAGATCGAGGGCGAGATGGGCGACAGCCACGTCGGTCTCCAGGCCCGGCTGATGAGCCAGGCGCTGCGCAAGATCACCGGCGCGCTCAGCAACTCGGGCACGACCTGCATCTTCATCAACCAGCTGCGCGAGAAGGTCGGCGTCGTCTACGGCTCGCCGGAGGTCACCACCGGCGGGCGGGCGTTGAAGTTCTACGCCTCGGTCCGGATCGACATCCGCCGCATCGAGACCCTCAAGCAGGGCACCGAGGCCGTCGGCAGCCGGGTCCGCGTCAAGGTTGTCAAGAACAAGGTCGCCGCCCCGTTCAAGCAGGCGGAGCTCGACCTCATCTGGGGTACGGGCTTCAGCCGTGAGGGCGGCCTGATCGACATCGGCGTGGAGCAGGGCTTCGTCCGCAAGTCCGGCGCCTGGTACACGTACGACGGCGACCAGCTCGGGCAGGGCAAGGAGAACGCCCGCGGCTTCCTGCGCGACAACCCCGACCTCGCCGACGAGATCGAGAAGAAGATCAAGGAGAAGCTGGGCATCGGCCCGCAGGTCGACGCCCCGGCCGCTGACCCGGTCGACTTCTGAGCGACGTCGTGACCGGCTGGTCCGGCTCGAGCTCCGGGTGGGCCGACGCCGAGCAGTCCGACCGACCCTCCGGCCGGCGTGGTCGCGGTCCCCGTGACCGCGCCGGCCGCTCCTGGCGGCGAGCCGGGCCGTCCCCTGACCCGGACGGTCCGGCCGCCGCCGACCCCGACGCCGCACCGGGTGCCGGCGGTCCCCGCGACGCCGCCGCCGACGACCCGGGCGATCCCGAGTCGGTGGCCCGCGCAATCTGCCTGCGGGCGCTGACCGGTGCGGCCAAGACGCGTCAACAGCTGGCCGACCTGCTCGAGCGGCGCGGAGTCCCCGAGGACGCCGCGACCGCCGTCCTCGACCGGTTCGGCGAGGTCGGCCTCATCGACGACGCCGCCTTCGCCCGCGCCTGGGTCACCTCCCGGCAGGCCGGCCGGGGCCTGGCCCGCCGGGCGCTGCGGGCGGAACTGCGCGCCAAGGGCGTTGACGGCGAGGACGCCGAGCAGGCCCTCGCCCAGGTCGACGACGAGGACGAACGGGCCTCCGCCCGGCACCTGGTCGAGCGGCGCCTCCCGGCGCTGCGCCGGGTGGACCGGGTCACCGCCACCCGCCGCCTGGTCGGGATGCTGGCCCGCAAGGGCTACAACGGTGGCCTGGCCGGTGCGGTGGTGCGCGAGGTCCTCGACGAGACCGGCTTCGGCGACCCCGACCTCCCCGGCGAGTCCGGCTGGGACGCCGGGGACGACTGAGGGCTGCTCTGCCCCGTCGTTGCGCTCTGCGCGGACGACGGGTGGCGCGGGCGTCCCGATGACCTAGCGTCCCGGCATGAGCGTGCGCGAGATCGTCCCGGGCCTGCACCTGCTGGCGCTCGGCATCAGCAACGCCTACCTCTGGCAGGGCGAGGACGGCGTCACCCTGGTCGACACCGGCCTGCCGGGCAGTGCACCGGCGATCGCCGAGGCCCTGACCGGTCTCGGCCTGCGGCGCGAGGACGTGCGTCGCGTCGTGTTGACCCACTTCCACGACGACCATTGCGGCTCGGCGGCCGCGGTGCACGCCTGGAACGGCGCGCCGGTGGTCGTGGGGGCAGCAGACGCGCCGGTCGTGCGTCAGGACCGGCCGGGTCCGGAGCCGGTGATCACACCCGCGGAGGAGGAGCTCTTCGCCCGCGCGTCGGCGGACACATCGCGGGCACCCGCCTGCCGGCCGGTGCAGCCGGCCGTCGACGGGGACGTGCTCGGCGGGGGAGTGAGGGTGCTCGGCGTCCCGGGTCACACGCCGGGAAGCATCGCCGTGCACCTGCCGGAGGCGGGCGTTCTGCTGACCGGCGACACGGTCGCCGAGTCCGACGGCGACCTGATCCTGGGCCCGTTCAACACCGACCGGGCGCAGGCCTGGACCTCGCTGCAGCGGTTGGCCGCCCTGGACGCCGACGTGGTCTGTCCCGGCCACGGCCGGCCGCTCGTCGGGGGCGCGGCCGCCGCGCTGCGCGCGGCCACCGACCCCTTCGGCTGAGCCGGGCGCTCAGCCGGCCAGCGGGGCGACGGCCAGCTGGGCGGGCATGGCCTGGGTCGCCACCTCCGCGGTCGGCAGGGGCCGGGGGAGCACGGCCTCGGCCGGCACGGCCTGCAGCGGCACCGCCTCGGCGGGCACGGCCTGCAGGGGCATCGCCTCGGCGGGCACGGCCTGCAGCGGCATCGCCTCGGCGGCCAGGCCGGCGGACTCGGGCCGGCCGGTCCACGCGGTCAGGTCCACGGCGACGCCGTCGGGAGCCTCGTCGTCGGCGACCAGCCATGCGCCCTGGCCGTCGAGCCGGGCGGCCAGCCACTGCTGGATCTGCTGCTCGAACGTGCGGTGGGGCATCACCGCCGGCCGGCTGACCGGGCCGAGGAAGGTCAGGTCGCGCTCGGTGCCGTCGGTGCCCCGCAGCACCACCCGGCAGCGCGCCCGGCGGTGCCGCGCCGGCGGCACGGCCTCGCGGACGACGGCGGACCCTGCACCGGCGGCGATCGCGAACTGGGGCGCGGCCGCACGCAGGCGGTTCACGAACTCCTGGGCGAGGTCGACCTGGCCGTCGGGCAGGCGCACCACGGAGGGCAGCGGAGGCACGACGGGGCGGAGAGCGGTGTCCACGACGGCCCTCTCGGCAGCCGTCCCGCCCGGCCTGACCGCCCGCGGGGTGCGCGCGGGCGGCGGGACGGGCGGGACGCGCCGTGACCGTCCCGTGTCCCCTGTGGTCGTCGGCGGGACCAGCGGGTCAGACCTTGGTGATCGCCCCGCCGCCGCCGCCCATCTGCACGTCGGCCGGCAGCTCGACGTCCTCGACGGCGGCCGCCTTGGCGCTGCGCTGCGTGCGCCGCTCGATGACCCGAGCCAGCCACGACAGGAGCACGTTCACCACGATGTAGATGACGCCGGCCGCCACGTAGAGCTGGAAGGTGTAGATCGGCCCGAACTGGAAGTTGAGCGTCTCCACCAGGCTGCGCGCGGTCCGCAGCAGCTCGGGGTAGGCGACGATGAACCCCAGCGAGCTGTCCTTGAGCAGCACCACGAGCTGGGCCACCAGCACCGGCAGCATCCGGCGCACCGCCTGCGGCACGAGCACCAGCGACATGACCTGCGACTTGCGCATGCCGAGCGCGAAGGCCGCCTCCCGCTGGCCGCGGTCCACCGACAGGATCCCCGCGCGGAAGATCTCGCTGAGGACGGCCATGTTGTAGAGCGTCAGTCCGAGCGCCAGGGCGAAGAACGCGCTGGTAGGGATGCCGATGACCGGCAGGAACAGCAGGCAGAAGAGGATCAGCACCAGCAGCGGGACGGCGCGGAAGAACTCAACGACGACCGTCACCGGGATCCGCACCCACAGGTGGTCCGACAGCCGGCCGACCGCCAGCAGCGCGCCGAGGACCGTGGCCGCGACCATGCCGACCGCCGCCACCTTGAGGGTGTCGACGAGTGCCGACAGCAGCCGCTGCGGCACGTTGGTGCGGGTGTCGAAGAGGATCGCCCAGCGCGAGCCCTCGAGCTGGCCGTTGCTGCCCAGCCGCCACAGCGCCAGCGCGACGAGACCGGCGACGACCAGCAGTCCGACGACGGTGCCGATCCGCTGACGGCGCCGCGCCCGCGGGCCGGGGAGGTCGAACAGGACGCTCGAGGTGCTCATCGGACAATCGCCACCCGTCGCTCCAGCAGTCGGAACAGTGCCGCCGAGGGCAGCGTGATGACCAGGTAGCCGACGACGATGGCGGCGAAGACCAGCGCGAGCTCGTCGGCGTTGGCGTTGGACAGCCGGGTGAGGGCGGCGGTGAGGTCGCTGACGGCGAAGCCGGCCGCGATCGAGGTGTTCTTCGCCAGCGCGATCCACACGTTGCCCAGCGGCGGCACGACCGTCCGGAAGGCCTGCGGCAGGACCACCTGGCGCAGCGTCTGCCCGAAGTCCAGGCCCAGGGCGCGGGCCGCCTCCGCCTGGCCCGGCGGGACCGCGTTGATGCCCGAGCGCAGCGCCTCGGCGACGAACGCGGAGGTGTAGAGCGACAACGCGCTCACCGCGGCGATGAACCGGCTGGGGAAGGACAGGTCGATCTGGACGATCCCGAAGACCAGGAAGAAGAAGACCACCGTGAGCGGGGTGTTGCGGAACACCTCGACGTAGAAGGTGGCCAGGCCGCGCAGCGGGGCGACGGGGCTGACCCGCATCGCCACGAGCACGGTGCCCAGCAGCAGGGAGAACAGGCCCGAGAGGAGGGCCAGGCTCAGGGTGGTCAGGAAGGCGTCCCGCAGGACGGGCCAGTTCTCGGCCAGGAACGACATGGTCCTCCGTCCGGCGTCGTCGGGTCTGCGTCGTCACAGGGCCGTGCGGGGGCCGGGGAGCCGGCCCCCGCACGGTCCGGGCGGGTCAGTAGCGGTCGACCGTCGGCGGCTCGGGCGCCGGCTCACCGGTGATCGCACCGGCGGTGCGGTCCCAGGCGTCGGCCCACGAGCCGTTCTCGAACGACTCCTCGAGGACGTCGTTGATGAAGTTGCGGAACTCGGTGTCCCCGAGCTGCAGGCCGATGCCGTAGGGCTCCTCGGTGAAGGGGTTGCCCACCAGCTCGAAGGCGCCCTCGCTGCCGGCGACCAGACCGGTGAGGATGACGTTGTCCGTCGTCACCGCCTGGACGTTGCCGTTGCGCAGGTCGTCGGCGCACTTGGAGTACACGTCGTAGGTGGTCAGCTGGGCCTCCGGGTAGTTGTCCCGGATGTTCTGCGCCGGCGTGGAGCCCTCGACCGAGCAGACGGTCTTGCCGGCCAGGTCCTCCGGGCCCTCGATGCCCTCGGGATTGCCCGCCGCGACCATGATGTCCTGCCCGGCCTCGTAGTACGGTCCGGCGAAGTCGACGACCTGCTTGCGGGCGTCGTTGATCGTGTAGGTCGCGACGACGATGTCGACGCGGTCCTGCTGGATGAACGGCTCGCGGTTGGCCGAGACCGTCTCGGTGAACTCGATCTGGTCCTCCGACAGGCCCAGCTCCGCGGCGATGATCTTGGCGATCTCGACGTCGAAGCCCTCGGGCGTGCCCTCGGTGTTGGCCAGGCCGAAGCCGGGCTGGTCGATCTTCGTGCCGACGCGGAGCGTGCCCGCCTCGGCGATCTCGGCCATGGTCGAGCCCTCGGGGAACTCGACGTCCTCGGCGACGGTGGGGGCGCTGGCCGACTCCTCCGCGGCCTGCTCACCCGCCTCGCTGGAACAGGCGGCGAGGGTGAGGCCGAGAGCGGCGAACGCTGCCAGCTTCCGGGTACTGCGCATGGGTGTCCTCCCGTTGTGGGTCAGTGGTCCAGGATCTTGGAGAGGAAGTCGCGGGCCCGCTCCGAGCGCGGGTTGGTGAAGAAGGTCTGCGGGTCGGCGGCCTCGACGATCCGGCCGCCGTCCATGAACACGACCCGGTTGGCCGCCCGGCGGGCGAAGCCCATCTCGTGGGTGACGACGATCATCGTCATGCCCTCGCGTGCCAGCGAGGTCATGACGTCGAGCACCTCGTTGATCATCTCCGGGTCGAGCGCCGACGTCGGCTCGTCGAAGAGCATGACCTTGGGGTCCATGGCCAGCGCGCGGGCGATGGCCACCCGCTGCTGCTGGCCGCCGGACAGCTGGGCCGGGTACTTGTCGGCCTGGGCGCTGACGCCCACGCGCTCGAGCAGCTCGCGGGCGCGCTTCTCGGCGTCGGCCTTCGACGTCCGGCGCACCTTCGTCGGGCCGAGCATGACGTTCTCGAGGATCGTCTTGTGCGCGAAGAGGTTGAAGCTCTGGAAGACCATCCCGACGTCGCTGCGCAGCCGGGCGAGCTGCTTGCCCTCCTCGGGCAGCCGCTGGCCGTCGATCGAGATCTCGCCCTTCTCGATGGACTCGAGCCGGTTGATGGTGCGGCAGAGCGTCGACTTGCCCGACCCGGAGGGGCCGATGACGACGACGACCTCGCCGCGGTCGATCGAGAGGTCGATGTCCTGCAGGACGTGCAGCTCACCGAACCACTTGTTGACGCCGGTCAGCTGGACGAGAGGTCCTCCGGTCTGCTGGCTGGTCACCCGTTGGACCCTAGAGCCGCGCGGGGACGACGAGGTCCCGGAGGCATCACGAACCAGTAACGAACCCGGTCACGGCCCGTGACCGCGCCCACCGGGCACCCGTGCCGAAGGCGGTCACACCACGTGACCGGGCCCGCGCCGTACCCTCGTCAGCGCCATGGGAACCGAGGTCGCCAGCCCCCCGCGCACCTACCGGGTGCGCACCTACGGGTGCCAGATGAACGTCCACGACTCCGAGCGCCTGTCCGGGCTGCTGGAGGCCGCCGGCTACGCCGCCGCTCCGGAGGGGCAGGACGCCGACGTCGTGGTCCTCAACACCTGCGCGGTGCGGGAGAACGCCGACAACCGTCTCTACGGCAACCTCGGCCACCTGCGCCCGGTGAAGGACGCGCACCCGGGCATGCAGATCGCCGTCGGCGGGTGCCTCGCGCAGAAGGACCGCGGCGAGATCGTCAAGCGGGCCCCGTGGGTCGACGTCGTCTTCGGGACGCACAACGTCGGCTCCCTGCCGACGCTGCTGGAGCGGGCGCGGCACAACGCCGAGGCGCAGGTGGAGATCGCCGAGGCGCTCGAGGTGTTCCCGTCGACGCTGCCGGCGAAGCGGGACTCGGCCTACGCCGGCTGGGTGTCGATCAGCGTCGGGTGCAACAACACCTGCACGTTCTGCATCGTCCCGGCGCTGCGCGGCAGGGAGAAGGACCGCCGGCCCGGCGAGGTCCTCGCCGAGGTGCAGGCGCTGGTCGACCAGGGCGTGCTCGAGGTGACCCTGCTCGGCCAGAACGTCAACGCCTACGGCGTGGAGTTCCGCGACCGGGGCGCATTCGCCGACCTGCTGCGCGCCACCGGACGGATCGAGGGCCTGGAGCGGGTCCGCTTCACCAGCCCGCACCCGCGCGAGTTCACCGACGACGTCATCGAGGCGATGGCCGAGACGCCCGCGGTCTGCCACCAGCTGCACATGCCGCTGCAGAGCGGGTCCGACGACGTCCTGCGCCGGATGCGCCGCGGTTACCGGCAGGACCGCTACCTCGGGATCATCGACCGGGTCCGCGCCGCGATGCCCGACGCCGCGATCACCACCGACGTCATCGTGGGCTTCCCCGGCGAGACCGAGGCCGACTTCGAGCAGACCCTCGAGGTGGTACGGCAGGCTCGCTTCGCCAGCGCCTTCACCTTCCAGTACTCCAAGCGTCCCGGGACGCCGGCCGCCGAGATGGACGGCCAGCTGCCCAAGGAGGTCGTCCAGGAGCGCTACCTGCGGCTGACCGCGCTGCAGGACGAGATCTCACTCGCGGAGAACCGCGCGCAGGTCGGCCGCACGGTCGAGCTGCTGGCCGCGGCGGGGGAGGGCAGCAAGGACGCCCGCACCGGCCGGATGAGCGGCCGCGCCCGCGACGGCCGGCTGGTGCACTTCGCCGGCGGCGCGGGCGTGCGGCCCGGGGATGTCGTCGAGACCGTCGTCACCGCGGCCGCGCCGCACCACCTGGTCGCCGACGGCCCGCTGCTGTCGCACCGGCGCACCCGGGCCGGCGACGCCCACGAGGCCGGCACCCGCCCGACGACGCCCGGCGTCCTGCTGGGCATGCCCCGCGTCGGCGCCCCGGTCTGAACGAGGCATAGGAAGCGATACCCACGTCCTGGGCGCCAGGACGTGGGTATCGGCTCCTCTGCCTCAGACGTGCGTCAGCGGCGGGAGGCGGTCTTCTCGGCCTCGGCGAGCCACTCGCGGCGGGTCTCGAGGTCGGCCCGCGCCCGGGAGATCCGGCTCGTGTCACCCGAGGCCTCGGCCTTGGCGAGCTGCTCCTCGGCCTTGCCGACCGCAGCCCGCATCGAGGTGACCATCGGGTTTTCCGGCGCGGTGCGCACCCGGCCGGCGTCAGAGGCGCCGCGCACCTTCTGCTCGACGGCCTGCATGCGGTCCTCGAGCGAGCGCATCGCGCCGCGCGGCACGTGGCCGATGGCGTCGTAGCGCTCCTGGATCCGGCGCAGCGCGGCCTGGGCGCTGCGCAGGTCGGCGGACGGGTCGAGCTTCTCGGCCTCGGCCAGCAGCTCCTCCTTCGCCTGCTGGTTGGCCAGCTGCTCGGAGTTGCGCACCTTGTCCGACTCGGCGCGGGCGGAGAAGAAGACGTCCTGCGCGGCGCGGAACTGCTTCCACAGGTCGTCGTCGCCGTCGCGGCCGGTGCGCGGCACCGCCTTCCAGCGATCCATGAGCGAGCGCATCGCGGCGCTGGTCGGGCCCCAGTCGGTCGACGCCGCCAGCCGCTGCGCCTCGGCGATGAGCTCCTGCTTGGCCGCGCGCGCCTCGCCGCGCTGGGCGTCGAGCGCGGCGAAGTGCGCACCGCGGCGGCGGCCGAAGGCGTCGCGGGCGGCGGCGAAGCGCGTCCACAGGGCCTCGTCGGTCTTGCGGTCGATCCCGCGGATCGTCTTCCACTCCTCGACGATCGCCTTGAGCCGATCGCCGGAGGCCTTCCACGACGTCGACTCCGCGGCGATCTGCTCGGCCTCGGCGGCCAGCGCCTCCTTGCGGGCGACCTGCGCGGCGCGGGCGGCGGCCTTCTCTGCGCGCGACTCGGCGGCCGCGGAGTCGGCGGTGCCGACCATCGCGCGGGCGCGCGCGGCGAGGCCGTCGAGGTCGCCGACGGCGGTGGCGGTCGGGATCGTCTCGGCCAGCGCCTGCGCCTTGGCCTTGAGCTCGTTCGGGTTGCCGGTGTGCGCCTTCAGCCGCGCCTCGAGCAGCGAGACCTCGGTGGCCAGGTCGTCGTAGCGGCGGGCGAAGTGCGCGAGGCCCGCGGCGGGCTCACCGGCCTGCCAGGAGCCGACCACGCGCTCGCCGTCGACGGTGCGCACGTAGACGGTGCCGTCCTCGTCGACCCGGCCCCACTGCGCGGGGTCCGACGCCACCTCAGCGGCGGGCACGGGCGCCGACGCCGCCGGTGCGACGACCCCGGGGGTGGCGACCTCGGCGACGACGGACTCGGGGACCACGACCTCGGGGACCACGGTCTCGGGGACCACGGACTCGGGAACGACCGATTCGGGTGCGGCGACCTCGGGCGCGGCGACCTCGGGCGCCCCGACCTCGGGCGCGGTGGCCTCCGGTGCGGTGGCCTCGGGCGCGCCCTCGGCCGCCGTCGGGTCGGCCAGCGCTGCCGCCCCGGGGGTGGGCGCGGCGGGCGTCCCGGCCTCCGGGGTGACCGCGTCAGGACCGGTCGTCTCGGGCGGGGGGACCTGCTGCGACCCGTCTCCGGGGTTCTCCGTGCTCGACACGCACCGCAGTGTCCCACGCCGCATCGGCGACACTGCTGCGGTGAGCAGCCCGCCCGCGCGACCGGTGCCGGTCGCCTTCTGCCCGTGCCCGCCGCTGCTCCTCCCCGAGGTCGCGCGCGGGGCGGCCGCGGACACCGGCGCGCTGCTCGCAGCGTGCGCCGCGGCCGTCGGCGCGCTGCTCACCGGGCGGCCCGACGCCGTGGTGGTGGTGGGGCCCGGCGCGGAGGGCCGCTACGGCTCCGGCGACGTCGGGGACCTGCGCGGCTTCGGCGTCGACGTCGAGGTGCCGCTGGACGGTGCCGTCCGCCCCGGGGGCCGGCGGCTGCCGCTGTCGCTGACCGTGGGCGCGTGGCTGCTCGACTGCGCCGGGTACGCCGGCGTGCGGGTCGGCGCCGGACCTGAGGACCTCGCCGCCGTCGTCGCGGCGCTGCCCGGCCGGACCGGCCTGCTCGTCATGGGCGACGGGTCGGCCCGCCGCGGGGACAAGGCGCCCGGCTCCCACGACCCCGCCGCCGCGCCCTTCGACGCCGCCGTGGCCGCCGCCCTCGCGGAGGGGGACGCCGGCGCGCTCGCCGCGCTGGACCCGGCCGAGGGGGAGCGGCTGCTGGCCGCCGGCGTCCCGGCCTGGCGGGCGGTCGGCAGGCTGCTGGCCGGCCGCGACGTCGACGCCGCCCTGCTCCACGACGACGCGCCGTTCGGCGTCGGGTACCTGGTGGCGTCCTGGACGGGGCGGTGACGCCGCCTCCCGTCGTCGCCCCGCCCGTCGTCGCGATCGTGGGCCCGACCGCCACCGGGAAGACGGCACTGGCGGTCACGCTGGCGCAGCGGCTCGGCGGCGAGGTGGTCAACGCCGACTCCATGCAGCTCTACCGCGGCATGGACATCGGCACCGCCAAGCCTGACGCCGCCGAGCGGCAGGGCGTACCGCACCACCTGCTCGACGTCTGGCCGGTGCGGCAGGCGGCGTCAGTGGCGGAGTACGCGCAGATGGCCCGCGCGGAGATCGACCGGCTGCGGGCGGCCGGCGTGCTGCCCCTCCTGGTCGGCGGCTCGGGGCTCTACGTGCGCGCCGTCCTCGACGACCTCGACATCCCGGGCACCGACCCCGCCGTCCGCGCCCGCCTGCAGGCCGAGCTGGACGACGTCGGCCCGGCCGCGCTGCACGCCCGGCTGGCCGCCGTCGACCCGGACGCCGCCGCGGCGGTCCTCCCCAGCAACGGACGCCGGATCGTGCGGGCGCTGGAGGTCGTCGAGATCACCGGCCGCCCGTTCCGGGCCACGCTGCCCGACCCGCGGCCGCACTACCCGGCGGTGGTCGTCGGCCTGGACCGCGAGCCGGCCGAGCTCGACGCCCGGGTGGCCGAGCGGGTGGACCGGATGTGGGCCGCGGGCTTCGTCGCCGAGGTCGAGGCGCTGGTCGGCGAGGGCCTGCGCGAGGGCCCCACGGCCTCCCGGGCGCTCGGTTACGCGCAGGTGCTCGCCCAGCTCGACGGCGGGCTCACGGCCGAGGAGGCGCGCGAGCGGACGGTGGGCACCACCCGCCGGTTCGTCCGCCGGCAGCGGTCCTGGTTCCGCCGCGACGCCACGACCACCTGGTTCGACGCCGCCCGCACCGACCTCGCCGACGCGGTCGGGGCGCTGGTCGCCGGCCGTACGATCGAGCGGTGAGCGACCGGTTCCTCCTCGGGCACGGCACCGAGAACGACTTCGTCGTCCTCCCCGACCCCGACGGGGACCGCTGGCCCGAGGACCGCCTCGGCGCCGCCCTGGTCCAGCGGCTCTGCGAGCGCCGCTCCGGTCTCGGGGGCGACGGCGTCCTGCGGGTGGTGCGCAGCCGGCACGTGCCCGACGCCCCCGCCGTCCTCGGCGAGCACCTCGACGCCTGCGAGTGGTTCATGGACCACCGCAACGCCGACGGGTCGCACGCGGAGATGTGCGGCAACGGCATCCGGCTGTTCCTGCACGTGCTGGTCACCGAGGGCCTGCTCGACCGCAGCGCCTGCGCCGAGGGCGTGCTCGTGGGCACCCGCGGCGGGCCGCGCCGCGTCGGCGCCGGTCCCGGCGGCACCTACTGGGTCGACATGGGCCCGGCGCGGCCGTTCGGCCGCGGTGAGGCCACCGTCGCCGGGCAGGTGTTCGGTGGGCAGGCGGTGTCGATGGGCAACCCGCACCTGGTCTGCCTCACCGACGCCGACCTCGACGCCCTCGACCTCACCCGCCGGCCCGCCTTCGACGCCGCGCTGTTCCCCGACGGCGTCAACGTCGAGTTCGTGCGGGTGCTCGCGGCCGGCACCGAGGGCGCCGACGCGCACGTGCGGCTCCGGGTGCACGAGCGCGGGGTGGGGGAGACCCGCTCCTGCGGCACCGGCGCCTGCGCCACGGCGTACGCGGCGCTGGCGGCCGGGTCCGAGGAGCCGCAGCGCGGCACCGTCGTCGTCGACGTCCCCGGCGGCCGGCTCACGGTCGACGTGTCCCCGGAGACGACGGTGCTGCGCGGCCCCGCCGTCGTGGTGGCGACCGGTGAGCTCACCCGGGAGTGGCTGGGGACCTGACGCGCGTCACCCCGCGGCTGGGGCCTGGTCGAAGAAGCCGGTCAGGCGCCGGATGCGGCCGGCGTCGTCGACCTGGACGACGTCGAGGCCGGTGAGCACCGTGGCGCCGGCGGCGTCGGTGATCCGCCAGTGGAACAGGGCGCTGTCGTGGTGGCGCGCGGGCTCGCTGGTCACCTCGACGCGCCCGCCCGCCAGTGACGCCTGTGTCCGGGCGATGTGCGCGGCGAGCGCCTCGCGACCGGTGACGAGGGCGAGCGGGTCGCAGTAGACGCCGTCGGGTGCCCACGCCTGCTCCAGCAGGGCGAGGCGCTCCTGGTCGTCGGTGGCCAGCCAGCGCCGTACGCGGCGACGGGGTCGTGCTGCTCGGGATCGGTCACGGGGTCTCCTGTGCGTGGACGGGGGTGCCGGTCAGGCCGGCCAGGGGGTCGGTGCCGTCGAAGGTCCCGGTGCTGCCGAGGACGGCGCAGCGCAGGAAGCCGGTGCTGTCGAGCATCGGGTGCGTCTCCTGGCGGGCGACGGTCGCGGCGTGGTCGGGCCGGTGGTAGGCCCACGTGACGGCGTCGCGCAGCGTGCGCCACGCGGAGAAGGTGAGGACGGCGCCGTCCTCGGGGGCCTGGACGAGGGCGGCGCACGAGCCGGGCGCGTCGCGCACCTGGCGGCCCAGGGAGGCGAAGCGGTCGAGGAACTCCCCGGTGCGTCCGGCGTTGGCAGACAGCCCGGCCAGCGTGATCACGGCCGCCGCGCCGGCGACCTTGCCACGGTGCGGGAGCCGGTCGAAGGGCCGCGCGCCGCCGGACAGCACCGCGTCCCCCCGGTAGGACACCGGCTGCAGGACGACGTGCCATGCGCCGCGCACGGACGCGCCGGGCGCCGGCGCCGCCGCGAGCGCTGCCGCCGGGTCCTCCCAGGTGCCGAGCACCGACCACCACGAGCCCACCGCCTCGGGCAGCTCGGCCCGGCCGGGGCCGGCGATCCCCGCCTGGCTGACCGTGGCGCCGGCAGGACGCCACGGACACGCCGCGGCGGGCGTGGTCAGCTCCAGCGCCGTCCAGGACACGAACACTCGCGCACCTCCCATGTGAACGGTACCAACATAGGAGGGTCGTGTGAACGATGTCAACATCGATGGCAGGATGACGTCGTGGCCGCACGGACGACCTATCACCACGGCGACCTGAAGGCCGCCCTCGTCGACGCCGGCGTCGCCGCGGCCAGTGAGGGTGGGGAGGCGGCCGTGGGGCTCAACCGGCTCGCTGCCGGCCTGGGCGTGTCCGCCTCCGCCGCGTACCGGCACTTCCCGGAGGGGCTGGAGGACCTGCTGGTGGCCGTGGGGAACGTCGCCCGCCGCCGGCTCGCCGAGCGCCTGGCGCTGCGGATCTCCGAGGTGGCGCCGTCGCAGGACGCCGCGACCGACGCGCGGCGCCGGTTCCGTGCCTCGGGGCGGGCCTACGTGGAGTACGTGCTCGAGGAGCCCGGCCTGTTCCAGGTGGCCAACCGTCACGACCGTGGCCGCCTGCCGGACGCCGATCCGTTCGGCGTCCTCGAGTCCTGCATCGCCGACCTGGTCTCGGCCGGCGTGCTCGACGAGGCGCGCCGGCCGGACGCCGCCACTGCTGCCTGGGCGGCGGTGCACGGGCTGGCGGTGCTCCTCACCGAGGGCCCACTGCGCCGGCTGCCGCCGGACCGCCGCGACCGTGCCGTGGAGCGCACCCTCGACATGGTCGAGGCGGGACTCTGACCGCGGCCGGGTGCCGGCGGACCGCGGACGGTCTAGGGGTTGTCTGGGGTGTCGGCGCGGGTCTCCGGGTCGTCGGTCGGCGCCTCGGGCTTGTCGCCGGGGCCCACGTTGCCGGTGCCGCGCGGCGCGCCGGCCCCGGTGTCCTGGTCGGCGCCGCCGAAGAGGTTGCGTGGGACCTCGAGGCCGGCGGGGTCGCGGCCGGGGTCGTCGTTGCCGGCGTCGCTGCTGGTGCTCACGGAGGGCCTCCTCGGGGATGGCGTCGTTCCCTGTCACTCGCAGCCCTACCCGCCTCCCGGCGGGATGCACGTGACCCGTTCCGGTGTTGTACCGGCCGTATGACGACTCAAGAGACGACAACCCAGGTGACCGGGGACGGCGTGCGTGTCACGCTGGACCCGATGACGACCGCACAGAACCGCGCCGTGCTCGCTGCCGCGCAGGACCGCGCCGAGCGCGCGGAGGGGACCCCGACGCCCGCGCCGGAGTCCCTGCGCCCCGCTCCGGCGGGCCAGTGGGACGAGGCCGACGACACCACCGGCTCCTACGACCTCGAGGCCCGTGGCGCGCTGCGGCGCGTGGCGGGGCTGTCCACCGAGCTCGCCGACGTCAGCGAGGTCGAGTACCGGCAGCTGCGCCTCGAGCGCGTCGTGCTCGTCGGCGTGTGGGCCGAGGGCACCCAGGCCGACGCCGACCGCTCGCTGGCCGAGCTCGCCGCGCTGGCCGAGACCGCCGGCTCGGAGGTGCTCGAGGCGGTGAGCCAGCGACGGGACAAGCCCGACGCCGGCACCTACGTCGGCTCGGGCAAGGCCGCCGAGATCCGCGACATCGTCGCGTCGACCGGTGCCGACACCGTGATCTGCGACGGTGAGCTGACCCCGGGGCAGCTCAACGCGCTGGAGAAGATCCTCAAGGTCAAGGTGGTCGACCGGACCGCGCTGATCCTCGACATCTTCGCCCAGCACGCCACCAGCCGGGAGGGCAAGGCGCAGGTCGAGCTCGCCCAGATGCAGTACATGCTGCCGCGCCTGCGCGGCTGGGGTGAGTCGCTGTCCCGGCAGGCCGGTGGCCGCGTCGCCGGCGGTGGCGGCATCGGTACCCGCGGCCCCGGTGAGACCAAGATCGAGACCGATCGCCGGCGCATCCGGTCGCGGGTCAGCAAGCTGCGCCGCGAGATCGCCGGCATGGCGACCGCGCGGGCGACGCAGCGTTCGGGCCGTGACCGCAACGCCGTCCCGAGCGTGGCGATCGCCGGGTACACCAACGCCGGCAAGTCCAGCCTGCTCAACCGGCTGACCGGTGCAGGCGTGCTGGTGGAGAACGCGCTGTTCGCCACCCTCGACCCGACGGTGCGCCGGGCGCAGTCGCCCGACGGCCGCGAGTACACGCTCACCGACACCGTCGGCTTCGTCCGGCACCTGCCGCACCAGCTGGTCGACTCCTTCCGCTCGACGCTGGAGGAGGTGGCCGGCGCCGACCTGCTGCTGCACGTCGTCGACGGCTCCGACCCCGACCCGCTCGGCCAGATCGACGCGGTGCACGTCGTGCTCCGCGAGATCGACGCCGCGGCGGTGCCCGAGCTGATCGTCGTCAACAAGGTCGACGCCATGACCGAGGACGACGTGCTGACCCTGCGCCAGGCGCTGCCGGGCGCGGTGTGGGTCTCGGCCCGCACCGGTGAGGGCATCGAGCGGCTGCGGGAGATCGTCGCCGCCCGGCTGCCCCACCCGGACGTCGAGGTCGAGGTCCTGGTGCCCTACGACCGCGGCGACCTCGTGGCGCGGGTGCACCGTGACGGCGAGGTCCTCAGCGAGCAGCACGAGGAGGCCGGCACCCGGCTCAGCGCCCGCGTCGACGGCGGCCTGGCCGCCGCGCTGGAGCAGTTCGCCGCCCCCGTCGGCTGACCGGCCCGTCCTGCGCACCCGCCCGGGTGCCCGGCTCCGCGCCGGGTGCCCGGGCGGCTCGCCGTCCGCGGTCGCCGAGGTCACGGACGTGTCACGGCCCGGTACCGTGACCGGGTGACCAGCGGCGTGGTGCGGCGCAGTCCCGGCGCGCCGTCCGGGGAGCCGGGAGACGCCGGTGTCCCGCCCGATCCGGTGGTGACCCCCGGGCGCCCGTCGTGGTGGCTGCTGCTCGGAGCGCTCGTGGTCACCGTCGGCGTCACCGTCGACCTGCTCAGCCGCGGGGTGCTCGAGCGGCTCGACCTCGAGGTCTCCGAGGTGGTCAGCGCCTGGGACCTGCGCGACTCACCCGCCTACTGGCCGGTCTGGGCGGTCACCCAGCTCGGCGGCCGCGGCGCCATCCTCATCGTGCTGGCCGCCCTGGTCGGCTGGCTGTGCGTGCGGCAGCGGACGCTCGCACCACTGGTGCGGGTGCTCACCGCGCTGGTGCTGCTCACCGTGGTCGTCTACGCGTTCAAGTTCGGCACCGGCCGCACCGCACCGGCGTACCCGGGCTCCTTCTTCCACCGCGACGGCGCCAGCTACCCGTCGGGGCACGTGGCCAACGCCGTGCTGATGTGGGGCGTCGCGCACTGGCAGGCGGTCGAGTACCGGCTCGGGGCGGGGGTGCAGCGGACGCTGTGGTGGCTCAGCGTCGTCGGGCCGGCGGCGACCGGGATCGCGATGGTGTCCCTGGACTTCCACTGGGTCACCGACGCCGTCGTGGGCGCCTCCGTCGGGGTGCTGCTGCTGGGCGTGGTTCACGCACTCGACGCGCTCGTGGTGTCACGCTGGGCGAGTGCACGAGCCGGCCGCTCCCCTGCGTGACGCCGTCGAGCACCCCCGCCGGGTCCCGGCGGTGCTGCTCGGGCTCGGCCTCGCGCTGCTGCCGGTCGTCCCCGCGAGCGCCGAGGAGCCGGCCGCGCCGTCCGTGCGCTGCCAGGTCACCGATCCGCGGCTGACCGAGCTCTCCGGGCTGGTCGACGTCGGCGACCGGATGCTGGCCATGGTCGACGGCGGGGACCAGGTCGCGGTCCACGTGCTCGACGGCGCGTGCCAGGTGGTCGACGTGACCACCGCCGGGCTGGACCCCTACGACCCCGAGGACCTCGGCGTCGGGGCCGACGGCACCGTGTGGTTCGCCGACACCGGCGACAACAACGCCACCCGCGCCACGGTCGCGCTCATCGCGCTGCGTCCCGACGGCGTCACGGCGCTGTACCGGTTGACCTATCCCGACGGCCCGCACGACGCCGAGGCGCTGCTGCTCGCTCCCGACGGCACCCTGTACGTGGTGACCAAGGAGGTGCTCGGCGCCAGCCACGTCTACCGGCCTGCCGCGCCGCTCGTCGACGGCGGCACGGTGCCGCTCGTCGACGTCGGGACGGTGACGTTCACCCTGACCGGCACACCCGGTGGACCGGTGGGTCGGGCCGGGCAGCTGCTCGTGACCGGCGGGGCCGTGGCGCGCGACGGCAGCCGGATCGCGCTGCGCACCTACACGGACGCCTACGTCTGGCCGCTCGCCGGCTCCGACGTGCCGGCCGCGCTGGCCGCCGAGCCGGTGCGGATCGCCCTGCCCGACGCGCCGCAGGGCGAGGCGGTCTCCTTCACTGCCGACGGCAGTGGACTGCTCGTGGCGGGGGAGGGGGTGCCCGGCGACGTCACCCTGGTGCCCATCCCGGCGGCCACGGCGGCGGTTCCTCCGAGCGGGGGCGCCGCGGCCGACCCGGCGCTGTCGGCCCTGCTCGAGGACGACGGCACGGGGGTCTCGCCCGTCGCCGCCGGGGCGGCCGCCGCGATCGTGGCGACCGTGCTGGTCTGGATCGGCGGACGCATCCGCCGCCGCCGTTCGGCCGGTCCCCCCGCCGGCGCCTGACCGCCGCGCCGGCAGGCGGACCTCCGGTCAGACCCGCCGCAGGACGGTGACGACGCGGCCGAGGATGGTCGCCTCGTCGCCGGGGATCGGCTCGTAGGCCGGGTTGTGCGGCAGCAGCCAGACGTGCCCGTCCCGGCGCTTGTAGGTCTTCACCGTGGCCTCGCCGTCGAGCATCGCGGCGACGATCTCGCCGTTCTCGGCGGTGGGCTGCTGGCGCACGACCACCCAGTCGCCGTCGCAGATGGCCGCGTCGACCATCGAGTCACCGGCGACGCGCAGCATGAACAGGGTGCCCTCGCCGACGAGCTCGCGGGGCAGCGGGAACACGTCCTCGACCGCCTGCTCGGCGAGCACGGGCCCACCGGCGGCGATGCGCCCGACCAGGGGCACGTAGGTGGGCGCGGTGGTGCCGTCGGGCGTGGCGGGGGCTGCCGACGCGGACTCGGCCGTGGCGTCCCCGGGGAGCCGGACGTCCAGGGCGCGCGGCCGGTTCGGGTCGCGCCGCAGCCAGCCCTTCTTCTGCAGCACGGAGAGCTGATGGGCCACCGAGGACGCCGACGACAGGCCGACCGCCTCGCCGATCTCGCGCACCGAGGGCGGGTAGCCGCGCCGCTCGATCGAGTCGCGGATGACCTCGAGGACCCGGCGCTGCCGCTGGGTGAGGCCGTCGCCGGCCTCGCCGCGGTCGGGGAAGGTGCGGACCGCGCCGCCGCCGTCCACGCCGTCCGTGGCCGGCCGGCGGGCCGCCGTCCCGCCGCCGCGCGTGCCCTGGCCGGTTCCGCTCGTGCCCGCCACGTCTCCTCCTCGCCGGCCGCATCCCGCGGCCCGTCCGTCGACCTCCCGGCCCTGCGGACCGGTCGGCGGGCGGTGCGCCCGCACGGACCGTAGCGCGTGGACCCCGCAGGTTCAAACGTGTGTTCGAAGGACACGCCGTGCCGACTCGATCCCGTCGTCCGCGTGCGGTAGACATCCGCACACGTGTTCGGAGTCGAACGCGTGTTCGATCGGGTGGGTCAGTCGAGGAGGAGTGGTCATGGGCGGCGTGCGGCAGGCAGTGCTGGACTTCGACGCGGCGGTCCGGGTCCCGTGGCGGCCGTTGCTCGACGGCGCCACCGGCGACGCGCGGCCGGCCGGCCGTCCGGCGCAGGCGGCTCCCCGGGCGGCCCTGCCGGGCTCGGGCCTACGGGTCACCGGTCACCTGCGGCCGGTCCCCGACCTGCCGGCTCCGGAGGCGGTGCGGGCCGGGGGCCCGTCGGCCGAGGCCCCCCGCGCCCGCCGCGACCCGGCCCGCCCCGGCGGCCGGCCGGCGCGCTCGGGGCCGGTCCGCGGGGACGTCCGCGTCCGGTGCGCCCCTGCGCCCGCGCCGGTGCGGCTGACCCGCCGCGGGCGCCGCCTGGTGGTCGCGCTGGTGCTGGCGGCGGGCGTGGGCGGCGCGGCCCTGGGGCGGGAGTTCCTCGCCCCCGACCCGGGCCTGCAGCTCGTGGGGGAGAGCAGCGTGGTCGTCCAGCAGGGCGACACCGTCTGGTCCATCGCCGGTGAGGTCGCCGGTCCCGGTCAGGACGTGCGCGCCGTGGTCGACGCGATCCAGCAGCTCAACGACCTCGAGGGGTCCGCCCTGGTCGCCGGCCAGGTCCTCCGCCTGCCGTAGGCGTCCCGGCCCGGGTCGTCATGCCTGAGAAGTGACGAGGCGGCGTCGGTGAGTTCGTCAACCATCCGGGCCCGGTCGGTCACCGGGCGGGGTCGCCGGGGCACTTACGGTCAAGAGCGTGTCAGCAGCCGTGAACAGCAGTGCAGCGGTGTCCTTCCGGGTCCCGCAGGACGTCGAGGTCTCCGTGGACGGCGCCTGGCTGCCGGGCGCCATGCTCGGCTGGCGGGTCGACGAGACGGGCGGCGCCCAGGCACTGGTCGTGGTGCGCGACGCGGGGGGCCGGGAGAGCTGGACGGACCTCGCCGGCGTGCGGCTCCCCGAGCGGCACCTGTCCCTGGCTCCTGCGATGACCGAGGTGCCGGGCGACACCCCGGGGACGGTGGTCATGTCCGCGGTCGGCCGTCCCGCGGGCGCGCCGGGCGCCCGATCGGCACGCCGCCCCACCCGGCGGCACGGCGGCGACGTCACCGCCGAGCAGCCCGCGGTCGCCGCGTCCGCCGCGGGCCGCCACCGCGCGCCGGCCGGCTCCGGCCGCCATCGGGCGGCGACCGCCGAGATGCCGGCCGTTCCCTGTGCTGCCCCGGCCCTCGACGACTCCGCCGACCCGGCCGCTGACCTGACCGTCGACCTGACCGCTGACACGGCCGTCGGCACTGCCGGTGACACCGCCGGTGAGCCGGACCTGCTCACCCGGCCGATCCGGCTCGGCGACCTGGTCCCGAACCTGCGCGGCGGCCGGCCCGCGGTCCGTCCTCCGGCCTGACCCGGCGCCGGGCGCCCGCCGGCCCGGCGGCGGCCGCCGGTTCCCCGGCCGTCCGTCGCGTCCGGGCCCGTCGCGTCCGGGCTCGTCGCGTCCGGGCCCGTCCCCGCCTCCGGGCTCGCCGCCGCCTCCGGCGCTCCTGCGCGTCCCCGGCCGGGTGGGGCGGCCCGTCCCGGGCGCCTTCGGGAGGCCCACGGCGTCCGCCGGATACACCCGCGGAACGGCTGTCGCGCGCCGACACGCGGGAGCACCCGGCGTGTCGTGTGACGGGTGGGGAACGTGGTCGCGCCTGGTCACCACCGGGTCACGAGCGCATCGCGGCGGAACAGACACGCGGATCCCCGTCTTGCAGATGTAGTGGAGCGCGGCCTACTGTCCCCCTACATCTAGTAGTTGCACCGGTGGGAGTCGTCCACAGGTCGTCCTCAGGCCCTCCACGGGGTGTCCACCGGATGTCCCCAGAGAGGTCCACAGGACGACGGCCGGCGGGCGGCTCGCGAGCGGCCCGCCGGCACCAGCCGGCTGCACCGGGACACCGGTCCGGACGAGGGATCCACGGAGGAGGTGAACCGCAGTGCGCTGCCCGTTCTGCCACAACCCCGACAGCCGGGTGATCGACTCGCGCGAGGCCGACGAGGGGGCCACCACCCGCCGCCGCCGCTCGTGCCCGGCCTGCGGTCGCCGCTTCACCACCGTGGAGGAGGCGGTGCTCGCCGTCGTCAAGCGCAGCGGGGTGAGCGAGCCGTTCAACCGCGCCAAGGTCGTCGCCGGTGTGCGGCGGGCCTGCCAGGGCCGCCCGGTCGACGAGGACCAGCTCCAGCAGCTCGCCCAGCAGGTGGAGGACGCCGTCCGCGCCAGCGGCGTGGCCGAGGTGCCCAGCAACGAGGTGGGACTGGCCATCCTGCAGCCGCTGCGGGAGCTCGACGAGGTGGCCTACCTCCGCTTCGCCAGCGTCTACCGCGCCTTCAGCTCGGTCGAGGACTTCGAGAAGGAGATCACCGAGCTGCGGGCCCGCCACCACCGTGGCGGCACCCCGCCCCTGCCCGGCATGCAGATCGAGCCGGCGCCGCGCCGCCGGGGACCCGCCCGCACCCCCTCACCCGCCCGCGACGGCTGACCGCCGTCCCCGACACCCGCCGGCAGCGTCGCCGGCCCCCGCACCACCGTTCGCACCACCCTCTGCACCGCCAGAAAACGTCAGTACCGCCCGCTAGAAACAGGTCGGCTCTCTTCCCCAGCCGCCTGGACCACTCACCGAGGGAGAGCTCGTGACCGAGATCGAGGACCGCCCGGCAGGCCGCACGCGTCGGGCCGCCAAGGCGCCGACCAGGGGGAAGGGCCTGAAGGTCAAGCGGGTCTACACCACCGCGGGCGTCCACCCCTACGACGAGGTGACGTGGGAGCGCCGCGACGTCGTCATGACCAACTGGCGTGACGGCTCGATCAACTTCGAGCAGCGCGGCGTCGAGTTCCCCGCCGAGTGGAGCATCAACGCCACCAACATCGTCACCACGAAGTACTTCCGCGGCGCCGTGGGCACCCCGCAGCGCGAGACCAGCCTGCGCCAGCTCATCGACCGGGTGGTGCTCACCTACGGCGCGGCCGGCCGCGAGCACGGCTACTTCGCCAGCGAGGGCGACGCCGAGGTCTTCGAGCACGAGCTGACCTGGATGCTGCTGCACCAGGTGTTCAGCTTCAACAGCCCCGTGTGGTTCAACGTCGGCACGAGCGCGCCGCAGCAGGTCAGCGCCTGCTTCATCCTCGCCGTCGACGACACGATGGACTCGATCCTCAACTGGTACCGGGAGGAGGGGCTGATCTTCAAGGGCGGCTCCGGCGCCGGCCTGAACCTCTCCCGCATCCGCTCGTCCAAGGAACTGCTGTCCTCCGGCGGCACCGCCTCGGGCCCGGTCAGCTTCATGCGCGGCGCCGACGCCTCCGCCGGGACCATCAAGTCCGGTGGCGCCACCCGGCGCGCGGCCAAGATGGTCGTCCTCGACATCGACCACCCCGACATCGAGGAGTTCGTCGAGACCAAGGCGCGCGAGGAGGACAAGATCCGCGCGCTGCGCGACGCCGGGTACGACATGGACCTCGGCGGCAAGGACATCACCAGCGTCCAGTACCAGAACGCCAACAACTCCGTCCGCGTCTCCGACGAGTTCATGCGTGCGGTCGAGGACGGCACCGACTTCGGCCTGCGCGGCCGCATGGACGGCTCGGTGATCGAGACCGTCGACGCCAAGGAGCTGTTCCGCAAGGTCACCAAGGCCGCGTGGGAGTGCGCCGACCCCGGCATCCAGTACGACGACACGATCAACGACTGGCACACCAACCCCGAGACGGGCCGGATCAACGCGTCCAACCCCTGCTCGGAGTACATGAGCCTGGACAACAGCTCGTGCAACCTGGCGTCCCTGAACCTCATGAAGTTCCTCAAGGACGACGGGACCTTCGACGCCAGGACCTTCGTCAAGGCCGTCGAGGTGGTCATCACGGCGATGGACATCTCCATCTGCTTCGCCGACTTCCCGACCGACCCGATCGGTGAGACCACCCGCGCCTACCGGCAGCTGGGCATCGGCTACGCCAACCTCGGCGCCCTGCTGATGGCCACCGGCCACGCCTACGACTCGCGCGGCGGCCAGACGCTGGCCGCGGCCATCACCTCGCTGATGACCGGCACCGCCTACCGCCGATCGGCCGAGCTGGCCGGCATCGTCGGCGCCTACGACGGCTTCGCCCGCAACGCCGACGCGCACGCCCGTGTCATGCGCAAGCACGCCGCGGCCAACGACGCCATCCGCCCGGTCGGCGCCGACGACGCCGACGTGCTGCGCGTCGCGACCGCCCAGTGGCAGGAGTGCCTGGAGATCGGCGGGGAGTTCGGCTGGCGCAACGCCCAGGCCTCCGTGCTGGCCCCCACCGGCACGATCGGCTTCATGATGGACTGCGACACGACCGGCATCGAGCCGGACTTCTCGCTGGTCAAGTACAAGAAGCTGGTCGGCGGCGGGTCCATGCAGATCGTCAACCAGACGGTCCCGCGGGCGCTGAAGAGCCTGGGCTACCAGGACGAGCAGGTCGAGGCGATCGTCGAGTTCATCGCCGAGCACGGCCACGTGGTCGACGCGCCGAGCCTGCGCCCGGAGCACTACGAGGTGTTCGACTGCGCCATGGGTGAGCGGGCCATCTCCCCGATGGGCCACGTCCGCATGATGGCCGCGGTGCAGCCGTTCATCTCCGGCGCGATCAGCAAGACGGTCAACATGCCGGAGACGGCGACCGTCGAGGACGTCGAGAACATCTACTTCCAGGGCTGGAAGCTCGGCCTCAAGGCGCTGGCGATCTACCGCGACAACTGCAAGGTCGGCCAGCCGCTGTCCGACGCCAAGGCCAAGAAGGCCACGGCCCCGGTCGAGGCCGAGGCCGCGCCGGTCACCACGACGTCGCACCCGGTGCGCCGCCGGCTGCCCAAGAAGCGGCAGAGCATGACGACGTCGTTCAGCGTCGCCGGTGCCGAGGGCTACATGACGGCCGGGATGTACGAGGACGGCAGCCTCGGCGAGGTGTTCCTCAAGCTCGGCAAGCAGGGCTCGACCCTGGCCGGTGTCATGGACGCCTTCTCGATCGGCATCTCGATCGCGCTGCAGCACGGTGTGCCGCTGGAGACCTACATCCAGAAGTTCACCAACATGCGCTTCGAGCCGGCCGGCATGACCGACGACCCGGACATCCGGATCGCCCAGTCGGTGATGGACTACATCTTCCGCCGCCTGGCCCTCGACCACCTGCCGGTCGACACCCGCGCCACCCTCGGCATCTTCAGCGCCGAGGAGCGGGCCGCCCAGGTGGCGGGCAGCTACGGGTCGGCCTCGACCGCGGAGGTCGTCGAGGCGGAGGAGGTCGACGTCGAGGCGCTGCGCGGCTCGGTGCCCACCGAGACCGAGACCAAGAGCGTGGCGCAGGAGAAGGTCACCCCCGAGGGCCCGAAGTCGGTCAAGGAGGCCCACTCCTCGGCCGAGCTGCTCGAGCTGGTCACCGGGACCGCCACCGACGCGCCGCTGTGCATGACCTGCGGCACGAAGATGCGCCCGGCCGGCAGCTGCTACGTCTGCGAGGGCTGCGGCTCCACCAGCGGCTGCAGCTGATCCGAGCAGGCACGCCCGACCGGTGCCCCGGTCCCGCACTCCGCGGGGCCGGGGCACCGGCCGTTCGCGGCCATCGCCGGTGCTCGCCACGGCGGCCGGACCGGCGGAGGGCAGGATCCGGCGCGAGCCCCGCAGCCGAACCGAGGAGTCCCGTTGAGCCCTGTCCCCGGTGCCGTCCCCGTCGCTGTCCCCGTCGCCGTCACCGGCGCCACCGGTCAGGTCGGCGGCCGCGTCGCCCGCCGGCTCGCCGCCGCCGGCGTCCCGCAGCGGCTGCTGGTGCGCGACCCGTCCCGCGCGCCGGACCTCCCGGGTGCGACCGTCGTCGCCGCGCCCTACGGCGACGGGGACGCCGTCCGCCGGGCGCTGGAGGGCACGAGCACCGTCTTCATGGTCTCGGCGTCGGAGTCGGCCGACCGGGTCGACCAGCACCGGGCCTTCGTCGACGCCGCGGCGGCCGCCGGTGTGGAGCACCTCGTCTACCTCTCCTTCCAGGGCGCGGCGCCGGACGCCACCTTCACGCTGGCCCGCGACCACTGGGCCACCGAGGAGCACGTCCGGACCCGCGGCCTGGTGCACACGTTCCTGCGCGACTCGCTGTACGCGGACTTCCTCCCCGGCCTGGTGGGGGAGGACGGCGTGATCCGCGGCCCGGCGAACGACGGGCGGGTGGCGGCGGTCGCCCAGGACGACGTCGCCGATGCCGCGGTCGCCGTCCTGCGCGACCCCGCTGCGCACGCCGGGCGCACCCACGACCTCACCGGCCCGCAGCCGCTCACCCTCGCCGAGGTGGCCGACACGATCACCGCCGTCACCGGCCGGCCCGTCCGCTACCACGCGGAGACGGTGGAGGAGGCCTTCGCGTCCCGCGCCTCCTACGGCGCCCCCGGCTGGCAGGTCGAGGCCTGGGTGTCCACGTACACCGCCATCGCGGCCGGTGAGCTGGCGGGCGTGAGCAGCGCCGTCGAGGACCTGACCGGCCGTCCCGCCACCCCGTTGGAGCGGTTGCTGCGCGGGCCGGCATGAGCCTGCGGGTGCGCGCGGCCGCCGGGACCGAGGCCGGTCGACGTCAACGCCATTTCACCGACGGCACAAGAACTGCGCGAATGGCGGAACCGCGCCATCTCGAGGCCGTTCTGCGGTCGACTACGGGCGTCGTCGTCCCCGAGTCGTCCAGGAGGTCCCCGTGCACGTCCCGACCATGCGAGAGGCCGGCGGCAGTCCCGGGTTGCAGGACGCCGTCTCCGACCGGCTGCTGCACGAGCGCATCGTCGTCCTGGGCACCCAGGTGGACGACGAGGTGGCCAACCAGCTGTGCGCGCGCATGCTGCTGCTGGCCGCCGACGACCCGCGGCGCGACATCTCCCTGTACGTCAACTCACCGGGCGGCTCCGTGACCGCCGGGCTGGCCGTCTTCGACACCATGCGGTCCCTGGACTGCGACGTCGCCACCTACGCGTTCGGGATGGCCGCCTCGATGGGGCAGTTCCTGCTGACGGCCGGCACGCCGGGCAAGCGGTTCGCGCTGCCGCACACCCGGATCCTCGTGCACCAGCCCTCGGGCGGGGTCGGGGGCACGCAGTCCGACATCGCCGTCCAGGCCGACATGCTGCGCACGCTCAAGCGCGAGGTGGACGAGCTGCAGGCGCAGCACACCGGGCAGAGCGTGGAGCAGATCGAGCGGGACTCCGACCGGGACCGGTGGTTCACCCCGGAGGAGGCCCGCGCGTACGGGCTCGTCGACCACGTCGTCGCCTCGGCGGCGGGCCTGCCCGTCCCCGCGCGCTGACCGGAGCGGGCGCCGGGTCAGCCGCCGATGCCGCCCGGCGCCGGGGGAGCCGGGACCGGCGCGGACAGGACGCCGGTGGTGGACAGCTCCTCGGCGATGTCGGCGAGCTTGCGGTTGGTGTGCGAGGAGGCCCGGACGAGGACGGCGAAGGCCTGGTCCGCGGTGAGCCGGTGGCGCTCCATGAGGATGCCCTTGGCCTGGCCGATGAGATCCCGGCTGGCGATGGCGGTCCGCAGCCGGTCCTCCTGCTGCGCGCCGGCCAGGGCGATGGAGGCGTGGCTGGCGAAGACCAGGCCGATGCTCTCCGACTCCTCGCCGAACGCGTGGGGAGCCCGCGCGTAGAGGTTGAGCGCGCCGAGTCCGGACCCGGTCACGAACAGCTGGAACGACAGCATGCTGCCGACGCCCAGCGCGGCGGCCTCGCCGGTGAAGCGTGGCCACCGCTGTTCCCCGGAGATGTCGTCGATGCGGACGGTCCGCGCGGTCTGGACCGCGTCCAGGCACGGGCCCTCGCCGACCCGCTCCTGCAACCGGTCGACCTCGCGGGGGAGAGCGCCGGTCGGGGCCCGGGAGTCCACCCGCCGTCGGTCGAGGACCAGCGTGATGCCGCAGTCGTCCGAGCCGGGCACCGAGTGCACCGCCGCCGCCGTGATGGCCTCGAGCGTCGCCGAGACGTCGCCGTGCTCCGCCTGCAGCGTGCGGGCGACCTGCTCCATGAGCTCACCGAGATCGGTCGGCTCAGGGCGGGCTCCCTCGCGCTGCGCGGACCGCCCGGAGCGGTCGGGACCCCCGGACACCCTCCGGACGGTAGGCCCCTCCGGCTCCGCGCGCACCACCCGGCGAGTCAGCGCCCCGGCGGGTCCAGCGCCGCGACCGGCTCCAGCACCGCGACCGGCTCCAGCACCGCGACGCCGTCCCCGTGCGGACCGGAGACGACGACGGTGCCGCCGCGCTCGGCCACCGCGGTGACGAAGCCGTAGCCGGCGTCGGTGGCGCGCAGGTCGTGCACCCGCCGGCCGTCGGCGGGGTCGAAGGCCATCCCCACGCGATCGGCGCCGCCGCCGGCCGCACCCGCTCCGGCACGTTCCACAGCAGCAGCCGCAGGACGCCGGGCAGCGGCAGCAGCCGGTCGAGCAGCGCGTTGCGCGGCGCGGTGACCGCCACCCACAGCAGCCCTCGCTGCCCGGGCTCGCGTTGTCGGGGAAGCCGGGCAGGTTCTCGACCAGCGGCTCGGAGGTGCCCGCGTGCGGGCCGGTGAGCCGGTGCCGCAGCACCCGGTGGCGGGACGAATCAGCACGGGCGAGGGCCCGGCCTGCTCCCGCGCGGGGGCTCCGGCGCCGACCTACCGTGGGGCCGGTGCCCCCGACCTCCCCGCTGACCACCGTCCTGCTCGCCGGCGCGACCGGTGACCTCGGCGGCCGCCTCGCCCGGGAACTGCTCGACCGCGGCGCCGTCGTGCGGGCGCTCACCCGTCCCGGCTCGGACCCGGCGGCCGCCGCACGCGTCCGCGGCCTCGGCGCGACGGTCGTCGTGGCGGACTACGCCGATCCCGCGGCGTTGCAGGAGGCGTGCGCCGGTGCCGACGTCGTCGTCTCGGCCGTGAGCGGGCTGCGGCCGGTGGTCGTGGACGCGCAGTCGCGGCTGCTCGACGCGGCCGTCGCGGCCGGGGTGCCGAGGTTCGTGCCGTCGGACTTCTCCGCCGACCACCGCACCCTCCCGCCGGGCACCAACCGCAACCTCGAGCTGCGGCGGGAGTTCATGCTCCGGCTGGACGCCGCCCCGATCCGGGCGACCTCGGTGCTGAACGGCGCGTTCGCCGACATGCTCACCGGCCAGGCGCCGCTGGTGCTCTTCGACCGCGGGCGGGTCCTCTACTGGGGCGCCGCCGACCAGCCGCTGGACTTCACCACCAAGGACGACGTCGCCGGATACACGGCCGACGCCGTCCTGGATCCCGGCGCACCGCGCTTCCTGCAGATCGCCGGCGACTCGGTGTCCTCGCGGGACCTGGCGGAGACGATGACGCGGCTCACCGGGCGCCGGTTCCGCCCCCTGTACGCCGGCGGGGTGCCGCTGCTGCGGGTGATGGCCGGCCTCGGCCGGCGGATCGCCCCGGCGCCGGGCGAGCTGTACCCGGCCTGGCAGGGGATGCAGTACTTCGACAGCATGTTCAGCGGCGACGCGAAGCTGCACCTGCTCGCCAACGACCGCTACGGCCCGCGCTCCTGGACGACGGCGGAGGAGGTCCTGGCGGCCCACCTGTCCGGCGGCGACCGGGCAGCGGCCTGAGCGTCCCGGCAGGATCGCACCCATGACGTACGCCGCCGCCGAGAACCGCTACGACTCGATGACCTACCGCCGCACCGGCCGCAGCGGGCTGGACCTCCCGGCGGTCAGCCTCGGGCTGTGGCACAACTTCGGCGACGACGTCCCGCTGGACCGCCAGCGCGCGATCCTCCGGCGCGCCTTCGACCTCGGGATCACGCACTTCGACCTGGCCAACAACTACGGCCCGCCCTACGGCAGCGCCGAGACTAACTTCGGCCGGCACCTGCGCGACGACTTCCGCCCGTACCGCGACGAGCTGGTCCTCTCCACCAAGGCCGGCTGGGACATGTGGCCGGGCCCCTACGGCCAGGGCGGCGGCTCGCGGAAGTACGTGCTGGCCAGCCTCGACCAGTCGCTGCAGCGGATGGGCCTGGACCACGTCGACGTCTTCTACTCCCACCGGCCGGACCCGACGACGCCGCTCGAGGAGACGATGGGCGCGCTGGACACCGCCGTCCGGTCGGGCAGGGCGCTCTACGCCGGCATCTCGTCGTACTCCCCGGAGGACACCGCGAGGGCCGCGGCGATCCTGGCCGACCTCGGCACGCCACTGCTGATCCACCAGCCGAGCTACTCGATGCTCAACCGCTGGATCGAGACCGAGGGCCTGCTCGACACCCTCGCCGACGTCGGCGCCGGGTGCATCGCCTTCTCCCCGCTGGCCCAGGGGATGCTCACCGACAAGTACCTGTCCGGGATCCCCGAGGGCTCGCGGGCCACCCAGGGCAAGTCGCTGTCGACCGACCTGCTCAGCGACGAGGCGCTGGCACACGTGCGGGCACTGCACGACCTGGCGCAGGAGCGCGGTCAGAGCCTGGCGCAGATGGCGCTGGCGTGGGCGCTGCGCGACGAGCGGGTGACCAGCGTGCTCATCGGCGCCAGCAGCGTGACCCAGCTGGAGCAGAACGTCGGCGCGCTCGACCGGCTCGACTTCAGCGACGAGGAGCTCGCCCGCATCGACGGGCACGCCGTCGACGCCGGCATCGACCTCTGGGCCGGCGCCCGCACCGCCTGAGACGCGCACCGGCCGCCGTCCCCGGGAGGGACGGCGGCCGGGATCGCGCGGGGGTGCTGTCGTTCAGCGCCGGCGACGGCCGGCCAGGACGGCCAGGACGGCCAGCAGGAGCGCGGCGGCGGCCGCCGGAGCGGGACCGCTGCTGCGCAGTGCGCCCGCCGGGTGCAGCCGTGCGCGCCGCGTGCCCAGCAGCGCCGAGCCGGCCGCCGAGTCGACGTCGGCCCCGAGGCTGAGCACCCGCCCGGACGGCCCGTCGAGCCGGGCGGTCAGCCCATTGGCGGCCAGCGTGTCGGCCACCCTGGCCAGCTCGGCGCGACCGGGGGAGGCCTGTGTCGCCGCCCCGCCGGCCACGCGGACCGCGGCGAACAGCCGCCGGACGTCCGGGGAGGTGACCTCGATCTCCGCGCCCGACGCCTGCACCCGCACGGGGACGCCGTCGACCTCGACGGACAGGTCGGCGGTGACGTCGAGGGCGCGCTCCGGGGGACGGCCGCCCTCCGGGGTCATCCCCGGCTGGCGTTCTCGGCGGTGGTGATCCGCAGGGTGCCGTTGAGCCGCCAGATGGCGCGCGGCGCCTCGGGCCCGGTCTCGCGCGGCACCTCGACGATCATGTCGACGAACTCGTAGTTGATCGCCGCGCCCTTGCCGGTGAGGTAGGACCACATCTCCTTGCCGAGGTCGGCGAAGCTGGTCGTCTCGTGGGACTTGATGTCGCGCGTGCCCGTCGCGGCGTCGCGGGTGGTCGTGTCGGGGACGGTCATGGCGGACTCCTCTGCTCGGCGTTCCGGTCTGCTGAGCCCTACCCCCGGGGGGCGGTTGCACACGACACGACCGCGCGCGATGCGGTCGCCCTGGGGCTCAGGCCGGCGTCATCCGGACCGGGATGCTCTCCCACGCGCGCAGGGTGTTGTTGTGGTGCCGCACCGTGGGGCCGGCGAGCTCGATCGTCCGCACCCGGCGGGCCAGCGCGGTGAGCAGCGACTCGGCCTCCAGCCGCGCCACGTGCTGGCCGACGCACTGGTGGATGCCCATGCCGAAGCCGACGTGCCCGGACGGGTCGCGGAAGAGGTCGAAGGCGTCGGGGTCGGCCCAGCGGCGCGGGTCGCGGTTGGCCGCGGCAAGGAACATCAGGATCTTGCGGCCCTCGGGGACGACGGTGTCGCCGATCCGCACGTCGGTGGTGGCGGTGCGGAAGAACGTCTGCACCGGCGACTCCCAGCGCACCGCCTCGTCGAAGGCGACGCGGGACAGGGACGGGTCCGACCGCAGCCGCGCCCACTGGTCGGGATGGGTGGCGAACGCGTAGAGGACGGCGGACAGCCCGTGCACCGTGGTGTCGACGCCGGCGGTCAGCAGCGAGCGGACGACCAGCGGCGCCATCTCCGGCGTGATGTCACCGCGGTCGCTGGCCGCCCAGATGTCGGCACCGAACCCCTCGGGCGCCAGTGCCTCCCGCCGGCACTGCGCGGCCACCCAGCCCGACAGCTCGGCAACCCGGGGCGCCCCCTTGGCCACCAGGTCGTTGGACGGGCCGAAGGCGTTGAACGCGTGGTCGCCGTAGGGCAGCAGGTTCTCCCGCCCCTCCTGGCCGATGCCCACCGCGTCGGGGAAGACCCGCAGCGGGAAGACCGAGGTCAGCGCGGGGACGGCGTCGAACTCGGTCCCGGCGGCGAGCACCTCGTCCACCAGCGCCTCGGCGTCGGCCCGCCAGCGCTCGTGCAGCCGGCGCAGCGCCCGGGGCCCGAGCACCTTCTGCAGCACCCGGCGGGGGGCGTCGTGCCGCGGCGGGTCGGCCTCGAGCAGCAGGCTCGGCGGCCGCCACGGCTCCTCGTACCGGAAGTTGGACATGCCGACGCCGGCCGCCGACTGGAAGCCCTGCCAGTCGACCAGCGCCGCGTGCACCTCGTCGTACCGCGCCATCGCGAAGACGTCGTGGCGGGACAGGAGCACGACCGGGCCGGCGTCGCGCAGCTCGGCGTGCATCGGCAGCGGGTCCTCGAGCACCTCGTGGGAGAACGGGTCGACGTCGCTGGTGGGGACGGTCGCGGTGGTGGCGGTCGCGGTGGTGGCGGTCGCGGTGGTGGCGGTCGCGGTGGTGACGGTCATGGGGACTCCGGTCAGAGGTCGAGGACGAGGCGGTCGTCCAGGGAGCGGGACACGCACACGTACATGCAGTCGCCGGCGGCCCGCTCGTCGTCGTCGAGCAGGGCGTCGCGGTGGTCGGGACGGCCGGCCAGGACCGTCGTCTCGCAGGTGCCGCACACCCCGCGCCGGCAGGAGGACAGCACCTCGACGCCGACCCGGTCGAGCGCCTCGAGGACCGTGCTGCCCGGGTCCACGGTCACGGTCGTCCCCGTGCGGGCGAGCTCGACCTCGAACGGTGCGGTGCGCGCCGGGGCACCGCCGTCCGCGGCGACGAAGCGCTCGGTGCGCAGCGTGTACGGCGGCCACTCCGCGCACGCGGCCTCCATGGCGGCGAGCAGGGGAGCGGGGCCGCAGGAGTAGACCCGGACGCCGGGCCGCGGTCCGCCGAGGAAGCCGGCCAGGTCGAGCAGGCCGGTCTCGTCCTGCGGCCGGACCAGCACGCGCTCGCCGTGGGCGGACAGCTCGTCGAGGAACGCCATCGACCGCCGGGTCCGGCCGCCGTAGAGCAGCCGCCAGTCGGCGCCGAGCATCTCGGCCTGGCGCACCATCGGCAGCAGCGGCGTGATGCCGATGCCACCGGCCACGAACAGGTACGTGTCCGCGGGCACCAGGGGGAAGTTGTTGCGCGGGCCGCCGATCCCGACCACGTCGCCCACCGCGAGCTCGCGGTGCACGTACGCCGAGCCGCCGCGGCTCTCCGGCTCGAGCAGCACCCCGACGCGGTAGGTGGTGGGGTCGAAGCGGTCGCCGCACAGCGAGTACTGCCGGGTGAGCCCGTTGGGGAGCACGAGGTCGACGTGCGAGCCCGGCGTCCAGTCCCGCAGCCGCCCGCCCGACGGCGCGGCGAGGTCGAGGGTGAGGACGCCCTCGGCCTGCACCTGCTTGCCGACGACGCGCAGCGTGGCGACGTCGGCGCCGGCCGGGGCGACGGCGGGGGTGGTGACGGTCACGACAGAAGCGTGGACCCCGGAGGTGTGACGTGGACAACGCCGTCTCAATGGACGAGAGTCACGTCGTGCCGCGCACCGCGACGGGGGAGTCCTCGCTGTCCCGCGCCGTCCGCGTCCTCGAGGCGTTCACGTCCGACGAGCCGGAGCTGAGCGTCACCGAGGTCGCCCGCCGGGCCGGCCTGCACGTGGCGACGGCGTCGCGGATCGTCGGGCAGCTCGCCGGGCACGGCCTGCTCGAGCGGGCGCCCGACCGCCGCGTGCGGATCGGCGTGCGGATGTGGGAGCTGGCCTCCCGGGCCTCGCCCACCCGCTCGCTGCGCGACGCCGCGATGCCCTACCTGGAGGACCTGCACGCCGTCGTCGGCCACCACGCGCAGCTCGCGGTCCGGGACGGGGACGACGTGCTCTTCCTCGAGCGGCTGTCGGCGCGCGACGCCGTCGTCAACTTCTCGCGGATCGCCGGGCGGCTGCCGGTGCACCTCTCGTCGTCGGGGGTCGTGCTGCTCGCCTACGGCCCGGCAGACCTGCAGGAGCGGGTGCTGGCGGGATCGCTGGAGCGCTACACCGCCGCGACGGTCACCTCACCGGCACGGCTGCGGGCGCTGCTCGAGCAGGTGCGCCGGCAGGGGTGGGCGCTGCTGGCCGGGCACGTGCACGCCGACGCCACCGGCGTCGCGGTGCCGGTGCGCAACGGGCTCGGCGAGGTGGTCGCGGCGCTGTCGGTGATCGTGCCGAACGACGACCGTGCGCCCTCGGCGGTGCCGGTGCTGCTCGCCGCCGCCCGCGGCATCGGGCGTGCCCTGGGTGTCGGTGGCGGCTCCTAGCCTGCGCGCATGGAGACCCGGGTGGTGGCGTGGCGGCGGACCGACGAGGACGCCGGGCACAGCCTGGCGCGCGTCGAGCCTCGGGCCGGCGGATGGCTGTTCCACGGCACCGAGGTGCTGGCCGGTCCGGAGACCCTGCTCGCCTGCTCGTTCCGGGTGGAGGTCGACGACGCGTGGGCGACCCGCCGGGTCGCGGTGTCGTCGGTGTCCGCCGAGGGCGAGCGGCGCCTGCTCCTGACCGCCGACGACGACCGCCGGTGGAAGCGCGACGGCGAGCGGGCGCCGGAGCTCGACGGCTGCGTGGACGTCGACGTCGCCGCCACCCCGCTGACCAACACCCTCCCGATCCGGCGGCTGGCGGCGCTGGCCGCCGGGCAGGAGGTGACCACCCCGGTGGCCTGGGTCGACGTCCCGGCCCTCGGGGTGACCCGGGTCGACCAGACCTACCGCCGGCTGGGCCCGTCGGCGTGGCGGTACGCCGACGACGCGCACGGCGCCTTCGAGCTCACCGTCGACGACGACGGCCTGGTCGTCGAGTACACCGGCATGGCCACCCGCGTCGCGGGCGGTGGCGGAGCGGAGTAGGACCGGGGCATGGAACTCCAGGACGCCGTCGTCGTGGTCACCGGGGCGGGCAGCGGCATCGGTGCCGCGCTGGCCCGCCGCTCCGCCGCCGAGGGCGCGGCCGCCGTCGTCGTGAGCGACCGGGACGGCGACGCCGCGCAGCGGGTCGCGGCCGAGATCGGCGGGACATCGGACACCACCGACGTCACCGACGAGGCCGCCGTCGCGGCGCTGGTCGGGCGGACGCTGGACGCGCACGGGCGGATCGACCTGTTCTGCTCCAACGCCGGCGTCTTCTCCGGCGGCGGGGTGGAGACGCCGACCGCCGTGTGGGAGCAGGTCTTCGCCGTCAACGTGCTCGCCCACGTGTACGCGGCCCGCGCCGTGCTCCCGTCGATGCTCGAGCGGGGCAGCGGGTACCTGCTCAACGTGGCCTCGGCGGCCGGCCTGCTCACCACGCCCGGCGACGCCCCGTACACCGTGACCAAGCACGGCGCCGTCGCGTTCGCGGAGTGGCTGGCGGTCACCTACGGCGACCGAGGCATCGGCGTCAGTGCCCTCTGCCCGCTCGGGGTGGCCACGCCGCTGCTGCTCGACCCGCTCGAGCAGGGCGAGGCCGCGGCGGCGGTGGTGGTGGCGTCGGGGCAGGTCATCACACCCGAGGACGTCGCGCAGTCGGTGGTCGAGGGGCTCGCCGACGAGCGCTTCCTGATCCTGCCGCACCCGGAGGTGGGCACCTACTGGGCGCAGAAGGCCGCCGACCCCGGCCGCTGGATCGCCGGCGTGCGGAAGCTGGTGCGGAACACGACACGGGACCGCTAGCCGCGCCGGCGGGCCGCCGCCTCGATCCCCACGGCCACCCGTCCCTCGGGGTCGAGGCGTTCCAGGACCGCTCCCGCGATCGCCTCCAGCTGGGACACCTGCTCGGGGGTCAGGGCGTCGAAGACGTGCTCGCGGACGGTGGCCAGGTGACCCGGCGCGGTCTCCCGCACCTTCGCCCAGCCGTCGGCGGTGAGGCGCGCGTTGGTCGCCCGCCCGTCGTACGGACAGGGGGCCCGCTCGACCAGGCCGCGCTCCTCGAGCCGGCGCACGACGTGCGACAGGCGGGGGAGCGTCGCGTTGGTGCGGGTGGCCAGCTCGGTCATGCGCAGGGTGCGCTGCGGCGCCTCCGACAGCATCGCGAGCACGTGGTAGTCGAAGTGGGTCAGCGCGGCGTCGCGGCGCAGCTGGCCGTCGAGGACGCCGGGCAGCAGCTCCACCACGGCGACGAGGCGCAGCCACGCCGCCATCTCGTCGTCGGTCAGCCACCGGGGTTCCACGACGGCATCGTCCCACCCGGGTACTTGTAGCTTCAAGTGTCGGGGGCTAGGGTCATCGCTTGTAGCTACAAGCGACTGGGAGGTCTGCATGACCCTCACCCTCGGCGCGGACCTCGTGTCCCCGGTGCCGGCAGCGACGGTGCGCACCCGCGTGACCGTGCCGCTGCGCTTCCCCGACGGGTACGTGACGACGGCCGAGGTGCTCACCTTCGACGGGCTCGCCGACGGCCGGGAGCACCTGCTGCTCGGGCTCGGTGACTGGCGCGGCGCGCTGGCGCGCTCGGCGGCCGGGGGCGAGGCGCCGCTGGTCCGCCCGCACAGCGAGTGCCTCACCGGCGACGTCTTCGGCTCGGAGCGCTGCGACTGCGGTCCCCAGCTGCGCGAGGCGGCCGAGCGGATCGCCGGGGCCGGCGGCTTCCTGCTCTACCTGCGCCAGGAGGGTCGCGGCATCGGCCTGTACGCCAAGCTCGACGCCTACGCCCTGCAGGACGCCGGCCTCGACACCTACGAGGCCAACCTCGCGCTGGGCCGCGGCGAGGACGAGCGCGACTACACCGCCGCGGCGCAGATGCTGCAGGCGGTGGGCGCCGACCGCGTGCGGCTGCTGTCGAACAACCCCGACAAGGCAGCAGGGCTGGACCTGCTCGGCGTCGAGGTGACCGAGCGGGTGCCCACCGGCGTCCACCTGTCGCCGGCCAACGCCCGCTACCTCGCCGTCAAGCGCGACCACACCGCGCACACCCTCGACCTGTCGCTCGCGGGCTGACCGGTGCCGGCGACCGCCGAGGCCGACGCGGGCATCCAGCCGCGCCACCCCGTCGCCGCACACCTGCGGCAGGTCGCCGGGCTCGGCCCGCACCGGCCCTGGACGCCCGACGACGGCCCGCTGCCGGCGCTGCACCTCAGCCACGGGGCCGCGATCGACGGCTTCTCCATCGGCCTGGCCCGGCGGTCGTTCCCGGTCCCCTGAGCCCGGGCGCCGCCGAGCGGTCACCTGTCGCGGACTCCGTCGACCGGGGCGGCCCCCCTGCAAGGTCCCCCGCGAGCGTGCGAGCGGACGGGGGCAGGGGGGTCCTTCCTCAGTTGATGACGTGCAGCTGGTCGATCCAGACGATCTCCCAGGCGTTGCCGTCCGGGTCGGCGAAGCTGCCGGTGTAGCTGGCGTCCTCCTCGCGCGGGGGCAGCCCCGGCCGGCCGCCGGCGGCCGCCGCCTTCCCGACCAGGTCGTCGACCTCGGC
Source organism: Geodermatophilus amargosae (assembly GCF_900116515.1). Taxonomy (GTDB): domain Bacteria; phylum Actinomycetota; class Actinomycetes; order Mycobacteriales; family Geodermatophilaceae; genus Geodermatophilus; species Geodermatophilus amargosae. Next base: position 77,928 of record NZ_FPBA01000006.1, read on the forward strand.
ACGGCTGTCCGCGGTGAGGGCGTGCACCGCCGTGGGCGCCTGGGCGGGATCGCCCGCGTCACCGGGCAGCAGCGCGGCGAAGCGTTCCCGGGTCTGCAGCGACAGCACGAGCTCGTCGCCCAGCACCACCGCGGCCTCGCCCTCGTCGGAGGAGGTCTCCTCGATGCGGAAGCCGAGCGCCTCGTAGAAGGCGCGCGCGGTCGCGAGGTCGCGCACCGGCAGCTTGACGAACAGCATGCTCACGACGTCGCCCCGCGCCCCAGCTCGGCGAAGGTGTCGGCCACCCAGTCGGCGACGAACGTGCTCACGTACGGCAGGTGGTCCAGGCCGATGTGCTCGGTCGCGCCCTCCTCCGGGGTGAACACGCGCAGCTCCCGCTTGGGGGAGTTGACCGCCTGGTCGTAGGAGCGGTGCGCCATCTCCAGCGGGATCTGCCGGTCGTTGGCGCCGTGGGCGACCAGGAACGGCACGGTGATCTGCTCGACGACGCCCTCGAGGTTGACCTGGTCGGCGAAGTCGAGGAAGCCGTCGAGGTCGTTCTCGTCGCCGTCGACACCCCACACCCAGAGGACGTGCTCCCAGTAGTGCGGCACCGGCCGCTCGCCCTCGCGCTGGCGGCGACGGCGCTGCACCGCGCCCCAGTCGTGGTTGGCGCCCCACGCCACGCAGAGGGCGAAGCGCTTCTCGAACGCCGCCGCCCGCGGGGCGTAGTACCCGCCCAGCGACCAGCCGACGATGCCGATGCGGTCCCCGTCGACGTCGGACCGGGCCTGCAGGAAGTCGACCGCCGCCGCGCCCCACGCCTCGGTGTCGACCCGGGCGGTCAGCCCCTGCAGCCGCAGGGCCTCGCCGGTGCCGGGCTGGTCGAGCATCAGGCAGGAGATGCCGCGGGCGGCCAGCTCCTCCCAGTGGTTGGAGGCGTACATGTGCTCCTTGGTGGAGTCCAGCCCGTTGACCAGCACGACCACCGGAACCGGGCCGTCGTCGGCGGCCGGCGCGGAGGAGAAGTAGGCCGGCAGCGTCGTCCCCTCGTAGGGCACCTCCACCCGGGACACCCGCGGGCTGTGCGTCTCGAACGCCCGCTGCGCGATCTCCAGCATCCGCCGGTAGGTCGGCACCCGGTTCGGGTCGGAGTGCGCGAGCATCCGCTCGGCCTGCGCCAGGTAGTTGCTGGCGCGGAACCACAGCTGCCCGGCGGTGCGGACGTGCCCCGCCTTCTCCGCCTCCTCGGCCTGGCCGGCGAGCTGGTCGGTCAGCGCGGTCCAGGCGCGCAGGAAGTCCGGCGTCCCGGCGTCCTCGCCGGCGTTCGCGGCGTCCTTGATCGGCCGGCAGGCGCGGTCGACCTCGTCGATGAGCCCGCCGGAGTTCAGCGTGGCGACCACGCTGAGGTTCCAGGTGTAGGGGCCGGTGGGGAAGTACTCGAACACGGTGGTTCCTCTCAGGGGTGTGCGGCCGGCGCCGCGGCGGTCATCGCGTCGCTGATCGACTTCACGCCGCCGTGGGCGGTCATGCCGCCGTCGACGGGGATCTCGGCGCCGGTGATGAAGGAGGCGCCGTCGCCGAGGAGGAAGGCCACCAGGGGCGCCACCTCGTCGACGGTGCCGGTGCGGCCGAGCGGGGTCTCGGCGACGTTGGCGTCGCGGAACGCCGGTGCCGCCGAGGCGGTCATCGGCGTCTCGATGTAGCCGGGGTGCACGGTGTTGACCCGGATGCCGCGCGGGCCCAGCTCCAGGCAGGCCGCCTTCGCCAGCCCGCGCAGCGCCCACTTCGACGCCGTGTAGGCCACCGGGTAGTGGCCGGTCAGCGCCGCCACCGAGCCGACGACGACGATCGAGCCGCCGGTGGTCATCAGCGGGGTGAGCGCCTGGATGCCCAGCAGGGTGCCGGTGACGTTCACCTCGGTGACCCGCGCGAGGTCGGCGGGGTCGAGGTCGCCCAGCCGCGCCCGCCAGGTGGTCCCGGCGTTGGCCACGAGTCCGTGCACCCGGCCGTGCTCGCGCCGCAGGTCGTCGGCCAGGGCGGTCCAGCCGTCGGCGTCGGTGACGTCGAGCTGCCGGTAGGCGGCGCCGCCGAGGTCCTCGGCCGGCTCGCCGGTCAGGTCGCAGCCGACGACGACGGCGCCCTCGGCCGCGAGCAGGCGCGCCTCGGCGGCACCCTGCCCGCGGCCGGCGCCGGTGACGACGACGACCCTCCCGGCGAGCGTCACGCCGTGCGCGTGCGCGTGCGCGGTCGCGGCCGGGCGGCCCGGACCGGCGGCAGCTCCACGCCCTCGACGACGCGGTTGCGGATGGTGCCGATGCCCTCGACGGTCATCTCCACCACGTCGCCGGGCCGCAGCGGACCCGGGGCCGCCTCGCCGCGCCGGCCCCACAGCTCGGCCAGGCAGCCGCCGTTGCCGCAGGTGCCCGAGCCGAGCACGTCGCCCGCGCGCACCTCGGTCCCGCGCGAGGCGTAGGAGATGAGCTCCTCGAACGGCCAGCCCATGTTGGAGAGCAGGTCCTGGCCGATCTCGGTGCCGTTGACGCTCACCCGCATGTCCAGCTGCAGGAAGCCCTCGTCGTCGCGGTGGGGCTCGAGCTCGTCGGCGGTCACCAGCCACGGCCCGAGGGTCGTGGCGGAGTCCTTGCCCTTGGCCGGACCCAGCCGGACGGCCATCTCGCGGAACTGCAGGTCGCGGGCGGACCAGTCGTTGAGGATCGTGTAGCCGAAGACGTGGTCGCGGGCCTGCTCCGGGGAGATGGAGGCGCCGTCCCGGCCGACGACGACGGCGACCTCGAGCTCGAAGTCGAAGCGCTGCGAGCCCGGGGGCACCGCCACGTCGTCGTGCGCGCCGACCAGCGCGTACGGGTTCGTGAAGTAGAAGGTCGGGGCCTGGTACCACTCGGGCACGACCTCCTCGCCGTTGCCGGCGACGATGCCCTCCACGTGCTCCTCGAACGCGACGAAGTCGCGCACGGTCGGCGGCGCCAGCGGCGGGAGCAGCCGGACGGAGTCCAGCGGCACCGCGGGCCCGCGCAGCGCCTCGGCGCCGGCCTCCAGCGCGGCCGGAAGCCCCGCCCGGACGAGGTCGAGCACCGTCGTCCGGGCGGGGAGCGCGTGGAGCCCGGCGTCGGAGACGACGCCGGCGGTGACCCGGCCGTCGGCCTCCCAGGTGGCGAACCGCATCAGACCGGAGGAGCGACGAAGAGACCCTTGTCGGGGTCGTTGAACGACTTCTGCGCGACGAACTCGTTCATCGCGTTCGCGGTGCCCCACTGGTCGCTGACCTCGGGGTTGCTGATGTCGTACACGTGCGGGTGCCAGGTGTCCTCGTCGACCAGCTCCAGCTCGGTCGTGTACTCGACGGTGTTGCCGTGCGGGTCGAGGAAGTAGCTGAAGGTGTTGTTCCCCGCCATGTGCCGGCCGGGTCCCCAGATCTTCTCGACGCCGGCGCGCAGCAGGCGACCGGTGCCGCGCATGTACTCGTCGATGCCGCGCATCTCGAACGAGGCGTGGTGCAGCGAGGGGTGCGGGCCGCGGGCGATGGCCACGCTGTGGTGCCAGGCGTTGATCCGCATGAACCACATCATGTCGCCCATGCGCGGGTGCACGAGGGTGTCCGACAGGGCGAAGGCCAGGTGCTTCTCGTAGAAGGCGCGGGTGCCCTCGGGGTCGGCGGAGTTGAGGACGACGTGCGAGAGGCGCACCGGGATCGACTCGCCCTCCTCGATCTTCCGGTGCTGCCGGACGGCGACGTCGGAGCTGATCTCGACCGTGCGGCCCTCGTTGTCGAAGAAGCGGAAGCCGTACCCGCCACCGGGGGTCTGCAGGGTGCCGGGCTCGCTGACGAGCTGCACGCCGTCGGCGGCGACCTGCGCGGCGAGGGTGTCGACGTCGGCCGGGGTCGCCGCACCGAAGGAGATGAGGTCGATCCGCTTGTCGGTGGCCTGCCGCAGCCGGACGACGTACTGCTCGGGCGACCCCTCGGCCGCCAGGAACGCGATCCCCGAGTCGCTGTGCTCGGCGGTCAGGCCCCAGGTGTCGGTGTAGAAGTCGAGCTGCTTGCCGAGGTCGGGCACGGCCAGGTCGACGTGCCGCAGGTGGGTGATCAGGCGCTGGGTCATGGTCTCTCCTGAGGGGCCTCCGTCGTGGTGGAGGCCGTTCGGGTTCAGGCGGGCTGGGCGACGAGCTGAGCGATGGAGCGCATCAGGCTCGGGATGTCGCCCTGGACGTGGTCGAGCTGCCACTGGGCGAGCTGGTTGCTGGCGTCGACGACGGTCTTCGCGCGGTCGAACCGGCGGGCGTGGAAGGCGTCCCACAGGTCCTGGTCGAGCGCGTCGCGGGTGCGCAGCAGGTCGGTGAGGGCGTAGGCGTCCTCGAGCGCCATCGCCCCGCCCTGCGCGATGGTCGGCGGGCAGGTGTGCGCGGCGTCGCCGATCAGCACGACGCGGCCGCGGTTCCACGGCGCCGGCAGCACGTGCGTCTCGAACCAGGTGTAGTTCACCCGGGACGGGTCGGTGAGCTGCTCGCGGATCTCGTCCCACGGCCCGTGGTAGGCCGCGGCGAGCTCCTTCATCGTGGCCAGCTGCTCCTCGGGCGTGAGCGTGGAGCGGTCCTGCGCGGGCTCGACGATGTAGGCGTAGAGCGAGTCCTCGCTGGTCGGGCAGTAGCCGGCGATGAACGAGGGCCCACCGTAGTACAGGTCGGTGCGGGTGACGCTCGCCGGCCGGGGGCCGAACGCCCGCCAGATGCCCATGCCGACCGGCCGGGTCTCCAGCTCCACGCCGATCGCGCGGCGGGTCCACGAGCGCAGCCCGTCGGCGCCGACGACGAGGTCGTAGCGGCCGGTCGAGCCGTCAGCGAAGGTGACGTCGACGCCGGTGTCGTCCTGGGTGAGGGCGGTGTGGGTGGTCCCGCACCGCACCTCCACACCCACCTCGGCGGCGCGTTCGGTGAGGATGCGCGCCAGCTCCGGGCGGGGCATGCCCATGGCGGCGGGCAGGTCGGGGCCGCCGGTGCGCGCGTCGGGGATCTCGGCGACGATGCTGCCGGCCGGGTCCGGCGCCCGGATGCCGGTGACGTCGAAGGCGTAGCCCGCGGCCTGCACCTGCTCCCAGACGCCGAGGTTGCGCAGCTCGCGCAGCGCGTTGCCCTGCAGCGTGATGCCGGAGCCGAGGGCTGCGGTGTCCGGCTTGATCTCGACCAGGTCCACGGCGATGCCGGCCTCGGCCAGGCGGATCGCGGTGGCGGCGCCGGCGAGACCGGCCCCGACGACGAGGACGGTGCTGACGGCGGGCACGGGGGCCTCCCTCACTTGACGGCGATCGGGTTGACCGGTGCGCCGACGGCGCCGGTCACGGGCAGGGGGGCGGCGGTGAGCCAGAAGTCGTAGACGCCGTCGGTCGCGCAGTCGGCGGCGAGCGCGTCGAGGTCCCACATCTCGCCGATGAACAGGCCCATGTTCGGGATGGCGACCTGGTGCAGCGGCTGGAAGGCCTCGTCGAACTCGTTGGGCCGGACCTCGAAGCCCCACGTGTCGGTGGCGACGCCGGCGATCTCGGTGCCGTGCAGCCAGTCGGCGGTGGTGAACGACAGGCCGGGGGCGGCGCCGCCGGCGTAGTCGCCCCAGCCACGCCCCTCGGCGATGTCGCGGCGGGCACGGGTGAGCCGGCCGGTGCGCACGAGCAGCAGGTCACCGCGACCGACGCGCGCGGACCCGCCCTGTGCGGCGATCGTCGCCTCGAGGTGCTCGGTGGTGATGGCGAAACCGTCGGGCAGCTCGCCGTCGGTGCCGATGGCCCGTCCCACGTCGAGCAGCACCCCGCGGCCGGCGATCAGCGAGGCGACGGTCTCGATGCCGGTCACCGAGTCGCCCATGCTGGTGACGACGTCGCCGGCGCGGCGGCCGTTCCAGGCGTAGCCGTGGTCGAAGATGTGCCCGAGGCCGTCCCACTGGGTCGAGCACTGCAGCGGCATGGCGATGACGTCGTCCGCGCCGCCGATCCCGTGCGGGAAGCCCTGGACGCCCCGCTCGGCGTCGGTGCCGGTGTCGGTCATCGTGTGCACCGGGTTCGTGCGGCGCCGCCAGCCCTTCTGCGGGCCGTCCGTGTCGAAGGTCTGCGACAGCGAGAAGCTCACGCCCCGGCGGACGAGCGCCGCACCCTCGCGCCGCTTGGCGTCGTCGAGGAAGTTCAGCGTGCCGAGGACGTCGTCGGCACCCCACCGGCCCCAGTTGGAGACGCGCTTCGCCGTCGCGGCGATCGCCCCCTCGGGGTCGCTGCGGTCGAGGCGGTCCGGGAACTCGTGCACGGTCCCGACAGTGGTGCAGCCCACAGGGGTGAGGGAAGACGAGATGTCTGATGTGCGGCATCGACGACGTCGATAGCGTGGGCCGGTGAACATCGCGAGCCTGGATCTCAACCTGCTCGTGTCGCTCGACGCGCTGCTCCAGCAGCGCAGCGTCACGCGGGCCGCGGCGCAGATGGGGCTCAGCCAACCGGCTCTCTCGGCGTCGCTGGCCCGGCTCCGCCGCCACTTCGACGACGAGCTGCTCACCCGCGTCGGCAACGAGTACCGCCTCACGCCGCTCGCGGTCCAGCTCCGGGAGCTCGCCCGGATCGCCCTCTCGGGTGTCGAGCGGGTGTTCTCCGCCCAGCTGGAGTTCGACCCGGCGTCGTCGACCCGCGAGTTCACCCTGTTGGTCAGCGACTACGTCGTCACGGTGCTCGGTGACACGGTCACCCGCCTGCTGGCCGAGGAGGCGCCGCACACCCGGCTGCGGCTGAGCACGCACTCGCCGGCGATCGTGGACCGGGCGGAGCAGGCACTGCTGTCCGCCGACCTCCTCTTCCTGCCGCCCGGGTTCCTGACCGACCTGTCCCGCCGCGACCTGTACCGCGACGAGTGGGTCTGCGTGGTGGCCGCCGACAACCCCGTCGCGGACGCGGGCCTGACCGTCGACGACCTGGAGACCCTCCCGTGGGTGGCCACGTACCACGGGCCGACGGCGTCGACCCCGGCCGCGCGCCAGATGCGCATGCTGGGGATCGAGCCGCGTGTCCAGGTGGTGACCGAGAGCTTCCTGACCGTGCCCGCGCTGGTCTCCGGCAGCGACCGGATCGCGCTGCTGCAGCGCAAGCTGGTCGACCTGCTGCCCCTCGACACCGGCATCCGGGCGCTGCCGTGCCCCTTCGACGCCGGACCGCTCATCGAGGCGATGTGGTGGCACCCGGTCTTCGACGACGACCCCGAGCACGCCTACCTCCGTGACCTGGTCGTGCGGGCGGCCGCTCTGGCGGTGGGAGGGCAGCCGGTGGGTATCGATCTGGTCGATGACGCGTAGCACAACTAGTGATTTCCGCTCGACGTACGGCGTCCTGACACTCCTCCTCCAGTGATGCCGGTCACCGGGACCGGCACGCCCGTCGATGGAGACGCCCGTGTCGGAGAACGTCCTGAGCACCGAGCGGCCGGCCGAGGAGCCGCTGGCCGGCGAGATCGCCGTCGATCCCGCCACGGGGCGGCCGGCCGGCCGTGCCCAGGCGCTGGTCCTGCTCCTCTCCAGCTGCCTGGCCGTCCTGGGCGCCGTGCTGCTCGCGCCCGTGCTGCCCCGCATCCAGGACGCCTTCGCCACCCCGGGGGTCGAGGCGCTGGCGCCGGTCGTGCTGACCGCGCCGGCGCTGGTCATCGGCCTCACCGCGATGATCGCCGGCCGGATCGTCGACCGGGTGGGCCGCAAGCGCCTGCTCGTCGGCGCGCTCGTCGTCTACGCCTTCGTGGGCACCGCGCCCCTGTGGCTGCCCTCGTTGGAGCTCATCGTGGCCAGCCGCGTGCTCCTCGGCCTCACCGAGGCGGCGATCATGACCTGCTGCACGACCCTGCTGGCCGACTACTTCCACGGCTCCCAGCGGGAGCGGTACTTCGGCCTCCAGGTGGTCTTCACCACCGTTGCCGCGACGGTCTTCTTCGGGGTCGGCGGCGCGCTGGGCGCGGCGGACTGGCGGACGCCCTTCTGGCTGTACGCGGTCAGCCTGCCGCTCGCCGTCGCCGCGGCCAAGCTGATCTGGCAGCCGGCCCCGCGGGTGCAGGCGGCAGCACGCGCCCAGAAGCTGCCGGCCCTGCCGTGGCGCCGGCTCGCCGCGCCCATCGGCGTGTCCCTGGTGGGTGGGCTGGTCTTCTACGTCCTGATCGTCCAGCTGTCCTTCAAGCTCGACGACATCGGCGTCGAGTCCACGGCGGTCATCGGTGCCGCCAGCGCGATCGCGTCGGTGGGCACCGCGGTCGGTGGGATCCTCTTCGGCCGGCTGGCCAGGCGCGGTCCGGCGGTCCTCGTGCCGCTCGCCTTCGCCGTCTCCGGCGTCGGCATCGTCGGACTCGGCCTGTCCTCGGCGGTCCCCGCGGTGATCGCGTTCGCCGTGATCACCGGTTTCGGCAACGGACTGATCCTGCCGTCCCTGCTCACCTGGGCCCTCGGCTCGCTGAGCTTCGAGCAGCGCGGCCGGGGCACCGGTGTCTGGACGTCTGCCTTCTTCATCGGGCAGTTCTTCTGCCCGCTGGTCGTCCTCGCGCTCACCGGCGCCCTCGGCGGTCTCGGCACCGCGCTGGCCCTCCTCGGCGCGGTGAGCCTGGCGGCCGCGGCCGGCGTGCGGTTCGCCCGGCCGACCCCGGTGGCCGCCGCGCACTGACGCCGCGCTCCCGGTGCCCCCGGCCCGCTGCGCGCGGGCCGGGGGCACCGTCAGCGGCGGATGCCCTTGCGGGCGCCGATCGCGGCGGTGACGAGGAAGGCGGCCAGGCCGACGACGACCAGCCAGAACAGGCCCTCCACCACCCACCCGATGACGGTCACGACGATCCAGACGACCAGCAGCAGGCCGAGCAGTCGCAGCAGCACGGGGACCTCCGGACGCCGATGGGTGGGCGGTCCGGCCAGCCTAGGCCCGGGCGTGTGCGCTGACGCCGCCTTCCGCCGCCCGGGATGCCGCGCCGGCGCACACGCTCGGCGCGCGGCCCGGCCGCACGGGTCGGTCACTCCCGCAGGAGCGTGACCTCCTCCAGGTCCATCTCGTGCTGCACCCGCCGGAAGACCTCGTCGTCGATGCGCCGCTGGTCGCGGTACCGGACGAACACCTCGCGCTCGGCCTCGAGCATCGCCCGGCGCAGCCGCCGGTAGACCGCGCTCGGCGTGTCCCCGCCGCCCGCGATCGGCCCGCCCAGCCGCTCCCACGCCGCGTTGGTGCGCGCCTCCACGCGCTGCCGCAGCTCGGCCACGGTGGCGGCGTGCAGCGGGTCGCCGTCGTCGAGGTCGTCGAGCCGGGCCACGGCGGCCCGGCCGGCGTCGTTCTGCGCCTGCGCTTCCGCCAGGGCGTCGGAGGCCTCCTCCGAGCCCTGCACACCGAGCCGCCGGATGAGCGCGGGCAGCGTCAGCCCGTGCAGCAGCAGGGTGCCCACCGTGACCACGAAGGTCAGGAAGACGACCTCGTCGCGGCCCGGGAAGGGCGCGCCGGACATGGTGGTCAGCGGGATGCCGGCCGCCGCGGCCAGCGAGACCACGCCGCGCATCCCCGCCCAGGACACGACCGCGGCGTGCCGCCAGGACGGCGACGTCCAGCCCGGCCGGCGGCGGGCCAGGGGCCGCAGGTAGGTGGTGGGGAAGACGAACGCCACGCGGGCGACCAGCGCCACGAGCACCAGCAGCAGACCGACCGCCGTCAGCGTGCCCACCGCCGGGCCGACGCCGCGGACCACCGCGGTCAGCTGCAGGCCGATGAGCGCGAACACCGTCGCCTCGAGGACGGTGTCGGCCGCCTGCCAGACCGCGCGGTCCTGGATCCGGGCCACCGGGTGGGCGGCGGGGGAGCGGTGCCCGAGGTAGAGGCCGGCCAGCACGACGGCGAGGACGCCGGAGGCGTGCACCTCCTCGGCGACGACGAAGCCGACGAAGGGCACCAGCAAGCCGAGCGCGCTCTCCAGGACGCCGTCGTGCAGCAGCCGTCGCAGCCGGTGCACCAGCCACCCCAGCGCCCAGCCGATCGCGGCGCCGCCGACGGCGGCGAGCACGAAGACGCCGAGCCCCTCCGCGATGCCGTAGCCGGCCCCCGCGGCGACGGCGACGGCGACCCGGTAGGCGGTCAGCGCGGTCGCGTCGTTGACCAGGCTCTCGCCGCCCAGGATGGTCATCACCTTGCGCGGCAGGCCGAGCTGGCGGCCGACGGCGGTGGCCGCGACGGCGTCCGGCGGGGCGACGACGGCGCCGAGCACCAGCGCCGACACCAGGGGCAGCCCCGGCACCAGCCACCAGGCGGCCAGCCCGACGGCGACCGCCGTGAGCAGCACCGCCCCCACGGCGAGCATGCCGATCGGCCGCAGGTTGGCCCGCAGCCGCAGGTAGGAGCTGTCCAGCGCCGCGGAGTACAGCAGCGGCGGCAGGACCAGCGTGAGGATCAGCTCGGGGTCCAGCGCGTAGTCGGGGACGCCGGGTACGGCCGACACGGCGAGCCCGACGAGCACGAGCAGCAGGGGTGGGGAGACGCCGAGCCGCCGGGCGAGCGCGCTGACGGCGAAGGACCCGGCGAGCAGGCCGACGAGCGGCAGCTCCATCAGACCAGCGCCTGGTCCACGTAGCACCAGCGCCAGGACTCACCCGGCTCGACCGACCGGATCAGCGGGTGCCCGCTGGCGCCGGAGTGGGCGGTGGCGTGCCGGTTCGGCGAGGAGTCGCAGCAGGCCACGTGCCCGCAGGACAGGCACATCCGCAGGTGCACCCACCGGCTGCCGATGGCCAGGCAGTCGGTGCAGCCCTCGGCCGAGTCCGCCGTCACGTCCTGGACCTGGTCCAGGTGCCCGCAGGTCGTCATCGCGGTCCCCCTCTTCGTCGCACTCGGTCACGGGGAGTCGACCACCCGCGTGACGGGGGCGGCAACGTCCTCCGGCCGGTCCGCTCTTCCCGTGGCAGGGTCGGCGGCGAGCGCGGGAGAGGGAGGGGTGCCGTGGACCTCGAGGAGGTCGCCGGGGAGCTCTACGCCCTGCCGCCCGGGAGCTTCGTCGCCGCCCGCACCGAGGCCGCGCGCCGGGCCCGCGCCGCCGGGGACCGCCTGCTCGCGCGGGAGATCGGCGCGCTCGGCAAGCCCTCGACCGCGGCGTGGGCCTGCAACGCCCTCGTCCGGGAGGCGCCCGACGAGATCGCCGGGCTGGTCGAGCTCGGCGACCTGCTGCGCGAGGCCCAGCAGACGCTGGCCGGCGACGACCTGCGGCAGCTGGGCACCCAGCGCTCCCGGCTGCTCGCCGCGCTCACCCGTCAGGCCCGGGCGGTCGCCGCGCGGCGGGGGCACCCGCTCAGCGACGCCGTCGCCGACCAGGTCGAGGAGACGCTGCGGGCGGCGCTGGCCGATCCGGACGCCGGCGAGGCGCTGCTGGCGGGCCGGCTGACCGCGCCGCTGTCCATCCGCGGCACGGGCTTCGGCAGCCGCCCCGACCTGCGGGTCGTGCCGCCGCCGCGCCCCGGGCGCACGGCGACGGCGCCCCGGCCCCGGGGGACCGGCCGGGAGGACGCCGCCCGCCGGGCGGCGGAGGAGCGGCGGCGGGCCGCGCAGGAGCGCCGGGAGCACGAGCTGGCCGCCGCCCGCGGGGAGGCGGAGGAGGCCGAGCAGGCCGCCGCGGAGGCGGAGGAGGCCGCCCGGGCCGCCGCCGAGCGGGCCGGGCGGGCCGCCCGCCGGCAGGAGGAGCTCACCGCCCGCGCCGAGGAGCTGGCCGCCGAGCTCGACCGCGTGCGCGGGGAGGCCGCGTCGGCCGAGGCGGAGGCGGCACGGGCCGCCCGGCGCTCGTCGGCGGCCGACCGGGCGGCGGAGCGGGCGGCCGACGACCGCGACCGCGCCGCCGCCCGCGTGACCGAGCTGGAGCAGGCGCCGCTGGAGACGGCCGACTAGCCCATCGTCTTCTGGCCGTCGAGGGACTCCCGCAGGATGTCGGCGTGCCCGGCGTGCTGGGCGGTCTCCGCGACGACGTGCAGGAACACGCGGCGGGCCGAACGCACCGCACCGGGGGCGAACCACGGCGCCTCGGGCAGCGGGTGCGCGGAGTCGAGGTCGACGGTGCGGACCAGCTCGTCGGTGCGGGCGGCGACCTCGTCGTAGTGCGCGAGGACCGACTCCAGCGTCTCACCGGGCTGCAGCCCCCACTGCTCTCCCCACCCCTCCGGCGACTGCTGCAGCGCCGCCGTCCCGCGGACGACGAAGTCGGCCCACGACGCCTCGGTGGAGGCCACGTGCTTGACGATGCCGGCGAGCGTGAGCTCGCTGGCGGTGGTGCGCCGGGTGGCCTGCTCGGTGGTCAGACCCTGCACGGTGAAGCGCAGGAAGTACCGGTGCGCGGCGAGCGTCTCGAGCAGGTCGGCCCGCTCGGCGGTCAGGGCGGGAGCGGCGGGGGCGATCGGAGCGGTCACGGGGTCCTCCGGGGGAGTGGTTCGAACTGGTGAGGACCATGCTCTCGGTAATTGCGGTCAGATCCTGACCGCTGTGTCAGCGAGGATGGGTCCGTGAGCGATCCCGGTGCCCGCACCCTGCGTCTCCTGTCGCTGCTACAGGCGCGCCGCTACTGGTCCGGCGCGGACCTCGCCGGCCGGCTCGGCGTCTCGGTGCGCACGCTGCGCCGCGACGTCGACCGGCTGCGCGAGCTCGGCTATCCCGTGTCGGCCTCCCGCGGCGTCGACGGCGGCTACGCCCTCGCGCCGGGGGCCGCGCTGCCGCCGCTGGTCCTCGACGACGACGAGGCGGTGGCCCTCGCCCTCGGGCTGCAGGCCGCGGCCGGCTCGGCGGTGGCGGGCATGGCCGAGACCTCGGTGCGGGCGCTGGCCAAGGTCGTGCAGGTGATGCCGACGCGGCTGCGGCGGCGGGTCGAGGCGCTGCGCAGCGCGACGGTCTCCGGCTGGGGTCCGGCACCGGCCGCGGTCGCCGTCGACCCCGCCGTCCTGACCACCGTCGCGCTGGCCTGCCGGGACGCCGAACGGACCGCCTTCGGCTACACCCCAGCCGGCCGGGAGCGCACCGAGCGCACCGTGGATCCGCACCGGCTGGTGGCGCTGGGCCGCCGCTGGTACCTCGTCGGCTGGGACCTCGACCGCGGCGACTGGCGGGTGTTCCGGCTTGACCGGCTCGACGCCCCGCGCGGCACCGGTGCCGTCTTCGCCCCGCGCCGGTTACCGGCCGAGGACGCCGCGGCCTACGTGCGCGAGCGGGTCGGCGGTGCGTGGGGGCGGCTCGTGGTGGAGGCGGTGGTGGCCGCGCCCGCGAAGCGGGTGCGCGACCGGATCGGCCCGTGGGCCACGGTGACCGACGACGGAGCCGGCTGCCGGGTGCAGATCGAGGCCGACGACCTCGACTGGGCGGCGGCGGCCCTCGGCCTGACCGGTGCGCCGTTCACCGTGCTGAGCCCGCCGGAGCTCAAGGACCACCTGCGCGACCTCGCCGCCCGGTACGCGGCCGCCGGGGCACCCTGACCGCCCGGGACCCCGGCGGACCGCGGGTCAGGGGGCGGCCGTCTCCTCGGGAGGCGCCTCGGCCGGTGCCTCGGGCGCCGGTGCCTCGGGGGCCGGTGCTTCTGCAGCCGGGACCTCCGGGGCCGGGGCCTCAGGGGCCGGTGCCTCCGGGGCCGGTGCCTCCGGGGCCGGGGCTTCTGGAGCCGGGGCTTCTGGAGCCGGGGCCGGGGCTTCTGGGGCCGGGGCTTCTGGGGCCGGCGCTTCCGGGGCCGGTGCCTCGGGGGCCGGCGCTTCCGGGGCCGGTGCCTCGGGGGCCGGTGCCTCTCGAGTCGGGGCCTCGGGGGCGGGGGCCTCCGGGGCGGGCGCCTCGGGGGCGGGCGCTTCCGAGGCCGGTGCTTCCTGAGGAGGTGCCTCCTCCGCCGGAGCGTCGCCGGCGGGCGGGTCACCGGTGGTCCCGCTGTCCGCGGGCCGCTCGCCCGGCTGTTCCGGGACGCCCGGGCCCGGCGGGTCGGCGTCCGGGGAGCCTCCTGTCCCGGCCCCCGGGTCCGGCGCGGTCGTCGCCCCGGGCTCCCCCTCCGCGGGAGGGCTCCCGCCGTCGGTCGGCGGACCACCGGTACCGGCTGACCCCTCCGCCGGGGACGGATCCGGGACGGACGGTCCGCTCCCGTCGGGGTCCGTGACCGACGGGTCGGCGGACGGTGTGCCGCTGCCCGACGCGGACGTCCCCTGCTCCGTCCCGAGCGCGCGGGCCCGCTCTGCCAGCGCGGGGTCGACCGGCCGGTCGGCGTCGCCGGTGGTGCCCACCGGGCGCGCCTCCACGACGCCGGTCGCCTGGTCGACCACGACGAGGGCGGACACGGGCGTCGGGCTGCTCTCCACCACGACGACCGTGGCGGGCGTGAAACCCGGCCACGGGTCGCCCCGGTACTCCGGCGAGGGGCGGGACGCGGGCGGGTCGAGCGGGTTGCCGCACACGCAACGGACCTGCGGGACACCCGAGTCGTCGACCAGCACCGCGGTCCCGGCCTGCAGCACCGACTGGAAGGGGGTCGCCCGGCCGTCGACGAAGCCGTGGTTGGTGACGGCCGTGTCGAAGCGCAGGACGACGGGCGTCAGCGACGCGAGGTGCTCGCCGATCCCCTCGGTCGGGACGTCCTGCACGTCGGCGAACGCAGCAGCCCGGTCGGGGTGCTCGGCCAGGAACGCGGTCATCGCCGCGACGTCGCACACCTCCTCCCCGCTGCCGCCGTACAGGCCCGGTTCGTCGCCCGTCACCGGGCTGCCGGCGGCCACGACCGGGGTGCCTCCGCCCGCGGTGCCTTCGTCCGGGCTGCCCCCGTCCGGGGTGCCTTCGTCCGGGGTGCCCCCGTCCGGGCTGTCTTCCTCCGGGCTGCCCCCGTCCGGGGTGCCTTCGCCCGGGGTGTACCCGCCCGCGGTGCCCCCGTCCGGGGTGGCCGCCTCCGGCCCCGTGTCGTCCGTCCCGGACGTGGGGTCGCCCGTCTCCCGTGCGGAGTCGTCCGTCCCCCGGGCGGGGTCGTCCGGGCCCGGCGTGGGGGCCCGGTCGGCTCCCGCGGTCCCCGGCGCGGGGTCGGCGGTCCCCGGCGGCGTCTGTCCCGGCATCGGGACGAAGGGGTCCTCGCCGGGGGCGTCGACGGGCTCCAGGGAGACCGGGGTCGCCGCCGGGGCGTCGGAGGCGTCGGAGACCAGCTGCGTCGCGGCCACCCCACCCGCGGTGGCCAGGGCCAGCCCACCGGTCACCAGGGCCGCCACCAGCCTCCGGCGGCGCCCGGACCGCGCGCCCGGCGCAAGGGGACGGTGCCGCCCGGCGTGGGAGGCCGACGGGGACGCGCCGCGGGCGACCCCGGCTCCGGCCGCAGGCACGACCGCCCGCGACGCACCCGCGCCGGCGGTCGGCGGTGCGGGTGGCGCCGACCGGAGCGGGACGGTGTCCGGCGCCCGCACGAGCGCCGCGCGGGCGGCCCGCGCCAGCTCCCCGGCGCTCCGGTGCCGCTGGTCGGGGTCCGCGGCCATGCCGCGCGCCACGACGCCGTCGAGCGCCTCCGGGACGGAGCCGACCACCGCGGAGGGGCGCGGGAGGGGCTCCGCGCCCGGCCCCGTGCCGCGCGGCGGCGGTCGTCCGGTGAGCAGCTCGTACAGGAGGCAGGCCAGCGCGTGCACGTCGACCCGGTGGTCGACGGGCCGGCCGGTCAGGTGCTCGGGGGCGACGTACCCGACGCTGCCGCCACCGGCTCCCGCGAGGCCGAAGCCGGTCAGGTGGCAGTCCGGGCGGGCGCTGTGCCCGGAGAGGAGCACGTCGGACGGCGTGACGTCGCCGTGCACGAGACCGGAGGCGTGGGCGGCGTCGAGCGCGGCCGCGACCTGACCCACGACGTCCACGGCCCGGTCCGGCGGGAGCGGCCCCTCGGCGGCGAGCACCGCGGACAGCGCCCGTCCGTCGACCAGTTGCGTGTCCACGTACAGCCGGCCGTCGATCTCGCCGGCTCCGTGGACGGCGACGACGTGCGGCTCGTCGACCTCCGCGGCGCGCCGGCAGTCACCGAGGAAGCGGTCCCGGAACCGCGCGTCGGCGGTGAGCGCGGGCAGCAGGATCCGGAGGGCGACGGTCCGGTGGCGGGAGGTGTCCCAGGCGCGGTGGACCTCGCCCGTGCGTCCGCGGCCCAGCAGCTCGTCCAGCTCGTAGGGGCCGAAGGTCTGGAGGGGCAGGAGCGCCTCCCGGGAGAGCGGGAGCCGGCACGTCGTTGCGCAGGCTCTCCCGAGTGTCGCCCCGATCCGGCGGGATGCGACGACGTCGTGACGACGCGCGGGGCCGCACGTCGGTCGGTCGCGACCGGATCGCGCACGGTGAGGCGCCACCCGGCGGAGGCCGCTGCCGGACCCCAGCATGGGGGCATGACGGAGTCAGCGGGCCGTGTCGCGGTCGTGACCGGGTCGGAGTCGGGCATCGGACGCGCGGTGGCCGTGGCGCTCGCCGGGCAGGGGTGCGACGTCGGCATCACCTGGTACCGCGACGAGGCGCACGCCCGGGCCACCGCGGACGAGGTGCGCGCGGCGGGGCGGCGCGCGGAGGTGCGGCACGTCGACCTCACCCGGCTGCCGCAGGCCGCCGACGTCGTCGACGACCTCGCCGAGGCGCTCGGCGGCATCGACGTCCTGGTCAACGACGCCGGCACCGGGCACTCGACGCTGCTGTTGGACACCGACTACGAGACCTGGCGCGAGGTGATGGCCACCGACCTCGACGCGGCGTTCCTGTGCCTGCAGCGCGCCGCCCGCCGGATGGTCGCGGCCGGGCGCGGTGGGCGGATCGTGAACGTCACCAGCGTCCACGAGCACCAGCCGAGGGTCGGCGCGGCCGCCTACTGCGCGGCCAAGGGCGGGCTCGGGCTGCTCACCAGGGTGGCGTCGATCGAGCTCGCCGAGTACGGCATCACCGTCAACGCCGTCGCACCGGGGGAGATCTCCACGCCGATGACCGGCCAGGAGGACGAGGACCCGACCGCGCCCGGCCACGAGCGGCCCGGCGTCCCGGTCGGGCGACCCGGCAGCGCGCACGAGGTGGCCGCCGTCGTGGCCTTCCTCGCCTCCCCGGAGGCCTCCTACGTGACCGGCTCCTCCTACGCCGTCGACGGCGGCATGCTGCAGATGGGCCCGATGGCCGGCTCGCACATGACCGGCGACGACTGGCGCCGGCCCTAGCCGAGCAGCTCCAGCAGGCGGGCGCGGTCGGGACCGGGGAGCGGGGACGGCGGGCGCCGGTCGGCGGCGGCCATCCGCCCCTGCACCGCGGGCCGGGCGAGGAGCTCGGCCAGCGGCGCCATGCACAACCGGTACTCGAGCATCGCGCGGAAGAGGTCGGCGTCGTGCATCGCGGCGCCGAGGAAGGCCCCGAGGTCCGGCGGCGGGGGAGGCGCGGGCCGGCCGTCCCGGGCGGCGGCCATCCCGGCCAGCCGGGCCCGGTCCTCGGTCCGCTGCTCGGAGACGAAGGGCCCGGCGGTGCGCTCGGTCTCCTCGTCCCAGGCCACCGCCAGCTCGGCCGGCCGGTCGAGGTGCGCGGCGACGACGCGGCGCAGCAGCGCGGCGTGCAGGAGCCCCACCGACAGCCCACGGCCGGCCGAGGGGTTGGAGCAGGCCCAGGCGTCGCCGACGGTCAGCAGACCGGTGACGACGGGACGGCCGTCGACGACGAGGCGCCGGTGGCTGTCCAGACCGCCGGCCATCGCCATCACCCCGTCCGCCGGCCGGCCGTCGAGCCAGTGTGCCTGCAGCGGGCAGGCCCCGATGACGCGGTCGAAGACCTCCGGGGAGCGCAGCGCCCTGAGCGGCGCGTCACCGCTCTGCCCGAAGACGGTCACCGACCAGGTGTCGTTGTCGCCGTCGAGCGTGAGCACCGAGATGCTGCCCAGCGGGGCGAGCGGCGGACCGAGCGGGGCCGGTCGCCGGGGTCCGGTGAGGTAGCGCGTGTAGTGGACGAACCCCGAGTCCTGCGCGCTGACGGCCGGCGGCCGGGCGCCGACGTCCTCCAGCCAGCCCGCCGAGGGGGTGCGCCGGCCGGTGGCGTCGACGACGAGGTCGGCCCGGACGTCCTCGCCGGCCGTCGTCCGCACCCCGGCGGCGTGCGGGACCCCCTCCAGCGCCGGCGGACCCGGGAGCAGTCCCTCCACCCGGACGCCGCGGCGCACGGTGACCCCGGGCGTGTCCTCGGCCGCGGCGGCCACGGCCGACTCGACCACCGGCCGGCGTCCGGTGACGCCGCGCAGCCGCTCGTCGCCCGGCCGCGGCGCGCGGTCGGTCATCGAGGGCGGCATGGAGGTCAGCCGGTCCACCTCCACGCACCCGGCGTCGACCAGCCGCGTCGTCAGGCCGGGCAGCTCCTCGTCGGCGACGGTGCGGAAGCGGGGGAACAGGGTGTGCGGCTGCCGGAACTGGGCGACGCCGGTCCGGCGCCAGGTGTCCCAGGCCTCGGCCGGGGTGGCCGGGGCGCCGTCGGGATCGGCCTCGAGGACGGTCACGTCGTGCCCGTCGCGCGCCAGCATCATCGCGGCACCGAGCCCCACCACCCCGCCGCCGCACACCACCACCGAGGCCATGTCCGACTCCTCGCGTCCGAGCCCGGCCCCGTGCTCCTGCGGAGCCTCCTCGCGGGCGGTGCGGACCGGGCCGGTCCCGGCGCGCGCGTCCCCGGGCGGTGGCGCGTCGGCACGCAGCGGCGGGCGGGCGTGACCGTCCGGCCGCGGGTCAGTCGACGGAGGTCCGGCGATCGGAGCGACGGGCCGACTTCTGCCGGTAGAGGGCGGCATCGGCCCGGACGAGCACCGCGGCGAGGTCCTCGCCTGGACGGACGGTCGCCGTCCCGGCCGACCACGGGGCGCTCGAGGCGGCGCGCAGGCGCTCCAGCAGCTCGTCGCAGCGCGCGGCGTCGGTGCCGGGCAGGCAGAGGACGAACTCGTCGCCGCCGAGGCGGCCGAGCAGGTCCGAGCGGCGCAGCTCGGCGCCCCACTGCATGGCGAGCGAGCACAGCAGCGCGTCGCCGGCGGAGTGGCCGGCGGTGTCGTTGACGGCCTTGAAGCCGTCGAGGTCGAGCACCGCCACGGTCAGCGGCTCCCTGGTGCGCTGGGCGTGCGCGAGCAGGCGGGCCGACTCGGCCTCCCAGGCGCGACGGTTGGCCACCCCGGTCAGCGGGTCGGTGCCGGCCGCGTGGCGCAGCGCCCCGGACTGCCGGATCTGCGCCTCGGTCAGGACGACGGTGGTCACGACGGCGGCCAGCCACGAGGAGACGAAGCCGGACGGTTCCGCGGCGAGCGCTCCCGCGGTGACGACGGCGACCGCGCCGGCGACCTGCAGCCGGGCCGCGGCCGGCGGCAGCACGTGGCCGGCGAGCAGCCCGAGCGCCACGAGCACCGGGCCGAGGCCGACGACGCCGACCGCGGTGACCGAGCGCCACGCCAGCAGCGCGGTGAGCACGGACAGCAGCGCGAGCGCGGCGTGGACCAGGCCCATCGGCGCGCGGTCGCGCAGGTGCCACAGGGCCGCGGACCCGAGCCCGCCGACCGCCGCGAGCGCGGTGAGCAGGACGACCGGCGTCCGGGGCGCCATCGGCCAGAGGGCACCGGCCGCGCACATGACGGCGGCACACCCGTACAGCAGCGCGAGCAGGCCCAGCCCGCTCCTGCGATCCCCGTGCACCGGCACACCCCCCGTCGCGGACGACATCGTCCCCCATGGCGGGGCCCTGGAGCGCGACGGCGGGCGTCCCCCTCGGAGGGAGGGGTCAGCCGGTGAGTTCGGTGGGCACCGCGATGACGTCGACCATCGCCCCGAGCCGGTACACCGTCACCGGCAGCGGCCGGCCGATCGCCTCGGTGAAGAGCAGCCGCTGCAGGCTCTGCGCCTCGGCCACGGGTGCCCGGCCGGCCTCGAGCACCAGGTCGCCGGCGCGCAGCCCGGCCCGGTCGGCGGGCGACCCGGCGACGACGTCGACCACGCGCAGTCCCCGACGCCGGCCGGTGCGCTCGGCCAGCGGTGCCGGCAGCGGCGCGGGGCTGCTGACCAGGCCGAGGTAGGCGCGGCGCACCCGCCCGTCGCGCACCAGCGCGTCGACGATGCGGCGGGTGGTGGCGTTGACCGGCACGGCCAGGCCCAGGCCCCACCCGGCCACCGCGGTGTTGATGCCGACCACCCGGCTGGCGGAGTCGGCGAGCGCGCCGCCGGAGTTGCCGGGATTGAGCGCGGCGTCGGTCTGGATGACGTCCTCGACCACCCGGGCCGTGCGCCCGTCGCGGGTGGGCAGCGAGCGGCCCAGGCCGCTGACCACGCCGGCGGTCACCGACCCGGCCAGCCCGAGCGGGTTGCCCACGGCGACGACGAGCTGGCCGACCTGCAGCTGTGCGGCGTCGCCGAGGACCGCGGGCTCGGGTGCACCCGTGGTCGCGCGGACGACGGCGAGGTCGGAGAGCGGGTCGGTGCCGACCACCTCGACGGGTGCCTCGCTGCCGTCGGCGAACACCGCGCGGCCGGCGCGCGCCCGCCCGACGACGTGCGCGTTGGTCAGCATCAGCCCGTCGCCGGGGACGACGACCGCGGAGCCGGCGCCGGAGCGGCCGTCGGGGCCGGTCACCTGCAGCGCGGCGACGTGCGCGGTGAGGTCGGCGGCCACCACGGTGACCACCCGGCTGTAGGCGTCCAGGGCGGCGTCGGTGTCCGGTCGGGTCACGGCGCACCTCCTCGAGTGATCACCACGGTGATCTCCACGTGATTACGTTGTTGCGCCGCCCAGTGGACGCCTCGCGGGACCCCGCCGCCACCGTCTCCGTCACGCCGTGGGCGAACGGGTCGGGGAGGTCTCCCGCACAGTCGTGCTCTGCACCCGTGTGTGTGCAGAGCACGACCGTGCCGGTCAGCAGGTGCGGGGGAGGACCGGCGCCCGTAGCGTCGGCCTGCCCGGCGACCGACCGGCACCGAGGAGTGGCGTGCGCACCGACGGCCTGCAGACGGAGGGCGCCGTGGTCGGGCGGACCCTCGGCGTCGAGGAGGAGTTCCACCTCGTCGACCCGGCCACCATGGAGATGACCCCCGGTCCGCGAGCCTCCGCCGCCGCGCTCGCCGGCGACGCGGGGGAGCGGGTGCACCCGGAGATCGCCACCACGCAGCTGGAGATCGCCACCGGGATCTGCACGTCGCTGGAGCAGGTGCGCGCCGAGCTGGTGGCCGCCCGCAGGGAGGCCGCCGCCGCGGCCGAGCGGGACGGACTCCTGCTGCTGCCGGCCTCCACGCACCCGTGGAACTCGTGGCACACCATGCCGGTCACCCCGGGCGAGCGCTACGAGGCGATGGTCGACCGTTGGGCGGGCCTGGCGCGGCAGCAGGATATCTGCGGCTGCCACGTGCACGTCGGCATCCCCGACCTCGACACCGCCGTGGCCGTCCTCGACCGCACCCGTCCCTACATCCCGGTGCTGCTGGCGATGACCTGCAGCTCGCCGTTCCACGACGGCGTGGACACCGGGTACGAGTCCTGGCGCACCCTCTGGTGGACCCGCTTCCCGCACGCCGGCGCGCCCGAGCCGCTGGGCGACGCCGACGGCTACCGCCGGGTCCTCGCCGGGCTGGTCGCCTCCGGCGTGGTGGCCGACGGCTCGCACCTCTACTGGGACGTCCGTCCCTCGGCCCGGCTGCCCACCATCGAGTTCCGGCTGGCCGACGTCTGCACCACCGTCGACGACACCGTCCTGCACGCCGCCCTCGTCCGCTCGCTGGTGCGGGTGCTGGCCGTCCGCGCGCAGCGGGGTGAGCCGGTGCCGGAGCTGCGGCCGGAGCTGCTGCGGGCGGCGCGGTGGCGGGCGGCCCGCTCCGGTCTCACCGGCCCGCTGTTTGACCCCCTGCGCGCCGAGCTGGTCGGCCCCCGGGAGGCGGTGGGCGCGCTGCTGGCCGAGCTGGAGGAGGACCTCATCGAGGCCGGGGAGTGGGACGAGGTGACCGCCCGGGTGCAGGACCTGCTCGGCCGGGGTACGTCGGCGGCGCGGCAGCGGAGCACCTGGCTGCGCACGGGTGACCGCCGGGCGGTCGCCGAGTGGGTCGTCCGCGAGGGGGCGGCCGGGAGGTCGTGATGGACGGCGGCGACACCGGGGGGTCGGGTCGCGGGCGCTCCGCGGGCGCCGGCCGCCTCGGCGCCCGGCCGGGTCCGCAGCCGGCCGGCCCGCCGCTGCCGGCCGGCACGACGACGCTGGACCTGGGCGGCAGGGAGGCCCAGGTCGCCGTGCCCGGAGAGGCGTCGGGCCCGCGGCCGCTGCTGGTCTTCTGCCACGGCGCGGGCGGCACGGCGCAGCAGTCCCTGGCCGCCGTGGGCGACGTCGCCCTGAGCCGTGGGGTCGTCGTCCTCGCGACGTCGTCGGTCGGCGCCACCTGGGACCTGCTGACCGGCGGGCTGGGGCACGACGTCGCCGTCCTCGAGGCCGCGCTCGAGCGGGTTGCCGCCGGCGTGGCGGTCTCGCGCGTCGCGCTCGGCGGCTTCTCCGACGGTGCCTCGTACGCGTTGTCGCTCGGGCTGGCCAACGGCGACCTGTTCGAGGCGCTGCTGGCCTTCTCGCCCGGCTTCACCGCCCCGCCCGGACGCACGGGCCGGCCGCGCGTCTGGATCGCCCACGGCACCGCCGACCGCGTGCTGCCGGTGGACCGCTGCGGCCGCCGGGTCTCCCGGGACCTGGCCGCGGCCGGCTACGACGTCACCTACGACGAGTTCGACGGCGGCCACGTGGTGACACCGGGCCTGGTCACCGCCGCGCTCGACACCTGGCTGACCTGAGCGAGGACCCCCCTGCCCCCCACCGCTCGCAGGCTCGCGGCGGGCCCCTGCAGGGGGGCCATCGGTCCGTTACGCGGTGCGGCGGCCGACGTAGTCGTGCTGCTGCTCCGGGTTGACCTCGTCAGGGTTGTCCGCGTGGTCCTTCGGGCCGCCGGTCTTCGACGCCTCGAAGCCGGGGCCGACCTTCTCCAGGGCGAGGCGGCCGTAGACCTGCTGCTGGGTGGCCACCCGCTGGGAGCGGCCCCGGCCGAGGAAGCTGACCATCCAGTGCAGGACCGTGGTGACCCGGCTCTTGAAGCCGATGATGTAGAAGAGGTGCACCACCAGCCAGATCACCCAGGCGATGAAGCCCTCGAACTTCATCCCCTTGATGTCGGCCACCGCGGAGAACCGCGAGATGGTCGCCATGTTGCCCTTGTCGCGGTAGCGGAAGGCGCCCTTGGGCTCCTTGCCGGCCAGCCGCCGCTGGATCTGCTCGGCGGCGTAACGCCCGCCCTGGATGGCCACCTGGGCGACGCCGGGGTACTTGTCGGGGTGGTTGGCCATGTCGCCGACGACGTGGATCTCGGGGTGACCGGGCAGCGTGAGGTCCGGCTGCACCGAGATGCGTCCGGCCCGGTCGACCTCCGCGCCGGTCCTGTCGCCCAGCAGCCGGCCCAGCGGGGAGGCCTGCACGCCGGCCGCCCAGACCTTGGTGGCCGCGGGGATGCGGCGCTGCTGGCCGTCGGAGTCCTTGACCGTCAGGCCGTCGGGGTCCAGGTCGGTGACCAGGGCGCCCAGCTGGACCTCCACACCCATCTCGTTGAGGTGGCGGCGGGCCTTCTCGCCCAGCTTCGGGCCGAACGGCGGCAGCACCTGCGACGCACCGTCGAGCAGGATGATCCGGGCCTTCTCCGGGTCGATGGTGCGGAAGTCGCGGCGCAGCGTGCGGTGCGCGAGCTCGGCGATCTGCCCGGCCATCTCCACACCGGTGGGGCCGGCGCCGATGACGACGAAGGTCATCAGCCGGTCGACCTCGGCGGGGTCGGTGGCCAGCTCGGCGAGCTCGAAGGCGCCGAAGATGCGCCCGCGCAGCTCCAGGGCGTCGTCGATGCTCTTCATGCCGGGGGCGAACTCGGCGAAGCGGTCGTTGCCGAAGTAGGACTGCCCGGCACCGGCGGCGACGATGAGCTCGTCGTAGGGGTGCAGCGTGGTGCGGCCCAGCACCGTCGAGGTGACGACGCGCGCCTCCACGTCGATGTCGACGACCTCACCGAGGACCACGCGCGCGTTCTTCTGGTGCCGCAGCACCTCGCGGGTGGCGGGGGCGATCTCGCCCTCGGACAGGATGCCGGTGGCCACCTGGTAGAGCAGTGGCTGGAACAGGTGGTGGCCGGTCTTGGCGACGACGGTGATGTCCACGTCGGCGCGGCGCAGCGCCTTGGCGGCGAACAGGCCGCCGAAGCCGGAGCCGACGACCACCACCCGCGGCCGGCCGTTCGGGGAGCTGGCGGTGGGCCCAGGTGATGTCGTCATGATGACTGATCCTCTCCCGTCGGGGGCTGCACTGTCGCCCGGTGGGCCGGTCGGGGACGTGAGACCCGTCACGGCCGCCGTCCGCCGGTGGGCTCGCGGTGTCCGTTCCTGCCCGGTACAACCAGGCCGGTGCCCGTCGTCATCCCCCGGCTCGTACTGGTCCCGGGCTTGGGACTGGACGCGCGCTCGTCCAGGCGGCTGCGCCGGCGGGTGGCCGCCGACGTCGTGCTCCTACCCGGGATGGGGCGGTCTGCACCTGTGCCGTCCCTCGACGAGCTCGCCACCCGGCTGCGCGACCGGCTCGGTCCCGGCCCGGTGGTGCTGGCCGGCCACTCGCAGGGCTGCCAGGTGGTGGCCGCGGCCGCCGTCGACCCGCGGGTGGCCGGCGTCGTCCTGCTCGGCCCGTCGACCGACCCACGGATGCGGGCGCCGTCCCGGCTGGCCGGGTGGTGGCTGCAGACGGCGGTGCACGAGCCCTGGTGGCAGGTGCCGCTGATCCTGGCCCAGTGGCTGACCACGGGGCCGCGGGCGATGCGGGCGCTGTGGCGGGTCGCCGCCCCCGACCGCATCGACGACCGGCTGCGCGCCGTCGGTGTGCCGGTGACCGTCGTCCGCGGCACACGGGACCGGCTCTGCCGCGCCGACTGGGCCGCCGCCGTGGCCGCCGCGGCGCCGGTCGCCGAGGTGGTCGAGGTGCCCGGCGCGGCGCACATGACGGTGCAGACGCACCCGGACGCCGTTGCGGCGGTGCTCCGGACCGCAGTCGGAGCCGCGGCGGTCGCGGATGAGGGGGGACGCGCCTCCGGCGTGTCACCATGACCGCATGGCCTCCACCTCCGCCTCGGCCGGCGCACTGCTGCACCACGTGCGCACCGGTCGCGCGCGGAGCCGGGCCGAGCTGGTCGCGCTGACCGGGGCCTCGCGCAACACCGTCAGCGCCCGCGTGGACGAGCTCATCGCCGCGGGCCTGCTGCAGGAGGGCGGCCGTGGCGGCAGCACCGGCGGACGGCCGCCGACCCTGCTGCAGTTCAACAGCGGTGCCGGCTGCGTGCTCGCCGTCGACCTCGGCGTCACCAGTGCCGACGTCGCGGTCACCGACCTGTCGGCGCAGATCCTGGCCACCGTCGGTCACCCGATCGACATCGCCGACGGCCCCGACGTGGTGCTCGCCGAGGTCGACCGGCTGGCGCAGAAGGCGCTGGCCGAGGCCGGGCTGACCCCGGCCGACGTCTGTGCCGTCGGGGTGGGCGTGCCCGGGCCGGTGGAGTTCTCGACCGGCCGGCCGTCGCACCCGCCGATCATGCCGGGCTGGCACGACCACCCGATCCCGAGCGCCTTCGGCCGCTACGGGTGCCCGGTCTTCGTGGACAACGACGTCAACGTCATGGCGCTCGGGGAGATGGGCGTCGGCGGGTCGGCGCAGGACGTGCTGGTGGTCAAGGTCGGTACCGGCATCGGCTGCGGGGTCATCGTCGACGGCGAGGTGTACCGGGGCGCGCAGGGCAGCGCCGGGGACATCGGGCACATCCACGTGCCGACGCCGGACGGCCGCACCGTGCTGTGCCGCTGCGGCAACGAGAACTGCCTGGAGGCGCTGGCCGGCGGCGGGGCGCTGCTGCGCGACGCCCTCGAGGCCGGGCTGCCGGTGTCGAGCACCCGGCAGGTCATCGAGCTGGCCGCGCAGGGCGACGGCCCGGCGCTGGAGCTCGTCCGGCGGGCGGGCCGCATGATCGGCACGGTGCTGGCCGCGCTGGTCAACTTCTTCAACCCGCACCGCATCGTGATGACCGGTGGGGTCGCCCAGGCGGGAGCACCGCTGCTGGCCGGCATCCGCGAGGCGGTCTACGGCCGCTCCATGCCCCTGGCCGCCCGGGCGCTGGAGATCACCGTCAGCGACGCCCCGGACCTCTCCGGCCGGGTGGGCGCCGCGCTGATGGCCATCCAGGGCTACCTCGACGAGGACTCGGTCCACCAGGCCCTCGCCCGCTGACCAGCGGCTCTGGCCCTGGCCGTGTCGCCGTCCCGGGGACGGGAGGCACGGTCGTCTCTGCCGCCCAGCTGCGGGAGTCGCGCACCCGTCCAGGTATCGGTTCGGTGACGCCGCTCACGGTTGCTTGACCCGCTGTGACTCCGTTCATATGGTCACGGCTGCACAGACTAATGGTCAGCGTTGAGCAGAAGTCCGAGGTGAGGCCATGCGGCCGGCGGAAGCGCCACTGCTGGAGATGCACGGCATCGTCAAGACGTTCCCGGGTGTCCGAGCGCTCGGCGGCGTCGACCTCGACGTCCGCGCGGGGGAGGTGCACTGCCTCCTCGGCCAGAACGGCGCCGGCAAGTCGACCCTGATCAAGGTCCTCGCGGGCGCCCACCAGCCCGACGAGGGCGCCATCACCTGGCGGGGCGAGCAGGTCCGGCTCTCCGACCCGCAGGCCGCGCTGTCGCTGGGCATCGCGACGATCTACCAGGAGCTCGACCTCGTCGCCGGGCTCACCGTCGCCGACAACGTCTTCCTGGGTCGGGAGCAGTCCCGCTTCGGGCTCACCTTCCCCGGCGAGATCAACCGGCGGGCCGCCGCGCTGCTGACCAGGCTCGGCCACCCCGAGATCCGGCCGGGTGCGGAGCTGGGCTCCCTGTCGGCGGCCTCGCAGCAGATGGTCAGCATCGCGCGGGCGCTGTCGCAGGACGCGCGGCTGATCATCATGGACGAGCCCTCCGCCGTCCTCGACAACGAGGAGGTCCAGCGCCTCTTCACCGTCATCCGCGACCTCACCGCCGAGGGCGTCGCGATCGTCTACATCTCCCACCGGCTCGAGGAGATCCGCGAGATCGGTGACCGCATCACCGTCCTCAAGGACGGCCGGACGGTCGCCACCGGGCTCCCCGCGCGCGAGACGCCGACCCGCGAGGTCATCACGCTGATGACCGGCCGGGACATCGAGTACGTCTTCCCCGAGCGCCGCGAGCCGGTGTCCGGCGACCTGCAGCCGCTGCTCGAGGTCGAGGACCTCGGGCTGTACGGCACCTTCTCCGGGGTGTCGTTCACGGTCCGGCCCGGGGAGATCGTCGGGCTGGCCGGGCTCGTGGGCTCGGGCCGCTCGGAGATCCTCGAGACCGTCTACGGCGCGCGCCGGGCCACCTCGGGCCGGGTCCGCGTCGCCGGCCGGCGGCTGCGCCCGGGTGACGTCGGCGCCGCGGTCGCCGCCGGGATGGGCCTCGCGCCCGAGGAGCGCAAGAGCCAGGCGCTGCTGCTCGGTGAGTCCGTGGCCCGCAACATCACCATCTCCAGCCTGGCCCGCTTCTCCCGGGGCGGCCTGCTGTCCGGTGGCGCCGAGCGGGCCGCCGCGCGCGAGCAGGTCCGCTCCCTCGACGTGCGCCCCACCGACGAGACCCGCGAGGTGCGCACCCTCTCCGGCGGCAACCAGCAGAAGGTCGTCCTGGCCCGCTGGCTGCTGCGCGACTGCAAGGTGCTGCTGCTCGACGAGCCCACCCGCGGCGTCGACGTCGGCGCCCGCTCGGAGATCTACGCGCTGGTGCGCGACCTCGCCGACCGCGGGGTCGCCGTCGTCGTCGTCTCCAGCGAGATCCCCGAGGTGCTGGGGCTGGCCGACCGCGTCCTCGTGATCGCGGAGGGGCGGGTGTTGGCCCAGGAACCGGCCGAGGCGCTCGACGAGCACCGGGTGCTCGACCTGGTGATGCAGGGGACGACCACGCACGGCCAAGGCCCGGTACTGCACGACACGACACACCTCGAGAAGGCGCAGCACGAAGGGACCGTGGCATGAGCAGCGACACCAGCAGCGACACCAGTGGCGGCAGCACCACCCTGACGGCGGGAGCGGGGAAGTCCGACACCGGCCGCCAGGAGCGCTCCAGCGGCAGCTTCATGGCCGGGCCGGTGGGTCGCAACCTGGGCCTGGTCGTCGCGCTCGTGATCCTCTGCATCGTCGGCGTGATCACGGCCGGTGACCGCTTCGCCGACGTCGACAACGTCCTGACCATCCTCCGGCTGGCCTCGGTCATCGGCGTGGTCAGCATCGGCATGACCTTCGTGATCATCGGTGGCGGCATCGACCTGTCGGTGGGCGCGCTGGTGGCGCTGGCGTCGGTGTGGGCCACCACCCTGGCCACCCAGCAGCTGGCCGAGGACGTCCACTGGATCGTCATGGTGTTCACGGCGATCGTCGTGGGCGCGGTCGCCGGGCTGGTCAACGGCCTGGTCATCGCCTACGGCAAGCTCGCTGCGTTCATCGCCACGCTGGCGATGCTCGCCGCCGCCCGCGGCCTGGCCGAGATAATCGCCAACCGCCGCACCCAGATCGTCCGGGACAGCGACTTCCTCGCCTTCTTCTCGGGGGACGTCCTGGGGGTCCCGACGCTGGTG
Organism: Geodermatophilus amargosae; assembly: GCF_900116515.1. Taxonomy (GTDB): domain Bacteria; phylum Actinomycetota; class Actinomycetes; order Mycobacteriales; family Geodermatophilaceae; genus Geodermatophilus; species Geodermatophilus amargosae. The sequence continues at coordinate 106,590 of NZ_FPBA01000006.1, forward strand.
CTGATCTTCGCGCTGGTCGCCGCCGCCGGGTGGGTGCTGCTCAACCGCACCACCTTCGGCCGGCGCACCTTCGCCGTCGGCGGCAACGCCGAGGCCGCCCGGCTGGCCGGCATCCGGGTGCAGCGGCACACGGTCAAGCTCTACGTGCTCTCCGGTATCACCTGCGGCATCGCGGCCGTCATGATCATGGCGCGGACGACGACCGGCAGTTCGACGCACGGCGGCCTCTACGAGCTCGACGCGATCGCCGCGGTGGTCATCGGCGGCACGCTGCTCATCGGCGGCCGCGGGACGATCGTCGGCACCGTCCTCGGCGTCCTGATCTTCACGACGCTGGGCAACGTCTTCACGCTCAACAACCTGTCGAGCTCGGCCCAGGCGGTCGCCCGAGGCGTGATCATCATCCTCGCCGTCATGCTGCAGCAGCGCCTGGCCACCGGCGGCTTCAGCTTCCGCCGGCCCTCCTCCGGGGGCTCGGCCGGCGGCCCGGTGCTGACCGGTTCGCCCTCCGGCTCGGTGTCCGGAGGGACCACCGCGGAGGGCGGCCCGGGCGGCGCCCGGCCGACCGCGACCGGCAAGACGCTCTAGTCCCACCTGGACAGCCCGGCGCGCGATGCCGCGCGCCGGCGGCACCACCCACCGGACCTCCCGTCCGGTGGTGTCCCACCCCGGCTCCCGCACAGGGGGCGAGACCCGAGGAGAGCACATGTCTGCAACGAGGCAGCGCCCGTTCCGCCGTCTGCCGTACGCCACGGTCGCCCTGCTCAGCGCAGGCGTGCTCGCGGCCGGCTGCACCAGCAACACCCCGGAGGACACCGGCGGCGGGGGCGGCGGCAACGAGGCGGCGAGCGCCAACGACGAGCCCGGCGAGACCGTCACCATCGGCTTCTCCGCGCCCGCCGCGGACCACGGCTGGATGGCCGGCATCACCGAGGCCGCCCGCGCGGAGGCCGAGAAGTACGAGGACGTCGAGCTCGTGGTCGCGGAGGGCACGAACGACGTCAGCACCCAGATCAGCCAGGTGGAGACGTTCATCAACGACGGCGTCGACGCCATCGTGCTGCTGCCCTTCGACGGTGCCGCGATGACCCCGGTCGCGCTGCAGGCGATGGAGGCCGGGATCCCGGTCATCAACGTCGATCGCCAGTTCGACAGCCCGTTCGCCGCCCGCGCCACCATCCTGGGCGACAACTACGGCATGGGCGTCTCCGCCGGCACCTACGTCTGCGAGCAGCTCGGGGACAACCCGGACGCCGTCGTCGCCGAGATCGCCGGCATCGACTCGCTGCCGCTGACCCAGGAGCGCAGCCAGGGCTTCGCCGACGCGCTGGCCGACTGCGGGCTCAACGTCGACAACCGCGTCGCCGCCGACTTCACCGTCGAGGGCGGCGAGGAGGCGGCCTCCAACCTGCTGCAGGCCGCGCCGCAGATCGACGCCATCTGGAACCACGACGACGACCAGGGCGTCGGCGTCCTGGCCGCCATCCAGAGCGCCGGCCGCGACGAGTTCTTCATGGTCGGCGGTGCCGGCTCGGCCAACGCCATGCGGGCGATCCAGGAGGGCAACTCGGTCCTGCAGGCGACGGTCATCTACCCGTCGACCCAGGGCGCCGACGGCATCGCGCTGGCCCGCCTGGTCGCGCAGGACAAGAACCTGTCCGACGTCGCCTCGCAGGAGGTCCCGCGGCAGATCGTGCTGAACGCGCCGGTCGTGACCGCGGACAACGTCGACCAGTACATCGACAGCGCCTTCGAGTCCTGATCCACCCGGGCGGGGCCGCCGGTCCGCCGGCGGCCCCGCCTCCCTCCCCGAGGAGATCTGAGATGACCTCGCCCGACCGGCCGACCCTCGGGGTGGGCCTGATCGGCTACGCCTTCATGGGCGCGGCGCACTCGCAGGCCTGGCGTACCGCCCCCCACTTCTTCGACCTCCCGCTGCGCCCCGACCTGCGGGTGCTGGCCGGCCGCGACGCCACCCGCGTGGCCGAGGCCGCCGGGAAGCTCGGCTGGGCCGAGACCGAGACCGACTGGCGCCGCGTCGTCGAGCGCGACGACGTGGCCCTCGTCGACGTCTGCACGCCCGGCGACACCCACGCCGAGATCGCCATCGCCGCGCTCGAGGCCGGCAAGCACGTGCTGTGCGAGAAGCCGCTCGCCAACTCCGTCGCCGAGGCCGAGGCGATGACCGAGGCCGCCGCCCGGGCCGCCGCCCGCGGTGTGCGGTCGATGGTGGGCTTCACCTACCGCCGGGTGCCGGCGATCGGCCTGGCCCGCACGCTCGTCGCCGAGGGCCGGCTGGGCCGGATCCGGCACGTGCGCGCGGCCTACCTGCAGGACTGGATCGCCGACCCGTCGGCACCGATGTCGTGGCGGCTGGAGAAGGACAAGGCCGGCTCCGGCGCGCTCGGCGACATCGGGGCGCACGTCGTCGACCTGACGCAGTACATCACCGGCGAGACCGTCACCGGCGTGAGCGCGCTGCTGGAGACCTTCGTCAAGGAGCGCCCGCTGCCGGCGGCTGCCGGGTCGCTGTCCGGCGTCGCCGGGGAGGGCATGGGGCAGGTGACCGTCGACGACGCCGCGGTGTTCCTGGGCCGCTTCTCCGGCGGGGCGGTGGCCACCTTCGAGGCCACCCGCTTCGCGCTGGGCCGCAAGAACGGCATCCGGATCGAGATCAACGGGTCCGAGGGCAGCCTGGCCTTCGACTTCGAGGACATGAACGTCCTGGAGTTCTTCGACGGCACCGATCCCGCCGAGCGCGCCGGCTTCCGGCGGATCATCGTGACCGAGCCCGAGCACCCCTACGTCGCCGCGTGGTGGCCGGCCGGTCACGGCCTGGGCTACGAGCACGGGTTCACCCACCAGGCCGTCGACCTGGTCACCGCGATCGCCAAGGACGAGGACCCGACGCCGTCGTTCGCCGACGGACTGCAGGTCCAGCGCGTCCTGGACGCCGTCGAGCGCAGCGCCGCCGCGGACTCGACGTGGACGCCCGTCTCCGCCTGAACCCCGTCCCCGCCTGAACCCCGTCCCCGCCTGACGACCCGCAGGAGGAACCGCATGCCCCGCCCCGTCACCCTGTTCACCGGCCAGTGGGCCGACCTGCCCTTCGAGGAGATGTGCCGGCTGGCCTCCGAGTGGGGGTACGACGGCCTGGAGATCGCCTGCTGGGGCGACCACCTCGACGTCGTGCGCGCAGCCGAGGACGACGCCTACGTCGCCGACCGCAAGGCACTGCTCGAGAAGTACGGACTGTCGGTCTACGCCATCTCCAACCACCTCAACGGCCAGGCCGTCTGCGACGACCCGATCGACGAGCGGCACCGCGGCATGGTCAACCCCCGCGTGTGGGGCGACGGCGACCCCGAGGGCGTGCGGCAGCGCGCGGCCGAGGAGATGAAGGCGACCGCGCGCGCCGCGGCCAGGCTCGGCGTGAAGACCGTCGTCGGGTTCACCGGGTCGAAGATCTGGAAGACCGTGGCGATGTTCCCGCCGGTGCCCGAGTCGATGATCGAGGACGGCTACCGCGACTTCGCCGACCGGTGGAACCCGATCCTCGACGTCTTCGACGAGGTCGGCGTCCGGTTCGCCCACGAGGTGCACCCGTCGGAGATCGCCTACGACTACTGGACGACGGTCCGCACCATGGAGGCGATCGGGCACCGCGAGGCGTTCGGGCTGAACTGGGACCCGTCGCACTTCGTGTGGCAGGACCTCGACCCCGTGTCGTTCATCTGGGACTTCAAGGACCGGATCTACCACGTGGACTGCAAGGACGCGAAGAAGCAGGTGGGCAACGGCCGCAACGGCCGGATGGGCTCGCACCTCCCGTGGGCCGACCCGCGGCGCGGCTGGGACTTCGTCTCGACCGGCCACGGGGACGTCCCGTGGGAGGCCTGCTTCCGGATGCTCAACACCATCGGCTACGACGGGCCGATCTCGGTGGAGTGGGAGGACGCCGGCATGGACCGCCTGGTCGGGGCCCCCGAGGCTCTCGCCTTCGTCCGCCGGCTGGCGTTCGACCCGCCGGCGGCCGCCTTCGACGCCGCCTTCTCCAGCGGCAACTGAGCCCCGGCCTCGTCGGGACGGGGACTGCGGAGGGCCGGGCGCGGACGCGCGCCCGGCCCTCCGTGCGCGTCAGCGGCCGGTCCGCCGCGTGGTGAGGACGACGAGTGCGACGAGGACGACGGCGGCGGCGGCCTCCACCCAGAACGACTCCCACCACAGGGTCGCCGCGGTGGTCTCGACGAAGCCGAACAGCCCCACCGTCGTCGACACGACCAACGCGGCCAGCGACCCGGCGGCGAACAGGGCACCCAGCGTCGCCGCCCACGGCACCAGGCGCGGTGGCGCGCCCAGGAGGAGCAGTGCGCCACCGACCCCGAGCACGGCCTGCACCAGGAAGGCCGGGCCGATCACGTCGATGCCGCTGTAGCCCTGCTGCCACAGGTAGCCGTGGATGACGGCGATGGCCGCCAGCAGCGCCGCGCCGGCCAGTCGCAGCAACGCGATCGCGACACCGGTCCGCGGGGTGCGCGTCGCGGTGCGCCCGCTCATGCGCCGACCACCACGGTCGTCGCCATGCCCATCGCCCGGTGGTTGGCGATGGAGCAGTAGAAGACGTACTCGCCCTCCTCGAGGGTGACCGTGAGCGTGGCCGACGCGCCCGGCGCGATGGTCTCGGTCGCGGCGACGTCGGCGCCGTCCCGCTCGACCACCAGGTCGTGGGTGGCGTTCCCCTCGTTGACCACCTCGAGGGTGTAGCTGCCTGGGGAGAAGGAGTCCTCGGAGAGCTCGATGTACATCTCGCCCTCGGTCGCGGTGACCGTCCGGGCCTCGGCCGGTGGGGGAGCCCCGGCAGAGGCGGTGCTCTCCGGTGCGGCGCTGCTCGGTGCGGCGCTGCTCTGTGCCGGGCTGCTCGGTGCGGCGCTCCCGGACGTGCTGCTCCCGGGCGACGTGCTCTCCGAGTGCTCCCCCTCGGCATGGGCGCTGGCCGAGGCGGCCGGGGCGGTGGCGCCCCCGCCGTCGTCCGAGCACGCACCCAGCAGGGCGATGGACAGGATGAGGACGAGTGCCGCAGGGCGGCGGGTGGGGTGGTGCACGCGAGCCTCCTCCGAGCCGACGGTGGTCCCGCCCCGGCAGCGGCGCACCGTTGGCCCGCGATACTGACGGTCCGCAGCGGTTCTCCGGAACCCCTTCCGTCTCGGATCAGGACACGGACGGAACGGCACCCACGCGCCGGCACCAGGTCACCACGGTGGCCAGCACCTCGGCGTCCACCGGCCGGCGCAGCTCGCCGCGGTAGGCGCGCAGCGACGCCGGCCCCGGCTGGCGGCGCAGCGTGTGCGTGAGGTCGGGGACGCACAGTGTCTCGACCGGGCCGGGGACCGTCGCGGCGATCACGGCCAGGTCCCCCGGGTCGACCTGCAGGTCCTTCTCGCCGGTGACCGCCAGCACGGGCACCGCCAGGCGAGCGAGGTCCTCACGCGGGTCGTGGGCCAGGAACTCCCGGTGCCAGCGCGCGTTGAGCCGCGCCCCGCCGACGCGGGCGACGTCGGTGGTGGTCGCGCGGACCCGCTCGTGGTTGGCGGCCACCTTCGACTCCAGGTCGGTGCGCAGCAGCCGCAGCAGGCCGCGCACCGGGGCGGGCAGCGTCGGGCCGATCCGCCGGGCCTGCCAGCGCAGCAGCTCGTCGCCCGGTGTCGCCGACCCGGCCAGCAGCACCACCCCGGCCGCGGGGACGCCGCGCGCAGCGGCCATCGCGGCGAGCAGCGCGCCCTCGCTGTGGCCGGCCAGCACGATCCGGCCGGCGTCCACCTCCGGCCGGGCGGCGAGGGCGTCCCGCGCGCGGACCAGGTCGTCGGCGTTGTCGTCCAGGCCGGCCCGCCGCCAGTCACCGGGGGTGCCGCCGACGCCGCGCTTGTCGTAGCGCAGGGAGGCGAGCCCTCCCTGGGCCAGGGCGTGCGCCAGCTCCCGCGTGACGCCGAAGCGCATCCTCCGGTGGTCGGAGTCGCGGTCCAGCGGCCCGGAGCCCGGCGCCAGCAGCACCGCGGGAACGGGGCCGGGTGCGTCCGGGAGGGTCAGCGTGCCGGCCAGCGGGGGATCGCCGGGCACGGTCACCGGCACCTCGCGCGCGCTCACCGCCTGGCTCCCGAGACCGCCGCCACGACGGCCGGTGCGTCGTCCACGGTGACGAGGACGGTGTCGTAGCGCTGCCCGGTGAGCTCGAGGCGGACGGCCGGGCCGCGACGCACGCTGAGGAGGGTCTTCGTCCCCCGCCGGCGCCACGTGCCGATCCGGCGGGCGGGCAGGCCGAGTCCCGGCGCCCGGAGCCCGCGGACCGCGGCCAGGCCCTCGGGGACCACCTCGGCCGAGCGCACCGCGGCCAGCGGGACCTCGAGGTCGCGCAGCAGGCCGAGCACCTTCTCGGCCCGGGTGAGGGAGATGCGGAGGGTGCGGGGTGTCGTCTCGATCGTCGCCATGGCATTATCGTTCTCATCAGTGAGACCGTTGTCAATACTGAGAGAGGTTGATGGCGTGGCGTCTGCTGACCTGCTCCTGCACCCGGTGCGCCTGCGCGTCGTGCAGGCGCTGCTGGGGGAACGGACCCTGACCACCGGGGACCTGCACGCCGAGTTGCCCGACGTCCCGGTCGCCACGCTGTACCGCCACGTCGGGGTGCTCGCCGAGGCCGGGTTGCTGGAGGTGGTGGGGGAGCGCCGGGTCCGCGGGAGCACCGAGCGCACCTACCGGCTCGTGACCGAGGCCGCCTCCGTCGGGCCCGAGGAGGCGGCGGGGATGACGCCGGAGCAGCACCGGCGCGCGTTCGGCACCTTCGTGGCCGCCCTGCTGGCCGACTTCGACCGCTGGGTCGACGCCGGTGCCGCCGCCCCGGGCGGACTGGACGCCGCCCGGGACGGGATGGGTTACCGGATGACCGGTCTGTGGCTGGACGACGACGAGTTCGCCGCCCTGGTCGCGGACCTGCGGCAGGTGGTGGGCGACCGCCTGACGAACGGGCCGGACGGGGAGCGTCGCCGTTGCCTGCTCGGGACGGTCTTCCTGCCGGGGTGACCCAGGGTCGGGCACTCCGCACTGGTTCTCGGCCCCCTCCCGGGTCCCGTCCCGAGCGGGCGAGGGATGGGGAGGAGGGGCCGTTCAGGCGGCGGCGCGGACGGCGGCGCGGGTGGTCCGCCGCTCGGCCCTGGCCTCGGCCCGCGACACCCGCTTGTTGGCCTTGGCCAGGGTCTTCGCGGCCTTCTCGACCCGCTTGGTGCCGCGGTCGACGGTGCCGCGGGTGAGCAGGCCGACGCCGATGCCGAGCAGCCACACGTCCTTGGCGATCGACAGGCCCTGCTCGGTGGGGGCCAGGCTGCCCTCCTTGCGCATGCCGGGCGTGCGCAGGTAGAGACCGAGCAGGCCACCGGCGAAGCCGGTGAGCACGGCGCCGGCCAGCGCGGTGGGCACGAACGGCGTCAGCAGCGCGGCGCCGACGGCGATCTCCGCCGTCGACAGCGCCTGCACGAACTGCTTCGGCTCGACGTCCTTGAGGAACGGGTAGGTGCCGCTGGCGAAACCGTGCAGGCCCGCCGCGGTCTGGTCGTCGGCAGCACGCTTGCCCAGCCCGCTGTTGAGGATGAACGCGCCGGCCGAGATCCGCGGACCGATCTCGGACAGGGTGATGGGCAGGGCCATCGGGCACCTCGCAGGGTCGTGGGGGACGGTCGGGAGGACTCTTCCCGACCGCCCCCGCGACGACACCACCCGGGGTCAGCGGCCTCCGCGCCGGGTGCGCCCGCTGAACGACGACGCCGAGTGCGTCCCGGCCCGCGCGGCCAGCTCGGCGCGGGTGCGCGCCGGGCCCGCGGGGCGGCCGGAACCGGCGGTGCGCGCCGCGCTGCGGCCGGCGGACGGCGCGGACGCCGTCGTCGCGGTCGCCGAGCCGCCGGTGCCGCCGCGACGGCGCCGTCCGCCGCCCTGGCCCTGCGGCTGGGGAGCGGGCGCCGGGGCCGGCTCGACGTACGGGGCGGCCGGGCCGGTCAGCGCGGTGATCTGCTCCGCGCCGGGGCGGATGGAGCTGACGACCGGCGTGATCCCGGCCTGGCGGGTCAGCGTGCGCACCTCGCCGTTCTGGTCCGGGGTGGACAGCGTGACCACCGTGCCGCCGGCACCGGCGCGCGCGGTGCGGCCGGAGCGGTGCAGGTAGGCCTTGTGCTCCGTCGGCGGGTCGACGTGCACGACCAGCGCGACGTCGTCGACGTGGATGCCGCGGGCGGCGATGTCGGTCGCGCACAGCACGCGGGTCTCACCGTTGCTGAACGCCTCGAGGTTCCGCTCGCGGGCGTTCTGGCTGAGGTTGCCGTGCAGGTCGACCGCCGGGACGCCCGAGGCGGTGAGCTGCTTGGCCAGCTTCTTGGCCTGGTGCTTGGTCCGGGTGAACAGCACGCTGCGGCCCAGGCCGGAGGCGAGCTGGCGCACGACCTCGGGCTTGTCGGCGGCGCTGACCTGGAACACGTGGTGGGTCATGGTGGACACCGGGGCGACGGCCGGGTCGACCGAGTGCGTGACCGGCGCGGACAGGTAGCGCTTCACCAGCACGTCGACGCCGTTGTCCAGCGTGGCCGAGAACAGCATCCGCTGCCCGACCTTCGGCGTCCGGTCCAGCAGCCGCTTGACGCCGGGCAGGAAGCCCAGGTCGGCCATGTGGTCGGCCTCGTCGAGGATGGTGACCTCGATCGCGGAGAGGTCGGCGTGGCCCTGGCCGATCAGGTCCTCGAGCCGGCCGGGGCAGGCGATGAGCACGTCGACGCCGGAGGCCAGCGCCTGGACCTGCGGGTTCTGGCCCACGCCCCCGAAGACGACCGTCGTCCGCATGCCGAGCGCGCGGGCCAGCGGCTCGACGACGGCGGCGACCTGGTTGGCCAGCTCGCGGGTCGGCACGAGCACCAGCGAGCGCGGCCTGCGGGCCTGGCGGCGGGTGGTGGAGGCGGCCAGCCGGGAGACCAGCGGGAGGGCGAAGGCGATGGTCTTGCCCGAGCCGGTGCGGCCGCGGCCGAGCACGTCGCGGCCGGCCAGCGAGTCGGGCAGCGTCGCGACCTGGATGGGGAACGGCGCGGTGATGCCGCTGGCGGTGAGCACCTCGACCAGCGGCGCGGGGACGCCGAGCTCGGCGAAGGTGGTGTCGGTGGGCAGGACGGTGGGGACGTCGCCGGCGGGGATCTCGACCGCCGGGGCGGGAGTCGTCGTCGCGGTGGTCGTCGCGGTGGTCGTCGTGGTGGTCGCCGTCGTGGCGGGTGCCGCGACGGCGGTGCCCGTCCCGCGGCCCCGGCCACGGCCGCCGCGGCGGCGCGGCCGGGAGGTGCCGGCGGGGGAGGGGGTGTTCGGGGAGGTCATCGGTTCCTCGGGCGTTTCGGGTCGCCGTCGTCGGTCACCGTGCGCAGGCGCTGGCCCCGGGAGCGGGGCGGAGCGCGCCGGCGGCGACGTCGGACAGCCGGGCGCGCCTCCGTGGCGCTGCACCAGCCCGACGTCGAGTCCTGCAGCTCCGGATGAGCGAGGGCAACGCCGGTACGTCCCACTCAACCAGACGCGGGCGCCGATCCTGCCGCCCGAGGGAGGAGTCGCGCGTCACACCCACCCGTTCGAGGGGTCTCTGTAGCGCTGTCGGCTCCCTCAGGCGGTGCGGCCGGCGCCGCGGTAGGTGCGCCGGTAGGCGCCGGGCGCCACCCCGATCGAGGCGCGCAGGTGCTGGCGCAGCGACGCCGGGGTGCCGAAGCCGGCGTCGGCGGCGACCCGGTCGATCGAGGCGTCGGTGGACTCCAGCAGCCGGCGGGCCAGCGCGATCCGCTGCGACGCCAGCCAGCGCAGCGGCGACAGGCCCGTCTCCTCCCGGAAGCGGCGGGTGAACGTGCGCACGCTCATCCGCGCGTGCGCGGCGAGGCCGGCCAGCGTGAGCGGCTCGGCCAGGTGCTCCAGCGCCCAGGCGCGGGTGGCCGCCGTCCCGGTGTCCCCGGCGTCGGGCAGCGGCCGCTCGACGAACTGCGACTGCCCGCCCTCCCGCCACGGCGCGACGACGTTGCGCCGCGCCACCCGGTTGGCCACCTCGCTGCCGTGGTCGCGCCGCACCAGGTGCAGCAGCAGGTCGATGCCCGCGGCGTTGCCGGCGCTGGTGAGCACGTCGCCGTCGTCGACGAAGAGCACGTCGGGGTCCAGCCGCACCGTCGGGAAGAGCTTCCGGAAGGCGGCGGCGTGCATCCAGTGCGTCGTCGCGGGCCGGCCGTCGAGCAGGCCGGCGGCGGCGAGGACGAAGGCGCCGGTGCAGATCGACAGCATCCGGGCGTGCCCGGCGGCGTCGCGGAGCGCGGCGGACAGCTCCCCGGCGACCCGGCCGTCGGCCATCGCCGGGCCGCCCTGCACCCCGGGGACGACGACGGTCGCCGCGGTCCGCAGCAGCGTGGCGTCGTGCTCGGGCGTGATCGAGTAGCCGGCCGAGGTGCGCACCGGGCGCCCGTCGAGGGTGGCGACGCGGACGCGGTAGAGCGGGCGCTCGTCGGCGTCGACCGCGCCGCCGAGCAGCCGGTGCGGCAGGCCGAGCTCGAAGGCGATGGTGCCGGGGAGGGCGAGGACGGCGACCTCGTGGCGGTGGCCGCCGTTCACGACCGGACCCGGGCCTGACGTCATGGCCGGATCCTTGCACGTGTTGGCCGTCGGGCCACTGTCGCCCCCCGGTCGGCGTCGGCCATGCTCTGCAGCCGTGACCACGCGGACCGCCCGGATCCACCCTGCCTGGTGGGTGGCCGCCGTGACCTTCCTGGCGCTCGTCGGCGCCGCCGCCTTCCGCGCGGTGCCCGGCGTGCTCATCGACCCGCTGCGCGCGGAGTACGGCTGGTCGGTGTCGACGATCTCGGCGGCTGTCGCGGTCAACATGGCGCTCTACGGGCTGACCGCGCCGTTCGCCGCCGCGCTGATGGAGCGCTTCGGCATCCGGCGGGTCGTCGTCGGTGCGCTGCTGCTGACCGCGGTCGGCAGCGGCCTGACCGTCTTCATGACGGCGAGCTGGCAGCTGGTGCTGCTGTGGGGCTTCGCGGTCGGGCTCGGCACCGGGTCGATGGCGCTGTCGCTGGTGGCCACGGTGACCGGCCGCTGGTTCGTCGCGCGGCGCGGGCTGGTCAGCGGCATCCTCACCGCCGGCGGCGCCACCGGGCAGCTGGTGTTCCTGCCGGTCGTCGCCGCGGTGGCGCAGACCAGCGGCGGGTGGCGGGCGGCGTCGCTCGGGACGACCGCCGCGGCCCTCGCCGTCGTCCCGCTGGTGGCGTGGCTGCTGCGCGACCGCCCGCGCGACGTCGGCGCCGTCCCCTACGGCGGGACCGCCGCCGACGACGTCGACCCCGTGCGCACCGGTGCGGCCCGCACCGCGCTGCGCGGGCTGGCGGAGGCGGCGCGGTCGCGGCCGTTCTGGCTGCTGGCCGCGGGCTTCCTCATCTGCGGCGCGTCGACCAACGGCCTGGTGCAGCCGCACTTCATCCCGGCGGCGCACGACCACGGCATGCCGGTGACGACGGCGGCCTCGCTGCTCGCCGTCGTGGGGATCTTCGACATCGCCGGCACCGTCTTCTCCGGCTGGCTCACCGACCGCGTGGACCCGCGGGTGCTGCTGCTGGCTTACTACGCACTGCGCGGGTTCTCGCTGTTCCTGCTGCCGCCCCTGTTCGGGCCGGACCTGCACGTCAGCATGATCGCGTTCATCGTCTTCTACGGCCTGGACTGGGTGGCCACGGTGCCGCCGACGCTGGCGCTGTGCCGCGAGCACTTCGGCGCGCGGGCACCCGTCGTCTTCGGGTGGGTGTTCGCCTCCCACCAGATCGGCTCGGCGCTGGCGGCCTTCGGCGGCGGCGTCATCCGCGACGTCACCGGCTCCTACGACCTGGCGTGGTTCGGCGCCGGCGCGCTCTGCCTGGTGGCTGCAGCGCTGTCCATGTCGATCCGCCGTCGTCCCGTCCCGCCGGAGACGCCACCCGCCGTCCCCACCGAGCCGACCACCGCGTCGGCCGCCACCACCCACGGCTGACGGCGCCGATCCTGCCTAGTCCAGGCGCTCGAGGGTGAGACGCACGGTCTGCAGGCGGATCTCGCCGTCGCGGATGACGAAGGTGTCGACGCCGTCGAGCACGCGGGCCTTCTCGGCCACCGCGGTCCACTCGATGAACAGCACGTCGTCCTCGAAGACCCGCGTGGGGATGTCCCACACGGCGTCGGGGAGCTCGCCGAGCAGGGTCGTGAACAGGCCCCGGACGCCGTCGCGGCCGCGCACCACCTGTTCCGGGGTGATCAGCACGGCGTCCTCGGCGTAGTCGGCAGCGATCGCGTCGACATCGCCGGCGCCGATCGCGGCCACGTGGTGCTCGAAGACCTCCTGGGGCGTGCGCGCCATGGCTCCTCCTCGTCGCGGGTCCGGGCAGGGGCCCGAGGATGCTCCGGACGACGGGCGCGGACAGCCCCTGGCGCGCGCCACTGCGGGCGTTCCCCGCGCCGTGCCGGTCCTGCAGGACCCGCAGTGCGCGAGGAACACCCGCAACGGTGTCAGGCGGTGGCGACCAGGGCGGGGTCGACGGTGCGGCCGGCCAGGAGGTCCGCGGCGCGCTCGGCGATCATGATCGTCGGCGCGTTGGTGTTGCCGCGCACGAGCGTCGGCATCACCGAGGCGTCCACCACCCGCAGGCCCTCGACGCCGTGCACCCGCAGCTGCGGGTCGACCACCGAGTCGCCGTCGGTGCCCATCCGGCACGACGACACCGGGTGGTACAGCGACTCGAGCGTGTCCCGCACCGACTGCCGCAGTCCGTCCCGCGTCCGCTCGGGACCGCCCGGCGACCACTCCTCGGCCAGCACCGACGCCAGCGGCCCCACCGAGGCGATCTCGCGGGCCTTCTCCACCCCGGTCACCAGCGCGTCGAGGTCCCGCTCGTCGGTGAGGTACCCGGCGTCGATGGCCGGCGCCCACGTCGGGTCGGCCGAGCGCAGCCGCACCGAGCCGCGGGAGTGCACGTGCACCAGGACGGCGGCCGTGGTGAACGCGTCGACGTCGGGGTCCACCTCTGCCTGACGCCAGAACTTGACCGGCAGGAAGTGGTACTGCAGGTCGGGCTGGTCGAGGTCCGCGCGCGAGCGGGTGAACAGGCCCGCCTCGGCCAGGTTCGACGACAGCGGCCCGCGCCGGGCGCCGAACCACCGCGCGTACCCCGACGGCGACTCCGCCCGGAGCAGCGACCTCCCCGACCGGACGTTCCAGATGACCGGCACCAGCGGGTGGTCCTGCAGCCCGCCGCCGACCCCGGGCAGGTCGTGGACGACGTCGACGCCGACCTCGCGCAGGTGGGCGCCGGGCCCGATGCCCGACAGCATGAGCAGCTGCGGGGAGTTCACCGCACCGCCGCTGAGCACGACCTCGCCGGCCGCGTGCGCGGTGTGCGTCTGCCCACCGCGCCGGTACTCGACGCCGGTGGCCCGCCCGCCCGAGAGCAGCACCCGGGTGGTGAGCGCGCCGGTGAGCACGGTGAGGTTGGGGCGGTCCAGCGCCGGGCGCAGGTAGGCGTCGGCGGCCGACCAGCGGCGGCCGCGCCGCTGCGTCACCTGGTACTGGCCCACACCCTCCTGGCCGGCGCCGTTGAAGTCGTCGTTGCCGGGGTGGCCGGCCTCCAGCGCCGACCCGACCACCGCGCGGGTCCACGCGTGCGGCGAGCGGAGGTCCTCGACCCGCAGCGGCCCGCCGACGCCGTGGAAGCGGTCGGCGCCGCGCGCGTTGTCCTCCATCCGGCGGAACAGCGGCAGCACCGACTCGTAGGACCACGACGGGTCGCCGGTCAGCGACGCCCACTCGTCGTAGTCCGCGGCCGCACCTCGGATGTAGATCATCGCGTTGATCGACGACGACCCGCCGAGCAGCTTGCCGCGCGGCCAGAACAGCCCGCGCCCGCCGAGGCCCGGCTGCGGCTCGGTCGTGTAGTTCCAGTCCCGGCGGGTGCGCCAGACCTTGTACATCGCCGCGGGGATCTGGACCTCGAGGACGTCGTCGGAGCCGCCGGCCTCCAGGAGCAGCACCCGCACCGACGGGTCCTCGGTCAGCCGGGCGGCCAGCGCGCAGCCGGCCGACCCCGCCCCGACGACGACGACGTCGTGGTCCGTCCCGGGTGCCGGGTCCTGCACGCCGCTCACCGGTGTCGCCCGTGCACCACGCCCATCACCCGCGCCACCGCGTCGGCCGCGGCCGGCGGGCGGGTGAACGACATCAGGTTCACCGGCAGCGCGTACCGCTGGCGGGTGATCGCCTTGGCGCGGGTGAACTCCTTGAGCCCGTCCTCGCCGTGGATCCGGCCGAAGCCGCTCTCGCCCACGCCGCCGAAGGGCAGCGCCGGGATCGAGGCGAACGTCAGCACCGAGTTCACGCTGGTCATGCCGCTGCGCATCCGGCGGGCGAGGTCCATCGCGCGCGTCCTGGACCGGGAGAACACCGCGCCGGCCAGCCCGTAGGACGACGCGTTGGTCCGCTCCAGCGCCTCCTCGGCGTCGGCGACCCGGGTGATGGTGATCGTCGGCCCGAAGGTCTCCTCCCGCACGGCGGACGACGACTCGGGGACGTCGAGCAGCACGGTCGGGGAGACGAACGCGCCCTCGAGGGTGCCGCCGAGGACCGCGCGGCCGCCGGAGGACGTCGCGTCGTCGAGGTGCCGCTTCACGACCTCGGCCTGCGAGGCCATCGTCATCGGGCCGTAGGCGGCCTCGTCGTCGGACCCGGGGCGCAGCCCGCGCACCCGCTCGGTGACCTCGGCGACGAACCGGTCGTAGACCGGGGCCGTGGCGTACACGCGCTCGATGCCGATGCAGGTCTGCCCGGCGTTGCTCATCGATCCCCAGACGGCGGCGTCGGCCGCGGCGGCCACGTCGGCGTCGTCGTCGACGATCATCGCGTCCTTGCCGCCGAGCTCCATGAGCACGGGGGTGAGCGTCTCGGCGCAGGCGGCCATGACCCTGCGGCCGGTGGGCGCCGAGCCGGTGAAGGCGAGCTTGCCCACGCCGGCGCGGCACAGCGCGGCGCCGGTCTCGCCGGACCCGGTGACCACCTGGAAGGCGTCGGCGACGTCGGGGACGGCGGCCCGCCACGCGGCGGCCAGCCACGCGCCGACGGCCGGGGTGTACTCCGAGGGCTTGAAGACGACGGCGTTGCCCGCGGCCAGCGCGTAGGCGATGGAGCCCATGGGCGTGAACACCGGGTAGTTCCACGGGCCGATCACGCCGACGACGCCCAGGGGCTGGTACTCGAGGTACGCGGCGTGGTTGGCCGCGAGCACCCCGGCGCGCACGCGGCGCGGGCCGAGCGTCTTCCGGGCGTGCGCCCCGGCCCAGGAGAGGTGGTCGATCGCCAGGGTGATCTCGAGGATCGCGTCGGCGTGCGGCTTGCCGTTCTCCCGGTGCACCAGGTCGGCGAGCTCGTGCATGCGGCGGGCCAGGTAGCCGCGGTAGGCGGCCAGCCGCTGCCGGCGGCCGTCGTACCCCAGCTCGGCCCAGCGCTGCGCGGCCGGGCGGGCCCGCTCGACGGTCTCCCGCACCGCGGCCGCGTCGTGCACGGGGAAGACGCCGACGACGGCACCGGTGGCCGGGTTCGTCGACTCGAAGGTCTCGGTGGTGGCGTGCCGGTCGACCGTGCCGGCGGCGGCTGCGGTGACCGTGTCCATCTGCTCGGCGAGCGACATGTGGCGCAGGTTACCCCGCAAGTTACCGGCGCGTAGCTCCGGTCGGGGACCCCTTCGGGGGACCCGCGCGCTGCCATGCTGACGCCCGTGGCCGACCCCTTCGACACCGCGGGCCTGCGCCGCCGCGTGCTCGCCGCCTGGACCGACTCCCCGGCGCGTTTCCGCGAGGACGCCAACGCCGAGGAGGACCTGGTCCGCGGCGGTTACCGGGACCGGCTGCTGGTCGAGCTCGCGCAGAACGCCGCCGACGCGGCATCCCGCGCCGGCGTCCCCGGGCGGCTGAGGCTGGAGCTGGTCGACGTCGGCAGCGGGGCCGAGGTCCTGCACGCCGCCAACACCGGGGCGCCGCTGGACGCCGCCGGGGTGACCGGGCTGGCCACGCTGCGCGCCTCGGCCAAGCGGGACGAGGTGCAGTCGGTCGGCCGGTTCGGGGTCGGCTTCGCCGCCGTCCTGGCCGTCAGTGACGAACCCGCCGTCCACTCCACCGCCGGCGGTGTGCGGTTCAGCGCGGCGCACACCCGCGCCGAGGTGGCCGACGTCCCGGCGCTCGCCGCCGAGCTCGCCCGCCGCGACGGCGCCGTCCCGGTGCTGCGGCTGCCGTGGCCGGCCGACGGGCCCCCGCCCGCGGGCTACGCCACCGAGGTGGTCCTGCCGCTGCGCGCCGGCTCGCGGGCCGCCGTCCGCGCCGCGCTCGAGCAGCTGGAGGCGGAGCTGCTGCTGGCGCTGCCGGGGCTGGCCGAGGTCGAGGTCGTCGTGGACGGGACCGCGCGCCTGCTCACCTGCGCGTCCGAGCCGCCGCTGGCCCGCGTCCGCGACGGCGAGCGCACCACCACCTGGCGGCTGGCCACCCGCAGCGGCGAGCTGCCGGCCGGGCTGCTCGCCGACCGCCCGGTCGAGGAGCGTGCCCGCCGCGGCTGGACGGTCACCTGGGCCGTCCCGATCGACGACGACGCCCGGCCGGTGCCGCCGGCCGGGCGGCAGGTGCTGCACGCGCCCACGCCGAGCGACGAGCCGCTGTCCCTGCCGGTGCGCCTGATCGCGCCCTTCCCGCTCGGCCCCGACCGCCGGCACGTGGCCCCCGGCCCGGTCACCGACGCGCTGGTCGCCGTCGCCGCGGACACCTACGCCGACCTGGTCCGAGAGCTCGCCGGCGACCCCGCGGTGCTCGCGCTGGTCCCGCGCATCGGCCTGGCAGCCGCCGAGCTCGACGCGGCGCTCGGCTCGGCGGTCCTCGACCGGCTGCGCGCCGCGGCCTGGCTGCCGGCCGCCGACCCGGAGGAGGACGGCACCCGGCAGCCGCCCACCCGAGCGGCGGTCCTCGACGACGACCGCGAGGAGCCGGTCGCCGTCCTCGCCGGGGTCCTGCCGGGTCTGCTGCCGGCCGGCTGGTCGCGGCGCGACGGCGCTCCGGCGCTGGCGGCCCTGGGCGTGCGGCGGCTCGGCCCGGCCCAGGTGGTCGAGGCCGTCTCGGGGATCAGCCGGCCGCCGCAGTGGTGGGCGCGGCTGTACGCCGCGCTCGACGGCGCCGACCGCGAGGAGCTCGGCGCGCTCCCCGTGCCGCTGGCCGACGGGCGCACCGCCTCCGGCCCGGCCGGCGTGCTGCTGCCCGCCGACGACCTCCCCGTGGCGCGCCTCGGCCCGCTGCACCTGCGGGTCGCCGAGCCCGCCGCGGTGGCGCCCCCGGCCGCGCGGCGGCTGCTCGAGCGGCTGGGTGCGCGCCCGGCGACCGCCGCCGTCGTGCTCGCCGACCCCGCCGTGCAGGCCGCGGTGGAGGAGTCGGTGGACGCGGTCGAGGAGGGGTGGGACGACGGCGACCCGGCCGCGCTGGCCGAGGCCGTGCTCGCGCTGGTCGCCGCCGCCGGCACGGTGCCCGGCGAGCTGCCGTGGCTCGCCGAGCTCGCGCTGCCCGACGCCGACGGCGCCTGGGCGCCCGCGGGGGAGCTGCTGCTGCCGGGTGCGCCGCTGGCCGCGGTGATCGAGGACGGCGCGCTCGGGACGCTCGACCCGGACTTCGCCGCGGAGCACGACCCGGCGGCCCTGCGCGCGGCCGGGGTGCTGGCCGACTTCGCGCTGGTGCGCGCCGAGGACCCCGACGACCTCGACGTCGACGCGGCGGGGGAGTGGGCCGACGCCGTCGCCGACCGGCTGCCGCCCGGCGCCCCGCCGCCGTCGTGGCCGCCGGTGACGGCCGTCCGGGACCTGGAACTGGTCGCCGACTGGGGCCGCGCGCTGCCGCTGCTGGCCGCGCTGCCCGAGGAGGCGTGGGCCGACGTCGTCCTCGACGGCGTGCCGGTGCCCGGCTACCTGCGCTGGTGGCTGAGCACGCACCCGGTGCTCGACGGCCGGCGGCCCGACCGGCTGTGCGCGCCGGGCAGCCGCGAGCTGCAGGGGCTGTACGAGCCCGCCACCGGTCCGGAGGGAGTGCTCGAGCGGCTGCGCCTGCCGGCCACCGTCGACGACGTCCTCGCCGACGTCGACACTGCGATCGACCTGCTCGGGCGGCTGGGCGACCCCGCCCGCACGGTGCCCGCGCCGGTGCTGCGCAGCGTGTACGCCCGCCTCGCGCTGGCACTGGACGGCGTCGACGTCGAGCCGCCCCCTCGGGTGCGGGTGGCGCCGGACCGGGTCGCCGACCCCGCCCGTGAGGCCGTCGTCGTGCTCGACGCCCCGTGGCTGCAGCCACTGGCCGACGCGCTGCTCGTGCCCGCCGGCGGCGCACCGGGGCCCGTGGCCGACCTGCTCGACCTGCCGCTGGCCAGCGAGCGGGTGCCGGCGGTGGTCACCAGCACGCCGGTGCGCCGGCAGCCGTGGGCCGCGGTGCCCGGCGCCGACCTCGCCGCGGCCCGCCTCGGGGTGCCGGAGCTGACCGGGGAGGTCGCCGTCCACGAGCCGCTGCTGGCCGGGGAGGTCGCCGTCCACGAGCCGCTGCTGGCCGGCGGCCGGGCGGTGCCGTGGTGGCCCGGCGAGGCGGTCGACTGCGTGGACGGGAGCCCGGCCGCGCTCGGCCGGGCGCTGGCCTGGCGGGCCGGCGCCTGGTCGCTGCGTCAGGCGCTGGCCGAGGCGTTCGCCGAGCCCGCCCGGTCCGCCGACCTCGCCGCGGAGGACGCGGTCGAGTAAGGACCCCCCTGCCCCCCAACGCTCGCGAGCTCGCGTCGGGCCCCTGCAGGGGGGGCCTCGGTCCACTGGGCGGCCGTCAGTGCCAGCGGGGGGCGGCCAGGGCACCGGGCGCGTGCCCGTGCGCCGAGGTGCGGCCGCCGGTCTTCCGGCCCCGCTGCAGGGGCCCGCCGCGAGCGTGCGAGCGGTGCGGGGCAGAGGGGTCCTTCGACCACTGCTCCGCCGACAGCGCGCCGGCTCGGGCGGTCGGCGCCGGCCCGGCGGTCCGCAGCCAGCGGATCCCGGTGACGCCGGGGAGCTGGGCACGCAGGACCGGGCCGAGCGCCGCCCCGGGTGCGGCGAGCACGGCGGAGGCGAGCCGGTCGAAGGCGGCGGCGTCCGGGGCGGGCAGGGCGTCGCGCGCGGCGGCGGCCGCGGCGGTCAGGGGACGGACGGGACGTGACACGGGGGCCTCCGGGGGGAGGTCGGACCGGCCGCGGGCGGCCGGCAGCCAGGGAGGGACGCGCCCGGGTGGGCGGACGGGAGCGGGGAGCGGCAGCTCGACCCGCGGGCGTCCCGTTCGGGGACGCGGACGTCGCAGCGAGGCGGTCGGCTCAGGAGCGCATGCGGCGACGGTAGGGCGCCCCGGCGCCCCCCGTCGAACGGTTCACCGCCGGCTCTGCGGGTCGTCGGCGGCCTGGGGAGCGCGGCGCGCCCGGTGGGCCTCCCAGCGCTCCCGGTCGCGGGCGCGGGCGTCGGCGTTGCGCTCCCAGCGGGCCTTGCGCCGGCGGGCGCGGAGCACCTCGCGCTCCTCGAAGGTGGAGTGCGCGTCCCAGTCCTGGGCCATCAGGAGGACCAGCAGCAGGACGGCGCCGAAGATGACCAGCCCCGCGCTGACGAGGACGTCGGGGATGACGAGGAACGCCACGACCGAGACCGCCGCCCAGACGAGGAACGCCAGCACCAGTCGCCTGTTCACACCGGCCAGTATCCCAGCCCGCGCGGCCGGGGCGGCGAGGGAGGAGGAGCCCCGGAGGAGGGGTGCGCTCCCTCGGGGAGCCGTCGGGTGACCGCCCGCGCCACGGGCCGGCCGACGGTGGTGTGCCTGGTCACGGCGCCGGTCGCGTCGAGGCGACACGCCGGGCACGGGGCGGTGGACCCCCGCGGAGGACCTTGCGTCCCCATCACCCCGGGCCTACCGTCCCGGTTGCGGTTCAACATCAAGCCGTGCATCGCCCATGCCGGACTCCGCGCCGTGGTGTGGCTCTCCAGCCGCTGTCCTCCGCACGGGTTCGCCCTCCACCGAGGAGCGCACCGTGACCACTCTCTCCCAGGGCACACCCACCACCCCGGGCCCCCTCGACGACCTGCTCACCGTCGACACGGTCATCCTCGACGACGTCGTCCGCCTCGTGCTCGCCGGTGAGGTCGACTGCGCCACCGCGCCCGTGCTGCGCCGCGCGCTCGACACCGCCTTCGCCTCCGGTCCGCGGCTGGTGACCGTGGACCTCGTGGCCGTGACCTTCCTCGATTCCGCCGGCCTGTCCGCGCTGGCCGTCGCACACCGCACCGCCGCCGCCCAGGACACCCGCCTCCGGGTCCTCGTCAGCACCCGCGCCGTCAGCCGGGCGCTGCAGGTCACCGGGCTGTGGGACCTCCTCGGCGTCGAGCAGGTCGAGCGCGGCGTCGGCGCGGCCTGAGCAACCGGTCGTCGCGGCGAGCCCCGTCCACGCCGCGACACCGCACGGCCGTACCCGCCCGGCCCACCTGAGGCGCCTGTGAGCACCGGCTGCGCCCGGGGCCGTCATCGCCGGTCCGCAGGCGGGGGAGGACACTGCCTGGCGAGCCGCCCGGACGCGGGCGGGACCACGAACCGAGGAGGACGCCGTGCGTGACGCGGTCATCTGTGAGCCGCTGCGGACCCCGGTCGGGGGCTTCGGGGGATCCCTGCGGGACGTCCCCGTGCAGGACCTGGCCTCGACCGTCGTCAAGGCGCTCCTGGAGCGCACCGGCCTGCCGCCGGAGTCGGTCGACGACGTCGTCCTCGGCCACTGCTACCCCACGATGGAGGCGCCGGCGATCGGCCGCGTCGCCGCACTGGACGCCGGCCTGCCGGTGACCGCCGCGGGCATCCAGGTCGACCGCCGCTGCGGCTCGGGCCTGCAGGCGGTGCTCTACGCGGCGATGCAGGTGCAGACCGGCTCGGCCGAGGTCGTGCTGGCCGGTGGTGCGGAGTCCATGAGCAACGCGCCGTTCTACTCGAACGCCATGCGCTGGGGCGTCAAGGCCGGCCCCGGCGTCCTGCTGCAGGACGGCCTGGCCCGCGGCCGCGTCACCGCCGGCGGGGTGAACCACCCGGTGCCCGGCGGCATGCTCGAGACCGCCGAGAACCTGCGCCGGGAGTACGGGATCGGCCGCGAGGAGCAGGACGAGTACTCCGTGCGCAGCCACCAGCGGGCCGCCGCCGCCACCGAGGCGGGCCGGTTCGCCGACGAGATCGTCCCGGTGACGATCAAGGGCCGGAAGGGCGACACCGTCGTCGAGCGCGACGAGCACATCCGCCCCGACTCGAACGTCGAGACGCTGGCCAAGCTGCGCCCGATCATGGGCAAGGACGACCCCGACGCCACCGTCACCGCCGGCAACGCCAGCGGCCAGAACGACGGCGCCGCGATCTGCGTCGTCACCTCGCCGGAGAAGGCGGCCGAGCTCGGGCTGCGCCCGCTGGCCCGGATCGTGTCGTGGGCCGTGGCCGGCGTCCCGCCGAAGACCATGGGCATCGGCCCGGTCCCGGCGACGGCGAAGGCGCTCGACCTCGCCGGCCTGAAGCTGTCCGACATCGACCTCGTCGAGCTCAACGAGGCCTTCGCCAGCCAGGTCCTCGCGGTGACCCGCGAGTGGGGCTTCACCGAGGCCGACTTCGACCGGATGAACGTCAACGGCTCGGGCATCTCGCTGGGCCACCCGGTCGGCGCCACCGGTGGGCGCATCCTCGCCACGCTGACCCGCGAGATGGACCGCCGCGGGGCCCGCTACGGCCTGGAGACGATGTGCATCGGCGGCGGCCAGGGCCTCGCCGCCGTCCTCGAGCGCGTGTGAGGACCCCCCTGCCTCCCGCCACTCGCATGCTCCCGGCGGGACCCTGCAGCAGGGCCGGGGGCCCGTGCGGCGGGGCCGGGGGCTGCCCGGCATGATCGGCCGGCAGCCCCCGACCCCGAGGAGACCCTCCCCATGAGCGAGTCCACCGCCCGCGTCGCGATCGTCACGGGCGCCGCCCGCGGCATCGGTGCGGCCACCGCGCTCCGACTGGCCGCCGACGGCTTCGCCGTCGCGGTCATCGACCTCGACGAGTCCTCCACCGCTGGAACCGTGGAGGCGATCGAGGCCGCGGGCGGTCGCGCGCTGGGGGTGGGCGCCGACGTGGGTGACCCCGAGCAGGTGCAGGCCGCCGTCGACCGGGTGGCCGCGGAGCTGGGCCCGCCGGTGGTGCTGGTGAACAACGCGGGCGTCACCCGCGACAACATGCTGTTCAAGATGACCGACGCCGACTGGGACCTGGTCATGCACGTCCACCTGCGCGGCTCGTTCCTCATGACCCGCGCCTGCCAGAAGTACATGGTGGACGCGAAGTGGGGCCGCGTGGTCAACCTGTCGAGCACCTCGGCGCTGGGCAACCGGGGCCAGGCCAACTACGCCACCGCGAAGGCCGGGCTGCAGGGCTTCACCAAGACCCTCGCCATCGAGCTGGGCAAGTTCGGCGTCACCGCCAACGCGATCGCCCCGGGCTTCATCCAGACCGAGATGACCAAGGCCACCGCCGAGCGGATCGGCCGGGACTGGCAGGAGTACGTGGCCGAGCGCGCCGCGGCGATCCCGGTGGCCCGCGCGGGCGTCCCCGAGGACATCGCGCACACCGTCTCGTTCTTCGCCAGCGAGGGCGCGGGCTTCGTCTCCGGCCAGGTCGTCTACGTGGCCGGCGGCCCCCGCAACTAGCAGGACCGGCGTCCGGGGCCCGCTACGAGGACGGGTCCCGGTCGGGGTAGCGGGCACGGGCCAGGGCGTAGACGCCGAACGCGGCGAACCCCATCGCGACGACGGTGAGCAGGACCGGGCCGGCCCCCGTGCGGCCGATCGCGGTCATCGCGCCGTCGAGGCCGGTGGCGGTCGAGACGTCGGCGGTCGTCGCGGCCCGCCAGAGCAGCACCCCCACGACGCCGAACGCCACGCCCTTGGCCGCGTAGCCGATCCGGCCGACGGCCTCGATCAGCGGCTCCCACCGGTCGGGCGCGGCGGGCAGGTCGATGTCGCGCATGAAGCCGCCGGTGACGCCGCGCCACAGCGTGTAGGCGCCCACCGCGACGATCCCGGTCGCGGCCACCGCCACCGCGACCGCGCCGCCGGGCACCTCGAGCGTGTCCCCGGTCAGCTCGCGCAGCCGCTCGTCGGCCTCGTACTCGACGCCGACGGCGAACAGCAGCGCGGTGACCCCGAGGACGGCGTAGACGGCGGCCTTGGCCAGGCACTTGGCGCAGACGACGGCGGTGCGGGTGCGGTGCTCGGCGTCCAGCAGGCCGTGCCACCACAGCAGCACCTCGCCGCCCTGCCACAGCGCCAGCGACAGCAGGCCCAGGCCGATCGCCCAGAGCAGCACCGCGCCGCCCGGCGTGCCGGCGACGGTCTCCAGCGCGCCGGTCTGGTCGGCGTCGGTGCCGTCGGCGCCGCGGGACACCTGCCAGGTCAGCCAGCCGATGAGCAGGTGCACCACGCCGTAGGCGACCAGCCCGACGCGCGCGGCGGCGGCCAGCACCGGGTGGTCGGTGACCTCCCGGGCGGCCGTGACCGCCCGGTGCACCGGGTCGAGGCGGGCCCGTGGCCCCCTCCCGGGGCCCGCCCCGAGCCTGCGAGGGGTGGGGAGGAGGGGGTCCTTCACTTACGTGCGCTCGGGGTAGCGCGCCCGGACGAAGCAGAAGGCGCCGAACGCGGCGATGCCCAGGGCCACGAGGGTGAGCAGGGCCTTGCCGAACGGGGCGTCGAGGACGGTGCGCAGCGCGCCGTCCAGACCCGAGGCCTTGGCGGGGTCGAAGGTGACCGCCGACCAGACGAGCAGTGCACCCACCACTCCCAGCGCCACGCCCTTGGCCGGGTAGCCGACCTGGCCGAGGCGGGTCACGGTGCGCTCCGCGCCCGCCGGGGCGGAGGCGAGGTCGATCTCCTTCAGGAAGCTCTTCTTGACGCCCTTGAGCACGTGGTGGACGCCCACGCCGATGACGACCAGCCCCACGAGCCCGACCAGCCAGCGACCGCCGGGCCAGCCGAACACACCGGCCGCGGTCTGCTGCTGCTGCGCCGAGCTCGACGAGCCGCTGCCGGTGGCGAACCGGAAGGCGGTGAACGCCAGCGCCGCGTACACGACGGCCTTGGCCACGGCCTTGACCGTCTTCTTCACCGCCCGCTTGCGGGCCTCGCCCGTCGCCGACCAGCCCGACCGCCAGCGCAGCACCTCGGCGATCTGCCACAGCGCGAGGGCGACCAGCCCGATGGCCAGCACCCACAGCAGCGGCTTGCCGACCGGCGAGGCGGCCAGCGTGCCCATCGCGCCGGACTGGTCGGCCGACTGCCCGCCGCCGCCCCAGGCCAGCTGCAGCGCCAGCCACGCGATGAGCAGGTGCACCACGCCGTAGGCGATCAGCCCCACCCGGGCGAGGTTCTCGAGGGCGTCGCTGTCGCCCGCCCGGCCGGCCGCGCCCATCGCCGTTCCTGGACCGCTCATGGAAGGCCTCCTCTCGGCTCCCCCTGCTGCGACGGACCAGCCTGGCACAGCGCGGGCCCCCGTGCCCGGTCGGCGATCAGCCCACCGGGGCGCGGGCGCGCCAGGAGGTACCCGGCGAAGGCGGCGAGCCCCGTGGCGACCACGGTGAGCAGCGCTGGACCCAGCGGCCCGGTGGCCCGCGTGCGCAGGGCGCCGTCCAGACCGGTGGCGCTGTCGGCGTCGACCGTGGCCGCGGCCCAGGTCACCACCGCGCCCACCAGCACCAGCGCGACGCCCTCGAGCACGAACCCGACCTGGCCGGACCGGTGGACCAGCGTGCTGAGCGCGGGCGCGGCCCGGGCCACCATGCCAGCTGCAGCGCCGGCCAGGCGCCAGCAGGTGGATGAGCGCGTAGCCGAGCAGCCCGGCCCGGGCGGTGTGCCGCAGCGCCGGGCTGCGGGCAGCGCGTTGGGCCAGCGGCGCCCCGTCGTCGGCCACGTCCTCCCCGTTCGTCCCGGCCGCGCCCCGCGCCGCGGCCGGGGGGAGCGACGCACGCACCGGACCGGTCCGCCGGGCGCGCTCCCGGGTGCGGGACACTGGCGGCGTGGCCAACGCGACGACGGCAGCACCCGCACCCCTCCGCACCGAGCGGGGGACCGCCCGCCGGACGTGGCCGCTGCGCGCCGCCCTCGGCGTCGTGCTGGTCGTGCTCGCGGTGGTCGCCGTCCTGACCGGCGACCTCGGCGCCCGGCTGCTGCTCGGCGGGCTCGGCCTGCTCGCCGCCGCGCGGGGGGCCGGGCTGCTGCGCGCGGGGTCGGTACCCGCCGGCGCGGCCGCCGTCACCGGTGGGCTTGCCGCCGTCGCCGTGGCGGTCGGATCGGCCGCCGCCACCGGCTGGGTCCTGCTGGTCGGTGTGCCGCTGTCGCTGCTGGCCGCTGCGGCCGTCGCGCTCGCCCGCGGGGGCGCCGCCCGCCGCGCCGGTGCGGCCCTGCTGGTGTGGACCGTGCTGGTCGGCGCACTCCTCGCCGGCACCCTCGCCTCCCAGGGCGCCGACCGCGCCGCCGCCGTCGCCACGGTGGTCGCCGCGCTGGCCACCGGCCTCGCGGCGGTGCCGCTGCTGGTCGCCGCCGCCGGCCTGCGCTCGGTGGCCAACACCCCTGAGCCGTCCCGTGCCGCCGGCTGCGCGGGCTGCGCCTGCTCGGGCGGCGGCTGCGGGATCCCGCGCGCCTAGCGGCCCACCCGCCAGACCGTCGCCCGGCCGCAGGTGGCCACGGCGACCAGCGAGCCGTCGCCGGCGACGCCGAGGCCGTCGGCGGTCCCGTCGTCGCACAGCGACAGCTCCCCGGTCGCGGTGCCGCCGTCGGGGGCGACGCGGCTGAGGACGACCCGGTCGTGCAGCACCCACAGCTCCCCGTCGACGACGGCCAGCGCGGCCGGCGCGGGGTCCACCGGCAGCAGCGTCTGCACCTCCGCCGTGTCCGGGGCGACCGCGACCACCGCCGCGGAGCCGGAGTCGGCGGCGACGACCGTGTAGGCGGTGCCGTCGGGTCCCACGGCGAGCCCGCCGGGCGCCGCCCCCTCGGCGTGCGGCAGGACCACCGGGTCGCCGGCCGGCGCGAGGTCGGCGCCGAGGCGCACCAGCACCGCCGTGGTGCTGTCGCCGTCGTCGTGGGGGACCACCGCGGTCACGACCACCGAGCCGTCGGGTGCGGCGGCCACCGCCTCGACGCCGATCCGGCCCCCGCCGAGGTACGGGAGCTCCGCGGTGGCGGTCACCTGCGCCGTGGCGGGGTCGACGAGCACGAGCACCGGAGCGCCGCCGGACCGCTCGACTCCGACCAGCAGCCCGCCGTCGGGGGTCGCGGCGGCGACGGTGTCGGTGGCGTCGGCGGAGAAGCCCGCGACCGGCACCGACCCGGTGGACCGGCCGAGCGAGGGGTCGACCCGGCCGAGGCCGTAGACCGACCCGTACTCGCCCGCCACGAGGGCCTCGCCGCCGCTGACCAGCACGGTGTCGGCGCGGGTGTCGGGCGGCAGCGTCACCTCCCCGGTGACCTCGCCGGTGACGGGGGAGACGACGGTTAGCCCCGTGCCGCCGTAGGGGTCGGCGACCAGCAGCAGCGCCTCCTCGCCGGTCACCGTGACCCCGGTGACCAGGCCCGCCGTGCTGCCGGGAGGCGTGGTCGAGGTGAGGACCGCCAGCGGGGCGGCGTCGCCCCGGCTGCCCTGCCCGCCGACGGTCGAGGTGCAGGCGGGGAGTGCCGCTGCGGCGAGCGCGAGCAGGGCGATCGGCAGGCGACGGCGGGGCATGGGGCCACCCTCGGGCCGGCGCCTCGTGGCGGGCTTGCAGGCCGCTTGAGGCCGCCGCCGTTCCGCCGTCGGGGCGGTGGGTAGGGGAGCGGGCGTGAGTGGACACGTCTTCGTCGTCGGCGCCGACCTCACCCGCCTGTCCTGCGACGACGTGCTCGTGCCCACCGGCCGCACCCTGCGGATCGCGCGGAGCTGGCGGGCGCTGCTGCCCGACGACCTGGTCACCGACGAGGACGCCGAGGGCGTGTGCGTCGACCTGGCGTGGAACGGGGACGAGCGGGTGCTCGAGGTCCCCGGGACCGGTCTGCGGCGGGCCTGGCTGCTCGACACCGTCGACGACTGCGGCCGCGGGCTGAGCTGGCTGCTCGACGGTGCCCGCGAGGCGCTGGCCGCCGTCGCCCGCCGGGAGGTGGCCGAGCCGGTGCACGGCCGGGCGCGGCGGCTGGTCGGGCTGCCGGCGCTGGGAACCGGCTGGGGCGGGGCGGCCGGGCGGCGCGGCGACCTGCTGCAGCAGCTGCTGCCGGTGCTGCGCGAGGCGGCCGACGAGCACGGCTTCGACGTCGCGCTGGTGCTGCGCGGGCCCAGCGACCTGGCCGCCGCCCAGCGCATCCGCCGCGAGGACACCGCCGGCTGGGACCTGCCCGACCCGCTCCGGACGCTGGCCGAGCAGCTGGGGGAGCGGGCGCGCCGCGGGCAGCTGGCGCTGTTCATCGGCGCGGGGGTCAGCGCGGCGGCCGGGCTGCCCACCTGGGAGCAGCTGCTCGACGAGCTGGCCGGGCACTCGGGCCTCGACGGCGAGCTGCGCGAGGGGCTGTCCCGGCTGCCGCCGCAGGACTCCGCGGCGCTGCTGGCCCGCGAGCTCGGCCGGGAGCGGCTCGAGGACTTCGTGCAGGAGCGCTTCGGCCCCGGCCCGTACGCGCTGGCGCACGCGCTCATCGCCGACCTGCCCGTGCAGGAGTTCGTGACCACCAACTACGACCCGCTGGTGGAGCTCGCCGCCGCCGACATCGGCCGCGACCTGTCGGTGCTGCCCTACGACGAGGCCCAGCCCGGGCGGCCGTGGCTGCTCAAGCTGCACGGGGACGCCGCGCACCCCGAGAGCGTCGTCCTCACGCGGGAGGAGTACCTGCAGCTGGGCGACTCGCGGGCCGCGCTGGCCGGCGTCCTGCACTCGCTGCTGCTCACCCGGCACGTGCTGTTCGTGGGCACCTCGATGCTCGACGACGACCTGATCCGCATCGCCCACCAGGTGCGCAGCGCCGTGCAGGGGTCCGACCGGGGACCGCGGAACCCCTCGGGCACCGTGCTCGCGCTGCAGGAGGACGCCGCGCGCAGCCGGCTGTGGGAGCAGGACGTCGAGACGGTGGCGATGGCGCGGGGCGACACGCCGCCGGCGGAGGCCGCGCGCCGGCTGGAGGTGCTGCTCGACCTCATCGGCTGCCTGTCCACCCCGCCCACCGGCTACCTGCTCGACCCGGCGTACCGCGGGATGCTGTCGGCCGGGGAGCAGGCGCTGGCCGACGCGCTGCAGGGGGTGTCCGAGGTCATGCCCGAGGGCGCGGGGACGCCGTCGGCGGCCGGGGAGGTCGCCGCCCTGCTGCGCCGGCTGGGCGCCGGGCGCTCGGCGGGCCGGCGCGACGACGGCCCGGACGACGGCCCGGACGGCGGCCCGGACGGCGGCCCGGACGGCGGCCCGGACGGCGGCTCGGACGACGGGACCTCCGGCGAGGAGCCCGCCGACGTCGCGACCGAGCCGCGCGACGACCGCCTGCAGGCCCAGCGCCCGGGCTGAGCGGTTGGCCCGTCCCCGCCGGGGGAAGGCGGGACCCATGCGTCTCGAGAACTCGATCGCCCTGCTGGCCAAGGGCTACGGCTGGCTGCCCGACCTGCGCCGGGCCCACGGCAGGCAGGCGGTCGGCACGCGGCTGGGCGGACTGCCCGCGGTGGGCATCCAGGGGCCGGATGCGGCGCGGTTCCTCTACGACGAGGACCACGTGCACCGCGCGCACGCCATACCGGAGCCGGTGCAGGGCACGCTCTTCGGCAAGGGAGCCGTGCACACCCTCGACGGCGAGGCGCACCGGGTCCGCAAGGCGATGTTCGTGGCGGTGCTCATGGACGGTGCCGGCATCGACGCGCTGGTCGGCAGGACGACGGCCGCCTGGGATGACGCGGCGCGCGAGTGGGCCGCCCGTCCGGAGTTCGTCGTCTTCGACGAGTCGGCGCGGGTGATCGCCGGCGCCGTCACCCGGTGGGCCGGCGTGCCGCTCGACGACGCCGAGGTGCCGGCGCTGACCGCCGACCTCCTCGCGATGGTGGACGGGTTCGCCACCGGCGGGCCGCGGCACTGGCGCGCCCGGCGGGCCCGCGGCCGCCGCGAGGGCTGGCTGGCGACGGTCGTCCGCGAGGTGCGCTCGGGCCGGCTCTCGACGCCGACGGGCTCGGTGCTCGAGACGGTCGTCCGGCACCGGGACGCCGACGGCGAGCACCTCGACCCGCGGGTGGCCGCGGTCGAGCTCCTCAACGTCATCCGCCCGACGACCGCCTGCGCCTGGTTCATGGCCTTCTCCGGGCACGCGCTGGCCCGCTGGCCGGACTACCGCAAGCGGCTGGCCGAGGCCGACCCGGCGTTCGCCGAGGCGTGGGCCCACGAGGTGCGGCGGTTCTACCCGTTCGCGCCGTTCATCGGCGGCCGGGCGCCGCAGCGGCTGGAGTTCGGCGGGCAGACGATCCCGAGGAACGCGATGGTGCTCCTGGACATCTACGGGCAGGACCACGACCCGGAGCTGTGGGAGGAGCCCTACACCTTCCGGCCCGAGCGCTTCCTCGGCCGCGAGATCGGCGCGTTCGACCTGGTGCCGCAGGGCGGCGGCGACCCGCGCACCAACCACCGCTGCCCGGGTGAGCAGATCACCGTCGCGCTGCTCGCCGCGCTGGCGCCGCGCCTGGCGGCGCTCGAGGCGGACCCCGCACCGGACCAGGACCTCACCATCTCGCTGCGCCGGATCCCGGCCCGCCCCGCGAGCGGCGTGGTGATGCGCCCGCGCTGAGCTGTTCCACGCGCAGTCGAGCTCTGCCCACACACGGGAGCAGAGCTCGAAGGAGCGGGGACCGGGCAGGTCCCCGCGTCAGCTCGTGCTCTGCCCACAGGAGTGGGCAGAGCACGAGCTGACGCGGGAGGAGTTCCGCCGGGCGTCACCGGGGGTCGAGCCACCAGAGCACGGCCTCGCCATCGCACTGCGCGGCCACGGCGACGGTGCCGGAGGCGCCGACGAGGAGCCTGCCGGCCATCTCGTCGCAGAGCCCCAGCGGCGCCCCGACCTCTCCCGTGCGGGTGTCGACGGCGAGCACCGAGGCGGTATCCGCCTCCTGCTGCAGCGTCACCCACAGCGTCGTGCCGTCGAGGGCGACCTCGGTGACCGGCGTGCCGCGGAAGTCGTCGCCGGTGAGCACCGTGGGCGCCGTCGCGTCCGGGCCGACGGCCACCACGTACTCGCGGTCGACACGGTCGGCGTCGGAGCCGCGCACCACGGCGTAGACGGTGCCGTCGGTGGCGACCACCGCGTCCACGGCGAGGGAGCGCACGAAGCCGGGCGCGAGGTCGACCGGTGCGCGCAGCGGCGCGAGGTCCGAGTCCACCGTGACGAGCAGCGTGCGCGACGGCGCGAACCGCTCCGCGCCGGGAGCCGTCACGGTCAGGACCACGCGGGAGCCGTCCGGGGCGATCACCAGGTCCGCGACCTCCGCGGGCGACGGCGCCACCCCGTCGACGCCGACCTCGGCCGAGGCCCGGACCGCCCCCGTGGCGGGGTCCACGGCGAGCAGCACGGGCGCGCCCCCGCTGCGGGAGACGGCGACGTACAGGACGCCGTCGGGACCCAGCGCGGCCGCCGAGCCGGTGAGCGACACGTCGCCGGGCACGGCCACGGGCAGGGGAGCGCCGGGCGTCCCGGTGGAGGAGTCGACGACCTGCAGGCCGTAGCCGATCGGCCCCGTTCCCGGCCAGACGAGCCCGGCCACGACCGCCTGCCCCTGCCAGCCGTAGGCGGTGTCGGGACGGGAACCCGGTGCCAGCTCCGCCGACGCCGGCACGGTCGTGCCGTCCGCGCCGACGACGGCCACCGCGGCACCGGGGGCGCTGTCGTCGCCCCGCGTGGCGTCTGCGCCGGCGAGCACCACCAGCGTGGTGCCGTCGGGCCCGGCGAAGGCGCCGCGCGCGTCGGTGTGGTCCCCGGCCGGGCCGCTGCCCGGCACGGTCACGGTGGTCCGCGCCACCTCGGCCACCGGGGCATCGGACGGCGGGCCGGCCACCGTCCCGGACGAGCAGGCGGTCAGCGCGAGCAGTGCGGCAGCGACCAGGGCGAGCGGGGGCAGCAGTCGGGAGTGGGGCACGCCGTCCACCCTCCGGAGCGCGCTTGCGCCCCACTGCCGCTGCGGTTGGGACCGGCTACACGACCGCGGGGGCCAGCCGGTCGAGCACCGCGGGCAGCGGGCCGGGCGAGAGCACGGTGAGCCGCTGGGTGGCGCGCGTGAGCGCGACGTAGAGGTCGTTGAGCCCCCGCACGCCCTCGTCGAGCACCCCCTGCGGATCGGCCACCACCACCGAGTCGAACTCCAGGCCCTTGGCCTCGCCCGGGACGAGCACGACCGGCCCCAGCGAGGAGTCCGCGCCCGGCCCCGACTGGACGTCCGGCCGCAGCGCACCGAGCGCCGCGACGACGTCGGCCAGCCGGCTCGGCGGCACGAGCACCGCCGTCGTCCCCTCCCCTCCGGCGAGGTCCGCGGCCACCTCGGCCACCCGCGCGGCGAGCCCGGCCTCCCCGGTCACCTCGGCGACCGGCGGCGTGCCGCCGGTGCGCACGGAGCGCGGGGGGGTGAGCCCGGTGCCGGTGGCGGCGAGCACGTCGGCGGCGACCTCCATGACCTCCGCCGGCGTCCGGTAGTTGACGGTCAGCTCCTCCAGCCGCCACGCGTCGCCCACGTGCGGGCGCAGGACGGCGTCCCAGCGCTCGGCGCCGGCCAGGCTGCCGGTCTGCGCGACGTCGCCGACGACGGTCATCGACCGGGTCGGGCACCGGCGCACCAGCAGCCGCCAGGCCATCGGGGACAGCTCCTGCGCCTCGTCGACGACTACGTGCCCGAAGGTCCAGGTGCGGTCGGCGGCGGCCCGCTCGGCGGTGGTGCGCAGGTCCAGCTCGCGCTGCCGGTCGGCGAGGTCCTCGGCCGACAGCAGGTCGCCGGCGCTGAGCACCTCAGCCTCCAGGTGCTCGTCCTCGAGGTCCACCGACCGGGAGCCGTGCAGCACGTCGAGGGTCTCCTGCGCGCGGTGCAGGGCCCGCTGCCGGTCCCGGTCGGCGCGGGCGCGCTGCGCGCTGTCGTCGAAGCCGAGCATCTCCTCGGCCTCCTCCAGCAGCGGGACGTCGGCCGGCGTCCACGGCGCCGGGTGGGCGGGAGAAGGGCGTGGCCGGTGCAGCAGCGCCCGGTCGGCGTCGGACCAGCCCGGCGTGGCCTCGGCGACGCGGGCAGGGTCGGCGAACAGGTCGGTGAGCAGCCGCTCCGGGGTGAGCACCGGCCACAGCTCGGCCAGCAGCGAGCGCACGCCGGGGTCCTCGCTCACCTCGCGGCGCAGGGCGGCGACGTCCTCCCGGTCGAGCAGCCCGGCGCCGGCCTGCACGTCGCGGCCGAGCCGGTCGGCGTAGCGCTTGGTCAGCGTGTCGACGACCCGCCGCACGAAGAACGGCCGGGCCAGGTTGTGCAGCGGGTCGGCGCGGCGCGCGGCCGCCTGGGCGCGGGTGACGTCGACCGGCCGCAGCCGCAGCGCGAACCCGTCGATCTCGACCTCGCGCGGGCCGTCGGGCACCACCTGGCGGCCGGCGATCGCGGCGCGCAGCACGTCGACCATCTCCAGCCGGCCCTTGACCGCCGCCGTCTCCGGCGACTCCTCGCCGCGCGCGTCCAGGCCCGGCCGCAGCTGGCCGAGCCCGGACAGCAGCACGCCGGTCTCGCCCAGAGAGGGCAGGACGTCGGCGATGTAGCGCAGGAAGGTCGGCGTCGGGCCGACCACGAGCAGGCCGCGGCGGGCCAGCCGCTCCCGGTGCGTGTAGAGCAGGTAGGCCGCGCGGTGCAGCGCGACGGCGGTCTTGCCGGTGCCCGGTCCGCCCTGGACGACGAGCACGCCGGCGGCGTCGCTGCGGATGACCCGGTCCTGCTCGGCCTGGATGGTGCGCACGATGTCGGTCATGCGCCCGGTGCGGGAGGCGTCGAGTGCCGACAGCAGCGCGGCCTCGCCGGTGAGCCCGGACCCGGCCAGTCCCGTGGTCAGCACCTCGTCGTCGAGGCGGACGACGGTGCGCCCGCGGGTGCGGATGTGCCGGCGCCGGACGATCCCGAGCGGGTGCACCGGCGTGGCCACGTAGAACGGACGCGCGGCCGGCGCCCGCCAGTCGACCAGCGCGGGGTCCTGCGCGGAGTCGTCGCCGGGCAGGCCGATGCGCCCGACGTAGAGCGCGCCGCCGTCGTCGGCGCGGTCGATGCGGCCCACGCACAGCCCGGCCTCGGCGGCGTCGAAGGCGACCATCCGCTCGCCGTGGAAGCGCACGGTCGCGTCGCGCTCCTGCAGTGCCTGCGGGTCGACGGCGGGCCAGGAGATCGCCTGGCGCCAGCGGCGCTCCGCCAGCTCGCGGGCGGCGTCCAGGCGGGCGTAGAGGTCGGTGACGTACTCCTGCTCGCAGGCCAGTTCGGGGTCGGGGACGACGTCGGACGGGGTGGCCGGCAATGCACTTCCCTCTGCTAGAATGGGAGCCAGTTCGCTCTCGGTGCCATTTCGTACGCCATTCTGGCGCACGCGGCAATCGACCATCCTGCGCCTTTCTCCCCCGTCCTGTCACGTCCCGCCCGCGTGTCGGGGCGAGGTCTGCGCCACCAGGGCGTCGAGGGCGCCGGCCAGCGCGTCCGGCCGGCTCAGCGCGCAGAGGTGACCGCCGGGGACCTCGTCCACCTCCACGCCCAGCCGCTCCCGGGCCACCCGCCGCTGCAGCGCGAGGGGGAAGAAGCGGTCGTCGCGCCCGGCGAGCACCCGGGTGGGCACGTCCGGCCAGGCGGCCAGCGGCCACGGCTCGCCGAACGGCGTCCCGGACTGGTCGCCGGCGTGCTCGGCACCGGCCGCCCACACCTCCGGCGGGACGTCGTGGGAGAAGTCGGCGTCGGGGTCGCCGTCCTCGGGCCGGCCCTGCTCGCGGGCCAGCTCGGCCCGGGCGGCGGCCTGGCCGACGGCGTCCCACCAGTCGCCCCCGGTCTCCCCGGGCCGGGGCACCATCGCGTTGAGCAGCACCAGCAGCCGCACCGGCCGCCGGGCGGCGACCAGCGGCGCGGTCAGCCCGCCCATCGACTGCCCGACCACGACGGCGTCCCCGTCCGCGCCCAGGTCGTCGAGCGCGGCCGTCGCCACCGCGGCGTAGTCGGCGAGTCCGGCGGCGTCGTCGTCGGCCGGGAGGTCGACGGCGACCGCGCGGTGTCCCCGCCGCTCGAGCTCGGGGACCAGCCGGTGCCAGTACCAGGCACGGCCGCCGGCGCCGGGGAGGAGGAGGAAGGGTGTGCCCACGTCCTCCCGACCGGCGCCGGCCCGGGAACTCATCGCCGGCCTCAGAAGAGGCCGGCCAGCTCCTCGAGGGCGTCGGTCACCGCGTCGTCGTCGGCGGTGTTGCCCGTGATCTGCAGCGTCCCGGTGCCGGGGGCCTCGATGCCGGTGTCGTCGGACCCGTGCCCGGCGGTCAGGCCGTAGCCGTACTCGACCGACAGCTCCCAGTAGGACCAGCCGTCGGCCTCGGCGAAGACGTAGGTGACCGACGCGTAGGCGTAGGAGGTCGGGGCGATCGCCTCCGACCAGTCGGCGTACCCGTCGTCGTCGACGTCGTAGGCCGCCGCGTCCACGTAGCCGTCGAGGTCGGAGTCGGCGCCCCACACGTCGGGCAGCGCGTTGCCGGTCGTGTCGACGCCGACCTCCTCGACGTAGCCGTCCTCGTCGCTGTCGAAGGCGAAGGTGTCGGCCCAGCCGTCGAGGTCGGTGTCGACGGCGACCTGCTCGACGTAGCCGTCCTCGTCCCAGTCGACGGCCCAGGTGTCCTCGTACCGGTCGCCGCTGTCGTCGAAGGCGTACAGGTCGATCCAGCCGTTGGCGTCGGTGTCGTAGGCGTTGTGGTCGTGGCCGCCGGCCGACGCGGGGCCGGCGGTGACGAGCACGGCGGCGACGGCGGTCGCGGGGACGGCGGTGCGCAGCAGGGCGCGGGTCAGGCGGGTGCGGCGGGAACCAGTGCGGGTCACGGCAGTGTCTCCTCGGTCGGGAGCCGGGGTCCCGGCTCGCTGCGAGGACGCTCCCGCGCACCACCTGCGCGGGACTGGACGACGACTGGGGGACCCGCTTGCACCGGCGTCCCAGTGCCCTCCCAGTGCCCCGTGGCGGAACGGCGGCGGAGTCGGGGGAGACCGGAGCGTCCCGCAACCCGCAGGACACCTCCCCGTCATCCCGGCTGCCTACCGTCGGGGGCTCCCGGACGACAGGGGAGTACACCCATGAGCACCACCACGACCGAACGCCCCACCGAGCGGGCGACCTGGACCTGCCCGAACTGCCACGGCGCCACCACCACGGCCAAGAAGCGCTGCCGCGACTGCGGGACGTCGCGCTGGTGAACCCGGGAGCGGGCCCGTCGTCGCGCCCGCTCTCCGGCTCCGTCCCTCAGTGATCGGGCGGAGCCCCTCGCAGCCGGACCACCGCCGCGCGGTAGCGCGCCCGGCCGGCCAGCCGCCACACCAGCCGGGTCCCCCGGCCCAGCCCCGACAGCAGCCGCGCCCGCTCGGCGGGGTCGGCGTCCTCGAGGGCCAGCCCCAACACCGTCAGCTGCTCGCGGGGGCTGAGCGCCGGCCGCGCGCCGCGGGCGATCGCCGTCCACTCGCGGGCGGGCAGGTGCGCCTCCAGCAGCGGCAGCAGCTCCCGTTCCTCGGCCGCGGTCTGCGCGTCCACGGCAGCCGCCAGGTCCAGGCAGGTGAGGGCGAAGGCGTCCCGGGCCGACGGGGTGCCGGCCACCGCCCACTGCCGGGCGGCGGTGGACAGGTCGCGCAGCCGGTTGTCGACGGCGGCGCAGCGTGCGGTCCAGTCGGCGACGCGCTCGCGCCCGGGATCGGCGAGGTCGGTGGGCAGTGCGCGCAGCAGGGCCGGCCACAGCAGGTCGCGCTCCATCGCGTGGTGGCCCAGCAGCACCCGGCCGAGCAGGTCGGCGTGCCGGGTGAGGGCGGACGAGCGCGTGGCGTCGCCGGCCGGGGCCCAGGCCGACAGCTCGGCCAGCAGCCGCAGCTCGCGGCGGACCAGCCGGTGCAGCACGCGCTGGGAGTCGCCGGCCCGGGTGGTCGCGGGGCGGACGGGGGCGGGACGCGGGGGAGCCGGAGCGACGGTCACGGGGCACCTCGATGCGGCTGGGCGGAGGTCGAACCGGATCGATCTCGTCCGGTACGAAGGCAGGGTAGGAGCCCGCCGGGCGGGGCGACAGGGGTCCGTGCGCGACCGGACCCCACCGGACGGGGACAGGGACGCCCCCGTCCGTTACGGTCGTCGCGTGAGCGTGATCACGCGGAACTGCGTGCGCGTGAGGGGGCCGGAATCCGCCCGGCCCATGGTCTTCGCCCACGGGTTCGGCTGCGACCAGACGATGTGGCGGGCCGTGGCGCCGGACTTCGCCGTCGACCACCGCGTGGTCACCTTCGACCACGTCGGCGCGGGCGGCTCGGACCTCTCCGCCTACGACCCGGAGCGCCACGGGTCGCTGCGCGGCTACGCCGACGACCTCGTCGAGGTCGTCCGGGAGATGGACCTGACCGACGTCGTCCTGGTGGGGCACTCGGTGAGCTCGATGATCGGCGTGCTCGCGGTGCTGGCGGCGCCGGAGCGCTTCGGGGCCCTGGTGATGGTCGGGCCCAGCCCCCGCTACGTCGACGACGGGGACTACACCGGCGGCTTCAGCCGGTCCGACGTCGCCGCGCTCCTGGACTCCCTCGACAGCAACCCGGCGCAGTGGTCGGCGGCGCTGGCCCCGCTGGTCGCGGGACCCGGCAACCCCGAGGTGGCCGTGGAGCTGGCCGAGAGCTTCTGCCGCACCGACCCCCGCGTCGCCCGCGACTTCGCGCGGGTCACCTTCCTCTCCGACAACCGCGCCGACCTGCCGGCGGTCCGCGTCCCCACGCTGGTGCTGCAGTGCACCGACGACGCCATCGCGCCGGAGCCCGTCGGCCGCTACGTGCACTCCCGGGTCCCGGGCAGCGTCTTCACGCGGCTGGCCGCCACCGGGCACTGCCCGCACCTGTCCGCGCCGGAGGAGACGGCCGCGGCGATCCGGGCCTTCCTGCGCGACAACTGATCCGGCCGTGACAGACCCACCAGCGCACCGGGACCGGCTCGAGCCGCCGGAGGAGCTCACCCGGCTGCTGGAAGAGGACCCTGCCGACCTCTACGAGAACGCACCGTGCGGGTACCTGTCGCTGGTCCCCGACGGGCGGGTGGTGAAGGTCAACCGGACCTTCTGCGACTGGACCGGCCTGGCGCCCGGCGCGGTCCGCGGCCTGCGGCTGCCCGACCTGCTCAGCGCCGGCAGCCGGGTGTTCTACGAGACCCACCTGGCGCCGCTGCTGCGCCTGCAGGGAGCGGTGCGGGAGGCGGCGCTCGACGTCGTCCGCGCCGACGGCTCGGTGCTGCCGTGCCTGGTCAACGCCATCGAGGTCCGCGACGAGGGCGGCCGGCCGCTGCTGGTGCGCGCCACGGTGTTCGAGGCGACCTCGCGCCGGCGCTACGAGCGGGCGCTGCTGGCGGCGCAGCGGTCCGCGACCGAGTCCGAGGCACGGGCGCGGACGCTGCAACGGGTGGTCTCCGAGCTCGCCGCGGCCGGCTCGCCCGAGCAGGTCGCCGAGGTGGTCGTGCGCCGCGCCCGGGCGGCGGTCGAGGCGAGCGGCGCCGGGCTGTGGCTGGCCGTCCCCGGGCCCGAGGCCACCGCCCGCCAGCGGCCGGTGCCGGTGGCCCCGACCGCCAGCGACGGGCTGGCACCGGCGCTGCTCGCCGAGCTGGCCGCGGCCGCGAGGGGCGGGGCGGACCTGGTGCGCACCGGCGGGGTGCGCACGGTGCCGGTCGGTCCGGGGCTGCGCGCGGCCTGGCCGGCGCTGGCCGACGCGCTGCTCGGGGCCGGTCAGGACGCGGTGGTCGTCGTCCCGGTGTCGGCCGCCGACGACCGGCACCTCGGGGCGCTCGTGCTCGTCCTCGGCGTGGTCGGCGACAGCGAGCTGATCAGCCTGGCCGAGCCGGGAACCCGCGGCTCCCTGCCGCAGGCCGACGCCGAGCTGCTGGCCACCCTCGGCCGGCAGGCCGGCCAGGCGCTGGAGCGGGTCCGGCTGTACCAGGAGACCGCCCGCCAGGCGACCCGCTCGGCGTTCCTCCTCGACGCCGCCCGGCTCATGGCCGCCGGGCACGGGGTCACCGAGACGATCGGGGAGCTCGCCGAGCTGGCGGTGAGCCGGCTGGCCGACATGTGCGTCATCGACCTGCTGACCGAGGGCGGGCTGGTCGAGCCGGTGGTCGCGCACGCCGACCCGGCGCGCCGCGCGCTGATCGAGGAGCTGCGCGACGTCCACCTGCCCCGCCGCGACGGCGCCCACCCGAGCGTGCGGGCGATGGTCGAGCACCGCACGGTCTGGCTGCGCGGCGTGGACGAGGCCGAGCTCGCCCGGTTCACCACCAGCCCGCGGCACGAGGAGGTCACCCGGGCGCTGGAGCTCACCGACCTCATCTGCGTGCCGCTGGTGCTGGAGAACCGGCCGCTCGGGGTGATCTCGCTGGGCGCCGACGCGCGCCGCGGCACGTTCACCGAGGCCGACGTCGAGACCGCCGAGCAGCTGGCCCTGCAGATGTCGCAGGGCATGGACGTCGCCCAGCGCTACGAGCTGGAGTGGCGGACCTCCCACACGCTGCAGGCCAGCCTGCTGCCGCCCGAGCCGCCGGAGGTGCCCGGGTACGCGCTGGCCGTCCGTTACCTGCCGGCCAGCCGCGGCGCCGACGTCGGCGGCGACTTCCACGACGTCGTCCCGCTGCCCGGCGGCGACGTGGCGCTCGCCGTCGGCGACGTCGTCGGCCACGACGTGACGGCCGCGGCCACGATGGGCCAGCTGCGCAGCGTCCACCGGGCGCTGCTGGTGGACCTGCCGGGGCCGGCGGCGCTGGTCGACCGGCTGCACGGCAGCTGGCCGCTGCTCGGGCTGCCGCGCATGGCCACCGCGCTGTTCGCCCGGCTGGACCCCGCCACGGGGGACCTGCGGATCGCCTCGGCCGGGCACCTGCCGCCGCTGCTGGTCGCCGACGGGCGGGCCGAGCTGCTCGACGTCCGGCCGGGCCGGCTCCTCGGCGCACCGCCGGGTCCGGCGCCGGAGTGGTCGGGCCGGCTGGCCCCGGGCGCGACGCTGGTCTTCTACACCGACGGCCTGGTCGAGAGCCGCAGCGCCGACCTCGACGCGGGGCTGGACCGCCTCCGCGCCGTCGCCGCCGCCGAGTCGGCCGACGGCGAGGGGATCGCCAATCCCGGCGCCCTGTGCGACCGGCTGCTCGACGCGCTGGCCGGTCCCCGCCGCGCCGACGACGTCGCGCTGCTCGTGCTGACCCGGCTGGTGGGCGACCCCCTGGCGGCCCCCGGCGGCGGAGCGGACCATCGCAGCCACCGCCCCGTCGCCGGGGCCGGGGACGAGGAGGCGGCCGTGGACCAGGCGCGCAGTGACCTCACCGACGCCCTCGAGGGAGCCAGCGGGGACGTCAGCGTCTCCGGTGACGCGATGCGCTGGTCGCCCGAGCGGGCCGAGACGCCCGCCCCGCCCGTGGCCTTCCCGGCCCTCGACGTCGCCGCCGGGCTCGGCTCGGTGCTCGGGCTGGACCCCGCGGCGGTGCGCCGGCTGGTCACCGGTGCGGTGGACCGGCTCACGACGGTGGCCGCCGACGTCGCCGACGGGCTGCTCCTGCTCGCGCGCGACGCCTTTCCCGGCGACGACGACCGCTGAGGGCCTGCGCGGTCCGGATGCTGGCGGCGGAGTGGGACATCCGACACCCCCGGGCGCGGGTGGGACACGGCGGTGACCTGTACAACCGACGATGACAACTGCCACGCCGACGTGGGGACGTGTCCGTCATGAGCAGCAACCAGTTGACCCTGGCGCCCGCACCGCCGTCCGAGGCCGCCGAGCGCGTCCGCCTCGAGGTCCGGGAGTTCCTCGCGCAGGAGCTCGCCGCCGGGACCTTCAGCACGCACGTGGACACCTGGCTGTCCGGCGTGGACCCGGAGTTCTCGAGGAAGCTCGGTGCCCGCGGCTGGCTGGGGATGACCTGGCCCAAGGAGTACGGCGGCCACGAGCGCACCGCGATGGAGCGCTACGCCGTCACCGAGGAGCTGCTGGCCGCCGGCGCCCCGGTGGCCGCGCACTGGATCGCCGACCGGCAGTCGGGCCCGAACCTGCTGCGCTACGGCACCGAGGCGCAGCGCAAGGAGATCCTGCCGCGCATCGCCGCGGGGGAGTGCTACTTCGTGATCGGGATGAGCGAGCCCGACAGCGGCTCCGACCTCGCCTCGATCCGCACCCGCGGCACCCGCAACGCCGACGGCGACTTCGTGGTCAACGGCGCCAAGGTCTGGACGTCGAACGCGCACCACTCTCACTACGGGATCGTGCTCGTGCGCACCGGCCCGCCCGGTGAGGGACCGCGCGGCAAGCACCAGGGGCTGACGCAGCTGCTGGTCGACCTGTCGCTGCCGGGCATCAGCATCAACCCGATCCGCATCCTCGACGGCGGCCACCACTTCAACGAGGTCGTGTTCGACGACGTCGTCGTCCCCGGCGACATGCTGCTGGGCACCGAGGGCGCCGGCTGGCACCAGGTGACCGCGGAGCTCGCCTTCGAGCGCTCCGGCCCCGAGCGGTTCCTCTCCACCTGGCCGCTGCTGGCCGAGTTCGGCCGCCGCGCCGCGGCCACCGGCGACCCCGCGCAGCTCGCGGTGCTCGGCCGGCTCTCCTCGCGGGCGCTGGCGCTGCGCCAGCTGTCGCTGCGGATCGCCGCGGCGCTGGACCGCGGGGAGCTGCCCGACATCCCGGCCGCGCTGGTCAAGGACATGGGGACGACGTTCGAGCAGGACGTCGTCGACGAGGTGCGCCGGGTGGTCGACGTCCCGGCGTCGCTGGACAGTCCCGACCCGCTGGGCCGGGCGCTGGCCGAGTCACAGCTGCACGCGCCGGGCTACACGCTGCGCGGCGGGACCAACGAGATCCTGAAGGGGATCGTGGCGCGAGGGCTGGGGCTGCGCTGATGGCATCCGACCAGGACCTGGTGGTCGAGACCGTCCGGGAGATCCTCACCGGGCACGAGCCGTTCGTGCTCACCGCCGAGCGGCCGTGGGACGAGGGCCTGTGGTCGGCGCTGGCCGAGGCCGGGTTGACCGGCGTCGGGCTGCCCGAGGAGGCCGGCGGCTCCGGCGGTGAGCTGGCCGACGCCGTCGCGATCGTGCGGACGCTGGCCTCCGGCGCGGCCGCGGTGCCGGTGGCCGAGCAGCTGCTGGTGGCCGGTCCCGCGCTGGTGGCCGCCGATCTCGACCTGCCCTCGCCGGAGGAGCCGCTGACCGTCGCGGTCGACGGCACGGTGTCCGCCGAGCCGTCCGACGACGGCGACGGCCCCGGCCGGTTCGTGCTCACCGGCACCGCCACCGACGTGCCGTGGGCCGGCGTGGCGAAGCACGTTGCGGTGCTGGCAGCGGCGCCGCCCGGGATCGAGGGCGCGGTGCTGGCCGTCGTCGACGTCTCGGGACTGGCCGCGTCGTCGGCGGTGAACCTGGCCGGTGAGCCACGCGGCTCCCTGGTGCTCGACGGCGTCGGCGTGCCCGGAGCGCTGCTGACCCCGGCGCAGGCCGCGCACGTGCGCGCCCGCTACGCGCTGACCCGCGCGGTGCAGATCTCGGCCGCGCTCGAGCAGGTGCTGGCCTGGACGGTGCAGTACGCCGGCGAGCGCCAGCAGTTCGGCCGGCCGCTGGGCAAGTTCCAGGCGATCCAGATGGAGCTTGCGCAGATGGCCGGCGAGGTCACCAGCACCACCGCGCTGGTCGACGCCGCCGTCCAGGCGCTCGGCCGCGGCGAGGCGACCGTCGCGCTGGCCGCGGCCGCGGCGAAGGTGCGCGCGGGGGAGGCCGTCGAGCGGGTGGCCAAGCTGGCCCACCAGGTGCACGGCGCGATCGGCTTCACGCAGGAGTACCGGCTGCACCACCTCACCCGGCGCTGCTGGTCGTGGCGCGACGAGGCCGGCACCGAGCTGGCCTGGTCGCGGCTGCTCGGGGAGGCCCTGGTCGCCGCGGGCCCCGACGACGTCTGGCCCGCCGTCACCGCGGTCGTGTGAGCGACCTCGTCCTCCGCCTCCCGTGCGCGGGAGGCGGAGGACGGCCGGTCAGACCGTCTCGGGCGCGCGGAGGTGGGCGAGCACGAGGTCGAACTCGGCTGCGTCGGTGATCTCGATCTTCATGGACCGGGCGAAGTCGTCCCGGGTGGCCCGGGCGTGGACGCGGCCGCGGTCCATGTCCTCGCGGTCCTCGAAGGTCACCGCGGAGGCGGCGCGGCCGCCCTCGCGGTCGACCATGAGGCTCACGCTGCAGAAGCCGGGGTAGTCCTCCATCCGCGGCACCAGGACGGTGCGGTAGGCGTCGAGGACGCGGTCGATGCCGGCGGGGTCGGCGCGCCACCAGGTCACCCGCGTGCAGGCGCCCGACGGTGCCTCCGACCGGCGGTGCATGACCGCGATCTCCCACTCCTGGACCTCGGCGGGGCCGCCGAGGACCTCCGCGGCCTGCTCGCGCAGTCCGCGCACCTGGTCGGCGCTGGCCCGCATCGCCTCGACGTCGTTCCACGACGAGGTGATGACGCACCGGCCGGTGCCGCGGTCGGTGAGCATCGACAGGCCCGCGCACCCGCGCATCTGGGTGAGCGCGGGCATGACCTCGTCGCAGACGAACGCGATCCCGTCGTCGACCTTCTCCGGGGTACCGGCGACGGTGGTCGAGCGTGCGTACATGGCCGCTCCTCTCAGGGGGCGGCGCTGCCCGTGCGGCACCGCCGCGGCGACAGCCTGCTCGTGCCGACGGCGCCCGGGGAGGCTTTGACGACACGCGGAGGGACGTCCTCGACCCAGCGTGTGCGCTTCGTAACGCAGCATGACGTAGTGCGTCGAAGAGGCGCCTGCCGATACTGCACCCGTGCACACCG
This sequence comes from Geodermatophilus amargosae, assembly GCF_900116515.1. Classification (GTDB taxonomy): domain Bacteria; phylum Actinomycetota; class Actinomycetes; order Mycobacteriales; family Geodermatophilaceae; genus Geodermatophilus; species Geodermatophilus amargosae. The sequence continues at coordinate 149,796 of NZ_FPBA01000006.1, forward strand.
CGCTCGTCCTCGTCCACGACGCCGACCCCTCCCGCGGGCACCGCCTGGTCGGCACCCTCCGGCCGGCGCTGGAGGCGCAGGGACTGACGGTCGTCGTCGGGACGACGGTCGGGCCCTCGCCGCTGCTGACCGACCTGCCCGACCCCGCGACGCTGCGCACGCTGGTGGTCATGGGATCGGGCGCGGCCGCCTACGACGACACGGTGCCGTGGCTCGGCGCGGAGCTCGCCTACCTGCGGCAGGCGGTCGACGCCGGGACGCCGGTGCTCGGTGTCTGTTTCGGCGGGCAGGCGCTGTCGCGGGTGCTCGGCGGGGTTGTGTCCGAGGCGCCGGCCGGTGAGCACGGGTTCCTCGACGTCGAGACCGCCGACCCCGCGCTCGTGCCGGCCGGCCCGTGGTTCGAGTACCACGGCGACCGGTTCACCGTGCCGCCCGGCGCGGTCGAGGTCGCCCGGACTCCTCGCGCCGTGCAGGCATTCGTGTCGGGTCCGCACCTGGGCATGCAGTTCCACCCGGAGATCGACCCGGGCGCCTTCTCGGCGTGGGAGGAGACCTGGGAGCTGACCGGCCCGCCGCCGCCGGAGGCCGCCGCGCTGGTGCCGGGGCTGCGCCGGGACATCGCCGAGCGGGAGTCCGAGGCCTCCGCGGCCTGCGCCCGGCTGGTCGAGGCGTTCCTCGCCCGCGCCGACGAGCTGACGGCGGAGGACGAGACGGCGGCGTGAGCCCGCAGCCGTGGTCACGGCGGACCGGGACTCCCGGCGGGGCGTCGTCCGGGGCAGCATGCTCTGGTGAGCGCTGACCGGCACGGGCACACCCACCGCCTCGACCTCGACGACGCCACCGTGCGGGAGTGGGACGCGACCGTCGTCGCGACCGATCCCGAGCAGGGCATCGTCCTCGACCGCTCGGCCTTCTACCCGGGCGGCGGAGGGCAGCCGCCGGACGAGGGCGTGCTGCTGTGGGGTGGCGTCCGGACCCGGATCGCGGGGACCCGCAGGGGCGACGAGCTGTACCTGATCCCGGTCGAGGGCGACCCAGTGCCGCCGCCGGGCACCGCCGTCCGCGGCGCCCTGGACGACGAGCGGCGGACGGCGCTGATGCGCACCCACTCGGGGCTGCACGTGCTCACCGGTGTCGTCCTGCGCGACTTCGGCGCGAAGGTCACCGGCGGCAACATGGAGCCGCTGACCGCGCGGATGGACTTCGACCTCGCCGAGGTGCCCGCCGACTTCAAGGACCGGGTCGCCGAGGCGGTGAACGCCGAGATCGCCGCCGACCGCCGCATCGAGGTGCGCACGCTGCCCCGCGAGGAGGCGTACGCGATCCCCGACCTCGTCCGGACGGCCACCGACCTGCTGCCGCCGGACATCCAGCAGGTCCGCATCGTCGACATCGTCGGTCTCGACCTGCAGGCCGACGGCGGCACGCACGTGGCCTCGACGGCGATGGTCGGCCGCGTCGAGGTGGTCAAGATGGAGAACAAGGGGCGCGGGTTCCGCCGGCTGCGGGTGCGCCTCGTCTGAGCCGGCGACCTCGCCGTCGTGCTCAAGGGGCGGAACTGGGGGAAACGGTTCTAGTCTGCCTGTGTGCGGAGGGGCTCCTCACGGGGGAGATGCAGCAGGGCGGACGCTCCCGTGTGCCCCACCCGGGCTCTCCTCCTCGCCTGCCTGGTGGCCGGCCTCTACGCACTCCTCCTCCTGGTCTCCGGCACGGCGCGTGCCGCCGACGACCTGCCGGCGCCCGCCGGCTCCCTGCTCGAGGGAACGACCGAGGGTGTCGTCGCGACGGTCGACGGGGTCACCACTGCGCCGGTCGTGGACGATGCCGCGGAGACGCGCGAGCCCGTGACCGACCCGGTCGCCGACGTTCCCGCGCAGACACCGGCGCCTGTGGTCGAGCCGGTGGCGCCGGTGGACGAGGCGGTCACCGAGCCGGCCGCGCCGGTGGTCGAGGCCGTGGTCGAGCCGGTCGTCGATGTTCTGGCGGAGACGCCGGAGCCGGCTGCTCCGGTCATCGAGTACGTCGCGCCTGCGGTGGTCGAACCGGTGGTGCCGGTGGTTGAGCGCGTCGTGCCTCCCGTCGCGACTCCGGCGGTTGAGCGCGTCGTGCCGCCGGTTCCCGAGCATGCCGGGCCGCCGGCCGTGCCCCCCGGGCCGCTGGCCGTGCCCCCGGTGGTCGAGGCGGCCGGGCCGCCGGCCGTGCCCCCCGGGCCGCCGGTTCCCGAGCACGCCGGGCCGCCGGCGGTGCCCCCGGTGGTCGAGCCGGCCGGACCGCCGGTGGGGCCGCCGGTTCCCGAGCACGCCGGGCCGCCGGCGGTGCCCC
>NZ_FPBA01000006.1:152746-213925 GCF_900116515.1 Geodermatophilus amargosae
GGCCGGACCGCCGGCCGTGCCCCCGGTGCAGGCCGGGCCGCCCGCCGGACCCCCGGTGGCCGAACCGGCCGGACCGCCGGCCGTGCCGCCGGTGGCTCCCGTTGCAGCGCCTGCGGTGCCGGTCGTCGAGCACGTCGTGTCCCCGGCCGTTGACGTCGTCGTGCCTCCGGTCGTCGAGACAGCGGTCCAGCCAGTCCTCGCGCCGGTCGCCCCGGTGCCCGCGCCGGTCGTTCACCCCGTCGCGAAGGACGTGCCGACCGCGGTCGTGCCCGTGGTCGAGGCGGCCGCCGAGCCGGCTGCACCGGCCGTCGCGACCACTCCGGCCGTCGCGACCACTTCGACCGTCGCGACCACTCCGACCGTCGCGACCACTTCGACCGTCGCGACCACTTCGACCGTCGCGACACCGACGGCCGGCAGTGCTCACGAACCGGTGGCCGCCACGACGCAGAGCGCCGTCGGCCAGCCCATCGTCTTCCCGACCGTCGGTGTCGCCGCATCGGTAGCCCAGGTGCTGGTCCCGCGTGCCGCCGCCGCACCGGGGACCGGACAGTCCGTCGAGTGCCGCGCGTCTGCTCCCCGCACCGCCGGCCCGGCTGACAGGACCGCGCCGGGGGAGCGCTCCTCAGGCTCGTTGCCCGTCGAGTCGCCGCTCGCCGGCGACCTCCCCACCGAGCCCGACTCCCCGGCCCCGCCGGAGCCCAGACCGATCGCGCCGACGGCGCCCACGATGTCGTCCTCGACGTCGCTGACCGCCATGGCCGCCGTCTGCACGGCCTGGGCGCCGCCCACCGTCGTCTGCACCGTCCGGACACCGGCGTCGGCTCCGGCCGTCGCGTCCGCCGCCCTGCGCGATCCGTCCTTCTCTCCCGACTGACCTCCTCACCAGGCGCGCACCAGCCGCCGGACGAGGTCGGGTTCCTCCCGTACCGCACCGCCGGCCGTGCGCTGCCTTCCCGGGCGTGGCCCCGACCTGGCTCCCGCTGGGTCCGGGCCACCGGGCGGGGAGGTATCGGGGATGGGGGTTCTGCACCGGCCGGTGGCCGAGGGGGCACCCCTGACCTCCCCGCCCAGCTATCAGGACGACGGGGGCGGTGGCCATACCGCGGCCCCCGCCCCCGTCGACCGCTACGACCGGACACCCGGACGACGCCGCGCGGCCATGCCTACGACACGGCCGCATGCTGTCATGACGTCATAACGACTACGCGCATGCTGCGTCCGCTGCCCGAACGCGCCACCGTCGTCGACGTGCACGGCTCCCGGTTCGTGCTCGAGTGGCTGGACCGGGACACCCTCGCTGATGCCGCAGAGACGGCCCGGCGCACCGGGGACCTGCCGGAGGAGCGCGCCGAGAGCTGAGGCGCGCGGACCTCTGTCGCGCGGGCCGGTCGTCGGGCACAGTCCCGCCCGTGTTCCCCGTCGTCGTCATGATCGTGGTCGTGTTGGTGATCGCCGGCATGTTCACCGCTGCGGCACGCCGGAGCCGAACAGCCGGTGGACACCGCTCCGGCGGCGACGGGTCCGGCTCCGGCTGGTCCGGTGACGGCGGCTCCTGGTCCGACGGCAGCCACCACGGCCACTCCGACGGCGGTGGCTGGGGCGGCGATGGTGGCGGTGGTGGAGACGGCGGCGGAGGTGGCGGCGGCGGGGACTGACCTGTCGCCGCGGTACGCCGAAGGATCCTGTCGCTAGGCGGGAGCGTGCCTCACCGTTCCGTCATGACGACCATCGTGGTGCTCGGCGTCCTGGCGACGGTCCTCCTCCTGGCCCTGGCCATGCAGCGGTCCCGGACGCAGGCCGAGGGGCGGTCACGCACCTGGGCGGCCGGCGGCGGCTACGGAGTGGGCGCGCGGACGGGCTCCGCCCACTCGCCGGGGTACCTGGCCGGCGGCGTCGTCGTCTCCGGCGCGGACGGCGGAGGAAGTGGCCTCGGTGACTGCGGCGGTGGCGGCGGAGGGGGCGACGGCGGCGGAGGCTGCTGACCCTCAGTCCGGCAGGCGGCGGGCGACCAGTCGCCCGTAGAGCACCGGCACGGCCGCCCACAGCACGAACGCCCACCGGTCGACCAGCGGGAACAGCGGCACCGAGACGAGGAAGCCGAGCGCACCGGGTGCCGCGCGCCGCCACGGGTGGGCGCCCACCGCGGCCGGCGCCGAGGGCGCGAACAGCCCCTCCCGTGCGGCCAGCGACACCATCGCCGCAAACACCAGCTGCAGCAGTGCCTGCGCGACGGCGAACATCCCGAACCGGACCGTGTCCAGGTCGCCCTCGGTCAGGACGCGCGTGAGGAACGGCGTCAGGACGATCAGCAGCAGCCAGGTGAGGGCCAGCGTGACCAGACGCGGGTGCTCGCCGACGAGCCAGCGGAACACGCGGTGGTGCGCCCGCCAGTGCGCGGCGACGACGAGGAACCCGATGAGGAACGCCAGGTACTCGTAGGCGTGGTCGCCCAGCGACCGCAGCACAGCCGCTGCCGTCGCGCCCTCGGGAGCCGGGAGCTCGAGCGCGAGCAAGGTGATCGCGATGGCCACGACCGCGTCGGAGAAGAACGTCAGCCGGTCGGCGGCGCCCCGCTGGACGTCGGCGGCGTCCGGGTCGAGCGGGTAGCCGTCGGCCATGCCGGGAGGCTAGTGCCGGCGCTCCTCGTCCCGCCGATGGCCGATGCCGCCGGGACCGTGGGAGGCCGGGACCTCCTCGCCGGGGGCCACCGGCCCGGGCGCGGTGCCGTCGCCGAAGGGGGCGCCGCCGAGCTCCTCGCGGCCGTGCGCCGTCAGCCAGTTGCGGGTGTCGGGGCCCATCGGGATGACCTGCGTCGGGTTGATGTCGGCGTGGACGACGTAGTAGTGCTCCTTGATCTGCGGGAAGTCGGTGGTGTCACCGAAACCGGGCGTCTGGAACAGGTCGCGCGCGTAGGCCCACAGCACCGGCATCTCCGCCAGCTTCTGCCGGTTGGCCTTGAAGTGGCCGTGGTAGACGGCGTCGAAGCGGGCCAGCGTGGTGAACAGCCGGACGTCGGCCTCGGTGATCGTGTCGCCCATGAGGAAGCGGCGGGTGGCCAGGCGCTCCTCGAGCCAGTCCAGCGCGGTCCACAACCGGTCGTAGGCCTTGTCGTAGGCGGCCTGGTCGCCGGCGAAACCGCACCGGTACACGCCGTTGTTGACCTCGGTGTAGACGCGCTGCATGACGTCGTCCATCTCGTCCCGCAGGTGCTCGGGGTAGAGGTCGGGGGCGCCGTCGCGGTGGTGCGCCGTCCACTGGGTGGAGAAGTCGAGCGTCATCTGCATGAAGTCGTTGGTGACGACGGCCTTCGTCGCGACGTCGACCATCGCCGGCACCGTGATCCCGCGCAGGTACTCCGGGTCGCGGGCGAGGAAGGCCTCCTGCAGCCGCTCGTAGCCCAGCACCGGGTCGCGGCCACCGGGGTCGAGGTCGAAGGTCCAGCTGCGCTCGTCGTGGGTGGGCCCGCAGATGCCCATCGAGATGACCGGCTCGAGGCCCAGCAGCCGGCGCACGATCGCCGCGCGGTTGGCCCACGGGCAGGCCCGGGCGATGACCAGGCGGTAGCGGTCGGGCTCCACCGGCCAGGGGCCCGAGCCGTCGGCGGTGATCCGGTCGGTGATGTAGTTGGTGTCGCGGCTGTACTCCTGGCCGCTGGTGACGTAACCGGATCCCTTGTCGTCGCTCACCCGACGAGCCTCGCCGACGGCGGCTCCCGGCGCCCGGCGGACGGTGCTGACCCGCAACTCCGTGCTCTGGGTCACCAGCGGACTCACGCCACGAGCCGGCGGGAGGTGTCCTGCGCCCGCTCGTGCTCTGCCCACACCTGTAGGCAGAGCACGACTGCGCGCGGGACTACAACCGGGACGTCGTCGCGTCGTCCTCCTCCCCGCTGAAGTACTGCTCCAGCACGGCCCGGAACACCGGTTGCGACGGGTCGGCGTGGGCGAACAGCGTCATCGACGAGCGCAGCTTCTGGGCGTCGACCGGGCCGAGCACCGCCGCGGCGTCGCGACCGGGCAGCTCGGTGAGCGCCTGCGCGCACTCGACCAGCCGCGCGCCGAGCACCGGGTGGGCGAGGTAGGCGCGCGCCTCGTCGAGGCCCGAGATCGCGTAGCGCTGCGCCGTCGCGCTGCGGCCGAGTCCGGCGACCTGCGGGAGGACGAACCACATCCAGTGGCTGGTCTTGCGCCCGGCGCGCAGCTCGGACAGGGCCTGCGCGTAGGTGTCGGTCTGCGCGTCGACGAAGCGGTGCAGCTCGTACGGGTCGTCGTCGGTCATGGCGGAGGGCTGCCCTCCACCTGGCCGACCGACACCCCGACCGGACCCCCGTCCCGCGCCGAACTGGAGCCTCAGCAGGCCTGTGCCGTCCCGGCGAGCGCCCGAGCGCCGGCCCGCAGCGACGCCGCGCGGGTCGTGGCGGGCACGGACCGCAGGCGCCGGACCGGCCGCGGCGGGAGGACGTCGCGGCACCACCGCTCGCAGTCGGCCAGCCGGTGGCCGGTGGAGAGTGGGCGCGGTACCACCCGGAGGGACTCGAGCCGGGTGCGGGGGAGCATGCGGTCCTCTCTGCAGGGGCGTGGTCGCGCCCGTTCCCCTCAGGTATCGGCAGGCCGGGTGCGCCCCGGAACGGTCGCCATCTCGGAGGCGATCATCGAGTTGTTGCCGCTCGCCGCGGCGTGTCCGCGTGTGTCGGCGGCCACGACTCGATGATCAACGTGGTGTCAGAGGTCGGCGCGGCACGACCGTGACGGCGCACCGGATGCCGGGCGCACGGGCCAGCCACCCGTCGGCGGTGACGACCGTGCAGTCGAGGGCCTCGGCCAGTGCCACGTAAGTGGCGTCGTAGGCGGTCAGGTTGTCGCGCAACTGCCAGACCCGGTCGAGCAGGCCGGAGGCGGGATGGCGCGTGACTCCGAGCCGCCGCCAGGTGTCCAGCGCCGCCCAGCCCTCGTCCGCCGTGACGGTGCCGGCGGACACGGTGCGCCGCAGTGCGCTGGCGACCTCCGTGTCGACCAGGTGGGGTACCTGGATCCGTTCACGCCCGAGCAGGTCGCGGGCGGCGCCGGCGTTCAGCAGCGCGGATACGATTGCCGAGGCGTCGGCGACGATCACCGTCCGGCGCGCTCGGCGTCCAGGCCGGCGATGACGTCCTCGGCTGGGACACCGAGATCGGGCAACGCGCCGAGCAGCGCGGGGTTGTCGGCGCGACGTGATGCCTCCGCGAGCTCGCGGACGGCCAGTGCACCCACGGACGTCGCCTCGTGGGCGGCCAGTCTCTCCAACCGGTCGACGACGTCGTCCGGGACGTTCCGCAGGTACAGCGTCCTCATGTCGCAAGATGCCAGCAGTCTGCAAGCAGGTTGGCTGAAGTCAGGCATGTAGCCGCAGGCCGGCGCAGTGGGTCCGCAGGTGCTCGCGGTGGTGGCGCATCCAGATGACGGTCTCGAGCGCGCGCAGGTCACCCATCGTCACGAGGCCGGCCTCCGCACGGGCCGCGGCGACGACGTCCCCCAACACCCCGCCGTCCGCGGTGAACGCCCACACCGCCCAGCCCCACGGGTCGTCCGTCGAGCCCAGTGCGCACAGCACGACCGGGTCGGGCACCGGCACCAGCAGCGGCCGCTTGCGGGCGAGCAGCGTCCCCGCCGTCCGGAGGTCCATCCCGACCGGCTCCTCGAGCAGGTCCCGCGCCATCCCGAGGAGCCGGAGCGGGTCGGGAACGAGCGGAGAGGCGACCGGCACGTCGGCGGGGACGTGCCGCAGCAGGTCCGCGACGTCGAGCCCGAGGTCGCCCTCCAGCAGGTCGAGCGCGACGCCGGCCGGCACGGAGACGCCGACCAGCGTCAGCGCCACCAGGTCGCCGGGGGTCACCCGGACCGGATCGACGTCGCCGAGGAACTCGAACCGCCGTCGCGGGTAGAACGGCGAGTCGGAGCGGCGCAGGTCCGCCACGGCGAGGGGGTCGTCGACGAGACGGAGCAGGTCCTCGAGCACGGCGACACCGTGCCGCAGGGGTCCGACGAACTCAGGCCGGCAGCAGTGCCTCGAGGCCCTGCTCGGAGTCGGCGGCCAGTGCCCGGCCGACAGCGACCGCGTGCGTCATCCGCAGCGACCCGGACAGCCACAGCAGGACGTCGTGCAGCCGCAGCCGGGTGAGCGGGCGGCCGAGCAGCGTCGCCGTCGCCGTCTCGAGCACGGCGAACGCCCCGGCGTTGGCGACGAGCTCGCGGTGGACGACCGCCTCGGGCCCGCTGTCGCCCTCGCGCAGGTGGCCCCACAGCTGGCGCCGCGTGACGCCGTCGACCAGCGGCACCAGCGCCGGGTGCCGGTGGTGCAGCGCGGCGACGACGTGCCGCGCGCCCGGGCCCTCGGCCAGCGAGCGCAGCGCCGCACCCACGGTGCCGGGCTCGGCCAGCACGGAGAACTCGTCGTCCGGCAGCTCCCAGAAGGCCCGACCGTCGGCGCGGCCGACCGCCTCGGCGGCGAGTGGCCAGGCGGCGGCCAGCCGCGCGCGGACGGCGGACCAGGCCGCCGGGTCGAGCCGGCCGTGCAGGCCCTCGGCGAGCAGGACGTCGCGGTCGGTGGCACCGTCGGCGGTCTCGGGCGGCTGGCCGTCGAAGCGGTCCATCGCGTAGGCGAGCACCTGCACCCACCGGCCCTGCGGCGAGCTGGGGGAGCGGAAGAACAGCGGCCGGCGCCCGCGCGCGTACCCGAGGACGGCGGCCAGCGCGGTGGCCATCGGGATCGGGTCGGGCCCCGCGCTCGGGAGCACGAGGGCAGCGACGTCCGGTCCCCCCATCACGGATCCCATTGAACGCCGTCGCCGACCCGGCCGGTGGACCGCTGAGTCCCCGGGCCCGTGGCAGTCGTACCCGCATGACGACCGACCTGGGACGGGCGGCGGCCACCACTGCACAGGTGGTCGCCGGGATCCGCGACGAGCAGCTGACCGCACCGACCCCGTGCGAGGGCACGCCCGTGGCGGGGATCCTGGCCCACCTGGCTGGGCTGGCGTACGCCTTCCGCATGGCCGGTGAGAAGACGCCGGTCGACGGTCAGGCTTCCCTCGACGCCGGGATGCTGCCCGCCGACTGGCACACCCGGATCCCCGCCGAGCTCGACGCGCTGGCCGCCGCCTGGCGCGACCCGGCGGCGCACGAGGGCATGACCGCGGCCGGCGGTGTCGAGATGCCGGGGGAGGTGGCCGCCGTCGTCGCGCTCGACGAGGTGGTCGTGCACGGCTGGGACCTCGCCGTCGCCACCGGCCAGCCCTACGACGTCGACCCCGCCGACGCCGACGCCTGCCGGGCGTTCGCCGACTCCTTCGGCGACGACCGGCCGCCGGGCCTGTACGGCCCGCGCGTGGAGGTGCCCGACGAGGCCCCCGCCCTGGACCGGCTGCTCGGCGCCACCGGCCGCGACCCCGGGTGGAAGCCGCCGGTCTAGGGGAGCCGCCAGAGCGTCGGCTCGCCGCGGCAGTCGCTGACGACCGACCCGCGGCCCGTGCCGTCCACGTCGGCCCCGTCGACGGCGCCGCTGTCGCAGAGCTCCACCTCGGCGACGACGTCCCCGGCCGACAGGTCCACGGTCCGCAGCAGCACGCGCGGGACCTCGCTGTCGGCCACGGTGTCGACGAGGGTGGCCTCCCCGCCGGCCGGGTCGACGACGAGGACCGCCGGCAGGTCACCGGCCACCGTGGCCAGCACCTCGGCGCCGCGGGTGATCCGGAGGTCGCCCCTGCCGCCGACCGTCGCGTACACCTCCCCGTCCACGACGGTCAGGGGGCCGGCCGCACCCGGACCGAGGGGCGTCTCCGTGACCGCGGCCAGGCCGGGGTCGGCGGTGACGACCACGGCGGTGCGGCCGGTGTCCGTGGCGACGACGACGCCGTCGTCCTCCGTCGTCCCGAGGTCGCGGGGTGTGCCGGGCAGCCCGACCTCGGCGCGGACGGCGCCGGTCGCGGGGTCGACGGCGAGCAACAGGTCGGTGCCGTCGATGCGGGAGAGCGCGAGGTACAGCACGCCTTCCGCAGCGGTGACGTCGAGGGCCGCGACGTCGGCGGCGCCGAGCGTCCCGACCGGCTGCGGCGCAGCGGCGCCCTGCGGACCGGCGGCCACGAGGGCGACCCGCCCGGCGGCGAACCCGACGACCACCACGCCGTCGCCCGCCGCGGCGATGCGGGTGAGTCCGGGCCGGTCGGCGTCGAGGCCGGGGAGGGGGACGGCGGTGGCGGTGCCGTCCGCCGCGACGTCCGCGAGGGTGAGCGGGCCGCCGGGCGGGGCCAGCAGCACGACCGACCGGCCGGCGTCGGGAGAGACCACGCCGAGCACGTCGGCGTCCACCCCGGCCACCTCCGCCAGGGACACCGACGGCGGCCGCTGTCCGGAGGGCGCCGCGTCCTCGACGGAGGTGCCGCCGCACCCGGTCAGCAGGACGGCGGCGAGCAGGAGCGCCGAGGGGCCGCGCACGGTCGGGGAGTCTGACAGGCCCAGCGGGCGGGGACGAGGACTCGCGGCGCGGTCGCCGGCGCGGCATCGTCGCGGGGCATGCGACCGCTGAGCGAGCAGACCGTCCTGATCACCGGCGCCACCGACGGTCTCGGCCGGGCACTGGCCCTCGACCTCGCCGGCCGCGGCATGACCGTGCTCGCCCACGGGCGCGACGAGGACCGGCTGCAGGCGCTGCTCGCCGAGCTGGGGCCGGCGGCGCGGTCCTACCGGGCCGACCTGTCGTCGCTGGCCGAGGTCCGCGTGATGGCGGAGACGGTCGAGGCCGACGTCGACCGGCTCGACGTGCTGGTCAGCAACGCCGGCATCGGCCGCGAGGTGCCGGGCGGGCCGGGGCGGCAGGAGAGCGCCGACGGCCTGGAGCTGCGGTTCGCCGTCAACTACCTGGCCGGCTACCTGCTGACGCGGGAACTGCTCCCCCTGCTCAGGGCGGCCGGGGAGGCGCGGATCGTCAACGTCTCCTCGGCCGCGCAGATGCCGATCGACTTCGACGACGTCCAGCTCACGAAGGACTACGGCGGCACCCGCGCCTACAGTCAGAGCAAGCTCGCGCAGATCCTCTCGACCGTCGACCTCGCCGAGGAGCTGCAGGGCACCGGCGTCACGGTCAACGCGCTGCACCCGGCCACGTTCATGCCGACGAAGATCGTCGCGAACCCGACGTCGACCATCGAGGAGGGCGTCGAGGCGACGGCGCGGCTCGTCGTCGACCCGGGCCTGGCCGGCGTGACCGGGCGCTACTTCGACGGCCTCCGCGAGACCCGCGCCCACGAGCAGGCCTACGACCCCGAGGCGCGCCGGCGTCTGCGGCAGCTGTCCGACGAGCTGGTCGGGTGACGGCGCCGCCGCCACCCGACCGCCGTCGTCAGGCCTGGCCCGCCTTCTCCTTCTCGTACCGCTCGGTCATCGTGGCCACGGCGGCCATCTGCGCGGCGGCGTAGTCCTCGCGCTTGCCCATCGCGTACTCCTTGGCGCCCAGCGTCGCCTGCGCGTGACTGATCTCCCCGCCCTGGAAGTGCGGCATGACGTGCTGCGCGATGAGCTCCCACGACCGCTTCGTGGCCTGCGGATTGGCCCACTCGTGGCCGAGCAGCAGCATCGCGCCGAAGCCGCCGGACTGGTCCCACAGCCGCTGCACCTGCGCGCGGGCGTCCTCGACGGTGCCGATCGCGCCGACGCCGGCCTCGTTGATGAAGTCGATCATCTCCGTGGCGTCGCCCCCCTCGACCGCCATCTGCGGGAACGCCGCCGTCTTCTGGAAGTACCGGAACCACGTCTCGATGCCGTGCTGGACCTCGGCGTAGGCCTGCTCCTTGGTCTCGGCGACGTGCATCAGCCCGACCAGCCGCCAGTCGCGCCGCGACACCGTCTGGCCGAAGTGCGCCGCCCGCTCCTCGACGACGTTCCAGTGGTGGGCGAGCGCGTCGAAGCCGTCCTTGCTGAGGGTGGCGCCGATCGACAGCAGCCCGATGCCGTGGGTGCCGGCCATGCGGGGCCCGGTGGGGGAGGCGACGGCGGCGACGGCGATCTCGAAGCACGGCTGGCTGTAGGGCCGCAGGTGCAGGCGAGCGTTGACCAGCTCGTGCGTGCGGGTCTTCTGCGTGACCGTCTCGCCGCGCAGCAGCCGCATGATGATGTCGAGGTCGACCTCGAGCAGTTCGCGGGTGTCGGTGGGGTCGAGCCCCAGCATCATCGAGTCGGTGGGCAGCGAGCCGGGGCCGCAGCCGAGCATCGAGCGCCCGCGGGTGAGGTGGTCGAGCAGCACCATGCGCTCGGCCACCCAGAGCGGGTTGTGGTAGCTGATCGACGTGACGCCGGTGCCGAGCTTGATGTGCTTCGTCCGTTCGGCGGCCGCGGCGATGAAGATCTCCGGGGAGGCGATGATCTCGGTGCCGGCCGAGTGGTGCTCGCCGATCCAGGCCTCGTCGTAGCCGAGCCGGTCGAGGTGTTCGACGAGCTCGAGGTCGCGCTGCAGCGCGAGGGTCGGGTTCTCGCCGGCGGGGTGGAACGGGGCCAGGAAGGTGCCGAAGCGCAGCCGGTCCATGAGGGTCTCCTCGAGGTGGGGGGAAGGCGCTCATCGTGGCGCAGGTCACACCCCGTTGACCATGGTCAGCCGACGACGAACGCGGTGGACGACGCGGCCTCGGCGGTGATGCACGAGCCGATCACGGTGAGCCGGTCGCCGGACAGCGCCACCCGGCCGAAGGCGGCCTGGCCCTCGCACAGCCGGACGTCGGCGAGCTGCTCACCGCTGGCCAGGTCGAGGGTGACCACGCCGGACTCGACCTCGAAGCCGGCCACCGGCAGGTGGGCCACGCGCCCGTCGGCGGAGACGGCGAGGTCGGCCAGGGGGCGGTCGGTGCCGGGGACGGCGTGCGAGGCCTGCACCTCGCCATCGCGGACGGTGACCACGCGGAACGGGTCGTCGCTCGACCCCGCGGTGAGGCTGACGACGGCGGTGCCGTCGTCGGCCAGGCGCAGCGCGGACGGGATGCTGGCCGGGCGGTCGGGGGCCAGCTCGACGAGGTCGAACTCCTCCAGGTCCTCGTCCCAGGTGCCCAGGACGGCGACGTCGGCCAGGTCGGGGGCACGGGCGTCGCTCATGAGCGCGGTCGGCCCGCCGTCGTCCGGCACCGCGAGCGCCACGACGGTGAGCCCCTCGTCGAGGTCCGTCTCGGCTCGGGTGTCCCCGGTCGCCGCGTCGAGGCTGACGAGCCGGTCGGCGGTGGCGGCGTAGAGGCGGCTGCCGTCGGGGGAGAGGGCGGCGGCGGCGAGCTCCTTGAGGACGACCTCGGTGACCGTGGGGGCTCCGCTCGCCGGAACGCTGGTGATCCGGTCGGGGCCGACGACGAGCGCGGTGCCGTCGGGGGCGACGAGGAGCTGTGTGCCGACGTCCTCGAGACGCCGGACCTCGCCCAGCCCGTCGTCGGTCAGCGTCGCCAGGTAGCCGACTCGCGGGTCGGCGGTGTCGCCGAGGAGGACGAGCGCGCCGTCGTCGGTGGGCCCGAGGCCGAGGACGTCGACGCCACCGGGCGCGACGGCGTCGAGGTCGACGGTGGCCTCGACGTCGGTGAACTGCTGGGGCGGCGGGGGCTCGTCGTTCCCGCCGGTGCAGCCCGTGACCGACAGCGCGACGAGGGCGACGGCGGCGCGGCGGGCGGGCATGGGGGCTCCGGGGGTCGGTGCGGCGAGTGTGGAGCCGGGCCGCGCGGGGCGGCAACCGCGCGCCGTGGTCTGATGCCCGGGTTGGTCCCCGGGCCCGCGGGCCCCAGATCCGGAGGTGCGCTCGTGGCTGACGCCGAGGTCCTGCTCGAGGTCGACGGCGGCGTGGCGGTGGTGACGCTCAACGCGCCCGACCGCCGCAACGCGCTGACGCCGGCGATGGCGTCGGAGCTGATCGGCGTCCTCGACCGGGTGGATGCCCAGCCCGAGGTCGGCGCGCTGGTGCTGCGTGCGGTGGGCAGGTCGTTCTGCGCGGGCGGGGACGTCGCGACCCTGACGAACGCCGGCAAGGACCCGGCCGCGCCCGAGAACTACGACGGCATGGGCCGGATCTACGACTCCTTCTACCGGCTGGGCCAGGTCAAGGTGCCGACCATCGCCGCCGTCCGGGGCTCGGCCGTGGGCGCCGGGATGAACATGCTGCTGGCGGCCGACCTGCGGATCGTCGCCGACGACGCCCGCCTGCTGGCCGGCTTCCTCAAGCGCGGCCTGCACCCCGGTGGTGGGCACTTCGTCATCCTGTCGCGGCTGATCGGCCGCGAGGCCGCCGCGGCGATGGCGCTGTTCGGCGAGGAGATCAACGGGACCCGCGCCGTGGAGCTCGGGCTGGCGTGGGAGTCGGTGGACGAGGCCGCCGTCGAGGACCGCGCGATCGAGCTGGCCCGTCGCGTGGCCGCCGACCCGGAGCTCGCCCGGGTGGCCGTGGGCAACTTCCGCAGGGAGGTCGTCAACGGCGCGGTGAGCTGGGAGGTCGCCACCCAGTTCGAGCGCCCCGCGCAGATGTGGTCGATGCGCCGCTCCGCCCAGGCCTGAGCCGCGGGAGCCCCGGCCCGGTACGAGGGTCGGGGCGCCGGCCGTGCTCACGCCTCGCCGCAGGCGCGGTACCCGCCCTGCTCCGCCACGACGAGCAGGTGCTCCAGACGGATCTCGTCGCCCCGGATGAGACGGACGTCGACGACGTAGGACCGCGGCGTGGAGATCCCGCGCGGCCGGACGTCTCCGACGTCGACGGTCACGCCGTCGGTGAGGGGTCCGGTGATGGCGACGGCCTCGTCGTGACTGCGGCTCCAGCGCTCGACCGTCCTGTACTCGGCCTGCACGTCGGAGCACACCAGCTCCCAGGGCCTCGCCAGTCGTAGCGCTGGTTGGCGGCGACGAAGGCCTCGGCCACCGCACGCGGTGAGCGCGTCGCCGAGGCGAACGTCAGGTGAGCGGCGATCCCGGCCACCAGCGCGACCACCGCGAGGACCGTTCCGCCGGCGACGAGATCGCGGCGCCGCCACGCACGATCTCCCGCGTCCGGCCGCGGTGGTGGTGCGAGGAGCCCGCGGTCCTCGGGCGACCAGCCGTACCGCACCGTCACCGGGGGCCGTCCTCGTCGCGGCTGGCCGTCGACCGCGCGACCTCGCCGAGGAAGTGGTGCGCCTCGACGAGCGGCTCGACCCGCCCTCCGGCGGCGAGGTGCAGGCTCCAGGCCTGGTCCAGCCCGTCGCCGAGGACGTCGTGGAAGGCGCACAGCCAGTCCGTGTCGATCTCGGTCTCGACCGGCTCGCCGGGACGGCACAGGGCCATCGCGAGCAGGACGTCGTTGGACCCGAGGGACGCGGCCACCTCGTCGTGGACGCCGAGCAGACCGCTGACCAGTCGCAGGTCGGGCCGGGCGGAGATGTCGTCGACGGGCAGGAGGACGGGGGACTGCCTGCCGTCCGGGCCGACCCAGCTCAGCCAGAGACTGCGGGTGTCGAAGAGCAGGGGCTGCAGGAGGCTCGCCCAGCGGCGGGTGAGCGCGAGCGGTGAGCGGACGGGGACGTCGGCGAGGACTGGTGTGGACATGCACGACACCGTGGCAGCGGCGGACGACCGGCCCGGGAGTTGTCCACAGGCTGCCCCGTCACTCGATCACGAAGGCGGTGGTCGAGGGGCCGTCGGCGCCGATGCACGAGCCGACGACGGTGAGGGTCCTGCCGTCGGCGGACGGCGCGATCGCGCCGAAGGCGCCGGCGCCGCCGCACAGCGCGACGGTCCCGGTGCGCCCGCCGGTCGCGAGGTCGATCGCCGTCAGCTCGGCCGGGTGATACGAGGCGGACAGCACCACGTAGGCCACGCGGCCGGTCGGGTCGACGGCGAGGTCGAGCGCGGTGTCGTCGGTGCCCTCCAGGTCGGCAACCGTCTGCACCCTGCCGTCGACGACGGTGACCAGCCGCCCGGCGTCCAGCGCCTCGTTCACGTAGGCGGTGACGACGACGGTGCCGTCGGCGGTCACCCGCAGGGCGGTCGGCGTGCCGCCCCCGGCGACGAGCTCGACCGGCTCGTCGTCCGGCCGCAGGTCGGGGCTGAGCCGGAGGAGGTCGACGCCGCCCCCGGGACGGGTGACCAGCGCGAGGAGGTCGCCGTCCGGAGCTCCGGCGAGGTGCGTGACCGGACCGGGCGCAACGGCGGTGACCCGGACCTCACCGGTGCCGGCGTCGACGGCGGTCAGCCGGGTGTCGCGGGCGAGGTTGAGGACGTCGCCGTCAAGGAGGACGGCGTCCGGCGGCCCGTCGAGGCGGAGCGGCAGGACCGCTCCGCCGACCCGGGTCAGCGCGGTGCCGACGATGAGCGGCGTGCCGTCGTCGGCGATGACCAGCTCGCTGTCCGGGTCGACGGCGGGGACAGCGGTGGGGGTGCCGCCCGCCAGCGGGACCAGCCAGCTTTCCGCGGCACCGGCCGCGCCGACCAGGGCCACGGGGAGGCCGTCGGGGCTGGGCGCGAGGTCGTAGACGACGACGTCCGTGCCGACGGCGGCGTCGAGGTCCACGGTGTCCACGACCGTGTCGAGCAGGGGAGGGACGTCGTCCCCGCCGGTGCAAGCGGCGGCGAGCAGGACGGCGAGCGCTATCGCGGCGGTGCGGGACATCTCGTCTCCCGGGCGGGGAGGCGAGGGTCCCGCCGGGGCGGCTCCCGGGGCAAGCGCCCGCTCAGCCGAGGGACGTCGTCCGCTCGGCGGGCCGGGCGGACTCGATGAACGCCCTGATGACAGGGTAGACCTCGGCCTCCCAGCGGGAGCCGCTGAAGACGCCGTAGTGGCCCACCCCGTTCTGCAGGTGGTGCCGTTTGCGCTCCTCCGGGATCCCGGTGCACAGCCGGTGGGCCGCCTCGGTCTGGCCGGGGGAGCAGATGTCGTCCTGCGCGCCCTCCACCGTGAGCAGCGCGGTGTTCCGGATGGCGCCGGGGTCGACGCGCTCGCCCCGCCACGTGAGGCGCCCGGTGGGGAGCTGGTGCTCCTGGAAGATGCGGCCGACCGTCTCCAGGTAGAACTCGGCGGGGACGTCCATCACCGCGCCGTACTCGTCGTAGAAGGCCTGGGTGGCCGCGGCCGCGGCCGTGTTGCCGGCCACCAGGTCGCGGTACATCCGCGCGTGCGCGCTCAGGTGCCTCTTCGGGTTCATCGACATGAAGGCGGTCAGCTGCACGACCCCGGGGTAGACCCGTCGTCCTGCGCCCGCGTACCGGCCCGGCACGGTGTCGATGAGCCGCCGCTCGAACCAGGACAGCGGCTTGGTGGCGGCCGCGGTGTTGACCCGGTTGGGGTTGACCCGGGTGTCGATCGGGCCGGCCATGAGGGTGAGGCTGGCCGGCTCGGCGGGGTCGCCCTCGGCGGCGAGCAGCGCGACGGCCGCCAGCACGGGGACGGCGGGCTGGCAGACGGCCACGACGTGGGTGCCGGCGCCGAGGTGACGCAGCGCGTCCATGACGTGGGCGATGTACTCGTCCAGCCCGAAGCGCCCGCGGTCCACGGGGATGTCCCTCGCGTTGTGCCAGTCCATGACGTAGACGTCGTGGTCGGACAGGAGCGTGCGGATCGTCGGCCGGATGAGCGTCGTGAAGTGGCCGGACATCGGGCCGACGACGAGCACGCGGGGCTGACCAGGGACCGACGGCTTGGCGAAGTGAAGCAGCGTGCCGAACGGCGTCGTCAGCGCCGGGCGCTCGACGACGTCGACGTCGCGGCCGCCGACCCGCACGGACCCGATGCCGTACGCCGGCCGGTCGTGGGTGGGACGCGCCTTGGCGAGGATGTCGCAGGCCGCCCGGACGTGCCGCACGGCCGGGGTGCGGGCCAGCGGAGCGGGCAGGGCGTGCAGGGCACGGGCGGTCAGCCCGGATGCCGCGACCACGGGCGCCCCCGCTCGACGGTTAATCTCGTAGGCGGTGTAGAGCATCGGCCTGCCTGTCGCGGAGTCGGCGTACGTCGAGTGACGTGCGTCACCCGCCGGTAACGTAACCGCAACCCGGGACGGCGGCGCGGCGACTCACGGCACGGATCACGGGGGAGCGCTCTGTCCCCGAGCGGGCTGCCATCGCTCGAGCTCCGCCATCAACTCGGCGACGACCTCGGCGGCCGGCCGGACGTCGGTCACCGCGCCGACGCCGGCGCCCGCGTACATGGCCATCGCGTCGAGGTGGCCCTCGGCGCCGGTCACGGGCGGGAGGCCGGACCCCCGGGGCACGGGGACCCGGGCGCCGCCCATGGACACCGTCCCGACGACGTCGTCGTCCAGCTCGGCGAGCCGGTCCACCGCGGCGCGCAGCACCCGGGCCCGTGGGCTGGTGGCGCAGAGCGGGCAGACGGCGAACGCGTCGGTGACGACGGTGCTGTCGTCGGCGGCGTCGACGACCGCCTGCTTGTACGCCGGGGAGGCGCCGGACTCCGTCGTCGCGAGGAAGCGCGTGCCGATCCGGGCGCCCGCCGCGCCGGCCGCCATGACCTCGGCAAAGGAGCGTCCGTCGGTGATGCCGCCGGCCGCGAGAACGGGGACCTCGACCGCGTCGAGGACCTCCCGCAGCAGGGGGAGGAGCGGCTCGGAGCCCCGGACGTGGCCGCCGGCCTCGACCCCCTGGACGGTGACGACGTCGCAGCCGGCGTCCACCGCGGCGCGCGCCTCCGCGACCGACCCGACCTGCCACCCCACGAGCGCCCCGGCCCGGTGGGCCACCTCCACGAGCCGGGGCGAGGGGTCGAACCAGAAGAAGTCGACGAGCCGCACCCGCTTCGCGACGTCGGTGAGCAGAGCCTCGTCGACGTCCGGGGTGACGACGTTGGCGGCCAGGACGCCGGACGAGCGCCCGCGCATCCCGTCCAGGAGCCGCAGCAGCGCCTCAGGTCGGAGACCGAGCGCGCTGACCGTGCCGACGCCGCCGGCGTCGGCGACCGCCACGGCCAGGTCCGGCGTCGAGACCGTCCCCATCGGCGCCTGCTGGATCGGGACGGAGCAGCCGACCAGTTCGGTGAAGGGCGTCTGCACGGCGGGTCCGGCGGCCCCGCGGTCAGGAGGCGCCGGCTCCCATCACGTCGGCCCACTGGCGGGTGTCGGTGTACTGCTGGAACCGGACCATCGTGCCGTCCCGGACGTCCCACACGTGCACGAACTGGGCGTCCAGGGGCCGGCCGGTCGCCCGGTGGCTGGTGGCGGAGTAGCGGCCCAGGGCGGCCACCGTGTCGCCGTCCACGAGGAAGCGGTGGATGTCGAGCCGGAAGTCCTCGTACTCGTCGCCGATCCTGGCGAAGACGCCGTCGACGATCTGCTGAGGGCCCACGAAGGGGTGTCCGAGGTACCAGGGATTGCCCTCGGCCTCGAACCACTCGGCATCCTCGGCGATCACACCGAGGACCGTGCCGACGTCACCGCGGGCGAAGGCCTCGTAGAGAGCCTCGACCGTCTCGAGGCTCGTGGTGGCTGTCTGCGTCATGGCGACCTCCCAGGAGAGCGGGTGCGGCCACGGTAGGGAGACGCCCGGTCCCGGTGAGGGGTGCGGCGGCTCGCGCGGGCGGTGCCCAGCGCGCCGCGCCGGTGCGTGACGCGGGTGCGCCGGGCGGTGGGGTCAGGGGCCCGTCACGTGCGCGGAGCAGTGACCTCGGGGTCGTAGCCGGGCAGCCACCGGCGGATCTCGCCGTCGACCGCGACGGTGGCGCCCAGCGAGCAGAGGACGCCGGTCATCCCGACGGCCACGCGCTGGAGCAGCAGGTGACGCGGCGGGATGGTCAGCCGGCGCTGGGTGCGGGCGGTGGCGCTGAACGGATCGGAGGCAGCCCGCGTCTGGTCCTGCATCCAGGCCCGGGTGAACGTGTAGGAGGGGCTGCGCAGCGGCTGCAGGTAGGGGTCGAGCAGCGCCATCAGGGCCTCCGGGGTCACCGCCTCCGGCTGCAACAGTCCGGCGGAGGCGGCGATGCGGTGCAGGGCCCCGGCGTCGCCGTCGCGGCCGGCAGCGAGCAGCGGGCCGAGCTTCACCGGCCAGCCGTCCGGCAGGGCCTCGGTGGCCCCGAAGTCGAGGACGCCGAGCCGGCCGTCGGGCAGCAGCCGGAAGTTGCCGGGGTGCGGATCGCCGTGCACCCGGCGGGCGCGCACGGGTGCGGAGGCGAACAGCCGCACGAGCAGCAGGCCGGCGCGGTCGCGGTCGTCCCGGGTGCCGTCGGTGATGACGCGGGACAGTGGTGTGCCGTCGACCCAGCGGCTCACCAGCACGTTCTCCTCGACGGCGAACACGTCGGGGACGGCGATGTCGGGGTCGTCGCGGAAGGCGTCGGCGAACGTCATCTGGGTGTCGGCCTCGAGGACGTAGTCGACCTCCTCGACCAGCCGCGCGCGCAGCTCCGCGAACAGCTGCCGGGCGTCGAGGCCGGGCATGGCCGTCTGCACGACCGGTGCCACCTTCTGCATCATCCCGAGGTCCGCGACGAGCGCCTCGCCGGCGCCCGGGTACTGGAGCTTCACGGCCACCGGGGTGCCGTCGGACCAGGTGGCGCGGTGCACCTGGCCGACGCTGGCCGCCGCGACCGGCCGGTCGTCGAAGTCGCGCAGCAGCTGGCGCCAGGTCCTCCCGAGGCCGGCCTCGAGCTGCTGGTGCACCAGCGCGGTGGGCATGGCCGGCGCCGCGTCCTGCAGCCGGACGAGCGCCTCGCGGTAGGGGCCGGCCAGCTGCTCGGGCAGCGCGGCCTCCATCGCCGACATCGCCTGGCCGACCTTCATGGCGCCGCCCTTGAGCTGGCCGAGGGTGGCGAACAGCTGCTCGGCGGTGCGCTGCTGCACCTGCGCCGCGACCGCCTCGGCGGGGCGACCGCCGAGGCGCTTGCCGATCCCGACAGCGGTGCGGCCGGCGAACGCCGCGGGCAGCGCGGCGAGCCGGGCGGTGCGGGCGAGGCGGCTGCCCGTCGGCCGGCCGGTCCCCGAGGTCACCGGCCGACCGACGTGCCGGGCGTGCTCAGCCCTCCGTCCCTGGCAGGGGTGGCAGTACACCCGCCATCGTCAACCAGCCGAACCAGTCACCGATGTGCCATGCCTCGGACACCCTGTCCCCGGTCCAGTGCAGGACGTGCACGCCCTCGGCGGACAGGTGGTTCCCGCTCGGTTCCACGCCCGGGAGCAGCGGCGTCGTCCCGGAGTGGACGGCCTCGGCCGTCCAGCGGTGGACGGAGGTGGTCCCGTCGACGACGTGCTCGTGCACCTGGACGTGGGCGTCGGAGAAGCCCGCCCGGAAGTGGGTGATGAACTCCCGCAGCTCGGCCCGGCCCATGTCCGGGAACGGGGGCCCGTGGTGGACGAGGTCCTCCGCGAACACCTCGTCCACGGCAGACAGGTCCCCCTGCTCCCAGGCCGCCATGAAGCGGGTCATCGCCTCCCGCGCCCGGTCCTTCGAGACCGCTGAGCTCGTGGTCTGGGTCATGGCACGGCTCCTTCCGCGTGTGTCTGCGACGTCCCCGATGTTCCTCGGACCGACGTGCCGGACGAGGGGCCTCCGCCCCTGAGTAGGTGGACGTCAGTGGACGTCGCGCTCCTGCCCGGACCAGTAGGGCTTTCGCAGTTCCCGCTTGAGCACCTTGCCGACGGGGGAGAGCGGCAGCGCGTCGACGACGTCCATCGACCTCGGGATCTTGTAGCCGGCGAGCCGGTCGGCGCAGAAGTCGTGCAGCTCCTCGAGGGTGACGGTGGCGCCGGCCGCCGGGACGACGACGGCGTGCACCCGCTCGCCCCAGGTCTCGTCGGGGACGCCGATGACCGCGCAGGTGGCCACCGCCGGGTGCTGGGCGAGCACGTTCTCCACCTCGACGGAGTACACGTTCTCCCCGCCGGAGATGATCATGTCCTTGAGGCGGTCGGTGAGGTGGAGGTAGCCGTCGTCGTCCATCCAGCCGGCGTCGCCGGTGTGCATCCACCCGCCGCGCAGCGCCTCGGCGGTCTCCTGCGGACGGTCCCAGTACCCGAGCATCACGTTGCCGCCACGGACGACGATCTCGCCGACCTCCCGGCGGGGCAGCTCGACGTCGTCCGGGCCGACGACGCGCACCTCCGCGTGCGGGGCGGCGCGGCCGACGGAGCGCCGGTGCCGCGGGTCCTCGTGGTCCTCGGGGGTGAGCACGGTGGCCGCCGGGGCGAGCTCGGTCATGCCGTAGGCCTGCATGAAGCGGGCGTTGGGGAGGGCCTTCATCGCCCGGCCGAGCAGCGCGTCGGACATCGGGGAGGCGCCGTAGAGGACCAGGCGGACGCTGGTCAGGTCGAACTCGTCGACCCGTGGGGAGTCGACCACCAGCTGGATCATCGTGGGCACCAGGAGCACGTCGGTGACGCCGTGCTCCTGGACGGCGGTCAGCACGGCGACCGGGTCGAACACCGGGATCATCACCTGCGTGCCGCCGACGACGGTGGCGCCGACCCAGTTGGAGAACGCGGCGAGGTGGAACATCGGCGCGGAGTGCAGGCCGACCAGGCCGGGCGGGAAGTGCACGCTGGCCAGCCCGCCCATGGACGACGTCAGCAGGTTGTCGTGACTGAGCATGACGCCCTTGGACCGGCCGGTGGTGCCGCCGGTGTAGAAGACGCCGGCCAGGTCGGCGCCGCCGCGGCGGGCGTCCTCGACCGGTTCCGAGGTCTCGATCAGCTCCTCGAAGGCGAGCATGCCGTCCGGGGTCGGGCCGTCGCCGGCGTGGACGACGTGCCGCAGCCCGCTGTGCGCCGCCCGGATGCCGTCGACGCACGCCGCGAAGACGTCGTCGACGACGAGGACCCGGGCGTCGACCTCGGCGAGGGAGTCGGCGATCTCGGGGACGCTCCAGCGGATGTTGACCGGGACGAGGACGCCACCGGCCCACAGCGTCGCGCCGAGGAACTCGTGATAGCGGTCGGAGTTGAGGGACAGGATGGCCGCGCGCTCCCCGTCCGTGACGCCCAGGTCCCGGAGGGCGGCCGCCAGCCGGGCGATCCGGTTGACCGACTCGGCGTGGGTCCGGGAGCGCCCGGCACAGACGGTGGCGACCTCGTGCGGGCGCTGCTGGACGTGGCGGTGCAGACCCTGGGTGACGTACACGGCGCCGACCTCCCGTCGCGGTGGGTCCGGAGCGTCGCGTGGACGGCGACCGCGCTGCCAGAGGCGGACGGCCCTGGGGGCGCGCAGGCGGCGTCGATCGGTGGGTCCTGACGTCGGGGCGTGATCCGCCGGTGCCACCTGGTGAGCACGCGCAGGTCGGAGGACAGGTCGTCGGCTGTTCGGCTGTACTGCCGTCCCGCGTCCCCCGAGGCTCGCGGGCGGGAGCCGCGGCGACGCGGCGCCCGCCAGCCGGGGACCGGATGCGGTCCCGCCGGTCAGATCAGAAGGGGCCGCCGTGGCCGTCTACCAGTACCGGTGCGCTGAGCACGGCGTGCTGGAGGTCGCCCGCCCGATCGGCACCGCGGCCGACTCCGAACCCTGCCCCGGCTGCGCGAACCCCGCGCCGCGGGTCTTCACCGCTCCCCGCCTGGCGCTGGGGTCGGCCCGCAACCGGGCGCTGATCGACCGGACCGAGCGCAGCGCCGACCAGCCCGCGGTGGTCCCCGCCCCGCAGTCCCGCCGAGCCGCACCACAGGCGCAGAACCCCGCGCTCGCGCGTCTGCCCCGTCCCTGACCCTGGAGGTCCGCCGTGCCCGAGGTCGTCTTCCCGCTCGACTCCAGCAGGTCGTTCACCGACCAGGAGCTGGTCGGCCACAACCGCTGGCACCCCGACATCCCGCCGGCGGTCACCGTGCGCCCGGGCGATGTCTTCCGGGTGCACTGCCGCGAGTGGTTCGACGGTGCCATCCACAACGACGACTCGGCCGACGACGTCCGCGACGCGCCGCTGTCCCGGGTGCACGCACTGTCCGGGCCGATCGCGGTGGAGGGAGCCGAGCCCGGGGACCTGCTGCTCGTCGACATCCTGGACCTGGGCCCGATCCCGCAGGAGGACTCCGGCCCGCTGGCCGGCCAGGGCTGGGGCTACACCGGCATCTTCGCGAGGACGAACGGCGGCGGTTTCCTCACCGACCAGTTCCCCGACGCCTACAAGGCCATCTGGGACTTCCGCGGGCAGACGGCCACGTCGCGGCACGTGCCGGGGGTGTCCTACACCGGGATCACCCATCCCGGGCTGATGGGCACCGCACCGTCGGCGGACCTGCTGGCGCGCTGGAACCGGCGGGAGGGCGCGCTGATCGCCACCGACCCGGACCGCAACCCGCCGCTGGCCCTGCCGCCGCTGCCGGACGACGCGATCCTGGGTTCGCTGTCCGGTGGGGCCTTCGACCGGGCCGCGGCGGAGGCCGCCCGGACCGCGCCGCCGCGGGAGAACGGGGGCAACCAGGACATCAAGAACTTCACGCGGGGCAGCCGGGTGTTCTACCCGGTGTTCGTGCCGGGGGCGAACCTGTCGGTGGGCGACCTGCACTTCTCGCAGGGCGACGGCGAGATCACCTTCTGCGGCGCCATCGAGATGGGCGGGTTCATCGACCTGCACGTCGATCTGCTCAAGGGCGGCATGCAGACCTACGGGGTGTCGGAGAACGCGATCTTCCTGCCTGGCAACGTCGAGCCCCGTTACGACCGGTGGCTGGCCTTCTCGGGCACCTCCGTGACGCTGGACGACGAGCAGCACTACCTGGACTCCGACCTCTCCTACCAGCGCGCCTGCCTGCACGCGATCGACTACCTGACGAAGTTCGGCTACAGCCCCGAGCAGGCGTACCTGCTGCTGGGCTCCGCGCCGATCGAGGGCCGGCTGTCCGGCGTCGTCGACATCCCCAACTCCTGCGCGACCGTCTACATCCCGACCGGGATCTTCGACTTCGACGTCGAGCCGTCGGCCTCTGGGCCAATGCGCATCGACCCGGGGATGGGCGCGCCCAGGTCGTCCGCCTGAGCGGGTCCGCGCACGACGCCGTGCCGCTCCGTGTCCTGAAAGTGACGCAGGGCAGCTAGCGTCGCCGCGCGTGAGCGCCGTGACCGAGACGCCCCTCCTGCCGAGTCCGCGGGAGGCGGTCGCCGAGCCGGCGCGGCTGGCTGCGATCGCGAGTTACCGGCTGGGCGGGCACGCGGGGATCGCCGACCTCGACGCCGTCGTGGCGTACATGGCGCGGACGGTGGACGCGCCGATCGCGATGATCAACCTGGTCGGCCCGGACCAGCAGTGCTACGCGGCCGAGCACGGCGCCGGGGCGCCGTACTCGCACGTGCCCGACGAGCTGTCGTTCTGCGCGTACGTGGTGGCGAGGCGGGCGCCGCTGGAGGTGACCGACGCGCTCGTGCACCCGGTATTCCGCGACAACCCGGCGGTGGCGGCCGGCGCAATCCGTTCCTACCTCGGGGTGCCGCTGATCGACGAGGAGGGCTTCGTCCTGGGCTCGCTGGGCGTGTTCGACGACGAGCCGCGAGAGTTCACGCGGGCGGAGTACGAGGTGCTCGAGATCCAGGTCCGGCTGGTGCGCAGCGTGCTGTCGCTGCGGCGTCAGGTGGCCGCGCACCGGTGGGACGCCGGGCTGCTGGCCGCGCAGGGGAAGACGCTGGAGGCGGTGGCGGCCGGGCTGCCGCTGGAGTCGGTGCTGGAGACGCTGACCTCGTCGACGGCCGAGCTGACCGTGGACGCGGATGTGGACCAGGCGGTGCGGCTGCAGCAGACGGTGGACCGGCTGACCGCGGTGGCCACCAAGGCCGACGGGTGGAAGCAGGCGCTGCTGCGCTCGGCGCGGCAGGACCCGCTGACCGGGCTGGCCAACCGCAGCCACCTGCTCGACACCGGCCGCGCGGCGCTGGCCGTCGGGGGAGCGGTGCTGTTCGTGGACGTCGACCGGTTCAAGGAGGTCAACGACCGCGGCGGGCACGCGGTGGGGGACCAGCTGCTCGTGCGGCTCGCCGACCGGCTGCGCCGGCACGTGGGGAGGGAGCTGCCGGGTGCGGTGGTCGGCCGGCTGGGTGGGGACGAGTTCGTGGCGGTCCTGCCCGGGGTGGACGCTGCTGCGGCGGAGGCCATCGGGCACGGGCTGGCTGCCGTACTGGTGGACGAGGTCGAGGTGGGACGGCGGACGGTGCGGGTGTCGGCCTCCATCGGGTTGGCGATGGCTACACCTGGGACGACGCTAGACACTGTCCTCTCGCTGGCGGACCGGGCGATGTACGGCGCCAAGGAGCGCGGCCGCGGCGTCCTGCACATGGTTGACGCCGAGGACTTGCCGGCCTAGCTCCCTTCATCTTCGCCAGCGCTGACCCCGCCGCCCCAGAGCGATCAGCTGATCGGGCTCATCAGGCCCTCAAGAAGGCGCTGAGTCTCCGCGTCGGTGGAGTACAGGTAGACACCACGCAATCCGCGGGTCAGCAGCACTTTGTAGACATTGCGCACCAGCAGGTCAAAGTCGGCGTCGCTGACCCGCGTAGTGCTCCGGAAGTCGGGGTCACGGTTGGCGCTGCGGACGGCTACCCACCGGTCGGTGCGCCACACGAGGTCCGGGCCGAGCAGGACGCCGTTCCATTCATACTCAAATCCCTGGGCGGTATAGACGCAACCGACCTGTCCGAAGCCCCGCTCGTCAGAGGCCCACAGCGGAGCCGGCGGCGCGCCGCCGACGGAGCGGTCGCCCTTGAGATTCCACGGCCGTGCCCAGTCGCCGATGCGGACGTCGGGGACGAGCGAACCATCCGGCCGGGGGTCGCTCCAGGTCCAGCAGTAGCCGGCGGCCATGCGCGCGTTCTGGTGAGCGGCCAGCTTGTTGGCGAGTGCCTGCTCCATGGCCGAGGGAGACGGCGCCGTTCGGACCTCGAATCGGATGTTGCCGGTCCACGGCTGCGGTCCGCCGGGTGTCAGTCCCAGAAGCCGCTCGACCCAGTCGACGTACTCGGCGCTGCCACCGCTGCGGTACTGCGTCGCGAGGTCGACCTGAAGGACGTCAAGGCCGCGCTCGCGCGCATGCTTCTCGATGTCCTCAATCGTGCCCATCTCGCCGGGGCGGACGACCTGGTGTTGGTCGAGCAGAAAGATCGGCACCCGGGCGGCGTCCATCAGCTCGTCGATCTGCCGGCGCGGTTCTCCGCGCAGCGCACGGGGCGTATACCGATCGACGGAGGTCTCGCGGATGCGGTGCGCCTCGTCGGCGACGAGAACGTCAAGGCCGTTGCGCTCGGCCGCCATGAATTGGTTGAAGTATCGGAAGAGCGCGCGGGTCCGCGGGGCCCGATCGCCGGTGACTTTGCGCAGCGTCTGGGTGAAGGACCGCGAGCCGGTTGCATGCACAACCCGCACCCCGCGGCGTCCCAGCTCACCGAGCAGTGACAGCGCGATGACGCTCTTCCCCGTGCCCGGTCCGCCGGAGACGATGACGACGCTCTTCGCGTCATCGCGCCGCGCCTTTTCCACCTCGTGCAGAACTAGGTCAAAGGCCACCCTCTGCTCGTCGAGGAGGACGAATTGCTCCCGGGTGCGCAGCTCCTCGGCGGCGACGGCGAGCAGTTGCCTACTGGGGGCGACCGACGAGCGCAGCAGCCGGTCGGCGTGGATCGACGCGTTCACCGGGGAGAGGCGGCTGCGCAGGTACCGCAAGAAGTCGCCACGGTCCTGAGCAGTGAAGAACCGGCCGAGCTCGTCCTGGGGGTAGTTGCGCAGCGCGCCCACGCGGTCGTCGGTGGCGTTGTGTAGATAGGCAGCGCCGGTGAGGACGTCGGAGGTGCCGTGCAGTGCGCCGAGGAAGTCGAGCATGTACTCGACGTAGCCGCGGACCTGGGCCACGGGGTGCAGGACCGGCCGCGGCCCGTAGGTGGGCTGGATGACCAGCTCTGGTTCGTCCTCGAACAAGGTGGCCTGCGTCCACTGTTTGAGCTCGACGACGACGTAGGACGGACCACCACGCTGCGGGTGCTCGCCGACGAGGACGACGTCGACCCGCTTGCTCGACAGCGGCAGCTGGTACTCGACCAGCACCTCGACGCCGTCGAGCTGCGCCTGCTGGAGGTCGGCGGCGAGTGCGGCGAGGCTGGCGTCCCAGGACCGCCGCTCGGCCTCGGACGCCGTGCGGTTGTAGCGGTGAGCCATCTGAGCAGCCAGTGTCGTCCCCAGGCGACCCGCGCGGGCGAGGTCGGAGAGACCGGCGGCAGACGTGCGAAGCAATGGCAAGGACCTGTCCCCGGGCAGCACGAATCAACGTGCGGGTGGGGGCATGTCCAGGAATCGGAAGCCAGTCGGGCCGCGGCGTCACTATAAATGCGGTTTCCGCTCTCCTCGGTCACCTGAGGTTGCCGCGTCGTGGACCGCGGCGCTGTCGGCAACTTGTTCGGCCGCCAGCGCCGCGGCTCGCTCGTCGCCCGTAGACGTCCATGTCACCGCGCGGCTTGCGATGCTGGCCTTGCGGACCCGTCGGCCATGTACTGAGGCTGGACGCTCACGCAGAAGCCGAGGGCGCGCAAGCTGGCCGGGGTCCTCGACTTTGTCCCCGGCCTGCAGGACGAGGCGGACGCGGTTGTCTTCGGTGTAGGCGTTCGTCGGGTCGGTCATGTCGTCGTGGCGGCCGCGTTTCCGCTGCAGGTGCTCGGGCGCCTCCCGCAGCCGGAGTTCGACGGCGGTACCGCGGGTGAAGCCGTTGCGACGAGCGACGCTCGAACAGACAGCTCCGTGTGAGGTCGATGCCTCTGTCTGGCCGCTGGCGGGTCGAGACCGTCGTACCCCGCGGGCAACCTAGGCTTCGACTGTTGTACCGAAGGGAGCCTGGTGAGCGAGACGCCGGATGAAATCCGCACACTTGATCTGTTCGCGGGGGCGGGCGGATTGAGCCTCGGCTTCGCTCGGGCGCGGAAGGGCTTCGTGCCTGTCCAGGCCGTCGAGGTTGATCAGGCGGCTGCGCGCACGTTCAAGCAGAACTTCGACTGCCCGGTACATGATGGTCCGATCGAAGAGCTGTCCGAGTTCGAGGAGGCTGACGTCGTTCTGGGCGGTCCTCCCTGCCAGGGGTTCTCTCCACTCGGCAAGAACCGCGACGCCGACTCCCGCGCTCGGCTCAACGCGCTCTGGGAGCAGTACCTGCGGGCGGTGCGGCTGGTAAGGCCGCGGGCCTTCGTCATCGAGAACGTCCCGCAATTCCAGAAGTCGGCTCAGTTCGCGGAACTGCTGCGGCTGATGGTGACGGACGAGGACCTGCGCGAGTATCAGTTCGCCTACGGGGTTCTCAATGCCGCTGACTACGGCGTCCCGCAGATCCGACGCCGCGGCATCTTCATGGCGGTCAAGGAGGTGGGAGCGGTGCCGTGGCCGCCCCCCGCCACGCACGGACCCAAGTCGAAGGCGCAGCGGCCCTACTCCACCGTGGAGGAGGCGTTCGAGGGCCTGTCGTGGACACCTGAGCGGTCCGACGTGGGGGTCGGCTCCGATGGTCGACAGGACCTCCACTTCGGCAGGAACGTCCGACCCATCTCTCTCGAGCGATACGCGCACATCCCGCCCGGGGGAAATCGTTTTGATTTGATGCGCAATGCTCCCGAGATCACGCCTCGGTGCTGGCTCGAGAAGCCAACAGGGACGACTGATGTCATGGGCCGGATGTGGTGGGAGCGACCGAGCGGCACCATACGGACCGAGTTCTACAAGCCGGAAAAGGGGCGCTACTTGCACCCCGAGGCGCATCGTCCGATCACCCACCGCGAGGCGGCCCGACTGCAGTCTTTCCCCGACGACTTCGAGTTCGTGGGTAACCGCGTCGAGATTGCTCGACAGATCGGCAACGCGGTACCGCCCGGGCTCGCCAGGGCCATCGCACTCCACTTGCACTCGCTGCTCGAACCCTCGGGTCGTGACTGAGGAGACCGCCTCGCGTCCTGGCGCCAGCTCACCCGGCGTCGCCGCCCGGATGAGCAAACAGGCGCGCGCCGACACGGGTCCTGAGCTGGCGCTGCGACGACTCCTGCACAGCAGGGGGAAGCGGTACCGGGTCGGCTGGCCGGTGCCGGGCATGCCGCGACGAAAGCTCGACATTGCGTTCACCAAGGCGCAGGTCGCGATCAACGTCCACGGCTGCTTTTGGCACGGCTGCCCGGTCCATGCCACCTGGCCGGCGTCGAACGCCGCCTGGTGGCGGCAGAAGATCGAGAAGAACAAGATGCGGGACGAGGAGACTCGCGCTCACCTTGAGAATCTCGGCTGGACGGTGGTGGAGGTCTGGGAGCACGAGACGCCGGAGGAGGCCCTGGAGCGGGTGATGGGCGCCTTGCAGCCCCGGCCAGCTGCCGGGAACGGCGAGTCGGCGTCGGGGACCGTCGACAGCGCTGGCTAGCGTGAGGCGGTGCGGGGGGTTGGTTTTACGTTGCTGGACCTGTTCGCCGGCTGCGGAGGAATGACTCGCGGGTTCCTCGATCAGGGGAGCTTCACGAGCGCAGGGGCCGTGGAGATCGACCGGGCTGCCGCCGCCACCTACGCCGCGAACTTCGACCCGACGGGCGTGCACACCCACGCCGGCGACATCACCGGCTACATCGACGTCCCCCAGGTCGACGTCGTCATCGGTGGGCCGCCGTGTCAGGGCTTCTCCGCTCTCGGGAAACGTGACCCGGCGGACGTCCGCAACCAGCTGTGGCGGGAATTCGTCCGAGTCGTGCGCGAGTCAGGCGCGCGGATGTTCGTCTTCGAGAACGTCGACCGGTTCGCCAAGACCAGGGAGTTCCGGCTGCTTCGAGAAGCGGCGAGTGAGGACGGTGAACTCGCCGACTTCAACACCCAGGTCTTCCGGTTGAACGCTGCTGACCACGGCACGCCGCAGAAGCGCATCCGCACCATCGTCGTGGGGTCGCGGGTCGGCCCGGTCGATGAGCCCCGGCGGACACACGCGAAGACCCCAAGCGGGGACCTGGACCGATGGGTCAGCCTGCGGGAGGCGTTCCTCCAGGGATCGGTCGTCTTGGAGCCGATTGTCCGCGAGGCATGGCTTCCCGAAAGCGTCGTCGAGTTTCAGGGGCACGAGGTCCCGGGGGCCTTCAAGCTCCCGGACTTACACGTCACACGGAACCACGACCTCCTCTCGGAGATCCGTTATGCGCACATTGCACCAGGACAAGGGCGCTTCGACCTCCCCGAGGAACTCCGATATCCCTGTTGGCGGCGGCACACCAGGGGAGCCGGGGACGTCCTGGGTCGACTCCAGTGGGATCAGCCTTCGGTGACCATCCGGACGGAGTTCTTCCGGCCCGAGAAGGGGCGATTTCTCCATCCGCAGTGGCAGAACGGCGGCGAACAGGTCAACCGAGCGCTCACGCATGCGGAGGCGGCGGTCGTCCAGGGCTTCGACGACCGCCACCTCTGGTGCGGCAGTAAGTCGGAGATTGCCCGGCAGATCGGGAACGCCGTGCCGCCACCTCTGGCGAAGGCCATCGCCGACGTCATCGCCAGTCGACTCGCCTCCGACTGATCCCGAGGCAGGCGTCGCGTCTCCTCAAGCCGCCCGGCCTGAGGGCTGGGCGTCGAGCGAGGCACGACTCGAGCCGACTGCAATCGTCACCATCTCGGGACGGGGCCCTGGGGCGGGAGGGCGGTCAGGCCTCGGCGTGGCGGGGTCCGGCACCCAAGGCCCGGGCGCTCAGGAGGGCTGCTGACTCAGCGGCCACGTCCTGGACCTGGCGTTGGAGCTGATCGAAGTCGAGTGACTCGAAGTCGATGACAGCCCCCAATCGGGACAGCCGCTTGAGAACGTCGATGAGCACGTCCCGCTCAGCGACCCCGCCTCGATCGATCGACGGCCAGACCTCGGCGAGCATCCGGACGAGGGTGCGACTGCCGCCGATCGATTTTCGTCGAGCGAAGATCTGGTCGAAGGCCGCCTCGCCGAACGTGTCGAGGAGGCGGTACCGCCGGTACTGCTGCGGGACGGCCAGGAGGTGCGCGCGCCACCACAGCCGGCCCCAGACATGGCGGGTGATGTCGGTCCCCAGGACGCGGTCGCCCGGAGGACGCGGGTACCGCCAGTAAGAGACGTCGGGCAGCAGGACCAACGCGAGGAAGGCCCAGATCGGCCGCACGGCTGCCTCGCCGGCGACCAGACCGCA
Organism: Geodermatophilus amargosae; assembly: GCF_900116515.1. Classification (GTDB taxonomy): domain Bacteria; phylum Actinomycetota; class Actinomycetes; order Mycobacteriales; family Geodermatophilaceae; genus Geodermatophilus; species Geodermatophilus amargosae. Next base: position 182,806 of record NZ_FPBA01000006.1, read on the forward strand.
GCGCTCGTGCAGGAGTTGTGCGATCTCCAGGTCGAAGGTGACGCGCTCTTGTCGCCGGCCTTCGCCGGGGAAGCCCGCTCGCATCGCGACCTCGAGCACGTCACCGCGCAGACGGTCGAGCTCGTCGAGGGTGACCCGCCGGCCACCTGTTGCGGCAAACACCGCCGAGGGGTGTCGCAGCTCGTGTCGACCGCTGAGCTCGGCGACCGACAGCTGCAGGTACTTCTGGTGCAACCCGCGGGCGGCATCACCGAGCAGGCGGGGATAGAGGACGCTCACGGACCCACCAGCAGCTGTGCGGTCTCCTGCAGTCGGCTGCTGAACAACGCCGGTGCCGTCTGCCTCTCCCTGCGGAGTGCCTCCATCGAGAATGCCGGAAAGGCATTTCGCACGACTGTGGTCAGCAACGCGCCGAGAGACCCGACGGGGTGATCGGTCTCCTCCGTCAAGTCCTCGTCAGTGAGCGCTCGTTCGACCAGCGATCTGAGCACATCCGCCCGCAGCGTCGAGAGAACCCGACGATCGGCCTCGGTGGGTGACGCGGCAGCCTCGACAGCGCGCATGACCACCTCATGGCGTTCGTTGACCAGCAAGAGGATCGACCCGAGAGCCGCACCCTCGAGGTCTTCGTCGATGTGCAGGTACCAGCCCGCGCCGGTCGGATAGGGCAGGTCGTGAAAGTCGGCGGTCGCGATGGGGAACAGCGTGTTGTCGCCCTCGAGGAGCACGCGCTGTCGGTCGGACCAGAGCACGCTCCCCGCTCTCCGGGCCGCGGCTTGTGACCGTCCGGAGCCCGGTGCGCGCAGGACGACGTTCGTCACCAACTCAAGCGTCCCCCCCAGGTCGTCTCCGGGGAGCCGGAAGTCGACCGGCGCCTCGAACGCGTCGTCAACGGGCAGGGTCAGCCGCCATGCCTGGCCTCGCAGCAGCGAGCTGGTCGAGTACCACTGCACGCTCAGATCGACCTCGGCGTCCTCGGCGAGTCCGCTCAGCTGCCGAAGCCGAAGGCCGTCCACCGTCACCGGGCGGTGCAGGGACAAGGTGGTGCTGTAGTCCCAGTCCAGGAGGGTGTCCGGTAGGAGCTCGCTGCCGTCCGGCGTGAGACGCGACCAGGGGCCGGTCGTGACGACGTCGGCAGGCGGCCGCAGGTACGGATAGACCCGGGTCACGCCGCACCTGCGTCGCTGAGGTCCATCACAGGTGTAGCGACGATGTCCATCTCCGTCGCGGTATCGGGTACGGGGACGACCAGGAGGTCCACCTCGGCAGGACCCTCGACGGTGCAGACGTCACCGGCGATTCGGGTCCGCCCGACCAGCCAGTGCAGGACCCGCGGTCGAGCGGCGCCGGCGGGAGGATCGTCCTCCCGACCCTCCCACGTGACGACCGACAGGCGCGCGTCCAGCCGGACGGGGCCTTCAGCCGCGACGCCGTATCGCGCGACCAACACGATGCCTCCGTCCGACTCCTCGATGTGGGGTTCGCTGAGGACCGTGACACGTGCACGCCCCGACGCATTCGACGCGCTCCTGGTGGACGAGCCCTGCCCATCCGCGTTTCCAGGGCTCGCAGTCGTCGTGGTGCCCGAGCCGGCCCCACGGCTCGCGGTCGCCCTTGCCGTGCCGTCCCCGGCGACACCAGCGAACGCCGCAGCGACCAGGCCGCCCAGGTAGTTGCTGGCGGCGCCCAACGTCGCGCGGGACGTCGTGGACACTGCCTGCTGCACCGGGGCTCGGAAGACGGCCAACTGCTCCCGCAGCCGAGTGAAGGTGACCTTGACGAAGGTGCGCTCGTGCCCGGTCAGCTGTTCGTGGACCCAGTTGTCGTGGGTGGGCGGCTCCGACCGGGCGTAAACGGAGTCCAGTTCGTCATCGGCTCGAAAGACGCCTGCATAGACGCTGTGCACCGAGCTCGTCGTCGGGCCCTCGTAGTACCTGACGACGAGTTCAGGTGACCGCATCAGACACACGTGGTGCGGATCCCCTTCTACGCCCGCGTAGCTGGCGGCCTCCGACGCCGCATCGGGTGCCATCGGGACGACGACCGCCTTCTCCAGTGCGAAGCGGCCCAGGCGCTTGCGGGGATTGCCACTCTCCAACGTCGTCGCAGAGTCGGTCGGTAGTCGGCGGTAGGCGTTGACGAACATCCGGAGCGGATAGAGACGAGCGGGGTCGGGCACAGGGAAAGAGCGCCCGCTCGCCACCACGCTGGGGACGAGGCGCTCAGCGCCTCGCTCGGGCAGCATGATCGGCCACAGATGCCAGGCGATGGTCTCGGCGAGGTGCTGAGCGGCTTCGTCGGGGGTCTCGAACTCCTCGAGGTCCGGGTCGATGACGACGAGGGTGGTTCCCGACTCGTCGGGGCCGAACGGAGTCAAACCGAGAGCGCGGGCCACGTCGTCCGCCTCGCTCCCGACCACGGGCTCGACGTGGTCCTCGCGGACGTCTCCCCACCAGTGACGCCCGGTGAAGGGCCTGCTGTCCGTGTCGACCCGGGCGGAACTGTCGAAGGAGCTACCCAGTGCGATCCCGATGAGGCGTGACGACAGCCGGCCGGAGTGGTCCTCTGGGGTCCGCGTGTAGACGAGAATGGTGCCGACACGGGACAAGCGGTAAAGCACCGCCTTGCCGTAGCCGTACGTGCCGCCGCCCATCTCGGTGTCCCGCTTCTCGCCCACGTTGAGGACGAAGGAGATCCAGTCACGGCGACCGACGGCGAGCTGGTCCGCCCGCGTGGGTCCGCCCAGTCCCTTCGTCCCACGGTCGACGACGGAGAGCAGTCGGAGGTTGGGTGTCCTCACCGCGCGACCGACCCCCAGGTGTTCCTGTGCACCTGCCGGCGGGGTGAGCAGCCGCTCCCAAGTCGGCCGGTGGGTCGGCGCGACGGTTGTCAGTTCCAGGCGGTAGGCGGTTTCCACGCCGGGGAGGCGCGCGTCCCACGAGTTCTGAGCGGTCTCGCGGACGAACACGGTCAGAGGGTCTACCGGTGGCCGCCCGAGTTGGTTACGGATGCCCTCGGACGCGATGGCGCCCGTCGGAGGGAACGGCTGCGACCACCAGCGGGGTGTCGTCACGCGTGCTCCAGCAGGAAGAGCGCCGGATCGAGGTTCGTGCGACGGGCCTCCGCCTCCGCGGCACCGAGATCCACCGCGTACTCGATCGGTCCGACTCCACCCAGGACCGCATCCCCGGACAGCCCGGCGGGGACGATGCGGGGGAAGCCGGGACCGACGAGGTAGCTCCGGTGCTCGACGACCTCGAAGCGCTGTCGGGCGTAAAGCTCGCGATGTACCTCGTGGTAGCCGACTTTCCGCAGCAGGCCCCGCAGACGTGCGCTGTCGTCCGTCAGGTCGAGGGTCGCCTCCACCAGCTCGGGGACGGACACCCCTTCCCCCACCTGTAGTCGTGACCAGTGCAGTACCAGGCGGCCGGGTGGCGTGACGTCGAGCTGATCGGCGCCGTGGACGATGACGGTGTTCCCCTCGGGCGACGTTGTCGTCTTGACCTCCACGGCGTCCAGGCCGCGGTGGAAGTCCTGTGCCGACCCCGTCGGCCCGGTCCAGAACGTAACCGCACCCGGGTCCCGGACGAGCAACTCCCGCAGGAGGCGGAGCTCGCCGAAGAGGCCGGCAAGGGCCGAGGGTCCGAGCACCTCGTGATTCCCGGCGAGCAGGGCTTTCCAGTCCCTGAGCGCCTCACGGAGCGCCGCGATGGCCCGGTCGGGTTCGGCGGCGACACGGTCCGACACCTCGACGCAGAGCGTTGTGAAGAGCACGTCCAGGCGCTGATCCACGAGCTCAAGCGAGGCGTACTCCTGGTACCGGCGCTCGTCCTCCAACGCGCGCCGGCGCAGCAGTACCGCCTTTCCCTCCAGCTCCTCACGCAGCGTGTGCCGGGCGGCGATCGGTACGAGGAGGTGCCGATGCCCCTCTGCGTCGACGCCCGCGAGGACCGGTCCCTGCGCTGTATCGACACCCACTTCGGCCGTCCGGAAAGCGGACACGACGGGTTGCCCGGCTGCCGCCGTCCAGAGTCGTTCGAGCTGCTCGCCGTCGATCGTCACGCGGCCTCGTCGTCGTAGTCCAGAACCGAGGCGTCCTCCTGCTCGACGGCGACACTGGACAGGTCCGCACTCCAGTACTCGACATCCGAGTCCGCCGTCCCCGGCAGCGGTCGGGGGAACACCAGTGCGACACCGATGACGACATCGTCGGTCGGGGCGGCCAACGGACGACGCCCCTGCGTGTCGGTGCGCGACTCCGGCTCGATCGGGTACAGGAGGACCAGGCCCTGACCGGGCCGCTGTGCGTTGCGCAGGCCGAGGATCTCGTCCCGGTTGCCCAGACTCTTGCCGGACACGTCCAGGTCGATCGTCTCGTCCCGTCGGCTGCTGAGAGTTTTGATGTCCGCGACCGCGTCGAGAACGACCTCGGACTCATGGCCCAGTCGCGCGCGCTTCACCATCCGCACCTGCACGCCGGCGCCGAGGTCGCACCGGTGCGTCTTGGCGGCAGGCGACGAGTTGCCGACCACAGCGACGCTCCACTGCGTCAGCGCGCCGTTGCGGACCCGCTTGGCGATGTAGTCCAGGAGGCGCGCGCGGTCACCGTCCTCTGAGCGCTCGTGGAAGGAGTAACTGCTCAGAAACGCAGTGACGTCCTCATGAGGGACCTGCGTGAAGACGGCGGTCTCGGCGCGCGGCGCGGTCTCCTGGAGGCCGTGTTGTCCAGCATCTCTGACGAGGGTACGGGCGGCGGCCGCATTGGCCTCCAGACGCGCCTTGCCACCGGGGGACACGTCGAAGAAGCGGCTCTCCACGAGGGTCCCGCCGTATGCGGCGTGCGCGAGGACCGCGGACTTCATCTTCGCCTTCGACGTGATGCTCATCTTCGGGTGCGAGCGCAGTCGGACGGCGAAGGTCAAAGGGGTCTCCGCCGGGTTGTGCATGTACCGCTCGATGTCACGGCGCATGTCGGCCTCCACCGTCGCGAGGTGGCTGAACCACTCGGCGAGCTCCTCGGTCATCCAGATCCGGGGGAGGTCGGCGTATCTGTCCCGGTAGCCGAACCACCGCCCCATCTGCAGGAGCGTGTCGTAGGCCGACACAGCCCGGACGAAGAGACTCGACACCAGACCCTCGAGGGTCAGGCCGCGAGACAGCGTGTTACCGCCGACGGCGATCGCGGTGACCGGGCCGGACTCGTAGTTCAGACGGTCGGTGCTCCGGTAGTTGTCGATCACGACCTTCGTCTCGTGGACGACGGTCGGCAGGTGTTCCAGTACCGCGTCGAACGGCACCGGGGTCTCGCCGAAGTCAGTGGCCTGCACCAGGGGGGTCTCGCGCTCCCAGGCTGCGCGGAGGCGGTCCAAGGTCCTCCTGTCACCGTCGCGGAGCCGTTCCGCCACGTTCGCACGGAGGTGCAAGAGCGGCGCCTTGAACGCCTCGTGCACTGCCGTCTCGGTCGTCGTGTGGACCAGCATCGTCGAGTGCGGGTTGCCGCCACCACGCGCCCGTCGGGCTGCGGTCGCGAGCCAGAACCACTCCACTGCTGCCTGCAGCGACCGCGTCACCGCCGGCTGGAAGGTCGCGGCCTCCTTCTTGTTGCGCGGCTTGAGGTCGTCCACCTCGTCGTCCGGGACGATCCGCACCATGTCGTAGCCGCCAGGCAGGTCGGCCGGGTCCTCCCCGTCGAGGAGTTCCCGTCCGAAGAGCACCTCGGTCCCGTGGTAACCCACCGGCTGCGGCAGGTTGACGATGAAGTCGCGGGGATAAAAGTCCTCGTCGACGGACGGGTCGATCAGGAGGTTGGCGAACGGCGTCGCCGTGTAGCCGACATACCCAACCTTGGGGAACTTGCTCAGGACATCGAAGAGGAGCGGATTGATCTTCGCCGTCGCGACTGTCGACTGGTCCGCCTCGTCGTCGATGATCAATGTCGGACAGTTCTCGAGGTACTCGCCGGCGTTCTTGAGCCAGGTCCGCAGCTTTCGCAGCACGGCGGCGTTCTTCTTCACCACGAGGAGGAGGTGCTGGTCGGACGAGGCAAAGAAGGCCTTGGGGTTGGGCGGCGGTACGAAGTCATGCGTCTCGCTCGTGACCTGGTGCCACTGCCCCGGATTGGCCTCCACGAGGTCCTTCACGAGGCGGATCTGCGTCTGCCGCCGGAGGGTGTTGTGGATGCCGGACAGGACGATGAAGAGCTTGTAGCCGCGGTCCGCGGCCTTCGCCATGACGGCGGTGAAGTTGGTGGTCTTGCCGGACTGAACGAATCCGACGACCAGTCCCCGGGTGCGGAAACCGTCCTGCTTGGGGTGGTCGAGCAGTGCGACGATCTTCGTCGACGACTTGTCGATCGACGCGACGTTGGCCTCGCCGAAGCCCTTGCGTCGCATCGACGACTCGAGAGCTGGCCAGTTCCGGTCGTTGTCCATGTCGGGGCCCGTGTACCAGGTGCGACGACCGTCCAGGAAGACCGATGAGGGCTCGTCGAGATTGCGGATCTTGAGGCTTTCCGCCTCGTGCCGCTCACGGACGGCCCGGATGATCGACTCGTTAGCCCCGAAAAGCTGCAGGTTCTTCACTGCGTCGTGCGGCGTCATCGACTGCGTGAACTGCAGGAAGACCCTGTAGAGCTGGTCGACCTCGTCACTCGTGCCGGCTGTCATCGAACTCCCCTGTGCGGACATGGCTGCTGAGAGGGTAATCGGCCGTCTTGACTGTGAGTGTTCACGCGACACGATCTCGTTAGCAGTGGGACAGTGGTGGGCGATGCCTCCGCGGAGTCAGCGCTGGCCCGCCAGACACATGGTCAAGGCGGTCGACATCAGCGCCGAGCCGCTGTCCTCCGATCGCAGGAAGTCGTGCGCCACGCTCACGATGGGGTCCGGTCCTGCTGATGTCCTCGTCGCGCCGTCCCGTCCGGACCCGGTGAGTCGAGAGGAACCGCACGACCGCTCACCGAGCGGACGCCGTGGGCGCTCGCCGTCGCCGGATGCTCCCGTCCGACGATGCCCACAACTACGACGTCGTCCTCCGCGCCTTCGATCCGGCGTTCAGGCCGTGGCGTGGCGGCGGAATGGCGAAAGAGCCCCCAGGCACTGTTCCTCCGGCACGGCCTGGCCCGGCTCGCCGGAGACGCCGTCTGGATCGACGACCCGAGTGACCTCCCCTTAAACCCGCCTCCGCGGCCTTCGCGGGCATGTCACAGCCACGCCTCGATCGCGTCCAACTGCGAGTGAGTCAGGCCGACGGACAGGTCCGGGGCGACCACCAGCACGTGCGGATTTGCCGCCAGCCAGTCGCCGGTGTCGTCGGCCTGCTCAGCCAGGTCGTCGTCGATCCACACGATCCGCCGGTCCGGCTCCGCGGCGGTGACCTCCTGGGCGACGGCCAGCTTCCACCAGCCTGACGCGCCGTCGAGTGACCCCAGGAAGCCGGTCGGCGCGCTGTCGGCACGGGCGTGGGTCTTGAGCCCACGCGGCAGGCCCATCGGCCCGGCCAGCAGCCGGTCGGCGTCGGTGGTCCAGGTGGTCAGCCACTGGATCTCCACCCGGCCCGACTCGTGCAGCTCCCGCAGGCGGGCGGTGATGGTCGGGTCCCAAGACAGCCGGAAGCCGTTGAACGTGCCCTGCTGCCAGCCCTCCGGCAACTGCCGGCGCGGTGCGTTCAGCACCCCATCGACGTCGAGCAACAGGATCGGACGGTCATCGGTCGAGGCCATGGTCGATCCTCCGCGTGCGACGGACGTGCGGTCGAGACGTCCCTACCCCGGGTCCAAGGAGCCATCGTCAGGGGAGGAGCGCCTCCGGGGACCCGCTCCCAGTGACGTCGAGCACGGGTTCTTGAGCGGCAGGCCCCCGGCTTGACCCCAGCGGGTGATGGGGGCCTGGGTTCCGTCGGTCCTGCCCGGTACCAATCCCGAGGACTCCGATCCGATCGAGTTCCGTTGGTCCGTTGATGTTCTGACAGGCGGGTGCTTCCCGCGGCAGGGGAGAGATGTTCCGGGAACCGCTGCGCCGGGAACCGCTGCGCCGGGATCCGCTGGTCGTGGGCTGGGCCGTGGTCCTGCTGCTGGCCGGCTTCGTCGCGCTGAGCAACAACACCGAGTGGAGCGGCCACCTCGAGGCCGAGCGCGTCGCCGGCTTCCTCAAGGACCTCGCCGAGGCCTTCCTCTGGTCGTTCTTCCTCCTGCTGCTGCTCGCCTGGGTGCGTGCGAAGGGCTGGTTCGGCGACCCCGGCGCCCCGGCGCCCCGGCACGCCAAACCCGAACGGCCGGCGTCCTCCTTGCCGTGGACCGACCGCTGGCTCCGCGACTCCCGCGAGCAGGCTGCTCGGACCCGGACGGTCGACGACGGTGAGCCGGAGCTCGTCGCATGCCGGCACGGCGTTCCTGTCGGCCCCGCGGCCGAGGGGCAGATGCCGGTCCTGCGTGCCCTGTCGGTCAGCCACACGATCGTCCGGCCCGGCTCGTCGGTCCTCGTCACCTGGTGCTTCGAGCACGCGCGTGACGTCCTCGTCGACGGCCACGGCGGCCACCCGCGATGCGGCGAGGCCCTCGTCCGCATCGACAGCAGCCGCCGCGTCGACGTCACCGGCCGCAACCGCTTCACGACGACGCCCGCGGCCACCCCCGTCATCGCCGCTGTAGCCGTTCCGCAGCTCGACCTCCCGAGCGTCGCGGCGCCGCCGCTGGTATCGCTGCGCGCCGACGTCGCCGCCACCGTCGGGGCGCCGTCGCCGGTCACCCAGCGGCTCGACGCCTTCTGGGCCACCCAGGACGCCCTCCGCCCGCAACTCGAGGTGTCGCCGCGCTTCGTCGGCGTCCCCGAGTCCCTCGTCCAGAGCCTGCGCCGCGCCGAACCGAAGGATCACCAGTGAGCAACCCCACGTCCCGCCGGTCCGTCCGCGCAGCCCTCGCGGAGCAGCTGCTCACCGTGGCCGGCGCCAATCGCGAGGTGCTGCGCGACGCGCCCAAGGAGCGCGGCAAGCAGGTCGCGATGGGTGCGGTGCTCGTCTCCACCGCCGGGCTCGCCGCGGTCTCGGCGAGCTACGCCCTCCACTTGGCGCTGCACCTGCCGTGGCCGTTCGCCGTCGTCGGCGGCCTCGCCTGGGGGCTGGTGATCCTCAACCTCGACCGCTGGCTCGTCGTCTCCACACCGCGGTTGAAGAGCAAGACCGGCACGATAGGTATGGCGCTGCCCCGAGTGCTGCTCGCCGTCCTCATCGGCGCTGTTGTCTCCACGCCGCTCACCCTCGCCGTCTTCAGCGCCGAGATCGGCACCGAGGTCCAGAAGATGGCCGCCGAGGAGGAGGACGCCTTCACGCAACAGCTCGCCGAGGACAGCCGCTACGCCGAGCTGCCGGCCATGCGCGAGGAGATCGCGACCCTTCAGGCCGACATCGCCGACGGCGTGACGCCGGCTGATGTCGACGCGGACCCCGCCGGCTCATCGCGTTGGGCGAGGAGAAGGTAGAGGAGCGTGTCCGGCTGCGGATGCAGACCGAGTACGAGGAGGCCGAGGTGCTCGCGAAGTCGGCGCTCGCGGCCGCCGAGGCACGCGCTGCGCGGACGCTGGAGGCGGAGTCGCGGGCGACGGGGATGGTCCTCGAGGCTCAGCTCGAGGTGACCCGCCAGGGTGTCGAGCGGTGGCGGGACCAGCAGCTCACCCCAGCGGGCACGAGAGGCGACAATGGCATCGGCGCGAGCTTCGTCAAGCAGCCTCGTCCCGGGCCGCGACCCGACCCATGGCCGGTCGGGACCCAGAACTGAGGAGGACCCGGTGGCCCTGACCGAGCGGACGCTGTGGGCGCTGGCCGTGGCCGAGTACCCCGTCGTCGACGCACACGACTACGACGCCGTCCACCGCACCTTCGGTCCGGCGTTCGGGCCGTGGCTGCCGGTCGCCGTCCGCCACGGAAGCGGCGCGGTGACGGTGCTCGCCGTCGGCGGCAACACGGATCCGGTCCGGGCCCTCACCGCAGTGGTGGGCGAGTGGGCGCGCTGTCCCGAGGCCCCGACCGCCGGCGATGTCGCCCGAGAGGCCCCGCAGGGACTCCTCCTGCGGCACGGTCTTGCCCGGCTCGCCGGCGAGGTCGTGGGGATCGACATCCCCGGGGACCTGCCGCTGCGCTGACGGCGCGTGTCTCGCCCGGCTCTCGGTCCGTGCGCACGAGTCACAGCCGTCCCGCGCTCACCCGCACGAGGCGTCAGACCGTGGTCTTCCGAGTCGCGGTGAGGCAGCATCCCGAGCCGGTCCGCCACCGTTCCGGATCGAGCGGCCACGTGCCGCGCGGTGCGGCGACCTGCCGTCCCGCAGCTGGGAACACCAGGGGAGAAGAACACCATGACTGTCGTCCTCGCCAAGGGTGGGAACGTCTCGCTATCCAAGGAGGCCCCCGGCCTTAAGGCCATCAACGTCGGTCTCGGTTGGGACGTCAACACGTTCTCCAACTTCGAGTACGACCTCGACGCCTCGGCGATCATGCTCGACGCCAGCGGCAAGGTGACGCCGGACGACTCCGGCTTCGTCTTCTACAACAACCTGCGCAGCCCCGACGGGTCGGTCCTCCACACCGGTGACAACCTGACCGGTGAGGGCGACGGGGACGACGAGATGATCCAGGTCGACCTGACCGCCGTCCCGCAGTTCGTCCAGAAGATCGTCTTCCCGGTGTCCATCCACGACGCCGACAACCGCCGGCAGAACTTCGGCGGCGTCCGCAACGCCTTCATCCGCGTCGTCGACCAGGTCACCGATCGCGAGATCACCCGCTACGACCTCACCGAGGACGCCTCCATGGAGACGGCGATGGTCTTCGGTGAGCTCTACCGGCACAACGGCGACTGGAAGTTCCGCGCCGTCGGCCAGGGCTACGCCTCCGGTCTGCGCGGCATCGCCCAGGACTTCGGCGTCAACGTCGCCTGACCAAGCCGTCAGCGGTCCGGTCCGGCGTCCTCGAGCGCGGGCCGGACCGCTTGCTGTGCCCTCACCTCACAGAACAGACAGGTCATGATCGACTACACCCGTCCGCCCAAGCAAAAGCCCGGTGGGGTTTCCCTCGGCAAGGTCACGCTGACCAAGGCGGCTCCGTCCGTCTCGCTGTCCAAGGCGCAGGGCGCCCGCGGGCAGATGCGCGTCAACCTCAACTGGACGCAGCGGCCCGGTCGCGGCTTCCTCGGCAAGCGCGAGGCCGTCGACCTCGACCTCGGCTGCCTGTGGGAGACGACCGACGGCGACAAGGGCGTCGTCCAGGCTCTCGGCAACTCCTTCGGTGACCTCGACTGGCCGCCCTACGCCCTCCTCGACGGCGACGACCGGTCCGGCGCCAACAGCGGGGGCGAGAACCTGATCGTCAACCTCGACCACCTCGACGAGATCAGGCGGGTCCTCGTCTTCGCCTACATCTACGACGGCGCTCCGAACTGGGCCGCCGCGGATGGCGTCGTGACCCTGCACCTGGTGGACGGCGGCGAGATCACGGTCAAGCTGGACGACCACGCTCAGGACACCCGCTTCTGTGCCATCGCCATGCTGACGAACCAGCGAGGCCAGCTGCACGTCCAGCGCGAGATCCGCTACCTGCACGGCGACCAGGAGGACCTCGACCGTGCCTACGGCTGGGGTCTGCGCTGGAAGGCAGCGCGCAAGTAGTCCGCTCTCAGATCCCACTCCCGACCGCCCTCGCTGCGGTCACCTGAAAGGCATCCGTTGATCCGCTACTTCGGTTTCTCCGTCTTACTGACGGTCGCCGCACTCGTCACCGCCGTCGTCTTCGGCGGGCCGGCCGCGCTGCTCGCCGTGGCCGTCCTCGGCGTCCTCGAGGTGTGCCTGTCCTTCGACAACGCCGTCGTCAACGCCAAGGTCCTCCGGAACATGAGCCCGCTGTGGCGGAAGCTGTTCCTCTACGTCGGCATCTTCATCGCCGTGTTCGGCATGCGGTTGCTGCTGCCGATCGTGCTCGTCGCGGTGACGGCTCAGCTGTCGATCCCCGAGGTGTGGAACCTGGCGCTCACCGACCAGGAGACCTACGCCCGCAACGTCGAGGCCTCCGCCGAGGCGATCTACACCTTCGGCGGCATCTTCCTCTTGATGATCTTCCTCAACTTCGCGTTCGACGAGGAGCGGGAGATCCACTGGCTGGCGTGGCTGGAGCGCCCGCTCGCGAAGGCCGGGAAGCTGCCGTACCTCGCCATCGTCATCGCGCTGGCCGTCATCTACACCGGCTCGCAGATGGCCGACGACGACAAGTACGCGACCGTGCTGGTCTCCGGGCTCGCCGGTCTCTTCACCTACCTGCTCATCGGCGGGCTCAACGAGCTGATGGAGTCCGACGACGACGAGGACGAGGACTCGCTGCCGTCGGCCACCGGCACCGCCACCAAGGCGGTCGCCGGCGCAGGCGCGGCGGCGTTCCTCTACCTCGAGGTGCTCGACGCGTCGTTCTCCTTCGACGGCGTCATCGGCGCGTTCGCCATCAGCAGCGACATCCTGATCATCGCCCTGGGCCTCGGCATCGGCGCCTTCTGGGTGCGGTCGCTGACGATCTTCATGGTCGACCGCGGCACGCTCGAGCAGTACCGCTTCCTCGAGCACGGCGCGATGTGGGCCATCGGCGTGCTCGCCGCGATCATGATCCTGGAGCTGCGGTTCCACATCAGCGAGTACGTCACCGGCCTGACCGGCCTGCTGTTCATCGTCGCGGCGGTGATCGCCAGCGTCGTAGCGCAGAGGCGGGAGGAGACCCACGAGGTCCCCGCGGTCTCCGACGAGGACCCGCAGACCGAGCGGGAGACCGTCTCCGTCTGACGCCCCCTCGCCCGACCCGGTGCCCCGGCCGCCCGCGCGGCCGCGGCACCGGCGTCTCAGCCGACGAGGACGACCAGGTCGGCGTAGTCGTCCACCTCCAGGCACGCCGCGCCGGCGGCCAGCGTCCGCCCGTCCGCGGACAGCGCCGGCGGGGTCGCGCTACCGAACTCGCACAGCGGGACGTCGGCCACGACCGCGCCGGTCGCCAGGTCCACCGTGGCCACGCCCGCACCGCCGCCGGGCCACGAGTGGGACAGGTACACGTGGCTCCCTGCTGGCTCGGGGACGAGACCGTGGGCCGTGCCGGCCAGGACCGTGCTCGCCTGCACGGCGCCGTCCCGCACGGTCACCAGCCGCGCCGAGCCGGTCTCCCACCCGCCGTCGAGCACGGAGGCCAGGACGGCCCCGTCCGGCAGCACCGCGACCGCGAAGCCGATGCCCAGGTCCCGCTCGAGCACGTTGACCGGCTCGCCGACCGGCTGCAGGTCCTCGTCGTACCGGACCACGAGGACCTCCTCCCCGCCGCCCGCGGCGTCCCGGTCGACCGTCACCAGCGCGACCAGCCCGCCGTCCGGGTGCAGGGCGATCTGCACCTCGACCGCCTGACCGGGATCGTCCGCCCCCAGCGGCGCGCTCGCCTCGATCTCCCCGGTGGCGACGTCGACCTGCGCCAGGCGGCTGATGAACCGCCCGTCGACGGACCACTGCAGGACGCCGTGCAGCGTCTCGCCGTCGGGGGAGAGGACGGCGCTGAAGGTGTCCGGAGTGTCCAGCTCGGGATCGGCCCCGACGGGCACGACCTCCGGCTCGTCGGCACCGGGCTCGAGCACCGCGAGGACGACGTCCTGGCCGTAGGGGTCCTCGCGCCGGCGCGGGTCACCGGGCTGGATCAGGACGACGCCGGTCGACACCACCGTGCCATCGGGCGCGACGTGCACGTCGTCGGCCACGGCAATAGGCCCGCCCTCGGTGGCGGTGCCCGCCGTGAGGCCGCCGCCGTCGCCGGGGACGAGCTCGAGCAGCACGCTGGAGTGCTCGAGCGGGTCCTCGCTGGTCAGCAGGACGACGAACCCGCCGTCAGGGGTCGCCGCGACGTCCCGGGCCTCGAGCCCGTGCCCTAGTTCGGCGTCGGCGTCCACCCGCCCGACCTCCTGGGTGAGCGGGCCGGCCGCCGTCGGCACCACCCGCCCGGCGACGGTGGACGAGCAGCCGGCCAGCAGGACGGCGGAGCTGAGCAGGACGGCGGTGCCGGTGCGCACGGTGGACCCCTCGGGACGGGGCTCGCGGCGGGTCAGCCGACGAGGAAGGCGAGTTCGGCGGTGTCGTCGTCGCCGTGGCAGGCGGCGGTGGCGGCCAGCGTCCGGCCGTCGGTGGCGAGGGCGAGCGGGTCGGGGGAGCCGTCGGTGCAGGTGGGGACGTCGGCGACGGTCTCGCCGGTGGCCAGGTCGACCGTGGCGACGCCGGTGCCGGCTCGGGGGCGCCCGTGGGCCAGGTAGACGTGCTGCCCGCCCGGCTCGACGACGAGGTCGACGCCCGTGCCGGGCAGGACCGTGGTCGCCTGCACCGCGCCGTCCCGGACGGTCACCAGCCGCGGCTCGCCGGTGTTCCACTCGCCGGCCACGACGGAGACGACGACGGCGCCGTCGGATAGCACTGCAAGCGCGTAGCCGGTGCTCTCCTCCTCGTCGACCACCTCGACCGGGTCGCCGAGCGGCTGCAGGTCGGCGTCGTACTGGACGAGGACGGCGCCGTCGACGTCGCCCTCGGCGTCCCGGTCGGTGGTGACGAGCGCGGCCAGGCCGCCGTCGGGGCGCAGCGCCACGTCGTACGCGACGGCCGAACCCGGCGACTCGACGCCCAGCGGCGCGCTCGCGGTGACCTCACCCGTGGCGACGTCGACGGCGGCCAGCCGGTTGACGGTGTCGCCGTCGACGGACCAGCGCAGGCTCGCGTACAGCGTGGCGCCGTCGGGGGAGAGGACGCCGGTGCCGAGGTTCGGGGTGCCCAGCTCGGCGTCGGCGGCGATGCGGCGGAGGTCCGGCTCGTCGCTGCCCGGCTCGAGGACGAACAGGGCGAGGTCCTGCTCGCGGCCCCCGCCGCTGGTGTCCGCGGGGACGACGGGCGCGAGGGTGACCACGGTGCCGTCGGGGGCGACATGCACCTCGCCGAGGTCGACGGCGGGCGGGCCCTCGATGACCTCGCCGACGGCCAGGCCGCCGTCCTCTTGGTTGAATTCAACGAGGACGCTCCGGTGGTTGCTGGCGACGTCGCCGGTGAGCAGGACGACGAAGCCGCCGTCGGGGGCGGCGGCGACGTCGGAGATGCGGACGTGGCCGTCGACCTCCGCGTCGACCTCGACCTGCGCGAGGAGCTCGGTGAGCGGCCCGGCGGCGGCCGGGCCGGCGTGCTCGGCGGTCCCGACGACGGAGGACGAGCAGCCGGCCGCGAGGACGGCGGTACCGAGCAGCGCGGCGGCGCCGATCCGGGGCGAGCGCATGAGTGCGGACTCCTGGGTGCGGTGGTTGGTGCTCGCACCCTGTTCGGGGTCCCTTGCGGCGTCCTTGCGTCTCGCTAACGCGGGTGACCTCGACCGCGCGGCGACGCCGTTCCGGTACGCGAGCGCGTCAGGGTGGGAGACATGCTCTCTGACTCGTCGAGCACTGTGCGCATCGGCACGTGGAACCTGGGTCTGCAGGCGGCCGCGCCCACGGCGGATTGGCAAGCCAAGGCAAGGTGGCTGGACGCGCGCAGTTCGCGTCTCTGGCTGCTCACCGAGGCACATCAGAGCTGGGATCCACGAGATGGTCATTTGACCGTCTCGCCACCACGGAAGCTGGACCCAGAACACGGACGGTGGGCTGCGATCGAGACGACGCTCGACACCGGTGAGCCGCCGGCACAGCGCAATGCGGGCCACGCGGCCGAGGAGGGCCTGGCTCTGGCACGCGTCAGGATCGCCGGCCGGGACGTTCTGGTTGCCTGTTCCGTCCTTCCATACGACGGCATCGACGCCTACTGGGATGGGCTCCCGACCGACGCGGTCGAACAGTTCGCCTACGTGCTCGACCACCACGTCCTGCGCATCAGGATGGAGCGGCGGACGGGGGAGCCACTGATCTGGGGCGGCGACTTCAACCAACCCCTGGTGCCTCCGTTCTCCGGCGGGTCCAGGGACTGCGGCGCCGCTCTGTGCTCAGCGCTCAGGAAGCTCGGCCTCACGTCCCTGACCCAAGGCTTGGCTCACCGGAACGGGCAGATGTATTCGGTTGATCACCTGGCCATCAGCGGTGAGTTCCTAGCTGAGCATGTGGAGATGCACCGGCCAGTACGAGGCGACGACAGCAGCATGAGTAGTCACGCCGCCTACACCGCCGACCTCGTCCTGCCCCGGACCTGAGGGAGGTCGCTCGCCGCGTCGGACAGCACCATGAGAGGTGCATCGAGGTCGGGCCGTCAGCCCTCGGTAATGCGTGGCGGGCCCTCGAGGTCGACATGGATCACTGGCCGAGGCGCTCCAGGGCTTGGGCGAAGCGGGGGAGCTCCCGGTCGAGGACCCGGTCCAGCAGTTCGCGCTTGCCGTCCCGCTCGAAGTAGTCACGGACGGCTTGCCGGGCGATGTCGTCCTGTACGGACCGGCTCTCCAGTTCGGCACTGCGGCGCAGGGCCTCGCTTACGTCGCCACGAGGCGGCTCTTGTCCAGCTGAGCAAGGTGGACGGGGCATCAGTCGAGGTCCTCGATCGGCCTCCGAGCGAGGTACTCGGCGAGTGCATCCAGGTCATCGGCTTCGATGTCCGAGGCGAGGATGGTTGCGTCACGCGCCGCGAGCTGCCGGCGGCGTTCGCGTTGGAGTGCCTGAGTGACCATCGCGGCGCGAGACGCCGCTTGGCCGCCAGAGACAAGCTGATCGACGAACGCCACGAGCTCGTAAGGTAGGCGGACCGCGATCCGAGTGCTCACCGGTCACATGATCCCCAGTCGGGATGCACGGGGGACTTGAGCAGTCAGCGATGGCGGACGAACCGGTGCCGCCCTTTTGGCGCAGCAAACAGCTGATGACGCTGCCAAGGTGCATATATGCCGGTGACGATGACCATCCTCGACGTTCCGGACGAGACCCGCGACGAGCTCGCCGCACGCGCCGCCCGAGCCGGTCAGTCGCTGCAGGAGTACGTGCGCGCCCAGCTGATCGAGCTGGCCCGGCGTCCGAGCCGCATCGACTTCTGGGACCGGGTTGAGCACCGGGTCCGGTCCACCGAAAGCAGTCTCGCGGCGCAGGAGATCCTGGACCTCCGCAAGGAGGACCGCGGTGATCGTGGTCGTCGGTACCTCGACCGCAGGCTCGCCGGCGCATCCGGACCGCGGTGCTGGTCTCCGGACTCCTTGACCGAACGACGAGGGCCGCCCTGCCGGCGGCTATCGGCCATGGCAGGACGGCCCCGTCAGGAGTGCGTCAAAAGGTGACGAGATCGATTTCGTCGGCCTCGTCCCCGGCGCTCCCGAGATGAAGGCGATGACGTCCTCGGTGTCGATTTGGTAGGCGAAGCCGGTGCCGGCGCAGGCGCCGTTCATCACGAACGAGTTGACCGCCGTCGCCGTGTCGCCGATGAGGATCGGACCGCCGGAGTTGCCGAAGCAGGTGCCGCCGCGGCCGCCGCCCGGGTTGGTCGTCAGCTTCACGCTGTAGCCGCCGGCGTTGGTGCCGTTGAGCCCGATGATGAATCTCTCGGCGGCAGCCGCTCCCGGTAGGCGACCTGCTTGGTTGAGCTGCCGCCGCTCTCCTGCACGCCGTAGCCCGAGATCATCGCTGTGGCCGAGTTGCCCGGGTGCGCCCTCGTAGCTGTCGAGCGAGCCGGCGGTGGCCGGTGAGACGTAGTCGGTGATCCCGGGGTAGACGGCGGTGACCGGCTGGTCAAGGACCACGGGCGCCGACGTCGCGCATCTCCGGGATGTTGCCCAAACCCTCGTAGTCGTGCGGTTAGAGCTCGTACGACGTCACGCCACCCGATGTCGCCTGCTGCTCGTCCTGCTCGGAGCACACCGCGCCGTCTCGGCCTCGGTGCCCTGGTCGTCCAGGGTCACGCAGTGCCGCCGTCAGGAAGACGTTGTTGGTGAGGCAGTGTCGGAGCAGCGGTGGGACGCCGTGCCGTCCGGGTTGCAGAAGATGACCAAGCCCACGTGGTCGTGCTCTGGTCGTTCGGCAGGATTGCCGTCGAGGCGTGCAGAGTTGCAGCCATGGCAATCGGGGACGTCGCTGGCTGGTTTGCTGCGCTTGGGGCTCTTGCCGCCCTGTACTTCGCCGGCCGGCAATTGCAGTTGCTCCGTGAGCAGCAACGAGACGAGCGCGAGGTTGAGAAGAGCGGCGTCGCGGTTATGTGGCGGGTCCTCGATGCGCCGACGACCAGCGACGCAGACGGGACCGTCGCTGCTACGTACGAGTTCACTGCCTACAACCCCGGAAAGTTTCCGGTTCGCGAGGTTGAGGTGCGGGTGGATCTGCCGATCGAGGTCCGCCGAGAACATTTCGACAGGTCCCTAGAGGGCCCAACGAGGACGCTGCTGATTGATACCCCGGTGATCGCTGGCGCCCGACACCGCACTTGGAGAAGGAGGCTCCGCGTCCCGTTCGCCGACAGATCAAAGCTGCGCGACCTTCAGGTAGCGATCACCTTTTTGGACCTGGCAGGAGCCAGTCACACGAATCGGTGGGGTCGCGGCACCGGCGGTAGCAGCAGTCGTAGTAGTTGACCGGACGTTCCGTCCAGGCTGCGACGGAGCGCGCACGCAGGTCTTGTCACCTGGCGGTGGCCGAACCCTCCAGGTCACCCCAGGCTCTTTGAGCGCTCAGTCCAGCTTTCGACATGTCCCGACGCGAGCCGGACCATGCCGTTCGGTGGCGTGGGACGGGTGTGACGACGGCGTCCCGTCCCGCACCGCGGCTGCCGATGGCTCAGGGGAGCGGCGGACGAACCACGACCCCCGGCGCTCGGGGAGTGCAACGCACATGGCTGGACGACGACGACTCCAGGACCGTCTCGCGGTCCTCGGTGGCGCGCGGCCCGACCTGCTCGAGGCAGCGCCCGGGGCGCGCCCGCGGTTCGCCGCGCTCGGCGGCGTGCTGCTCAGCACCGGCGGTCTCGCAGTCGCCTCGGCGGCGTTCGCGTTGCACATGGCCCTCGGCGTCTGGTGGCCGTTCGCGCTGGTGCTCGGCCTCGGCTGGGGCGCCGTCGTGGTCAACCTCGACCGGATGCTGCTCGTCGGCATGGCGCACGACGCCTCGCTCAAGCGCAATCTCGCGCTGGCGGTGCCACGCGTGGGCTTGGCGCTGATCCTGGGCGTCGTCGTCGCCACGCCCCTGACGCTGCAGGTGTTCCATAAGGAGATCGACGCCGAGATCACCGTCATGCAGGCCGAGGCCGCGGACGCGTACCGGCAGTCGCTGGAGTCTGACGCGCGCTTCGCCGGCCTCGCCGACCTGCAGGAGCGGGTGACGCAGGGGCAGGACGTCGTCGCCACCGGCGGGCAGAGCGACCCGGCACTGGTCGCCGTGCAGGCCGACGTCACCGCCAAGCAGTCCGCCTACGACGCCGCCCTGGTCACCCAGCGTGACCTCGAGGCGCGCGCCCAGTGCGAGCTCGACGGCACCTGCGGCACAGGCGACCCCGGTACCGGCGACGCCTACGTGCAGGCCCGCGCGGCCGCCGACGCGCAGGCCAGGATCGTCGCCTCGGCACGGGCTGCCCTCGACGACGCGCAGGGGACGGCGTCCGACGCCGAGTCGCGCAGTGCCGACCTCGCCGCCGCGTCGCTGACCACCGACCAGGCCGAGCTGGCCCGGCTGACCGCCGAGCTCGACCGGCTGCAGGCCGCGTTCGACGCCACCAACGAGGGTTCCGGCGGCATCCTGCTGCGGCTGGAGGCGCTCGACCGGCTCAGCGACAGCAACGCCACGCTCGCCGTCGCGAAGTTCATGCTGTCGCTGCTGTTCATGTGCGTGGAGATCCTGCCGGTGCTCATGAAGGTGCTGCTCAACTTCGGTCCGCCGACCGCCTACGACAAGCTCGCGGCGCTGCGCGACAGCGGCGACGTCGACATCGAGGAGCTGCAGCAGCAGTCGCGGCGCACCGTGGCCGAGGCCAAGGAGGAGCTGCTGGTCATGGCCGAGCAGGAGCGCCTCGACCGGCAGAAGGCCGTCATCCGTGCCCGCCACCTCGCCGCGCTGGCGCAGGCCCAGGTCGAGGCCGAGGAGGCCTCCCGCCCGGTGCCGCAGCCGGCTCCTGCCCCGGTCGACGAGCCCGCCCGCCAGCTCTGGGACACCGGCCCCATCCGCCTTGCCCGCTCCGCTGCGCGCACCATCCGCCCCTCCCGCCGGCCGGGCACCCGGGCCACGACGACGGTCTGACGTCGGTCAGGACGGGTCGTCGTCGAGCGCGCACAGCGTCCGGCGTCGACGCGACACTGAGCGGGTGCTGGAGCTCGATCACGTGCTGTGCATGGTCGACTCGTACGACGCCTGGGCGGAGCGGCTCCCGGCGGCCGGCTAGGATCTGGACGCCGGTACGGCCACCTGGCCAGGGCACCCGGAACCGCCGGCTCGTGCTGGCCGGCACTACCTGGAGCTGGCCTGGATCGAGGATCGCGCCGAGGCCCGCGCCAACCCGCTGAGACTCGACCGCCGGGCCGACTGGGCCACCACGGGTGCCAGTCCGTTCGGGATCGGGCTGCGCGGGCGGCTCGCCCCGGAGGAGGAGCCGGCCTTCTGGCTGTATGCCGACCTCGGCTTCCTGATCTGGGTGCACCGCGACGACGAACACCGCCCCGGCCGGCCCCTGGTCTTCGTGCTCGACCTCCCGCCCCGCCGACCCGCGGTGGCGACCGGGCCGGCCGGCGCGCTGCAGTGCGTGCACCACGTCGGTCCCGCCGCTGCGGACGTTCCCCGCTACGCCGGTCCGCGCGTCGTGCACCGCCCGGGCCGGCACCGGCTGGAGCTGGTGGTCGACGCCGGCCGCCCCGTCGAGGTGAGTGACCTGCTGGCCATCCACATCCCCGACGTCTGACGCCGGCCTGGCTCACTCGAGCAGCTCGTCGTCGGGGGTGGCCGGCGACGGGGCGAGCTCGTCCCACTCGTCAGCCGGCATGCCCAGGGCCCGGCGGACCCGTCCCCGGGACACTAGCAGGTGGGCGGCCTGGCGCAGCACCTGGTCCTCCGAGGCGTCGTCGCCATCGATCACGTCGTCCAGCGCCCGCCGGACCCCCAGCGTCAACCAGCGGTGCGCCTCGCGCAGATCGCCGTGCACCTCGTAGTCCTCGCCCAGGAGCAGGTAGACGTCGACGTCGGACGGGCGCTCCCGACGCAACTGCCCGGCCAGCTCACGCGCGGCGTCCACGTCCCCCACCTCGAGCAGGGCGTGGTGCAGGAAACAGCGCACGTCGGGGTCGACCGGCTCACCCGTCGCGACGGCCCGGCGGAGCACCCGCAGTGCCTCCTGCACGTCACCGACCCGGCTGAGCTGGCTTCCGGCGAACACCAGCAGTTCGGCGGCGTTGACCTCGTCGCCGGGCCGCGTGCCCTCGGCGGCCCACGCCTCCAGCTGCCGCGCCACGGCGCGGCTCTGCTCCGGCGTCTGGCCGGGGGAGTACGTCGCGTCGAGGTCGTCCTGCGTGCGCGGCCTCCGCATGGCCCGAATCTACGGCCCGGATATGACGCGGGGTTCTTGACGATGTGCGCTCACGGGGCATTTCCGGTTGGGGAATGCGCCGTGAGCGCACATCGTCCGGCGGCGGCGGTGAGGCGGGAGCTCAGCCGCGATCCCAGGCGGTGGTCGGCTGTAACACCGCCTCGGTCAGCGCCTCCGTGCGGAAGTGCGTGACCTGCTGGTACTCCTGGTCGGCGACCATGCGGCTGAACGCCTCCCGCGAGGGATAGCGCACGAGCAGCACCGCGTCCCAGTCCTGGCCCGGCTCGGCCACGAGCGGGGTGCCGCCCTCCCCGGCGTAGAGCACCTCGCCGCCGTAGCGGGGAAGGAACGTCTCGCGCAGGGCCTGGGCGTAGCGCGCGTAGGACTCGCGCCCGCCCTCGGCGAAGCGGAGCAGGTTGAGCATCACCACCGGCCCGCCCGGGTCCTCCTGGAGGTAGCGCTTGAGGTCTGCACCGCGGGGATCGATCGCCATCCCGCGACACTAACGAGAGGTCATGGCCGACCCGGCTGGCCAGAAGTCTGGCTAGAATAACCCCGTGACGACCATCCCGCTCAGCGAGGCCAAGGACAAGCTGTCGGCGTTGGTCGAGGCGGCCGAGAAGACCCACGAGATCGTCACGATCACCCGCCACGGACGGGAGGCCGCCGTCCTGATGGCGAAGGAGGACCTCGACTCGCTGCACGAGACCCTGTTCTGGCTCTCGCAGCCCAGCGTCCGCCGGGACGTCGACGAGGCCCGCGCGGAGGCTGAGCGCGGTGAGACCACCTCCGGAGAGGACCTGAGAGCCGAGTTCGGCCTCGACGGTTGACCGCGCCGTTCGAGGTCCGGATCTCCTCGTCGGCACGGCGCCAACTCGGACGCCTGCCCGCCAAGGTGGCGGCGGCCGTCGTCGAGTTCCTCACGACAGTCCTGCCCGTGAACCCGCTCCGCCTCAGCAAGCCGCTGACCGGGGACCTCGCTGGGCTGCGTAGTGCGCGGCGAGGTGACTACCGGGTCCTCCTCGAGGTCGACGAGGACCGCCGGCGGATCCTCGTGGTGCGCATCGCCCACCGGTCCGACGTCTACCGACCTCCGCCGCCGACCGGCGCGGGGTGACGCCGGGTCCCCGACCGCACGCCTCAGCCGCTCCGCGGGCGGGCCGCAGGAAGTCGGTCAGATCCCCTCGCCGTATTGCGGGCAGTAGGCCGCTACGGCGGCGCCGACGATGGTCCCTGCCTGGGTCGCCGTCGCCTCTCCCGACTGGAGGACCATCACGCCTGCGTCGGCCAGGTCGCCCTGACCGGTGGAGATGTAGGCGCAGACCAGCCGCCCGACCTCGATGACGGCCTGCTCGTCGGTCCCGGGCGTGATGAGGCCGGCGTCGGACAGGGTGCCGAGGTAGCGGGCGTCCGCCTCGGGGTTGACGTCCATGACCTGCTCACCGGGCCGTGGCAGCGTCCTGGTCGCCGTCGAGGTGGTGGCGGAGGAGGACTCCGTGGGCAGGGAGTCGTGGGGAGCGCTCGTGCTGGTCGCCGCGGCCGTCGGCGGGGGCGCGGCAACGGGGTCGTCGCGCCCCAGCACGACGAGCGTCACGGCGACCGCGGCCGCGAACAGGGCCATCGCCAGCGCAGTCACGACGACGGCTGTCCGCCTGGTCAACATCCCGGGGTCCCGTCCGTCGTCGCCACCGTCGCCGTACTCAGTCGAGTGAGTGCTGCGGACACAGGGCGACGATCGCGGCGCTGGTGACCTCGGAGGACTGCCTCGAGGTCATCCCGGAGGAGACCCCGATGCTGACGATGCGCGCCCGGGTCTGGTCGCTGTTGCCGTAAGTGTCGAGGTAGTCGCAGGTGACGTCACCGATCTCGACGAGGGTCGCGTCGTCCACGGTGCGGAACGCCGGGTCGGTACTCCGGAGGAGTCGCAGGTACTCCTCGTAGTCCGAGGTGCCCGGTGCAGCCGCCTGCTCGGCCTGGGACCGGGCTGCCTCCGCCTCCCCCGCCCTGGTCGACGCCGCAGCGGCAGCCGCCTCCGCCTCGGTGGCCTCGACGGCGAGATTGTCGACGCCGCGTTGTGCATCCCGCAGGTCGGTGTCCTGCTGCTCGTCCTCCGCGCGCTCGGCTGCAGCCAGGTCGGCAGCAGTGGAGCGCGAGTCGATCAGGAGAGCAGTGAGGACGCCGACGCTCGTCAGCAGGACGGCGGCCGCGATGGCGAGCGCGATGACGAGGCCGTTGCGCCGGGACCGAGGCGCCGGCTGAAGGGGTCCGGACGGCGTGCCGTCGCCGTCGGCCTGCCACGGGCCGGGGTCGACCAGGAGCGGTACGGGCGCTCCGGGGAGAGGCTGGGACATGGGTGTCCTCCATTCGGGGACGCAGCGGGGCTGTCGGGGCCCCGGCTGTGGCGGAGTCGTGACGTGCGGCTCCGGCCGACGCTCGTCGTCGGCGGGGGAGCCAGTGAGGTCAGGAGCCGTACTCGGGGCAGAGGATCTGGGTCGCTGCTGTGACCAGGAGGATCGCGTCGTCGATGGCGTAGGTCGCGACGGCCCGGTCGAACGCGTCGGTGAGATCGGGCGGCGTACCGGCCGTCGAGTCGAGGTAGCTGCACACGTCGCGTCCCCGCTGCAGCAGTTGGGCGTCGGTGGCGCTGGTCATGGTCTCGGTGGCACGCAGGGCGTCGACGAACGTCTGCTCGTCCGCGGCAGCGGCCTCGGCGTCCGCCTGCTCACGAGCGGCGGTGGCCTCCTCTGCGGCGCTCTGAGCAGCCTCAGCCGCAGCGATGCGGCCCTCGGCGGCAGCTGCGTCGGCCTCGGCGTCGCTGATCCGCTCCTCCAGCCGACCCCGCTCGTCCTGGACGGCCTGTAGCTCTTCGGCCTGTTGGCGGTCCTCGGCTGCTTCCGCCGCGGTGAGCGCGTCCGCGTCCGCCCGAGCAGTGACCACCAGCGCGGTGAGGACACCGGCGGCGGCTAGCAACAGGACGACGGCGACCGACAGGGCGAGGACGAGACGGTTGCGCCGCCGAGGCTGCTGGGACGAGATGTCCACGGGTGCCGGGACCGACTCCCAGGCGGCCGGCAGAACCGCGGTCCCGGTCCGTTCGCCATGAGGCGCGGCCTCCCCGGACCCCAGGGGTCCCGCCGGCGCTCCATTCCCGTCCGCCAGGGGCTGCGGAGGCGAGGGAGGTGGGGTCTGTATCGGGGACTCCGAGGTGGGCTGGGACATCGCTGCCCTTCCGGACGGGGCGCGGCGGCACCGCGGCGTGATCTGTCGCGAGGGTCGGCAGCGCGTCCGCGCACACGAGGACAGCTGGGCGACGTGTCGACCGGTGCGTCGTCCCTTCCTGTTCTCGTCGGACCCCGTGTCGCGCCGGTGACCCGGCGCGGGCAGCAGTGTGTCAGCGGGCGAGGACGAGAACGGGCCGGTACCGGTCTCGAACGGGTCACGTCTCGTCACCTCTGACCCGCCAGAGATCAGCGGGTCGTGCGAGCCGTGCGTCAGTGCCCGATCAGCCGCTCGAGCGCTGCGGTGAAGGAGGCGTTCCACAGGCCGAGGTGCGGCCAGCGCTCGGCGACGTGCGCCGTCGCCGCCTCGACCGACATCCCCTGCTCGCGCACGAGCCAGCCGCGTAGCACCAGCCCGGTCCGTGACGCCCCGCCGTGGCAGTGCACGAGCACCCGGTGGCCCTCGGCGTGCAGCGCGGCGAGGTCGTCGAGGACGTCGGCGAGCATCACGTCGAGGTCGACGTTGTGCTCGTTGTCGGCGATGTAGGCCATCCGGTGGTTCGTGTGCGGGAACGGCTCGCCCAGCCGGCACAGCGAAATGACGGCGAAGTCCTCGTCGGAGCACCGCGCGCCGTCGAGGTTGCCCGCCCAGATCCCCGGCAGGACCTCGACCGGGCCGATCCGCGGGATGACGCCGGGGTCGTACGACGGCACCGGCTTGCCGTCCAGCGCCGCCGCGAGCTGCTGCAGGTCGGCCAGCCGCCACACGCGGTCGCCATGACCGGGGATCCGCCCGTGCACCGCCGACGACCACCGCATCGGGATGCCGCCCATCCCGTACACCGCCCCGGCCAGCCCGCCGGCCACGCAGGCCACCGTGTCCGTGTCGCCGCCGAGGTCGATCACCAGCCGCAGCACCTCGGCGAAGTCGCGCCCGTGCCGCAGCGCCCACAGCGCCTGGCCGAGCGTCGGCCACACCGCGCCGTTGGATTCGGTTGCCATCGACGGCTCCCAGTCGGGAGCCAGCACGGTCGCCCACCGGTCCCGGTGCTCCTCGGCCACCAGCGCCAAGGCATCGGGGACGGCGGCCAGCGGGTCGCCGCCGTCGAGCGCTACCCGCATCAGCTCGTGGAAGACGGCGCAGCCCTCACCGGCCGACGGGTCGCCGTGCGTGAGCATCGAGATCCGCCGGGCGGCGTCCACCGTGGCGTCGGTACCGAAGCGGGAGAACCAGATCGCCGCCGGCGTCGTCCGCATCAGCGAGCCGTTACCCGCCGCGTGCCCCGACCGCGCGAAGTGCTCCGGGGCAGCGCGATCCCACGGCAGGCGCGACGACAGCACCGCCCGCGTCTGGTTGCCGATGTCCGGCGGCCCGGCCTCCGCCCAGGTGACGAAGCGCGCGAACAGGTCCGGTTCGGACAGCCCGCCTCGCGACACCAGCGACTGCGCCACCAGCAGCGCCATCTGAGTGTCGTCGGTGAACTCGCCCGGCTCCCACCCCAGCGACCCGCCGCCGCACATCTCGGTGGCCGACCCGCGGGCAGGGGAGGGGAAGCGGGCGGAGAACGCCCCGGGCGGGCCGAACTCGAACGGCGCACCCAGCGCGTCACCCACCGCCGAGCCGACGAGGGCACCCGCCACCCGGTGGGAGCGGTGCAGTCCTGCAGTCACGCGCACAGTCTCCGTGACGCGGTCCGGCGCGGAAGACGCCGATCACGGTCGCCGCATGAGACCGTCCCGTCTCGATGTACCGCACAGACGGATCCCTGGTCCTGAGCCCCACCGACCTGACCCGCCACCAGGCCTGCCCGCACGTGACGACGCTCGACCTCGCCGTCGCCGACGGCCGGCTCAAGCCACTCGCCGAGGGCCCGACCGACCACGCCGCGCTCATCGCCGACCTCGGCACCGAGCACGAGATGCGCTACCTCGACGCGCTCGAGGCCGAGGGCCGGACCGTCGTCCGCATCCCGGCGCGGTTCGACGCAGCCGGCCGCCGCGAGGCAGAGGCGTTGACGCTGCAGGCCATGCGCGACGGCGTCGACGTCATCTCGCAGGCGCAGTTCTTCGACGGCGTGTGGGGTGGCGCGGCCGACTTCCTGCTCAAGGTGGCGACGCCGTCGAACCTCGGCGACTGGTCCTACGAGGTCGCCGACGCCAAGCTCGCCCGCCGCGTCAAGGTGCCCGCGCTGCTGCAGATGGCCACCTACGCCGAGCGCCTCGCCGTCCTCCAGGGCCGCCGGCCCGACCGCATCTGCGTGGTCACCGGCGACGGCGTCACCAACCCGTGGCGGCTGGTCGACGTCGCCGCCTACGCCCGCCGCGCCCGCCGGAACCTGACCGCCTTCGTCGCCGACCCGCCGGCCACCGAGCCGGTCCCGACGTCGTACTGCAACCAGTGCACCTGGAAGCCCCGCTGCGACGCCGAGCTGCTGGCCGCCGACGACCTGAGCCTCGTCGCCGGCATGCGCCGCGACACCCGCGACGCCCTGCGCGCTGCCGGCATCACCACGCTCGAGCAGCTGGCCGAGGCCGCACCCGAGACGCTCAAGGCCGCCCGCATCGGCGCGGCCACCCGCACCCGGCTGCAGGAGCAGGCGCGCCAGCAGCTCGACGAGCGCCGCACCGGCGTCCCGAGCCGCACGCTGCTCGCGCCGGTCGAGAACATCGGCCTGCTCCGCCTCCCCGAGCCGAGCGACGGCGACCTCTACCTCGACTTCGAGGGCGATCCTCACTCCGCCGACGGCGCGGGCCTGGAGTACCTCGCCGGCATCGGCGACCGCGACGGCGACTTCACCGCCCTGTGGGCGCACGACCCCGCCGCCGAGAAGCAGATGGTCGCCGATCTGGTCGACCTGATCGTCGATGCCTGGCGCGCCGACCCCGGCATGCACGTCTACCACTACGCCGCCTACGAGGTCAGCGCGCTCAAGCGGCTCACCGGCCGGTACGGCGTCCGCGAGGCCGAGCTCGACCAGCTGCTGCGCGCCGAGCGGTTCGTCGACCTCTATCCCGTCGTCCGGCAGTCGATGCGCATCAGCAAGGGCTCGTACTCGATCAAGAAGGTCGAGGCCTTCTACGGCCGGCAGCACACCGGCGACGTCGCCGACGCGATGGGCAGCGTCATCGCCTACGAGCAGTGGCTGGCCGACCGGGATCCCGCCCGCTTGAAGGCGATCGAGGACTACAACAAGGACGACGTCGACTCGACCCGCGAGCTGCACGACTGGCTCGAGACCCAGCGCGAGGAGATGGAGAGACAGTTCGGCGGCCAGCCGCGGCCCCTGCTGTCCGAGACCACCGGCCCGGTGGAGCGCTCGGAGGCCGAGGTCGAGGAGCTCGCGCTGGTCGAGCGGCTGCAGGCGGCCGGGCACGACCTGCTCGGCAACCTCGTGCAGTGGCACCGCCGCGAGGCCCGCCCCGGCTGGTGGGAGTTCTTCAGTCGGCAGTCGCTGGACACGGAGGCACTCGTCGAGGACGGCGCCGCGCTCGGCCGGCTGACCGCGCCGGTCGAGGTCGGCCAGGAGAAGCGCTCGAAGCTCTACGAGTACCGGTTCCCGCCGCAGGACACGAAGTTCTCGGTCGGCGCCACGGCGGTCGACGTCGACCAGCGGGGCAGCGTGGGCACCGTCGTCGTGCTCGACGCCGTCGCGGGACGGGTCGTCGTCAAGACGGCGAAGGCGGCCGCCACCCCGCGCGGGCTCGGGCCGAGCGGTCCGCTGGACGACAAGGGCATGCGCGCGGCGATCGCGGCGACCGCCGACGACGTCCTCGCCGGCCGGGACTGCCTCGGCCAGGCGCTGATCGAGCGCCGGGTGCCCGCGGACTGCCGGAGGCTGCCGGGGGAGGAGGCCGGCGACGCCGTCGTCCGGCTCGGGCTGCGGCTCGACGGCGAGGTGCTCGCCGTGCAGGGCCCGCCCGGCAGCGGCAAGACACGCGCCGCCTCGCACCTGATCCGTGCGCTGCTCGACGCCGGCAAGAAGGTCGGCGTCACAGCGACCTCGCACGCCGTCATCGGCAACGTGCTGTCCGCCGTGGGCCGGCCGGCGCTGCAGAAGTGCGACGAGAAGCAGGCCTGCGGGGCGCCGGGCGTGGAGTGGTCGAAGGACGGCAAGGAGGTCGCCTCCCGGTTGCTCGACGGCGACGTGTCGCTGGTCGGCGGGACGGCGTGGTTCTGGACGCAGCCGGACCTCGCTGGGGCCGTCGACGTGCTCGTCGTCGACGAGGCGGGGCAGTTCTCGCTGGCCAACGCGGTCGCCGTGGCGCGTTCCGCTCGGTCCCTGGTGCTGCTCGGCGACCCGCAGCAGCTCGCTCAGCCGACCCAGGGCGTTCACCCCGGCGACTCGGGGCTCTCGGCGCTGGAGCACCTGCTCGAGGGCCACCCGACCGTGCCCGAGGGGCGCGGGGTCTTCCTCGACACGACCTACCGGATGCACCCGGCGCTGACCGCGTTCGTGTCCGACCTGGCGTACGAGGGCCGGCTGGAGTCGGCCGCGCTGCGGGAGCGGATCACCGTGCGGCCGGGCGGTCTGGTGTCCGGCTCGGGGCTCGCGGTGCGGGAGGTCCGGCACACGGTGCTGTCGTCGGCGTCGTCCGCCGAGGAGGCGGCCGAGGTCGCAGCGGTGTGGGAGTCGCTGCAGGGCGTCGGCTGGGTGGACCCCGAGGGTGCAGAGCGGCCGATCGGTCCCGACGACGTGCTCGTGGTCGCGCCGTACAACAACCAGGTGGCGCTGATCCGCTCGCTGCTGCCCGACGGCGCGCGGGTGGGCACGGTCGACCGGTTCCAGGGCCAGGAGGCACCGGTGGTCGTCTACTCGACGACGTCGACGTCGACCGAGGAGGCGCCGCGCGGGGTGTCGTTCCTGTACGACCTCAACCGGCTCAACGTGGCGGTGTCGCGGGCCAAGGCGCTGGCGGTGGTGGTGATGAGCCCGCTGCTGCTCGACGCCGCGGTGCGGACACCGGAACAGCTGCGCCAGGTCAACGCGATGTGCCGGCTGGCCGAGATGGCCGGTGTCTGACACCGGGGAGCTCGCGGCGCTGGTAGGGGTTGCGCCCGACGTGCTGGTGCGGGCGCTGGGTGACGCGTGGACCGAGGTGGCCGGGCCGGTGCACGAGCGGTGGTTCGTGAGCGGCCGGCCGGCGCAGGTGGCGGTCGGCTGGGACGGTTTCGGCTTCACGCTGGCCCGTCCCGAGCCGCGGTGGTCTGGGCCTGCGGAGCTGGTGTGGGAGTTCGTGGCCGACCGCCGCTTCTCGTCCGACGACGTGCTGTACGAGCGGGCGGGCCTGGCCGAGGCGGCCGAGGAGGTCGCCCGCAAGCGCCGGCGCAGCTTCCGCTGGTGCCCGGTGTGCCGGCAGGTCAACGCTCGGGAGCACGTGCACGACAACACCGGACTGTGCATGCCGTGCGTCGAGCGGTACCTCGGCATCCAGCACTGACCTCCGGTCAGTCGCCTTGCTGCGAGACCGCGTCGTACACGGCGACGGGCAGGGGTACCTCGTAATAGCGGCGCTGCTTCGCCTTCTCCAGGAGTTGCCGCAGCCGTTCGCCGCCGAGGCGCAGCAGGCGGAAGTGCGCCGGGTCGCCCTGGCGCACGTTCTCGACGATGTAGACCCAGAAGTGATCCGGGTCGTCCTTGGCCGCCTCGTACTGGCGGGGCTCGAGCCAGAGCGTCTCGCCGCGTGACGTCGTGCCGTACGCCTTCACCTCGACGACGCGGTCGCCGCTGACCAAGTCGGCCACGGCGCCCTGATAGCGGGTGTCGCGGGCCATCCGACCCGCTGTGGCCTCCTGCGCCATGACGAAGCTGATCGCTGCGTCCTCGACCTGCTTCGGTGACCTCAACTCGGATGTCGTCACGCCGCGCTCCCCGTAGGTCGTCGTCACAGGACAGTCGACGTGTACCCACGCCCGTTGCGCTCTCGCAGCCTTCGGTGCGCGGCTCGGCAGCCGCCCAACCTCAGGCGACGGGCGCCAGCAATGGTTCCGGGGTGGTGATCTCGGTGCCGTCAGGTCGGTAGGTGTGCCATCGGCCGTCAGGTTGTCGTTCGATCCTGAAGCCGTGGTGGACCTTGGTGTGGTGCCGTTCGCACAGCAGGGCTGAGTTCTCCAGCGACGTCTCACCGCCGTCGATCCAGTGCACCAGGTGGTGGACGTCGCACCAGTGCGTGGGTGCTGCGCAGCCGGTGAACACGCAGCCGCCGTCGCGGAGTTCGGCCGCGCGGCGGAGGTGCCGGCCGGCCAGCCGCTGCTCGCGGCCCAGGTCGAGCGGGGCGCCGCCGGGGCCGAAGACCACGCGGGAGACGGCGCCGTCGCAGGCCAGCCAGCGGGCGCGGGCGGCGGAGATGACCGCACCGAAGCCCATCCGCCCGGCACCCGGGCCGGTGCCGGGGTCGGCCAGGTCCTGCAGCTTCACCACC
>NZ_FPBA01000048.1 GCF_900116515.1 Geodermatophilus amargosae
GGCTTCCACGACCGCGTGCCGGCACCCGGTGTCCCGGGAGCAGGGTCGTCGTCATCGGGACTGTCATCAGCGAGCCCGAGCACGAGCTCGGCCTCGTAAGCGGCGTCCATGGCCTTCCGCGCTTGCAGCCGCGCCAACTCGGCGCCCGTCTGCTCCCGCGAGAGCAGCGCGACCGGCACCCGCTGCGCACGCACGGGCCGGTCGAGCAGGCACGCCACGAGCGCACGCTCGACCGGCGACACGTACTCCGCGACCTCCTGCACGCCCCCGAACCTACGGAGGGGGTACGACAGTTCCCGCAGGTCAGCGTGGTGCAGCGGCGCGAGCTACCCCGCGTCCGCTCGGCCGAGAGGACGGACGAGCCGGCCGATGGCGAGCTGGGCGAGCGGCGCGTACGCCGCCACCACGGGCAGGGGACCGTCGATCCGCAGGCCCGTCGTGCTGCCGCCGTCGGGACCGTCGGTCACCCAGTGCACGAGGTGCAGCCGCACCGGACCGGCGGTGACCGTCCAGGCCCACCGCCGGGCCGTCTCGTCCACCGACTCGACGACGAACGGCAGCGTCACCCCGAGGGGGCCCCGCACGCGGCCCTCGACCCCGGCGGCGAGCCGGGGCACCGGAACCTGGACACCGGTGATCTGCGGCGCCCACGTCGGCCACCGCGCCGGCTCCGCGTAGCGCTCCCACGCCTCCGCGGGCGCCACCGGCCCGGTGGCGTGCAGCGTCACCCTGCCCATGCGACCTCCTCCGTTCCCGGACGGACCCGGCCCGGCACCCTCACGCCGGCGGGCCGCCGAGCAGCAGCTGCCGCAGCAGGTGCATCGCCTGGACGACGGAGCGCTCGCGCACCGCCGTCCGCGAGCCGCGCAGCCGCACCGACCGCGCCTGCTGCCCGGACGGGCCGACGGCGCACAGGTGCACGGTGCCCACGGGCTTGTCCGGCGTCCCGCCTCCGGGGCCGGCGATGCCGGTGATCCCGACGCCGACGTCGGCGCCGAACCGCTCCCGCGCGCCCTCGGCCAGTGCCAGCGCCACCTGCGGGCTCACCGCGCCGAACTCGGCCAGCATCTCCCCCGGCACGCCGACCAGGTGCTCCTTGGCCGAGTTGGCGTACGAGGTGATCCCGCCGAGCACCCACGCCGACGACCCGGCCCGCTCGATCAGCCGGGCCACCAGCAGCCCGCCGGTGCACGACTCGGCGGTGGCGATGGTGAGCCCCTGGTCGGCCAGCGCGCCGGCCACCAGGTCGTCGAGCGTCGGCCCGGTCGAGAACAGCGTCGCCGCGTACTCCTCGGCCAGCGCGGCGGCCAGCCGGTCGTAGGCCGGCTGGGCGTCGGGCGCGAAGCGGGTGACGATCTCCAGCTCGCCCTCGCGCAGGCAGGTGGTGATCTCCAGGCCGCCGAGCCCGTCCTCGAGCCCGCGCAGCGTGGCGGCCAGCTGGGCCTCGAGCGTGCCGTAGAGCCGGATCGTCTCCTGCCGCAGCTCACCGGCCCCCGCCAGCACCTCCCGCACCGGCCCGGCGGCCAGCGCGGCCGGCCACATGCCCTGCAGTTCCGACGGCGGCCCGGGCAGCACTACCACGACCGGCCCGCTGCGCCCGTCGGCCGGCGGGACGACGAGGCCCGGCGCCGTCCCCACCGGCTCGAGCACCGTGGCGCCCGCGGGGACCATCGCCTGCTTGCGCACCCCGGCCGCCGTCGCCTCCGGGTCGGCCCGCCAGCCGCGCCGCGACATCAGCTTCTCGACGACGGCGGCGACCCGCTGCTCGAGCTCCGGGTCGACGTCGAGCGGGCGTCCCTGCGCCTCGCCCACGACCGCGGCGGTGAGGTCGTCGGCCGTGGGTCCCAGGCCGCCGGTGGTGACGACGAGGTCGACGCCGCTGGCGGCGAGGTACTCCAGCGCGCCCCTCATGTCCTCGGGCCGGTCGCCCACGACGATGACGGTGCCGACGTCGACGCCGGCCCGCTGCAGCTCCTCGGCCACCCAGGGCCCGTTGCGGTCGGCGACCCGGCCGGTCAGGACCTCGGTGCCGGTGACGACGATGCCCGCGCGCGTGCCCACCCGACCGACCCTAGAAGGACCCCGCGCCCCCCGCTGCCCGCACGCCCGCACGCCCACACGCCCACACGCCCGCAGCGGGACCCTGCGGGCCGAGCGGCCGGACCCGCCGCCGCACCTCCCCGTCCCGGCCGGGCACCGCGGATAGCGTGCGGGGAAGGACCGGTCCTCCCGCGCGGACCGGCTGCCGCCGTCCCTGGAGGAGAGAGCACCCGTGACCACCTCGCCCCCGCCGGCCGCCCCACGCACCCAGGAGATCCCCGTGACCGGGGAGGGTGCGACCGCCGCGGGCGCCACCGCGCACACCGCCCAGCACGCCGAGGGGCGCACCGCCGTCCCGGTGACCGCCCCGGCCACCCTCCCGCCGTCGGCCCTGCCCGCGCCGGCCTACCCGGTGACCTCGCCCCAGCCGGTGACGACGGCGGAACCGGCGCACGGCCAGCACGCCTCCCCCGGGCAGCCGGCCCACCCCCAGCCGAACGGCCCGTTGCCGACCGACCCGCTGGACTCCCTGCTCGGCGCCCCGCCGGTCCCCCCGCCGGCCGCTCCCGCCTCCCGTCCGGAGACCCCGCCGGCCCCCCGCGCGCCGCGTGCGCCCCGGGACCGCGTCGCGCTGGTGGCCGGGGGCCTGGCCGCGCTGGGGCTCGTGCTGCTCCAGCTCGGCCTGTTCCTGCGTCCGGAGGGCTCGGCGCTGTGGGGGGACGTGCCGGCGTGGTCGGCCTTCGCCACCCTGTGCGCCCTCCTCGCCGGGGTCGCCGCCGCCGTGCGCCTGGTGCCGGCGCTGCGACTGCGGCCGGCTAGCGCCGAGCGGATCGCGCTGGGCGGGCTCACCGGCCTGGCGGTCTTCTGGGCGCTCGTCGTCCTCCCCCGCGCCGACACCGACCGCGGGTTCGTGCTGACCATGGCGCTGGCGGCGGTCGCCGCCGCCGTCTGGCTGGTACCCGGCCGCCGTCGCTGACGCTGCGGAGGTGCCGACGGCTCAGCCGGCGCGCCCCCAGCCGTTGCCCCGCCCGTTGCCCCCGGCGTTCCCGTTGGCGTCGCCGTTCCCGTTGGCGTCGCCGTTCCCGTTGCCGTTCCCCGGGGCGTCGTCGGCCGTCGGGGTGGACGGCGCGGGCGCCGGGACGGGCGGGGGAGTCGTCGGGAGCGGGTCGGCCACCTCCGTCGCCTGACCGGCCGGTGCAGAGGGCCAGACGGGCGGCCAGGAGGTCTCCGGGACCCGCTCGGAGGACGGCGCCGTGGTGGTCGGCGACGACGGTGCCGGCACGGCCGCGGCCACCGTCAGCGTGACCGTGTCCCCGGTGTCCAGGCGCCCGACCGGGGTCACCGCGGTGACGATCCCCGGCGATGCGTCCGCCGTCTCCACCACGACGCGGCGCACCCGCAGCCCGGCGGAGACCAGCTGCTCCTCGACCTCGTCGGCGGACCGGCCGACGAGGTCCGCGCGGCCGACGTCGATGCCCCCGGCGGAGGACGTCGGGCCGGCCCCGGCGCTCGTCACCGGGGTCTGACCGGGTCCGGTCACCTGGAGCACCCCCACGCCCAGGGCGGCACCGACCGCGAGGGTGGCCACGCCGGCGAGCACCCGCCCGCCCCGGCGCGGCGGCCGCGGCGGCGGACCGGCCGGGAAAGCCGCGACGGCGGCCGGCAGGGGTGCGGTGACCGGCGCCGGCGCGGGTGGCAGCGCGCGGCCCTCGCGGACGGTGGTGATCGCCTCGCACACCGCGGCGCCGTCGGCGAGCCGTCCGGCGGGGTCCTTGACCAGCATCCGGGCCACCAGCTCCCGCACCGGCGCCGGCAGGTCGTCCGGCAGCGGGTCGGGCTCGTCGCGGATCTGCCGCAGCGCGATCTGCACCGGGTGCTCGCCGTCGAAGGCCCGGCGCCCGGCCAGGCACTCGTAGGCGACCATCCCGAGCGAGTAGACGTCGCTGGCCGGCCCCGCCTTGCCACCGGCCGCCTGCTCGGGTGCGAGGTAGTGGGCGGTGCCCACGACCTGGCCGGTGCGGGTCAGCGGCGCGCTGCCGGCCGACCAGGCGATGCCGAAGTCGGTGATCCGCACGACGCCGTCGGCGCCGACCAGGACGTTGCCCGGCTTGACGTCGCGGTGCACCACCCCGGCGGCGTGCGCGGCGGCCAGCGCCGCCGCGGTCTGACCGACGAGGTCGAGCGCCCGGTCCGGCGGCAGGCGCCCCTCGCGGGTCAGCAGCGCCGACAGCGGCTCGCCGTCGACGAGCTCCATCACCAGGTGCGCGACGACCTCGCCGTCGTCGGTCACCGCCTCGCCGTAGTCGTACAGCGCGGCGATGTTGCGGTGCAGCAGCCGGCCGGCCAGCCGTGCCTCGGTCCGGAAGCGGCTGCGGACGGTCTCGTCCTCGGTGTACTCGCTGCGCAGGAGCTTGACGGCGACGGGGCGGTCCAGCAGCGCATCGCGCCCGCGCCAGACCTGCCCCATGCCGCCGGTCGCGAGGAGGCCGAGCAGCTCGTAGCGGCCGCCGACGACGCGTCGCACGGGGCTCACGCCCATCACACCTCCTCGGACCGGGTCAGTCGCCGGTCGATGCTCCCGCGTCCGGGGT
Organism: Geodermatophilus amargosae; assembly: GCF_900116515.1. GTDB lineage: Bacteria > Actinomycetota > Actinomycetes > Mycobacteriales > Geodermatophilaceae > Geodermatophilus > Geodermatophilus amargosae. The sequence continues at coordinate 4,632 of NZ_FPBA01000048.1, forward strand.
GGTGGTGCCAGGTGTCGGGGGCGTCGTCGTCACCGGTGAGGATGACGTCGGCGGCGCGCCGGAGCTGCTGGTCGCCGGGGACGAGGTGCTGGTGCCCGTGCCGGACCCCGTGCCCGTTCCCGGACCCGTGCCGGTGCCGGTGCCGGTGCCCGTCCCCGAGCCGGTCCCCGTGCCGGTCCCCGTGCCCGAACCCGAGCCGGGTGCCGAGCCCGCCGCCGTGGTGGACGAGGTGGGCGTCGCGGCCTCCGTGGTCGTCGCAGAGGTGCCGGTCGCCGGGTCCGGCGCGGGCGGGACCGGCTCGACCACGGGCGCGGGAGCGCTGTCCCCGGTCACGGCCGAGACCCCGCCGTCGTCGCTGCTCCCGGAGGAGGTCGATCCGGAGCCGCGGCCGCCGGACGGCGCCACGGCAAAGGTGACGACGACGTCGTCGCCCGGCTCGAGCCGCACGCCCTCGGGCGAGACGCCGAGCACCCGGCCCGGGACGGCCGAGCCGGTCACCTGCTCGCGCCGCTCCACACCCAGGCCCAGCGCGGACAGCTGGGTGGCGACGTCGTCGATCGGCCGGCCGACGTAGTCGCCGGCCTCGAGCACCACGCCCTCCTCGCTCTCCCGGGTCTGCGCGGCGACGATGGTCGGGGACGGCGGATCGGTCAGCGCGGAGAAGACGGCGGCGGCCAGCCCCGCGCCGAGCAGCAGCGCCAACAGCGGCACGAGCACGGTCGCGACCCGGCGGCGGCCGGGCGGCGGGGGGCTGCTGCGCCGCGTCCCCCGGGGGCCGGGCAGGACCGGGGCCGGTGCAGCCTGGGTGGGGGGGCCGGCGTCGACGCCGGCGGACACGACGGGCGGCACGATGGCCGGCATGGCGGCCGGCACCGCGGCGGGAGGCGGCTCCCAGGCCGGCAGCCGGCCGGCGCGGGCGTCCTCGACCGCCGCGACGAACGCCGCGCCGTCGGCCATGCGGGCCGCCGGGTCCTTCGACAGCGCGCGGCGGATGAGCGTGCGGACGTCGACCGGCAGCGTGTCCGGCAGCGGCTCGGGGTCCGACCGCAGCTGCTTGAGCGCGATGGTGACCGCGTTGTCGCCCTCGAACGCCGGGTGGCCGGTGAGGCACTCGTAGCCGACCAGGCCGAGGGCGTAGACGTCGCTGGCCGGGGTGGCGAGGTGCCCCTCGGCCTGCTCCGGCGAGAGGTACTGCGGGGTGCCGATGACCTGGCCGGTCTGGGTGAGCGGGACGCTGCCGGCCGACCAGGCGATGCCGAAGTCGGTGATCTTCACGCTGCCGTCGGCGCGGACCAGGATGTTGCCGGGCTTGACGTCGCGGTGCACGAGCCCGGCGCGGTGCGCCTCGGCGAGCGCGGCGGCGGTCTGACCCAGGACCGAGAGCGTGGTCGGGGTGTCCAGCCGGCCCTCGCGGCGCAGCAGCGCCGACAGCGGCTCGCCCTCGACGAGCTCCATGACGAGGTAGGCCAGCGTCTCGCCGGTGTCCCCGGCCGTGTCCCGGGCCGTGGTCTCGCCGTAGTCGTAGACGGCGGCGATGTTGTGGTGGTTCAGCGCCGCGGCGTGCTGGGCCTCGGCGCGGAAGCGGGCGAGGAAGGTGGGGTCGCCGGTGTACTCGCTGCGCAGGACCTTGACCGCGACGGGCCGGTGCAGCAGCTCGTCGGTGCCGCGCCAGACCTGTCCCATGCCTCCCGAGGCGATGAGCCCGGTGAGTTCGTAGCGGTCACCGAGCATCCGGCGACCTGGTTCCACCACGGGACCGCTCCATTCACTGCCGACCCTGCTGTCGGCGCCGTCCACCCCGGACGTCCGCCCCCGTCCGCAGGGGTGCCCGGGACCTCCGAGACCACACATACTCCCAGCTGCACCACCCGTCCGGGGGGCCTCGTGCGTCACGGCTCCGCATCGACAGGGGGACACGCCGGGAGCCGGCGGACGACGCGCCGGGGACGGCCGGGCGAACGGCCGGTGTCAGCCGTCGAAGAGGGCGCGTCCCCACCAGTCGCCGTCGTCGCGCACGCCCGGCGGGCAGGCGAAGACGGCGGAGGAGGTGTGCCGGATGTACTCGTTCATCGCGTCGAGGCGCAGGTTGCGCTGCACCTGCACGAAGCCGGTCTCCGGATCCTGCTGGAAGGCGATGAAGAACAGCCCCGCGTCGAGCCGGCCGAGGCCGTCGGAGCCGTCGACGAAGCTGTAGCCGCGCCGCAGGATCGCCGTCCCCGAGTTGGTCGGGTGGGCCAGGAACACGTGGCTGGTCTCCGGGACGGCGAACCGGCCGTCGACCTGCTCCGTGAAGTCCACCGGGTCGAACTCCGCCTGCTGCCCGAGCGGGGCGCCGCTGCCCTTCGTGCGGCCGATGGTGCGCTGCTGCTCGTCGAGCGAGGAGCTGTCCCACGGCTCGATCAGCATCCGGATGCGCCGGGTGACCAGGTAGGAGCCGCCGCGCAGCCAGTCGGCGTCCCCGTCCCCGACCCAGACGAAGCGGTCGAGCGCGCTGCCGTTCTCGGCCTTGAGGTTGTCGGTGCCGTCCTTGAAGCCGAACAGGTTGCGCGGGGTGGCCTGGCCGGTGCTCGTCGACGACGTCCGGCCGAAGCCCAGCTGCGACCAGCGCACGCTCACCACGCCGGCGCCGATCCGGATCAGGTTGCGGACCGCGTGGACGGCGACCTGGGGGTCGTTGGCGCAGGCCTGGATGCACAGGTCGCCGCCGCTGATCGCGGGGTCGATCTGGTCGCCGGGGAACCCGGGCAGCTCGACCAGGGGCGCGGGCCGGCGGGCGGCCAGGCCGAAGCGGTCGGTGCCGTCGGCGGTGGTGAACAGCGTGGGCCCGAACCCGACGGTGACCGTCAGCCCGGACGCCGGCAGGCCGATCGCCTCGCCGGTGTCGTCGGGCGGCGCGTACTGCGACCCGTCCACCGCACCGACCGGGCCGGCGTCCCGGCCCGCGGTCATCCGCCGGGCGGCCTCGGTCCAGTCCTGGAGCAGCTGGACGAGGTCCTCGCGGTCGTCGGTGGTGACGTCGAGGGCGACGAAGTGCAGCCGGTCCTGGGCGGGCGTGACGATGCCGGCCTGGTGCTCGCCGTGGAAGGGCACCGCGTCGGTCGGGGCCGCACCGGCCGCGGGCGCGTCGTCCGCGGTGGCGCGGCCGATGACGCCACCGGCCGCGCCCGCGGCGAGGACGCCGGCGGTGCCGGCGCCGAAGGCGCCCAGCAGGCGGCGGCGGGACAGCCCGGCCGCCCGCGGCTGCGGGGCCGGCTGCTCAGCGGTCGGTTCCGTCATGGCTCCCTCGCAGGTCGGACGGCGTCGTCGGTCCCGACGCCGCCGTGGGCACCGGCGCGTCCCGGCGCCGGTGTCGCGCGGGTCACTGGTCGGCGACGACCGCCGCGACCTGGCCGACCGACTCCGACAGCGCGGTGATGCTGTCCGACAGACCCTGCAGCTGGTCCTCGGTGAGCTGGTCGTGCAGCGTCCAGCCGCCGTCGGTGCGGTACTGCTCGAGCTCGGCCTCGGTGGCGGCGAAGCGCTCGTCGATCTCGGCGACCAGGTCGGGGTCGGTCTCCTCGAGGTAGGGGCGCAGCGCCTGGACCGCGGCCTCCGAGCCCTCGAGGTTGGCGGCGAAGTCCCACAGGTCGGTGTGCGAGTAGCGGTCCTCCTCGCCGGTGATCTTGCCCGTGGCGATCTCGTCGAGGAGGGCCTTGGCGCCGTTGGCCAGCTGCAGCGGCTCCAGCGTCGTCTCGTTGGCCAGGTCGACGATCTCCCGGACGTTCACCAGCAGCTGTTCGGCGTAGGGGGCCATGCCCTCGGTGGTGTTCCCGACCCACAGCGCCTGCTCGATGCGGTGGTAGCCGGTGAAGTCCTCACCCTCGGCCTGGTCGCCCTCGCGGCCGTCGATCAGCGGGTCCAGGTCACCGAAGACCTCGGCCACGGGCTCGATGCGCTCCCAGTAGGTGCGCGCGACCGGGAACAGCGCCTTGGCACCCTCGACGTCGCCGGCCTCCACCGCGTCGACGAAGGCGGTGGTCTGCTCGAGCAGGGCGCCGGTCTGGCTCTGGACGTAACGCTGGTAGTCGGCGCCGGCCTGGGCGAGGGTCTCGTCCTCCGACAGCTGGGCCGCCTCGCCGGTGATGGTGAGGTCGCTGCGGATGCCGTCGCCGACCATGCCGGGCTTGCAGGCGGCCTCATAGGTGCCGGCGGGCAGCTCGACGAGCAGCTCGCGGGTCAGGCCGGGGGCGATGTTCTCGACCTCGCCCACCACCCGGTCGCCGTCGGCGTAGACGTAGAACTCGGTGACCTGGCTGCCGGAGTTGGTCACCTGGAACTGGTGCGTGCCGGCGGGCAGCTCGCTGCTGGCGACGTCGCAGGCGTCGTCGGACGCGGCGACGGGGACGGTGTCGGCGGCCTCCCCGCCCGAGGCGCCGCCGGACCCGGCGTCGGCGCTGCCGCAGGCGGCGGTGGTCAGCGCGGCCAGGAGGGCTGCGGTGAGGAGGGGGAGGCGGCGGTCACGCACGGACGTGCTCGGTGGTCTCCGACTGCGAGGAGGTGGTCCGGGCCGGGGTGGCGCCGGGAGGCTGGGGGGCGGCCGCGGGGGTGCGGGCCGGCCAGAGGAAGGCGGCGAGGACCGGCAGCAGGTAGGCGACGTAGGCCACCGTCTCGAGCACCGTGGGCGCCGCGGTGATGTGGAACATCCCGGCGATCGTCGCGCCGTACCAGCTGGTGGGGTCGAGGACGCCCGAGACGTCGAAGGCCAGGACGTCCAGTCCGGGCAGGACGCCGGCCTCCTGGAAGTCGTGGACGCCGTACTTGAGGATGCCGGCCGCGACGAAGACCAGCAGGACGCCGCTGACGGTGAAGAACCGCGACAGGTCGATCCGGATGGCGCCCGCGTACAGGCCGGCGCCGACGACGACGGCGGTGAGCACGCCCGCGGAGATCGCGACCAGCGGGGTCGTCGTCGTGGTGGCGCCCTGGGCGGCGGCGTAGAAGAGCAGCGTCGTCTCCAGGCCCTCGCGGACCACGGAGGAAGGCGATACCGGCGACGGCGAGCGAGCCGACGCCGATCGCGGCCTCCAGCCGCCCGGTCAGCTCGCCCTTGAGCCGGCGCGCGGTGCGCCGCATCCAGAAGACCATCCAGGTGACCAGCCCGACGGCGAGCACCGAGGTGATCGCCTCGAACAGCTCGCGCGAGCGGTAGTCGGCCAGCAGCGCGGTCTCGGTGTAGGTGAGCAGCGCGTCGAAGAGCACCGACAGCAAGACGGCGCCGGCCACGCCGGCCCACAGGGGCAGCAGCTGGCGGCGCCGACCGGACTTGACCAGGTAGGCCACCAGGATGCTGACCACCAGGGTGGCCTCGAGGCCCTCGCGGAGACCGATGAGGTAGCTGGCGAGGAACGCCTGGCCCATGCCCGGTCCTCCGATGGGGGTGGTGGTGACCCCCGTTCGGTACGTAGGGCAGGCACACCTTACTCGTCGTGCGCTCGATCCAGCTCGGACGGGATGCTTCTGTCCGGCCCGCTCGACCGTGGCAGGGTGACCCCCATGTCCGACCCGACGGGAACGCAGACCACGGTGACCCGGGAGGACGCGGGCGGCGTCGCGACGGTCACCCTGCAGCGGCCGGGGATCTCCCGCGCCATGCGCCGCGAGCTGCTCGAGGTGGTGCAGGGGATCGCCGACGACGGGTCGGTGCGCGCCGTGCTCCTCACCGGCACCGGCCGCGCGTTCTGCGTGGGCCAGGACCTCGGCGAGCACGTCGAGTCGCTGCGCGGGGACGCGGCGACGTCCCTGTCGGTGGTCGAGGACGAGTACAACCCGCTGGTCCTGGCGCTGTCGGCGCTGCGGGTGCCGGTCGTCGTCGGCATCAACGGGGCGTGCGCGGGAGCGGGCCTGGGGCTGGCGATGGCCGGCGACCTGCGGGTGGCCGCTGCCGGCGCCAAGTTCACGACGGCGTTCACCGGCATCGGCCTGTCCAGCGACTCCGCGCTCGCCGCCCGGCTCGTGCACAACGTCGGCGTCGCCCGCGCCACCGAGCTGCTGCTGCTCCCCGACGCGTTCCCGGCCGAGACCGCCCTGCAGTGGGGTCTGGTGCACCGCGTGGTCGAGGCCGACCAGGTGGCCGGCGAGGCGCGCGCCCTGGCCGAGCGGCTCGCGGCCGGGCCCACGGCGGCCTACCGGGCGGTGAAGACGGTGCTGGCCACGGCGCCGACCGACTCGCTGGAGGCGACGCTCGCGCTCGAGGCCCGGCTGCAGACCGAGCTCGGCCGCACCGCCGACCACGCCGAGGCGGTCGAGGCCTTCCTCGCCAAGCGCCCGGCCAGGTTCACCGGCAACTGACCCGCAGGGCGCCGACGGCTCATCAACCGCGGGCGAGGACCACGCAGGGGGCGCAGACGTCGCGGGCCGACGTCGGCCACTCCTCGTCGAGGGTGACGCGGGCCAGCGTGCCGCAGAGGGTGAGCTCGCAGGCGCCGTCGACCTCGGCGGCCGGACGGTGCAGCTCGACCGCGTGCCACAGGGCGGCGGTCGGGCCGTGGGCGCGGCTGCGGGCGGCGACGTAGGTGGTGGCGGCGAACGCGGTGGGGGTGGTGGCGGTGGGGGTGGTGGCGGTGGGGGTGGTGGCGGTGGGGGCCATGCCAGGGAGGTCGGCAGGCGCCGGTCGCCGGGGCAGCCGGGCGGTGCTCCCGTCACCCGTCCGGGTGAGGCGGCGGACCGGCGGCCGCGACGGCAGGATGCGCTCATGGAGCTGACGTCATGGAGCTGACGAAGCACGGGCACGCCTGCGTCGCGATCAGCGACGGCGACCGGCGGCTGGTCATCGACCCCGGCGCCTTCACCGACCCGGCGGTGCTCGACGGCGCCTCCGCG
>NZ_FPBA01000033.1 GCF_900116515.1 Geodermatophilus amargosae
GGCCGCGACGATCCGCGCCACCGTCTCCGGTGACGTGGTGCCCGGCATCCGGTGCGGGCGGGAGGAGCGATCAGCCAGGCCGGCCTCGCCCTCGCTCCGCCAGCGGCGCACCCACTTGTGAACCGTCTGCCGGCTGATCCCGAGTTGTTTGGCGACCTCACCGGGCCGGTGCCCAGCCCGGACACGAGCGACGATCAGCTTGCGGGCATAGACGGTCGTGCGGGCATTAGCGTGGGCCACGGAGACCTCCGGTTAGGAACGGCGACGTCAAGCACCGCCACTCCTTCCGGAGGTCTCCTTCGTCATCAAGACACCACGCCGACTGTCAACAACGTTCCTGGTTACGACAACTAGGACGTCGGCCGGACCCCGTAAGGCACATCCGGGGCACACGGGAGTGCCCCGACGTCCCGGGCCGCGTCGACAGCGCGGCGCGTCCGGATCCTCGCTGTCGGGCATCACGTGGCCGGAGGTGCCGAGGAGGACGGTGCCCCGGCTCGACCAGCCGGGGCACCGTCGCCCGATCGCAGCCGAGTTCCTGGTGCCCGTCGCAGCTCCGACCGGTGCGGGTCAGGCGTCGAGGCCGGTGAAGGTGGGCGTGGCCTCCTCGCCGTCCCAGTTCACCCGGAAGCTGAAGGCCTCCTCCAGCGCGGCGCGGTACTGCTCGGCCTCGTCCTCGGTGATGGTGCCGGCGGCCAGCAGGGTGTCGATGGCCGGACCGTACTTCGCGACCAGCGCGTCGATGAGGGTCTGCGGGTCGATGCCGAGGTCCTCGGCGACGGCGACGAGGTTCTGTCCGGCGTCCATCCGGACGTGCAGCTCGTCGTGGCTGATGGTCAGCACCTCGTCCAGCACGTCCTGGACAGGCTGGTGACCGCGGTGCAGGTCGAGGCCGGCGTCGCCGTAGGCCTCCTGGATCAGCTCGACCAGCTGCTCCTCCGTGGTCACCGAGGAGACGTCTACACCGCCGGGGCCGCCTCCGCCCATGGCGCCGCCCGGGCCGCCGGTGTCGGCGGTCTCGGTGGTGGAGCTGTCGCTGGTCGCGGAGCTGCTCGTGCTGCTGGTCGTGGTGGAGGCGGCCTCGGCGGTCGTACCGCATGCTGCGGCGACGGGGACGGCGGCGGCGAGGAGGACGGCGGCCAGGGTCTTGCGGAGCTTCACGGGGGCTTCTCTCGTTGTCGGGAGGAGTCGGTCGGGCTCCACGGTGGGCGGTCGGTCTCCGCCGTCGCTGGATGCCCGCTGTGCATCCGCTGTGAGCGGGACCTCACCCTCGGTGGAGATCCCCCAGCCGACGTCGAGGAACCTCCCAGCAACGACCGGCACGGTCGGTCGCCATGACCCCCCTCCTCCGACGCCGCACGTCCGCCGGCGCCGCCCTGACCGGCGGCCTCACCAGCGCCCTCGTCCTGCTCACCCCCGCGACCGCGGACGCCCACAGCCTCGACAGCAGCACGCTGTCGGTCCGCATGGGCGAGGACTCGGTGGACGCGACCGTCAGCGTCGCGCTGGAGACGCTGGATGCGGCGCTGGGCACCGCCTACACGAGCAGCAGCGACGTCGACTCCTACGCCGAGGCGGTCACCGCCTACCTCGACGAGCACCTGACGGTCACCGGTGCCGACGGGACGGCATGGACCGAGACCTACACCGACGTGGTGCGTCAGTCGGTCGAGGGCATCGAGTCCCTCAGCGTCGAGGTCACCCTCGACCCCGGCAACGCCGACCCCGCGGCGTTCACCGTGACCTACGACGGGATCATCGAGGCCGACCCCTCCCACGAGGCCGTCGTCGTCCTCACCGACGCGGCCGGGGACATCTCCACCGCCGGGGTCCTCACCGCCTCCGACGGCAGCCTGCAGATCGGCGAGGCCGCCGGGGGCGGCATCTCCACCGGTCTGCCCGACATGGTCGGCCACGGCCTGCACCACGTGCTCGAGGGCGCCGACCACCTGTTGTTCCTGCTGACGCTGCTGCTCGTGGCGCCGCTCGCGGTCACCGCCGGGCGGTGGCAGCGGCGCGTGGGCCTGGCCGCGACCCTGCGCCGGGTCCTCGCCGTCGTCACGGCGTTCACCGTGGGGCACTCGCTGACGCTGATCGCCTCCGCACTGGGCTGGGTGTCGGTCCCCGGCGCACCGGTGGAGGTGGCCATCGCCGCCTCGGTCGGCGTGGCCGCGGTGCACGCGATGCGGCCACTGGCCCGTCGCGGTGAGGTCCTCATCGCGGCCGGGTTCGGCCTGGTGCACGGGCTGGCCTTCGCAGGCATCCTCACCGACCTCGGCCTCGACGGCTCGGCGTCGGTGTCCGCGCTGCTCGCCTTCAACGTCGGCGTAGAGCTCGCCCAACTGCTCACCGTGGCGCTGGTCTTCCCCTCGCTGTACGTGGTGTCCCGGACCCGCTGGTACCCGGCACTGCGGCGGACCGGCGCGGTCCTGGCGCTGACCGCCGCCACGGGATGGGCCCTGGACCGCCTCGGCATCCTGGCGAACCCCCTGGCCGGCGCGGAGGAGGCCGTCATCGCCCACCCCGGGTACGTCGTCGCCGCCCTCGCCCTCCTGGCCGCCTCGTGCTGGGCGGATGAGCGCCGCCGACCGACCCGCCCGACGGAGCCGACGCTGCAGCCGACTCCCATCCCGTCCGCGTTCTGAGTGCCGCGGCGCTGCCCGTCGTCGAGCGTGACGCTCACCGCCGGCCTGCACCGGGCCACCTACCAGGACCACCCGGTGGCGGTGGCCGTCCGGGGCGGCCAGGTCTGGGTGCGCCGGGACGGGCGCTGGCAGCTGGTCGCCATCCAGTTCAGCCCGCTGGCGGAGGAGCCGCCCGTTTCCCCAGGAGGAGCGGCACGATGACCGCCACCGGCTCCGCACCCGACCGCGGCGCGCTCAGCGGGCCGGCCTCCGGGGTGCTCTTCCTCGCCGGGGTGGCCGGCGCACTCGTCACCGCTGACGTGCCCTACCCCCGTCCCGGTTCGGATGCCGCGACGATCCGCCGGTTCTTCCACGGCAACCGCGGCCCGGCGCGGGTCAGCGCGACCGGGCAACTGCTCTCCGCCGCGGCACTGGCCCGCTTCACCGCCTCGGTGGTGCGCCTGAGCGCGCCCGCCGGGCGCGACGTGCGGACGGCGGCCGCGGTGGGCGGCGCCGTCGCGGTGGCCTCGCTGACCGCCTCCTCGGTGGTGACCACGGCGCTCACCACCGACCGGGCCGCGGACGACGACCGCGCCGTCACGCTGCACCGCCGTGCGTTCCTGGCCGGGGGCGTGGTGCACGGCGCCGGGTTCGGCCTGCTCGTGGCAGCCCTCGGCGTCGCCGGACGACGCACCGGCCTGTTGCCCGTCGCGCTGTCCCGGGCGGCGCTGGGCTCGGCCGCCGCCGGCCTGCTCGCGCCGCTCCACCTGGTCGCCGAGCCCGCCGCCTGGGTCATCCCGGCCGGCCGGTTCAGCGGACTGCTCGTCACCGGGATCAGTGGCGTCCGGATGGCACGCGGCGGGCTCCCGTCCGTGCGCCGCTGAACCCGTCGTGGCCGCCCACCGCGGTCTCCCGGATGTCGAGGACTCGCCGTCTGCTCCGTCCTCGGGCCGGATGGACACGACGAGCACAGGAGGATGCACCCATGTCCCACATCCGACGCTTCGACCACGTCGGCATCACGGTCGCGGACCTCGACGCAGTGACGGCGTTCTTCGTCGGGCTGGGTCTCGAGGTCGAGGGGCGGACCTTCGTCGAGGGCGAGTTCCTGGACACCGTCAGCGGCATCCCCGACTCCCGCACCGAGATCGTCATGCTCCGGCCGCCCGACGGAGGTACCCGGCTGGAGCTGGCGAGCTTCGTCCGGCCCGACCACGAGCCGGGATCGCCCGAGGCGATGGCCAACGAACTGGGGCTGCGCAACGTGGCCTTCGAGGTCGACGACCTCCAGGCGGCCGTCGACCGGCTGGCCGCGGACGGTCACGGCCTGGTCGGTGGCGTCGGACAGTACGAGCAGGTCTGGCGCATGGCCTACGTGCGCGGACCGGAGGGGATCGTCGTCTCCCTGGCCGAGCGGATCGGCTGAGCCCCCCCGCCCGGTGGTCAGCGGGCGGTCAGCCGGCCGGGGGACGCGAGGCCGGCCTCCGCACCGCCGGCGGGCCGCTGCTGCCGTTCGGTCTGCCGGCGCAGGTGCAGCAGGCGCGAGAGGGCCGTCCGCTGCCCGAAGGCCCCGGTCAGCCGGTCGAGGAAGATCGCCAGGAGGACGACGGCGAGGCCACCCTCGAACCCGCTGGCGACGTCGAGCTGGGTCACCGCCCGCACGACCACCGCCCCGAGTCCGGCGGCACCGAGCAGGCCGGCCGTGACCACCATCGACAGCGCCAGCATGATCACCTGGTTCACGCCGGCCATGATCGACGGCAGCGCCAGGGGCAGCTGGACCTCCCGCAGCACCTGGCCGGGCCGGGCACCGAAGGCCTGGGCCGCCTCGACGACCTCCCGGTCCACCTGCCGGATGCCGAGCTCGGTGAGCCGCACACCGGGCGGGATGGCGAACAGGATGGTGGCCACCACGCCGGGCACGACGCCCACGCCGAAGAAGAAGACGGCGGGGATCAGGTAGACGAACACCGGCGTCGTCTGCATGAAGTCCAGCACCGGCCGGACCGCGACGCTGACCGCCCGGCGCCGCGCCGCCAGGATCCCCAGCGGCACCCCGATCGCCGTGGCGATGACCGCCGCGACCAGCACCAGCGCGAGGGTCTGCATCGTCTCGGCCCACAGCTCCAGCGACACCACCAGCAGGAACGCCAGCAGCGTGTAGAGCGCCAGCCAGGGGCCGCGCAGGACCAGCGCGACCACCGTGAAGACGACGATCCAGACCACCGGCGGCGGTGACACCAGGACGTCGGTCAGCCCGTCGACGAGGACCTGCATGACCGCGGAGATGGCGTCGAACAGCCAGGGCACCGTGTCGAGCAGCCAGTCGATGAGGTCGGAGACCCACTGACCGAGCGGGAGGTGCGGGATCACGGGCGCCTCCCCCGGACCGGGACGGCCGACAGCGCGTCGAGCACCGCGGCCCGTGGCACGACCCCGAGCAGCCGCCCCTCGGTGTCGACGACGCCGAGGGGCACCACGTGCCGCCCGACCAGGTGGACGAACTCGACGACGGGCCGGTCGGCCGCGATCGTCGCGTGGTCGGCGACCAGCTCACGCGGGCCGATCGCGGTCCGGCCCTCCTGCAGGGCGCGGGCCAGCAGGTCGTCGCGCGCCACGCCTGCGATGCGCCCGTCGCCGTCGAGGACGTGGACGCCGTTGGCCTCGGCCGCACCGAGCGCCCTGAGCACGTCGCCGCAGCCGTCCCCGAGCCGCGCGGTCATCCGTGGCTCGCGGAGCAGGTCGCCCGCGGTGAGCACCCGGGTCCGGTCGACGTCGGAGGTGAAGTCGGCGACGTAGTCGTCGGCGGGCGCGGAGATGATCTCGGGGCCGGTGCCCAGCTGCACGGTCCGGCCGTCCTTGAGCATGAGGATCCGGTCACCGAGCCGCATCGCCTCGTTGAGGTCGTGGGTGATGAAGACGATGGTCTTGGTCAGCTCCGCCTGTAGCCGCTCGAGCAGGTCCTGCATGTCGCGGCGGATCAGCGGGTCCAGGGCGGAGAACGGCTCGTCCATCAGCAGCACCTCCGAGTCCGCGGCCAGCGCGCGGGCCAGGCCCACACGCTGGCGCATGCCCCCGGAGAGCTCGTCGGGCCGGGCGTCGGCCCGCTCGAGCAGGCCCACCGTCTCCAGCGCCCAGTCCGCCCGCTCGCGCTGCTCGGCCGCCCCGGCGCCGCGGACCTTGAGCGCGTAGGCGGCGTTCTCCCGCACCGTGCGGTGCGGGAGGAGCGCGAAGTGCTGGAAGACCATGCTGATCTTCTCGTTGCGCACCGTGCGCAGCGCCGCGTCGTCGAGCGCCCGCAGGTCCCGGCCCTCGACCTCGACGGTGCCGGCACTGGGCTCGATGAGCCGGTTGAGCAGGCGCACCAGCGTGGACTTGCCCGAACCCGACAGCCCCATGACGACGAACAGCTCACCGCGCTCGACGGTGAAGCTGACGTCGTGGACCGCCAGCGTCGACCCGGTCCGGCGGTGGATCTCGTCGCGGCCGAGACCCTCGCCGGCCAGCCGCAGCGCCTCCTGCTCCCGCGTCCCGAAGACCTTCGTCAGGCCCGAGACGCGCAGCACCGGCGGGGCCACGTCAGCCGATCCACTCGGCGATCTGGTCGGCGTGGGCGTCGACCCACTTGCGCGCCACGGTGGACACGTCCTCGCCGTCGACGTCGACGCTCTTCTGCATCGCCTCCATCTCGTCGACGGAGATCCGCAGGTCGGTCAGCAGGTCGACGAAGGCCGGCGCCTGCTCGGCGAGCTCGTTGCTGGCGGCGATGTTGGCGCTGTACGACGGCATCGCGCAGGCGCCGTCGCCGGTGGTCAGGCAGCCGTCGGTGTAGGGCGTGGGCTCCTCGAGCTGCACCATGTCGTACTGCGCGAACACCGCGTGCGGGTGGTACAGGTACAGCACGATCGGCTCCTCGCGGCTGTAGCTGTTCTCCAGCTGCGCGAGCTCGGCCGCCTCGCTGGAGACCACGTGCTCCAGTTCGATGCCGTAGCCCTCCAGCCGCTTGGCGTTCTGCTCGGTGGTGATGTAGCCGGGGTCGGCGTCGTAGAACTTGCCGCCCAGCTCCTCGGCGTAGTCGTCGAGCTGCGTGACGCTGGTCAGCCCCTCCAGCGGCCCGCCGGCCTCGACCGCGTAGGCCGGCACGAACCACCCCTGGGCCGCGTCGCCGTAGGTCTCCGACACGATCTCGACCTGCTCGCTCGCGGAGTCGGCCAGCTCCTGCTGGTTGGGCAGGGCGACCTCGGTGAGCAGGTCGATGTCACCGCGCTGCGCGCCGGCCCAGGCCGCGGCCGGGTCCAGCTGCGTCGTCGCCAACGACGCGACGCCGAGGTCGGGGTGGTCGGCGGCGATCTCGCTGAGGATGCCGTTGGTCAGGCCCGCGGCGGTCCAGCTGAACTGCGCGGTCTGCACGGTGATCCCGCTGCCGCTCCCGCCGCCGCTGCCGCCCGCCTCCTCGGCGGTGCACCCGGCGACGGCGGCGGTCAGGACGGCGGTCAGGGCCACCGCGGAGGCGCGGGGGCGGAGAGTGGTGCGCTGCATGGGGTTCTACTTCCCTGGGACGTCGGGCCCGACGCGGGCCGGCGCGGATGGAGGCGCGCGAGGAGGCGCAGACCCCGGTGGGGCCTGCGCCTCGTCACTCGGTCGAGCGCTACGGACGACCGTAGCCGCGGGTCAGCGGACCGTCGTCCCGACCGGGGCGTCCCCACGGAGCGTGATGCGGTGCATGACGCGGCGCTGGTCGCCGTAGTCCCGGTTGGCGTAGTGCACCGTCGAGCGGTTGTCCCACATGACGACGTCACCCACCGCCCAGCGGTGCCGCACGATGTGCTCCGGCTTGGTGATGTGCGCGTAGAAGAGGTCGAGCAGGTACCGGCTCTCGGCGTCGGACACGCCCTCGAGGTGCGAGACGAACCCGGGGTTGACGAACAGCCCCTTCCGGCCGGTCTCCGGGTGCACCCGCACGACCGGGTGCGAGACGGGGACGAGGGCGCGGAACTCCTCGCCCTCCCACGTGGTCCGCGCCTCGCGCTGGGCGAGGTAGTAGCCGAACTCGCGGGTGCCGTCGTGCACGGCGACGAGCTGGTCGGCCAGGCGCTGCACCGGCTCGCTGAGCGAGCGGTAGGCCAGTTCGAGGTCGGCCCACTGGGTGTCCCCGCCCACCGGCGGGAGGACGACGGCGCGCAGCACCGAGCCCAGCGGGGGGCGGCGCACGAAGGTGACGTCGGTGTGCCAGACGTCGGCGAACCCGCCGGTGGCGCTGTCGAGCGCGTAGATCTCCGGGTGCTCCTCGTCGACGCCGGGGACGACCGGGTGCGACTCGGTGACCTCGCCCAGGCGGCGGCCGAGCGCGACCTGGCTGTCGGGGTGCAGGTCGTGCTGCCCGGCGAAGAACAGCACCTTGTACTCGGCGAGCGCGGCCCGGATGGCCCGGACCTGGTCGTCGGTGGCGCGGGCGAGGTCGACGCCGTGGACGCGGGCGCCGATGGTCGGCTCGAGGCGCTCGAGGTCGAGGATGCCGCCGTCGACGGCGGCGGGCGTGGTCGGGGCGGCAGCGAGCAGGGTCATGCGAGGTCTCCGGAGGTGGGTGCGGGCGGGCGGGCGGGGCCGAGGACGGGTGTCAGACCCGACAGAGCGCGCTCGCGCACCGCAGCAGGTCGACGTGCCGGCGCTCGACGAGCGCAATCCGCACAATCTCGACCGGATGCATGGGGAATACCGTAGCGGGTGCTCGTCCTCCCGACACGACGGGTCCCCTGTCGGGCCGCGGGGCATCGACGTCCGGGAGGCCGGCGAGGAGCATCGGCCCATGGACGAGCAGTCGGTCCGGGCGGCGCTGGAGCACTACATCCGCTTCAGCGCGGCCGGCGACGAGGACCGGGCCAGCGAGATCTACTGCGAGGACGCCGTCCTGGAGTTCCCGCAGTCCGGTGAGCGGTTCGAGGGCGTGGCGAACTTCCGCGAGTGGCGGCGGGAGTACCCCGCGGAGGTCGAGCTCGAGATCGTCCGGGTGCGGGGGCGGGACGACTTCTGGGTGGTCGAGATCCGCGCCCGCTACGACGGCGGTGCGTGGCTGTTCGGCCCGGCGCTCTACGAGTTCCGCGGGGACCTCGTCGCCCGCGAGACCATCTACGTCGGCGAGGCGTGGGAACCCCCGGAGTGGCGGGCGCGGTGGCGGGCCGCGCCCTGACCCCGGGGTGGCCCACCTCACGGGCTGACCTGCGCGGATGTCCTCGGGAGGGGCATCGGCGAGCCGCCCGCGGTGTTGTACCCGTCGATGACCGCGCCTGCCCTCGAGGCCCCCTCCCCCACCCGTCTGTGGACGCCGAAGCGCGTCCTCGTCACCCGCTCGGCCGCCGAGCGCCCGCACGGGCAGCGCGTGCTGGCCCGCCTCGAGGCCGCCGGCGTCTCCGACGTCGAGCTGCTCCCCGGGGACCGGCTGCCCAACCTCCGCGGCGACGACGACCGCGCGGCCTTCATGGCCGCCAAGGACACGATGGCGCTGGTCGTCCCGCCGCCGTCGAAGCGCAAGCTCCAGCCCATCCCGCCGTCGGCCGACTTCCGGCTCGACCTGGCCGAGGGCTGCCCCGCGCACTGCCAGTACTGCTACCTCGCCGGGTCGCTGTCCGGCCCGCCGATCACCCGGGTCTGGGCCGACCTCGACGAGGTGCTCGGCGACCTCGACCGGTACGTCGGCCAGGGCCGCATCACCACCGGCACGCTCGAGCGCGGTGACGAGGGGACGACGTTCGAGGCCTCCTGCTACACCGACCCGCTGGCCATCGAGCACCTCACCGGCGGCCTGTCCCGCATGGTCGAGCACTTCGGCACCCACACGTGGCCCGGCCCGGTGCAGCTGCGCGCGACGACCAAGTTCGACGACGTCGCGGGTCTGCTCGACCTGCCGCACGGCGGGCGCACCCGGCTGCGCTTCTCGCTCAACGCCGCCTCGGTCGGCCGGCGGTTCGAGGGCGCCACGAGCAAGGTCGACGCGCGCATCGCCGCCCTGGGCGCCGTCGCCCGCGCCGGCTACCCGGTGGGCCTGACCATCGCGCCGATCATGCCGGTCGAGGGCTGGCGCGAGGAGTACGGCGCCCTGCTCGACGCTGCCGCCGCGGTCCTGCCGGCCGGCACCGACCTCACCGTCGAGTGCATCACCCACCGGTTCACGCCGGGCAGCAAGGAGACGCTGCTCGACTGGTACCCGCGCACCAAGCTGGAGATGGACGAGTCCCGCCGCACCACCAAGCGGGGCAAGTTCGGCTCGGTCAAGCACGTCTACCCCAAGGAGACGATGGCCGAGCTGCGCACCTGGTTCGAGGCCGCCCTCGCCGACCGTCTCCCCCGGGCCCGCTTCCTCTACTGGACCTGAGTGCCCGGGGTGGCGGGACGGTGCCCGCCACCCCGGGACGGCTCACGCCGGGATCAGGCCGTTCGGGTTGAGCACGTACTTCTTCGCCGCGCCCTGGTCGAACTCCTGGTAGCCGCGCGGGGCGTCCTCCAGCGGGATCACCTCGGCGTTGACCGCCTTCGCGATCTGCACCCGGTCGTGCAGGATCGCCATCATCAGCTGGCGGTTGTAGCGCATGACCGGGCACTGGCCGGTGGTGAACGCGTGCGACTTCGCCCAGCCCAGCCCCAGCCGGATCGACAGCGAGCCCACCTTGGCGGCGTCGTCGACCGCACCGGGGTCACCGGTCACGTAGAGCCCCGGGATGCCGAGCGCACCGCCGGCCCGTGTGATGTCCATCAGCGAGTTGAGCACGGTGGCCGGCGCCTCGTGCTCGGCGTCCTTCCCGTGTCCGCGCGCCTCGAAGCCGACCGCGTCCACACTGCAGTCGACCTCGGGCTCGCCGAGGATCTCCGCGATCTGGTCCTTGGGGTCGCCCTTGGAGACGTCCACGGTCTCGCAGCCGAAGCTGCGGGCCTGGGCCAGCCGGTCGGCGTTCAGGTCGGCGACGATGACGACGGCAGCCCCGAGCAGGTGCGCGGAGGCGGCCGCCGCGAGACCCACCGGGCCGGCGCCGGCGATGTAGACCGTCGAGCCGGTGGTGACGCCGGCGGTGACGCAGCCGTGGTAGCCGGTCGGGAAGATGTCCGACAGCATCGTCAGGTCACGGATCTTGGCCAGCGCCTGGTCGCGGTCCGGGAACTTCAGCGCGTTCCAGTCCGCGTAGGGCACCATGACGTACTCCGCCTGCCCGCCCGTCCAGCCGCCCATGTCCACGTAGCCGTAGGCCGAGCCGGGGCGGTCGGGGTTGACGTTGAGGCAGATGCCGGTCTTGCCCTCCTTGCAGTTGCGGCAGCGGCCGCAGGCGATGTTGAACGGCACGCTGACGATGTCGCCGACCTCGAGGAACTCCACGTCGGAGCCCTTCTCCACGATCTCGCCGGTGATCTCGTGGCCGAGGACCAGCCGCTCGGGCGCCGTCGTCCGCCCGCGGACCATGTGCTGGTCGCTGCCGCAGATGTTGGTGGCCACCGTCCTCAGGATGACCGCGTGCGGGGTCTTGCGACCGACGTTGGCCGGGTTGACGCCCGGGCCCTCCTTGAGCTCCAGCCCCGGGTAGTCCAGGTCCGCGACCTCGACCTTGCCCGGACCCATGTACATGACCGCCCTGTTACCTGCCACGGACACGCCTCCTCGTCACGACGTGCCCGACGGCCCGCCGGGCGCGCCTTCCCCCCACCCGCGCCGGTCGGCGCGGGGAGGCGAGTGTGTCGCGGGTCACCTCCGGGGACCGGTGGCTCCACTGGCCGGTGCGCGGGACCCGGCACGTTGCCACGTAGCGTCGCCGGTCGTGCTCGTGCTGCTCCCGCCCTCGGAGACCAAGTCCCCGGACGGCGACGGCGCCCCGCTCGACCTCGCGGCCCTGTCCACGCCGGAGCTGACGCCGGTCCGCGCGCAGCTGGTCGAGGCGCTGATCCGGCTGGCCGCCGACCCGCCCGCGGCCCGCACGGCGCTGGGCCTGCCCCCTGCCCAGGACGTCGAGCTGGCCCGCAACGCCGCGCTGTGCACCGGCCCGACGAAGCCCGCGGTCGAGCGCTACACCGGCGTCCTCTACGACGCCCTCGGCGTCCGCACCCTGACCCGAGCGCAGCGGGCCCGCGCCGACCGGCGGCTCGCCGTCGGCTCGGCGCTGTTCGGTCTGGTCCGCGCTCCCGACGCCATCCCGGCCTACCGGCTGTCCGCGGGCTCGGTCCTGCCGGGGCTGCCGACGCTGCGCGCGCTGTGGCGGCCGGCGCTCGGCCCGGTCCTGGCGGCCGCTGGCGAGCTGGTCGTCGACCTGCGCAGCGGGGCCTACCAGGCGCTGGCGCCGGTCCCGGGCGCGGTGACCGTCGACGTGCTGAGCGAGCGCCCCGACGGCAGCCGGGCCGTGGTGAGCCACGCGAACAAGGCGCACAAGGGGCGCGTCGCCCGGCTGCTGGCGACCACCACGGCCGAGCCGGACGACGTGGTCCGGGTGCGGGCGCTGCTCCGTCGCGCGGGGTTGCACGTGGAACACGACGGCGGGACTGCACTCACGCTGGTGCTGCCGCCGACCTGACCGCGCGTTGTCACGGTCGGTCACTGATTCGCGCTTCTCGTGTGAGGCCTGTTGGCCGCAATGGACGTCGCTTACGCTGTACACGGCGTCCGGACCCAGCACCGGCCGGGGCGCTGTTGCATCGAGTCGGCCACGAGCCGGGCGAAGGGGTTCGGTGGACGACACGTACCGCCCTCGCGGCGAGGGGCCGGTGGAGAGCACGCACGCCGCGGCGCAGCTGCTCCGGGCCGACCGGCCCCGAGCACGGGCCGCGCGCCGCCTCCGTCTCCGGGACGCCAGCGCCGCGCTCGACCGCCTCGCCGAGCTGGCCGCCCGGTTGCTCGCCGCACCGATCGCCCAGATCTCGCTGCTCGACGACGTCGAGGTGATCGTGGCCGGCACCGGCCTGCCGCCCGGCACGGTGGGCCGGGAGGCCCCGCTCGACGCGACCGCCTGCGCCGTCCCCGCTGCCGAGGGCCTCCCCGTCGTCGTCCCCGACGTGCGCGACGAGCCCCGGGCCGCCGACCTGCCGCAGGTCAGGGCAGGGGTCGTCGGCGCCTATCTCGGAGCGCCGATGATCGACGCGGACGGGTTCGCCGTGGGTGTCCTCTGCGTCGCGGCCCCGACGCCCCGGACCTGGGCGGACACCGACGTCGCCACCCTCCGCCAGCTCGCTTCCGCCGCCGTCGCCGAACTGGAACTGGCCGCGCTGCGCACCGAGCACGAGAGGGACCGGCTGCGCTGGGGCCTGGCGATCGACGCGGCGGGCATCGGCACCTTCGACTGGGACCTCCGCACCGGCGAGCTGACCTGGGACGCCCGGCTGATCGCGATGTTCGGCTACGACGTGGACTCCTTCGGCGGCACGATCGAGGCCTTCAACGAGCGGGTCCACCCCGACGACCTGCCGCGGGTGACCGACGCCCTGCAGGCGAGCATCGCCGCGCGCGGTGACTACGAGGCCGAGTACCGCGTCGTCTGGCCTGGCGGGGAGACCCGCTGGGTGCAGGCCCGCGGCCGCACGCTGGCCGACGAGACCGGCGCGGCCACGCGGGTGCTCGGCGCCGCCTACGACACCACCGCCGAGCGGGCCGCCGGCATGCGGGTCACGCGGGTGCTCGACGCCATGCCGGCCGGCTTCTACTCCCTCGACCGCGAGTGGCGGTTCACCCACGTCAACGCCGAGGCCGAGCGGCTGCTGCAGCACAGCCGTGACGAGCTGCTCGGCCAGGAGCTGTGGACGGCGTTCCCCGCCGCCGTGAACAGCGTCTTCGAGGAGAGCTACCGCACCGCCGTCCGCACCGGCACTCCGGTCCATTTCGACGCGCACTACCCCGCGCCGCTCAACGGCTGGTACGAGCTGCGCGCCTGGCCCAGCCCCGAGGGGTTGTCGGTCTACTTCCTCGAGGTCACCGAGCGTCGCCGCGTGCAGGATCGGGCCGAGCGTGCGGCGCAGCGGCTGGCCCTGCTCGCCCAGGTCAGTGCCGAGCTCGCCGGGGCCCTCGACGCCCAGACGGCGACCGCGCACCTGCCCCGCCTCGTGGTCCCGGCGCTGGCCGACTGGTGCATCGTCACCGTCGTCGACCCCGACGGGCGTCCGCGCGACGTCGGGTACTGGCACGTCGTCCCCTCGTCCCGTGCCCTGGTCGAGCGCTACGCCGCGGTCCGACTCGACGCCATGCCGGCCACCGCGCCGCTCATGCGCGCCCTGCTCACCGGCGAGGCGGTCATGGAGCGCACCGAGGCCGTGCGCGCCGTGCTCGCCGACGGCGAGGCCCGCGACCTGCTGACCGCGCTGGACCCCGAGTCGGCGATCGCGATCCCGCTGCGGGGCCGCGACCGCACCCTCGGCGTGATGACGCTCTACTACCGCCGGGGGTGGACGCCGCGCGACGAGGACCTGGCCACCGCCCAGGACGTGGCCGACCGCGCCGGCCTGGCGCTGGACAACGCCCGCCTCTACGGCCAGCAGCGCGCGCTCGCGGAGGGCCTGCAGCGCAGCCTGCTCACCGAGCCGCCCGAGCCCGACCACGCCGAGATCGCCGTCCGCTACCTCCCTGCGGCCGAGGCCGCGCGGGTCGGCGGCGACTGGTACGACGCGTTCCTGCAGCCGGGCGGGGCGACGATGCTGGTCATCGGCGACGTCGTCGGCCACGACACCGAGGCAGCGGCGGCGATGGGGCAGCTGCGCGCGCTGCTGCGCGGCATCGCCACCTACAGCGACGGCGGCCCCGGCGAGGTGCTGCGCGGCCTGGACGCCTCGATGGCCCTGCTGCAGACCCGCGTGCTGGCCACGGCCACCGTCGCCCGTTTCGAGCAGACCGACGACGAGCGCCGGCGCGGCGTCACCCGGATGCGCTGGGCCAACGCCGGGCACCTCCCGCCGCTGGTCATCAACCCCGACGGCAGCGTGGCCGAGCTCGCCACCTGGCGCGGGGACCTGCTGCTCGGCGTCGACCCCGACGCGCTGCGCGAGGAGTCGGTCGTCACCCTCGACCGGGGCGCCACCGTGCTGCTGTTCACCGACGGGCTCATCGAGCGCCGCGACGCCGACCTCGACGCGGGCATGGCCCGGCTGCGGGAGGCGCTGCGCGAGCTGGCCGACCGGCCGCTGGAGGAGCTGCTCGACGAGGTCCTCCACCGGCTGGTCGACGGCCGCCCCGAGGACGACGTCGCGCTGGTGGCGGTGCGGCTGCACCGGCAGGACCAGCCGCGCCCGCCCGAGGCCGGCCCCAACCGGGTCCCCGACGTCGTCCCGGAGGACCCGATGAGCCCGGTCCCGGGCTGACCGTCGGACCCCTGCCGCGGTAGCGGGTCCTCTCGGCTAGGTGCGCGGCCGCTCCCGGCGGACGGTCACCTTCCGTCCCTTGATCGTGCTGGCCCGCAGCGCGGTGATGACCTCCTCGGCGGAACCGGCGGGCACCTCGACCAGGCTGAACCGCTCGGCGATCTCGATCGAGCCCACGTCGCGGCCGCGCAGCTCGGTCTCCCCTGCGATCGCGCCGACCAGGTCGCCGGGGCGCACGCCGGCGCTCCGGCCTGCGCCGATGAACAGCCGCGCCGTGTCACCGCCACCCGGCCGCGGCCGGGACGGCCGGCCCCGGTCGCCGTTCCCCTCGCGCTGCGGGCGCTCGGGCCGCAGCGTGACCTCGGGGATCTCCTCGTCGTCGTCGGGGCCGTTGGTGGCCTCGTGCGCCAGCTTGACCGCCGCCAGCGCCACCTCCATGACGTCGAACTCGTCGGTGAGCGTCTCGACGACGGCGCGGAAGCGCTCGAGGTCGTCACCGAGCAGGCTCTCCCGCAGCGCGGCGCGGGTCAGCTCCAGCCGGCGGGCGCGCAGGTCGGCGACCGTGGGCACCCGCTCGACGTGGATGGGCGCGCCGGTGACGCGCTCGATGGTCTTGAGCATCCGGTGCGCCCGCGGCTCGACCAGGGTGATCGCCACGCCCTCGCGCCCGGCCCGCCCGACCCGGCCGATGCGGTGGACGTAGGTCTCCGCCGCCGCCGGGACGTCGTAGTTGACGACGTGGGTGAGCTGCTCGACGTCGAGCCCGCGGGCGGCGACGTCGGTGGCCACCAGCAGCTCCGCGGTGCCGCCGCGCAGCCGGCCCATGACCCGGTCGCGCTGCTCCTGGCTCATGCCGCCGTGCAGCGCCTCGGCCCGGTAGCCGCGGCCGTTGAGCGTCTCGGTGAGGTCGTCGACCTCGTCGCGGGTGCGGCAGAAGACGATGGCCGCCGTCGGGCTCTCGACGTCGAGCACGCGGCCCAGCGCCGCGGGCTTGGCCGCGCGGGCGACGACGAACGCCGTCTGCCGGACCCGCGGCGCCTGGCCCTCGGTGGGCACCTCGCGGGCGACCTGGATGCGCAGCGGGTCGCGCAGGTGGCGGCGGGCCATGCTGTCGAGCCGGCGCGGCATCGTGGCGCTGAACAGCACCGTCTGGCGCTCCCCGGGCACCTCGACGAGCAGCGCCTCGAGGTCCTCCGCGAAGCCCATGTCGAGCATCTCGTCGGCCTCGTCGAGCACCACGGTGGCGACGCCGCCCAGGCGCAGGCTGCCGCGCTGCAGCAGGTCCAGCGCACGGCCGGGGGTGGCGACGACGACGTCGACCCCGGCTTCCAGCGCCCGCAGCTGGCGCGGGATCGGCTGGCCGCCGTAGACCGGCACCACGCGGGCGCCGAGGTCGCGGCCGTAGCGGTGCAGCGCCTCCGACACCTGGATGGCCAGCTCGCGGGTGGGCACCAGGACCAGCGCGAGCGGGTCGCCGCCGGGGCGGTCGTCGGGCAGCCGCTGCAGCACCGGCAGCGCGTAGGCCGCCGTCTTGCCGGTACCGGTGGCGGCCTGGCCGAGCAGGTCGCGCCCGGCCACCATCGGCGGGACGGCCTCGCGCTGGATCGGGGTGGGCTCCTCGTAACCGAGCCGGGTGAGCGCGGCGAGCAGTTCGGGACGCAGCCCGAGGTCGGCGAAGGTCGCCGTCTCCTCGTCCCCACCGGCCGCCGTCCGCTCGTCCCGAGCGGCCGCCGTGCCCACGTCGCTGGTCATGTCCTGATGGTCCCCCGAGGCGTGGGACGGCGCGGACCCCGGGGTCGCACCGGGGTGGTCGTCAGGCACCCGGGACGTGACCGCGGAGGGCGGTGGGCTTCTCGGAGCAGACGGTGCCCGGGTGGTCCCTGGAGTACCCGTAGCAGGGGATCTCCCGCCAGCCGGCGCTCCGGTGGAGCTGCAGCGCCTCCGGCTGCTCCGTGCCGGTCTCCAGGCGCAGCAGCCGGTGACCGCGCGAGTCGGCCGGCTCCTCGACGCGCTCCAGCAGGAGCCGTCCGATCCGGTGCCCACGCGCGCCGGGGTCGAGGTACATCCGCTCCACCTCGCCGATGCCGTCCTCCAGCGACCCCAGGGCCACGCACCCGACCGGGTGACCGTCCAGGCGTGAGCAGGCACACGGCTCGCGGACAGACACGGGCCCGCGTCGTCCACGCCGTAGCGGGCCGTCACCTCCCGCTCCTGGGCCGCCACTAGCCCCAGCAGGGCGGGGTCCTCGCTCGTCGTCACCTCGACGACCGGCTCCACGCACCGATCGTGCCGCCCCGCGCGGCCGTCCGTGGCACCCTCCCCCGGTGACCTCGACAGCGCCCCCCGACGACGACCTCTGCCTGCGCCCGGCCACCGAGCTGGCCGCGCTCGTGCGCGCGAAGGAGGTCTCCGCGCGGGAGCTCCTCGAGGCGCACCTGGCCCGCATCGAGCGGATCGACCCGCAGGTCAACGCCATCGTCACCCTCGACCCCGAGGGTGCCCGGGCCGCGGCCGACGCCGCCGACGCCGCCCTGGCCGCCGGGGAGGAGGTCGGCCCGCTGCACGGCCTCCCGGTGGCGCACAAGGACACCCACGCCACCGGCGGGATGCGGACGACGTGGGGCTCACCGCTGCACGCCGACACCGTCCCGGCGCGCGACGAGCTCGTCGTCGAGCGGCTGCGCCGCGCGGGGGCGGTGCGCGTGGGCAAGACCAACGTGCCGGAGTTCGCGGCCGGCTCGCACACCTTCAACCCGCTCTTCGGCGCCACCCACAACCCGTGGCGGCACGGGCTGTCGGCCGGCGGCTCCAGCGGCGGCGCGGCGGCCGCGCTGGCCGCGGGGCTGGTGCCGGTGGCCGAGGGCAGCGACATGGGCGGCTCGCTGCGCAACCCCGCGGCCTTCTGCGGCGTCGTCGGTCTGCGGCCCTCGCCCGGGCGGGTGCCGACCTGGCCGGCGGGCCTGGGCTGGGCGACGCTGTCGGTGCAGGGCCCCATGGGACGCACGGTCGGCGACGTCGCGCTGACCCTGTCGGCGATCGCCGGTCCCGACCCGCGGGTGCCCATCGCGCTGTCCGAGGACGGCGCCGGGTTCGCCGCCCCACGCCCGGCCGACCTGCGCGGCCTGCGGGTGGCCTGGGCGCCCGACCTCGGCGGGCTGGTACCGGTCGAGCCGGCCGTTCCCGAGGTGCTGGCCGGGCTGCTGCCGCAGCTCGAGGCGCAGGGCGCCGTCGTCGAGGAGGCCTGCCCCGACCTCCGCGAGGCCGACGAGGTCTTCGGCACGCTGCGGGCGTGGCTGTTCGAGGCCACCTTCGGCGACGTCGTCCGCCGCTCGCCGGAGCAGGTCAAGGAGGCCATCCGCCGCAACGCCGCCCGCGGCGCGGCGCTCAGCGGTGCCGACGTCGCCCGCGCCGAGCTGGCCCACACCCGGCTGCACGAGCAGGTGGTCGGGTTCTTCGACCGCTACGACGTGCTGCTGGCACCGACCACCCAGGTGCTGCCCTTCCCCGTCGAGCAGGAGTACCCGACGGAGGTGGCCGGGGTGCCGCAGGAGGACTACCTCGGCTGGATGCGCTCCTGCACGCTCATCTCGGCCACCGGGTGCCCCGCCCTGTCGCTCCCCGGCGGGTACACCGCCGACGGCCTCCCCGTGGGGCTGCAGGTGGTCGCCGCGCCACGGGCGGACCTTCGCCTGCTGGAGATGGCCGCCGCGGTCGAGCAGGTCACCGGACCGGCCCGCCGCCCGCCGCTCTGACGCCGTCTGCGGCTCTCTAACGCCGCAGCTAGAGAGCCGCAGACGAGGTCATCGAAACCGGGCCACCCGAGGCGATGGCGGGGCGACGGGGACGCCGGAGGACTCCTCCAGCACGTCGGCGGCCGAGCCGACGATCAGCGGATCGGGGTCGCCGACGACGTCGCAGTCCTTGCCCTCGTAGTCCAGCCGGCACAGCACGTGCCGCATCGCCTCGAGGCGGGCGCGCTTCTTGTCGTTGCTCTTGATGACCGTCCACGGCGCGTGCTGGGTGTCGGTGTGGAGGAACATCGCCTCCTTGGCCTCGGTGTAGGCGTCCCACTTGTCGAGGCTGGCCAGGTCGGTGGGCGAGAGCTTCCACTGCCGCACGGGGTCGATCTGGCGGACGACGAAGCGGGTCCGCTGCTCACCGCGGGAGACCGAGAACCACAACTTGAACAGCCGGATGCCGCTGGCCACGAACATCCGCTCGAGCTCGGGGGCCTGCAGCAGGAACTGCTGGTACTGCTCCTCGGTGCAGTAGCCCATGACCCGCTCGACGCCGGCGCGGTTGTACCAGGAGCGGTCGAACAGCACGATCTCCCCGGCGGCGGGCAGGTGCTGCACGTAGCGCTGGAAGTACCACTGGGCCCGCTCGCGCTCCGAGGGCTTGTCCAGCGCGACCACGCTGGCGCCGCGTGGGTTGAGGTGCTCGGTGAAGCGCTTGATCGTGCCGCCCTTGCCCGCGGCGTCGCGCCCCTCGCAGACGATGACCAGCCGCTGGCCGGTCTCCTTCACCCAGCCCTGCAGCTTGAGCAGCTCGATCTGCAGCCGGCGCTTCTCGATCTCGTACTCCCGGCGCTCCATGCGCTCGGTGTAGGGATAGCCCTCGCGCCACGTCTCGACCAGCGCGCCGTCGGGGCCGAAGAGCTGGCGGTCGTCGTCCCAGTCCTCGTCGCTGTTCTCGTCGGGGAGGGCGTTGAGCCGCCAGCGGCTGAGGTCGAGGACCTCGGCCTCCTTCGGCGCCTCGGTGGTGGTGCGGGACGGTTCCCCGTCGAACGTCTCGGCGTCCTCGCTGTGGGCGAGCGTGTCGGGCTGCACGGGGTCCCCCTCCGGGCGGGTCACGGACGGGCTCGTCCGTACCCCCCTCGGCGGACGGACAGTCCCGGGACGGCTCTCAGACCGGCGCGCCGGACTCCAGCACGTGCGCGACCGCGTACTCGGCGAGTGCGGCCAGGGCCCGCGCGTCGTGTCCCGGCTGGAGCGCGGACAGCAGGTGGACCTCCAGGACCCCGCTCCCGGCCGGGCGGACGGCCACCGGGCAGACGGCGGCCTGGGCGTCGACGGCGGGGGCGAGGGCACGGGCGCGGAACCGGCCGGGGTCGTCCGCGCCGGCCGCGCCACCGGGGTGCGCGGTCACCGTGGCGCCGGCGCGCAGCAGCGCGGTGACCTGGGCGCGGACGGCGCCGCTGCCGTCGTCGACCAGCAGCCCGCCGCGGCGGGCCAGCGAGCGCAGCAGCGGACGGGCGGCCAGCGCGGCGTCGACCACCGGCGTGCCGGGCACGACGGTGGCCAGGGCCAGCACGTCGGCCCAGCCGGCGGCGTTGGCCACCACCAGCCGCGGGCCGCGCGGCCAGGCGACCGGCGGGTTCACGACCCGGACGCGCAGGCCCTGCGCCAGGAGCAGGTCGGCGGCGGTGCACACCCGCAGCCGCTGCTGGCGGCGGTCGCCGCCCCAGGTCGCGGTGGCGGCGCGGACGGCGGTCCGGGCGAGCACCGGCGTCATCGCGCTGCGGGCAGGTGCAGCGCTGCGGGCAGGAGCAGAGGTGTGCGGAGACGAGGTGTGCGGAGACGAGGTGCGGACGGGGGTCGGCGTGCCGTGGTCCATCGGTCCTCCCGGCGGCGGACGAGCTGTCCGCACGCCAGGGTCGGGTGCCCAGGTGTCCGCCGGATGACGGCGGCGCGGAGACCGGAGGTCGATCCGGGGAACCCGTCGGCACGTGCCGGGACCCCGGGACCGGCGATCGCCGGCCCCCGGGCCCCGGGGGGTGCGTCAGTCGAACAGCACCGAGGACACCACGTCGTACAGGTGGGTGTTCGGGTAGTAGCCGGTCAGGTCCTCGCTGCCCGGCCCCTCCGCGGTGACGACGGTCGGGACGCCGGTGTGCGAGGTCGTCGTCCAGTCGAGGGCGAAGTCGTACGCGCCGCCGGTGCCGGCGACGACGAACGGGCCGTCCTCACCGGACTCGGTCTCGCCCGCGATCGACGGGTCGAGCGTGCCCCCGGGGCCGCTCTCGTCATCGGCGTCGACGTCCTCGATGGTCAGGCCGCCGCACTCGTGGTCGCCGGTGACGATCAGCAGCGTGTCGGGGTGCTCGGCGACGTAGGCCCGGGCGACCTCGACGGCGTCGTCGAGGGAGCGCATGGACTCCAGCATCCGGGTGCCGTTGTTGTTGTGGCTCATCTCGTCCACGGCCTCCTCCTCGACGAGGAGGAAGAAGCCGTCCTCGTCCTGGGAGAGGACCTCGAGGGCCCGGGTGGTCATGTCGGCGAGCGAGACGACCGGGTCGAACTCGTCGCCCTGCCCCTCGGGACGCTGCTGGAACATCTCCTCGTTGGCGAACAGCCCGAGCAGCAGGTCGGAGTCGGCGGCGGCGAACTCCTCCGCGGTGCTGACGTACTCGTAGCCGAGCCCCTCGGCCTGCGCGACGAGGTCGCCCTGCGTGCTTCGGGACACCTCCGGGTCCTCCTCGTCGCCGGCCCGCGGTGGGTAGGTGCCCTCGTCGCCGGCGGGCAGCCACCAGTCCTCGCCGCCGCCGAGGATGACCTCCGGTCGGCTGACCTCCAGGTACTGGCGGGCGATGTCGTCCTGCGCGGCGCGGTCGGTGCTGTTGGCGAAGAACGCCGCGGGCGAGGCGTCGGTGACCTGTGCGGTGGTCACGATCCCGCCGGCCAGCCCCGCCTCCTCGGCCTGCTGTCCCAGGGTGGGCAGGGGGTTGCCGTCGACGTCGACGCTGATCGCGCCGTTGTAGGTCTTCACCCCGGTGGCCCAGGCCGACGCCGAGGCCGCGGAGTCGGTGACCGTGTCCTCGGGGTCGCGCGCGTCGGTGGTCTGCAGTCCGGCGATCGGCAGCCGGTCCATGGCCAGCTGGCCGTCGAAGCCCTCCTGGTCCAGGCGCCCGGCCTCGCGGTGGGTGGCGCCCATGCCGTCGCCGTTGACGAAGATGACGCTGCGCGGTTGCCCGTGGGCGTTGCCGTGCCCGTTCCCGTAGCCGCTGCCGTGCCCGGGCCCGGCGAATGCCCCGCTGAACGGGAGGAGCGCCAGCGAGCCGCCCGCCACCGCGACCACGGTGACCGTCCGCAGCCGTCGTGTCCTCGTCGTGGTCATGGCCGTCCTCTCGTCGCCCGGTCCCCGGCCCGGCACGTGCCGGCCGGGGATGCCCCCACCGTGCGGTGTGACGTGCGTCACCGTGGGCAGGCGCCGGGAGTGTCCCGGCCGTGTCGCGGCCGGTCCGGGCAGCCCGTGACGGACCGGTTCCGTACAGCGACCGTCCAGCCGTCTCCCAGCCGCCCGGACCCCCCGGGACGCGCTCTCAGCGGCGGCGCAGGCCCCGCAGGGTCCGGACGGCGACCAGCAGCTCGGGTAGCTCGTGCCGGTCGCCGGCGGCGATGTCGGCGAGCTGGGCGGCCGCCCGGCGCTGCGCGGGCTCCCAGCCCTCCACCCAGGCGCCCACCAGCGACGCGGCGTCGGTGAGGGTGGCCGGGCCGCTCCCTCGCACGGCCAGCACCTCCACGGCGAGCTCGGCCTGCTCGGCGGCGAGGTCGTCGCGCAGGGCGGCGCGCGCCATCGACGGCCAGCGGCGGTCCCGGGGCAGCGCGGTGACCAGCTCGCGCAGCGGCACCACCGACAGCCGCTCGGCCAGCTCCTGCGCCACCCGCCCGGCCAGCTCGATCGGCGCACCGGTCCGCTCGGCGACGACGGCGAGGTCCAGCGACGCCGGCAGCAGCGGCGCGGCCGCCACCTCCCCCGCCAGCTCGGCGGGCACGCCCGAGGCCTGCAGCCGCTGCGCCCGCTCGGCGTACGCGGCGGCCTCGTGGCCGAGCAGCCAGCCCGGCAGGCCGCTGCGCACCGCCGCGACGGGCGCGGCGAACCGGTCGGTCACCGCGGTGATCCCGGCCGGGGGCCGGCTGCCGAGCTCCGGCAGCCGCAGCAGCCAGCGCGCCGCCCGCTCGGCCAGCCGGGTCGCCTCGGTGCGCAGCTCCACCTGCACCGGAGCGGGCACCCGGTTGTCCAGCGGCCGGACGGCGTCCCACAGCCGGTCGACGTCGAACACCGCCCGGGCCACCGCGTGCGCCCGGACGACGGCCGCCAGGTCCAGGCCGGTCTCCTCCGTGAGGCGGAACAGGCCGGTCACCCCGGCGGTGTTCACCGCCCGGTTGGTCAGCGCGGTGGCCACGATCTCCCGGCGCAGCGGGTGCGTGTCGACCGCCTCGGGGAACCGCTCGCGCAGCGCGGCCGGGAAGTAGTCGCGCAGCAGCCGGGCCAGGGCGGGGTCGTCGGGCAGGTCGGAGCGCAGGACGGCGGCGTCCACCTCGAGCTTGGCGTAGGCGAGCAGCACCGACAGCTCCGGGCTGGTCAGCGCCTGACCGTCGCGGCGCCGCTGCGCCAGCGCGCGGTCGTCGGGCAGCGCCTCGACGGCGCGGGACAGCCGCCCGGAGCGCTCCAGTGCCCGGAGGTACCGCTCGTGCGCGTCGAGCAGGCTCCGCGCGGAGGTGGCCTCCGTGGCGAGCGCGGCGTTCTGCGCGTGGTTGTCGGTGAGGACGGCGACGGCGACCTCGTCGGTCATGTCGGCGAGCAGCGCGGCCCGGCCCCCGGCGTCGAGCTCCCCGGCGCCCACGACCCCGTTGAGCGCGATCTTGATGTTGACCTCGTGGTCGGAGGTGTCCACGCCCGCGGAGTTGTCGATGGCGTCGGTGTTCACGCGGCCACCGGCCAGGGCGTACTCCACCCGCCCGCGCTGGGTGAGGCCGAGGTTGCCGCCCTCCCCCACCACGCGCACGCGCAGCTGGCCGCCGTCGACGCGGACGGCGTCGTTGGCCTTGTCCCCGACGTCGACGTGGCTCTCGGTCGCGGCCTTGACGTAGGTGCCGATGCCGCCGTTGAACAGCAGGTCCACCGGGGCGAGCAGGACCGCGCGGATCAGCTCGACCGGCGAGAGGGTGTCGACGCCGGCGTCGAGACCGAGCGCGGCCCGCATCGGCTCGCTGACCGGCACCGCCTTCGCCGTCCGCGGCCACACGCCGCCGCCGGGGCTGATCAGCGCGGGGTCGTAGTCGGCCCACGACGAGCGCGGCAGGTCGAACAGCCGCCGCCGCTCGGCGAACGACGCGGCGGCGTCGGGGGTGGGGTCGACGAATACGTGCCGGTGGTCGAAGGCGGCCACCAGGCGGATGTGCTCGCTGAGCAGCATCCCGTTGCCGAACACGTCGCCGGACATGTCGCCGATGCCGACGACGGTGAACTCCTGGCTCTGCACGTCGACGTCGAGCTCGCGGAAGTGGCGGGTCACCGACTCCCAGGCGCCGCGGGCGGTGATGCCCATGGCCTTGTGGTCGTAGCCGACCGAGCCGCCGGAGGCGAAGGCGTCACCGAGCCAGAAGCCCCGCTCGATCGCCACGGAGTTGGCCAGGTCGGAGAAGGTCGCCGTCCCCTTGTCCGCGGCGACGACGAGGTAGGCGTCGTCGCCGTCGTGGCGGACCACCCGCGGTGGCGGCACGACCTCGCCGCCGACCAGGTTGTCGGTCAGCGACAGCAGGGCGCCGATGAACAGCCGGTAGCAGGCCTGGCCCTCGGCCTGGACCTCCTCGCGGGAGGCGCCCTCCGGGAGCGGGTTGCGGACGACGAAGCCGCCCTTGGCGCCGGTGGGCACGATGACGGTGTTCTTGACCATCTGCGCCTTGACCAGCCCGAGGACCTCGGTGCGCAGGTCCTCGCGCCGGTCGGACCAGCGCAGCCCGCCGCGCGCGACCGCGCCGAAACGCAGGTGCACGCCCATCACCCGCGGGGAGCTGACGAACACCTCGCGGGCCGGGCGCGGCTCGGGGAGGTCGGGGACGGCGTGCGGGTCGAGCTTGATCGCCAGCGGCGGGGCGGGCACGCCGCCGGACGCCGCGTAGTAGGTGGTGCGCTGGGTGGCGGTGACGGCGGCCAACAGGCTGGTGAGGACACGGTCGGCGTCGAGGGTGTCGACCCGGCCGATCGCCTCCCGCAGCGAGGCGGCGAGGTCCTCCTGCCGCTGGGTGCGCCCGGACTCGCGGTCGGGTGAGAAGCGGGTCTCGAACAGCGCCACCAGCCGGGCGACGACGTCGGGGTGCGCGGCCAGCGTCGTCTCCACGTAGCGCTGGCCGAAGGGCAGGCCGGCCTGGCGCAGCCACTGCACGTAGGCGCGCACCACGGTCACCTGCCGCCAGTTGAGCCCGGCCAGCAGCACCAGCGCGCCCAGGCCGTCGTCCTCGGCCTCGCCGCGCCATACGGCGGCGACCGCCTCGGTGAACCGCTCGGGCAGCGACCCGGGGAAGGGCAGCTCCCCGCCGGGCGCGGTGAGCCCGAAGTCGTAGATCCAGGCCGGCGGGGCGCCGATCCGGTCGATCTCGTAGGGCCGCTCGTCGACGACGTCGACGCCCATGTTCTGCAGCACCGGCAGCACGTCGGAGAGCAGCAGCCGCTCCCCCACCCGGTAGACGGTCAGCCGCGGCTCGCCGGCGTCGGCCCCGGGCGGGCGGTGCAGCCGCAGGCCCAGCTCGCCGGGCCGCAGCCCGTCGAGGCGGGCGAGGTCCTCGACGGCCGTCGTCGCCGGGAAGTCCTCCTGGTAGGCGGCGGGGAACGCGTCGGCGACGCGGGCGAGCACCTGCTCGGTGCCGTCGCCGTGGCGGGCGGCCAGCGCCTCGGCGAG
This sequence comes from Geodermatophilus amargosae, assembly GCF_900116515.1. Taxonomy (GTDB): domain Bacteria; phylum Actinomycetota; class Actinomycetes; order Mycobacteriales; family Geodermatophilaceae; genus Geodermatophilus; species Geodermatophilus amargosae. The sequence continues at coordinate 25,618 of NZ_FPBA01000033.1, forward strand.
GTCGTCGAACCAGCTGCGGGCGACGGCGGCGAGCTCCTGCTGCAGCGCGTCGGCGTCGACGTCGGGCAGCGCGGGCGTCCCACCCCGGCCCACCGGCACCCGGACCACGAAGTGCAGCCGGGCCAGCACCGACTCGGTGGAGCGGGCGGTGAACTCGATGTCGCGCCCGCCGAGCCGGGACAGCAGCAGCTGCTGCATCGCCAGCCGGACCTCGGTCGTGTAGCGGTCGCGGGGCAGGTAGACCAGCGCCGACCAGAACCGGCCGAAGGGGTCGCGGCGCAGGAAGAGCCGGGTCTGGCGGCGCTCCTGCAGGTAGAGCACGGACAGCGCCACGGGCAGCAGCTCGGCGGCCGGCGCCTGGAACAGCTCGTCGCGCGGGAGGGTGTCCAGGACGTCGACGAGCGTCTTGCCGGTGTGGCTGTCGGCCGGGACCCCGGACCCCTCGACCACCGCGGCGACCCGGCGGCGGACCAGCGGCACGTCGCGGACGCCGGCGGCGGACGCCGTGCCGGGGAACAGCCCGACGAACCGGTGCTGTCGGGCCGGGCGGTCGCCGTCGGCGGGCACGGTGACCGCGACCAGGTCCAGCCAGGCACGGCGGTGCACCGTGGAGCGGATGTCGGCCTTGGTGACGGTCACCAGCGAGGGGCCGAGCGGGCCGGCGGCCTCGGGCATCGCCGCGGCGGTGTCGCTGCGCAGCACGCCCAGGCCGGTGCCGGGGACGGCACGCACGGTGTCGCCGACCTCGACGTCGCGGGCACCGAGGAAGACGAAGTTGCCGTCGGCCAGCCAGCGCAGCAGCGCGGCGGCCTCGGCGGGGTCGTCGGCCGGGTCCGCGCCGTCGGCCGGTTCCGGGGTGCCGCCCTGCTCCTCCAGGCGGGTGGCCAGCTCCAGGGCGCGGGCGGCGGTGCGCGGGGCGTCCTCGTCGACCGCGCGCACGTCGGCGAGGACGGTGCGCAGCCCGGTCGCCAGGTCGCCGGCGGCCTCGTCGTCGAGCGGGCCGTCCAGGACGACGGCCATCCAGGACTCGGCCAGCGCGTCGGGGCCGCAGGCCGCGGCGGCGGTGCCGGGGCTGTCGCAGAAGGCGCGCAGTCCGCCGGAGACGTCCCGGCGGACGACGACGACCGGGTGGACGACGTGCTGCAGGCCCGCGCCCTGGCGGACCACCTCGGCGGTCACCGAGTCGACGAGGAACGGCATGTCGTCGGTGACGACGAGCAGCAGTCCCCGCCCGTCGGCCAGCCGCTCCACGACGACCGTGGCCGAGCCCTGCGGGCGGACGCCGGCCAGGCGCAGGTGGCGCAGCGCGAGCGCGGCGAGGTCGGCCGGGCCGTGCCCGAGGACCTCGGCGGCCGGCTCGCTCCAGTAGTAGCGCCGCAGCAGGGCCGGGAGGTCCGCGGTGCCGCAGCCGGCGGGCAGGCCCTCGTCCAGCGAGCCCGCCGCGGCGTCGGCCGCCTCGGCCAGCAGCGCCCGCTTGCGGTCGTTGGCCTCCTCGAGGGCGACCAGCGCGGGCGGGAGGTCCTCCGGTCGGCCGGGGACGACGGTGTCCGCGCCGGTGGTGCTCATGCCTCCGACGCTAGTCGACGGACCCCCTGCCCCCCACCGGGGAAGGACCCCGCTGGGCCGGACTCAGCCGCGGTCGAGGACCTGGTCGGCGACCCAGCCGACGACGGCGAGCACGAGCCCGCCGAGGACCGCGGTGCCGAAGCCGTCGACCGACAGGCGGTCCGACAGCGCGGCGGTCAGGCCGAGCAGCGCGGCGTTCACGATCAGCAGGAACAGCCCGAGGCTGAGCAGGATCGCCGGGAAGGACAGGAAGCGCAGGACCGGCCCGACGATCGCGTTGACCACCGCGAAGACCAGCGCCACCCACAGGAACGTGCCGCTGACACCGAGCGCACCGTTCTCGTTGCCCTCGATGTCGATGCCGGGCAGCAACCGGGTGAGGCCGTAGAAGGCCAGGGCCATGACGACGACCTTGAGCGCGAACCTGATCACGGTCGCCACGCTAGCGGCGCAGCCTGTGAGCGACCGTCGTCTGGGTCCGTCTAGGGCTCTCTCGCGTCGGCGCTAGAGGACCGCAGCCCGTCCACGACACGGCGCCGCGGTGCTCACCAGGCGCCGAGGGTCGTCCCGCAGGCCGCGGGGACCGCCGTGGACGGGTGGTGATCACCCCCGGGTCGTCCGCGCGGCGTCAGGACACCGGCGTCTGCGTGTAGAGCGCGAGCCGCCAGCGGATGCCGTCGCGCACGTAGAGGCTCGTCATGGCCCCGGTGAACGGCTCGCCGTCCTCGTCGCGCCAGGCCCGCCCGGTGTAGACGAGCGCCGCGGCGTCGCCGCCGGCCGGCACGACGCGGACGTCGGCCAGGTCGAAGTGGTGCCAGGGCGGGGACGCCTCGAGCGCCACGACGACGGCGTCCCGGTCCATCACGGCGCCGCTGGCCAGCACCATGACGCCGTCGTCGGTCATGACCTCGCCGTAGAAGGCGGCCGCGGTCCCGTCGCACAGCGCCTCCCAGCCGCGCCGTTCGAGGGTCAGCAGGTCCTGGTGAACGTCGTCGTCGTCCATGCCCGGGGACCCTGGCCCGGTCCGTCGCCGGCGTCCAGCCCGTGCCCGCCGGTCAGCGCAGCGGCAGGGCGTCGGAGACGAGGAAGAGGCCGAGCAGGAACAGCACCCAGGCCGTCGTCTCGCCGGCGTTGCGGGACATCCACGCCTCGATGCGGGCGAGGGCGGGCGTGAGCCGGTCGTGCAGTGCCGCCCGGACGGCGAGCAGGACCAGCGCCGGCAGGACCATGACCACGCAGTAGCCGGCCAGCACCGCGACGGTGGGTACGACCCCGACGCCGGAGGTCGCGAGGAGGGCGATCGCGGCGAGGTAGGGGACCATCGACGCCGCCTCGATACCCACCGCGGTCGCCGCGAGGACCATGACCGCGCCGGGCGGGCCCTCCCCGCGCGCGCGGTCGCGCCAGCGCGCGAGACGGCCGGGCCCGCGGGCGGCGCGGGCGGCCCGTCGCCTCTCCTTGCCGGCCCGCGTCCACGGCTCGACGGTCAGCCCGAGCACGACCAGCACGATCCCGGCGACGAGCTGGGCGACGCGGCCGGCGGCGCCCTCCAGCGCCACCCGCAGCGGGTCGAGCACCTGCCCGGCTCCCAGCACGAGGGCGACGCCGAGCAGGAGGTAGGCGCCGGCCACGGTCGAGAGGAACAGCAGCACCCGGCCGGCCCTCACGCGGCCCGGCGCGAGCATCAGCCACAGCGGCAGGACCAGCGTGCCGACGCTCGTGCTGTCGATCAGGGCCAGCCCCGCCAGGGCCAGCAGCACCGCGGGCTCCACGTCGCCTCCCCTGGTCTTGGCAGCACGGGTGTGCTGCCAAGATCTAAACTAGCACAGTCGTGCTACAACGACGCCGTGCCGAGGACCGTGGACGCCGCGGAGCGCCGCCGGGAGATCGCCGCCGCCGTCTGGCGGGTGATCCGCCGCGACGGCGTGCAGGGCGCGTCCGTGCGCGCCGTCGCCCGCGAGGCGGGGACGTCGATGGGCGCGCTCCGGCACTGGTTCGCCACCCAGGACGAGCTGCTGCACTTCGCGATGACCCTCGTGATCGAGCACGCGCGGGCGCGGGTCGCGGCCGTGGTGGCCGGCGCCACGCCCGACGCCCGTCTCGTGCTCCGGGTGCTGGAGGAGACCCTCCCGCTCGACGACGGGCGGCGGGCCGAGGCCGAGGTGTGGCTCGCACTCACCGCGCGCGCCCTCACCGCCCCCACCCTCGCCGCCCTGCGCGACCGCTCCGCCGAGGACCTGCTCGCGCTCTGCCGGTGGGTGCTCACCGTGCTGGCCGACGCCGGCGACCTGCGGCCCGGCTCGGACCCGTCACTGGAGGCCGAGCGCCTGTACGCCGTCCTCGACGGGCTGGCCGTGCACGCCGTCACCCGCCCGTCCGCCCTGCCGGTCGGGCGTGTGCGGCAGGTGCTCGCCGCCCACCTCGACGACCTGCGCGACACGCGCTAGGCCGTTCTACCGATCTCTACCGGCACGGCTAGACGAGGCCATACGGTGCTCGACGTGGACCCCGTCCGGAACCCCTACGCGCCCGGCGCCGGCCAGCGCCCGCCCGAGCTGGCCGGCCGCGACGACGAGCTGTCGGCCTTCGACGTCGTCCTGGAGCGGATCGCCCGGGGCCGCCCCGAGCGCTCGCTGGTGCTCACCGGGCTGCGCGGCGTGGGCAAGACGGTGCTGCTCAACCAGCTGCGGTCGGCGGCGATCAGCCGCGGGTGGGGCACCGGGAAGATCGAGGCGCGGCCGGACCAGTCACTGCGCCGGCCGGTCTCCTCGGCACTGCACATGGCACTGCGCGAGCTGCGCCATCCCGACCAGGACTCCATGGACGCCGTCCTCGGCACGGTCAAGGCCTTCGCCCAGCGGCTCACGCCGTCCGACGCCAGGCTGCGCGACCGATGGCAGCCGGGCATCGACGTCCCGGCGACCACCGGCCGCGCCGACTCCGGCGACATGGAGATCGACCTGGTCGAGCTGCTCAGCGACGCCGCGGGGCTGGCCGCCGACGTCGGCCGCGGCGTGGCGCTGTTCATCGACGAGATGCAGGACGTGCAGGCCGCCGACGTCTCGGCCATCTGCGCGGCGTGCCACGAGCTGTCCCAGCAGGGCGCACCGCTGATCGTCGTCGGCGCGGGGCTCCCCCACCTGCCGGCGGTGCTGTCGGCGTCGAAGAGCTACTCCGAGCGGCTGTTCCGCTACCTGCGCATCGACCGGCTGGACCGGCCCGCCGCCGACCGGGCGCTGCTGGCCCCCGCCGAGCGCGAGGAGGTCACCTTCGAGCCGGCCGCCCTCGACGCCCTGTACGCGGCCGCCGACGGCTACCCGTACTTCGTGCAGGCCTACGGGAAGGTCACCTGGGACGTCGCGGCGGCCTCCCCCATCACCGCCGGCGACGTCGCGATGGCCGCTCCGGTGGCCGAGGCCGAGCTGGCGGTCGGCTTCTTCGGCTCGCGCTACGACCGCGCCACCCCGGCCGAGCGCGAGTACATGCACGCGATGGCCGAGCTCGGCGGCCCGGCCGGCACCCCGGTGGCGACGTCGGAGGTGGCCGCCACGCTGGGCCGCAAGCCGGCGTCGCTGTCCCCCGCGCGCGACTCGCTGATCAAGAAGGGGCTGGTCTACTCCGCCGAGCGCGGCCAGATCGCCTTCACCGTCCCCCACTTCGGCCGCTACCTGCTGCGCCACCCCGACTGACGGAGCGCCCGCCGGGACTACCGGGACAGCACCAGCTTGGTCGCCGGCTCGAGCCAGACCTCAGCGGCGTCCTCGAACGGTGCGGTCGTCGTGGGGACGGCGAGCGGGTCGAAGGCCCCCGACGCGGCGAGCGCGAGGACCTCGGGCAGGTTCCGCCGCGAGTCGGCCCGCGACAGGTGGACGGTGATCCCCCGGGTGTACATCTCCAGCAGCGGCAGGGACGCCTCGCCGAAGACGATGCCGACGACGGTGAGCAGCCCCCCGTCCTCCGTGGAACGCACCGCGCAGGCCACGCCTGCGGCGTCGGCGGTCCCGTCGACGACGACCTCGGCCCGGTCGTACCGGCGCGGCCAGTCGCCGTCGAGCCGGGTCACCTCGGCACCCAGCCCCGCCGCCACCGCGCACCGCTGCTCGTCCCGGTCGACGTAGCGCACCCGCCGGGAGCCCAGGGCACGGGCCAGCGCGACGGCGTACAGCCCGATCGAGGGCACCGCGCCGGCGAGCACGAGCACCTCGGCACCGGGACGCTCGCGCAGCTGCGGCCCGACCGTGCGCCAGGCGTCGACGGCGTTGTCCGGCAGGGTCGCCAGCGCGACGTCGGACAGGCCCGGCGGTGCCACCACGAGCGCGTGGTCGGCGTGCGGGACGGCGAGCAGGTCGGCCACCGCGCCGCCGTGGCCCCCACCCCGCGCGCCGAACCCGTACGCGGCACCGGCGGGGGCGCGGTAGGTGCCGCACGCCACCGTGCGCCCGGCCCGGCACGGCCCGCAGTCCCCGCACGAGACCTGGAACGGCACGCTGACGCGGCTGCCGGGGCGCAGGGCGACGTCGCCGCCCACCTCGACGACCTCCGCCACCAGCTCGTGGCCGACGGGGAACGGGCCGGGGAAGAGGCCCAGCGCGGCCATCGGGGCGTCGAGGTCGCACCGCGCGACCGCCAGCGGCCGGACGAGGGCGCCGTGCGGCGCGACCTCCGGGTCGGGCACCTCCTCCCACACGAGGCGGCCGGGGGCGGAGAGGACGAGGGCGCGCACGTCAGGCCGGCGCCCGGAGCGCGGGGACGGGAGCGTCGGTTCCGGGCACGGCGGGCTCCTCGGCGGGGACGACGTCGTCACGGGGACTGTGCCGGTCCCCGTGGCCTGCCGTCGAGAGCCGCTGTCCCGGGTTCCCGGCCGCGTCCCGTGCACACGACGCGGCGGTCGGCGCCGCAGGACGGCGGAGACGGCCATTCCCCCGCACGGATGGTTGCTGGGCGCAACGGTGGGCAACGAGCGGGCCGTGCCTAGAGCTGTCGAAGCAGGGCTGTGGGGGTTGCTGGGCGGGGCCGCCCTCGTGCTCGGGGCGCTGGTCGCCTGGTTCGTCCGCGTGCCGCGGGCGGTGATCGCCGTCATCACCGCGGTCACTGCCGGCGCGATTCTCACCATGGTCGCCGACACGATGATCCCGGAGGCCTTCGAGCGCACCCGCACCCGCACCTGGACCGGCCTGATCACGACCTCCGGCTTCCTCGTCGCCTTCGCGGCGATCGAGCGGCTCGGCGCGTGACCGGGCAGGGTGGGCCCGTGGCGGAGCTCCGAGACCCGGTCCAGATCAACGTCCCCGTCGACGGCGGTGACCTCTCGGCCCTGTACTGGGCGGCCGACGCCCCCGGCTCCCCCATCGCGGTGCTCGTCCACGGCATCACCGCCAACGCGATGGCCTGGGCCCGCGTCGCGGCGGCGCTGGCCGGCGAGTTCGAGGTGGTCGCACCCGACCTGCGCGGGCGCGCCGGCTCGGCCGGGCTGCCCGGCCCCTACGGCCTGGAGCGGCACGCGCAGGACGTCGCCACCCTGCTCGACCGGTTCGGCGCCGACGACGACGCCGGTGCCGACGCCACCGTGCTGGTCGGGCACTCCATGGGCGCCTTCGTCGCGGCGCTGGCTGCGGCCGGCCCGGCCCGCGACGAGGTGCACGGCCTGGTCCTGGTCGACGGCGGCCTGGCCCTCGCGGAGCCGCCCGGCGCCGACGTCGACGCCAAGCTCGCCGCCGTCCTGGGCCCGTCGCTGGACCGGCTGTCGACGACGTTCCCCGACCTGCCCGCCGTCCGCGCGTTCTGGGAGCGGCACCCCGCCGTCGGCCCGTGGGTGGACGTGCCCTCGGTGGCCGCCTACCTCTCCCGCGACCTGGTGGCCGGCGAGACGCCCCTGCGCAGCGCCTGCGTGCCCGAGGCGGTCCGCGTCGACGGCGGCGACGTGCTGCTCAACGAGCGGGTCCTCGAGGCCACCACCGCCCTGCCGGTGCCCGCGACGCTGCTGTGGGCGACCCGCGGCCTGTTCGACCAGAGGCCCGGGCTCTACGACGAGGTGCGGCTGGCCGGCCTGGGGCTGGAGCCGTCCGGCATCACCGCCCGCGAGGTGCCCGACACCAACCACTACTCGATCCTGTGGGCCGAGCAGGGCGTGGCGGCCGTGGCCGACGAGGTCCGGGCGGCGGCCGCCCGCTAGGCCGGGCGGCCGAGGAGCGGCGGCAGGACCTCCGGGCCGGCCACCGCGGGCCGCTCCCCCGCGACCGGGTGCGCTCGGACGGCCAGCACCGCGACGTCGTCCTCGGCGCCCTCCCCGAGCATGCCGGCCAGCAGCCCGTCGCACAGGTCGTCCAGCGTCCGGCCGGCCGAGGCGGCTAGCAGCTCGCGCAGCTGCGCGCGGCTGTCGTCGAGGAGGACGCCGCGCCGCTCGAACAGGCCGTCGGTGAACAGCAGCAGCGTGCTGTCCGGCGGGACGAGCACCTCGCCGTCGGCACGCGGGCCGCGCCAGCCGATGCCCAGCGGCGGGCCGACCGGCGCGGTGAGGTCCTGGACGGTGCCGTCGGCCAGCAGCAGCATCGGGTCGGGGTGCCCGGCGGTGGACCAGAGCAGCCGGCGCACACCCGCGGCCCGGTCGGCGTCGTCCTGCTCGACCCGGCACACCAGCGCGGTGGCCATCGCCGGCACGTCCAGGCCGACGAGGGCGTGGTCGACCCGGCGCAGCACGCCGGCGGGCTCCTCGAGCCGGTCGAAGGCGATGGCGCGGACCAGCGTCTTGACCTGCCCCATCGCCGCGGCGGCCTCGATGTCGTGGCCCATGACGTCGCCGATGACCAGCACGGTGTCGCCGTCGGGCTGCAGGAACGCGTCGTACCAGTCCCCGCCGATCGACACCCCGCGGGTGGCCGGCCGGTAGCGGACGGCGAGCTCCAGGTGGTCGGGCTGCACCGGCGGGGACAGCAGGCTGTGCTGCATCCGCTCGGCCATCTGCGCGGCGGCGCTGGCCAGCCGCGCGTTGTCCAGCGCCAGCGCGGCCCGCCGGGAGGCGATCTCGGCGGTGCGCAGCTCCAGCTCGGTGTGCGGTCCCCGCTCCCGCCCGTTGACGAGCGTGAACGCGCCGAACTGCTCCCCGCGGGCCAGGAGCGGGAAGGTGGCGACGGCGGAGGAGCGCAGCGGTTCCAGCGCCTCGCGGCTCACCTCGTCGGCCACCATGACCGCGACGTCGTCCTCGGTGAGGTCGGCGATGACCACCGGCCGGCCGCTGGCCAGCGCCGTGGGCACCGGCGCGGAGAGGCGGTTGCTGCGCACGCGGAGGTCGGCGTAGCGGTGCACGGCCCCGACCATCGCGGGGTCGCTGTGCGCGCGGCCGACGTCACGGCGGGTGCCGTCGGGGTCGACCACGCTGACCAGGCACCAGTCGGCCAGCAGCGGGACGACCAGCGCGGCGAACCGGGCCACGGCCTCGTCGACGTCGGTGGTGGCGGTCATCGCCTGGCTGATGTCGCCGAGCAGCACGAGGTGGCGGGCCGAGGCCTCGGCGTGTGCCGCCGCCGCGGCGGCCTGCACGGCGGCCGCCTCCCGCGCCGCGACGGCCGCGGCGCGCTCCTCCTCCGTGCGCCGGCGCTGCGTGACGTCGTCGTAGGTGACCACCAGGCCGGCGCCGGTGAGGAAGGCATCGGCGCGGAACCACGTGCCCAGCGGGCCGAACCACGCCTCGGTCGAGCCGGACTCCCCCGTCTCCCGGACGTGCCGGTACAGCTCCTCGAACGGGCCGCCGACCGCCTCGGGGAACTGCTCCCAGATCCCCTGTCCCTGCAGGTCGTCCACGCTGCGGTCGAGCGCGGCGGCACCCGCGGGGTTGACGTAGCTGAAGCGCCAGTCGGCGTCGAGGACGAACAGCGGCCGGTCCATGCCCTCCACGGCCTGCACCAGCAGGTCACGGGGCCGGCGGCGCGGCGCCGTCCGGGGTCATGGGCCACATGCTCCCCCATGGCGGGACGTACGCCGAGGTGGCCGTACCGGTCCGGGTGATCACGACCCGCCGCGGGACCCGTTGGCAGCGCGGTCCCCACCCGCCAGGATCGGCGGCGACGACGTCCGGCGTCCCTCCGCCGGTCCGGACGGGCGGCGAGGGGGTGCGGGCATGGCCGAACCGCTGAGGTCCCCGCCGCGCGCCGAGCCGACCGTGCCCCTCCCCCACTCCCTGCTCGACCGCCTCGCGCTCGCCACGCTGGTCGACCGGTTGCCGGCCGCCGTCCTGGCACTCGACCCGGCCGGGCGGCTGACGTGGCTCAACGCCGCCGCCGAGCGGCTGCTGGGACGGGGCGCCGCCGTCCTCGTCGGCCGGCCGCTCGACGACGCCGTCCCCGGCAGCCCCGGGCACGCCCTCGCCCAGGCCTGCACCGAGGCGGCCGGCTCCGGCGAGCCGGTGACCGTCGCGGCCGGGGAGGGCGGCTGGTACGAGGTGCGGGCCGTGCCCGGGCCCGAGGGGCTCGCGGTGACCGTTGCCGACGTGTCCGGCCGCCGGGCGGTGCAGGAGCAGGCCGACCGCGCCGCGGCCCGCGCGACGCTGCTGGTACGCGTCGCGGCCGAGCTGTCCGGCGCGCTCGACGGCGTCTCGGCGCTGGGCCGGCTGGCGCGGCTGGTGGTCCCCGTGCTCACCGACGGCTGCGTGGTCACCGTCGTCGACCGGGAGGGCCGCGCCCGCGACGTCGGCTCCTGGCACGTCGACCCCGAGCGCCGCGAGCTGCTCGCCCGCTACGCGCGGGTGCGGCTGGACCGGCTCCCGGCCGCCTCCCCCGTGGCACGGGCGCTGCGCGCCGGGACGCCGGTGAGCTCCCCGGTGCCGGAGGTCCTGGCGGTCATGACGGACGAGACGACGCGGGGCATGCTGCGCGACCTGCGCGCGGGGTCGGTGGTCGTCCTGCCGCTGCCCGCCGAGTCCCGGACCGTCGGCGTGCTCACGCTCTACCTCGACGCCGGCCGCGCGATGGGCGAGACCGACCTCGCCACCGCCCGCGCCGTCGCCGTCCAGGCCGGGCGCGCGGTGGACCGGGTCGGGCGGCAGAGCCGGCAGATCCAGCTGGCGGAGGCACTGCAGCGCAGCCTGCTCACCGAGCCGCCGGTGTTCCCCGGCCTGGAGGTCGTGGTGCGCTACGTGCCCGCGGCCGAGGCGGCGCGCGTGGGCGGGGACTGGTACGACGCCTTCCTCTCCCCCGCCGGTGACCCGGTCGTCGTCATCGGCGACGTCGTCGGGCACGACACCGCGGCCGCGGCGGCGATGGGGCAGCTGCGCGGCCTGCTGCGGGGGGTCGCCCACCGCGGTGGCGCGGGGCCGGCCGAGGTCCTGCGCGGCCTGGACGAGGCGATGGCGACCATGCACGGGGGCACGCTCGCCACGGCCGCGGTCGCCCGGCTGGAGGACGGCGGCCGGCGGCTGCGCTGGGCCAACGCCGGCCACCCGCCGCCGGTGCTGCTCCTGCCCGACGGCCGGGTCACCGCCCTGGACCACGGCACCGGCGAGGGTGACCTGATGCTCGGGGTGCAGGCGGCTGCCGTGCGGCGCGAGTCGACCGTGGACCTGGCACCCGGGACGACGGTCCTGCTGCACACCGACGGGCTGGTCGAGCGGCGCGGCAGCACGCTGGACGCGGACACCGACCGGCTGCACCGCACGCTGGCCGAGCTCGCCGGGGCACCGCTGCCGGCCCTGTGCGACGAGCTGCTCGCCCGCCTGCTGCAGGGCACACCGCAGGACGACGTCGCCCTGGTCGCCGTCACCGTCGGGACGGACTGAAGCCGAGAGCCGCCTCACCCCGCGGGGCCAGGAGGGCGCCGGGAGGGTTGGCCGGCCGTCCCGCTGGGCACCGAGACGTCGTCCCGGAGGAACTGGACGACGACGGAGAGAGGTCATGGGCCGACTTGCCTGGCCGCTGCGCCCGTTGCCCGACGGGCGGGGCGACCTGTGGCGCATGGACCTCGGGGGCCTGTCCGAGCTGCCCGCGGCGCGGGCGGGGCTCCGGGACCACCTCAGCGCCATCGGCTTCCCGCGCGACTCCGACGACCCGGCCGCCGACCGGATGATCCTGGCCTTCGACGAGCTGGCGTCCAACGCACTGCGCCACGGGGTGTCCCCGGTGGTGGCGACGGTGGTGGCCGGGACCGGCGGCTGGCTGCTCGACGTCAGCGACCGCGACCCCCACACGATGCCCGCGCCGGCCGTGGGCCGGGACCCCGCGAAGGGCGGTCTGGGCCTCTACCTCGTGGCGCGGCTGTCCGTAGCGCACGGGTGGTACGTCGACGACGGGTGCAAGCACGTGTGGGCCTGCCTGCCCACGGCGATCGAGGAGTGCGCGGTCTCCTCGGCCTGACGCCTCAGGCCAGCCAGGTCCGCAGCGCGGGCAGCAGCAGGCCGGCGAGCAGCCGGTAGCCGCGGGCGTCGGGGTGGATGCCGTCGCCGGCGCGGACGGCCTCGGCCCAGGACGGGTCTGCGGCCAGCGGTGCGGCCAGGTCGGCGAACGGGACGCGGCGCGCGGCCGCCACCTCGGCCATGGCGGCCGACAGGGCGAGCGCACGTCCGGTCTGCGCGTCGTCGTCGGGGACGGGCGGCGGGCCGGTGACGAAGGCGGGCCACCCAGCCCCGTGCGCCTCGTCGAGCACCGCGGCGAGGACGTCGAGGGTGCGCTCCTGCGGCACGCGCGCGCGGCCGGTGGGCGCCGAGACGTCATTGGCGCCGAAGGAGAGGACGAGGCGGTGGTCGGCGCCGTCCCGCAGCCGGGCGCGGACCTCGGGGTACCAGCGCCGGGCGATGTCCAGCGAGGTCTCGCGGCGGACCCCGAGGGGGTAGCCGGTCACCGCGACGCCGTCGGCCCGCAGGGCCGCCAGCACGGGGCCGACCCAGCCGGCACCGGTCCCGTCGCCGGTGCCCGCGGTGAAGGAGTCGCCGACGAAGCAGATGCGCAGGTCACGGGCCACGGCCCGGAGTCTGCCCGTCGCGGCGACGACGGCCGAGTGCGCCCGGGGCGGCGGGGACGGTGGTCCCGGCGCCGCCCTGGGGCAGCCGATGGGGGTCCCCCGGCCGGTTCGCGGCCGGGGAGGACCCGTCGGTCAGGGGATGACCAGCGAGAGCCGGCCCTTGCCGTAGCCGGAGACCTCGACGGCGAGGTCGAGCCGGTTGAAGACGGCGAGCATGCCGGCCACGTCACCCGGCAGGTCGTCGCCCGGCGCGTACAGCTGGTGCAGCTTCGAGTGCGGGGCACCCGGCACGTTGAACAGCGCCGAGAGGACGTTGACGACCTCGTGGAGGGCCTCGGTGAGCATCGCGGTGAGCTCGCCGTCCTCCTCGACGACGTCCTGGACGCCACCGGGGGGCAGCAGGGCCAGCGCGCCGCCGGTCCAGGCCGACAGCGGCAGGTCCATGACGCACAGCGCGTTGACCGCCATCGAGGGGCTGACGTAGACGGCGACCGAGACGGGGTCCTTCTCGGTCGGCGTCACCGGGGCACCCGGCGTCACCGCGACCGGCTTGCCGACCAGGCCCGACAGCATGTCCTTGACGGCCTTGGCGTCCGGGAGCTGGACGGTCAGCGGGGCGGTCACGCCAGCACCCCCTCGAGGTGCTCGGTGAAGGTGTCCGCGGTGAACGGCTTGGCGATGAGGAACAGCGCGCCGGCGTCGGCGGCCTTCTCCCGCATCTCCGCCGAGCCCTCGGAGGTGACGAAGCCGAAGGGGACCGACGAGCCCGAGCCACGCAGCGCCTGCAGGCACTCCAGGCCGGTCATGTTCGGCATGTTCCAGTCCGACAGGACCAGGTCGGGGCTCTCGCTCCGGACCTTGTCGTAGGCGTCGCGGCCGTCCTCGGCCTCGACGATGTCGTGGTCGTCGTAGCCGGCCTGCCGCAGGGTGCGGATGACGATCTGCCGCATCACGCGGCTGTCGTCGGCGACCAGGATCTTCACAGGGGCACCTCGTTCTCTCGCTCGGCGTGCGACTGCACGGAGACGGTCAGCGGCTCGCCGCGCCACAGGACGTCGACGCGGCAGGTGTCGGCCTCGCGGCCGGGGGGTGGGGTGGAACCGGTCTCGGGCAGGCCGAGGACCGACGGGCCGGGGAGGACGGCCTTGACGTTGCCGCCGACGACGTTGGCCAGCTCGCCCAGCGCGTCGTCGACGTCCTCCTCCTTGATGAGCACCTCGGGGGCGTGCTCGCGGAGCAGCGCGCGGGTCAGCGCCAGCGCCGTGTCCCGGCCGCAGGTCAGGACGACGCTGCCGGTCCAGGGGCCGACGATCTCGACCCAGGAGCTCAGCGCGTCGGCCGGCATCGGCGCCGGCAGCGGGACGAGCACCTCGTCCTCGCCGACGAGCGCCAGCCAGGCCTGCTCGGTGATCTCCTGGACCGTCGCCCCGTCGATCAGCTCGGTGACCAGCGGGGGGCGGTCCCCGGCGCGGCGGCGCTCGCCGCTGTCGGTCGGGACGGTCACAGGGAGACCTCCTGCGGGAGCAGGCCGAGCAGCGCGAGCTTGTCGCGGAGAGCGTCGGCGGTGAACGGCTTGATCACGTACTCGTGGGCGCCGGCGGCCAGCGCGCGCACGATCTGGCCGTGCTCGCTCTCGGAGGTGACCATCATCAGCGTCACCGCCCGCCAGGCCGGGTTCGACCGGACGGCGTTGACGAACTGCAGGCCGTCCATCACCGGCATGTTCCAGTCGATCGTGCAGAGGTCGGGCACCCAGCCCTCGTGCAGGACGTCGAGCGCCTCCTGCCCGTGCCCGGCCTGTCGCGTCTCGTAGCCGAACCCCTCGAGGGTCCCGGTCACGATGCGCCGCATGGCGCGGGAGTCGTCGATCACCAGAGCGCGCACGGTCATGCCCCCTTCAGCGGGCGGTAGGCGGAGCTGCGGCCGAGGACGACCCGGCTCCAGGAGTCGTCGACGCCGAGGGTGGTCTCGGCGGCACCGAGGAACAGCCAGCCGTCGGGGCGCAGGAGCTCGCGCACCCGGCGGAGGATCGCCTGCTTGGTCGGCAGGTCGAAGTAGATGAGGACGTTGCGCAGGTACACGACGTCGAAGGGGCCCATCCGCGGCAGCGGGGCGGCCAGGTTGCACTCGCGGGCGGTGACCATGCGGCGCAGGTTGGGCGCGACCTCCCACTCACTGCCGGCCCGCTGGAAGTGGCGGACCAGCATCGGTGCGGGCAGGCCGCGGTTGACCTCGAGCTGGCTGAACCGGCCGGCCCGGGTGCGCTCCACCATCTCCCGGGAGATGTCGGTGGCGGTGATCGAGACCCGCGCCGAGGCGTTGGGCATCGCGTCCTCGAGCAGCATGGCGACCGTGTAGGCCTCCTGGCCGCTGGAGCAGGCCGCCGACCAGATCTGCAGCCGCTCGGCGGGGCCGCGGGCGGACAGCAGCGAGGGCAGCACGGTCGAGGTCAGGGTGGTGAACGGGTCGCCGTCGCGGAACCACGAGGTCTCGTTGGTGGTGAGCGCCTCGACGATCGAGCGGGTGTCGTCCGGCCGCGGGCGGCTGCGCACGCTGTCGACGTACTGGTCGACGTCGCTCAGGCCCATCTTGCGGGCCAGCGGCAGCAGCCGGGCCTCGACCAGGTACTCCTTGCCCGGCGCCAGGACGATCGCGCTCTCGCGGTGCACCAGCTGGCGCACCCAGTCGAAGCGGGTGGCGGTGAGGGTCATCGGAGGGCTCCCGTCGCGAGGGCCAGGTGGGCGGGCTGCGGCGGGAGGGCGCGGGCGAGGTGGCGGGTGATGGCCTCGGCCACGCGGTCCAGGGGCAGGACCTCGTCGGCCAGGCCGGCGGAGGCGACGGCGCCGGGCATGCCCCACACCACCGAGGTGGCCTGGTCCTGGACCACGACGGTGCCGCCGGCGTCGCGGATGACGCTCGCGCCGTTGCGGCCGTCGGAGCCCATGCCGGTCAGCACCACGGCGAGGACGGCGCCGTCGTAGGCGGTCACCGCGGAGCGGAACAGCGGGTCGACCGCGGGGCGGCAGAAGCTCTCCGGCGGGCCCTGCGACAGCATCGTCGTCGCGCCGCGGCCGGTGCCGCGCACGGTCAGGTGGTGGTCGCCGGGGGCGAGGTGCACCGTGCCGGGCTGCAGCGGCGAGCCGTCGACGGCCTCGACCACGCGCAGGGCGCTGAGGCGGTCGAGCCGCTGGGCGAACTGGCGGGTGAAGACCGGCGGCATGTGCTGCACGAGCAGGACCGGCACGGGCAGGGTGGCCGGCAGCGCGGGCAGCACCTTGGCCAGCGCCTCGGGGCCGCCGGTCGAGGAGCCGATGACCAGCACCGCGGGGGCCTTGTGCGGAGCGCTGCGCGGCGCCGGCGGGCGGGCCACGACGGGCGCGGCGGCCGGGCGCGCGGCAGCGGCGCCGAGGCCCAGCGGGCGGCCGGTGAGGGCCTTGATCTTGGGGATGAGCTGCTCGCGCACGCTCTCCATCGACTGCGCGACGCTGCCGACGTTGGCCGGCTTGGTCACGTAGTCGTTGGCGCCGGACGACAGCGCGTCGAGGGTGGCCGAGGCGCCGCGCTCGGTGAGCGTGCTGAACATGACGATCGGCACGCGGTTGCGGCGGGCCCGGATGGCGCGCACCGCCTCGATGCCGTTCATCTCCGGCATCTCGATGTCCATCGTGACCAGGTCGGGCTTGAGCGTGTCGAGCTTGGTCAGCGCGAGCTTGCCGTTGACCGCCGTCCCGACGACCTCGATGGCCGGGTCGGAGGACAGCACGTCGGTCACGATCTTGCGCACGACGACCGAGTCGTCGACCACCAGCACCCGGATCGGGTCCACACGTCCTCCTGCTCCAGCGGCGACCGGCCGGAGAGGGCCGTCGTCGAGGTCTCGGCAGCGCGGCGGGAGGTGTCAAGGTCAGCTCCGGGACCTGATCCGGAACGGCCCCGGGTCTCCCACCCGTCTCGCCTGTCCCAGGAGTTGTCGGCCGTCCCACCCGTCGTGTTGACCGGGAGCGCGCAACCGTTACAGGACGTCCGGTGACCGCGGGGGCCGCGGGCACATGTCGACCCGTGCGGCGGGCGCCGGGCCGGGCCCGTGCAGCGCTGACCGGGGCGGACGCGTGTCGATCACCTGATGCGTGCACGCCGCGGCCGCGCGTCACGCCGTGTCGCGCGCACGCAGCCGGCCGGGCGCCGTCGCGGGCGGCGGCATGGGCGTCGAGATGCGGCTCGTTGCCGCTCGCAGCGGCGCGTCCGCGCGTGTCGGCGGCAACGAGCCGATGATCGACAGCCAACGGGCGCTACGCGCGCCCGCGGGTGGTCAGCGGCCGGTGACGCGGTGCCAGGGGGCGAGCAGGACGCCGAGGGCACTGCCGTCGAGCAGGTCGCCCATCGTGAACGCCTGCACGACGCCGGCGAGGGCGTTCCACGAGCCCGCGGCGCCGTCGGAGGCGTGGAAGCCGCCGTCGGCGAACGCGCGGACGGCGAGCAGCTGGGCGGTGGCCAGCGTGCGGGTGCGGCCGGAGACGTGGGCGGCCCAGGACGCCTCGTGCATCGCGGTGGCCCACGGGCGCTGGGCGGCCCGGCCCTCGTCGACGGCGCCCCGCCAGCGGTCGCGGCCGCGGACGTCGAGGCCGGCGAAGGTGGCCAGCAGCGAGGCCAGCTCGGGTGTGCCCGGGCCGAGGTCGGCGTCGGCGCCGCGGGTGGCCGCGTCGGGGACGACGGCGGCGTAGGGGGTCACGAGCTCGCGGTGCACCAGCGGGGGCAGCACGTCGGCGGCCCACTCCCCCACCGCGGCGTCGGCGAGCACCTCGGCGGCCTGCTCGCGGACGTCGTCGTCGGCCTCCGCGGCGGGCCGGTGCTCGGGACCGAGGACGTCCTCGCGCAGCAGCCGCTCGAGGGACGCGGCGTTGCCGATGGTGCCGCGCTCGAGCTGGGCGACGAGGACGGCGGTGCGGTCCTCCCCCGCGCCGGGCGACACCGAGCGCAGCTGCGCGACCGCGGCGGCCAGCTCGCGCGCCCGGCGGGCGCGCACGGCCAGGACGGTGCGCTGCTCGCGGTCGGCGCCGCGCGTGCGGGCGCCGGCGGCCAGCGCGGTGAGCTCGGCGGGGCCGGCGGTCAGCCCGGTGAGCAGCACGTCGGCCACCGCGCGGCCGGCGGGCAGGCGGACGAGGTCGAACCCCAGCGTCGCGGCACTGACCAGCGAGTACGGCACGTCTCCCCCTCCGACGGCACCGCCCGGGACGAGGCGGCCCGTCCATGCTGGCGGGGGAGGCGGCGGACCGCCACGGGACGGTCACCCGACGGACGGAGCGCTATCGGGTGACGTTCGCGTGTCACTGCCCTTTGCGGAGCCGACCGGTCACGCAGCGTCACACGAATGCGTCCAGGAACGCCGACGGCCCCCGTCCCGTCCGCGAGGGACGGTCCGGGGGCCGCAGGAGGGACCGGGGAGGCGCGTCAGGCGCCGACGGCCTTCTGGACGTCGAGGGCCAGCAGCAGCGTGCCGTCGAGCTTGTAGGCGCCGCGGATGAGCTCACGGGCCTGGCCGTCGAGGGTGTCCGGCGGGGCCTCGAAGTCGGCCGCGTCGACGTCGACGACGTCGGCGATCGAGTCCACCAGCAGGCTCACCGCCTCGCCGTGCAGCCGCACGACGATGACGACGGCGTCGGTGCCGGCCGGCCGCGGCGGGCGACCGAGCCGCTCGCGCAGCTCGATGGCGGTGACCACCTGGCCGCGCAGGTTGATCAGCCCGGCGACGGCCGGCGGCGCCAGCGGCACCCGGGTCAGGACCTGGCTGCGCAGCACCTCCTGCACGTGCTCCACCTCGACGCCGTACAGGTCGCCGTCGAGCCGGAAGGTCGCCAGCTGGCCGCTGGTGGCCCGGGTGGGGGTGTCGGTCGGGGTCGTCACGTCAGACCTCCAGCAGGGCGGCAGTAGAAGAGGGGGTGGGGACGGGCGCCGTGTAGAACGCCGGGTCGGCCGCGAGGATGGCGGCGCGGACGTCGAGCAGCTCGGTCACCTTGTCGCCGAGGACGGCGGAGCCGAGCAGGCCGAGGTCGTCGATGTCGCTGCGGACGGCGGCCCCGCCGTCGACGATGTCGAGGATCTCCCCCACGACGATCGCGACGCTGCGGCCGTGGTCGCTGTAGACGATGACCTCGAGCACCTCGCGGTCGCTGGTGCCGTAGGCGCCCAGGTGCCGGTCGAGC
Source organism: Geodermatophilus amargosae (assembly GCF_900116515.1). Classification (GTDB taxonomy): domain Bacteria; phylum Actinomycetota; class Actinomycetes; order Mycobacteriales; family Geodermatophilaceae; genus Geodermatophilus; species Geodermatophilus amargosae. Next base: position 44,328 of record NZ_FPBA01000033.1, read on the forward strand.
CGGACGATCGGCAGGATCGCGCCGCGGTACTGCACGACCTCGCGGTTGCCGACCCGCTCGACGGAGTCGGTGCGCACCTGCTCGAGGCGGGTCACGGTGTCCAGCGGGATCGCCACGCGCCGGCCCTCGCCGATCGCGGCCAGCAGCATCCGCTGCCGCCCGGTCTCGGCGGCGACGGTGCGCGCCGCGGCCTCGCGGGCCTCCTGCCGCTCGGCGGTCTCGGTGCGCAGGGCGCGGCGGGCCAGGGCCTGCACGTCGAGGATGAGCGCCACGGCGCCGTCGCCGAGGACGGTCGCGCCCGAGTACAGGCCGATCGCCTTGAGCTGGCCGCCGACGGCCTTGACCACGATCTCCTCGGTGTTAATGACGCGGTCGACGACGAGGCCGAAGCGCCGGCCCTCCGAGCGCAGCACGGCGATGACCACGTGGCCGTCGTGCCGGTCGGAGGTCAGGCCGAGGACGTCGGTGAGCCGCACCAGGGGGAGCAGCTCGCCGCGCAGCCGGTAGACCGGGGCGCCGCCGACCTCCTCGACGGCGTTGGCGGCCTTCTCGGCGTCGAGGCTGACCAGCTCCTGCAGGCTGATCTGCGGGATGGCGTAGCGGTCGCCGGCGCACTCGACGGTCAGCGCGGGGACGATCGCCAGGGTCAGCGGGATGCGCAGCCGGCAGACGGTGCCGCGGCCGGGCTCGGACTCGACCTCGATCGTGCCGCCGATGGACTCGATGTTGGTCTTGACGACGTCCATGCCGACGCCGCGGCCGGAGACGTTGGTGACGGCGGCGGCCGTCGAGAAGCCGGGTAGGAAGATCAGCTGCAGGACGTCCTGCGGGCCCATGCGGGAGAGCTGGTCGGCGGTGACCAGGCCGCGCTCGACGGCCTTCGCGCCGATCCTCGACGGGTCGATGCCGGCGCCGTCGTCGGCGACCTCGACGACGACCTGACCGCTCTCGTGCTTGGCGCGCAGGGTGAGCACGCCCTCGGCCCGCTTGCCCGCGGCGCGGCGGCGGTCGGGGGACTCGATGCCGTGGTCGACGGAGTTGCGGACCAGGTGGGTCAGCGGGTCCTTCACCGCCTCGAGCAGCGTCTTGTCGAGCTCGGTGTCCTTGCCCTCCATCTCCAGGCGCACGGTCTTGCCGCACTGCAGGCCGAGGTCGCGGACGACGCGGGGGAGCTTGGACCAGATGTGGTCGATCGGCTGCATGCGCGTCTTCATGACGCCCTCCTGCAGCTCGCTGGCGATGAGGTTGAGCCGCTGCGAGGCGCGCACCAGGTCGGTGTCGGTGGAACGGCCGACGTACTGGACGATCTGGTTGCGGGTCAGCACCAGCTCACCGACCAGCAGCATCAGCGAGTCGAGCAGGTCGACGTCGACGCGGATGGTCGAGTCGGCGACGGCGCGGCGGCCCTGCTGGCCGCCCTGACCCTCGGGGCGCGCGGCGCCGGCGTGCTCGTCGTGGGCCTCGTCGGCGTGCTCCTCGTGCACCTCCTCCTGCACCGTCTCGGCAGCGGCCTCGACCACGGCCTCGACCACGGCCTCGGCTGCCTCGACGACGGCCGCGGCGGCGACGGGCTCGGCGGCGACGGGCTCGGCGACCGGCTCGGCGACCGGCTCGGCCACGGGAGCCTCGACGACGTCCTGGGCGGCCGGCGCGGCGGCCGGCGCGGGGGAGGGGACCGCGGCCGGGACCGAGCGGTCCTCCATGGCCGCGCTGATCTCGGCGACGACGGCGGAGACGTCCACGCCGCCCTCGCCGCCGGTGGCCTCGATCGAGGCGAGCAGCGAGCGGACCGTGTCGACCATCCGCAGCAGCACGCTGGTGCGCTCGGGGGTCAGGTCCAGGACGCCGTCCCGCAGCCGGGAGAGCATGTTCTCCCCGACGTGGGTGACCTCCTCCAGCCGGCCGAAGGCCAGGAAGCCGCTGGTCCCCTTGATCGTGTGGATGGTGCGGAAGATGCTCGAGAGCCGCTCGCGGGAGTCGGGCTCCTGCTCCAGCGCCACCAGGTCCGTGTCGAGCTGGTCGAGGTTCTCGTGGCTCTCGACGAGGAACTCCTCGACGATGTCGTCCAGACCGTCCACCGGTGCCTTCTCTCTCACTGTCTGGTGCGGGTCGTCCCGCTGGGTGTTCGACGCCGCACCGGTCGGACTCAAGGCGAACCCGGGCTGCGGCCGTCGTCGGTGTCTGTCATCGGCAGCCCCCGCCCCGGAGCCGACCGTCGGCCGGCTCCGGGGCGGAGCGATGCTCAGTAGGTGAAGCGGGCGACGCTGGTGCGCAGGTCGGCGGCCATGCGCGAGAGCTCGTCGACGGCGACCCGGGTCTGGCTCAGCGCCTGCGTGGTGGAGTCCGCGGCGGAGGAGACACCGGTGATGTTGTCGGCGATCTGCCCGGAGCCCTGGGCGGCCTCGGCCACCGACCGCGACATCTCGTTCGTCGTCGCCGTCTGCTCCTCCACCGCGGAGGCGATGGTGGTCTGGCGGTCGGAGATCTGGGCGACGATCGAGGAGATCTCACCGATCGCGCCCACCGCGGCGGTGGTGTCCCCCTGGATCGCCTCCACCCGGCGGGCGATGTCCTCGGTCGCCTTGGCCGTCTCCTGCGCCAGCTCCTTGACCTCGTTGGCCACCACCGCGAAGCCCTTGCCCGCCTCCCCGGCCCGCGCGGCCTCGATGGTGGCGTTGAGCGCCAGCAGGTTCGTCTGCTCGGCGATCGAGGTGATCACCTTGACGACGTTGCCGATCTCGGCCGAGCTCTCACCCAGCTTCGCCACCGTCGCCGTCGTCGTCTCCGCCGCGGTCACCGCCCGCGCGGCCACCGCGGAGGCCTCGGCGGCGTTGGTGGCGATCTCCCGGATGGAGGCGCCCATCTGCTCGGCGCCG
>NZ_FPBA01000024.1 GCF_900116515.1 Geodermatophilus amargosae
GGGCGTAGATGTTCAGCGCGCCGGAGACCTGCTCGTCGACGTCGATGTCCAGCGGGACCGACAGCGAGCTGAGGGCCCCGCGCTCGGCTGCCCGGGGCGTGTAGTCCGGCCACCGGTCGTCGGTGCGGGCGTCGGCGATCATCGTCAGCTCACCGGTGCGGGCGGCGTGCAAGCAGGGTCCGTGACCGCGCTCGTACTGCCGCTCGTCGAGGTCGACGGCGAGCTGGCCGGTGGAGGCCACGGTGGTGGGGCTGCCCCTGACCAGCAGGGACACCGATGCCTCGAGGTCGCCGGGCAGCACCGTCGTGGCCAGGTCGGCCACGGTCTGCAGCAGGCTCTCCATCGACAGCTCCCGCAGGGACAACCGGCCGAGGCGCTCGAGCACTTCGGCGGCACCGGCGGGTCGCCGGTCCTGGGGGTCGGCCATGACGCGGCCTCCGGTCTGGGATGCACCGGGCGCGGGTGACCTCGGCCGCGGACCCCCGGTCTGGAGGTCCGTGCTGGCTGGGCACGCCGCTGCTGGACGGACGGCCGGCGTCGGGTCGTCCCCGGCACCTGTCGGGAGCCTACGCGGGTCCGGCGGCCACCGGGCCGCCTCCTGACCCTGCGCGTGGCGTTCGGGGCAAGGCGGGCCCGACGGGCCCCGGCGAGCACGATGGCCCGAGTCGAACCGCCGGCTCGGACCGTGGAGATCGGCCGATGACCGTGTCGCCGTGGACACTCAGAGCACTCCCACCGAGGAGCGCGCAGTCCGCCCGCGTGGGGCGGTGGCACCCCGGGGACGCTGGCGGAGCTGACCGTCTCCCGTCGCGCGCTCGACGCCGCCCTGCACGACGGCGCCCGACCGGCCGCTGCCGTCGAGGGCGGGGTGCAGCGATCGTTGCTGGCGCTCGAGGAACTGACGTCGAACGCACTGCGGCACGGCCGCCTGCCCGTCGAGGTCACGGTCACCCGGACCGGCCGGTCCTGGCTGCTCGAGGTCGGCGACGCCGCAGGCGACGACCCGCCGACCCTGGCGGCCGACCGCGACCCCGCGCTCGGCGGCCTGGGCCTGCCCCTCGTCGCCACGATCTCCGCTGCCCACGGCCGGACCGCGGACGGGAGCCGCAAGGTGGTGTGGGCCCGGGTGGACTCCACGCTCAGCGAGGCCTCCGACGCACCCCGGGACCCGCGGCCACCGGACGCACGCGGCGGGCGCGGGCGCGGGCCCGGGCCCTGACCACCGGTTTCCACCGATGACGGCCCGGGTAGTCCCGGAATCCAGTCTCCCTGTTCTGGTAGCCCCGGCCCCGGCGACCTCGACGTGCCGTCCGGAAGTGGGCCCATGCTCTGCGAACCTGCCGCTGACACCGACGCGAGTCCCGCCGCGGCCGCGTCATGAGCCGGCGACCGTCCGAGCCCGTCCCGCGCACCGTCGTCTCCGCCCACCCAGGTCCGGTGCTCGCCGGGCGGCGCTGTGAGTGGCGCTTCATCAGCCTCCCGAGCTCGGTCCGCGGGATGCGCCAGGACCTGCACGACGTCCTCGACGACACGGCACTGTCGGCTGACCTGGTCGGCGACCTCGTCCTGGCCGCCAGCGAGGCGGCCAACAACGCCGTCGAGCACGCCCAGCGACCGACGGAGCCGTTCTTCGACGTGTGCGTCGAGGTCGACCACGAGGCGGTGACCGTCACCATCCGGGACCACGGGACGTGGCGGCAGCCCCGGGTCCCGACGGTGCGGGGACGGGGACTGGCGATGATGGACGCCCTGGCCCAGACCACCGTGACGGCGGGCGTCCGTGGGACGACGGTGACCATCCGGTGCCGGCACACCGCCCTGGGGCCCGCGGCCGGCTGACGGGAGCCGGCCGCACGACCGCGGTCACGGCGTCGCGCTCGGCCACGGCCACGCCGGGTGGACCCAGCGGGGCGGACGGCGTCGCCCGTCGAGGAGCAGCACGGGCCACGGTCGCGCCATGGTGCACGAGAGCGGGTCCACGGTCCGGCCCGCCACCGCGGCGGATCGCGCGCAGCTCGCCCGGATCCTGACGGCGGCCTTCGCCGACGACCCGGTCTTCTCCTTCCTGTTCCCTCCGGTCATGCCGCGGCGGGAGGCCAGGGTGCAGCGCATGTTCGCGCTGGAGGCCCGCCGCAGCGAGGACCGCGACGGCACCTGGCTCGCCGAGGGGGCGGGCGCGGCGGTGTGGTTCCCGCCCGGGCGGTGGCGGTCCACGACCTGGGAGGACGTGCGGGACGGGCCGCGCTGGGTGCGTCTCTTCGGCCGGCAGCTGCGTCCGGCGCAGGAGGCCGGGTCGGTCATGGAGTCCCACCACCGGCTGCTGCCGGACCACTGGTACCTGCTCTACGTCGGCATCGAGCCGGGTCGGCAGGGACGGGGCCTCGGCAGTGCGCTGCTGCGCCCCGTCCTCGCGGGGTGCGACCGCACCGGGACGCCCGCGTACCTCGAGGCCTCCTGCGAGCGCAACCGGAGCCTGTACGCACGGCACGGGTTCGTCGAGCGCGACCCCCTGCCGCTCACCGCCGCGGGCCCGACCGTGTTCCCCATGTGGCGGGACCCGGCCTGACCGGACGCCGTGTCCCGGCTGCGGCACGACGCCGAGCGCGCTACGACCGGATCGGTCCACCCGCAGCCCTGCTCGTACTGCACGGCCGTCACTTCACCGCGTGATGCACTGTGTTGCACCACGGCGGGCAACGGGCGAGGGGACAACGGCATGGCGCAGGCGCCGGCGGTGAACGAGCTGATCGGGACGCGGGTCCGACAGCACCGGACCGCCCGCGGCTGGACCCTCGACGAGCTCGCCGACCGCTCCGGCATCAGCCGCAGGAGGTCATCACCATCGAGCACGGCGAGGGCAACCCGAGCATCGCCACCCTGCTGCGGATCAGCGACGCCCTCGGCGTCGGGCTGCCGGTCCTGGTCGACGTCGAACGCCCGCCTGCACTGACCGTCACCGCGGCCGGTCAGGCGCCGGTGCTGTGGCGCGGCCCGCGCGGCGGGCAGGCGCGGCTGGTCGCCGGCACCGAGCCACCCGACGTCGTCGAGCTGTGGGACTGGACGCTGCAGCCCGGCGAGTCGCACACCAGCGAGCCGCACAGCGCCGGCACCCGGGAACTGGTGCTCGTCCTGGAGGGCGCTGTCGACCTGCGCGTCGGGGAACGCACCGACCGGCTGCAGACCGGCGACTCCGCGGCCTTCGCCGGCGACGTCGCCCACGGCTACGCCACCCCCGACGCGGCCGCACCCGCCCGCTTCGCCCTCAGCGTGTTCCAGCCCCACGTTCCCGGGAGCCGTTCGTGACCGACCCACAGGCGTGGCTCGCCGCCGCCACGATCGACGACGCGGTGTTCGCGCTGCGGCCGGACTACCGGGTGCTGCTGCTGACCGCCGACGGCCTGCAGGGTGGCCCGAGCGACGAGGTCAGCGAGCGGGTCCTCGCCGCCGCCGAGGCCACCGCCCGGGAGCGGCTCGACGGGCGGAGGCCCGAGGAGCTGCCGCACCTCGCCGCGTGGCGGGAGGCGTACCGGGCCTTCGGTGCCAAGCCGCAGCGCACCCGACCCAGCGTCGAGGCGCTGATGCGCCGGCTCGACCCGGACGGGCTGCCGCGCATCGACCGGATCACCGACGTCTACAACGCCGTCTCCATCGCCTCCGTGCTGCCGCTCGGCGGCGAGGACCGCGCCGCCTACGCCGGGCCGCCGCGGCTGGTCCGCGCCGACGGCACCGAGCCGTTCGACACCACCGCCGGCGAGACGGTCGTCGAGCACCCGGAGCCCGGCGAGGTCGTCTGGCGCGACCAGGCCGGTGTCACCTGCCGCCGCTGGAACTGGCGTCAGGGCGTCCGCACCCGCATCACGACCGCCACCAGCAGCGCGCTGTTCATCCTCGACGTGCTGGACCCGATGACCGACGACGAGGCGCACGCCGCGGCCGACGCGCTCACCGAGGGGCTGCTCGCGCTCGGCCCCGAGGCCGTCGTCCACCGCCGGCTGCTCGGCGGCCGGGCGTCCTGACGCCTCAGGCGTCCACGGTCGCGTAGAGCCCGGCGGCCGGGCTCGCACCGGTGACGAGGAGGTCGGCCACCACGCCGGAGGCGACCCAGGCCTGCACGTGGCCGGTCCCGTTGTAGCCGCCCAGGGCGAACACCCGACCGGCGGTGCCCGGCACGGGTCCGCACCGGGGCAGGGGGTCCTCGGCGAAGCCCACGACGCCCGCCCACCGGTGCGTCACCGGCGCGTCCACCCCGAGCTCCTCGACCAGCCACCGGTCCAGGCGCTCCTGCACCGGCGCGGAGACCTCGGCCCTGGCCGTCCAGCTCGCGTCGCCGTCGAGGTCGGAGAAGCCACCGAGCGCGACCCGGCCGTCCGCCGTCTGGTGCACGTACTCGTGGCCGTGGCGCGCGTACACCGGGAACGGGAGGACCGTCCGGCCGAGGGGTGCCGTGGCGACCATGTTGAGGCGCCGCGGGCGCACGGACCGCGCCGACGGCACCAGCGCCGCCAGGTCACCGTCCATCGCCACGACCGCCCGGTCGCACCGCACCACCCCGGACGCGGTCGTCACGCCGACGCCGTCGCCGTCGGCGACCGGGAGCCCGACCACCGGCGAGTGCTCGAGGACCCGCGCCCCGCGCGACTCCAGGGCACCGGCGAGCGCCCGGAGCCACCGGACGGGGTGCACCGATCCGTCGTGGGGGAAGAACAGCCCGGCCCGTCCCGGCCGGGCGAGCGGGGCCGGGAGGTCGTCCTCGGCCACGAGCTGCCCCGGGAAGCCGTCCTCGGCCAGCGCCGCGGCGTTCCTCCGGACGTCGTCGGCCTCGCTCGCGTCGACGGCGAGCCGGAGCAGCCCGTCGCGGCGGAAGTGCGAGCGCGCGCCGACGGCCTCGGCCACCTCGAGCATCTCCCGCTGGGCGGCCAGCGTCGCCCCGTGGACGGCCGCCGCCCGCTCGCGCCCCCACAGCCGGCGGGTGTCGTGGTACATCGGCGCGGCGCCGGCGATGAAGAAGCCGCCGTTGCGGCCGCTCGCGCCGGAGGCCACCTCGGACCGCTCGAGCACGACCACCGAGAGGCCGGCGTCGAGCAGGCGCCGGGCCGTCGCGAGGCCGCCGATGCCGGCGCCGACCACGCACACGTCCGCCCGCGCCTCCCCCTCCAGCGGCGGTCGCGCGGCGTACGGCTCGTCCTGCCACAGCGGTACCGAGCTGGTCACGTGCGCTGACCTCCCGCGGGTCGTCGGAGCCGCCGGGCGGCGGTCCGGTGACGCGACTCTGCCCCACGACCGGCCGTGGTGGGCGCGGGACGACGGACCACCCCGCGCCGGCCGCTCACCACCCGAGGTGCACGTCAGCCAGGATCCCGGCGGCGATGAGCGCGGCGGCGACGACGTCGACGGTGGCGCAGAACGGCGGCCACCAGCGGGTGTTGGCCACGAACCCGGTGCGGTGCTGCCAGAGGTCCTTCAGGCCGTGCCCGGCCAGGCCGGCCACGAGCAGCCAGGCCGAGCCGGTCACCGCCACCGCGGCGAGGACGACGAAGACGGCGGCGACGCAGGTCTCGACGGCGATGACCTCGCCCCGCCCGTCGGCCACGCTGAACCCGATGTAGATCGCGGCGATCAGGGCGAGCCCCAGCGCGTAGACGGTGGCGGCGTCGAGCCAGGGGAAGGCCAGCGGCGACGCCGCCTGCAGGCAGCCCCAGACCACGCCCCAGGTGATCGGGATGCGCAGCCCACGCGCACCGGCGGCTGCCGGGTCGCGGCGCTGCGCGTCCGGGGCACGCCCGGAGCCGGACTGGGCACTCACAGCGGTCTCCTCCCGAGCTCGGCGGGTTAGGTCCGCGCTGCTCGCGACGGCGGCCGTGGAGTCTCCTCGCCCGTCGCCGTGGCCGTGCGGGCCACATGGGCAGCGACGTGGGCGGCGACGTGGGCGGCGTCGTCGGCGACGAAGCCGAGGAGGGCCGAGCCGCGGGTGTGCTGCCAGGCCAGGCCGAGGAAGTACAGCCCGGAGACCGCGGTGATGCCGCGGTCGTGGGCGACGCGGCCGCCGCGGAACGCGCCGGGAGCGTCGATCCAGGAGTGGTCCGACCGGTAGCCCGTCGCCCAGACGACGACGTCGACCTCACGGCTGCTGCCGTCGGCGAACCGCACCGTGCGGCCGGCCGCGCCGACCAGTCGCGGCCGGAACCGGACACCGGACCGCTGCAGGCGCCGCCGACCGGTGCCGATGAGGAACTCGCCGCGAGCCTGCATCCGGGAGCCGAGCCGGGATCCGGCGGTCACCCGCATCAGGCCCAGCCGGGTCAGCCACCAGAACAGGTCCCGGCCCAGCAGCCGCTGGGGCAGCGCCGGGTAGGCCGACCCGACCGACAGCTCCACCCGCCGGATCGCGGCCAGCTCCTCGGCGATCTGGAAGCCGGAGTTGCCGCCGCCGACGACCAGCACGTCCCCGTCCGGCAGCTCGGCGGCGCTGCGGTAGGCGCCGCTGTGCACCTGGGTCACCGAGTCGTCCAGCCCGGCCGCCACCGCGGGGACGAACGGGACCTGGAAGGGACCGGTCGCCACTATGACCTGACCGGCGGCGAACTCCCGGCCGTCGTCGGTGCTGAGCCGGAACCCGGCCTCGCTGCGGCGCAGGGCGGTGACCCGGGCGTCGAGTGCCACCGGCAGGTCGGAGGCGGCGGCGTAGTCCCGCAGGTACGCGGCGACCGCCTCCTTGCCCGGGTAGGTGCCGGCCGGCGCCGGGAACGGGGAACCGGGCAGCGCGTCGTGCTCGGCCGGGGTGAACAGCCGCAGCGACTCCCACCGCGTGCGCCAGGAGTGCCCGAGCTCGCCTTCCGCCTCCAGGACCAGGAACCGCAGCCCCTGCCGGCGCAGGTGCCAGGCGGCGGCGAGACCGGCCTGTCCTGCGCCCACGACGACGACGTCGAACGGTCCGGCAGGGGCGGTCACGGCGTCGCTCCGCGGTCCACGGTGAAGCTGAACATCATCCCCGCGTGCATGTGCTCGGCGATGTGGCAGTGCGCCATCCACAGGCCGGGGTTGGTGACGTCGAGCAGCAGGTCGACGGTCTGTCCGGTCCGGACGAGGACGGTGTCCTTCCACACCAGGTCGGGTTCGGGCACCTCGTCCCGGGCGAGGACGAGGAAACGGCCGGCGCCGTGGACGTGGAACGGGTGGTGCATCGGGTGGTCGGAGTCCATCTCGTTGACCAGCCGGATCTTGACCCGCTGCCCGACGGTGAACCGCCAGCCGACAGGAGGCCCGTCGTGGCCGGCGGTGCGGTCCCGGAACTCCCAGCGCATCGTCTCGGTGGTGGTGGCCCGGTTCATCTCGGCCATCTCGTCCTCCCACTCGATCCCGTCGGCGGTGGCGGAACCGTGGGGGTGGGCGTGCACGTGCGCGGCGTCGTGGTCGCTCGCTGACACCTCCGGGGCGGCGGCACCGTGGCCCCTGTCGTGGCCCATGTCGTCGTCGTCGTGGGTCATGTCATGGCCGACCGCGCCGGCCGGGGCGGTCACCATCAGCTTCATGCCGCACTCCGGGCAGCGCCCGGGCTGGTCGCTGACCACCTCGGGGTGCATCGGGCAGGCGTAGGTGACCGGTCCGGCCGCCGCGGACGCGCCCGGGTCGTCCATCTCCGCGACGATGGCCAGGACCTTGTCCGGCGGCGCGTCCACCCACGCCTGCAGCCGTTCCCGTTCCGCGGCCAGCTCCGGCGCGGTGCGCAGCACCTCGAACTGCGGTGCCAGCGGTGGCTCGGCGACCTCGCCGGTGACGGTGAACGCCGCCAGCCGGTAGCTCCGGTCCGGTGTGCGGTGCTCCAGCACGAACGCCCCCGCCCGGTCGAACAGCACGTCGACCACCGCGCGCTCCGACGGACCGAGCACCACGTCGTCGACGAACTCCTCGTGCTCCATCCGGCCGCTGTCACCGCCGACGAGCTTCATCCGGGCGCCGGGCACGCCGACCCGGAAGACGCGGCTGTTGGCGGTGTCGGTCAACCACAGCCGGACGACCTCGCCGGTCCTCACGGTGGACGTCGGGTCGGTCTCCCCGCCGGTGAGCATCAGGTTGCCGTAGCGGCCCATGGCCGCGTAGTTCGTCTCGGTGCGGCTGAACGGGGCGATCGTGCCGTCCTCGAGCAGCAGGTCGTCGAGGGTCAGCACCAGGTCCCGGTGCACCGGTGGCCAGTAGTCCGGCTCGGTCGGGGTGACCAGGATGCTGCCGTAGAGGCCCAGCTCCTGGGTGACGTCCTCGCGGACGTGCGGGTGGTACCAGTACAGGCCCGGGTCGGGGAACTGGATGCGGTAGGTGAACTCCCCGCCCGGCGGGATCGGCGCCTGGGTCTCGTGCGGCACGCCGTCGAAGCGGTTCTCCAGCCGCAGCCCGTGCCAGTGCACCGTGGTGTCGAGGTCGGTGCCGTTGGCGACGTGCACGACGATCTCCGAGCCCTGCCGCACCTTCAGCGTGGGTCCGGGGATCGAGCCGTTGTAGGCCAGCATCCGCACCGTGCTGTCGCCGATCCGCTTGGCGACCGGGGCGGGGCGCAGCCGCAGCTCCTCGCCGTCAGCCAGCTCCAGCACCTCGGGTCGGAGGGCCTCCGGCAGGCCGGTGAGGTCGGTCGGGAAGAAGGTGTCCACGGGACGTCCTCCTGTCGGTGAGCGTGGAGGTCCGACTCCGGATGCCGCCGGAGGCGCGAGGTGATCCGGAGGAGTCCGCGACACCGCGCGCACCGGCGAGGGAGGGCTCGGGAACGTGCTCCGCAGTCATGGCGCCTCCTGTGCGGACTGGTAGTCCACCGCCGCCGGGGGTGGACTGTCCAGACGCCGGCCCACGGTCCGGCCCGGCAACCGCCGGAGCGGGATGGCCGGCTGCCCGTCGGCCCGGGCCCCCCTCCCGCCGCCGGGAGGCGTCCGTAGCGTGGGACCCCCGGTGGAGCGGTCCTCCCCGACGCATCCGACGCCCGCAGGAGGAGCCCGTGCCCACCACCGTCAAGGCCTACGCCGCCACGTCCGCCACGGAGCCGTTGACGCTGACGACGATCGAGCGCCGGGACGTCGGCCCGCACGACGTCCGCATCGACATCCGGTACAGCGGCATCTGCCACTCCGACATCCACACCGCCCGCGGCGAGTGGGGTCCCACGGACTACCCCGTCGTCCTCGGCCACGAGATCGCCGGGATCGTCGCCGAGGTCGGCTCGGAGGTGACCGGGTTCCGGGTCGGCGACCGCGTCGGCGTCGGCTGCCTGGTCGACTCGTGCCGCGAGTGCCCGTACTGCCGACGCGGGGACGAGCAGTTCTGCGTCGAGGGCTACGTCGAGACCTACTCGAGCACCGGCCGGGACGGCCGGCCCACCCAGGGCGGCTACGCCGAGGCCATCGTCGTCACCGAGGACTTCGTCCTGCGCATCCCCGACGGCATGGGGCTCGACGTCGCCGCGCCGCTGCTGTGCGCGGGCATCACCGTCTACTCACCGCTGCGCCACTGGAGGACCGGCCCCGGCACGAGGGTCGCCGTCGTCGGCCTCGGCGGACTGGGCCACATGGCGGTCCAGCTGGCCTCCGCCATGGGGGCCGAGGTCACCGTGCTGTCGCAGTCGTTGAAGAAGCAGGAGGACGGCCTGCGGCTGGGCGCCACCCACTACGCCGCCACCAGCGACCCGGACACGTTCTCCCGCCTGGCGGCCTCGTTCGACCTCGTCCTCAACACGGTCAGCGCGTCGATCGACCTCGACGCCCACCTGTCCCTGCTCGCCGTGGACGGCACGATGGTCAACCTCGGCATCCCGGAGCACCCGCTGTCGCTGAACGCCTCCTCCCTGCTCATGCGGCGCGTCTCCTACGCCGGCTCGAACATCGGCGGCATCCGCGAGACCCAGGAGATGCTGGACTTCTGCGCCGAGCACGGCATCGCCACCCTGATCGAGACCATCGGCGTGGAGCAGGTCAACGAGGCCTACGAGCGGGTCGTGGCCTCCGACGTGCGCTACCGGTTCGTGATCGACATGGCCACGCTGGCCTGACGAGGCGCGGGTGGCCGTGAGCGAGGTCCCGTCGCGCCCCGGGGATCTCGCGGCCAGCGCCTCGTCTTCGCGGCAGGAGCTGCGCGGTCCGGCACTCAGCCGCCGGGCCGACGCGCTCGGCGGGCGCCGCCTCGAGGAGCACGCAGCGACGACCTGGTCGCGAAGAAGGCGAGTCGACCGCGTGCGCACGGTCGAGGAGACGCTCGGACGAGCCGGCGTCGAGCACCCGCGGGGCGATCGGACAGCCCTCGTCAACGGGTCGGACGTGCTGGATCTCGTCGGTCGTCCAGTGGTCGTGGCGCCCGATGCGGCTGGCCTGCCGACCCACTGACCTGCAGTGTCGCTCCCCCCGAATGGGCTCGAACCGACAACCCTGCGATGCCCGGCATGGGCGTCGACTCCCGTTGGCGTGGACCTGGAGGTCCCGCTCCGACGTCCTGGTCACCGAGGAGGACGCGTCCGACGCCCACGTCGGGCGGCTACGAGGGTCGGTGTTGGGGCCCTGGTCGCCTGACGGGGCGGTCGACCGTGGGCGACTCGCGCACTGCCGGACGTCACACCCGTCCCTCGCTCCTCGCCTTGATCCCCTCCGCCTCGGCGGTCAGGTACCGATCGGTGAGGCGGCGGTAGAACCGTCCCATCACCCTGCCCACGGGCCCGGCCTGCTCCACCGCCAGCGTCACGCGCGTGCCGCCGGCGCCGAGCTCCTCGAGCAGGTGCCGAGCAGTGGTGCGCACACCCGGGCCGGTGGCCACCCAGGTGAACGAGCGGCTCGGCTCGAGCTCCGTCACCACGTACTCGGTCGGGGGGATCCGGGGCTGCTCCACCCGGACCCGGGACCCGACGGCGAGCGGGCCGTCGTCGAGTCGTCGCACCGAGGTCACCGTCGGCGCCCACTCCGGCCACCGCTCCACGTCGCGCAGCACCTCCCAGACCTGCTCGACCGAGGCCGCGACGTCGATCGTCCTGCTCTGCTCCACCGAGCCATCCTGCTCCTGGTCGCTACCGGAGACAGAGCTGGAGCAGATGCCACACCTCGTCCACCAGGCGGCTGCCGATCCGTCGGACGGGTCCGAGGAGCTACCTCCGCAGGCTGGACGCACGGCAGGTGGCAGGGGCGCCGGTCACCGAGCTCGCCGGCGGGAGGCTGAGAGGCGGCGCCCCGAGCGGGATCTGCGCAGTGGAACCACCGGAGTCCGCTCGAGCTGACGCGTCGGAACGCACCACCCCCGAAGGCAGGGTGCGACGCACAGCGGCTTCGTCCTGCGCCTGGTGCGGTGGCGCCATCACGTCCCGGTCCCGAGGTCCCATCCCCAAGTGGTGCTCAGTGAGCTGCCGCCGCCGGTCATGGGAGCAAGGCCGCGCGGCGGCGTCCGGTCGGTCAGCTGTCGAGGTGGTCGAGCGCCGAGTCCAGGTACGTGTGCCGGCCACGTGCACCCGCCAGGGCTGGTTGCGGACGCTCGAGGGCTGACCGAGCAGGTCCACGACGGCCGTGTCCACGACCTCGCATCGCTGACGCCGGCCCTCGCGGACGTGCAGGGAGCGGTCGAGCGCCGGACGCCGTTCGTCCGTCAGCCGGTCATGGCCGAGGACTGCTGCGCGATCGCGCGTCCTGGGCAGGCAGGACGATCCGCGCCGTCACGACCTCGTGAACGTGAGGTGGGTGACGCCGCTGGGTGTCGAGACCGCCTCGATGTCGTAGTCCGCCTCCAGGGCTTCGAGGCCGTCCCACAGCCGTACTCCGCGGCCGAGCACGATCGGCACCTGGACCAGGTGGACGTGGTCGACGAGCCCCGCCGCGATGAAGTCCCGTGCGACGGTCGGGCCGCCACCGATGCGCACGTCCTGGCCGGCTGCCGCCTCGCGCGCGACGTCGAGGGCCTCGGCCGGCGAGGCGTCGAGGAAGTAGAACGTCGTCCCCCCGGCCATCTCGATCGGCGACCGCGGCCGGTGGGTCAGCACGAAGGTCGGTGTGTGGAACGGCGGGTTCGGGCCCCACCACCCCTTCCACTCGGCGTCCTCCTGCCAGCCCGGGGGCCCGAACTTGCCCGCGCCCATGATCTCGGCGCCGATACCCGGCTCGTGCTGCCGGGCGATCGCGTCGTCGACGCCGACGGTGCCGCCTGTGCGTCCCACGATCGGGGCGCCGAAGCGGGTGGCGATCATCCACTCGTGCAGCCGCTGGCCGGCGTGGCCGAAGGGGGTGTCGAGTGTCTGGCCCTCACCGGTGGCGAATCCGTCCAGCGACATGGAGAGGTTGTGGATGCGGGTCCGTGTCATCTGCTCACTCCGTCTGTTCGGCTGCCTTCCGCCGGTGGAGACCTCCGCCGGCCTCCGCGTTCATCGGTCCCGTGCGGCTCCGCTTCATCCGAGCGGAGGCGTTCCGGGTTTCCGGCACCCTCAGGCTCTCGTGAGCCTGCCGGTTGGCGGACGACAGCTCGATCGGCATGGGTCGCTCCGGCCTGAGCGAACGGGAAAGGGCCGAGGCGCTGCTGGTCGTCCCAGGCCACGTGGTCGCCGGTGGTCTTCTCCAGTCCCAAGGGGATGCCGCGCGATCCGTTCGACACCAGCAGCGACCTGCGCCATGCGCTGGACCGTGCCGGCTCGGACCGGGTGACCTCGCACCTGTTCCGCAAGACCGCGGCGACCCAGCGGGACGAGGCGGGTGTGTCGGCCCGGTAGATCGCCGACGGCCTCGGGCACACCCGGCCCAGCTTCACCCAGGACGTGTACCTCGGTCATCAGGTCGCTTCTACCGGCGCGGCAGTCGCGCTTGAAGCGCTCCGGCCCACAGCTGGCCAGCAGCGAACTCCCTGAGCGGCCGATTCAAGGGCAGGATCGCGAGCATCATCGCTGCCGTGCTGGTCCTCACACTGTGCGGCTTGGTCCTGAGCCTGGCCGGGGCCGCCGCCCGCGGTGTTCGACCGGCGGGGCCTGAGTGCGGCAGCCCCCGCGGGAGCCGCTGCGGCGGCTGATCAGCGTCCGGAAGTCCGCTCCTGCGGCGGCGGCGGCGGCGGCGGCGGCTCGGCGGCCAGCGCCAGCCCTGAAGGGCTCCCATGATTGGTCGCTCAGGGGCATGGAGTCGGCTTCCGGGGCAGCGTTCGGGCTGACGTCACGGTGGCACGGGGTCGCACCTGCCCGCATGTTCCACGGCTTCGGACAGGCTGGTGCCGATCATCCCGTGGGGTCTCCTCCGGGCTTCGCTTCTCGTCCGGCGAGGGTCAGCGTGCCGAGTAGTTGGGCGAGGACGCGGCAGGTGCGCTCGAACTCCTCTGGTCCGACCACCGCCGCCCAGTGCTGCTCGATCTCGGCCACCCGGTCACCGGCGTCGTCGAGGAGTTGCCGCCCGCGTGACGTCGGGTAGATCAAGCGGGCGCGGCCGTCGGCGGGATCGGGACGGCGCTCCAAGTATCCCGATCGCTCCAGCTCCGTCACCAGTTCCGACATGGTGGCAAGGCCGAGCTGCGCACGAGCGGCGAGCTCGGTCAGCCGGATCCCGTCGATGCCCACATTGCCGAAGACGTGCATGTGCGGCTCCCGTAGATCGGTGTAGCCCCGGTCCTCGCCAGCGGCGGACAGCTCCTTCCGGAACTCACCCAGCAGCTTCACCAGCAGCTGGCCGATGGCCGGGCGGTCGCTCGGGAGATCCCTTGACGTCGGCACGGTTCGACAGGATAGTTCGGACACCGAAACTTCGGTTCCCGAAGGAGATGGTGAGGATGTCGCGCGCCGACGCTGAGACGCCGAACGGCCGGAGGATCACGACGCGGCTGGGAGCCCTCCGTGTGCGGGAAGTCGGCTCGGGCCCGCCGGCCGTGCTCTGGCACAGCCTTTTCGTCGACTCCACGACCTGGCAGCGGATGGAGAGCCGACTCGGCGCGGAGCGGCAGCTCATCGTCCTCGACGGTCCAGGCCACGGCTCGAGCGGGGATGCCGGTCGCGACTACACGCTCGACGACTGCGCCGGCGCCGCATCCGACGTGCTCGACCAGTCGGGCGTCACGGAGCCGGTGGACTGGCTCGGGAACGCCTGGGGTGGTCACGTCGGTGCCGCCTTCGCCGCGTCCGAGCCGGATCGCTGCCGAACCCTGACCGCTGTCTGCGCCCCCGTCCATGCCCTGGAGCCGGCGGTACGGCGACAGATGCGTGCGAGCATCCCGGTCTACCGACTCCTCGGGCCGATCCGACCCTTCGTCAAGACCCTCACGCACGGCGGACTGCTGAGCCCGCACCCCGACCCCGAGGACGCGCAGGTGGTGGCCGATGCGTTCCGGCGCGCCGACCGCCGAGGAATGGCTCGGGCGATGACGTGCGTCTCGCTCCGACGCGTCGATCTCACGCCGACGCTGCCCGCGGTGGGGGTTCCCACTCTCATGATCGCCGCCGCCGACGACCCGCTGTGGCGGCCCGAGCAGGCGCGAGCCGCCGTCCGCGCCATGCCCCGGGCAGCCGCGATCACCGTTCCAGGAGGCGGGCACGTCGAGCCGCTGCTCCGGTCGGCCCCGCTGCTCGCGCAGATCATCACCGACTTCTGGCGCGATCCACCCGGAGTCCTCGCCGGCAGCCACGGCGAGCCGGCGAGCCGTGAACCGCGCCGGGATTGATGGACACCGCCATCACGAAAGCGGAACGCGAGCACCTCGAGCCCTGCTCATGCCCTTGCGCGCCCGAGGATCGCCGGTCCTCTCGCGGGTCCCCTTGCGTGCCATTCGCAGCTGGCCACCCGGCGGCGGCGGCGTCGCTGTAGCAGCTTCGTGAGGTGGACCGGGTCAGTGGCGGCAGGAGTTCGCGATGAGGTCGATTGCCTGGTCGAGCATGGCGCGCTCGTCCGAGGCGAGCGCCGGGTCGGCGGCTCGGAAGGCGGCAGCAGCGGTGAGTGCGCTCGCAGGCCACTGCTCGGTCTGCTCCAGGAACGCCAGCAGGCAGCGGCGCGCCAACGGCGCCCGCGGTTGGCGGGTGTCGACCGCGACATGGGCGAGGATCACCGCGGTCAGCGCGACGTCGACGTCAGCTGAGCCGTCGTCCGCGTTCCGCCAGTCCACGACGACCGGCCCGCGCGCGGTCAGCACGACGTTGTCCGGATGCAGGTCGAGGTGCACCACAACACGTCCCGGCGCGGGCGAGGTCCGCGCCGGGATGACGTGTAGTCGCCGGTGCAAGTCCGCCAGCTGCGCTGCTACCGGTTCGGGCCCCACCGTGCCGTCGAGCAGCGCGTGCAACGCCGTTGACCCGTCCAGCCGCTCCAGTACGAGGTCCGGACCGCCGGACCCGAGCACCGTCGGCACCGGGTAGCCGTACGCAGCGACATGACGCATCACGTCGGCCTCGTGGGCGGTGTCGCCACCGCGGCGATAGCGCCGCAGCACTCGTCCCGGCCCGTACTCGAAGACGTCCGCATCGCGGCCTGAAGCAAGCAGAGGACCGATCTCCACGACCGCGACGCTAGAGCGTGTTCCCAGGACATCTGCGGACAGCAACGAGCTCCCTGCGCTCCCCCGACCCACCCGTGCTGGACTCCGTGGCTCCCCGTGGACCGAGCGCCCTGGCGCATCTTGCCCGTGCCTCGTGTCGACCTGCTGTCGTCTCGATCCGGGATCGGCGTCCGGCACGACCGGCTCATCATCGGCGGCGGTCAACGGCCCTCGCACGTCCTTGGCCGAGAGCGGGCTGACCCGCGAACGGCGGAGCTCGTGCCCAAGCCGTTCGACGTCCACGGCGACGATCGACACCCGGTCCGCGAAGCGCCCGACCACTACGCCGAGCCCGGCGGAACAGATCTCGACGGCCGGACCCAGGACGGCGGTGCGGCCATGTCTCGGTCGACTGCTCGTGCCTGGACGATGAGGCGCTCCGCGACCGCGGTCTGCTCGGCGGTCCCGACCTCGTCGACCTCCTCCACTGCGAAGGCACCGTTGCGCTCCGGACGGGGGTCGAGCCGTAGCTCTTCCCGCCCCGGAGACGCCGATCGGTGCTCAGGGCCTGTCCTGCGGATCATGTGCGCCGCCACCCCTGTCCCTGAAGGCGGCTTCAGTGACACTTGATCCGGTTGCGCTGCATTCCGTGTCGGGGCGTCGATGCTTCGAGCCGTTCAATGCGCCCGCGTGCAGGCATCTCTCGTTGTGCCGAGGCGCTCCCACAGGCGTGCGGCTGGGGAAGCCGCCGCGAATCGCCCGTCACGAGCGCCAGAAGTCATGCGTCGGTGACGGAACGGTGACGCCCGTGGCCATAACCTCTGCCATCCACCGAAGAACTGTTGCGCTTCGACAATGGCAAGCGCGCAACAGGCACTCAGGGTCCGTACTTCCGGAGCAGGAAGGCGATCGGGCGGCCAGAGCATCTCGTCGGTGCTGCGCCGCACAAGAGCGAGATCTCACGCTGTTCACCGCGCAATGGGAGCAGATAGCCACACGTCCGCGCGAGGGTGGAGGCCGCGAAGTACTTGTCGCGGGGTCTCAGCATGTGACCCCGCAAGTGTTGCAGTGTGGGCACTCGAGAGGGAAGCGGAATGAACGTACAGTCGGAAAGTCAAGCAATCGCCCGCGACGAGACGGATCAATCCGATCACTCAAGCATGTCGGGGGATACGCAACAGGTCGGAGTCGCACCACCGTGCTACGAGGTGGTCGCGATGCAAATGACGATCTACTACAACCGCGAGGGCGACCACGACCACGACGGGATGTTGTTTGCTCTAAAGGAGAACGTCCCCATTCTCCAGTACATCGACGCACTCGCGAGACAGGGCGGACGACGTCGCCCGGGATCCCTGCCGGCGCCCGACCCCGACGACTACGTAGACGAGGCCCGCATCCGAGCGCAGGCAATCGGGGTGGACCTCCCCCTGACACCGGCGCAGGCCAGAGGACCGCATCCTTCGATCCGGCCGCTAGTGCTACGAGCCCGCGTGAACGAGACCGTAACAATCCATCTGTGCAATGACATCCGTGACCGGCATGTGGGCATCCACCTCGTCGGCGGCGGCTACGACGTCAAGACGGATGACGGCGCGGAGGTCGGCGCCAACCCGTCGAGCCTGACCGAGTACGGAACAACACGCACGTACACGTGGCGGTGCGACGACGAAGGGGTGTTTCCGTTCCACGACGGTGGCAACTTCGACGGTGGTGAGGACGGTACGAACGTCCACGGGTTGTTCGGTGCGTTGATCGTGGAGCCGCCCGGCACCACGTGGCGAGATCCGGTGACGGGGCGCGGTTCGCACGACGTCGACGGGACGCCGGGGTTCGCGCAGCTGGACGGGTTGCACCTCGACGTCCTCGCCCCCGGTGAGGCCGGAAAACCTGTCCCGGCGTCGACCAGGACCCTGGCCGACGGCTCCCGGTGGCCCGACCCTGTCGAGCACCTGAACCAGGCGGCTGACCCCTACTCCTACCGTGAGTTCGTCATCTTCTTCCACGACGAGCCGGAGTACGTCCCCGCGCACGGTGTGCTGGAGCCCGACCCGTGCGCCCACAGGGGTCACGGCGGCGCCGTCCACGGCTCTCACACGGCGGGAGATGGCGCGCGCCACGGAGACGCAGGGCACGACGACCTGCCGATCATGGCCGTGTCCTACCGCGCCGAGCCGATGATCAACCGGGAGCGCACCCTCTGGCGCCTGCTCCGCACTGGGCACGAGCTCGAGCGACCCGTGCTGAACGAGGAGCAGCACCACAGCTCCTGGATGTTCGGGGACCCGTCGGACCACCTGGTCCTGCGGGCCTACATCGGCGACCGCGTCCGCATCCGGTTCGTGCACGCCGCCGTGAAGGAGACGCACGTCTTCCACCTGCACCTCTACGAGTGGCACGCCGTGGTCGGTGACCAGACCTCACCTCGCATCGACGCCATCTCGATCAGCCCGCAGACCGGGCACACCATCGAGCCGGCGTGGGGAGCGGGCAACCGCCACCAGGTCGCCGGCGACGTGATCTGGCACTGCCACCTGTACCCCCACTTCCACGAGGGGATGTGGGGGATGTTCCGGACGTTCGAGACGCGCCAGTACCACTGGTGGCTCGACGGCGACGACGCGCACGAAGCGGCGGACGAAGCTCTCAGACAATCGATCGGCCTCGACGATCTGGCGCTGGACAGCGACCACCCGATCTACGCAGGTCGTCAGATCGGCCGCTATCCCGACGGCACACGCATCCAGCAGCTGCTGCCGCTGCCGGAGAACCCCCCACCCAATCCGACGCGCACGCACCCGGGCTTCCCGCTCTACATCCCCGGCACCGTCCGGCAGAAGTCGCCACGCCCCCCGTGGCCCGACCGGGAGCTCACCGCGGCGGAAGTGGAGCACGAGGGCTACCGCCTCCCGTGCAACGTGACGTCGCTGCGGGGGCACGACATGCCGGCGGACTTCGACTACCGACCGGTCCCCACCGACCTCGAGCGCCTCGCGTTCAACGACTTCCCTGTCCCGGGTGAGCTGTTCACGCGCAACCGCCTCACGGAGCAACAGCAGGCGGAACCGGAGGTGCTGCAGTGCAACACCTCTGCGGAGGTGTGCCACGACCTGGTGGTCGCTCAACGTCGTATCGACTACAACGACCACGGCTGGCACGACAAGCACGGTCACCTCTACTACCTCGAAGCGGATGGTGATCCGGCGGCGCAACCGGGGCCGCACGAGCCGCTGTTCTTTCGAGCGCAGCACGGTCAGATCCTCAACCTGACGCTCCGCAACGCCCTGCCCCAGACCATCGAAGGTACGGAGTTCGACCATCCCTTCCCGCCGTGTCCGGACAGGCCCTGGGAGGGTGAGTGCGCCCCGCACGTGCACATGGTGAAGTTCGACCCGATCTGCGCGGACGGCGCGAGTGTCGGTTGGAACTACATGAGCGGAGCGCGCTTCGGCCGCAAGATGGTCTACCGCTGGTGGGCCGACCAGGAGTTCGGAACAATCTTCTTCCACGACCACCTGTTCGCCAACTACCGGCAGAAGCACGGTCTGTTCGGCGCGCTGATCGTCGAGCCCTCGGGGTCGAAGTTCTATCACCACATCGAGGATGACCGAGAGATCGTCAGCGGGCTTCAGGCACTCATCAAGGTGCCGTCGCGTCTGACAAGACACGACCCGGAAGTCGAGGGGGAGGGCGAAGCCGTGGGTCTGCTGACGCTCACGGCCACGATTGACACGTCCGGGGAACGACCGGAGGTCATCGACACCGAGATCGTGGAAGTGGACAGCAGCGCGGAGGAGACAGCACCGACGGGCTCCGACCCGGCGGACCATGACGGTCCCGAGACCCAGACCGCGCCCGAGGACACTTCGGACGGGGAGGAACGCCCCACGCCCGACTGGTTCCGGGAGTTCTGCATCGGCATCGCCGACTTCATCCCGATGTGGGACGGCCGCGGCCGTCCCCTCAACCCGCCGCAGCAGCCCGGTGGACACGGCGACCAGGGTGTGATGGCGCTGAACTACCGCAACGCACCGCTGCGGGAACGGCCGGGCGACCCGGCCTACTGGTTCGACTCACGGGTGCACGGTGACCCGGCGACGACCGTGTACCAGGCCTACGAGGACGACCCGATCTGGTTCCGGGTCCTGCAGGGCTCCCACGAGGAGTCCCACAGCTTCCAGGTACACGGCCTGCGGTGGCAGCGGTTCCGGGACAACCTCGACTCCACTGTCCGCAACCAGCAGACGACCGGTATCGCCGAGGCCTTCACCTTCATCAACCGCGCACCTGTCAGGCGCGGTGACTACCTCTACAAGCTGTCAGGGGCCGACGACTTGTGGCTGGGGTGCTGGGGCATCGTCCGGGCCCACCCGCGGCCGCCAGCGGCTGGAGACCGGGACCTGCTCGGCTTCGGACCCCGCCCCGAGGCGTACTCGGGAGCTCCGGATCCCGCTCTGCCGGTGCGTACCTTCGGCGTCACGGCCACACCGCGCCGGCTGTACTACCGGGACGACCTGGTCGATCCCTTCGGGTTGGTGTACAGGCTCGACTCCGTGCAGCCTCCGGGCGGGGAACCGGTGGAGGTGCCGTCCCTGCCCGAGGACCCCACGGCGGCGGTCGAACCCCTGGTCCTGTGGTGCCGCGAGGGTGATCAGGTGCGGGTGATCCTGACCAATGACCTGCCGGACGACATGGAGCCCGAGCCGTTCGCGCCGGAGGTACCCGTCGAACGCGAGCGACCGGTGTCACGGCACGTGTCGATGCACGCCGACCTCGTCGCCTACGACGTCCGGGAGTCCGACGGGGCCAACGTCGGGGTGAACCCGGTGCAAACCGCGGCCCCGGGGGCGGCCCCGCGCACCTACACGTGGGACACCCGCCATCCCCGGCCCGACGCGGAAGAGACGCTCGGCCCGGTGCTCCTGCAGGACATGGCCGACGTCCGCAACCACCGCCACCACGGGCTCATCGGAGCCCTGGTCATCGTGCCGAGGGGCTACTCGCCGTACCCGGTGGGGCCGGGTGAGAGCACGTCCTCGAGCGAGGAGCCGGTCTGGCACGGGACACGGGTGACAGTTCGACCCGACGGTTCCTCCGCCGACGACCCCGATCGAGTGGAACACATGGTGGCGCTCATCCAGGACGGTCTGCGGCTCTTCCTCAACGGCAACCTGCGATTCCCGCTACCCGACCCGCCCGGCGAGGAGCCCGGCGAGGCAGAGCACGAAGACCAGGGACAGAAGGGCATCAACTACCGCAGCGAACCGCGTGGCCAGTTCGACCCGCAGAACAGCGAGTACTGCCTGGACGATGACGAGCCGGCGACACCAGTGTGGTGCGTGCCCCGGGGCAGCGACGTCGAGTTCCACCTCGTCGGGGCTCTCGACAAGCCACGCGCCTACAGCTTCACCATTCACGGCGTCACCTGGCCCGAGCACCGTTTCCAAGGCCAAGTGCCCATGGTCTCCGCCGAATCGGCCATCAGCTCCGGCAGCGGGCGGACCTTCAGATTCACGCCGGCTTACACCGGAGATCACGCCTACCGCACGGGAGTTCTCAAGTGGGCGCTCGGACAGGGCATGTGGGGGATCCTGCGGGTCACCGACGACACCTGGCCATGCAAGGACGAGGAGAAGCAGAGCAGTTGAACACAGGTGACGAACGCCCGCCCCTCTAGTGGTTCGGGAGCCCTGCTCCTGATGACTTAGAGACAGTAGTAAATCGACCGACGCGTGCCCGCCGCCATGACTGGCTCGGCGCAATACCGCCGCCGGGAGCGGGAGATGCTCAGGACCGATTGGCTCCGTGACCTGATGGGTGGCATACCCGCCGACCGTCGAGGCCGGTATGCCAGGGTGACGGCGCGACACCGGCTGTCCCATAGTGGGCCGCTCAGAGACACCGGCGTCGGCGCCTGAGGGACGTCTGCCGTTGCTACGAGGTCCGGCGTCGGGCGGATCGGTGTGAGGAAGTCCTCATGGGCTGCGGTGACGGTGCGCCACCATGACGGCGTGCGCACGGAGTTGAGCGACGGGCACTGGCGCGGCGTCCAGCAGGGCTGGCTCGTCGGCCCGGACGGGCGTCGGTACGTCCGGCGCACTACGCGGACCAGGCGGAAGGAAGGAGATCGACTCGTTGTCGACGGTGCTCCGCTGGTCCTCGTCTACTGGGCCGGCAACCAGCTCGATCGGCTCGACGGCATCGACGCCCACGAGCAGTGGCAGACCACCCGCCCCCGTGTCACCACGGAGGAGCCTCGGCGCAAGGGCGACATCGAGTGGACCGCCGGGCGTTGGGAGGACGACGAAGGGCGACCACTACTGCTCCTGACGGGGCACTGCTGAACCTGCCTCATCGCCTGGGCCAGTGGTGTCCCTGAGTGGGCCGCTGAACCGGCGGTGGCGGTCATCGGGCCGGTGCGCCGTCCTCGGCCCGTCCGCCTGGCCACAACGGTCCCCTCGAGGTCGGCCGCGCAGCTCGTGTGCCGCTGAGAACCCGCAGGTCGCGGGCGCGAGGTGCTTGACACCGACCCGTGTGCAGGGCTGTCCTCCCAGCCGACACCCGTGCCCCTGCCCCGGCCGGTGAGTCAGGAGGGGCGATGTTCGAGCGACTCGGTCGTCTGGTGTACCGCCGGCGCCGGTGGGTGGTGGCGCTCTCCCTCGCGCTGATCGCCCTGGCGGGTGTGTGGGGGGTGGGCGTCTTCGGGCAGATGACCGGCGGGGGCTTCGACGACCCGGGCAGCGAAAGCTCGCGCGCCGCCCGAGTGGCCGAACGGGAACTGGGCCGCAGTGCCGCGGACGTCGTCGTCCTGTACTCCAGCACCCGCCTGACGGTCGACGACCCCCGCTACGCCGAGGCGGTCACCGCCACCCTGGACGCCCTGCCGGAGGGCGACGTGCTCCGGACCGTGTCCTTCTTCGACACCCCGGACCCCTCGCTCGTCAGCGAGGACCGGCGCAGCACCTGTGCCGTGCTCACCCTGCGCGGTGACGAGGACGAGCGGGAGGACGTCCTCGACGCCATCGAGGAGGACCTGGCCGCACCCGGGCTGACGGCGCGGCTCGGCGGGGACGTGACCCTCAACCGGGACATGAACGAGCAGGTCAGCGAGGACCTCACGCTGGCTGAGAGCATCTCCCTGCCGGTCCTCGCGGTGCTGCTCCTGGTGATCTTCGGCAGCGTCGCGGCGGCGAGCCTGCCGCTGGCGATCGGCGTGACCGCCATCCTCGGGTCGTTCGCCGCCCTCCGTGCGTTCTCTCTGGTCACCGACGTCTCGATCTTCGCGGTCAACGTGGTGACCGTCCTGGGCCTCGGGCTGGCCATCGACTACGGGCTCTTCGTGGTCAGCCGGTTCCGCGAGGAGGTCCGCCGGCAGCGCAGCGTCGAGGACGCCCTGGCCCGGACCCTCGCGACGGCGGGACGCACGGTCGCCGTCTCCGGCGTCACCGTGGCGATCTCGCTGTCGGGGCTGCTCCTCTTCCCGCAGGTCTTCCTCCGCTCCATGGGCTTCGGCGGGATGAGCGCCGTCCTCGTCGCGATGCTGGCCGCCCTGACCCTGCTCCCCGCGTTGCTGGCGATGCTCGGCCCCCGGGTGGACGCGCTCTCGGTGCGGCGCCTGTTCCGCCGGCGGCGGCGGCCGGCCCACGCCGCCCACCGCGACGGGGCCTGGTACCGGATCGCGCACGGCGTGATGCGCCGTCCCGTCGTCTACGGCGTCGCGGTGGCTGCGCTGCTGGTGACGCTCGCGCTGCCGTTCACCCGGGCGGAGTTCGGCGGCATCGACGTGCGCGCCATGCCCGAGGGGGCGGAGAGCCGCGTGGTCGCGGAGACGATCGCGCGCGACTTCCCCCCGAGTCCGGCCGGGCCGGTCGAGGCGATCGTCACCCTGCCCGGCGCGGTGGACTCACCGGAGGGCGGGGCGGCGCTGCAGTCCTACGTCACCGCGGTCGGCGCGGTTCCCGGGGTGGACGGCGCCACGGTCGTCGACGCGGCCGGGAGCACGGCACGGGTCGCCATCGCCTCGGGGGTCGACCCGGTGGGGCCCGAGAGCAGGGAGCTGGTGGCCGCGGTCCGGTCCGTGTCCCCTCCCGACGACGCCGAGGTCCTGGTCGGCGGACCGAGCGCGCTTTACGCCGACCTGCTCGACAGCCTCGGCTCGCTGCTGCCCTGGATGGCCGTGCTCGTGGCCGTCACGCTGTTCGTCCTGCTGTTCCTGGCCTTCGGCTCGGTCGTGGTGCCGGTCAAGGCCATGGTGATGAACGTGCTGTCGCTGGGCGCCTCGTTCGGTGCGCTGGTGTGGATCTTCCAGGACGGTCACCTGTCGGGGATCCTGGGCTTCACGCCGACCGGCTTCCTGGAGGCCACGTCCCCGATCCTGGTGCTGGCCATCGTCTTCGGGCTGTCCATGGACTACGAGGTCTTCCTCATGTCCCGGATCCGCGAGCAGTACGACCTCACCGGCGACAACACCGCGGCCGTGGCGACAGGACTGCAGCGCACCGGCGGGATCATCACCAGCGCGGCGCTGCTGCTGGTCGTGGTGATCGGCGCCTTCGCGACCTCCGGCGTCGTGCTCATCAAGATGGTCGGGATCGCGATGCTCATCGCCATCGTCGTCGACGCGACCGTCGTGCGGACGGTGCTCGTGCCGGCCACCATGCGGCTGCTCGGCCGGGCCAACTGGTGGGCGCCCGGGCCGCTGGGCCGGCTGTACGCCCGCTACGGCATCCGCGAGTCCGAGGGCGAGCCGGTGCCCCGACCGGAGCGACTGGTCAGCACGTAGCCGTCGTACCGGTCGCGTTGCCGACGCCGGGTCGAGTCGGCCGGGACCGTGGACGTCGCGCGACGGTCCGTGACCAGCTGCCACCATCACCGCCCCGGCCGCACACCCCTGGTCTCCCGGCCGGGAGTGCCCCACGCTGTGTGCGTGCGGCGGGGAGGGGTGCGATGAGGACGAGCCGGCTGGTGCTGACCGGCGCCGCGGTCGGCACGATCGTGGGCACGGCGCGCGCGGACCTGAACGCCACCCACGTGTTCAACCCCGACTGGCCCCCACACGCCCGATTCCACGGTGCCGCCGGCTGGGGCACGGTCGCCGGCGCTCAGGTGCTCGCGCTGTGGCTGCTGTGGCGACCGGCGTCCTCCACCGCCGAGCTGGACCTGGCGGCCAGGACGGCCGCGCTGCTGCCGGCGGTCGCGTGGGCGCCGTTCTTCGCCGCGCTCGCCACGCCCGGCACCGCGGTCGAGGACGAGCCCGGGCACCTGCCGCGGCTGGCCGGCGTGCCGCTCAACCTGGTCCCCGCGACCCTCGTGCCGGCCGTGGCGGCCCTCGGCTACCTGCTGCACCGCCGCGGCCTGTAGCCCACCCGCGCCGGAGGAGCCCACAGCCGGGCGGTCCACCCCCGACGGGTCGGATGCCCGGGCGGGTTCCATCCCGCGCGGTGGGCCGTCGGCAATTTCAGGGTTTGTCATGGGCAACCAGGACCCACGGCTCGCGCACGAGGCGCTGACCTGCGGTCGTGCTCCCCCGATCGGACTCGAACCAGTGAACCTGCGAGTTGATCTTGACGGTGTCGGTCACCGTCGGTCAGTGGTGAACGTGCAGGTCAGCGGCCGTTGGCGTCAATGACCGGTGCTGGTCATCGTCGGGCGTCGAGGGTCGTTCGTTGGTCGTACGTTGGTCGCGTCGTCGACGCGCATTGGGTTCACCCCCCGTCGGACGGAGGCTGGACCGGCATCACACTTCTGGTCATACTTCTGACCATGACGACGTTGCCCTTGGCCGATGCCAAGGCTCACTTGTCCAAGCTGGTTGCTCGGGTCAGCGGGCAGCATGAGCGGGTGTACGTGACCGTGCACGGCAAGCCCTCCGCCGTCCTGCTCGCCACCGAGGACCTCGAGTCGCTCGAGGAGACCATCGAGATCCTCGCCGACGCCGACGCCATGCGGCGGCTACACGCCTCCGAGGCCGAGCTCGCCCACGGGGAGGCCGAAAGCCGCGACGAGCTGGACGCGGCCATGGCCCGCCGGCGCAGTCAGCAGCGGTGACCGACGACCACGACGCCTACCTCCTGGCCATCACCCCCACTGCCCGCCGCCAGCTCACCGACCACCTGCCCGAGACCGTCGCCGCGGCCGCCCACGAGTTCATCGTCGGCCCGCTACTGGACGACCCCCACCGCGTGGGCAAGCGGCTCCGCCCGCCGCTCGGTGACCGGCACAGCGCCCGCCGCGGCACCTACCGGGTCGTCTACCGCATCGACGACGACCTCCGCACCGTCACCGTCCTCGACGTCGCCCACCGCCGCGATGCCTACCGAACCGGCCGCTGACCGCACTTCCCGGACAGCGGACAGACCTTCAGCGCATCGAGCCGCCTCCCACCTTCACTGAACCCGGGGCGGTTCACTCGTGACCCTCGCGTCGGAGCAGTCAGTGCAGTGGTGCAGCCGCGACTTCTGTCGGTATGTGCTCGAGGAAGGCGATGTCGTCTCGGATCCGCCGATGCGGAGTCGGCCAGGCCTGCAGCCAGCGAACCCGTGAAGTCAACGGACTGGCCGAGGACGTCCACTCCGTGGGCCGGGTCCTACGACCGCAGGCAGGCCCCGTTCGGCGTCCTACGGTCTCTCCGGGTCGGGCAGCGTGGACACAGTTCGCGCAGGGGACGGCGATGACGGACAACGACACCCGCGCCGTCATGGAGGCCTACATCCAGGCCCTGGTCAATGGTGCGGAGTTCGAGCGGTTCCTCGCCCCGGACGTTGTCTGGACGACCATGGAGACCGGTCGAGAGACCCACGGACGACAGGCGGTTCGGGACCTGATCATCGGTCTGCACACCCAGGTCTTCGATGCCCATCCAGAACTCGTGAGCTTGGTCTGTGGCGATGGGACCGCGATGCTCGAGGCAGTCTTCGACGGCAGGCAGACCGGGGAGTTCGCGGGCGTACCGGCAAGCGGAGCGCATGTCCGGATTCCTTTGCCATGTCCTACGACGTGGCCAACGGCGTCATCACAGCACTTCGGGCGTACTTCCCCATGACAGCCCTCCGCGCTCGGCTTGCCGAAGCGGGCCAGCCGGCGAGGGCGGTGCCGACCGCCTGAGCGCTGCACTCGACTGGGGTCGGCGACAACCCGCGAGCCGGCCCTGCAGCTCGCCTGACCCGTCGGGCATCGCGCTCGTCCACTGGCGAGCACTGCAGGGGGTCACCGTCCGGCCCTGGCGGCACACCGCCATCGTCACCACTGCGCTCACGGCTCAAGGCCGAGGATGGCGGTCCCCTGGACGTCGGCGGCGCCACCCTCGCCGCGGCGGCCATGCGGGCCGGGCTGATCGACGGGTACGCGATCGTCACCCACCCGGTCCTGGTGGGTGGCGGCACGCGTTCCTCACGGCCCTGGACGACTGGGTGAGCCTGACCCTGGTGGAGACCCGGACGTTTCCCGGCGGCGTGCTCCTGACCAGGTACGAGACCAGGCGGTGAACAACCGACCCCGGATCGGCGCGGGCTCGAGCCACCCAAGGACTTCGTGGCCGTTGGGGGATGCGCCTGCGGCGCACGACCACGCGTCGGTGGTCATGCGCCGCAAGGCTCAGCCTCAGACCTGGGGGTCGCGGCGACTTCGGCCAGTCGGGGCAGGACGACCTCGCGCCAGCCGGGGCCCATCCGGTCGAGTGCGTCCTGTTCCGCTTCTGCTGGAGGTCGAAGCCGGTGTGCTCGAGGAAGAGTCGGGTGCCTCGGCCTTCGGGGACGAGCCGCCAGGTGAGCGTCCAGGTGGTGTTGCAGGTGTACCCCAGGCGCTCGGGCTTGACGACCTCGAGCACCTCGCAGGGCACCTGGCCCCAGCCAGGCACGTCGAGGGAGAACCGGTGCCCGACCCGCGCAGCGATGTCGCCGGGCGCCCACCGGCGCGCGAGCAGGTGCGGCTCGGCGAGGGTCTGCCACACCCGCGCGGGCGCGGGGTCGACGAACTGGTCGACTTCGACGGTGCCCGGACGGGCGGCTGCGTCGATGTCGGTCACGTGTTCTCCTCGGCGAAAGCCACGTCGAGGGCGAGAGTCCCGCGTTCCACCAGCACTGAGGATCGGATGGACGACTGCACGCAGAGCGGCCGGAACAACTCGGGTGTGCGTCCGGGCATCCCGATCGGCGAGCGATTGCCGCCGGTACGGCAATGGCGGGGCCTCGGTCGACTCAGCCCAGCTCGCTCCACTTCTCCACCGCGCGCGGCAGACCGGACGCGATCACCACGTCGCCGCTCCTGAGAACGGTCTCCCCGGTGCAGTGCGTGAAGGCGCTGCCGGGGCGCTTCACTCCCACGATCGTCACTCCGTGCCCGGAGCGCACTCCGGTCTCCGACAGCGGCTTGTCGAGCATCGTGGTCGGGGGAGCCGTCTTGACCATCGCGTAGTCGGGCTCGAACTGGATGAAGTCGAGCATGCAGCCCATGACCAGGTGTGCCACCCGGCGGCCCATGTCGTTCTCGGGGTAGACGACGTGGTCGACGCCGAGCTGCTCGAGAATGCGCCCGTGCGCCGAGCTGATCGCCTTGGCCCAGACGTTGTCGACGCCCAAGGTCTTGAGCAGGGACGCTGTGAGCAGGTTGGACTCGATGCTGGTCCCGATGCCGACGACCGCCCGTTCGAACTCCTGGATGCCCAGCTGCCGCAGCGCGTCCTCGTGCGTGCTGTCGGCGCGCACGCAGTGCGTCAACGTGGTGCTCATGTCCTGCACTGTCCGCTCGCTGGAGTCCACGCCGAGGACCTGGACGTCGGACGCCATGAGTTCGAGCGCCACCGCGCTGCCGAAGCGACCCAGGCCCAGGACGGCGACGGTCTCGTCGCCGCGCGACCCGTTCTGTCGTCCGAGAGAGAAGCGCTCAGGCATGTCGGTTCCCCTCGTGGTGGTCGGTGTCAGCCGATTATCGGGCGCTCCTGCGGGAATTCGTAGAGGCGGGGACGTGCCCGCAGGGCCAGCGCCGACGCCAGCGTGATCGGCCCCAGGCGTCCGGTGAACATGAGCACGACGAGCAACAGGGTGCCGGGCGTTCCGAGGTCGCCGGTGATCCCGGTCGACAACCCCACCGTCGCGAACGCCGAGATGACCTCGAACAGCACCTGATCGAGTGAGAACGGGGTGAGCACCATCAGCGCGCCTGTGCCGCCGAAGACGCCCGCTACCGCGAGTAGTGCGACGGTCAGCGCCTGGCGCTGGGCATCGGACGGGATGTGACGGTGGAAGGCGACGACACTGCGGTCCGCCCGGATCTCGGTGAGGATGACGAAGAGCAGCACGGTGAAGGTCGTGACTTTGATCCCGCCCGCTGTGCCGGCGCTGCCACCTCCGATGAACATGAGCACGTCGGTCAGCAGCAGGGACTCGGCGTGCAGCTCGCCCGTCGGCACGGAGTGCAGTCCGCCGCTGCGCGGCATCACGGCGAGGAAGAAGCCGGCAAGCGCCTTGCCGCCGACGCCGAGCGGGCCGAGCGTGGCGGGGTTGCTCCACTCGAGCGCCAGGAACGCGAGCGTTCCGGCGGCGAGGAGGACCGACGTCGCGAGCACCACGATCTTGGTGTGCATGGTCCACCGGCGCGGGCTCCGCCACAGCCGGTAGAGCTCGAACATCACCGGAAAGCCCAGTCCGCCCGTGATGACGAGCAGGCACACGGTGAGGGTCACCACTGGGTCGGTCACGAACCGGATCAGGCCGTCGCTGAAAAGCGCGAACCCCCCGTTGTTGAACGCCGAGACGGAGTGGAAGAGCCCGAGCCACAGCGCGCGGCCCACCGGCTCGTCGTGGGCAGTGGCGAACCGGACGCTGAGCACCACCGCCCCGGCAGCCTCGAAGAGCAGGCTGGTGCGCGCGACGCCGACGAGGACGCGCCGGACGTCGCCGATGCCGAGCATCTTGGTCTCGGCCGCCGTGGTCAGCCGCATCCGCAGCCCCAGCCGGTGCGACACGAGCAGGCCGAGCAACGTCGCCAACGACATGATGCCGAAGCCACCGATCTGGATCAGCAGCAGGATCACGACGTGACCGAACCCGGACCAGTAGGTGGCCGTGTCGACCGTGTTGAGGCCCGTGACCGTGACCGCGGACGTCGCGGTGAACAGCGCGTCGACGACCGGCGCACCGCCGGGGTCGGCCCGGGACACCGGCAGGAGCAACAGCAGTGTGCCCACCGCTACCGCCACCGCGAAGGCGAGGACGACGACCTGCGCAGGGCGCGCGGGTCGAGGCAGGTGGAGCAGGCGGGGCCTCATGGAGAGCTCCGGCGCGGCACGCGAAGAGTATGCGTGGACACCCGCCCCCGCTGACCCCATGTGAGCGGGTCAGCGGGCGACGGACGCGTCGGCCTGTTCACCGGGGACGTGGGGGTGATCTGGGGCGTCAACGAACGTCGAACAACAGCTCCGAGCAGGGCTTGTGCCGCGGCGATCAGGCTTGGATCTCGATGGCTGGTCTTCACTGGCTTGCGGGCTTCGTGCGGACTCGGCCATGGGCACAGAAGGCCGTCGGACCGCTCCTACAGGGGTGTCCGTGAGGGCGGCTCCGGGGACGCCTGCTGTCGATGTCGCCGGGTGAACAGGGTCCCTGGCCATCCGACCCGTCCATGACGCCGGGAAGCGCCCGTCGAGGCCGGCCCGGCGGATCCCCGATGACAAGGGAGGCATCGGGGGCCACGCTGACGTTGACTGACGAGGAGGGCCTCATGGGCGTGCGGTTGAGAGACCGCATGGCAGGACCCCTCGACCAGTTGCGGTACGAGCCGGTCAAGAGACGGATCTGAGCCGAGCTCCTCGACTGAACACCCGTCGTCGACAGCGACCGAGCAGTCCTGGTCTGGGAGCCACACCGGGTGATCCCCACCTACGCCGTGCCGGTCGACGACGTGCTCGGCGAGGTGGTCCACATCCCCGCGTCGCCGCCGGTCGATGACGTCGCTCGGGTCGGTGTCGCGATGCCCGAGGTCACGGACATGCCCGTGCTCCACCCTCGGATTCCGTTCGCCGTCCGCCGCACCGAGGGCAGCCCGTCCACATCCGTCCACCCGGACGCGAGCGGACCGTCGAGGGGTTCCGGCCAGGCGTCCCCGATCTGGCGGACTCCGTCGTTGTCGACTTCGCGGGGTGCGACCGGTGGCTGGAGGAGGAGATCGTCGGGCACCCGCGCGATCCGTTCCACCGAGTCGACGTCCGTGCACGCCACGTGCACGTGTTCCTGGACGCCGATCTCCTCGCCGACTCCACGCATCCCCGCCCCGTCTTCAAGACCCTCTTGCCGGTCCGTTACCACCTCCCACCGGAGGACGTGACGGCCGACCTCCGGTCCAGCGACACACGTACGTGGTGTCCCTACGAGGGGGCGGCCTCGTACTGGTCCGTCGAGGTTGCCGGCCGTGTCGTCCCCGACCTCCTCTGGTCCTATGAGGATCCGCTGCCCGACGCAGCCGAACTCGCCGGCCGCCGGACGTTCTTCGACGAACGCGTGGATCTCGTGGTGGACGGCGTGACCAGGGCACGAACCGTCACGCCCTGGTCGTGGTCACGCACTGCGAGGCGAAGTCGGGGCCGCTCACCGGGACAGGTAGGCGAGCCTCGTCCCGGAGAGGACCGCTCTGGCACACAGGGCGGCTGCCCCCGTGGACCTGAACAAGACTCTTCCGGTCGTCGACCTGGCCTTGGACGAGACGTCGACCGACGACATCGACGCGGTTACCCGAGCGCTGCGAGACGGCGGCTGGCGCAGCGTCCAGATCGACGACCCGGGGCACTCGCGGTTGGTGCCGGTCAGGCCGTGGTCGATGTAGACCCGACCCGGCTCGACGCCGAGGGCGAGCAGTCCCTCGCGTTGCGCGGTCAGATCCTGGGCGTCGGTGGACACCCGCGTGTAGCCGATCAGCAGCGCCGTCATGGCGCACCCCCACGGGCAGGCCGACGCCGGCGCTCCGGTGCGTCGGTCACCAGCGACGGCGGCAGCCGCTACCCGGGGACGGTGATCACCACGGACACCCCTCGTCTGCCCCTCGGGTCATCAACCACCCGAGGAGGCGAGAGCCTCGACGTCCGCGAGAGGATCCTTCTACGAACGGGTCTTGCCGGCCCCCGGTCAACGGTCCCGCCGAGGGTCTGCCGCTGCGGTCCGGCGGCGCCCCCGAGGGGCAGCCACCCGCGCCGGGAGGACGGAGATCGTCGTGACGGGACCTGTGCACCAGCGGTCGAAGGCGGCGCTGGACGCCGACATCCGCGCCCGGCGCCGCACCGCGCTGGTCGTCAACGTCCGGTCCCGCCGGGGACGCCGTCACTTCGCGGCGGTGCACCGGTGGCTGCAGGCCGCCGTGGAGCTGGTCGACGTGCGCCCGGTCGCCGAGCCTCGGGGTCTGCCCGAGGCGCTCGCCGCCGCGGCCGACAGCGGCGCTGACCTCGTGGTGGTGGGCGGCGGCGACGGCACGCTGAGCGAGGCCGCCCACCAGCTCGCCCACCGCGACGCCTGCCTCGGCGTGGTTCCGCTCGGCACGACCAACAACTTCGCCCGCGGCCTCGGCCTGCCGCTCGGCCTGCCGGCCGCCCTGGGCGTGCTCACCGGCGGCAAGGTCGCCGACGTCGACCTCGGCCACGTGGCCGGGCGGCACTTCGCCAACCTGACCAGCCTGGGGCTGTCCGTGCAGGTCGCCGAGCACGTTCCGCACCGGCTCAAGCGGGTGCTCGGCCGCGCTGCCTATCCGCTGACCGCGCTCGCCCTGCTGCCCGGCCACCGGCCCTTCACCGCGCGCCTGCGCATCGGCGACGAGGTCCACGAACTCGCGACCCACCAGCTCAACATCGCCAACGGCAGTCACCACGCCGGCCGGGCGATCGCCTCCGACACCGGCCTCGACGACCGCGAGCTGGTGGCGTACCGGCTCGGCGACGTCAACCGGCTCCGGCTGAGCCTCGCGACCGTCCGCCAGACGGTCATCGGGCCCCGCCGGCCGCTGGACCGCACCCGGTTCCTCACGGCCGGCGAGGTGTGGTTGGAGACCGACCCGCCCCTCGCGCTCGACGTGGACGGGGAGATCCGCGGACGCACGCCGGTGCGGATCGCGCTCGAGGCCAACGCGCTGCGGGTGATGGTCGGCACGGACTTCCTGGACCGCTGATCTCCACTCTCCTCGCGATCATGGGCCTTTCCTGGGACGAGGAGCGCCGGCTCCTGTCGCGACCGGGCGGGGTGATTCGTCCGCACCGCCGCCCGCGTGGGTTTCCTCTGTGTGCGTCAGTGACCGCGCTGTGGCGGTCGCTCGCGCCCTGCAGGCGCGTACGTGGGCCGAGCAGTTCTACGACCCGCCTCACGCGGTCGTCGAGGACTCCGGCGGCGACCGAGGGACCCGGGGCGACAGGGCGGAGACGTTGTCCCGTCAGGGGAACGCGCAACGGCGACGTTCGGGCGGAGCGGGCAGCCAACCGCCGGTGTCTGTAGGGGATCCCTCTCCGGGACACCGGAGGAGTGGGATCGCAGCTCGCACCGGCCGCTCCAGAAGCAGGTCGTGTCGTGGGACCGGACCGGGGTGCCGAGCCCGGCGAGCAGGCCCACCACAGGAACGGCGCCAGGCAGCCGTGACCACCAGGACAGCGAGAGACTGCAACGATGCTGCTGCACCTGATCGCTGACTACGGAATGGGAGACCTCGCGTTCGCCGAGGTACGACAGCGCCTGGGGATGCTCCTGCCCGACGCGGCGGTCGTCGTGACGTCCGTGGGACCGTTCGACACGCTCGGCGCCGGCTTCTGCATCGGGCAGCTCGCGCTCAACGACGGCCCGCAGGACATGGTCCTCTACGCGAACATCGCTCCACGACGGGATGAGGAGGACCCGCGGCGGGACAATGCGGGAGAGCGGCTCGTCGCGGCCCGGCTGCCCTCGGGCGTCCTGGTCGTGGCACCGAACGCGGGGTACACGTTCTCGTTTCTGCGGGATGAGGCCGAGGAGCTGCGCGAGGTGGAGGTGCCGGAGTCAGGCTCTCAGTTCCGGTCGCGGGACCTGTTCCCCGATGTCGTAGCCCGGCTGGCCCGGGGAGACGTCGGCCCGTTGGGTCCGCCGCTGCCGAACGGGGCCGTACCTGCGTTCCCCGAGCGCGTTGTCGCCTACACCGACGGATACGGCAACCTCAAGACCACCTGGACCGAGCTGCCGGCCCCACCCGGTACGCGAGTCGGGATCGCAGTCGGCGATCAGCGGGGTTTCGCCGTGGTGAGCGACGGTGCCTTCGAGGTGCCGGTCGGCGAGACGTCCTTCGCGCCGGGGAGCTCTGGATGGCGACGGCGTTCCGGGGGTTCGGCCGCCTTCCTCGAGCTGTTCCGGAGGGGGAGCAGCGCGGCCGCCATGTTCGGGCACCCGCCAGCAGGTACCCCCGTCGAGGTCGTTGGATGAGTCTGCGGGCGCAGCGCATGCCGGCGGCCGCACGTCCCGCTCCCGCATCGATCAGTGCGACATGACTTGGCCGGCGTAGGCCGCCGATCCCGACGCCATCCGGCTCGACCTGCCGGACCTCGTCGTCTTCATGCTGGGCACCGACGTGCGGATCGGCGAGGCGTGCGCGCTGCGCTGGTCCGCCGTGGACCTCGAGGCCGGCTCACTGAAGATCGAGGCGACCCTCGTCGGCGTCCCTGGAGAAGGTCTGGCGATCCAGGAGTTCCCGAAGACCACCGCCGGCCGGCGCACCATCGCCCTACCGGCCTTCGTCGTCGACCTACTGCAGGATCGCCGGAGGCTGCTGCGACCCAATGCGGAGTCGCAGGTGGCCTTCCCCAGTCCCAACGGACGGCTGCGGGATCCGCACAACACCAGCACCGATCTGCGCCGGGCCCTCGACCGCGCCGGCTTCACCTGGGTCACCTCGCACGTGGTCCGCAAGACCGTGGCCACCCGCCTCGACGAGGCCGGGCTCTCGGCCCGCCGGATCGCGGATCACCTCGGCCACAACCGCCCGAGCCTCACCCAGGACGTCTACATGGGCCGCGGACTGGCCAGCCCCGAGGCGGCCTCGGCACTGCAGCGCCTGCGCTGACCCTCGGCGGACGACCCAGACACGAGCCGACCACGAGTCGTCCGTGCCCGAGTTCGTTGGTCGTTCAGTGGTCGCGGCGCCCGATGCAGGTGGCCTGCCGACCCGCTGACCTGCGGTGTTGCTCCCCCGATTGGACTCGAACCAATAACCCTGCGATTCACACTGCGGCACTACTGCAACCTCACAGCGCATCACTCATGCCCAGCTCAGGCGGCAACTAGCGCGCGTGGAGGTCACTGGTGCTCAGGGACCTTAACCAGCAATGTGGCGGGTATGTGGTGGGTATGGGGGGTTGCGGGAGGCGCTCGGGACTGCCCCCTGTGGTCGGGGCGCACGCAGATGGCGTCTTGGGGTTGCCGATGATCAATCGGGACTGCAGTAATCGGCTGACCGCGTTACGCCGCGGTCACCTGATAGGTGTAGAAGCCACCCGACTCCGACGGCAGATGGACCGTGCCTCGACCCCGTACTCCGTCGTAGTCGACGACCATCCCGGCAGCGCCAGTAGCCTCTAACCGGGGCATGCCCGCGGTGACCGCAAGGCCGGACACAATCCGATAGCGCGCATCTGGCTCGGCAACTAAGAAGACGCCATTCTCACCCTTGACGACGATTCTGATCGCCTGCATGGAACCCTCAAGGCGGGTTGCCATATTGAGTGTAGTTGCTTCGGGGTCGCTCAAGAGTCGACTCATCGTTTCCGGAGAAGGCAGATCGACCATCGCTGACTTCACCCTCCTATGGGCGGGCCGAATCTAGGGGCGCGCGGGCTCTTTGTTAACCGCTGGAGCAATTCCTTGCATCAAGGCGACACATTCGCTATAGCCGTACGCACGGGAGAGCTCCTCCCCCTGGCGATTAAAGTCGAGGACGGCCGGAAACGCCGTCACCCCATAGGCGGCCGCCACACTATGGTCCTCGTCATGTATAACCGTCGCCCCAGTCACGTGTATATTCGGGTCGTCCGAATAGATGACCAAGCGCTTACCGCGGACGGAAGGGTTGTTGCCAAGATCGTGCAGAAGGCGGTGGCAACCTGTACATCCCGAGTGTGTGAAGAGAACCACTGACTCAGCGTGCTCACCTTCCGGCCTCCGCCTAAGAACCTCAACGTCCCGCCTCGTCCCTCCGGGCGGCCCAACCCTTCTGTGCGATGCAGAGATGACCGCTAGCTGCCTCTCCGCCTGACCGGCCATTCCCATTAGATTGACGATGGCCCAGACGCAGAATCCTATGCTGATTGTCTGCAAGACAACCAAGAGCGCAAGGAGACGATCGGGGATGGGAATCCAGAGGATGGACCAGCAACTCCAAGCGCACGACGCGCTCGTGAGCAGTTCATACGTGAGAACGAGCGTCGCGGCGCCGGCAAGGAGGACGTTCCGCACGATCGATCGCCAGCCTATCGGGCGCTGCGAGAACGACCCGAAACACTGACAGGGCGGCCGTCTGCCCCTGTGAATGGCACTAGTCAACAGCAGCGTCAAGCCGGCAAGTAAGACAACAGCCGCCGCGCTGGCCGGTATGGCTAGCGCCTCGACCAGCAGGGCAAGGCCGAGGACGATCTCAAGCGCAGGAAAGAGGGTGCCAGCGACACGGGAGATGCGCTCAGGTACACCTAGCGCCGCCGCAGTGGCCCCTGCAGTGCCAGGACGCACCGCCTTCATGACTCCCGCAGCGATAAACGTCAAAGCGAGCCCCAACTGCGCCAGTCCAGCCAGCACTGCAAGTCCTGCTGAACCTAACATTGGCCAGCCTTTGCTGGCGCGCAGATATCCGTAAAGCAACCCAACCCAGCTTTGCACTCCTTCAAGCAGGTAGAAACGTCGCTATAGCAAGTCTTATTGCAACCGCAGTAGACCTTGTTTTGCGGCCTGCAGCACTCGCAAGCCTCCTTCTGAGCACGATCGTATGGCCCGGCTCCTCCGCTAGAGACTGCGTCGTAATATGTCTGAGCCACGACTTGGCAGACCCCAAAGTCAAAGGCGATGCGCCCGGGCCCGAACGGAACCGTGAAGGCCGTATTGCAAGCCAGTACTGCGCTGTCGTACATCTGACGGTCGCAGTCATCCTTCTTCGTCGGGCTTGCGCTGCAGGTGCCGTAGCAGGCGTCATGTCGGTCACAAGCCGACTTAAAACTAACGTGCAGCCATCCATCAGGTATCAGCGTCGCAACGACGTTCAAGAAGCCCGCTGGCCCGCATCCGTTGACGGTGGGTGTGTAGCCCGGGCGTGGACGTCGATTTGGACAATCATTCAAGTCCCGCGGCGGGTACTCGACAGTGCAGTCAATGTCAGCCCGCGTAGTCAGTGCGGTCGCTTGCGTCATCGCGACCGCCGCGCTCACTCGGGATGCCGCCGCTACCGCTTGCATGAAGGCACCGTGCGGTGCGGGCTGAGAAATGCCTCGCACGAGCCGGCCAAAGATAGTTGACATCGCACAGCCTCAGCCGTCGCTGGTAGATGGGCGCGCCCAGGAAAGGTACCGCGGCGCCGTCGCGATGGGAACCTCGCTCGTGAGCACCACACCGCGGTCGACGCTGAGCTGTCCCGCGTCCTGGGCGTGTCTGTACTGCCCAGCATCGCGGCCGGCGGTCGAGAGCGGTGCCCCCACGGAGTCCTCGATCACGGCGTGTCGCTGGATCCCAGAGGGGTCAACACAGCCCGCCCGTGAGAATCGAGCTACCCCCCGTGCTTGACCGCATACAGTGTGCAGAGGCCGGGTCGGGTCGGCAGAGACAGCACCGTGGGGGCAAGTTGGGACGAGCAGAGGCCAGCGGCTTGCAAGGCCCACTACTCTCCGACCTTCCGCACCCGCGGACGGATCCGGTCGTCGCTCGGCCAGTGTCCGCAAGCCCAGGCGCCTTCCTTCGACCGGACGCTGTCCTAGCATTCCTCAGTCCGGATGAATGGGAGGAGTTTGTCCTTGAGTGGGCCCACGGACTCGAGGCCGACTACACGCGGATTAAACGCCTTGGCGGCCCTGGCGATCAGGGAATCGACGTGGCCGCCTTTCTTAGCGACGCAGGACTTGACGGGCCGTGGCACTGCTTTCAGTGCAAACACTACAATCGACCACTCGAACGCAACGATGCTTGGCCGGAGCTATACAAGATTTTCGACGGCGCAGTACGGGGAATCTACACCCTTCCCCAAAAGTATATCTTCTTGGCCCCGCGCGGCTGTGGGCGAACGCTTGACAGGCTCCTCTCTTCGCCATCCAAGCTGAAAGAAGAGTTTCTCGCCAAAATGGCGGATGATACTTACCCACTGTCTGGGGCTAGCCGCAAGTCACGAGAGGCTGTGGCTAGCCTCGTAGAGACGAGCGACCTTGGCTTCGTCGACTCAGCTCCTATCCATGACGTGCTGGAAGTGCATAGTCGCACCCGCTACCACTCCCAACGATTCTCTACTCCACTCGCGGACCGGCCGCCTTGCGAGCCCCCGCCAAGCGAGATCGATGAGGGGGAACTGCGTTACGTCTCCCAACTTGTCGAGGTCTATAACGAGCACTTCAAGGGTATTGGAGTGCACGTTGGAAACGTTGCGCATGCCAGCAAGTGCGCCACTCACTTTCAGAGGCAGCGCGAGTCCTTTTATGCCGCAGAGGCCTTGCGGCGGTTCGCTCGGGACCAGGTCCCACCAGGGACGTATGAGCACCTGCAAGAGAACATCTACCAAGGGGTTGTAGAAACGGCCGAGATGCCTCACGCGGACGGTTACGTCCGGCTCCAGACCGTCCTCCAGCTATCGATGTCCATCGACGTCAGCTCCAACCGCTTGATGCAAGTGCTTGACAAGGCTGACTGCAAGGGCATTTGCCATCAACTTGCTAACGAGGACCGTCTGCGGTGGGTGACACAGGATGACTGACCCCCTCAACGGCCCGCTAGAAGTTGGACTCAGGGTGCTCGCCATCCTTGATGCTGCCTATCCTGACGGCATGGATGTCGACAGGCTAAGCTTGCTCGACCACATAAGTCTCCACACGCGTGACTTTGGTGGCCCAGAAAGCATCCTGCCGGCGCTGCCTCAACGACAGAGCGAGATATCGGTTGGCCGCGCCAGAATCGAGGAGGGGCTCCAAGTCATGCTACGCGCACAGCTAATAGATATGACACAGAGCTCTGAGGGGCTTCAGTACGTGGCGTCCGACTCGTCCTCGCACTTCATCAGTCTTCTCGAATCACGATACTTCGACCGACTGAGGGAATCTGCCCAGTGGGCCGTTGAGCGGTACCGCAACATAAGCAACGTGGAAGTTAGCCGGATTACATCGAGCTTAGCCACACAAAGAGGGCAACGAGGGGCTGGAGGATGACCTCCATGCGACTTCGTCACCTCACGCTCGTTGGCCTGGGTCAGTCTGCCAGTGTCGAATTTGGGTCGAGCCTGACTGTGATCTTCGGCGCATCGGACACGGGGAAGTCGTTTATCGTCAGTGCTATAGATTACACGCTCGGAGCAGCTCGACTCAAGGACATCCCCGAGGCTCAGGGATACACGCACTCACTGGTCTCGCTGGACTTGCCCAACGGCGAGAACGTAACTCTGGCACGCCCACTGCGAGGTGGCAGGATCGCGGTTTATGAGGGCGATTGGAGGAGTCTTCCTCCCTCACTCCCGAGGCAGACTCTTGCCGATCGGAAGCCTAAGAAGGGCGAGGAGTCGATCTCCGACTTTCTGCTGCGGGGACTCGGGCTTGAGGGTCGGAAGGTGATCAAGAACTCCAAGGGCGCTACACAGTCGCTCAGCTTTCGCAACCTCGCGCATCTCTGTATTGTCAATGAGGCACAGATGCAGTCCGAGGTGCCGCCTGCGCTCACCGGCCAGCACGTGAGTCGAACGGCCGAGCGTTCGGCACTCCGCGTCCTGCTCCAAAATGATGACGATGGGGAAATAGCGCAAGAAGTACCAACAGACGACGAGGTTCGCATCGGTCGATCCAAACAGGAGGTGCTGGCGCAACTGCATTCCGACCTGGTTGGCCGAATGCAGTCGAAAGAAAGCAGGGTAGAGGTCGAGCAAAGGCTTGGCCGCCTATCGATGGCGATCGCGGGGACAACAGACGATATTGAAGGCATGCTCCGACGCAGACAGGACATTGTCGAGGCTCTACAAAGAGCGACGACATTACTAGACGTCAGGCGCCGGGAGAGGCTTGAACGGCAGGAGCTGGGCGCTCGTTTCAGCTTACTCGCAAGTCAGTACGAATCCGACTTGGGCCGGCTAGAACTCGTTCGAGAAGCCGGGACACTTCTCGGCTACTTCGACACCGGCGTCTGCGCCTTCTGTGGTGCCAGCCCCGAGCATCAGAAGCTGTCCGAGCACCTCGGAGGCGAAGCCACCCAACTCGATCTCGTAACCCGCGCAGAGGAATCGCGCATCAATATGCTCCGCACCGACCTGGCGCAGGTTCAGGAAGAACTAGCCACTGAGGTCGCTGGCCTCGTCAAACGAGAAGAGAGGCTGCGTGATCATATTGAGTCCCTGAGGGTGCGAATCAGGGATCTAGACCGGCAACTCTCTCCGCTCCGGACTGACCTGCCACGTCTACTTGAGGCTCGGTCTGTCGCCGAAAGGCTC
Source organism: Geodermatophilus amargosae (assembly GCF_900116515.1). Taxonomy (GTDB): domain Bacteria; phylum Actinomycetota; class Actinomycetes; order Mycobacteriales; family Geodermatophilaceae; genus Geodermatophilus; species Geodermatophilus amargosae. The sequence continues at coordinate 40,069 of NZ_FPBA01000024.1, forward strand.
ATCGCTTATCACGAGCAACTTGCGAGTATAGAGGCGCTTTTGCGGGCTAACGAGGTACCTGGGTTGGCGAAGCAGCCTCCCATGCGTGAGCTTTCCCCGGTCACGATACGGGAGTTTGAGGCGAGACTACGCGACACGCTCACCTCCTGGGGCGTCACGGGATCGTCAGAGTTGGTGTTCAATCCCGCATCCACCGACCTTGTGATCGCGGGCCAGTCACGTGCTGACCGCGGCAAGGGGATGCGAGCTATCCTCCATGCGTGTTTCACACTCGGACTTGCAGACTATTGCAATAGTGAAGGACTGCCGCATCCAGGATTCGTCGTTCTTGACTCTCCGGTTGTGACGTATCGGCCGCCCGACGAAAACTCACCGTGGACGGCGGCGACTGACGCAGATGATGACGAGTACGTAAGCGCAACGGTCTTCGACCGCTTCTATGAACACTTGGCAACCGACGCGCGTGCTCAGGTGATTGTGATGGAGAACGTCAGTCCGCCAAATTTGCGACAGGACGACTCCACGCGCGTACACCACTTCACCAAGAATGATGGGGTCGGCAGGTACGGGTTCTTCCCGCATGAGGCCGAGTCGTGAGGGTCTGTGCGTGGCGGTTCAGGGCCTTCCCGGGTGGCCCGTGGGCGACTACACGGCTGTTTGTGCGCGCCAGGGGGTGTGATGCCGGCGCGCAAGGTTGTTGATGAGCAGGAGGTCATCCGCCGAGGTACGGACCACTAAGCCAAAGGGCACTCGCGACACCGAACGGGCCTTCACGACGGCAGAGCGTGACGCCGTCGTGGCCTACGCCGACACCGACTCCATCGCCGCGCGTCGCGACTTGGTCGACTTCGTGGCCTTCCTCGCGGGCACAGGTGCCCGCATCGGGGAGGTGTGCGCGCTGCGCTGGTCGGCGCTTCACCTGGGTGACGGGGCGGCGCAGCTCGGGCCGGTTGTGGTGCGAGAGACGGGGGTCGGGCTGCACATCCAGGACGAGGGCAAGACCGGGGCCAGCACGCGGACGATCAAGCTGCCGGCCGATCTGCTGGCCCGTCTGCTGGCGCGTCAGGTCGACGCCGTGGAAAACGAGTGGGACGTGGTGTTCCCCTCTCCCCGTGGCCGTCTGCGCGACCCGAGCAACACCAGTCACGACGTGGCCGACCTGCTGACCGCCGCCGGACACGAGTGGGCCACCGCGCACACGTTCCGCCACACGGTGGCGACCCTGCTCGACCTGGCGGGACTGTCGGCCCGTGAGATCGCCAACTACCTCGGGCACGCGCGGGCGAGCATGACCCAGGACGTCTACATGAGCCGTCGCACGGTCAGCGACCGGGCAGCCGACCTGCTGCTCATCGGGCAGTAGCCACGACCAAAGTGGCGAGTAAGTGGCGGATCCGCCACCCTACCAGCCGATGACACAGGCCCCTGACCGGCGTCTCTGCTGGTCAGGGGCTTGGTATTGCTCCCCCGATTGGACTCGAACCAATAACCCTGCGATTTGATCTTGATGGAGTTGGCAGCGATTGGCCAGCGGCGAATGCACAGGTCAGTAGCCCTTCGCGTCGTTGGACAGCGTTGGCCAGCGGGGAAGACCGAGGGGGGTTTGTTGGTCGTAGATTGGTCGCGTCGCGACGCGGACCCGCTCCACCCGCCACGCCTCCAGGTTGAGTCGCGGTTGGATCGCCACCTCCACTCTGGTCATGCTCCTGACCATGACGACGCTGCCCCTGACCGCTGCGACGGCCCACCTGTCGATGCTCATCGCCCGCGTCGGTCGGCAGCACGAGCGGGGATACGCTACCGTGCACGGCCAGCCCTCCGCGGTCCTGCTCGCCACCGAGGACTTCGAGTCGCTGCAGGAGACCGTCGAGATTTTCGCTGATGCCCGTGCCATGCGGCGGCCGAACGCCTCCGAGGCCAAGCTGGCCCGCGGGGACGTCGAGGCCCGCGACGACCTGGACGCGGCCAGGGCCCGCCACGGCCTGCCGCAGTGACCGAGGGCCAGGAGCGCTACTTTCTGGCCCTCACCCCCACCGGACGCCGCCAGCTCACCGAGCATCTCCCCGCGGCCGTCGCGACAGCGGCCTCCGAGTGCATCGTCGGGCCGCTGCTTGACGCCCCCCCCTGCGCTGGGAGCGGCTGCGCCGGCCGCTCGAGGACCGACACAACGCCCGCCGGGGGACCTACCGGGTCGCGTACCGCATCGACGACGAGGCCCGCACTGTCACATTCCTGGACGTCGCCCACCGCCGCGACGCCTTCCGGACCTGCCGCTGATCCTGGTTCGGCGCAGCGGATCAAGCCTCCCGCGCATCCATCTCTGCTGTCCGCTTGCCCCAGCAGTCGACCAGATCGGGGCGAGCAACGGCCATCCTACCCGCGGCCCTTCCAACCTGTGCGCGCAACGTGCTCACACAGTGGGAATCCAAGGTCCCTCGACGGGAATGGCTTCACCCTCCCCTGGCCAGGGCGGCATCGTGGCACCGATGGCCGCCAGCGGCTCCCTTCCGGTGTTCCAGAATTGAAACGAGGTGCCGACCGGGATGGTCAGACAGACGCCTGGGCGAAGGTCGACCTCGCGCCCACTACCAGCTTCTTGCTGCCTCCACATGACGCCGAGGCCCCCGAGGATGTACCAGATCTCGCTGACCGACCGGTGCTGCAGCGCCCGCGAGACTTCACCGCCGGCCAACTCGAAGTGCGCCATCCCTCCGCGAGGAAGACGCGCCAAGACCCTGACGCGGGACCCGTCAGGAGCGATGTCCATGTGGCGGACGGGCAGGAGTTGCTCGTCGAAGGGCACCGCATCGTTCAATGATTCCGACATGACTCAACTGTCGAGAATCAGCCCGCCGATGAGAAGACCGGCTGCCGTCAGCGCTGGGTGATCCCACACCGTCCTCGACGGTGCCCCTGCGGTCGGCGTCCGCGCCCCAGCGACCGGCGGCCTCGTGCACACGGCCACCACGGATTGCGGTACACGCCCTGGATCTTCGGCGATCGGCTGCACACGAGCGCTTCAGGCGCCACGGGCCACGTGGCCTCCATCGTCGACGAACCGGGGGGAGCAAGGCGGTTGCCTGACGCGGGTGCTTCAGACACCCGTTCGCTGTCTCCGTCGCCCGCGGGAAGAGCGCCGTTCCGAGGAGTGGGTCCCGCAAGCAGCGGCGCTGCTACGACCATGTGAGAAGGATCAGTAGGTCCGTCAGTGCGGTGTCAACGAACAGCTCGAGTCGCCCCACGGGCGCGGGCAGCGGCCCCCAACCCGACCCGGAGGAGACAGGAGCGAGTGTCCCGTATCGGAGGTTGCCGAGGTCGGCGCGCTTCGTCAGCACGGCGGAGGCGGTCTCGCCGCCGACTGTCGTCACCGCTCGATCAGCGATGGTCACCGCGTCCACACCGTCGTCCGCCGGCTGGGCGACGAGGTCGACAGCCCTCAACGAGGAGGGCCCGGATCCGGCGAGGAAGGGATAGTGCTCCCGACGAAGCTCGAACGTGAGAGCCGCTCGCGGGTCCTCGGCGGTGCCGGGGCCCGCTGGAGCGGCGGCGAATCGAGCCCATTCGGACGGGAACTCGTGGCGGACCGACAGCAGCCGGGTCGACCCTGCGGCGGCACCCGCCGCGACACGCCCGCGGAGGTTCGCAGCGGCCGCCAGCCGCAGGGCCTCGCCTCCCTCACGCGCGGTGTACCGGACGTGCAGAACGACGTCGGTGATCGTGTTGTAGTCGAATGGCCGCGGATCGGACGCGAGCTCCAGTTGCCACTCCCCCGCCGCACCTCGGTACTCGAAGGGCAACAACCGTTCATCGCGCAGATTGGTCTCGAACAGCCCGGAGTCGTTGCTGCCCACGCTGGTGACGATCGCCTCGGTCGCTCCCAGCTGGTGGTCGAAGCGGTCGTCGCCGTCGGTGGCCTCGGCATACCTGTCGTTCGTCAGCGCGGGGCTCGTCCGGACGTGACTTCGCAGCAGCCGTGCCGTACAGGCGACGCCCGTGTAGGGGCCGGTGATGGACGGGATGCTGACCGACACCGACCGGATACGCCGGAAGTAGTGGCCGGGTGTGTCGAGGTCGAACAGCTCCTCGGGGATGGTGAACGTCGCCCGACCGGTGGCGCGCAGCCGCACCAGCTCGAGGGGCGCCAGCTGCAGGAGGCTGACGCTCTTGAGCAGCTCGTACTCCCGCCGATTGAGGTCGAGGTAGGCCAACTCCATCCGGCGGACGTCGAGGTGCAGCTTCTCACCGGCCAACAGGCCCTCCGTCCCCGCCAGGTACCTGGGCGCGACGAAGGTCAGATCCGGGTCGCCGAGCTCGTTGCGTAGCGCCCGCTCGGCCTTCTGTGCGGTTTCGAGCGCCAGCTGGTAGCACCGGTTGTAGAGCTCGCGTACCTCTCGCCGCATCAGCGCGTAGTAGGCCGTGGTCGTCGTCTTGCCGCCCGGCCGCTCCCCGGCGAGGAACCGCTCGACGTCCTCGGCCTGAACCACCTGCTGCGCATGGTTCTTGAGCTCTCGCTCGGCCATGAACTCGCGGATCTCCGCGGCCCGCAGCTGCTTGGCGATCTGGTTGAGCTCACCGGCGGCGGCGTTGCTTTGGAACTGCCACTCCTGCTCCCGGCGGGCGTAGCCGCCCACGCGCGCGGCCCGACCGGCCTCGTGGTCGAACCGGCCCGCGTAGCCGCGGTAGGCCGCCGCGCTGGCCGCGACGATCGCGGCCAGGTTCGGGCCGCCGAAGGTGGTGCCCGCGCCCGTGCCGATCGGCTTGACGTCGATGGAGAACAACGGAACCGCGTTCAGCGTCCCCGCGAGCACGTCGGCGCCGGCGGCAGTGTCCTGCGCGAGCTGCGACAGCTCGAGCAGAGCCAGCTCCCGGGACTCGTGCTTGCCGATCTTCCTGCCTTCGGCGAGCAGGGCCGGGATCGGTGAGTCGTCGATGTCCACGTCGACCTCGACGAGGCTTGTCGTCGGCTCCGTGGACGCAAAATCGCCCCGTTCCAGACCCTCCGCGTCCAGCGCCTGTGCGTCCGCGAATTCGGGAGGGTCTGCGGCGCCGAGGAGGCGCTGGTAGTAGGTGTACCGAGCCCGGACGATCTCCTGCGACATCTCCAGCGCCTCGCGGCTCTTGATCGCCTCCTGCCACTGGGCGTACTTGACGGTCTCGCCCAGGTGCAACGTCGCGACCTCGTGCTCGGCCCGCATGGCGGCGAGCGCCTCCCCGTCCTGCTTCTCGATCGCCGACAGCAGCGCGGCGCCCAGGCTCTTGACCTCCTGGCACAGCTCGGCGGCCTTCGCCGCGAGAAGCCCGAAGCGCACCAGCGGTGCCGGCTGGTTGACCCCGGACACGACGGCGGCCACGTCCACCCCTGCGGTCGCCGCGCGCGCGAGCATCGCGGGGTCGATGGGCGGGTCGAAGGTGGGCAGGCGCCGGAACGCACCGGCGAGATTCAGGCTGTTGCGCAGCTTGAACAGCCGGTCGGCGACGATGTCCCAGTAGCCGAGCAGCTTCTCGTTGGGCGGCGTGCAGAAGGAGGTCAGGCCGAGCGTGTCGAGCTGACGCGCACCGTCGGGGCCTTCCACGGACGGGGTCTGCGTCAGGTCTCCGTAGGACAACGCGTTCTCCTGCGCGTCGAGGGTACGCAGCCGGGCGCGCAGGGAGCGGTAGGTCTGTGGCAGGACCGAACTCCGCCTCGGGACCTGCTGCGGCCGCGGACCCAGGAGGTTCGCGGCCAGCACGTAGAGCTGGCCGGCCTCCGCGACGGTCTCCGGGCTGTCCTGACCGAAGAGCGCATCCCCCCAGGCGATCAGGTTGTCCAGGTAGGCCATCACCGTGTGCACCATGTAGGCCGACGGGCGGTGACCGGCCACGAGATGTGGCTTGAACGGGTTCTGCTGCCATGCCGCGATGCTGGTCATCACGGCGGCGTGCCCCGGGTCGGAGGCGTCGCCGACGGTCCGCAGCAGGTCCTCGATGGATCGGGCCACGGTGGTGCGCAACGGCGCGGACTTCCAGAACCGCTCGGGCGTCGGCCCGTCGCTGTCGTCGGTGGGGTCGAACACGAAGTGGAACCAGCGCTGCGCGTCCTGGAAGCGACCGTTCTTGCTGAGGTGGATGGCGATCGTGAGCGGGACGTGGAAGAACAGCTCCCAGTTGTAGGCGCTGTAGGCGCCTGCGCTGCTGAAGTCGAGCCCTGCGACCGGCGACCCCTCGGCCAGTGCGGTGGGCTGGTACTCCCTGTCGGAGAACAGTTGTCGGCGCAGCGGCGGGTCCGCCGTGTCGGCGCCCTGGAGCCCGCCCACCGACTCCGCGATGAGTGTCTGCAGCAGGTGTTGGACGTGGGGATGGAAGTGGGGGCTGAACCGGTAGGTCACCGTCGACCGGTTGAACATCGGCACGGGCATGACGTCAGCTCTCCAGCTCCTGCACGAGGGGGTCCCCGCCCGGGGCGTCCGGCCGCGGCCGCCCGCTGGCGGTGATCATCCGGCCGCCGACCACGACGACGCCGCCCGCCTCAGTCGCCCAGTCACTCGGCTGCACACGCTCGAGGACCGACAGCGGATCGACCGGGTCGACCGGGTCCAGAACAGGCTTCCCGGTGGCCAGGACGTGTACCCGCGGTGGCACCACCGGCACGACCTGGCCGACGTCGACGAGCGGGTCCGTGCCCACGGGCAGCCACCCGACGTCCCCGGTCCAGTCGACGCGGTGCACGGACCGTTCCACGAAGAAGGTGCTCTGCCCGTCGAACGCCGTCCCCTCGGCCGTTCCGGGACGGTCTGCGTAGAAGAACGGGCCGGTGCCACGTCGGACCGCGCTGCCCCGCGCGTCCACGGGTCGTGGTGGCGCGACGACCGTGAACGGCCGCCGCTGTCTGAGGACCTTCCCGCCTCTGACGTCGCCGACCGCCAGGGCCTCCAGGGGCCACTTGTACTCCCGCGGATGGGCTGACTGGTGGCCCGCAATCCCGATGGAGAGGTCGGCGGACGTCACCGCGACGAGCGAGGGCCGCCCGTGGCGAGAGACGAAACGGATGGCGCGGTCGGTGGGCTCCCTCCGGCCGCGCGCGGGTCGGCCAGGCTTGGTCGGGGACCTCGGAGGAGCCGGACGGGGCAGGCCGTGGAGGGTGATGGTCACGGACCCGTCTGCGCCGCCGTCGTCCTGGTGGCGGGTCGGGTGCAGCACGACGCGGTGAGGATCCCATCCGGTCACCCCCTCCACGACGGGCAGCAGCTCGCTGGAGGTGCGGGAGGACCACTGGCCGGCGATGAGCTCCGTCCAGTGCAGCTGCGCCTGCACGTTCACCCGGGGCGGCGCCACGCTGTCGTCGGCGATCTCGTTGTAGTCCTTGTTGCCCGTGTCGGGGGTCGCGCCGGTCGCCAGGAAGGTCACCCAGAACACGTGCAGCCGGCCGCGGTACACGACGGCCGTGACGTGGTCCCCCTCGATCTGCACCCCGACGGCCTCCCAGGGCGTCCATCTGCCGTCGGTGAGCCGGCGCTGGTAGTGGGTGCGAGGGGCGTTGTGGTCGCGAGCGATGACGTGCAGTGCGTCGGGTTCCTGCCAGGCGGACACGACGTCCAACCGGGCGATGTCGGCCAGCCCTCGCAGGTAGGACACGAAGGCGTCCTCAGCGAGCCGGTCGGTGACGTCGCCCTCGAGCAGGGTGCCGGTCAGCGCGGTGAACAGGTGCGTCCGTTCGTCGCGGAGCTCGGGGATCAACCAGTTCTCGGGGAACAGGAAGATCTTGCGGTTCGCTTCCCACACGCGGTAGCGCTTCATCCACGCCCAGCGGATGGTGTCGAGCGTGGCCGGGTGGACCGCCGGTTCGAGGTTGAGCAAGCAGCGCTGGACGAACAGCTGGACGCAGGAGATCGCCAGCCGCACCCGGGAGGTCAGCACCACCGGTTCGGTGCCGGGATCGAGCAGCAGGTCGTCGTAGAGCAGTTCTGGGCGGCTCGAATCCAGCCCCAGCCGGTGCAGCAGGAAGGTGACGAGTGCGTCGCGGCGTCGCCGGCGGAGCGGGTCGTTCACCGACGCCGCCACGGCGCGCCACGTGTGCTGATCGTGCAGGGCCCGGACGGCGTTCCGCAGGCCGTCGGCGACCGCGCGGTCCGGCGCCGGCGTCGCCGCCGCGACGACCGTCTCGACGTCGATCCCGAGTCGCGCGACGAGGTCCATCGCGTTCCACAGCCCGCGGAGTCCGTCGACCTCGGTGAGGCGGGCGGGAGTCAGCGCCAGGTGACGGGCGAGGGACGTGACCACGGCCGGCTCCCGCCGGGTCAGCGCCGCCACCCGGGCGAAAACCCCGTCATCAGAGTCGGCGGCTGCCAGGACGTCGAGCAACCCGTCGCCCCCGCCGGCCATCTCAGCGCGCAGCGCCACGTAGGCGAGCAGGCCTCGCACGGCGTCGCTGTCCGGCGCGGGGACCGGTTCACACCGCAACGCGCGCAGGCCGAACCGGCGCAGTTCACGGGCGCTGAGGCCGAGCCGACCGGCCATCAGCAGCGCCTTCCCCAGCAGCGAGTGAAGACGCCCGAAGGCGTCGACGGCCGCACGCGGCCTCCAGTCCAGGTCGGCCACCTGCCCGATCGACGCCCCGTCGACGGTCACGTCGCCGAGCTCGACCGACACGGATCCGGCGAGCGGCTCCGCGGCTCCCGCGACCTCGCGTCGGGCCTCGAGGACGAACCGATGAGCAACCCCGGCGCGCAGTTCGACGGGCACCCGGCGCGCCTCGGCCGGGAAGGTCTTCGCCAGCACCGGAGCTTCGCCCTCCCCGATCCACAACGAGCCCGTGTCGCCGTCGCCGGTGACGGAGAGGCCGAACCAGTACGTGCCGGTGACCGGCACGAGGAGGTGTCCCTCAACGAGGACGCGCGCCGCGGATCCGACCGCGGGGGTCGCCGGCGTCGCCACGGTGTCCGGACCGGCGACCGGCGCCCCGGTTCCGTCGAAGGCCGATACCGTGAGGCCGGCGGCAGCCACCCCTGCGAGGACGTCCGACGCGGGCCGGCCGCCGTCGGGAACCGACAGCCGCCCAGCGTCGTCCACCAGCGTCTCGACCAGGCCTGCGGCGGGGTCGCCCGCGGCCGAGGCGAGGGCGCTGCCGACCGCGGCCACGGCGAACCGTCGACGCAGCGTGGTCAGCAGCGTGGGCATCACGACGGTTGCGAAGCGCCGCCGCCGCCTGCGCTCGGCGTCCGGCGAGTCGCCGGGTGGCCAGCCGAACAACTCCTCCACGGCGTCGTCCGGGACGAGCCAGGCCACCATCGCCTGCCACTCCGCGGCCTGGGCCAGGACCCGGTCGAGCAGCGCGGTGAGCGCCGGGACGGCGGTCGCGATGACGGCCGTCCGGGCCGGGCGAGGCACCCCTCGGTAGGACAGCAGCTGCACGAACCGTCCTGGCGCGGCGGGGTCGGGCCGGTGCTCGAGGATCACCTCCGGGAACGGGGCGACAGCAGCCGACGGAACGAGGTCGGCCTCGGCGATGCCCGGCGCCGCCGCCCGATGGACGACCTGCCGATGCCACAGCGCGACCAGCGTGCCTGCCAGCTCCGCGGGCAGTACCAGGGCGAGCTCACGAGCGACGACGTCGTCCCCGAGCAGGCCCGGGTCGGAGGGCACGGCGTGTTGGGCCTCCAGCCGGCGGACCCCGTTCCCGACCTCGACGGCCAGCGCGAGCACCACCGCGGGATCAGGGCGCAGCGGTCCCGTGGCGTCGAACCGGTGGGCGACGAGGAAGTCGAGTTCGGCGACGGTGAGACCGGTAGTCCTGAACTGGTCGTAGGCGTCGAGGAAGGCCGGCGTCGCGGCGAAGGGGTCTATGCCGAGCAGCCGGCTGAGGGTGATCAGGTCGCCGACGGGGACGTGCAGCGCCCCGGCGAGGTGAGCGTGCCGGAAGAGCACCGACACTGTCTGGAGGGTCAGTGGCGCGGTCGCGGTCTTGAGTCCGGCCGTGGCCAGGATCGCATCCACGTCGTCCGTGGACAGGCCCAGCGCGCCCTGGACCGCGGACCGGTGAGTGATCAATCTCTGTCCGGAGGTCAGGTAGTTCCCCTCCGGGTGGTCGAATACCGGCCCTGGGCGGGGCGAGAGGAACAGCCTGGCGTAGGTCGACCCGGAGCCGACGGAGGGCAGGGGACCCCACAGGGCGAGGAGATCGACGCGGCCGCGCGGCCCCACCCCCAGTCGAGTCGCGACCTCCTGCACGTGGGACAGGGACGTCAACGCGGCTGCCAGAGCGGCACCGACCCCGGCGGCGTCCAGACCGGTCGTGCCGTGTGGGAGAAGCGCCCGCAGCGCCAGGTCCAGTTCGTCGAGGGTCCAGTCGAGTCGGCGCCACAGCCGCACCAGCAGGTTCAGCCGGACCAGTTCGGTGTCGATGCTGCGGTCCGCCGACCCGGCGGTGCGCACCGTCGTCGTGTCGAACCGGCACCCGGGCCCGGGATCGGTGAGAACGAGCACGTCGCCCATCCGGCTCCACGCCGACGCGACCCAGGCCGCGGCGTCAAAGTCCTCCCAGACGGCCCCCTCCTGCCTGAAGCGGCGGGTCACCGCGGCCAGCCGCGCGTCGAAGGCGGCACGCTCGTCGTCGTCGAGAGCCGCCACACCGTCGGCGCCGGCGGAGCGCATGACGTCCACGGGCTCCAGGTCGATCTTGCGCAGCGCTCCCACCGCGTCGAGAGCGGGATTGACGAACCAGGTCTGCACCAGCGCGGCGAGTTCCTGATAGGTCACGCCGAGGCGGCGGGCGAGGGTGCGGGCGTTGCGCAGCTCCCGGCGGGCGTCGGTGGCGGTGTCGTATCCGTAGAGGCGGTGCCAGTCTTCGAGGCGTGACGGGTCGGTGAGGACCTGAACCTCGCCCGGGGTGAGCCCCAGCCGCTCGGTGGAGACGGCCTGCGGCGGGTAGGGCGCCGCCTCGACCGGACGGAGCGCCTCCAGCAGGTCGGCATGACGCAAGCCGACACGCCCGAGGTAGGCGCGGACGGTCTCCAGCCACAGGTCGAACGGCAGGTTCAACGGGTAGGCCGCGGCGGCGAGTGCCTCGTAGGCGTCCCCCAGCGGGGGCGGTGGCTCGGCGATCAGGTCGGCGCTGGCGGCGGGCTCGGTCTCGAGGGCAGCCGGCGGCGTCTCGTTGACCACCCGGTGCTCCATGATCTCGTTGACGATGTCGATGTAGGGCAGCTCGGTGGTGGTGTTCTCACAGGTCAGCGGCAGGTTCATGAGGTCCGGTCGTCGAGCCTCCAGCACCTGAAACGGCGTGAGTTCGCCCCGGACGGCCGCGGGCATGGCCCGCCAGCTCGCGTCGTCGATGTCGAGGAAGTGGAGGAGGTCGACGAGGTAGGCCGCCGGGCCGAGGACCGAGCGGCAGTGCTCGCAGGCGCAGAAGTCCTGCTCCCCCAGCAGTGCCTCCACCGTGGGCAACCGGGACAGGGCGTACAGCGGCGGCGCCGCCAGCTGCATGCTCGCACCCGCGCGCGCCAGCGTGATCGCAGCGATCCGCCGCGAGCGACGAAAGGTCAGCTCGGCCTCGGCCGCCGACGGGAACTTCCCGCCGTGCCGTTGCAGGAAGGTCTTCCGGTCCTGCCTCGCGATCTCGTGTGCCGAGGTGAACCCGGCGGCGACCACAGCGGCCAGGGCCCCATGTGACGGGGTTGCCCGGTAGAGCCGCTGCAGGAGTTGGAGCTGCTCAACCGCTCGACGAGCGACATCGGGCACGAGTCCGGCGGTCAGTTCCTCACCGTGTTCCGCCAGGAACGGGCCCAGGGGGACGGACGCGAAGGAGAACCCGCGGTCCTCCGCCCGCTCGATCAGCCGGGCAACCGGCTCGCCGGCCCCGTCGGCGAGGGCGATCTCCCGGGTCCGGAGCATCTGGCCCACGACCGCCGTCGGCAGGCTGGACCGCACGCGTTCGGCCAGGTCGCGCGCGTACGCCTCGGCCGCACCCTTCGGAGTCCTGTCGACGAGGTACTCGGGCGGGAGGACGGCCCGCAGCTTCTCGTCGTCGCCCTCGCCGAGATCGTCGAGAATCCCCCGCCAGGCCTCTGCCGTGTGCAGGTTCTCCCGTACCAGGGCGCGGAGGCCGGTGGGGCCCGGATCGGCGCCGCCGTCGATGGTCATGAGCCTGGCCGTGAGGGGCAGGTTCTGGTGCGTCAGCGCCGCGAGCCGGCCCTGGCTGCGCAGCCGGCCGATCGTGTCTTCGGGAATCCGGGCGTCCGACGCCGCCTGCCACAGCGCCGCCGGGTCGCCCGCGTGCCGGACCACGAGGGCGTCGAAGACGTCCCGCGCGTCGCGGTCGAGTCCGGTCGCGGTCAGGAACTCGCCGTAGGTGGACACGCCACCGGGGGGGCGCCCGGCGCGACGAGTCGCTGTCGCGAACTGCCTGAAGACCTCGGCCTGGGCCTTGACCTCCCGGGCGGTGAGGGCGACGACGCCCTCGGCGGTGGCCCGGCCGAGTATGTCCCGCACGGTGGCCGGCGGCACCACGGCCAGCTCGTCGGGATCGGTGGGGAGGCCGTAGCGCACGGCCGCATACGCGGCCCGCAGGTCCAGGCCGCTGCTGCGGGCGATCCCGGCCGCGGCCGCTCCGAGGGCCAGCAGCCGGCCGTCCCAGCCGGTGTGCTCGTGCGCCACGGCCAGGCGGTCGCCGTCGTCGTCACGCACTAGGTCGTCGAACGCGCCTAGCGCGCGCTCGACATCGGCTTTCAGCCGGTCCCACTCCGGGGCGAGTGGTGCTGCCGACGACGGCGCCACGAGGTTCAGCTGCGCGTACCGGCTCGCCCGGATCGCGGGCTTGCTGATCGATGTCACGCCACCGGCCGCGTCTACGACGAGCAACTCGACGGTGACTGGCGAGGCCCCAACTGCTGCCGGCAGGTCAAACCGGTAGTAGCCCTCAGCGTCGGTGGTCGCGTTGTGGATCCGCGCGCGACCCCCGTCGACCGGCTGGCGGCGCAGCTGGACCTTCACATGTGCAGCCGGAATGCCGTGCTCGGTGACGAGTCGCCCCTCGATGCACGGCTGTTTGTATGTTGCGACCAGCAGCGCGTCGTCGAGGGCTGACCGGGTTCTAGCGTCTACCACCCCGGCACGGGAGAGACCGGCCGCCCCTTGAAATGCACGCAGGGACATCATGGTTCCGGGCCCGAACCTGCCGTCTGCAAGTTCCTGCGGCGGGATGGCCAGTCCGAGCGACTGCAGTTCTTTCTGCAGCCGCTCAACCTCAGGCCCACGAGCATGCAGTGTCAGGGCTGCTGCAGACATCGATTCTCCTCATTGCGAAAAGCGAGACAGTCACCGGTACGCCCACTGGTAGTACTCGAGCAGGACATCCGCTGTCATCACTTGAATCGGACCGGCGCCATTCTTGGACCAGGAGTCCAAGACGGGCGCCGCACCCATGTGCAGCGTGGAGGCGGCCAGTGCGTCGTCGGCTACGCCAGCCATCGCGACCCAGACGAATGTCCCCGCAAAGACTCCTGGCCCAGATACGGACTCAGCGTTTCGCGTGGCCATCTCGTAAGCCCCATACACGGTGAGGATGCGGCCAGCCCACTTCACCGCTGTAGCACCCACATTCACCGCCCCCGAGATGAGGCGGCTGGTTCTGCTCGGCGGCGAGACGATTTCTCCCTCCAAGGTAACTCGAGCGTCCTCGAGCGGAGTGACTGCCCCCACCGGCGATTGCATGTCTGCCAAAATCTCCTGCTCGAAAGGTTGATTCCCTACGAACTTGTCCGCGCGCTCGGGTGGTACAATTCTTCGAACGTCCTCGATTACCTCACTGGTTCGGATTATCGAGCCTTCCGGAAAACCAGCGAGGTCCACTAGATACGGCGTTCCGCTGAAGGCCGGCTTCCCTGCCCCTGTCCCGAACGCCGCCCCTTCTACATCCGTAGTCATTGAGTAATAGGGGCCGTCGGGCATTGTATACCTGTACTCCACGCCATCGAGTGTCTCGACAACAAGTCTCCGCAAGTGTCCTAGCGCATGTTGGCCAGGGGATGCGATGCGGGCGGGGTTTGAGGGAGCAAAGCCATTGGAGGCCGGATCGACATCCACAACGACATGCGTTGGAACCGGGTAACCATCCAGCGGATGCGGATGACCGCTGAAGCGAACAGCTACGTCATCACTGGGAAGGGCGAGAGCAGGAATTCTTGTCTTAACAACCGTCTCTGGGGCAACTAGAGGCGCATTGCTCGGGAGTGTAGCTGCGCTCGCGGCATTGGCACCTACCACGGCTGCGCAAACGTCGCAACGATTGGGGTATGCGCTACTGGTCCCCGTGGGGTCGGACAAGACCACTGGGTTGGCGTCCGCGAAGCGGAACAGGTTGATACCAGCAAGCAAGCCCACTGGGTCCGCTGAGGTCCACCTGCAGAGCCACGGCGCGCAGTATCGTGCGGCATGGAAATTGCAGCCAGTCTCCTCGTCCCGTTCTTGTGCGGTATAGCGATAGCGTTTGGGCGGCGTCCCTGAGCGAGAGAGCAAGAGCGCGGTTGATCCGTAGGGATAGAACTCCTCATACGAGATCGGCACCGCGTTGGCGTCGAGCTCGGCGACCACGGAGCCGAGGTGGTTGTTGTACTGGTAGCGGACCAGCCGTTCATGGCCGTCGTCCTCCACCATCGCCACCCGCCCCGCGCCATCACCGACGTGCAGCGTCGTGCGGACAAGCGTCACCGCACCGCCGGGGTCGAAGGTGCGGTAGAGCTCGAAGCCCCCTAGGTAGACGCGTTCGGTGCGGCGAGTCGCGGCCTCTCGAGAACCGGCTGCATGGTCGGTGACCTTGCGGATCCGCCGACCGGCGCCGTCGTAGACGTAGTACGTGATCTCACCGACGCCGGAGGCGGCGACCGCCTGACGAGAGCTGGCAACCAGCTGGCCGAGGTGGTTCCATCGGAGGAAGACCATCGGCGCTAGCGTGAGCATGTTGCCCTGGTCGTCGTAGGTGTAGGTCTCGGGCTGGCCGGACCCCACCCGGCTCGAGGAGAGCCTGTTGCTGAACATGGCTGGTTCGAGCTGGCTCGGCTCCGTGCAGTTGAAGCTCCGGGTCCAGCCCGCTCCGACGGTGGCCCCGTGCACGAGCCGGATCAGGTTCCCGGCTACGTCGTAGTCGTAGCTCTCGGTGTACCGCCGCAGGTCGTTTCCGTCTGCCGGGTTCGTGCGCAGGGCGTCGTCCCAGGTCGTCGCCGTGTCGTTACCGCGGTGTTCCCGGCCGGTCGCCTCGACGAGCCTCGAGACGGCGTCGTAGCGGTACTCCGCCTTGGCCTCGATCAACGTGTTGACGTTGAAGACGTCGGGCTGGGCGGCGTCGGTAACACGGGTGATGTTGCCGACCGCGTCGTAGGTGTAGCGGAGCTGCTGCACGCGCTCACCGGCCGGGGCCCGGGTGTCGAGGGTGCGGAGCCTGAAGGTGCGCTCGTCATAGCCGTAGCGGGTGGTGACGCCGTTGCCGTGGGCAACGCGCGTCCGCTGACCCTTGGCGTCGTAGGTGATGCCCTCGACGAAGGACGTGTCAGCGGAGTCCCGCGCCAGCCGGGCCCGCACCTGCCGCAGCCGGCCTGTCCGGTCGTAGGTCGACCGCACCACCGTGCCGTCGGGGTGAGTGGCCCCAGTCGGCCGGTTCAGGGCGTCGAAGACGGTGCGCACCGTCCAGGTCGTCGGGTCGAGGAGAGGCGCGGCCGACCAGTCCACGACCCGGCGGTAGTCGTCGGTCAGCTGCCGGTCCAACTGTGCCGGATTACCGGCCAGGTCGTAGGCGTGGGTGAGCAGCCCGGCGCCGTCGCGCACCTCCCAGACCCGGCCGCGGAGGTTGGCCGAGGCGTCGGTGGCCGTCTCCCCGTAGACGGTGCGGCCGATGACCTGCTCGTCGTTGCCTTCGCGCAGGATGACCGCGATCGGGCGGCGAGCGGCGTCGTAGACCGTGGTGGTGCGTCGGTCGGTGTGGTCCCAGCCGGCCAGCGGCATGCCCAGCACGTCGGCGAGACCCCGCCGGGTCCCCGCCTCCATGCTCTCCTCGACGATCCGGGCTCCCGCCAGGTCGTAGGTGTAGCGGGCGACGAGCCGCTCGGCGGTGTCGGTCGTGAGCCCGGGGGTGCCGTCAGTGCAGTCGCGGACCTCGAGCTCGTTGCCCGTCACGTCGAGGACGGCGTGCGTGCGGTGCTCGCTGTCGACCGGCGGGGTGCCCGGCGTGCGGTTGCGGGCGACGGTCAGGACGGGCCGGCCGAGGGGATCGAGGACGGTGAGGGTCGGTGTGCCGGCGTACAGCTCGGTGCGCTCCGCTGCCGCGCGCTCCTCGGGTCCGGCGCCGCCGGTGATCCGCTGCTGGTACCACGTGGGCGTGTGGTCCTCCTGCGGGAGCGCCTCCAGCAGCGGGCCGACGTCCCCGTCCCGTGCCGGTTCCACGATGAGCGCGGTGTCCCCCGCGTCCCACGTCTCGAGCTGCCAGGCCCCGATGACGACCTTGTCCCAGGTCTGGTCGGGGTGCACCGTCGCGACGACCCGTCCGACCGGGTCATAGCAGAGCGTCGGGCTGACGCCGGCCTCCACGGCGAACTCGAAGCGGTGGGTGGTGGAGGAAAAGGGCTCGAACTGCCGGACGGGGAGGCCCTTGTTGTTGAAGACCGTCCAGCCACTGCCGATCCAGTGGCCTGCGGGCTCGGCGTGGCTCTTGCGCTGGATCTCCCGGCCCATCCCGTCCGAGTACGAGACGCTCACCTGAACTGGGCTCGCCGCCTCGTCGCGGACGTGGCGCTCGCGCGCGATGGTCGCGGTGGCGGCCGGCTGCGGATCGGCGTCGTCCCGGGTGCGCAGGTAAGCGTCGAGGTCGTACACGACTCGGGTGGAGGCGGTGCCGAGCAGCGCCTGGGCCTGGGCGTCGGGGTCGCGCCAGAACGCTGCCGTGGTCGGCTCCGGGTCCAGGCCCGCGACCCGGTCGAGGGTGTCATCCGCCGTCGACCCGACGACGGCGGTCGCGACGACGAGGCCGAGTGCGTCGACGAGGGCCTCCACGCGGTTGCCGTTCGGGTCGGTGACCGCGGTCGGGGCGAGCACGCGGTAGTCGGGTCTGGCCGTAGTGGCGTTCCCGACGGCGTCGGTGCTCTCGAGCGCCTGCAGGTCGTAGCGGTCCAGCACCACGGCGGAGCTCCCGCCGAACGGGTCGACCGCCTGCCGGGGGATGACGAAGTGCGCCCGCGCGTGCGCCGCCACGTCCACGGCATCCGTGATGTCCGGTGGGGCGTACCGCACGATGCCCGAGGGCGCCCACCAACCGCCGTCCACCTGGCGGTGACCGGCCGCTGTCAGCACCGCCTCGTCCACGCGCGCGCCGAACGCCGATGTCACCAGCTCCGGCGTCAGGACGAGTCGGTACACCTCGTGGGCCAGTCCCCGCGTGCCCAGGTCCCCGGGGGGCAGGGCGCCGCCGAGGTCGTCGCGCTCGAACAGCGTGAACGTGCTCCCGACCAGCCGCCGCCCGCCCGGCCGCTCGAGCGCGGCCACCAGATCGTCCCGGTCCACCAGGGCGTCGGCACCGGTGAGTTCGGCGACGGTCACCTCCGACGTCCGGGTGCGCCACGTCACCGGGGCGCGGTGGGCGTCCTCGCGGTCGACCGGCGCCGTGACCTCGTTGCGGATCTCCGTGATCAGGGTCCGGCCCTGGGCGCGCGCCGTCCGCGCCGGCAGGGCGCGGTCCGCGACGGCTCTTCGGTAGGCGAGGGCGACGGAGTGCAGCACGGTGCCGAAGTCGTCCACGTCGAGGGTGACGGCGTGGCTGACCCGCGGGTCGGCCGGGTTCCGCTCGTAGTTGACCGTCACCGAGTCCCGGGGGTGGACGGCGAAC
Organism: Geodermatophilus amargosae; assembly: GCF_900116515.1. Taxonomy (GTDB): domain Bacteria; phylum Actinomycetota; class Actinomycetes; order Mycobacteriales; family Geodermatophilaceae; genus Geodermatophilus; species Geodermatophilus amargosae. Next base: position 57,908 of record NZ_FPBA01000024.1, read on the forward strand.
ACCCCGGGGGCGTGCTGGATGACCGAGTAGTTGCGTTCGGAGACCGTGTACGGGTGCGGCTCCCGGTCGGTGCCGTCGCAGGCGTACACCTCCTGGCGCAGCAGCTGGCCCTTCAACGCCCGGCACGCCTGCCGCTCGTCGTCGCTCGACAGGCCGGGCGGCAGGACGGTGTTGGGCAGCAGGAGGCGGGCGGCGGCGGCGGTCGCGTGTTCGGGCGGTGGGTAGTACCCGTCGGCGAACAGGGTGGAGATCCGGTCCCGGTGGCGGTGCACACCGGTGTCGAACCAGCTGCGGGTGAGCACCGCCGGTGAGCGGGTGGCGGCGTCCTCGCCGGCGCCCGCCGGGAAGTCGCTGGTCCCCGTCATTGCGGCCATCAGCTCGGTGTCGTGCTGCTCGACCAGCCCGAATCCGCGGAACTCCCGCTCCTGCGGATCGAAGTGACCGTGGTGGTAGGCGTACGTGGTGACGAACCGGTTGCGGCTGATCCGGTCGCAGGTCTCGACGCAGGTCAGGACGTGCACCGGGAACGGCAGCCGAGTGATCCAGGGCCTACCGGCGGATCGGTCAGCGAGGTAGGACTCCGTCGACGACGCGTAGGTCAGCGCCGTCTCGGCCCCGAGGTTGTTGCGCACCCCGGTGAGCAGGTTCGGCTTCTCCCCCATCAGGTCGACGTAGCGGATCTGCCGGCCGGCATCGCCGGGGAGCGCGGAGGACCACACCAGACACGCGGTGCCGCGGCCGAGCAGGTCGACCACCGAGATCGATGCCAGGTCGTCGACGGCGGGGAAGGCCCGTACCCGCACCGGGGCGGCCAGCCGGTTGCCGAGCTGGTTGGCGTACAGGTCGACGCCGTCCGCACCCAGGTAGACGAGGTCGCTGGGGCCGCTGCCGTCGACGTCGGCGAGCCGGATCCGGCGTGGGTCGAAACGGTCAGGATGGTCGAAGGCGCTGGGACCGTCCATCACCACCTGGGCGCCGAAGCGTCCGTAGCCGAGGCTCGGCCAGTAGCAGGCGCCTGCGTTGCTGATCCGGACCAGGTCGGTCAGTCCGTCCCCGGACATGTCGGCGAGGAAGATCACCTGCGTGCGGTCCCGCACAACCACACGAGGTCCGGCTCGCTCGTCGAGCGGAACCGCCAGCCGGATCCCGGCGGCGAACCCGTCCTCGCCGAGCGACGGGTACCAGACCAGGCCGTCGTCGTCGAAACGGAGCAGGTCCGCGCGCCCGTCACCGTTCAGGTCGACCAACTGGAGATCCGGATCCGTCCAGTCAATCGCGGGGACCGACCGCAGGGACCGGTGTGGCGCCCATCCGCGCTCGCCCGCCGGCCCGTCGACGCGCTCGAAGAAACCGGGTGTCGGGCCGGCGAACGAGGCGTAGGCCAGCGCGCCCTTGCCGGTGAGGTCGAGCAGCTGGGCGCCGGCGCTGCCGGCCGGCTGGGTCGGCAGGACGCGGACGGGACCGAGTTCGCCGCCGCCCCGGTTCGCGGCGTAGAACCAGGCCCCGGCCTGCTCGGTGAGCACCCCGGCGATCGACTCGCCGTCCAGGTCGATCCACTGGTATCCCGGTCCGTCGAGCCCGACCGGGAGGTTCTCGACGGTCGTGGCGGCGAGCTCGTGCACCTGCGCGCCGACGGTGCATATGCTGTAGGCGAACTCGACCGGCGGCAGGGCCTGCACCACGTACGGTCCCCCGCCGGCGGGGCGCCGATGCCCGGCGACCCGCACGGATGCCAGGAACGCACCGCCCGGTTCCCCGCGACGTGACTGGTCGCCGGTGCCCCGGTAGGTGAGGGTCATCGACCGCACCAGGCAGTCCGCGCCGACCGGCTCGTCCGGGAAGTGGTGGAACATCAGGATCCGCTGGCAGAGGCGGTAGTTGCGGATCTCGAATCCCGCCCGGTACGTGGAGAACGGGTCGTTGCGACAGAGCCACTCCCCCTCATCGGCCGGCGTGGGGGCCTCCGCGGCGTACTCGCCGTAGTCGAACAGCAGCTCGAAGTGCCAGCTCTGGGCCGCCGGGTCCGGCTCGAGGAGGTGGCTGATCCGGTTGCCGTACCGCACCGACGTCAGGTGCCGGTTCGACGCCCGCCCGGTGCGGTGGCTCTCGTGCGCGGCCGTGAGCTGCACGCCCGTGGAGTCCTCCGGGGCGTATTGGTACGTGACGGCGTTCCCCCGGTCGTCCCAGGACTCGCAGATCAGCCAGCTGAAGACGCGGCGTTCGTCTTCCGGGTCGGCGATCCTCGACTCGCGGTCCTTGCCGTAGACCGTCGTGACGTTCGTGCGGCTGATGGACCGCCAGTGCACGTCCCCGGTGACCAGGTCCCGCCAGCGCTCAATCCGGGCGTGCAGGCCCTCGATCCGCGGCCGGTAGCGGGTGACCGCGTACTCCCGGCCGCCGGCCGTCCGTGAGCGGTGGCCCGGACTCCCGTTCCCGGCTATCACCGGGACGAGGTCCTCGACCCCGGACAGCAGGAACGTGTCGGTCGTGTCGTCGTAGGTCGGCAGCCCCTTGTCGGTCTTGCGCGTGATCGTCGGCAGGCCGATGCCCCAGCCCATGCCGAAAGACCCCTGGGCGCCACCCGAGTCGTAGGACAGCGTGAGGGACGGGCCGAACCCAGAACGGCCGGGACTTGCCGGCAGCGGGATCGTCAGGGTGGCCGTACCGGTCACTGGGTTGGCGGAGAACTTCTCGCCGATACCTCGGATCGCGCCGCCGCCCCTGGGCAGCTCGACGGTGGGAGCCTGCAGCTCCGGTGGTCGGGCCATGGGCCCGCCCTGACCTTCTGCCCCCGCCGCGCCTCGTCCGTCCGGGGGTCCCGAACTGACCCCGGAGCGAGCCCCCAGCGCAGCAGAGGCCACCGTTGGACCGGTCCTGTCGAGCATGCGGCCCCCAACCCACCGATCCGGGCAGCACCCCCGAAGCCGCGGAAGGACCTGTTAGGAAGATAGGGCTGGTACGGCCTCGCGGACCAGACCTTGGACCCCGCAAGTCCGATAGCGAGCGGCGGACTACTCGCGACTGGCCGTGAGGAGCGCCGCGCTCCGATCCCCGTCGAGCGGGTGCCGAACAACTACGTGCCCGTCGAGGACCTTGTGGTGTCCGCCGGCGAGGACGGCCGGGTGATCCGGTTCCAGCTCGATGACGACCGGCGTGTGTCAACCATCCACAACGGGGAGCGCGACGCCGCCTTGCTGGCAGAAGGGTGCCTGTAGCCCGGCGTCGGCACGACGTCCACCGGCTGACGGGCGGCCATGGCGCAGCTTTACGGCGAGCGGCTCCGGCGCGACCGGCTGGCCGCGGCTGACGTGCCACTCATGACCTGTCAGCGGCGCGAACACAGCCGCGGCCGCCTGCGCACCGCGAGTCTAAGCGGGGCCGCCACCGTCCTCGGCGCCGCCGGATGGGTGACGCGGTGGGGTCGGCGCGGTGGGGTCGGCGCGGTGGGGTCCTGCAGGGCTATCTGCTCCGGCCAGCGACAGCGACGATGAACTCCCGCGGATGAGGCACCGAGCCCTCGCTCGTTCCCGCGGGGCCCAGCCACGCCAGGATCTCATCGGTTGCCCGCAGCACCGACACCTGCCGTCCCCAACTTCGGAGGGCCTCCCGGTCCGACGGGCCGAGGTCCTCCCAGCCCGCCCAGGAGAAGGCTGCCCCCAGCAGCAGGCCGTCACGTTGATCGGGCAACCAGGTCCGGCCCACAATGTCGTCCACCGTCGCGGGATGGTCGCACGCCAAGTAGGCCAGGCGGCGGGCGTAGCCGCGGCGGACGTTGGCCGCGAAGGCCTGAGCACGTCCTCGCTCCTGCTCCTCGGTGAGGCGGCTCATGCCGTAGGCGACGAACCCGAGAAACGCCAGACCGGCGCCGGCAGCGGTTCCGCCGGCCACACTGATCGGGATGGCCCGCAGCCAGGGGGCCAGCCGCGCGCCGGCCCGGACCCCTGCCCGCGCGAACGGCTCGAGCAGCGCGGCGCTCGGGCGGATCCCGACGCGCAGCATGCCCCTCGGGATCCGCCAGCGCACCCCGCCCAGCTCAAACGGGGCCTTGTGCGCCGGCGGGATGGGCGGCAGGGGCACTGACGCGGTCAACCGCGGCCACCGCGGATCGGCGAAGTTCCATTCCGGGCGGATGTAGAGGTCGTCGGCCACATGCAGGACGACCTGGGCGCGCTCCTGGCTGAGCACGACCTGATACGAGCCGATGTAGCTCTCGAACATCGTCCGGAAGTCCTTGGGGCGGACGTCGAGCCGAGGACGCGGCGCATCGCCGGTGTCCAGCTGCAGCACGGCGAACTCACCGCCGTACACCGCCGAGCCGTACCTGCCGAGGGGTCGGTCGAACGGCCCGAACGGGACGACGAACCGGACGGTGGAGGGATAACTGAGCGAGCGCGGCGGGGCAGGTGGCTCAGAGGTGACGGGGTGGCCGATGAGGGGATCGGTCGGCAGTTGCGCCAGCCAAGGGTCCGCCGGCCGCGGGTCCGCCGGCCGCGGCGCGGCTTGCAGCCGCACCTCCACGCGCCGATCCCCGGCGAGGGCCGCACCGGTCGGAGCTGTCTCCTCCTTGCCGTACTCGCCGTGCGCCGCGATGAGCAGCTGGCTCGCGGGAACGAACCGGACCGGGTTGGCCAGGGACAACAGCACCATCGCGACGGCATCGGCGCGCGCCCGGGACAGGGCGAGGTTGCCCGCCTCCTCACCGGACACGCTGGCGTGACCGACGACGTGCACCATCCCGCCGGCAGCGATGGGCAGCTGCTGGTCGGCCAAGAAGGCCAGCAGTGCGCTGCGGTGCTCGCCCTTGACGGTCGCCTCGCCTACGGCGAAGTTCCACAGCACCAGGTGCGTGGGCTCCACCCAGGTCACGCGCCCCTCGGGGTTGGCCCGCTCCCAGCGCCGTTCGATCCACCCGACCGCCTCCGCGGGCGTCGCGGTCGCCGGCATGCCTCAGCCTCCGCCGGTCATGCCGTCAGGCCCCGTCGGTAAGGTGCACGTCGACCGACCGCGGCCGGACCTGCGCCCACGCGGTGGCCAGCACGCCGAGCGCGGTGCGCCGCTGCGCGGTCGCCGCCTGACCGTCGAGTTCGGTGTCGGCCAGCGCCACGCTCAGCGCGTCCGCCGAGACCGTCGGGGACAGGGTGACCTCCAGGTGCGTGCCGTCGGTCGGGAGCTCCTCGGTCCACGTGCCCAGGCAGGTGAACCGTTCCTTGAGCACCGGACACGGGCTGTCGCCGGTGACGGTGATCCCGGCGGGGCTGCCGTAGGTCGCCGCCCGGTGCCGGAGGAAGCGGGCAATGCTGCCATCGACGGCCGCGCGCGCGGGCCGCGACAGCGGCAAGGTGCCGCCGTTGGTCAAGATGTGCACCACGGCCTGGGTCTCCTTGCCGGGCCGGATGGGCAGGTACATCTTCGCGAAGGCGGCGTTGAGCAGGTCGGTGGAGGACCGGGTGGGTACCGGTACCTCTCCGGCGCGCCACCATCCCGGATGCAGGGTGTAGGAGGCCTGCTCCCACTCGAACAGCTCGGTGAGGCCTTCGATGTCGGCGCAGCCGAGCTGGCGGTCGGTGGGGGTGAGCATGTCGGCGAGCTTGGTGAGCAGCTCATCGCGGGGGTCGAGAGCCTCTAGCAGCGCCGCGACCGCCTGCTCGGCCTTGACCTCGGCCTTGCTGCGGGCCTCGTCCTGCAGGGTGGCGACCAGCGTGTTGTGCGCAGCGACCCGGCTCTCCCACTCGGTGAACTGCTGCTGCACCTGCTGGGTCGCCGCGGCGTCGGGCGGCATGATCCAGCGCGTGGTGCAGGTCAGGCGCGCCAGCGGCGGTCCGGCGGAGTAAGGAAAGCCGACCGACACCGCGATGTCGACGAGCAGTCCGGCCAGCGGAACCGGCCGGGCACTCAGCACCCGGGCCTGTAGCGGCCCTCCGGTGAAGGTGCCAACCGGCTCGATCTTGGTGTTTGCCCGGATGAAGGCGAGGTCGCCGTCCCACACGGCGAGCTGCCCGTTGAGGACCTTCGGGGGGATGAGCAGGGTGGTCGCACCGACCTCCATGCCCGGCACCCGCAGGGTGGGCCAGAAGTCCTGCGTGGTGTGCTCGATGTGTTCGAGGGCCGCGACGGCCGTGGGCATGGCCGGCGGCGGAGGCAGCTGCACCGCAGCCAGCGCAGCCTCGAACACCTCGTCACGGGCGCGGCGCAGCCGGTCCCGTGCGGCGGCCCCGGGATCGGGCACGCACGGCGCCCACGCCAGCCGTACGTCGTAGCGCTCGTGGCTCAGCTGGACGTGCTGCATGACCTTGAACAGGTGCACGTCCACCGGGGTGTGCCGGTTGGGGTTGCGCAGCACCCGCCGGGAGGTTGCCTCCAGCCGTTGCTCGGAGGCCAGCCGCAGCACGACCTTGTGCTCTGACCGGCTCTTGGCCGCGGCCTTGGCGACGGCCTCGAAGCTGGACTTGCGGGCCACGTCCACAGCCTTGGTGTGCGCTGCCTCCACCGTCCGTGACACCTCGCCGCTGCCGCCCAGGGTGATGCCCATGGCCTCGATGCCGAGGTTCGCCGAGCCGCGCCGGGAGTCGGTCGTCGAGGTCTCCTGCTGCCGCCGGACCCCAGCGTCGAGGGAGGTGGCGTGGGTGGAGGAGAACTCCAGCTCGAACTGCCGCTCGGTGAGCACCGCCGTCTCCTCGGTCACCTGCCGTTGGGTGTAGCTGCGCTGCTCGACGATGAGCTCTTCCCCGCCGGTCAGGCCGATCGTGGTGATGTGCTCGCCGATGCCCAGCCCAGTTGGGGTGATGCGCGTGCGGTCGGCGAAGAGCACACCGAACTCCGGCTGCAGCTCCGCCTGCAGCCGCTCCTGCACGTCCGGGGGTACGCCGGCGATCTCCACGAACGGCCGCGGTGCCCGAGAGTCGCCTCTGCGGCGGAGCTCCGTTGCCGCCGCCTCGGCACCGGACACCTCGGCACCGGACGCCTCGGCACCGGTCCCCTCGGCGCCCGAGATACCCGGCTCCGACGTCCGCGCGTCGCCATCCGAGCTGACGCCGGTCAGAGCTGCCTGGTCGGGTTCGGTCGCCGGCCCGCTGGACCGGAGGAGCGCCGAGCGATCGATCAGATCCAGACGTCCACCTGTCACCGCCGCGGTCGCCGCCGCGACGATGTCGGTTCGGCCCAGCGCCCCTGCCAGGTCGACCAGCCGGCCTAGCTGGTGGGCACCGACCACGGTGAGGTTCTGGTCGGCCGCGAACTCGATCGACTCGAAGATCCGGGTGAACACCAGCCGGGATGACCGGGCCGCGTCGTAGGTCACCGCGGCACGGTCCAAGCCGGTGACCACCGGGCCTTGCGAGGTCGTCGTCGCCAGCGGGCCGGCCGGCCCGCCGGTCGGCTTGCGCGCGCGTCGGCCCCGTCGCCTGCGGCGCGGGGAGTCCTCGGCCCGGCGACCCAACCTCACCATCGTCATCCCCCCTGCACAGGTACCAGACGCCGTGCACAGCCACCGAGGGGGCCGTCGAACGGGCAGGACCCCGACCGGAGGGCGCGGCCACGATGGCAGTGACCTGCGCGGAGGACAAGGTGTGTCCGCGCGGGACCAGTGGTCGCAGTGCTGACCTCGACGCCTTCAGCGTGTCGTCGGGCGTGTTCGCCCTGCTGCCCAGCGGCAACGCGGATCTATCGGCGGCCGACAGGCGCCGGTAGCGAGCACACTGCCCCGGTGAGCAGCGCAGCAGCCGGCGACGCGGCGTGGGACGACCAGGTCGGGCGGCGTTGACCGAGGCCGACGCGGCGCGCCTGTTCGGACGCAGCGTGCTGCAAGTGCGCCGCGATACGGGACTGCTGCGTCTGCCGCAATGCGAGGGCGACGCGGTCTACCCGCTGGTCTAGTTCGGTCCCGACCGCCGGCCGGTGGACGGGCTCGCCGACGTCCTGGTGGTCCTCGCACCGGCCGTCAGCAATCCGCTGACGGCCGCGAGCTGGCTGGCCTCACCGCACCGTCAGCTGGCCGGCGCCCGGCCGATCGAGGCGCTCCGCCGCGGCGCGGTCGCGGCGGTCCTGCGTCTGGCCAAGCACGCCGCGGCGGACCTGACGCACTGATCATTCCCGGTGCCACCCAAGCCGGTTCACGACACCTGGCGCCGCTGACCCCACTGCGCTCCGAGGCACCGGCGCACCGGCCCGGGGCCGGTGCCGTGGTGACGGATGACCGAGCGGCGGCCGGTCGCAGCCCGGCGACCTCCCGGACGCACCGCTCACCGTGCACGTCCCCAGGGGAGTGACCGCTCCGCCGCTCCCGCGGTGGGTTGCCGGCCCGGCGCCGTGTCTCGGCCGCCGGCGCGATCAGCCGCACGGGCCTGTCCGCCCTTGGGCCCGGGCCGGCGTGCGCGCCGCGCCGGTCGTTACGGAGCTGCACGGCTTAGCGCGGCGGCTACTACGGGCGACCGCCATGCTGCCTTGCGCGTGGCTCCCGCATCGCCCGCGCCGCAGTGCCACTACAAGCCCGGCTCGTCGGGTGGCGGAACCCGCTCCACGAAAGCGGGGAGCCGATCACCGCCTCGGGGATGCGGGCGCTCACCCGGGCCAGTCCGTGCATCCAGCTGGCCGTGGTCTTGAAGTGACCCCCGTTAGGCGGACGCCTCATTCTGTGTCGTGAGCATCTTTTCGAAGTCGGCCGGGCTGAGGTTGTCCAGCCGGCTGTGGCGGCGGCGTGGGTTGTAGAAGCCCTCGATGTAGCTGAAGACCTCCATCTCCAGCTCGTGGCGGGTCGGCCAGGCCCGGCGGTAGACCAGTTCGGCCGTCAGCGTGGCGAAGAACGACTCGGCCATCGCGTTGTCGAACGCCGAGCCGACCCGGCCCATCGACGCCAGCAGGCCCGAGGTGCGCAGCGTCTTACCGAACTCATAGGAGGTGTACTGGGCGGATTCAATCGGTCGTCGCAACACCTGATTGTTGTAGGGAGCGTAGGTGTTCGTTGAGGGCTTCGGCAGGAGTCCGCCAGCCGAGGGTCTTCCGTGGCCGAGTGTTCAGGGCGTGGGCGACTGCGTTGATCTCTTCAGCGCTCCAGCGGGACAGGTCAGTGCCCTTCGGGAAGTATTGACGTAGCAGGCCATTGGTGTTCTCGTTGCTGCCGCGTTGCCAGGGGCTGTGCGGATCGGCGAAATAGACCGGTACACCGGTCTCCACGGTGAATCGCGCGTGCTGTGAGAGCTCTTTTCCGCGGTCCCAGGTCAACGATCGACGGAGCTCTTCGGGCAGGATGGTGATCGTGGACGCAAGGGCGTTCTTCATCGTCACTGCTCCATAGCCAGCCAGAGCGGGACCATTCTTCGTCCGTGAAGCCAAGCCCCAGCCGTCTTCGCGGGGTAGATGAACGAGCAGGGTGAACCGGGTGGTGCGCTCGACCAGGGTGCCGATCGCCGAGCGCTGCAAGCCGATGATGAGATCGCCCTCCCAATGGCCGGGCATCGCGCGGTCGTCGGCTTCGGCGGGGCGTTCGCTGATCAACACCTCGGGTGTGACGTGCGCCCATGCCCGCTGGCTGGCCCGGGCACGGGGCACCCGAAGTGCCCGCCCAGTGCGCAGGCAGGCGACCAGTTCTCGCTTGAGCGCTCCGCGGGACTGCACGTAGAGCGCCTGGTAGATCGCCTCGTGGCTGATCCGCATCGACTCATCATCGGGGAACTCGACGGGCAGCCGGCGTGCGATCTGCTCCGGACTCCACGCCTGCACCCATCGACGATCAGACCGGTGCGGCTTGTTGCGGCCCTTCCACGCCGGGCCTTCCGGACCGAACTGTTGGCCGTCGTAGGCGCGTATCGCGCCCGCCAACCGATCCTGCACGTAGGAACGCAGCCGGTCGTTGGCGACCAGCTTCGCAGTCTTCGGTCGCCGGGCGCGACGCTCGGCATGCCACTGCGCGGTCGACGCCTTGTAGGCCAAGTGGTAGGTCCGCGTAGAGGCATTGCGGCGAACCTCACGCGAGATGGTGGAGGGCACACGGTTCAGCCGCCGGGCGATCTCCCGAATGCTGACATTCTGCGCCCGCCACATGGCGATATCCTCGCGCTCGCTGAAGGTCAGATATCGGCCCGACACCGTCGCCGGCAACCCCGGATTCACCCCGCCAGCGTGGCGGAACCACCGGAATGCCACAGGGGATGACACACCGGCTTCGGCCGCCGCTTCTTCGGTCTTCACGCCACGAGCAATCGCCGCCCAGAACCGAACACGATCCTCTCGCCACGCCACCGTCGGCCGCCCCGGCGAGGGGATCTGCCCTCGATACAGACGGACCTGCTGCTGACGCCTTCCGTAGGCCACCGCGACACCTCCTGCGTGGGGTGTTGCGTCGACCAGTTGAATCCGCCCTGGCTGCCCCGGTCGGAGTGGTGCACCAGCCCGGGGACGGGTTTGCGGGCGAACAGGGCCATGCCGACGGCGTCGAGGACCAGCTCGGTGCGCAGGTGGTCGGCCATCGCCCAGCCCACCACCCGGCGGGTGCAGGCGTCGATGACCACCGCCAGATAGAGAAAGCCCTCCCAGGTGCGCAAGTAGGTGATGTCAGCGACCCACAGCTGATCGGGCGCGGGCGCGTTGAAGTTCCGCTCGACCAGGTCCGCGGCGGTCGCCGTGGAGACCGTGCGCCGGCCGTACCTGCCGCGCCGGCGCCGGTGAATGCCCTCGATAGCGCCGATGCGCCTGAGCCGGGCGACCCGCTTGCGGTTCCACTGATGGCCGCGGGCGCGGACCTCGGCGGTCAACCGGCGGGCGCCGTAGACCCGGCGGTGCTCGACCCAGGGCCACGTCCCGACGGAGGCCCCGTGTACATCTCCTCACCCACCGCCACGGCGAGGACGTCCACGCCGATCCGCCGGCGCCGGCCGGCGTCCGACGCCGGGCTCTTCCTCCGCGAGTTCCTCCGGGCGCCGCTGCGCACCGCCTCGGTGGTGCCGAGCTCCCGAGCGCTGGCGGCCCGGATGATCGAGCCGCTCATCTCATCCGGTGGGCCGACGCAGGACCCGCCGGTCGTCGTGGAGCTGGGGCCGGGCACGGGCGCCTTCACGGAGGCCCTGCCCGCGGCACTCCCGGCGATCCGCTACGCCGGGATCGAGCTGAACCCGACGATGGGCGACCACCTCCTCACCCGGTTCCCCGGCATCGACCTCGTCCGCGGACCGGCCTCCGACCTCCACGGCGCCCTGGCCGCACGCGGCCTGAGCAGCGTCGACCTCGTCGTCGGCGGCCTGCCGTGGCAGGCCTTCGCCGGAACCGCCGGCACCGACCTCGTCGCCGCACTCCTGGCACCCGCCGGCGCCTACACCCAGTTCACCTACACCTGGAGCCGCTGGGCTCCACCCGGCCGTCGTCAGCACCGAGAACTGCAGCGGTTCTTCGGCCGGGTCGAGCTCTCCCCCACGGTGTGGCGCAACCTGCCGCCGGCCGTCGTGTACACGGCCACCTCCCCCTTCCGGGCGGTCGACGACACCTTCGCCCGCAGCTCGTGAGCACCTGGACCGGCGACGTGCCCGCCGCTGTGGCTCCTGCGCTGATCGCCGTCCTGCTGGTGGCGGAGGCAGGGCTGCTGATCGGCGTGGTGATGCCCGCGACGTCACTCGTCCTCGGCCTGGGGTCCTGGCCGGGGCCGGCGCCGTCTCCCCGCCCGTCGCTGTGCTCATCGCCGCCGGCGCGACCGTCCTCGGCGCGGCCCTGAGCCACCGCACCGCCTCCCGCGACGGCGCACGCTCGCTGCTGCCGGCCGACGGGTCGCTCGGCCGACTGCTCCCGGCCCAGGTCCTCGCGATGACCGACCGCCTCTCGACGCCCTGGGCCGAGGCCATCGGTCGTCGACCGGTGCGCGCGGCGGCCACCGCCCAGCTCGTCGCCGGCGGCCGGACCCTGGCCCCCCGCATCGCCGCCCAGGCCGGCGTACCGCTGACGACCATGCTCCGCGGGACCCTGCCCGCCGCGGTCCTTTGAGCCTCGTCCCTGGTGACGGCCGGTGCCCTCGCGACCGCGGCACTACCCCTGCTGCGCACCGCCCTCGCGCTGATCGGCGTCCCCGTGATCGCCGCCGCCACCTGGATCCTGCTCCGCCGTCGCGCTCCCGCTCGGCTCACCCCGGCGCGGCGACAGCCGCCGTCCGGACTGCAGTCGCTCCCCGCCGCCGAGGAAGGGGGCACGGCCGCAATCCATCGACCTCCTGGCTTGTCCGCTCCCGACGCGTGGACCCGGGGCCCCGTTGCTCCGTCGGGGCGCCTGGGTGTCGCGACGGCTGAGCGGGTCGGCGTCTAGGGCCTGCTCGCCTGACGGGGAGATCGACGCTGCGCGCCTCGCGCACGGCGGGACGTCCCCCCGCCCTCGTTCCTCGCCTTGATCCTCACCGCCTCGGCGGTCAAGTAGCGATCGGCGAGGCGACGGTCGAACCGTCCGAACACCCGGCCCGGTGGCCACCCAGGTGAACGAGCGGCCCGGCGCGAACTCGTTCCCACGTACTCGGCCGGGGGCATCCGGAGCTGCTCCATCCGGACCCGCAGCCCGACGGCGAGCGCCCCCGTCTAGGCGTCGGACCGAGGTCACCGTCGGCGCCCACTCCGGCCACCGCTCGACCTCGCGCAGCACCTCCCAGACCAGGCCGGCCGGCGCCCCGACGTCGATCGTCCTGCTCTGTTCCGCCGAGCCATCCTGCTCCTGGCCACTACTGGAGACAAATCAAGATCATGTGCCACACACCTCTTGCCTCGCTGACCTCGCCCACGACCGAAAAGGACGGACAACGCTGCAGGCCTCCACGGCGCCTGGCTGAGCGGCCGGGGTGGAGGAGTACTGGAGGAGAACTGCAGCAGGCTCGCCACGGTGGAGGCCGGGGAGGGACGTCGTGATCCACAGGGCTCGACGCTGTCCCCAGATCCCGCGCCATCGCCGCGAGGGGTCCATCTCGTCGCCAAGCCTGTCTCAGCCGGTCTCCCCTGCCACCGGCGAGGATCGAGGAAGCCGTCATGGCAAGGCCACCGCTGCCGGTGGGGACCTTCGGCAAGATCGATTTTCTCGTGGTGAGCAAGGGACGGGTACGGGCCCGGGCCAGCTTCCGCGACTTCGACGGCCGGCGCCGCTTCGTCACCCGCTACGGCTCCACCCGCGCCCACGCCGAACGGCGGCTGCGCGAGGCCCTGCGCGACCGCGGCGGAGCAACAGCCCCGGCGGCGACCGCGGACAGCCGGCTGGCCGCCACCGCGGCACTGTGGCTGTCCGAGGTCGAGGCCAGCGAGCTGGCCACCGGCACCAAGCGGCTGTACCGCTTCGTCGTCGACTCCTACGTCCTGCCCGGCCTGGGCGAGCTGCGGCTGCGCGAGGTCACCGTCCCAGCGGTCGACCGGCTGCTGACCGCCATCCGCAGCAGCCACGGTGCCGGCGCGGCCAAGTCCACCCGCAGCGTCCTGTCCGGCATCCTCGCCCTCGCCGTCCGCCACGGCGCCCTGCCCACCAACCCGGTCCGCGAGACCTCCCTGCGACGCACCGCCCGGCCGACCAAGACCCCGCGGGCGCTGACCGTCGCCGAGGCCCAGCGGCTACGGGAGAAGCTCGCCGCCAACCCCGACGCGGTGCGCCTGGACCTGCCCGACTTCGTCGACCTCATGCTCGGCACCGGCGTGCGCATCGGCGAGGCCTGCGCGGTCCACCCGACCGCGGTTGACCTGGACGCCGCCACCTTGACGGTCACCGCGACCGTGGTCCGGGTGCCCGGCCGCGGCCTGGTCGTCCAGGAGGTGCTCAAGTCCGACGCCGGGCGGCGCACCATCGCCCTGCCGCCGTTTGTCGTCGACCTGCTCCGCCGCCGCTGCGCCGCCGTCGCCCCAGACGCCGACCCGGCGGTGCTCTTTCGCAGCCCGCAGGGCCGGCTGCGGGATCCGAACAACACCAGCGGCGACCTACGCGCCGCGCTGGATCGGGCCGGCTTCGACTGGGTGACCTCGCACGTGTTCCGCAAGACCGTCGCCACCCGGCTCGACGAGGCCGGGCTGTCCGCCCGGCAGATCGCCGACCACCTCGGTCACACCCGGCCCAGCCTCACCCAGGACGTATACATGGGCCGCCGGCTCGCCAGCCCCGAAGCGGCCGCCGCCCTGCAGCGCACGCTGTAGCAGCACCCTGCAGTCCAGGCCGGCCGGCTCTGCCCGCGGCCACTCCCGCGCGCCGCCGCGCCGTTTCCCGCCACCGTCGCGCCGTCTCCAGGATGCCCTGTTGGAGGTCGCCCCGAGCTGCACTGACGAGAGTTTGTTGGTCGTCTGGTGGTCCTTGGTAGATCAATTACCAAGTGGACGAGCCGCTGACCTGCGGTGTTGCTCCCCCGATTGGACTCGAACCAATAACCCTGCGAGTTGATCTCTAGGGTGATGACAGCAGTTTCCATGCGACGAAAGCGCAGCTCAGTGCCCATCCAAGCGATTGGCCAAAGCTGGTCGACGTCGGGCGCTGATGGGGGTTTGTTGGTCGTAAGTTGGTCGTGTCGTCGACGTGCGCCTAATGCGCCTTACCTCCGACTCGGGGCACCCCGACCCGCATCGCGTCCCTGACGTTGGTAGGCGTCAAGTCGCATCGCTTAGCCACCTGGAAGATGCCGGGCGAGCCGATGCGGGTTCAGCCGAGCCGCGCCAAGCGTCCTACCGGTGCGGACAGCTGATGTCCGTTCCCACGCGGAGGTAGCACAGCGTTGTCTCCCCGGAGCACCCCCGCGGATGGCGATCCGGCTGGAGGACCTGCTGGCGTCCTTCCGGCGGCACCTGCGGGCCGCCGCGAAGGCGCCGCGGACCATCGAGCCCTACAGCCAGTCGGTGCGGTACTCCAGCCGCTGGCTGGCCGACCGCGGCCGGCCGGTGACGCTGGACGAGCTGACCAGGCACGCGAGCAGCGCCTGGCTGGCCGAGCTGGCCGAGACGTGTGCGCCCTTCACGGTGGGCACCCGGCGGCGCGGGATGCGCCGGTTCTGCCGCTGGCCCGTCCCGATCCTCGCTGATCCCGAGATCGCCGTCCTGCTGAAAGCGTGTGCGGTCAGCCGCGGCCGGCCCGGGAGCTTCGATCGCGCGGTGTTCCTCGGCCGCCGCGACGAGGTGGTGCTGCGGCTGCTGCTCGACACCGGCGTGCGGGTGTCGGTTCTGTTCGGACTGCAGACCACCGACGTCGACCTGGACCGGGAGCTGGCCTACGCCACCGGCAAGGGCGCCCGCCCCCCGCGTCGTGCCATTCGGCGCGAAGACCGCCCAGGCCGTCGACCGCTACCTGCGGGTGCGTGCGCTGCACCGCTACGCCCGCTCGCCCCGGCTGCTGCTCGGCTAGCGCGGGCCGATGACGTCCGACGGCGCCCGCGACGTGCTGCACCTCCGGGTCGCGCAGGCCGGTGTCGCCGACGTCCACCCGCACCGGTTCCGGCACACGTTCGCGCACCGGTGGCTGGCCGGAGGAGGACAGGAGCGGGACCTGAGAATGCTGGCCGGCTGGAGAATCGAGGACATGCTCTCCCGCTACGCCGCCTCCACCGCCGTCGAGAGAGCCCACGAGGCCCACCGGCTCTCGGCCCGGGAGATCGTCCGTGACCCGGTGCAGACATTCTGGACGACTACCGGGGACCGTTCGAGGAGCCCTCATCAGGCCCTGGACGACGAGGAGATCCGTCCTCGCACTCGGTCACGCGGAGAGCTGGGAGTCGTGTCGAGCGGCGCCCCGTCGAGCGAGCTCAGAGCGCCCACCGGCTCCCCATCCGACACCTCTGATCCGAACCCCGTAGCACCGAGCGATGGGCCCGTTGTGCGTCGGTACGAGCTCATGCACGGGCCAACCATGTGGTCGCGCATCATCGCTGAGCTCGGTCCAGTCGACCGCCTCGCAGGACCGGCGGCTGCCTGCGCGCGATAGCTTCGGTCGCTCGCTGCTGCGAGGTCCGTCCTCCGTGTCCGTCAGCCGCCGCCGGCAGCCCTCACCTGGAGTGCCCCGTGACCGAGTCCCCGCCTCCCGCGTCGACACGACCTGAATTCGGTCTGCGTTGGGGCATCAAGGGATCTTTCCTCGAGTACGTCCAACGCATGCCGGATGGCAAGGGGTGGTTGGGCGATGGCGCCGTGGCGGTCGGGACGAACGAGATCCTCTTCCCGCCGGAGCGAACAGGGTGGCGCCCCTCCCCCGATGGTGTCCCGGACAGGTTCTGGGCCTTCCGCGGAGACGTCCGCTTCAGCGGTCACCACGGGATGCTCTTCGTCCGCTTGGCGTTCCCGGTGCTGACCCTCCGCGGCGAGCATGCCGAGCTCACCGTCACACCTCTCGAGGACACGGAGAGCGCGGAGCGGTTGACGCTGGTCACGCTTAGTCTCGCGCAACAGCCCTCGTTGGAGGGGATCGAGATCTGGCACGGCACGGACGTCCGGCTGACCGGGACCGGTGCCGAGTTGTTCAACGACGTCTATCCGCTCGGGGCGGAGTTCGAGCCGCTCACGGTGACCGTGCCCCTGCTCGACGCAAGCGAGTGACCAGTACGCCGCCGTCGGCCCGACCTTCGAGGCCGAAGTCGCTCTTCGCGGTGCACGACACCCGAAGAGTGGCGGCGAGGGAACCGGGGCGGTCTTCGCCTCGAGGCGGTCCGACAAGCCGGAGAAGATGACGGTGGAAGACCTGGAGCCACCCGGCCGGTCTGACGCTCGGCCGACAGCGCCGTCCCGTCGGGCAGCAGGACCAGGCCGGCGGGCACGCTCAGACTCGTCGTCAGGTCGTCGGGGTCCTCCAGGACTCGCCCGGCTCGCCGGACGGCGGGACGGTCGGCGGAGGGACCTGACCCTCGGTCGCCGTCGAGATGAAGCGCCCATCGAGGTCCCGATGATATCGCGGGCGCTGCCGGCCGTCCGGGTACATGGGGCTCAAGCGACTCCACCAACCTCGAGACGATCGTCATGAGGATTCATTGACGGCACATCTGACTGGCTGCAAGGCTCCTGCGTGATGGAAGTCGTCTCCGTCACCGCCATCGAGGGAGCGCCTCATGCTCGTCCGTCGTCAGCGCGCCCTCGCGGGGGGCGTCGGGCTCAACGGGAACTACCCGATCGTCGAGGACGGCTCGACGCCGGGGCCGCGGCTCACGGAGACCGGCCGTGGCCAGGTCGACCTGAGCTACTCGGGATCGCTGCCCGGCGTCGGCGGGACGGCCGCCCTCGGGACCGTGCTGGATCTCGTGGTGCCGGAGACGCTGGACAACGCTGACAGCACGGCCCTGCTGGCCAACCAGCTCCCGGTGACCGCCATCGAAGGGGGCTACGACGCCGACCGGTCGGCCGCCGTGCGGCGGGTGGCGCGGGTCGTCCACGACCTCGCTGGCTGACCGCCGCGTGGCGGGCCGCCCGAGCGCGGTCCTCTGAGGACGCATCCCGCAAGGGAGCGGCCCGCGCAAGATCCTGGAAGCCGACACCGAGGACATCGCTATGGGCACATACAAGGTCAGCATCCCGGCGCGGGACCGGCTGAGCGCGCTGATTCGGGAAGGAGTCCGACCCACCGGGGTCTTCGCGACACTCTTCGACCCGGCCGTGACGGACATCCTGGGATCTGTGGGATTCCACTTCGTGATCGTGGACAGCGAACACACTCCCATGGAACCGAGAGATGCCCTCGGTCACGTACGGGCGGCGACATCGCGCGGCATGCTCGCATTTGCGCGGCTCCCCGACAGCTTGCCGACCACGATCCGGAGGTACATGGACGTCGGCGTCGACGGAATCATTCTTCCCCATGTGGAGACAGCTGAGCAGATGGCCGCAGCCGTCTCTGTATCTCGCTTCTCACCCGAGGGAAGCAGGGGTTCCGGCCCTGGGTCCTACATGGCCGGCTACTCCCCCGTGCCGGAATGGGAGGACATCAAAGCCTGGGCGACCAGGAACACGATGGTGATCCCCCAGATCGAGTCCAGGAAGGGGCTCGAGAACGTGGAGCAGATCTGCGCTGTCAATGGTGTGGGAGCCGTCATCTTCGGACCGGGGGATCTTGCTCAGGACCTGGGTCTCTCCCTGATGGAGATGAACGCGCCCGTCATCCGCGAGGCATGGGAGCGAACGAAGGCGGCTGCCGCCGCTCATGGTCTGTGGACGATGACTCCATGGGTACACGGTGGGAAGCAGACGCCCAATGCCGGTGCGGACATCGTCTTCCACCACTACGACGTCTACTTCATGAGAGAGGCCGCTCAGTCGGCGTTCGACGAATGCATGGCCGAAACCCGCGAGAAAGGCATGTAAGGGGTCGGTCGCACGTAGCGATCGTCGCTTCGAGGGACCCAGCGGTGATCGCCACCAATGCGTACTCGGCAGATCTCGTGGAGCCATGTCGACCGCATCCGCCGCTGATCGTCACTCCGCCGACACCGTAGGAGAAGCCATGTCCTTTCCTCACCCACACGACTGGAACCTCGTCGTGACGAGGCTGAATGACGTCGGCGAGCCGGACTTCTTCGTCGGCGAAAAGCCCGAGGCGGTACTCGACGTGCCCGGCGTCGTCCAGGGCACCTGGTACTGACGAGCGGACGACGGGCACTCGAGAGAGACTCCCGGAGGTGTCCCGACTTCCACGATCAAGTGGGCGTAACGGATTCACCTTCGGTGTGACGCGTCTCCTCACGCACTCAGCCGGCGAGCTGGACATGGGAGCCAGTGGGATCACAGTGGAAGCCGGCCAGGACGGAGACGCCGCGATGCACGCGCGCGCAACCATCGACGACAACGTCGTGCTGTCCGGCAAGATCGATCTGGAACTGCCCGGTGGGAAGGTGCACACACTCGTTCCCGGGGACCTCCTCGTCGACTCGGGCGATCCGCACGCCTGGAAGAACCGCTACGACGAGGACTGTCTCTTCCTCGTCAACAACGTCGGTTTCACTAGCTGAGGAGCCGATCAGAGGGGAACAGCGGCGGCTACCGCGCTCCTGCCTCCTGACGAGTCCCATCCCTCTCGGCGTCAGACGCCTCGAGGCTCGTGAGCTCGTTCCGCGGCTGATACCGAACCACACTCGACGCTGCCGTACTCCGCGCCCAAGTTGCCGGTCGCAGTCCCGACCTCAGCCCGCTGACCGGCCCAGGTGACTCGCCGCGCAACCGCCAGCAACGGCAACGTCCTGCCGGTGGGCGCCTTCCTGCGCAGCGGGCCGTGCTACCGCTCGAGCGTGCCCGTCGCGGTCGGCAACCGCGACGCGGGCAGCAGATGCCGGATGCCGAACTCCTGAGCAGATCCGGTCGACCAGCACCTCCATCGGCCGGGAGGCGCACCGGCCGGCGACCACCCTGCCGTTGTCGGTCAGCACGAGGGAGGTCGCACCGGTCAGCCCGGCCGGCACGTCAGGGATTGGCGCTTGGTGCCGCCACCGCTGCCGGAGTCTGCGCGGGTGCGCCCAGCGCGCGGTGGAAGCCATCGGGGACCACCAGGTGGTCGGGCCTGAGGTCGCGGACCGAGTCGACGCCCATACCGAGCAGTGCGGAGTCGATGCCCATCCGCATGATGTCCAGGACGTTCTCCACGCCGGCCTGCCCGTTGGCGGCCAGGCCCCACAGGTAGGCCCGGCCGATGAGCACCGCCCGCGCGCCCAGGCAGAGTGCCTTCACGACGTCCGAACCGCGCCGGACACCACCGTCCATCACGACCTCGATCTGGTCCCCGACGGCGTCGACGACCGGCTTGAGCATCCGGATCGCGGCTGGTGTGCCGTCGAGGTTGTTGCCTCCGTGGTTGGACACCGAGATGGCGGTGACGCCCGCATCGACCGCCCGCCGGGCGTCGTCGACCCGCGAGACGCCCTTGAGCATGAAGGGACCGCCCCACTGCCGGCGCATCCACGCGACGTCGTCCCAGTCGGGCGGCGGGGTGTTCATCCACTCGTAGTAGGCGCCGAAGAAGCCCGGCGCCGGCTGGCCCGGCCTGGCCAGGTTGGGCGCGCTGAGGTCCGGTAGGCGCCCGCTGCGGGCGAAGGTCGCCAGCCAGCGGGGCTTGCGCGCGACCTCGGGTGCCATGCGGAGCATGGTGCGCAGGTCGACCTTCTCGGGGATCTCCGGGCTGCCCCAGTCCCGTCCGATCGAGAAGGACCAGTCCAGCGTGGCGATGAGCCCGATGGCGCCGGCCGCCCTGGCCCGCTCCATCCGTTCGACCATGACGTCGCGGTCGCCGGTCCAGTACATCTGGAACAGCGTCCGCGAGTTCGCCGCGACGACCTCCTCCACCGGCTTGGAGGCGAAGTTGCTCAGTGCCATCAGCGTGCCGCGCGCGGCTGCCGCGCGGGCAACCGCGACCTCGCCGTCGGGGTGGACCGCCTGCACGCCGGTCGGCGAGATCACCACGGGGAGCGCGATGTCCTGCCCCATGAGCGTGGTGCCCAGTTCGCGCACCGGCGGGTTGCCGGCCACGTGCGGGGACACACCCAGCTCGCGGAAGGCCGCTTCGTTGTCCGCCACCGTCTGTCCGCGCTCCGAGCCCGCCACCAGCGCGGCGTACACCGACGCCGGCAGCCGCGTGCGGGCGCGTCGCTGGGCCACGGCGACGGACTCGAACCACGGGTTCTGCTTCCAGGGATTGCTCAGCCAGGCGGGCTTGGACATCGTCGCTCGTCTCGTGTCGGGGTCAGATCGTCGAAGTGGGGCCGGCCGGCAGGTGCTCGGCGCACGCCGTTCCGGGGGGCGCCGGGCGTCCGGCCAACTCGTCGCGGCGGGACGGTTGCAGCAGCACCGGCTCGTTCTGGGTCGCCGTCCGACGCGAGTGGTCCTGACCGGGCGCAGGGACGGTGCCGTCTCGCGTGACCGCGGTCTCCTTCCCACCCTGCACGGAATCGGCGTCGGGGCCGTCCAGCGACAGGCCGGTGGAGGTTCGCCGCCAGGACCTCAGTAGACGCCGCACATGCCGTCGATGGAGACCTCCTCGACCAGCATCTCGCTGGTGAGTGCGTCGTCCTCCGTGACCTGCGGGTCACTGGTGGAGGGCTCGGCATCCGTCACGGCAAGCTCGGAACGGGACTGGGACATGTCTCTCTCCTGGAGACAGCCGGCCGCGACCGCACCGACCGCGCTTGAATCACGCTAGTTGCACTGAGTGCCGGACAAGTTCCTGAGAACGTGCTCCTGGTCCTTCACCCACGCCTCCACGAGAGCCGGCGCATCAGCCATGGCAGGCGTCAGGAACGACATGCCCTTGGTCGGAACGGAGGCACCCAGCTCGACGAGGAGCGGACGGAGCGTGACGTCCACGCTCAGGCTGTGCGCCGGATCCGCCATGGTCATGAGCGGAACAGCGGTCACGCCGGCAAGACCGCCAGCCTGATAGCGATCGAGGAACGCCTTCAACAGGCCGGTGTAGCTCGCCTTGTACGTCGGCGACGCGACGATCAGGATGCCGGCCGACGCCACGTCGGCGGAGAGCTGAGCCAGCTCGTCGTCGGGCCAGCGGAACAACCGGTCGGCGTGGTCGCACAGATCCACGGTGCGGTCGTGCGAACCCCCGGTCAGCTCCGCCACCCTGCCGGCCAGCAGCTCACCGACGGCCAACGTCCTCGATCGTGGCTTCGGATTGCCCACCAACACGATGATCCGCATGGGGCCCCCGCTCACGTCGCCTCCTCCAGTCCCCGTGGCGCCCGCAGCCCGCGGGGCGCACCCGTGCTCGAGGCTGGACTGCAGCGCGCCCAGCGACGAATCCACCCTGTCACCAGCGACCCGCCCCTGTTCGGCCGCGGTGCGACGCCGGCCGGGTGGGTCACTCGTCGTGCACGATGGCGAGGGCCGGGCAGCCTCGTACTGCGTTGTTCAGCGCTTCCTGCTCGTCCGGGCCCTCCGAGCTGTCCTTGAGAGTGGTCACGACCCCGTCGTCATCGAATCCGAACAGGCTCGGCGCAATCTCGACGCAGTTGGCCGTCTGGACGCAACGATCTTCGAGGATCTCGTACTTCGCCATTTCCATCTCCGTTCTTCGAGAGACGAGGGAGGTCAGCTCCACTCGACCAGCTGTTCCATGCGCCGGGTGCTCCCGGGCACCGGTGTCACGTCGAGACGAACCGGATCAGGGCAGCCGGCCGGATCGCGAGTGGCGGCCCTGACCCGAGCGATGAGTCCCTCGCCGGCACCCATGCGCGCCTTGCCGCCGTCCCACACCCCGACCTGTGCGACGCGAGTGCCCGCGTGACGGCACGAGCTCGAGGAGGGTGCCGGAGGGCACCAGCGCAGCGGGCTCCTGTGGGGCCGCGGACATCTGTCAGACCCATGTGAACCCTCTCTAGGAACCGGCAGCCGAGCCGGGCGGGCGGATGAACATCGGTGGGGATCTAGCGCAGGATCCTCATGACCAATATGGTGACGTACGCCGCTGTGGTTCACAACACCAGGCCTGCACGTATCGACGAGCGCCCCCGGATCCCCCGGATCGGCGACGCGTCGCCGGGGGCGCGCCATCCAGAGACAGGGGACCTGCACGAGATGACCACTCACGACGTGGAGAAGTCCGTCGACGACTTCAAGATGTACGACTCCGGGACGATGGCGGAGCCGAATGAGTTCTGGACCCTGCTGCGCGAGACCGCGCCGGTGCACCGGGTCGACGAGGGTCTCGGCTACACCCTCGTCTCGCGGTACGCCGACGTCCAGGACGTGCTGCGCGACCCGGACACCTTCCGTAATGGCGTCGCCCGGTTCTTCGACAAGGGCTCGCCCCACCCGGACTCCCCTGCCGTGGCGGCCGTCATGGCCGACGCCGCCCCCTACCGCGAGGTCCTCGGCTTCGGCGACGGCGAGGCCCACGCGCGCCACCGGCGCATGGTGCGCGCCGGCTTCACCACGCGACGGGTGCGTCAGCTCGAGGGCTTCGTCTCGACGGTCGTCGACGATCTGCTCGACGAGCTGGTGACCGGCGAGCCCGTGGACTTCGTGAAGCAGTTCTGCAAGCGCCTGCCGATCCTGCTGATCGGCGAGATCATGGGCGTGGAGAAGGAGCGCGAGCACGACGTCTACCGCTGGGCCACCTCCCTGATGGCCCGGGCAGCGGCGCCGCCGGAGACGGAGGACGACGCTCTGCGCATCGCGAGGGACGTCGTGGAGTTTCACCAGTACGTCTACAAGGCGGTGGCCGATCGTCGGGAGAGCCCGCGGGACGACTTCCTGTCCGAGCTGGTCGCGAACTCCGAGGGGATCGACGAGCACGAGCTGGCCCACGTCTGCGCGCAGCTCATCCTCGCCGGGGCCGACACCACCATCGCCTGGCTGGGCAGCATCTTCGATCTGCTGCTCGCGCACCCCGACCAGCTGGCAGAGCTCTACGCGGACCGGTCGCTCATCCCCAACGCGATGGAGGAAGCTCTGCGGCTCCAGTCGGTGATCAAGACCATCTACCGGGCCACGAGTCGCGACGCGGAGGTGGCCGGCCAGGACATCCCGGCCGACAGCCTCGTGATCCCGCTGCTCGGATCGGCCAACCGGGACGACGCGGTCTTCCCCGACGCGGCGACGTTCGACATCCACCGCCCCAATGTCCGTAAGCACATGGCCTTCGGCTTCGGCACCCACCTCTGCGCCGGCATCGAGCTGGCACGCGCCGAGGCGCGCATCTCCCTCACGAAGGTCCTGGAGCGCACGAGTGCGCTCTCCCGGGTCGAGGGCGAGCCGCTGCCGAAGTACGTACCCGACTTCACCATCAGGGGGATCGACCGGCTGCCCATGATCCTCCACCCCGCGGAGCGCTGAGCTCACGACGCAGCGGCTTGGGGCGGTGATGCCGGCGACGGCCGGTGTCACCGCCCCATATTCCGCTGATCACAGCGAGAGCGACCTCGCGCCGGTCGCGCCATAGCGCGCGCCTTACCATTCTGAGTACGAGGAGAGACCATGACTTTTCCCCACCCGCACGACTGGCGCCTCGTCGTCGCAGCGCTGAACGACGCCGGCGAGCCGGACTTCTCCATCGGCGCGGAGCCCGCGACGCTGGACATGCCGGGCATCGT
Source organism: Geodermatophilus amargosae (assembly GCF_900116515.1). Lineage (GTDB taxonomy): Bacteria > Actinomycetota > Actinomycetes > Mycobacteriales > Geodermatophilaceae > Geodermatophilus > Geodermatophilus amargosae. The sequence goes on from NZ_FPBA01000024.1 coordinate 81,882, forward strand.
GGCAGGCGGCTGGTACTGGCGCGCGGAGGGCGGGCACTCGCGGGAGAACCCTGGCGCCGTGGCGAAGGTCTTCGACCTCGCGGGGCCGAATGGATCCGCGTTCGGCGTGACGCGATTCGCCGCGAACTCAGCCGGGAAGCTGGATGTCGCAGAGGTCGGCCAGTCCGGGGAGGCCGGCCAGGGCGGCGACGCAGCGATGCACTCGAGCGACACCATCGACTACGAGGTCGTGCTTTCCGGGAAGATCGATCTGGAGCTCCCCGGCGGCAAGGTCCACACCCTCGTCCCCGGTGACCTCCTCGTCATGGCGGGCGTCGCGCACGCCTGGAAGAACCCGTACGACGAGGACTGCCTCTTCGTGCAGGTGACCATCGGCTACAACGACAAGGCATGACCCAGTCGGTGATGTCGTGGCCGACTTGACGGCGGCGAGCGAATGGCCCCGCACCTGCTCGCAGGTGCGGGGCCTCTTGCTGATCCCGAGCGCTCGCGGCATGGCCGGCAGCCGTCGCCGGGGCGACGACGCGGCCTGCTGGGCGACCGCTCCAGCCGCTGCCTCACCCACCCCCGGCGTCCGCCGTCGAGGCCGAGGACTTGATCGCGCCACGCCGGGTCTCGCCAGACCTCGGCGCCGAACCCGGCGCGCCGGTCCGAACTCAGCGGCGAGACATCGGCGCATGTTCACCTCATGGCGCGTGACGTGTCCCCATCACGACTGGCTCTCGTGGGTGCCGTACAGGTAGTTGTAGGCCGGGTTCATCTGGCCGATGCCCTGAGGCTGAGTCCTGTGAGACCGCAGTAGTGCGGGTAGTTCCCGCGAGAGGGCCTCGACGTCCCAGTACGGCTCGTGCCACAAGGTGTGTGCCGGGGATGCGAGCTCCCATAGTGCAAGCTTCGGGCCGTCCACTCCGATGAAGCGCCCGGTGACATCCGAGGCCTCGTCCGAGGCCAACCAGACGACCAGTCCCGCAGCCTCGCTCGGCGGCCAGACACCCAGCTCGCGGCGATCCTGAGGAGCGTCCCGTCCTGCCGCGATCATGGCCTCTCTTGCTCTGTCCACCAGGCCGGCTGCCCCTGGGGAGTCCACGCCCGCACGCACCGCATTGACAGTGATGCCGTGGTCCTCCAACTCCAGGGCCCAACTGAACGTCGCGGCAAGAACCGCACCCTTGGCTCCAGCGGTGGCCGCCGCGTCCGCGATCCCGTAGACCCCGCTACTCGCCGCCATGTTGATGACGCGACCCCCAGTTCCCTGACGCAGGAACACCCGGGCGGCAGCGCGCGTGCCGAAGAAGTGGCTGTCCACGGTCGTCGCGAACGTGGCGCGCCAGGCCTCGTCGGTGTGGTCGACGACAGAGGCGTGGACCACTTTGCCAGCCGGGTTGTTGATCATGATGTCCAGGCGCCCGAGCTGGTCGATCGTCGTGGCCACGAGTCGATCGACGTCTTCCCTGATCGACACATCCGCGACCACGCCGACCGCCCTGCCACCCGCCTGCGTGATCCCGGCCACCACGACGTCGACCGTCGCTTGGTTGCGACCGTTCACGCACACCGCCGCCCCACGCCGAGCCAACTCCTCGGCGATCCCCCGCCCCCAGCCGCCCGATGAGCCCGTGACGATGGCGACCTTTCCATCGAACCTGACGTGAGTGTCCTGCTCCATGCTTCCTCCTCCGAGCCTGGTGCGACGCAGGTGAGGTCCTGCGCATGGGTTGCCCTGACGTCGAGTCCGCTGGACACAGGCGAGCATGTCGCTCTGCACTCGCCGGCCGGCGACGCGTCGCCACGGTCTACGACGAGCTCGTCAGGTTCGACCGAGGAGCCAACGTCCCTCACGCCGTCAACAGTGGTCGACGCCTCAGGAGACACGCGCTATGTGCGGAGGACGACGTTGACTGCTTCCTGACCTGCACGCAGGTGGCTGACCTGCGTGTGGACGAGGCGGGCCATCCGCGGCCCCATGGCCGAGGACGCCCCACCGATGTGGGGCGTGACGAGCACGTTCGGCAGGTCGAGCAGGGGATGGTCGTCCGGCAGCGGTTCGGGGTCGGTGACGTCGAGGGCGAACCGCAGGCGTCCCTGTTCGGCGTGCCGCGTCAGGGCCGCGGTGTCGGCGACTCGGCCGCGCGCGACGTTGACCAGGAGGGCGCCGTCGGCCATCGCCGCGAGGAACGCCTCGTCGACGAGGCCGGTGGTGCTGTCGTTCAGCGGCACGCAGACGATGACAATGTCTGCGTCCGGGAGCAGTCGGGGCAGGTCCGCGACGCCGTGCACCACACCCGCGTCGGTCTCGCGCCGGCGGCCGGCGACCCGGGTGAGCCGCACCTCGAACGGCGCCAGCCTGCTCTCGATGGCGCGTCCGACCCCGCCGTAGCCGATGAGCAGCACCGACCGGTCGGCCAGAGAGGGGTGCCAGCGGCGTGCCCGGTTCGGTCCCACGCGGACGATCTCGAGCAGCCCCCGCTGGGACGCGAGGACCAGGGCCAGCGTGAACTCGGCAGTGGACGCCTCGTGCACGGAACTCGCGTTGGCGACCACGTGCCCGGGGGCCAGTGCCGCACCGAAGCCGTCGTAGCCGATCGTCTGTGTCTGGATCAGCCGCGGCCGGAGGTCGTGCAGCTGCGGCAGGCAGGCCAGCTCGCTCTGGTAGGGCAGCACGACGATGTCCGGGACGTCGTCGCGAGCCCACCCGCTCTGCATGTCCCATACGACAGCGTCCACGTCTGGTGGGAGCGGACCAAGAGCTGTGCGAAAGGCCTCATCGGGAACGCTCAACAGCACTGGAGACGGCACGGTGTCTCACTCCCTGATTCCCTGGCAGGCGCTCGGCCGTGTCTGAATGCGCATCCGGTCGAAACGGAACGACGGCGTACTGGTCGCGCTCTCCCAACCGGCCTCCACGCCTCACTCGGAGGTGCGGCCGGGATACGTCACGTCAAGAACGTCGGGCGCGGACCACGCAGGTCCTCACCGTGATGTCGGTGAGCCGTGGCCCGCGCCCGGCGGTTCTGACGGTCAGGACGTGCGCCGCCGAGGCGACGTCACCGGCTCGGGAGGAGGCCGCCGTCGACGCCGTAGATCTGTGACGTGATGAACTTGGCCGCCGGCGAGATCAGGAACTGGAACACGGGCGCCAGCTCGGTCTGGACGTCGCCGAAGCGCCCGAGCGGGATGTTGTTGCGCACCTTGCCCTCGAACTCCTTACGGTCCTCCGGGCTCATCTCCGCCATGAGCTCCGTGTCCCGCTCGGTCTGCACGACCGGGTTCACACAGTTGCAGCGGATGTTGTACTTGGCCCACTCGTACGCGATCGTCCTGGTGTAGCTGATGATCGCGCCCTTGGAAGCCGAGTACGAGGCGGTGTGGATCGGGTTGTCCTTCAGGGCGCCGCCGGCTGCGACGTTCACGATGGACCCACCCTTCTCCTTGAGGTGGGGGAAGACCGCCTGGCAGAGCAGGCCGGTGCCCCGTGAGTTGACCTGCAGCTGCCAGTCCCAGTCGTGCAGCGAGGTCTCCTCGGCAGGAGAAAGGAGCGGACCTCCGTGGCAGGTGATCATCGCGTCCAGCCCGCCGAGCTCCTTGACCGCCCACTCGACGCCCTCTGTGATCTCGTCGGGGTTCAGGATGTCCACGTGCCGGAACGTGACTCGGCCCGGACCCTCCTCGGTCGCCTCCTTCGCGACCTGCGACGCCAAGTCGTCCCTGATGTCGAACGTGACGATCTGAGCGCCCTGTCGGGCCAGGTACCGAGCGGTACCTCCACCGATCCCGCGGGCACCGCCCGCCATCAGGACTCGCTTTCCCTCGATCGAGAAGAGCTCGTTCATCTGTTCACTACCTCCTTGTGAGCTGCTGTGTCTCCGTGGTGGATCCGCCACCCGCTCGGCGCGCAGGGTGGAGCCTTCGTCCTGCTCGCCGGGGCGAGCACGAACCGCGGTGCCTCGTGGAGTGCGTCGACAGATCGCTGCTTGCAGAGGCGCCCGCGGCGTCCTCCGGCGTCCTTGCAGCGACTCGGTCCTGGCGTCCTTCGGCACTCGGCCGACGTCGAGCGGGAGACGCTGGGTGACCCAGCCGGCCGCTCCTGGGACCTACGGGATGAGCCCCAACGTGCGGGCCTTCGCGCCGTAGTCATCGATGCCGAGGAACTGGTCGAACTCCTCGAAGCTCTTGTAGTCGTTGTCGATCCGTACCGTGGACGCCTCAGCTGCCAGGACCTCCATCGCCCTTCTCATGCTCGACTCCGCAGCGAGGTAGGCCGTCGTGGGATAGAAGACGACGTCCGCGCCCTGCTCAGCCAGTTCTGCGGCGCTCCAACCCGGTGCGTTCGTCATGACGATGGGCACCCGGCTTCCCTCGGCGAGTCGCTTGTTCTGGACCTCACCCGGCTGCTGGGCGCGGGCGAGGAACAACAGATCTGCCCCTGCCTCCTGGTAGGCGAGCAGACGATCGATCGTGGCCTCTTCGCCTTCGCTCACGAGCGCATCCGATCGAGCGATGATCAGGAAGTCGTCCGAGGATCGCGCATCCAGCGCTGCCTTGATCTTGTCGACCGCCTGCTTGACCGGGAGGACCTGAGGAGCCCCGATGTGCTTGCCGAAGATGTGGTCCTCGATGTGCGTCGCACTCGCGCCGGCTCGCTCCAGGACCTGCACCGTGCGCGCGACGTGGATGGGGTTACCGAACCCGCCTTCGCCGTCGACGATCACCGGGACCTCGACGATCGGTGCGATACGACGAACCATGTCGGCCATGTCGTCGAGCCCCACGAAGCCGATGTCCGGCAGACCGTACTTCGCCGCGGAGACCGCGAAACTGCCGATGTACGCGGCCTTGAAATTCAGCGCTCGGACGAGGCGGGCCGAGATCCCGTCGTAGGCGAGAGGAACGATCAGTGGCGAGTTCTCACTGATCAGGGTCCTGAGGGAAGGGACCATGCGTCGGACTCCTTCTGTGGTGGATGTCGAGGGGTCTGCTGGCGGAGTGGTGCGACCCGCTCGGTCAGCTGTCCAGGGGCTTGTCGGCGCGCAGCCCGGCCTCGGCCATCAACGGGAGCACGTCGGAGATGAGCAACTCGAGGCCTTCGGGGTACTCGTGGAAGGTCATGGTGGTGCCGTCCATCCCGACATCCGAGAGTTCCTGGAACGTCTCGACGACCATCTCCGGAGTGCCGACCACGAGCTTGTTGCCGCCGGCCAGAGCGATGGACTTCCAGATGTCGGGATTGGCCATCAGAGCCTTGTGCGTGCCGGCGTCGCCCCCCGCCATCAGACCGACGAACTTGTCGACCGCCTGCGTGTCGACAGCCTCCATCCATGCCTCGGCGAAGTCGCGCGCCTCCTGCTCGGTGCGCTTGACGATGATGTCCAGGTTGGACCAGATCGAGACCGGCTTGCCCAGCTTCTCGGCCTCCGAGCGGATCGTCGCGATGTTGGTCGCGAGCACCTTCTCGTTGACCGTGTTCACGAAGATCATGTCCGCGTTGTTGAGCGCGAAGCTCAGACCCTCCGCGCTCTGGCCGGCGTTCATCACCAACGGCCGCGGCGACTGCACCGGCTTGGGGTTGGAGACGGCACCCTTGGCCGTGAAGAACTCACCCTCGAAGTCGATCTCCTCGGTCTCCGTCCAGAGCCGGTTGACCAGGGTGAACCACTCCTGCGACATCCGGTAGCGCGCCGCGCGGTCCCCCATCTCCATCCCGAACTGCTCGAACTCCGCGCCGAACCACCCGGGCACGATGTTGACACCCCACCGACCGCCGGAGATGTGGTCCAGGGTTGCGCCCATCTTGGCCACCATCACCGGGTGGTACAGCGGGACCGCACACGTGGTAAAGACTTGGATTCGCTCAGTGATCGCGGCCATGGCACCCGCCCACGTCCACGTCTCGTAGCTGCGGTCCCAGAAGCCGCTCTCGGAGTCGAATCCCTTCCACCGGGAAGCTGACACCAGCGCCTCGATGCCAGCCCTGTCCGCCATCACCGCGAGCTGCTTCTGCTCGTCCCAGTTCGCGATGGTGATCGAGCCGCCCAGCTTGCTGATACCGGAGGATGTGCCGGCGAGGTTCGTCGAGAAGACGCCCAGCTTCATCTTGTTGGGACTGCTGAAGATCGGGGAGGCGGAGAGCTGGACTGTGCCGTCAGCGAACGGGGTGGACTCGGACAGTTCTCGCGACATGGAGGTCATACCTTCTTCACTGACGGGTGTTGTGGGCAACGATCTTGTGGGCCGGATGTCGCGGGCTGCACCGGGCAGCCTCGACGACCTGACACTCGGGCTGTCCGGGTCATCGGCTGAGGGCCTGTGGGTCTCTGCCGGTGGTGGGGTTGTCGGCCGCCAGGTCCGTCGGGTGCGGGCCGGCGGGGTCGGTGGGTTCGACCTGCGTGGTCGTGCGGGCGTTCTGCCGGCGGCTGAACATCACCGCGGCCACCAGGGCGATGCCGTTGAACAGCGGCGTGATCCAGAATCCCGAGCCCGACGAGGAGAGCTGCAGACCCTGCACACCCAGGGCCAGGGTGAAGATCGCCAGCAGCGTGCCCCACACGTTGGGCCGCAGGTTGAACTGCGTGGCCCCGAGGAACACCGCGGCGTAGGCCGGGAAGAGGAACGGCATGCCGATCGAGTTGTTGAACGTCCCCACCTGAGCGATGAACACGACGCCGGCCAGTCCGGCGACCGCACCGGCGGCGACGAAAGAACCGATCACGACCCGCTCGGTGCGCACCCCCGACAGTCGCGCGGCCTCCCGGTTGAACCCCGAGGCATAGAGGTGGCGACCGACCTTGGTGTACTGCAGGACGTACCACACCAGAAGGCCTAGGGCCAAGGTCACGAACAGACCGTTGGGAACCCCGAAGGTGCGCCCCTGCCCCAGGTCCTCGAAGGTCTGCGGGAGCGAACTCAGCACCTGCTCGTTGTTGGAGATCTTCAGCGCGATCGCCGCCAGGATCTGACTGGTGCCCAGAGTCGCGATGAACGAGTTGATCCCCAGCTTTCCGACCAGGATCCCGTTCACCAGGCCGACGAACGCCGACACCAGGACGGCGATCAGACACATAGTCCACACCCCGAGACCGGGATGGTTGTTGCTCATCCAGGCCACCAGGATCACCGACAACGCCAGATTGGTCCCCAGGCTGATGTCGAACTCCCCGGCCACGAACGGCAGCAGCGCCGCCAACGCCAAGATGCCCACGATCGCCTGACTGCGGGCCACGCTCTGGAACGTGATCTCCGACAGGAACAGATCCGGGATCGTGATCCCGAAGATCACCACGATCAGGACCAGCAGATACAACACGCTGACCCGCTTCGGGCTCAACGCGCCCAACACACTCGACACGTCAGCCACGG
>NZ_FPBA01000012.1 GCF_900116515.1 Geodermatophilus amargosae
GAGGGCCTGTGGGTCTCTGCCGGTGGTGGGGTTGTCGGCCGCCAGGTCCGTCGGGTGCGGGCCGGCGGGGTCGGTGGGTTCGACCTGCGTGGTCGTGCGGGCGTTCTGCCGGCGGCTGAACATCACCGCGGCCACCAGGGCGATGCCGTTGAACAGCGGCGTGATCCAGAATCCCGAGCCCGACGAGGAGAGCTGCAGACCCTGCACACCCAGGGCCAGGGTGAAGATCGCCAGCAGCGTGCCCCACACGTTGGGCCGCAGGTTGAACTGCGTGGCCCCGAGGAACACCGCGGCGTAGGCCGGGAAGAGGAACGGCATGCCGATCGAGTTGTTGAACGTCCCCACCTGAGCGATGAACACGACGCCGGCCAGTCCGGCGACCGCACCGGCGGCGACGAAAGAACCGATCACGACCCGCTCGGTGCGCACCCCCGACAGTCGCGCGGCCTCCCGGTTGAACCCCGAGGCATAGAGGTGGCGACCGACCTTGGTGTACTGCAGGACGTACCACACCAGAAGGCCTAGGGCCAAGGTCACGAACAGACCGTTGGGAACCCCGAAGGTGCGCCCCTGCCCCAGGTCCTCGAAGGTCTGCGGGAGCGAACTCAGCACCTGCTCGTTGTTGGAGATCTTCAGCGCGATCGCCGCCAGGATCTGACTGGTGCCCAGAGTCGCGATGAACGAGTTGATCCCCAGCTTTCCGACCAGGATCCCGTTCACCAGGCCGACGAACGCCGACACCAGGACGGCGATCAGACACATAGTCCACACCCCGAGACCGGGATGGTTGTTGCTCATCCAGGCCACCAGGATCACCGACAACGCCAGATTGGTCCCCAGGCTGATGTCGAACTCCCCGGCCACGAACGGCAGCAGCGCCGCCAACGCCAAGATGCCCACGATCGCCTGACTGCGGGCCACGCTCTGGAACGTGATCTCCGACAGGAACAGATCCGGGATCGTGATCCCGAAGATCACCACGATCAGGACCAGCAGATACAACACGCTGACCCGCTTCGGGCTCAACGCGCCCAACACACTCGACACGTCAGCCACGGAAGACCGCTCCTTGCGGGAACGCACCGGCGGCGGCTGAGTCTGGTCGTTCTCGGGACTCGCGGTCGCAGTCATGGGACTCGTCCTCCGGAGTTGGCGGGATCAGGATCCCGGCGTTCTCGCCCACCTCGCGCCGGTGGCGCAGGTCACTCCTGCCGCGGTGAGCGTGACAGCCCTCCACCTGTCCGGTCAATAGTTCCTCATGACCAATTGCTGCCGGAGGTGGCCCTCAAGAGCGGCGAGCGCCCCGCCGGCCGGCTGTGCCTGCGGCGCCGTGAAGTGCTCGATGCCCCACCTCGCGGGACGTCCGAGGCCGGATCCTCGTGACTCGAGTCGCTCCCTACGCGCTACGGCGGGTTGCCGCGAACTCCGGGGTCGTGCGACTCACCCAGCCGGCGCATCATCCGAGGGATCGCGCGGTCCGCCACCGGTGCCGTGACAGGCGGCACGTGCCGGACCACCTCGGCAGTCGCATGGTCACCCGGGGCCGAGGAGGCCGGGACGTGCGCTGCGGCGTCTTCCACCGCCTGCACCGTGAGCCCGAAGGGCTCGACCGCACACGCGGCTCACAGCAGGCGGTCCTCCACGACGCATCAGGGTCAGCGGCGGTGAGGACTCTGGCCGCCGGCGTGCCTGAGGGTTCATGATGAGGAACATGGCTGATGACTCGACACCTCTGACGGCGGTAGAACTCGGTCAGCTGCGTGCGCTCCTCGAGCGCGACGCGATCCGCCGGGTGGTCGAGGGCTACGCCCGCGGCATGGATCGTTGCGAGGAGTCGAACGCGCGTGCGGCGTACTGGGACGACGGGCACGACAACCACGGCCTGTTCGACGGCAACGCCCAGGAGTTCGTGACCTGGGGTCTCGCCGCCGCCAAGGAGTACTCCGGCCAGCAGCACGTGCTCGGGCAGTCCACCATCGCCGTCGACGGCGATCGGGCATCCGCGGAGACCTACTTCGTGCACTACGCCGAGCACGGGCGCGCGCCTTCCCCGAACGTCGTCACCGCGCTCGCGGGCCGCTACCTCGACCATCTCGAACGACGCGGTGGCGAGTGGAAGATCGCCGACCGGGTCGTCGTCATCGACTGGAGCACCGTGTGGCGCTCGGAGGAGCGCTTCCCCGGGGTGGACGCCTTCGTCCCAGGTGACTGGTATCCGGACGACCGGATCTACACGAAGCCGCACTCCCTGTAACCGGGGATCGGGTCGGATCAGGATTGGCTACCTCGGACGCCGCGCACGGTGTGCGACGTCCGAGGTGCGCCGCATCCACTCCACCGGGGAACGCGGCCAGCGGGTTCCAGCCAGGACATGTGCATCAGATGTCGCATGGCGACCTGCTCGGGCGCCCTTGATGAGCGTGGGGCAGCCGAGACCCCTGGCGCGGGCAATGATCCTGTGATGACCTGCTGCCCGAGCGACACTGCCGAGGCACCAGACGCCGGCCGGACCAGTCATCGCGGCGTCGAGACCAGCAGTTGCAGATGAGCGCGCATCCTCAGACCCAGGCAGCGCTCGGCCCGACACCTCACGGCACAACGGTAGGAGCTGACATGGACGTCGACACGGCTTTCGACGACAAGCGCTTTCGCGAAGTGCTCGGCCACCTGCCCACAGGCGTGGTGGTCATCACGGCGATCACGCCGGAGGGGAAGCCCTCCGGGATGGTCGTGGGCTCGTTCACGTCGGTCTCCCTGGACCCTCCGCTGGTCGCGTTCCTGCCCGCCCGCACCTCCTCGTCCTTCGCATCACTGCGTAAAGCACACAGCTTCTGCGTCAACATCCTGTCGGCGAAGCAGGAGCCGATCTGCCGTCAGTTCGCTGTCAGTGGCGGTGACAAGTTCGCCGGCGTCAACTGGTCCCCGGCGCCCTCGGGCGCTCCCGTCATCGACGGAGTGGTCGCCTGGATCGACTGCGAGTTCGAGCGAATCGACGAGGCCGGTGACCACTACATCGTGCTCGGGCGTGTGACGCACCTGGCTACGGGCGTGCCGACCATCCCCCTGCTCTTCTTCCAAGGCGGATACGGCGGGTTCGCCACGACGTCCCTCGTGATGGGCGCGAGCGCCGACATGCTGCACAGCCTGTCGATCGCTGACCGAGCGCGTGCGGAGATCGAGGCCCTGGCTGGTGACGTGGGTTTCGAGTGCTACGCGCAGGTGCCGAAAGGCGACCAGTTCGTGGTCATCGCCTCGGTCTTTCCGCCCCTGGACGCGGTCCCGCCGTGGCGCATCGGCATGACCTTCCCCGTGGTGCCGCCCTGGGGCGAGGTCTTCATGGCATGGGCCCCTCGCGATGAGCAGATCGCGTGGATGAACAGGATCAGGACGCCTGCTGACGATCGGCAGCGCATCCTCGACGAGATGGCGACGATCCGGAGCACGGGATGGTCGATGACCGTGTGGCGGTCCATGGCAGACGTCGACCAGATCTCCGGGATCATCGCGGAGCACGGACACACTCCCGCGATGGAGCGTCAGGTCGCCCAGCTCATGCGCAGTACCACCTCCGTCGCCGAGGTCAGGTCACAGGAGGACGTCGGGCGGTTGGACGGTCATCCGACCGGATCGATCGCATCCATCAGTGCACCTGTGATCGGCCCCGACGGTGAGCTGGCGCTGATGGTGAACATCCACAACATCCCGGTGACCACACCCAAGCCGGAGGTACAGAGGTGCATCCAGCGCCTCCTCGAGGCGACGGCACGCATCGCCGAGCGCCTCGCCTAGCTGTGCTGCCGGACCGGGCTCCGGCGTCGGGCACCACGTAGCGATGGTGATGATCGTGGCCGGCCCGATCGACGAGGTCGGCGCCGACAGCTCGGGCGTGAGCGAGGTCGTATCGTCCTGAGGGTGCGGCCCATCTGTCCTGCTCACGAGCACGTCCGCTGGTGCGCGCCGTCGAGCGGAGACGCTCGGCGACGACGCTCACGCACCAGGTGGCGTCACCGACCCCTCGACGAGACGGTCGGTCCCCTCGCGGTCGAGCTCTCGAGCGCCTCGTGACACCGCTCGCCCTTCATCCCCGGTTCAGATCGGAACTCGTCCGTCCCGATCTGCTCGTGCAGCGCGCAGGGCAGTAGCGGTCACAGCCAGCCGACCGGGCCCTCGAGCAGGGGGCCCAGTTCGCCGCGGTTGATGTCGATGACCTGCGAGAGGTGCTCCTGCATAAGCGTCGCGGCGATCTCCGCGTCGCCGTCCACGATGACCTGGGCGAGCTTGAGGTGGTCCTCGACCAGTTGCCTGTGGAGCTTGCGGACGTCCCCGACGGTGGAGAGGTGGTGGGCGACCAGCTGGCCGTACGCGCGGAAGGTGAGCTGGAAGACCCGGTTGCCGGCCAGTCCGGACACCGCACCGTGGAAACCCTCGTGACCGGTCACGTAGACGTCGAGATCGACGTGCTCGTCCTCCTCCACGTCACCGGACAGATACGGCTCCATCACCTGCTCACGCAGCGCAGCGTCCGGGTTCGAGGCGGCCATGCGGGCCAGCGTCGACTCCGCGAACACCCACGCCTCGAACAACTCGTCATACGTCGCCCCCGCGAGGTGGAAGAACAACGCCTCCATCCTGCCCAGATTGGCGGAGTCGACGGTGCCGACCACCGGACCACCACCGGGGCCACGACGGATGCTGATCATCCCCTGGACCTCCAGGAGCCGCAGCCCCTCCCGCAGGGACTCACGGCTCACGCCGTACTGCTGCAGCATCTGGGCCTCCGAGGGCAGACCGTCCCCGGGCTGGAGCCCAGCGGCGGAGATGCTGCGCACGACCTCACGAGCCACGACCTCCGCGGCCTTCAGCGGTCGGAGCACCGAACCTCCGGCGGCGATCGGGATGCCCTTCGCCGGAGTCGCCGACTCCGCGGTCTGCGCATCGGTCTGCTTCTTCCTCGCCACGTGCACCCTTACTCGTTCGTGATGGGCCTGGAGAGGCCCGCTGCGTGAGCGCGGCCACGCCGTCTTCAAGCCGCCATTCTTTGACTGCAATATATGCGCACTCGCCGGCATGAGGACGGGGCACGACCGACACCCTCCGCCTTCTCGATATTCGCCGGCCTCTCCGGGACTCCGACAGCGTCGTCTCAGGAAAGCTCGACGTGGGGGACATTCGGTCTCCGGTTGCCGTGCCGCTCGTCTCGCGGAAACCGAACAGGAGGACACAGCCCTCCTGGACCAGCACCTCGGCGTCCAGAGTGCCAGCGCGCCGTTCTGTCATGGTAGGTCGTCACTCGACGGTGTTGCGGACAGCGCGGCCACCGGCCCCCCGTGCGGCGGTGCACCGGCCCGTCGACGTGCGGTGGCGCTCATGGTGCCCGTGCTCCGGGGAGCAGCACGATGTCCGGCTCGGGACGGGCGCGCCCGGTCCCTCGGCCGGACGGCCTGCTGCCGGCTGGGCGAGCTCGAGCCCTCGACGTCGGGGGGGGCCGCCGGGGAGGACGGGGTTTTGCAGACCGGGCCGGCGGACTCCGGCGCGCAGTTCAGTCGCCGGCGTCGAGCTCCTCGGGCTCAGTCGTCCAGTGCGGACAGGCCCGCGTCGAGCAGGGGGTCGATCGCGTCAGCAATCCCGTCGAAGCCCTCGCCGACCGTGTGCCCGGCCAGGAAGCGGTGGTGGATGCCCTCGAGGATGGCCGCCAGCTTGAATGCGGCCAGCGCGCGATACCAGCCGAAGCGAGCCAGGTCGCGGCTGCTCGAGGCGGCATAGCGGTTCAAGATCTCGTCCTCGGTGAGGTACCCGGGCGCGAGGGAGGCATCGGTGACCGCCTCGCCCAGCACAGCGCCCAGCCGGTCATAGGTCAGCATCAGCGCGAGGTCGGTCAGCGGGTCGCCCAGGGTCGCCATCTCCCAGTCCAGCACGGCGGTCACCCGGTCCTGGCCGTCGACGAGGACGTTGTCGAGGCGGAAGTCGCCGTGCACGATGCCGGTGGTCGACTCGAGGGGGACGTCCGCTGCGAGCCGCCCGAACAGCTGCTGAGCGGCCGGCAGGTCCCGGGTGTGCGACGCATCGAGCTGCTTCTTCCAGCGCGCCACCTGGCGAGCGAGGAACCCCTCGGGACGGCCGAAGTCGCCCAGCCCCACCGCGTGCGGATCAACCGCGTGCAACGCCGCGAGGGTGTCGACGAGGCCGGTGGAGATGACGCGGGTGCGGCCGGGCCCCAGTTCCGCGAGCTGGGCGGCCCGCCGGAGGGGCGTGCCGGCGCAGCGTTCCATGACGTAGAAGTCCGCACCGATCACCGACTCGTCGCCGCAGAACGCATAGGTCCGGGGCACGGGGACGGCGGTGTCCTGGAGCGCGGACATGACCCGGAACTCGCGGGCCATGTCGTGCGCGGTCGCCAGAACGTGGCCCATCGGCGGGCGGCGCACGATCCACTCGCTGGTGCCGTCGGTCACCAGGTAGGTCAGGTTCGACTTCCCGCCGGCGATCAGCGTCGCTTCCAGCAGGCTGCCGGCACCGGACACCTCGCCCGCGAGCCAGCGTCCGAGGCTGTCGAGGTCGAGACCGGGTGGGCTCACTCGACACCGCCGGTGAGCGTGACCCCGCCGATGACGACGGTCTGGCCCGTCAGCGGGGCGGCGCCGGCGGGGAGCGGGAGCGCCACGACTCCCCCGATGTCCTCGGGCACGCCGAGGTGCTCGAGGGGGACGGTGGCGACCTCGGCTCCGCGGCCTTCGAGGAGCGCCGTCGCGGACGTCGTGACGACCGGGAATCCGACGGCGAGGTCGGCCTCGATCACCGGCCCGCAGCTGGGGTCGATGCCGGTGTCGTCGACCAGGGAGTTGGCGCGGCCGGTCGCGCCGGGGGCACGGGCGCTCCCGCCGAGCGAGGTGACCGCTCCGTCGTCGAGCGCTTCCTCGTCACGGCCGTCGATGACGAGCCGGGCGCCGTCGGCGACCAGCCGTCCGGGGGCGCCCGTGCTGATCGAGCTCTCCCCCTCCGACCTTCGGCTCATGTGCGCCTCTCTCCCGGTCTCCGACCGAGCGCTTGCTGTCCTGACCGCGTCAGAGCGTGTCCCGACGCAGTAGTTCCCCACGCTGCCCCCTGACCCGGGCTGCGCCGCCGTCCCCGACCCCTCAGAGGCGGGGTCCGTCCGCCTCGAGCCGGCATGTGCGGCGACACGGGATCTTCGTTCGAGACGTCGACGGTCTCGGCCGCGCAGCGACGTGGGGCACCGACCGGGGACTACGGGCGCGCCGGAGTCCCCGTCACGTGGGCGGCCAGGTCGCGGAGGAGGACGTCGTAGTTCGCAGTGATCATCTCCGCGGCGACCGGTTCGTCAGCAGCGTCGGCGTCGAAGTCCACGGCCAGGCGAACGAAGGTCTGACCGGTCGACGTGACCGCCCAGGCCCCCGCCTGGACGCGGTAGCTCCGCACCGGGAAACGGTTCGCACCGACGATCTCGTAGCGGACACTGCGTCGGACCTCGTCGTGTCCGAGCAGGCGTTCCCGCACCACCGCTCCGCTGCGGACCGTGATCGCGCGGACGGCGCCGACAGGTCCCCGGCCGACGGCTCCGCCCTCCAGCCGACAGTCCACGACGGCGGTGAGGCAGGTCGGCATCGCGCCGAAGTCCCCGAGGACACGCCAGACGTCGTCCACGGGCGCATCCACCACCGCCGAGACCTCCGTTGTCGCCACGTTCTGCACCTCTTCCGTGAATGGCCACGACGCACTGCGTCTGGCTCGTTTCCGACGCTGATCCGCAGGTCTCGTCCTACTCGACCACACCCCTGCCCGCAGGAGGCCGGCGCACAGTCCCGAACCGCGTCACCTGCGCGGGAAGCGGTACAGCTCGCGCGCGTTGGTCTCGACGATCTGGCGGACCTCGTCGTCAGGGACGTCGTGGAGCATCTCCGAGACGATCTTGCGGCTGTTCGGCCAGTAGGAGTCCGAGTGCGGGTAGTCGGCCTCCCAGGTGATCTTGTGCACGCCGATCTTGTGCCTGTTCTCCACGCCGTAGTGATCGGTGATGAAGCAGCCCCAGATGTGCTTCTCGAACAGCTCCGCCGGACGAACGGTCTGGTGGATGTTCTGGTAGAAGCGGTGCCGCTCCCAGGTGTACTCGACCCGCTCGAGCAGCCACGGCATCCAGCCGATGCCGCCCTCGGCGACCGCGACCTTGAAGCCGGGGTGCCGGTGGAAGACGGGCGAGAAGAGCAGGTCGCAGACGGTGTACATGGAGTTGGTCCCCATCAGCGCGGACATCACCGCCATGGGGGCTTCCGGCGCGGTCAGCTTGACCTGGCCGGAGGTGCCGAAGTGCATGGTCGCGACCGCGTCGACCTCTTCGAAGACGTCGAACAGCCGGTCCCAGTGGTCGGTGTGGAAGGAGGGGTGGCCGAGGGGCACCGGGTTCTCGGGGAAGGAGATGGCGCGGACCCCGCGCGTTGCGAGCCTCCGCAGTTCAGCGATGGATGCCTCGACGTCCCAGTACGGGAGGATGCCGACCGGGATGAAGCGGTCCGGATAGGGCGTGACCCACTCCTCGTGGACGTAGTCGTTCCAGGCCTTCGTGCAGAGCAGTGCGAGCTCGGGGTCCTTCACGTTCTGGAACATCGTCCCCGCGAACTTCGGGAAGGACGGGAAAAGCAGCTCGGCCTGCACGCCGTCGATGTCCATGTCGACCACCCGCGCCGCGGGGTCGTAGCAACCCGGGATCATGTCGTCGAAGCGCAGCGGCTCGGTGCCCAGCTCTTCGCGGGACTTGCCCGCGACCGCGTTGAGCCCGAGCTGGGCGTAGACCAGACCCTCGAGCTGCCAGACCTGGCTGCCCTTCGGGACGCGCTGGCCGAAGCCGTACTGGTCCATCTCCTCACCCGTGGCCTCGACGATGCGGGGCCCGTTCTCCTGGTGCTTCTTCGGGAGGCGGGTGGACCACACCTCGGGACGCTCGATCAAGTGGTCGTCCACCGAGATCAGCTGCATGTCGTCGGTCAGAGGCATCGCGTGACTGCTCCTCGCTCATGTTCCCTCGGGGCACTCCAGCTGAGGTGCCCGCACGAGAGCCGGGGTCCTGACTCGTCCCGCGGCGGGCCGAGGGGCGACGCCTGGCCCGGACACGCTCGGCGGCGGATGGCGACATGGTACAAACATCCGTAGGAATTAGGAAGAGTCGCCTGGCGGCGAGTGGCGTCGCGCGGCCGCCCCGGCGCAGGCCATCGCGCCCCCGTTAGCAGGCCGTAGGGAGATGCTGTGGATCAGGTGGGCGTCGTCGGTGGCGGGACCATGGGCGCGGGCATCGCGGAGGTCTGCGCACGAGCCGGCGTCGACGTCGTCCTGGTCGAGGCGAACCCGGCCGGCGTCGACCGCTGCCGTTCTCGCCTCGAGTCGTCGATGCAGCGTGCCGTCCGTGCGGGGCGCCTGCCGTCCGAGCAGGCGGATGCGGCCCTCGCACGGATCACCGTCCTGGCCGACCTCGAGGGGGCGAGCGACGCGGACCTGGTGATCGAGGCGATCCCGGAGGTCGAGAGCCTCAAGCTGGACCTCTTCCGCCGACTGGACGCGCTGGTGAAGCCGGACGCGATCCTGGCGTCCAACACCTCCTCGATCCCGCTCGTGAAGATCGCCAGCAGCACCGATCGACCGGAACGCGTGGTCGGCGTCCACTTCTTCAACCCCGTACCGGTGCTGCCGTTGGTCGAGATCGTTGGCAGCCTGCTCACGTCGGACGAGACCCTGTCCGCGGTCACCGACTTCACCGAGGAGCGGCTGGGGAAGACGACCATCCGGTCGAGGGACCGTGCCGGTTTCATCGTCAACGCACTGCTGGTCCCCTACCTGCTGTCGGCGATCCGGATGCTGGAGTCCGGGTTCGCCACAGCGGAGGACATCGATGCCGGGATGGTCCAGGGCTGCGCCCATCCCCTGGGGCCCCTGGCCCTCGCCGACCTGATCGGTCTCGACACCACCGCTGCCATCGCCGACTCGATGTACCACGAGTTCAAGGAACCGCTCTACGCCCCTCCCCCGTTGCTGCTGCGGATGGTCGAGGCCGGCCTGCTCGGCCGCAAGACCGGCCGTGGCTTCTTCCCGCACGCGAACTGATCGAGGACGAGATGCCACAGGCGGGGCTGTACCAGCTGACCGAGGAGCACGACGCGATCCGGACCGCGGTCCGGGACATCGCCGAGCGGGAGATCAAGCCGTACGCGGCCGAGGTGGACGCGGAGTCCCGGTTCCCGGTCGAGGCGCAGAAGGCGCTGACGGCGGCCGGCTTCCACGCCACGCACATCCCCGAGCAGTACGGCGGCGAGGGCGCCGACGCGATCGCCACCTGCATCGTCATCGAGGAGGTCGCCCGGGTCGACGTCTCGGCGTCGCTCATCCCGGCGGTCAACAAGCTCGGGTCGATGCCGGTCATCCTGTCGGCGTCGGAGGACCTCAAGCAGGAGGTGCTCCGGCCGATCGCCGCGGGCGACGCGATGATCAGCTACGGGCTCTCCGAGCGGGAGGCCGGCTCCGACGCCGCGGCGATGACGACCCGCGCCCGCCTCGAGGGCGACACCTGGGTGCTCAACGGCACCAAGGCCTGGATCACCAACTCCGGCATCTCCGAGTGGTACACGGTCATGGCCGTCACCGACCCGGAGAAGCGGGCCAACGGCATCTCCGCCTTCGTCGTCCACCGCGACGACCCGGGCTTCGCGGTGGGCCCCAAGGAGCGGAAGATGGGGATCAAGGGCTCGCCCACCTGCGAGCTGTACTTCACCGACTGCACCATCCCGGCCGACCGGATCATCGGCGAGCCCGGCACCGGCTTCAAGACCGCGCTGCGGACGCTGGACTTCACCCGCCCGACCATCGGCGCGCAGGCCGTGGGCGTCGCCCAGGGCGCGCTGGACGCCGCGGTCGAGTACACCCGGGAGCGCAAGCAGTTCGGCAAGACCGTCAGCGACTTCCAGGGCGTGCAGTTCATGCTCGCCGACATGGCCATGCAGATCGAGGCCGCGCGGCACCTGGTGTACGTGGCCGCCGCCCGTGGCGAGGCGGGCCATTCCGGCGGCAAGGTGGACCCCGACCTCGGCCGGCTGTGCGCTGCGGCCAAGGCCTTCGCCTCCGACGTCGCCATGAAGGTGACCACCAACGCCGTCCAGCTTTTCGGCGGCGCCGGCTACACCCAGGACTTCCCGGTCGAGCGCATGATGCGCGACGCCAAGATCACCCAGATCTACGAGGGCACCAACCAGATCCAGCGGATGGTCATCGCCCGCAGCCTCCTGAGGTAGGGCTCCGGGGGGCGGAGCTGCTGCCGGTCGGCGCTGGCCACCCCGGAGAAGCGTCCGGTGACCGTCGTGCGAACGGTCCGCCCGAGCCGATCACACGACCCTGCGCAGCGGCCTGGACTCCGCCGCCGGCCAGGCCACGTCGGTGCTCGATGCTCAGATGACCGGTCGCACGCGCAGCTCGGGCTTGCGCTCGCACTGTCGGTGGAGACCGGGGCCATCCCGCTTACCGTGGGAGGCCCCGGTCCCCACCACCCGGCCCGAGCGGTCACCGACGTCGTCCACCTTGACGAGATGGGTGGTCACGGAATCTGTCAGCCCAGACCTCGCGCCTTCACCATCTGGCGGCGCTCACCGAGCGGTTGGAGTTCGTGTCCGGCGTGCTGACCGTCCTGCTGGCGCGGCAGGCCGCGGACGTCGCCCTTGATGCCCGGCGGTGGACTGTCACTCGGCGTAGGTGCGAGAGGCCGTCCACGCGGCGGGTCGGTGACGCGTCGAGGTGCCCGGGAGGCCCGTCGGCCTCTCACCACGGGACGAACTCGAGTCTGGTGCGCTCCATGCGCATGGTCTTGATCCGCCAGTCTTCCCCGACGCGTTCGTAGGTCTCGTGGTAGTAGCCGTAGCCGATGAATGCCCTGAACGGAGAGCCGGCTGCGAACCAGAGCCGATCGACCTGCGGCCACGTCGCTCTGCCCGTGGTCACGCTGATGATCTCGATCTCGGGATCGCTCACGTGATGAACCGACACGATGCCCGCGAGCGAGTCCAGGGCGGAGGCGACGGCCTCGTCGACGCCATGGAGGACGACGTCCGTCTGTGGGGCGGAGTTCGCTCCGGTGACGGGATCGGTCATGACACCGCGACAATCGACCACGGCGTCATCGGCCCAGACGCGGCGGAGCAGGTCGCCGTCCTTCGTGTCGACGCCCCTCTGCTGTCGTGCTTTCGCGAGCCTGATGCCTTCGATCGCTTCCAACTTCGTGATCGCGTCCATCTCGCCTCTTCCGTCTCCGACGCTGCCTGCCGGCAATCGGTTCCGCCCGCCCCCGGTGCAGAAGTGTTGATGAGCACTGCGGCAGGTCGTGTACGTCCCGCCCGGGGATCGGCCCGGCGTCCTGACGAGAGGACGCCGAGCCGATCGTGAGGTCAGGCAGCAGCGGTCAGGAGAGCTGCCACAGCTCCTCGTACTGCGACTGATAGTCGGCCAGGTCCCAGCTCCTCGTGCCCTCCGGGAAGTCCTCGGCCGTGTAGAGCGCCATGCCCAGGTCGGCGTACTCGTCCTGGAGCGGATCCATCCCGAGGTTCACGCGCGCGATCTGGTCCATCACCGCCCAGGAGAAACTCCCAGTGGGGATCAGGATCGTGGCGGCATAGTCGCCCTGCTCGACCTGCTCCACGATGCTCTCTTCCGTGGGCTGGGACACGAACACCTTGACGGTGTCCAGACCGGCGGCCGCGAGAGCCTGCGGCAGTCCGCGGACCACGTTGGCGTAGGAACCGATCACGTACTCCACGTCGGGGTTCTGGCGGACTGCCGCGACGACCGTCGAGGCAACGTCCCCACCGAGGTCCCCGGCGGAGATGTTCAACATCTCCAAGCTGCATCCGCTGCAGTTCTCGGCGACGTGTGTCTCGATCGCATCGTTGATGGGCGCCAGGCCGGGGAAGTCAGGAACGTTGACGAACACGGCGTTCCCGGTGCCGCCGCTGTCGACGATCATCTGGTCCGCCATGGCCACGTTCGCGCTGATGCCGTTCTCGGACATGACGTTGCCGTACACGCCGTTCGCCTCACCCTCCGGCAGGTCCGTGGGGGACGCGGCCCCCAGGAAGACCGGGATTCCTGCGTCCTTGGCCGCGGCCAGGCTCGGTCCCATGGCGTCGATGCCGGATCCCTGCACCACGATGGAGTTCACACCCTCGCTGACGGCGCGCAACACCCCGTTGGGAATTCCCTGCGGATCCGTTGCTTCGACGGCGTAGACGGCGAAGTCCCAGTTCAGGACTTCGGCAGCCTCCTCGTAGAACTGGTCGTACACCGCCGCCGGCTGATTGTTGTAGCGGACCAAGGCGACGCGCAGCCCTTCCTCGGGCGCCTGCGTCAGCGGGACGTCCACGGGGATGTCGTCCGTTGGGTTGAGGTACGGATCGATGCGCTCCTGGGCCGCCGCGACGGCCGCGTCGTCGGTCTCCCCGGAGGAGCCTCCGTCACCACCGGAGCTGTCGCTGTCGCTGCCGCATGCCGCGAGACCGATGAGCAGGAGTGCGGAGGAGACGGCCACGGCACCTCGCGTTCTGCGGCCGCTGGGACCTCTGCGGATAGTTGAACCGGACACTGACTGGCCTCCAGATGAGAATGGACTGACGCAACCCAACAGGGACGGCGAGACGGAACGGTTGCGATCGCCTCGACGCGTGGTGCTCGACGCTCTCCGGCGGTTAGAGCAGCAGTCTTCGTGCCCTGGCCTCGCCTCGTGTGAGTGGCGGACGTCACCTTGGCACCCAGTTCGAGGCGCCGTCAATAGTTCCTCATAACAAATTAGGCACCCGTCGAACCCGGCCGTGGAGTGCGCGCGGGAAGACCCTGAACGAGCCGTCCTGCTCTCTCCGCCGGTGTGCTCCCGCTCGTCCTGGGCCGCATGGCCTGCGACGAAAGCCGTCGGGTGCGCGCGCCTGAGAAGATCCGGGTCGTCAGCGGCCTGCGTTGATGTTCTCGATCAGCCGGCCGGACCAGAGGTGGACGCCGGTCCCCATGGTGTCGGCGCCCAGCCCATCGCCGCAGAGCCTGCAGCCGAGCGAGTCCGTCTCCGCCACGCGTGTGCGCGAGCAGGTCGACCACCGGCCCGGCCGCCTCTGAGCATGCGGCAGACGTGGACGTCGTCGGGCCCGAGGACAGGGCGGACGAGCTCCGCCGCATCCCATCACTCTCGATCCGCCGGTCGTCGATCGACGGGATCGGCGCCCAGCCCGCCGCTCCACCCCGTTGTCGTGCCGACCGCTTCCACCACGGGAAGGCCGGCGATGAGCGCGCAGCGGTCCGGCATCCGGGCGGTCACCTGGTCCCACCCGCGGCCATAGGTGGGGTGGGACACCGACCCGGTCCACGCCGACCGAGCCCGGATCCGGGCGTCGGATCCGCATCGGCCCAGCCGGAGGACGTGAGTGGCTCGGGGATCCACGTCGACGGAGACGTCGACGACCGCTCACCTGCTCGGACTCGACGACGTCTCCTCCGGCGGCGAGCGGCGGCCGGCCGGCGAGTCCGAATCCGGACCTACTTGTTCACCAGGCCCGCGTCGACGGGCAGGGTGATGCCGGTGACGTAACGGGCTTCGTCGGACACGAGCCACGCGATCGCGTTGCTCACGTCGATGGGCTGGATCTTCTCCACCGGCATCGGGTTCATCAGGCTCGCGGCGATCGCCGGGTTGGCCGCGGCATCCAGCCCCGAGAACCCGACCAGCATCGGGGTGTCGACTCCCGTCGGATTCACGGTGTTGACCCGGATGCTCTCCGGCGCGAGGAGGTTGGCGTACATCCGCATGATCCCGGTGACGCCGTGCTTCGCGGCGGCGTAGCCGAAGTTCCCCCCGTTGGTGCCGGCCACCATCCCCTTCAGCCCGTTGACCGAGCTGGTGATGACGATGGACCCGCCCTGCCCCTGCTCCCTCAGCGTCGGGAGGGCGGCCTGGATCGTGTTCCACACGCCGACCAGCATGATGTCGACGGCGTCGCGGAACGCCTCGTCGTCGCGCCCCGGAGCCAGGCCCTGGAACATCACACCGGCGTTGGCCAGGACGATGTCGAGCCGGCCGAGGGTGGCGATGCCGTCCGCGGCGGCCGCCTTGAGCGCTGCTGAGTCTCGGACGTCGGCGACGTGTGCCACCATCCGCCGGTCGAGCTTCTCGACCATCGCGACCGTCTCGTCGAGGTCCTCACGAGACGACATGGGGTATGAGACCGTGCCGACCTGGTCGCAGATGTCGACACCGATGATGTCGGCACCCTCCTGAGCCAGCCGGACCGCGTGCGACCGGCCCTGCCCACGCGCGGCGCCGGTGATGAAGGCGACCTTGCCGTCCAGCTTCCCCATGACACTTCTCCTCTTGATGAATCGGTCCCGGGCTCACGCCTCGGGCACGGGCTCCCACTGCGGGATGGTGACGCCGGGTTCGATGTCCTCGAACCGGACACGGACGGGCATGCCGTCATGGAGCTCCGGCGCTCCGGGCAGGTACCCGACGAAGCGGATCGCCGGGTCCTCGTCCAGCTGGACCAGGACGACCGTGCACGGCGCCGGGAACGCCTCGTGGATCGAGTGCTGCAGCACCGTCCAGGAGTAGACCGACCCGGTCGGCCGGACGTCCCGCCAGCCGACGTCCCACGACCCACAGTGGTGGCAGTAGGACTTCGGCAGGTGCAACGTCGCGGCGCAGGAGTTGCAGGTACGCACCACCAGCCGGTGCTCGGCCGCCGCAGCGAAGAACCCGCCGGTCTCCTCGTCGTCGACGACCGGCAGCGGCCTGTCGATGGCCGCCATCACGCGGCCCTGAGGATCAGCGCGCTGGTGACCGTCGGCGTTCCGGAGGTCACGAGGCAGGTCTGCGCCCCCGGGACCTGCGACGTCGACTGGCCCCTCATCTGCCGGACCCCCTCGACGACGTGGTTCATGCCGTGGATGTAGCCCTCGGAGAGGTTGCCGCCGGCGGTGTTGATCGGGACGGTGCCCCCGATGTCGATCGCTCCGCTGGACGCGAAGGCGCCGCCCTCGCCCGTGCCGCAGAGGCCGTAGTCCTCCAGCTGGAGGAGGACGGTGATCGTGTAGCAGTCGTACAGCTGGGCGACGTCGATGTCCGCGGGACCCAGGCCCGCGCGACGGTAGAGCTCCTTGCCCACTCGCCTCCCCGGGTTGTCGAGGAGGTCGGGCCGCATCAGAGCCGGGAAGACCAACCCGCCCTGCATCTCCGGCATCGCCGCCTGGGTGACCGCGCGGATCAGCACACCCGGGTGCGGGGAGTCCTTCGCGCGCTCGGCGGCGGTGACGACGACGGCGCACGCGCCGTCGGTCTCCAGGCAGTAGTCGAACATCCGGAGGGGGTCGGCGATCATCCGCGACTCGTAGTAGTCGGAGAGCGACATCGTCCGATGGGCCATCTGGGCCGCGGGATTGGCGTTGGCCCGCTTCCGCACCGTCATCGCGATGCTCGCGAGGTCGTCGGAGGTGGACCCGTACTCGATCATGTGACGACGCGCGTACATCGCGAACAACTGGCCGGGCGCCATCAGCCCGTAAGGCAGGAAGAACTCGTCCAGGGTGCCGTTGCCGCCGACGTGTCGCGCTCCACCGGACCGCTGGATCGCCGACCCCCTGCCGAGCCTGAGCCCCGAGCGGCCGTTGAGCCCCCGGTAGACGAGGACGTTGGTCGCCTGGCCGGACAGGATGGCCGCGACGGCCTGCCCGATCATGCCGCACGGGGCTGAACCCCCGGTTCCGGTGATCCCCCAGAAGGTGAGGCCGGACAGTCCAAGCCAGTGACCGATGTCGTTGTGGGTTACGGAGTCGTAGTCCGATCGAACCACGCCGTCGATGTCCGCCGGCGTGAGCCCGGCGTCCGCGATGGCCGCCAGGCTCGCCTCGGAGACCAGCGCGGCGACACTCCGGCCGGACTTCTTCGAGAACTCCGTCGCCCCGATGCCGACGACGGCGCACCTGTCCCGGTGATCGTGATCCGTGGTCGCCATCAGGCAGGCCCTCTCATCCGGTTCTGCGGTCGACGTCGACGCGGTCGGGCCGGACGCGCGGCGCTCGTGTGACGACAGCTGCTCACAGGACGGTGCCGGAGATCTTGAGCTTGAGGATCTCCTCGTAGTCGAGGCCGAGCTCGAGCAACACCTCGTCGGTGTGCTCGCCGTGCTCGGGCGCCGCCCGCAGCGGGTAGCGGGCTTCGCCGAATTGCCAGGGGGACGCCGCCACGGGCACCTTCCGCCCTCCCGCGTCCACCTCGGTCAGGTAGCCGTTGGCCAGGACCTGCGGGTCCTGGCTGACCTCGAAGCTGTCCTGCACCCGCGACCAGGGGCCGCCGAGCCCCGTCAGCCGGGACTCGACGTCCGCGAGGGTGAGGCGGCCGAAGACCTCGTCCAGGGCCGCCGTGCACGCCTGCCGGTGAGCGGCGCGCGCCGTCGAGTCGACGAACCGCTCGTCCACGGCGAGCTCGGGCTCCCCCAGGGCTTCACACAGCCGCGCGAAGTAGCGGTCCGACTGGAACAGCGACAGCTTCACGAAGCGACCGTCCTTCGTGCGGAAGGAGAGCGACAGTGGATTGCGGTTGTCCTCGCGCAACGTCTTCTGGATCGGCTCGCCGCGCATGGCGGAGGCGGTGATCGCCGGGGAGTTGCCCCAGACGGCGACGCTGAGCAGCGACACGTCCACCAGCGGGGCCTCCCCCGTGCGCTCGCGGTGGAACAGGCCCGCCGCGACCGCACCCGCCACCGACGTCGCACCCGGCAGGTCACCCAGCCCCGGGCGCACCGGCGTCGGCCGCATGGCGCCGGCCGGCGTGAGGTTGTCCGCGGCGCCGCCCCGGGCCCAGTAGGTGGTCCCGTCGAAGCCAGGCATCGAGCGCTCGGGGCCGGCGGGGCCGTAGCCGCTGCCGCGGACATAGACGATCGAGGGGTTCATCGACCGGATGTCGTCGACGTCCACCCGGAGCCGTCTGCGACTCTCGGGCAGGAGGTTGGTGAGGAAGACGTCTGCCCCGGCGACGAGCTTGCGCAGGATCTCGTACCCCTCCGGCGTGCCGCCGTCCAGCCCGACGCTGCGCTTGCCCCGATTGGCCTGCTGCATCAGGGGCTCGAACGGTTCGCCCCCGACGCTCATGTCCGCGATCACGATGGCGCGCTGAGGGTCCGGGTGCTCCGGGTGCTCGATCTTGACGACGTCGGCGCCCCAGTCCGCGAGGATGGCGCCGGCGGCGGGCACGAACAGGTACGACGCCAGTTCGACGACGCGCACTCCTTCGAGGACCTTCATGAACGCCTACCTTCGCTCTGGGGTGCGGCCGGGTGTCAGGACGACAGCGGGTAGCCGATGACCCGGGTCTCGAAGATGCTCCTCGGATCCCGCCGGGCCCGTTGCGGCCGCGACCGTTCCGATCATGAGACGCGGGTCAAATTCATCAGGATGAAACGCTAGGCAGTCGTGGGCCGGGTGTCAATCCACGCCGGATCGCCACCTCGAGACGACCGCTTCGTCGACGTGCGCGACGTCGGTGGGGCATCGACGCCGATCCCGCGAGACCGCACCGGGACGACGCCGATCCGCACGCACACGTCGTGGGCACGGGCCGCGCGGTGCCGCCCGCGGCGCCCCCGCACCGTCGCCGGCCGCGATGCGCCGTGCACGAGACGGTCGGCGGGACCTCGTCCCGCATGGGCGCCCTAGACCTCCACCCGGCCGATCCGCTCGGAGAGGTCACGCACCCGCGGTCCCCTGCAGGCTGGCCCGCAGCAACCTCCGCACGAGCTTGCCGTTGTCGTTGTACGGCAGCATGTCGACGAGGGCGATGCTCGACGGGGTCTTGCTGGAGCGCAGCTTCCCGCGCACCCACTCCTGGAGCTCGCCGGGATCCGGAGTCCGTCCCTCGACCGGCACCACGGCGGCCACCACACGCTCGCCCCAGTCGTCGTCCGGCAGACCGACGACACCGGCGTCTGCCACGTCCGGGTGCTCGAGCAGGGCGTCCTCCACCTCACCCGGCGAGATGTTCTCCCCGCCGCGGACGATCACGTCGTCGAGCCGGCCCTCCACGAAGACGTAGCCCTCCTCGTCGATGCGCGCCGCGTCCTTGGTGCGGAACCAGCCCCCCGCCGCGCCCGACTCGGTCCCGACGTAGCGGCCTGAGACCTGCTCACCGCGCACCCACAACTCGCCCGTCACACCGGGGGCGACCGGCTCGCCGTCCGCGTCGCGCACCGACAGCTCGACCGTCGGCAGAGCGCGCCCGACCGAGCCGAGCCGCGCGCGCACCGCCGGATCGTCCGACGTGAGCGCCAGCCGATGATCGTCCGGCCCCAGGACGGTGATGCTGGAGCTTGTCTCGGTCAGTCCGTACCCGTTCACGAAGCCGGTCTCCGGGAGGAGCGCCATCGCGCGCTCGAGGACCGGCAGGGGCATGCGCCCGCCGCCGTAGGAGAGATGACGCAGGCTCGGCAGTCCGCCGCCGTCCTCGGCGAGCAGGTCCACGATCCGGGCGACCATCGTCGGGACCACCGTCGCGTGGGTGACCCGGAGAGCTCGAACGGCGTCGATCCACGTCCGCGCGTCGAAGGCGGGCAACTGCACGATCCGGCGACCGCTGAACAGCGTGCTGAGCAGGTTGGCGATCCCGCCGACGTGGTACGGCGGCAGGCTGCTGAGCTGGGCGTCCCCCTCCTCCGCCGCCATGAGCTCGACGCTGCCGAGGATGTAGGAGCTCAGGTTGTCGTGCCCGAGGACCGCCACCTTGGGACTGCCCGAGGTGCCACTCGTGAACAGCAGGACCGCCGGGTTTGCCGGCTCCTCGGCTCCGGCCTCGATCGGTGCGGCGTCCGCGACGGCTGCCAGGAACAGCGAACGGGCGACCAACTGGACGCCGGGCTCCCCCGCCAGTGACTCGAACCGCGGGAGGAACTCGTCGTCGACGAGGACCACCACTGGGGCGAGCCTGCGGACGGCGGCCGCGAGGTCCGCGTCCGCCCAGCGGTAGTTCAACGGGCTGAAGGGTCGGTCCGCCAGCGCAGCGCCGAACAGCGCGACCGGGAACAGCTCCGAGTTCACCCCGATCATCGCCACCGTGTCGGCCGAGGACTCTCGCAGGACGCGCGCGGCCCGGCGGGCACGGTCGTAGAGCTGTGCGTACGTGACCCCCCGCTCGGGGTCACCGAGCACGACCCGGTCCCCGCCCGCATCGGCGGCGATCTCGGCGAGCATCGCGATGTTCATCCGGGGCCTCCACTCAGTCCGAGGCGGGGAGCGGTTTGGCGGACTTGAGCGGCAGCTCGACGCCGTCGAGCGCGAGCGCCCCTGTGCCGGCCTTGACGCAGAGCAGTTCCAGTCCGGTTGCCGGGTCGGCGTAGCGCTTGCCCAGTGCCGTGCCGCCGGTGGCCCCCTCGTCGATGGTGAGGCCGGGGGTGGGTTGGCTGTCGGCGGGGATCAGGGGGTGCCCGCCGCAGGTGAGGGAGACCTCGCCGGCGGGTGCGCGGACCACGACCACCTGGGTGTCGTCCACTGCGCTGCGCCAGCGCGATCCGATACGGAGCTGCATCTCCGACCTCCTCCGGCCTCGACCCCGGTGACTCCGGGCCAGCATTCATCATGAGGATAACAAGACCTAGGACTCCTGGGTAGAGAGTCCTGGGAAAGCGTGGGGACGAGCTTCTCGCCGTCCGCCGCTCGACCTCGAAGCGGCGCTTGCTCACGCCCCCTCCGGTAAGGGACGCGGCGCGACCGGTGTCCCTGGGCCGGACCGTCAGTCCTCGACGAAGGGCAGGAGGAGCCGGGACGGCGCCCCCGGGCCGGACAGCACGCGCTGCCGGGCCGGCACGGACGACGTCGCGTCCAGGCTCCGCTCGCCGGTGTTCGGGTTCGGGTCGAACCGCGGGTAGTTGCTGGAGGACACGTCCACCCGGATGCGGTGCCCGCGGAGGAAGACCTGCGAGGTCGCACCCATCTCGATCTCCACACGCCGGACGACCCCGGGTCCGGCCCCCTCCTCGACGAAGAGCCGCCGGATCCCGTCGCACACCGAGATCGCGCGGCCGTCGGGGTACACGTCGACCAGACGGGCCGTGAAATCCGTACTGGGCGCCGTGCTGGTGATCCACAGCTCCGCGCGCACGTACCCGGTGACCTCGACCGGCGAGTCCAGCACGGGCCCCGTGTAGCTCAGGACGTCGGCGCGCGCCTCGAGGTCCCGCTGGTCGACCGGACCGTGCGTGCTGATGAGCGGCGAGATCACGTGGGCGCCCCCTGCGGTCGGGACCGGGTCCGTCGGGTCGTAGACGAACTCGTCGCCACCCGACCCCGTCGGTTCCTCGGCCACCAGCGCGCCGGCTCGGACATCCGTCGCCGCGTCGCCGTCACTGGTCAGGTACAAGGGACGGACCCGCGCACGGCGGAGCGGCCACTCGTCCTCGTCCCGCCACTCGTTCGCGCCCATGACGAACAGGCGTACCGGGCTGTGGTCCGACTGGGGACGGTCGTCCAACGCGGCACCGAGCCACGAGAGCTGGATCCGGTCCAGGTCCATGGCTGCCGCGGGACCGAAGCTGAGGTCCCCGACGCGCACCGCGTCGACGGAGAAGCCACGCAGGGCGTAGTGGAACCAGGGGCCCACGATCAGCCGCTGCGGCGCTCGACCAGCCGCCCGCAGGGCGGTGAAGTTCGTCAGGGTGCCGGGGAGCATGGCGTCGTACCAGCTCGTGACGTGCACTCCCGCCGAGTGGATCCGGTCGTGACGCTCCTCGATGGACCGCGCCTCCCAGTACTCGCCGGGGGCGTCGTGGTCGAGCCACTGCGGGAACCACGGTGTGAGCGTCTCGAGCACGCCGGATCCGTCGTCCAGGCGGTCGCGCAGGGGGAAGGTCACCGGCGTGTGGGGCAGGTCGTCGAGCACCTTGCGCAGGCTCGCGCGCATGACGCGTGCCCGAGGGACCCGGGGGTCCGGGAACACCCGGGGCAGTGAACCGATGGCCATCACACCCAGGTTGGTCGACAACAGGGCCCCGAGCTCCAGAGCACCGCCCCAGTAACTGCGGCCCTCGTAGTAGTCCGAGCTGGCCTGCAGCGCGGCGAAGGCCTGCAGCGCGGGCGGACCGGAGGCCGCCATCTGCATCGTGGTCGCGCCCATGTACGACGCACCGAAAGCGCCCACCCGGCCGGTGGACCACGGCTGCTCCGCCGCCCACTCCACGGTGTCGAAGCCGTCGTCGAACTCCATGAACGGCTCGAAGTCACCCCCCGAGCCCCCGCGTCCGCGGACGTCCTGGACGACCACCGCGAATCCCCTCGCCGCGGCGGTGACGGGGTTGAGGGAGACGAAGTTGTCAGGGAAGGGGATCCGCCCGTAGGGGGTGCGCTGGACCAGGACCGGCCAACGCCCCTCCGCCGGGCGGTACACGTCGGCGACGAGATCGACGCCGTCGCGCATCGGGATCGCCACGTCCCGCTCGATCACGATCGACGACACATCGGGTACGGACACTGGGGACCTCCGGGTCTGGGACGGGGAACGGGGCGCCGGTCGGCGGCTCCGTCCCTGTGCTGGGTGGGCCGGGAAGAGGGCCCGGTGGAACGACGGCACCTGCCTGGGAGTGGAGCCGCTCCTCCAGGGGCGCGCCGGACCTCCGCGCCGGGGCGTTCGCCGCGCGGCGGCCATGGGGCCGACTCCTGCGTGGTGGAGCACCCGCGGCCGGTCTCGTCCTGCCGCGCGCAGCGAGCCGCCACGCAGGCGAGACCGGCAACCGAGCTAAGGGGACGTCGCGGCGTGGCCGATCTTCCGCACGACCCCGAAGCCGTCGGCGAGCGCCCGCTCACTGGCCGCGAGTCGTGTGCGCATGGCCTCGATGCGGACGCGGGACCGCGCCGCCGCGAGGGGTCGCTCCCGCGCCGCGGCCGACTCGAGGAAAGCCTGCTCGGTCTCGATCTCCTCGCGCAGACGCTCGACTGCCTCGTCGTGTGTCAGGAGGTCCTCGTCCTCCCAGTCGGACTCTCCGAGGATGCGGATCTCACTCACGCCTGGCTCCGTTCGACTCCGTTGACCACACGGCCCGATCACCACCAGGTCGGACACCTCCGACCCCACGGCACACCATCGCGCGATCGTCCTCACATCGCAATAAACCTCATGATAGAAGTCGCCGCAGTAGCCGAGGCCATGGGAGGACGCCGGCGCTGAGAGGGGGCATCCGGAGACCAGCGGGACGAGCGTCCGACCGGCCTGGTCGGCCCGCGCACGCCCTCGGCCTGACGAGGGGGCAGCACGGGCTGACGAGGCGGACGTCGAGCGCTCCGAGGAGTACACCGGGCTGATCGTCGAAGGCCCTGGACCGTGGCGGGTGGGGTCTCCCCTCCGTCGCGGCGCGGATCTCCGCTCGAGCAGCACGCACCCCTGGCGCGATCGCGATCGAGCTCGACCGCGATGCCCAGGTCCGCGTCGCAGTGCCCGTCCCGACGCGTGGCGTGGAAGGGGCCGCGAGGACATCACGACTGACACAGCGGGTCGAAGCGGGTGCTGGACCACCATGACGAGCAGCACCGGCTGTCTGCACCTGACGTCGGACCATCTACCGCTCAGACGTCCGCCTGTCCGGCAGAGGCGTCCCTCACCGGGTGGCCCGGCTCAGGCCCCGTTGCCGGTGACGCGGGGGTCGAGTCCGTAGCGCGGGGGCAGCCCCAGGTGGTCGCGCAGAGTGGTCCCCACGTGGTCCTCCGGGAAGAGCCCGCGCGCCCGCAGGATCGGCACGATCCGGTCGACGACGTCGTCGATCCCGTCGTGGAAATCGTCCACGCCGACCATGAAGCCGTCGGCGGCGCCGGCGCGGAACCACGCCTGCAGGTGGTCGGCGGCCTGTTCCCCGGTGCCCGTCACGAAGGGGTAGGGCTCGAGCACCCCGTGGGCGACGATGTCGCGCGGCGACCACCCGGCGCGAGCCAGGTCGAACGCCTGCTGCGAACGCGCGTAGGCGAGGCGGGGCCTGGCCGAGGCCAGCTCCGCTGGGCTCAGGGCCTCGTCGGGGTGGGCGAACCCGTGGCGCAGGCCCAGCAGCGCGCCCAGTCGGGCCATCGCCTGCTCCGGATCGGCCCGGTCGTCGAGGGCACGATGACGGTCCAGCGCCTCGCGCTGGCTGTCCCCGAGCGAGAAGCCGGTGAACGCGAGGAACGTGACCTCGTCGGGGTCGCGCCCCGCTGCCTCGGTCGCGCGCCGGACGACGTCCCGTTGGGCACGCCCCTCCTCGATCGTCATCGGCATCCCGATCACGACATCGGCGTACATGCCGGCAGCCTGCAGGCCGTACCCGCTGCTGGCCGGCATGACGATGACCGGCTGGCCCTGCTCCGAGGGCGGCACCGGGAGCGGGCCCCGCGCCGCGACGTGTCGGCCCTGCAGGTCGACCGGGCGGACCTGCGCAGGGTCGGCGAACGCGCCGGACTTGTCCGGTCGGCCCGCCCCCTGCCCCCAACTCCCCCAGAGCGCCTGCACGATGTGCACGACCTCGTGCAGGCGTTCGTACTTCTCCTCCCGGGCAGGCAACGGCCGACCGAAGTTGGCGAAGGCGTCGGGCTCGTAGCTCGGGACGGCGTTCCACCCGGCCCTGCCGTGGCTGTAGAGGTCCAGGGCCTTGAGGTGGCGAGCCAGCACGTACGGCTCGGTGAAGGTCGTGGACATGGTCCCGACGAGTCCGATCCTCTCGGTCGCCTGAGCCAGCGCCGAGAGCGTCACGATCGGGTCCATGCCGAACACGGGGGGTGCAGCGGCCAGGTCCGCCTGCATGAACAGACGGTCCGGCATGAAGACGAACTGGAAGCCGCCCCGCTCCGCGGTCCGAGCCTGTCGGACGGCCGCATCGAGGTCGGTGAAGGAGCCGACGTCGGTGTGCGGCATGCGCCAGGCCCCGTGGTGGCTGCCGATGTTGTTCCCCATGACCAGGGCCAGGGCCAGGTGCTGGTTCCGCATGCCCATCTCATTCTCCGCTCGTCGGGGTCCCCGGGGATCGACGCGGTCCCGGTGCACGACCTAGGCGTTCGCTGCGGGGACGACGCGCGGGTCGAGGCCGTACTGCTCGGGCACGCCGAGGTTCTGGCGCAGGGTCCGGCCCGGGTAGTCCGTCGGGTAGACGCCTCGCTGCTGCAGCAGGGGGACCACCTGGTCGACGAAGGCGTCGACGCCGTCCTCGAACACGTCCGGGTTGAGCCAGAACCCATCGGCTGCCCCGGCCTCGAACCACCGCTGCAGGTGGTCTGCGTGGACCTCGGCGGGTCCCACGGTGACGGGGTGGTAGTCGATGACGCCGTGCGCCAGGATCTCGCGGATCGTCCAGCCCCGTCGCGCCACCTCCAGCGCGGGCTCCGAGCGGGGGTCCATGGGTGAGGCATGGGCCTCGGCGAGCTGCGACGGGGACAGCGGCCGGTCCAGCTGGTCGTGACCGAGGGCGATGCCGAGCATGGCGGACAGGTGCGGGAGCTGTGCGGGGAACGACTCCCCGGCGATCGCGATCCTGCGATCCAGGCCCTCCCGCACGCTGGGAGCGACCGTCGTCATCAGCCCCGCGAAGTACTTGATGTCATCGGGGTCGCGGCCGGCGTCCTGCGCGGCACGCCGCACCATCTCGCGTTGCGCCCGACCCTGCTCGATGGTCCACACCTCACCGATGAACCCGCTGGCGTAGCGGCCCGCGAGGGCGAGCAGGTGCGGGCTGGGGCCACCGGAGCTGAAGATGACGGGCTGCCCCTGCTCCGAGGGCGGGATGGCCAGGGGCCCGCGTGCGGCGACGTACCGGCCCTGCAGGTTCACCGGCTGCAGCCCGGCGGGGTCGACGAACTGCCCGGACTCCTTGTCCTTGACCCAGGCGTCTGCTGCCCAGCTCCCCCAGAGTGCCTGCACGATCTGGACGGATTCGTGTGCCCGTTCGTACCGCTCGGCGCGGGAGGCGACCGTGCGGCCGTAGTTGGCGGCGACGGCGGGGTCACTGGTCGTGACGGCGTTCCACCCGGCACGGCCGTGGCTCAGCACGTCCAGCGCCTTGAACTGACGGGCGTGGTTGAAGGGCTCCTGGAAGGTGGTCGACCCCGTGGCGACGAGTCCGATGCGGGACGTCGCCTGCGAGATGGCCGTCAGGGACGTCATCGGCTCCAGAATGTTGCGGATGGTCTGCCGGCCGACGTCGGCCCGCACCGCCGGGAAGTCGGGGATGAAGAGGAAGCTGAACCCGCCGCGTTCGGCCGCCTGGGCGAAGCGGATGTTGGCCGCGATGTCGGTGTAGTTGTCGGCATGGACGCCGGGAGCACGCCAGGACGACGCCAACGCGCCGTACCCGTCGTTCATCGCCATGCCCAGGATCATCTTCGTGTCGGTCATCGTGTTCTCTTCCGTTCGGGAGGATCAGTCGGCGAGCCGGCGTGCACCGCTGTCGAAGAAGACGGGAGGGCGTTGTGCGTCGTCGCGAGAGAGGTCGAGGACCCTGAGCAGGGTGAGCACGTGGTCGCCGGCCGGGATCTCGGTGACCAGCTCGACGGTCAGCGTCGCGAGGGCGCCCTGCACGAAGGCCGCGCCGGCGACGACGCCCACGTCGATACCGCCGAAGCGCTCGCGGGAGGGGCGTCGCAGGTCGTGCAACGTGTCCGCGTGACGCTCGCCGAGGACGCTGATGCCCCATCGGGCCGCCCGCCGCAGCTGTGGCCAACTCGTCGACGAGTGGGCGAACGAGACCGAGACCAGGGGCGGGTCGAGGGACACCGAGGTGAACGAGTCGGCGGAGAGTCCGACGCCCCTACGGTCGACCTCCGCGGCCACGACGGCGGTGCCGGTCGGGGATCCGGCCAGCGCACGCCTCATCCGCAGCGGGGTCACAGGCGCGGTCGGTGCAGCCGTGTGGGTCATGCGACCATCCTCAGACCTTCACACCCGTGTCAGGGTCAAGGACCATGGGCGGGTGAAGATCGGTGAGCTCTCCCACAAGACGGACGTCTCGGCGCGGATGCTGCGGTACTACGAGGAGCAGGGGCTCATCACCGTCGAACGGCGGGAGAACGGGTTCCGCGAGTACGACGACTACCTCGTCGATCGTGTGCGCAAGATCCGCGAGCTCCTCGACTCCGGCATCCCCACGAGGATCATCGCCGACATCCTGCCCTGCCTGAACCGCGAGCAGCTCCTCGTCACGGACGCCGATCCGCAGCTGAGAGCTGTCCTGATCGAGCAACGGGACAAGATGGAGCAGCGCATCGCGATCCTCACGCACAACCGGGACGCCCTGAGCCGGTACATCGACGCCATGGACGAGGCCACGACCGCCGACCGACCAGGTGCACCGAACGGTCGCTGACGCATGCGGTCACGGGGCTGCGCACCGGAGAGCGGTGCACCCCTCTGCCGGTCCGGCGGAGCACCAGTCCGAGTGGCACTCCCAGGTGGCGCCGTGCTCCTGGACGCTCGGCGGCCCACCGGCGGCAGCATCGGCCCCGCCGGTCGTCAGCTGCGGTCAGTAGGTGCGGGACCAGACGCTCTTGCGCCGGGTGTACTCCTCGAGCGCGGCCTGCCCGAGACTCCGCCCGTAGCCGGAGTCCTTGGCGCCGCCGAAGGACACGGCCGCGTCGACCACCTGGTAGGAGTTGATCCACACGGTGCCGACGTCGAGCGCCCTGGTCGCGCGCTCGGCGGTCCCGATGTCGCGCGTGAAGACGCCGGCCGCCAGGCCGAAGCGCGATCCATTGGCGACCCGGAAGGCCTCGGCCTCGTCCTCGAACGGCAGGATCGACATGACCGGACCGAAGATCTCCTCGGACGCGATCGTCATCCCGCTGGTCACGTCCGCGAAAATCACCGGCGCCTGGTAGAACCCGTCGAGACCCACACTGGAGCTGCCCTCGTAGCGGAGCGTGGCGCCCTCGCTCTTACCGGCCTCGACGAAACCCCGCACCTTCGACAGTTGCTCCGGCGAGATCAGCGGGCCCAGGTCGGTGCGGCTGTCGAAGGCGTGACCCACCCGCAGCCCCTCCGAGTACGCGACCGTCTCGGCGACGAAGTCGTCGTACACGCTGCGGTGGACCAGTGTGCGGGAACCGGCGGTGCACACCTGCCCCGAGTTGTTCCAGACCGCGCGGGCAGCAGCGGCCGCGGCCGCCGGCAGGTCGGCGTCGGGGAACACGAGCACCGGCGACTTCCCACCGAGCTCCAGGTTCACCTTCTTGAAGGTCTGTGCCGCCGCGGCGGCGATCCGCCGACCGGTGTCGACGGAGCCGGTGAACGACATCCGGGTGATGCCCGGGTGGGCCACCATGGCGGCACCGACCACCCCGTCGCCCTGCACCACGTTGAAGACGCCGGGCGGGATGCCGGCCTCCAGGGCGAGTCGGGCCATGTACGCGGCGGAGATCGGGGTGTGCTCCGCGGGCTTCAGGACCACGCAGTTCCCTGCGGCCAGGGCAGGCGCGACCTGGTTGAAGATCG
Organism: Geodermatophilus amargosae; assembly: GCF_900116515.1. GTDB lineage: Bacteria > Actinomycetota > Actinomycetes > Mycobacteriales > Geodermatophilaceae > Geodermatophilus > Geodermatophilus amargosae. The sequence goes on from NZ_FPBA01000012.1 coordinate 28,487, forward strand.
CCGCGGGGCCGTTCCACGGCTTGATCACACCGACCACACCGACCGGCTCCACCCGCTCCTGCACGACGTAGTCGGGCCCTACCGGAGGCACGTGGCCGGCGAGCTTGGTGGGCCAACCGGCGTAGTAGTGCAACGCGTTGGCGGAGGCCGTCGCGAGGAAGTCCGAGTGCGAGCGCAGCACGCCTGCGTTGAGGGAATCCAGGTCGCCGATGATCTGGGCATGCTCCTGGACCAGGTCGCCGAGCCGGTGCAGGCGCGCTTCACGGTCGCGCGGCGTCAGGTTGCGCCACCGCCCGTCCTCCCAGGCAGTCAGAGCCGCGCGGACAGCGCGGTCGAGGTCGGCCGCGTCGCCGCGCACGACCTCGCCGAGCTTGTGGCCGGTGGACGGGTTGATGACGTCGCGGACACCGCCGGCCGAGGTGGCCACCAGCTCTCCGTCGATGACGTGCGGGATGATGCCCTCGTCGAGGAAGTCCGAGGCCCCGGCAGCGACCTCGGTGCCGTCGACGACCCTCGTGTGCGTCAGTTCCTGCGTGGAACTCATGGATGCCCGCTCTCCGTTCGTGCCGCTCCGGAAGCCGCCTCAGGACGGACGGTGCTCGTCGCGCACCTCGGCGACCGGGTCCGAGTACGCCGTCAGGTCGACCGCACTGCTGTGCGCATCCCCTGTCAGGGAGCCGCCCGGGGCAGTCCTGCCACCCGAACGGCCTCCCGACCCAGGAGCCAGAATAATCTCATGAGAAACCTCGTGGCAACCGCCGAGCGCGTGGTAGGACTCCGGTGCTGACGGGGCAGTCGGTCGACGCAGGCGACCGTCCTCCGGTCCGACCACGCCGTTCTTTCCTGACGCAGGGGGCACCATGGCAACCGACACGAACCTCGAGCGCTACAAGAAGTACACCGGGTTGATCGTCCAGGGGCAGGACCGCGGGGTGGTCCGGGTCGGATTCCGCCCCGGTACGCACCTCGCCCACGAGCAGCACGCGCACATCGGCGAGATCTGGCTCGAGCTCGACCGCGACCCCGAGGTCCGCGTCGTCCTGCTCGGCCCCGCACGGGGCGCGGAAGGGTTCGACCAGCCCGGTCGGGACATCTCGACCTACGCCAAGGGCGCGGTCGACCAGATGTGGCGCATGGCCACGGACTACGCCCTCAATGCCCAGTTGCTCCACGAGGCGCGCGAGATCGTGCACAACATGCTGAACTTCAACAAGCCGGTCGTGGCGCTCTACCCCGGGTCCTTCCAGCTCACCGTGCCCCTGGCCGACATCTCCATTGCCACCCGTGACTGCACGTTCGCCGACCGCCACACCAGCTACGGAGGAGCCGCCGGCGACCACGTCGTCGCCGCGTGGCCGCTGCACATGTCGATGGCTAAGGCGAAGTGGCACGCACTGACCGGCGAGCCCATCACGGGCGAGGAGGCCGAGCGGATCGGGTTGATCAGCCTGGTCGTCGACGACGAGGAGGAGCTCGAGCGGCGTGGCGAGGAGGTCGCGCAGCGGCTGGCACGCGGCTCGCAGCGAGCCCTGCAGTGGACGAAGCGGTCGCTGAACTACCACTACAAGCAGCACGCCGCGGCCTTCGACCTCTCCGCCGCCTTCGAGCAGCTCACCTTCCTGGGCCCCGACATCCGCGAGGGCACCATCGCGCTGCGAACTCAGCGTGAGCCCGACTTCCCGGAGTACACCCTCCCCGACGGCGCGTTCAGCGCGCTCGTCCCCCAGGACGACCCGTCGCCGAAGTACACCCACCCCGACGACGCCTACAGCGCGCTCGTCCCCCAGGACGACCCGCCGTCCGCGGGCTAGGGCCCGTCCTGGCGATCGTCCACCGGTGTGGACTGCCGCCACCGACGAGCGCGCCGGGGACGACCGGCGGATCGAGCCGCTGCGCACGGTCCGGACCAGGAGAGATGCACCCCGGTGACGGGGTGGGTCAGCAGGAACAGCCAGTCGTCGACTCGGCTGCCTCGATGAGATCTCGGTGTGGATCCAGGACGGATGGCAGGAGAAGAGATGAAGATCGTCGTCGTAGGGGGCACGGGCGCTCTCGGTGCGCATGCAGCCGGCTTCCTCCACGCCAAGGGTCATCACGTCTCGATCGCCGCGCGCAAGGCCCCACCCGAGAACACTCTCGTGGCGACGATGCCCTTTCTGCAGGGCGACTACGTCCAGGGCGACTACACGCCTGATCGGCTCCGTGGATTCGATGCGGTCGTCTTCGCCGCAGGCAACGACATGCGTCACTTCTCGCACTCTCTGGACGCCGAGGACTATCTGCTCCACGCCAATGGCGAGTGTGTTCCCCGCTTCGCGCGTGCCGCGCGCGAGGCGGGTGTCAAGCGCATGGTGCAGATCGTCACCGCTTACCCCCAGGCGACACCGGAGCTGGTGGAGGGGAGTTTCTACCTGCGCTCACGCCTCATGGCCTGCGAGGGTGCGCGAGCCGAGGGGCGATCGGGCTTCGACGTGCTCAGCGTCAACCCCTCGTTCATGGTCGGGGGTAGTCCCGGCATGCCCAGTTACAACCTGGATCCTCTCGTCAGGTGGGCGATGGGGATCGACGAGGCACCGCTGTTCGCCCCGCCTGGCGGTAGCAACTTCATGAGCTACCGGTCGCTGAGCCAGGCGATCGAAGGCGCCCTCCTGCGTGGTGAACCCGGTAAGGCCTACCTGGTGGGTGATGAGACCCTCAGCTTCACCGAGTACCTGAACCTGTACTTCGAGGCGGTCGGCAGTGCGGTGAGGCTGGAGGAGCGCGACGAGGCCCACCCCGTGTTCCCCGACGAGCTGATGATCCAGGGGCGCGGCAAGTGGGTCCGGTACGAGCCCGACGCCGACGAGGCAGCTCTGCTGGGATATGTCCGGAACGATGTCGCGAACGGTGTCAGAGAAGCCGTGGCGGCCTTCCGGACGACCCACGCTGAGGCAGTCTGACCCAGGGACCGACGCGCCGACCGGATCTACGCCATGAGCTGGCCGGCGGCGTGATCACCGTCGGGTGACCACGCCGCCATCGGGGTGGTGGGCTCCCCGATGGCGAGCGAGCTAGCGCCGTTCAGCGCGCGAAGACCACCCGGCCTCCGACGAGCGTCCCCTGGACGGCGTCGGACGTCGGCGCGTGGAGGACGTCGGTCAGCGTGCGATCCAGCACCACCAGGTCAGCGGTGCTGCCGACGCGGACCCGTCGTGGAGCCCCGCCAGGGTTCCCCGGAGACCCGAGGTAGCCGGCGAGGGCCTGGGCCGGCGTCAAGGTCTCCGCGGCGCCCACGACCGCGCCCGACGCCGTGCGCCGGTGGACGGCGGCGGTCATGACGGCCCAGGGGTCCAGCGGGCCGTACGGGGCGTCGCTGGAGAGGGCCAGCGGCACCCCGGCAGCCAGGATGCTCGCGCACCGGTAGAGGTCGGCGTGGTCGATGGCGGGCACGTCGCGGAGGTAGTCGTCGCCGCGGGCGGAGAGGAACCCGGGCTGCGTCACCACCCGCAGTCCCGTTGCCGCTAGCTCGTCCAACAGCTCTACCGGGACGAGCGCTGCGTGCTCGACCCGGTCACCCAGACGCACGCCGGTGATGCCCAGGGCCACGAGCAGCAGGACCAGGGCCTCCCGGGTGACGCAGTGCACGGCCACCGATCGGCCGGCGTCGTGCGCGGCGCGGATCCGGTCGACGAGGTCGCCCAGGGACGGCAGCCCGGAGTCGGCGAGGACGATCTTGTACGGCCCGGCGACCAGGCCCGGGAGCACCTCCCGTCGGCCGAGCGGAACGCCGAGGACCTCGACTCGCGGAGGCAGCACCCCGCGGGCGACGGCGTCGGCGATCGCAGAAAGGGCTGCGTCGTCCAGGTCCGGGGTGGCGTCGGTGACCGAGGTGATGCCCAGTCGGGCCAACCGGGCGCCGACGGCGGCCAGGTCCGGCGGAGCGGAGCGAGGGAGCCTGCTCCTCAGCCAGTCGTCGGCCCGCCACAGTCGCCCGGTCGGGACACCGCGACCGTCGCGCTCGACGCCCGGGTGGACGGCGGCGACGAGGCCGAGGATCTCGGCGCCGCGGCTGTTGACCGTCCACAGCGCACCGCTGCGCTGCTGGACGCGTACGGGCCGCGCGCCGTGCAGGCGGTCGAGCGCGGCGGCATCGAGATCGCCGGCGACCGATTCGACGTAGCCGATGCCGCGGACCCATCCCCCGGCGGCCGGAGCCGCGGCCAGCGCGGTGGCCAGCTGCTCCGGGTCGGTGACCGCCGGCGGTCCGCAGGCGACCGACCGGTCGGCCGCGGCGAGGGCGTGCAGGTGCAGGTGGGCATCGTGCAGCCCGGGCAGCAGCGCGCCCCCGGCTGCGTCCAGGACCTCCTCGCCGGGCAGCTCGCGCAGGCCCGCACCGACCTCCGTCACCCGTCCGGCGCCGATGCGGACGGCGGCCCCCCGGACGCCGTCGACCTCCGCGTCGTGCACCAGCAGGCCGCTCACGGCATCGGGATCCCGAGCTCGCGCAGGACCTCCCGGGTGTGGGCCCCCGGCGCCGCGACCTCCCCTGCAGGGGGCTCGCGCCGGCGAGGAGCAGCCACCGGCAGCGGGCCGCCCGGCGTGTCGACGACCCAGCTCCCGGCGCGGCGCCGAGCCGTGAGGGACGGGCTCGGCGGGCCCTCGGGCAGGGTCGCACCGACCACGTCGGCCATCGCGACGTCCCACAACACCCCGGAGCCGTCCCCGGGAGCCGACATCGCCAGGACGGCCGCGGTCAGCCCGGTGAGCGGGTCGGCGATCGCGTCCCCGACGAACACCGGCGTCCCCTCCGCCGTCCAGGCCACCAGACCCGCCCCGGCGGCGACGTCGTCCCCGAATCCCACGCGGCCGGATCCGCGCCCCCCGGCCGTGATCGAGATCCAGGTCGTCCCCTCCGCGACCGCCGCAGCGGCGTCGAGCCCGAACCCCGCCAGCGCCCGGGGGCGGGAGCCCTCGATGACGACGTCGGCTGCGTCGACCAGCGCGGCCATCGCCGTCCGCCCGCCGGCCGTGGCCGGGTCGAGCACGACGGAACGGTGCCCGGCGTGCAGCAGCCGGTAGAACCCCGGATCGCCCCGCCGCGCGCCGTCCAGCCGGTGCGGGGTCTCCACCTTCACCACCCGGGCGCCGGCCGCGCCGAGCAGCGAGGCGCACAACGGGCCGGCCCAGAGCGCGCTGAAGTCGACGACCAGCAGCCCCTCGACCGGGCGGCCGGCCAACGGGACGGGCGTCGCCGCCGGACGCGGGAGCACCGGAGCGGCAGCGACGCCGAGCAGCTCGGCGCGCTCGGCCAGCTCCGCGCCCGTGTGCACCCCGAGCCAGGCGGCGACGGCCGGCCACGGGTCCTCGGGTAGGGCCCGTTCGACCAGAGCGCCGAGCAGCAGGGGGTCGTCGGGGCGTGCGCAGGCGACCGCCGCCCAGCCGTCGGCCGTCGGCAGCAGCCGGCAACTGCCACCGGCCGACACGGTCCCCGCCCGCCGGTGCCCGGTCAGCGCGGCCCGGTCGGCCAGCACCTGGGCTCCGTCCACGTGCACCGGCGCGCGGGTGCCGGCGGTAACCGCGGTGATCCGCGCCCCGAGCTCGCGGGCGACCGTCGCGGCTCGGCCCGGCGGCACGAGGGGTGGCCCGTCCGGCCTCCCGGTCAGCGCGACGACCCCGCTCGAGGCCCAGTCCACGACCGGCGACGGCTCCGTCGGAACCGGCGATCCGGGCATGTCGCGACGATACGGTGACCGGGTCATGACCAGCCGCCCACGATCACCGTCCGAGCCCGGAGCCGGCTTGCTCCTGGTGGCCCCGGCCGCGCTCGCCGCCCAGGGCACCGCGCCGCTGCTGGCGGAGGACGGACGGATCGAGCAGCCGCTGCTGGTGGTGGACCTCGACGGTGAACCGGAGGACGTCGGGGCGGCCGCGGCGGCCGCCACCGCGAGTGACCGGGTGCTCGTCGGCATCAGCCGTGGACGCGCGCCCGACCCCGGCTGGGAGCCGCTCGTGCGGGCGCTGGACCTGACGTTGGTCCCGTCCGGGAGCGACCGCGGCATCCGCGAGGTGGTGACGGTCCCCGATCCGGCGGCGGCCGCGCTGGCCCTGTCGGCCACCGCGCGGGCCCACCCGCATGCGAGTGTCGTCCTCGCAGGGCTGCTCCGCTGGGGCGGGGAGCTCGACGTGCCGGCGGCACTCGACGCCGAGTCCCTCGCCTACTCGGCCTTGCTCGGCGGCCCGGAGTTCGCCGCCTGGCTGGCCCGCCGAGGCCCGCGGCCGCTGCCACCCCCGGCGCGCGAAGACCCGGTACGCGTCCGGCGGGACGGCGACGAGCTCCGGCTGACGCTGAACCGGCCCGAGCGCCGCAACGCCTACGGACGCGAGCTGCGCGACGCACTGGTGTCGGCCCTGCACCTGGTGGCCTGGGACGAGCGCATCGTCCGAGTGGTGCTCGACGGCACCGGGCCGTCCTTCTGCTCCGGCGGCGACCTCGACGAGTTCGGCACCGCGCCGGACCCGGTCACCGGCCACCTGGTGCGCACCCGTGCCGGGGCCGCCCTTCCGCTGCACCGTGTGGCCGACCGGGTCGAGGTGTGGCTGCACGGCGCGTGCGTCGGAGCGGGCATCGAACTTCCGGCCTACGCGCACCGGATCGTCGCCGCGCCGGACACCCGGATCCGCCTTCCGGAGATCGGCATGGGCCTGATCCCCGGGGCCGGCGGCACCGTGAGCATCCCGCGCAGGATCGGCCGGTGGCGGACCCTCTACCTGGCGCTCAGCGACGCCGTCATCGACGCGCAGACGGCCCTGTCGTGGGGGCTCGTCGACTCGGTCGCCGGTCACCAGCCCACCGTCTGACAGTGGCCGAGTGCTCCATCTGGTGCGCCACACCCCGGGTGCCGGCGCCCAGGCGTGGGGAAGCACCAGGGGACAAGGGCAGCTCAGCGACGGCGCGTCGACAGCTCCGCTCACCGTCACCGTGCCCGGCCGAGGCGGCGCAGTCAGACGACAGGTTCCTTCCAGAAACGCTCGGTGTCCATGGGCGGGGTGGCCTCGACATCGGCCGGGAGATAGGAGATGAACTCGACGAGGTTCTCGTCGGGATCGCGACAGTAGACGCTGGCCCCTTCGACGCCCCGGCCGCCGATCCGCCGCACCGGTCCGTGCTCGGGAGTGATCCCCAGCCGCGTCAGCGTGGCGAGGAGGTCGTCGATTCCTCCCTCCCAGATGAAGCACAGGTCGCCGCACCCCGGCTCCGCGGTCGGTGCGCTGAGGTTGGCCGGGTGCGACCGGAAGGACGCGAGGATCTCCGTGCGGACATTGATCTTCTGGCTGCCACAGACGATGCCGACGACCACTGCATCGCCGGCGATCCAGGCCTCCTCACCGTCGATCGAGAAGCCCAGCGCCCGGTAGAACGCAACGAGCCGGGCGGTGTCGGCGGTCGGCAGCGCCACATGGTCGAGAGCGGACACGGGCACGTTTCGACCGTATCAAGGAGATCGTGGAGTCAGACGCCTTCGTGAAGGTCAGGGGCGCCTTCTTGGACGAGCGCGGCAGTGTGCCGGGCAGTTCTGCATGACCCTCTCCCCTGGGCCCGGACGCCATCCAGACGCCGGAGGCGGCATGACCACACATCCATGTCGCTCGGCGACTCGGCTCGGACCGGCGAACTCGTGACGGGTGCTCGTGCGGCACGATCAGAGGTCGTCGACGGTCTCCTCCGACTTGCGGTGACCGCCCTGCGCGTCGTCCGCGTCGGGATGCACCGTGCGCTCCTCCGACTCGGCCAAGATCGCCTCGGCCTGGAGCCGCGCGTCTCGATCCCCCTTCGCCGGGCCGGGGGAGCCTTCTACCGCCTGCTCCTCGGGCAGCAGATGTGCCCTGGTCCGGACGTTGTGGCCCGTGACGTTGGCCAGGGCCTCCGGCGACGGATCCTTCTGCGTGGTCATGTCAGAACCTCTGCTCCTCGGTGCCGAGGCTGAGGGCCTCCGCAACGTCTGAGGGTCGGGCCGGATCTAGCGTGTTCGGCCGCGTGAGCGGCGCAGCGGGTGGTCGACCGCCCACAGGGACGCGCAGCGCGCTGTGCGCGGAGGGACTCCGAGCCACTCGCAACGTCCACCGCGAAGTACAACGTCGCCAGGCGGTGCGGGTCAACCGCTCGGCGGCGGCCCTGGCCTCCACGGCCGGGAGGATCGGACAGTCGTCGGACGGCACCACACGCGACGATGCCGAGGCCGATGACTTCGCCTGCCCTCGATGCCCTCATCGCCGTCGGCTCGAGCGCGGGCCGACTCACGGTGGTGCGCCCCCCGGCTCGGGTAGTCGTGCTGCATCTTCCGGCAGTGATGCGCTGGGGTGACCGGAGGCCGGCTTCGCCGAGGAGTGCTGCTGCCACTCGAACCGTTCACCCGTGCGCGGCGATGGACACCGGCTCCCACGCCCGCCACGTCGCCAGCCGCGACTCGTACTCCTCCTCCGCCAGTGCGAGCGGGCCGTCGCCGAAGAAGATCCGCAGCGGCGGCTCGTCTGCGTCGACGACCTGGAGGACGGCTTCGCGCGTGGCCGCGGGATCGCCGGGGTCCGGGTAGAGAGCCTTGCGCTCCCTGTCGACCTCCTCGCGGAACGCGGCATAGGCGGGGTTGGCGGCGGCCCTCTTCTGTGAGGAACCGGCGAAGTCGGTGCCGTAGTAGCCGGGCTCGATGAGCGTGACCTTGATGCCGAAGCCGGCGACCTCGGATGCCAGCGATTGGCTCAACGCCTCCAGCGCCCACTTGGTCGCGGTGTAGACGCTGACTTCCGGGCCCGTGACGATCCCGCCGTTGCTCGACACCTGGAGGAAGTGGCCCGATCGCTGCTCGCGGAGGTACGGGAGTGCGGCCTGCGTGACGGAGAGCGCGCCGAAGAAGTTGGCGTCGAACTGTGCCCGCGCCTCGGCCTCGGAGATCTCCTCGACCATGCCGAAGAGGCCGTAGCCGGCGTTGTTGACGACGATGTCCAGCCGACCGAAGTGGCCGTGCGCAGCTGCCACGGCAGAGAACACAGCGTCCCGATCCGTGACGTCGAGTCGTATCGGGAGGATCTTGTCGCCGAACTGCGCGACCAGGTCGTCGAGCCTGGCCGTATCGCGGGCAGTGGCGGCTACGTTGTCGCCGCGTTCCAACGCGGCGATCGTCCACTCGCGCCCGAAGCCCCGCGAGGCGCCGGTGATGAACCACGTCTTGGCCATGTCGTCTCCTTCGTCTCGTCCGGCAGCGACAGCTGCTCCTCGGCATCGAACCACGCAATTGCTCATGATGAACGGTCCTGCCGCACGCGAGACCGACCTACTTCGGCCTCGCCCGGGCGCGACTGGACCGCTCCCGTTCTGGGGACGGACTGCACTCCTGAAGCTGCCAAGCCGCGGTTCCGGCCTCCCCCACCCCCTGGGATCGCACGAACGGTGGTCCGGCAGCCATCCCGCCACGTCGACGTCCACGAGAGCCGGGACCACCTCGTCGATGTCCGCCGACGCCAATGATCTGCCTGGGTGCTGCTCCGTCAGTCGGGTGCTCAGACCCGGTCGGGAGCGGGCGCCGTCACCTCGGAGGGCACCTGCGTCCGGCTCACGAAGAGGGTGCCGAGGATCGCGCCGAGGCCGAGGACTGCCGCGGTCATGAACGCGGCCCGGCCCGCGGACTCGGACTGGGCCAGGGTGAGCACGCCTGCGTCCGCGGCGTCCGAGCCGATGGTGTATGCCGAGATGAGCACCGCCCCGCCGGCGGCGCCGGCCAACTGTTGGATGGTGGTGAAGGCCGCGGTGCCGTGGGGGTACAGGTCGGCGCGGAGGCCGGCCAGCGCTGTCGTCGTCAGGGGAACCCACATCATGGCCTGCCCTCCGAACATGACCGTGTAGGCCGCCAGGGCCGTTCCGACAGCGGTGTCCTCGTCGACGGTGCTGAGGGACCACAGCGACGCCGTCCAGATGAACGCGCCGGTGACTACCAGGGGGCGCGGGCCGAAGCGGTCGTACACCCGGCCGCCCAGGACAGAGACGAGGGAGACGGCCGCACCACCCGGCACCAGGAACAGGCCGACCGCCAGGGTGCTCAGGCCGAGGACGGCGGTGAGGACCAGCGGCAGCACGATCAGGGTGCCGAAGCCGGCCATCGCGACGATGACCATCACGAGCAGTGACAGCGAGAACGACCGCGACCGGAAGACCCGCATGTCGAGCAACGCGCTGCCGGAACGCTGCAGGGCGACCTGTCGGAGGGCGAAGGCCCCCACGCCGGCCGACCCCACCGCGATGGGAACGTACGGGGCGATCGGCACATGGCCCGACACGGACTCCCCGATCGACGCCAGCCCGTAGACCAAGGCGCCGAACCCGACGGCGGAGAGCGCCAGGGACAGCACGTCGAGGGTCACCGGCTCGGGCGTGGTGATGTTGCGGAGCTTGACCGCCCCCACCACCAGTGCGACGACGGCGACCGGCAGCATGAGGAGGAACAACCAACGCCAGGACAACGCCGACAGCACGACGCCGGACAGCGCCGGACCGGCCGCCGGCGCGACGGCCGGTACGGCCGTGACGATCGCCATCAGCGTGCCCTGGCGGGCCACGGGAGCCAGCCGCATCGTCGTCGTCATCAGCAGTGGCACGAAGACGGCCGTCCCGGCAGCCTGGAGGATCCGCCCGGCGAACAGGACGCCGAAGCCAGGGGCGACGGCGGCGATCACCGTCCCGACGGCGAACAGCGACATCGCGCTCAGGAAGATCGTGCGCACGTGCCACCGCCGCATCACGAACCCGGTGGCCGGAGTGAGGACCGCCAGCGTCAGCAGATAGCCCGTGGTCAGCCACTGACCGGTGGTCGGGGTGATGCCGAGGTCGGTGATCAGGGTCGGCAGCGCTACCCCGAGCATCATCTCGTTGAGCATGACGGTGAACGCGGAGGCTGCGAGCAGGCTGATGACGAGGGCGCTCCCTGGCGCCAGCCGGTCGCTGACGTCGGTCGGGGCTCCCAGGGCGGCGAGACCCGGTGCCGGATGGTCCTGCGTGGCCATGGATGCGCCCTCTGGGTGTCGGTGTCGGGAGGTGCGAGCGGGGATCAGGTCGACCGGTGCCGCTCCGGCGAGGCGCGGGCCAGGTCCGTACTCGGGGGCGCGCCGAGGAACTGGCCGCGCAGGGCGCTTCCCCGGGTCCCGGTCGAACGGGTCCCGCTCCTACTCGGGATGACCGGGCGGCGCGTGACGCGCGGACGGTCAGGTGACGAGGATCCCGCCCTCGACCGGCAACGTGATACCGGTGACGTAGCCGCTGGCGTCGCTCGCCAGGAAGATCAGTGCGGCGCCGATCTCCTCCTGCTTGCCGACACGACCCATCAGGGTGCGGGGCACGACCACTTCCTCGACGTACTCGCCCTCGAACTGGTCGGTCATCTCCGACTCGAAGTAGCCCGGTGCCAGTGCGTTGACGCGGATGCCCTTGCGCGGCGTCCACTGTTGGGCGAGGTCGCGGGTCAACCCGATCAGGCCGGCCTTGCTGGAGGCGTACGCCGCCTGCGGGAGCCCCAGGGTCGTGAGCCCCACGACGCTGGAGATGTTGACGATCGAGCTGCCCGGCCGCATGACGCGACCGGCGGCCTGGGCCATCCAGTAGCAGGCGTTGAGGTTGAGCTCGATGACCGAGCGGAATTGCTCGGGCGTCTCCCGCGACGCGGGGACCGCCGTGCCGACACCGGCGTTGTTGACGAGCACGTCGACCCGGCCGAACGCCTCCATCGCCGCCTCCACGAGCGCCTGGCAGTCCCCTGGGTCGGTGACGTCGGTGCGCACCGCGATCGCCTTGCGGCCCAGCGCCTCCGCCGAGGCCACCGTGTCCGCCAGCCTGTCCTCGCGGCGCGCGCCCAGTGCCAGATCGGCGCCTGCCTCCGCGAGAGCCCTGGCGAACGTCACGCCCAGGCCGCTGGACGCGCCGGTGACGACGGCGACCTTCCCGTCGAGGCGGAACGAGTCGAGGAATCCCACGTCACTGTCCTTCCAGCAGGTCGACCATGCCGACCGCGGTCATCGCCTCGAACATCTGCTCCGTGAGGAGGGCGAGCACCAGCAGGTCCTGCAGTTCGCCGCTCCGGTCCCGGAAGTGGTCGCGCAACAACGCTTCGCCGGTGAAACCCATCCCGAGGAACATCTCGGTGACCGGTTGCTGCCTGGCCGCCACCTCGACCACGAGCTTGAGCAGGCCGGACCGCACGCCGTTGGCGACGGCGTGCTGCGCCAGGCCACGGCCGATGCCGCGACCACGGGTTACGGGGTCGACGACCAGCCGCAGTTCGGCGACGTGGTCGGACCACCCGGTCAGCGGCAGCAGGGCCGCCATCCCGTTGACGGTGCCGTCAGGGGCCACCTCGACCCAGCGCCAGCCCCGAGCGGTCGGCCAGCCCGCGAGCGCGGCGGGTGTGACGTCCTCCTTGACGAAGGTCAGATCGCTGTCGGGCAACCGCCTGAAGAGCTCGCCGAGCGCGGCCACGTGGTCGTGTGCGAACTCCTGGATGGTCATGCGAGGACCTCGCTCCGCTGCTTCAGGAAGTCGATGATGAGGGGAAGCGTGTTGCGGGCGGCGGTGCGCCCAACCATCAGGCCGATGTGGCCGGCGTCGAGCCGCAGCTCCTGCTTGTCCTCCGAGCCGATCAGTCCGACGAGGGGGCTGGCGGCGGGCTCGGGGATGATGTGGTCGCGGAGCCCGAGGACGTGCAGGAACGGCACCCGGATGTCGGAGAGCCGGACCCGGTCACCACCGAGGAAGACCCGATCACGGAGCAGCGCGTTGTCCTCGACCAGTCGCGTGAGCTGGTGCGCGACACCACCCGGCAGCGGCACCTGGCCGGTCGCCCAGCCACTCATCGCCTGGTACGCCCCGACGAATTCGTCGCTCCACAGCTTGTCGATCAGGTCGACGCGCGAGGTGAGCTCACTGACCGGCGCCAAGGCGCGGAACCCCTGCACGATGATCGACGGCGGGACCATGCCGTCGTCCCCGAGAACGGCATCGAGGTCGGTGCGCGCCATCAAGTCCGTCATCGGGCCCAGCTTCTGCAGATCCGCCGGCGTGGTGGGGACCGTGAGGCTGTGCAGCGGTGCGTCGAGATGGTGCGCGGCGTACAGCACCGACAGCACCCCGCCGAAGCAGTAGCCGAGGAGGTTGACGCTGTCGCTGCCGGAGAGCTCGCGGACACGGTGGATCGCGGCGGGTATGTGGGAGTCGACGTGGTCCTCGAGCTGGTTCTGCGCGTCCCCCTCGTCGGGGACGCCCCAGTCGAGCAGGTAGACGTCGAAGCCGGCGGCCACCAAGTGCTCGATCACGCTGTTGCCGGGCCGCAGGTCCAGGATGTAGCTGCGGTTGAACAGGCTGTAGATGATCAGCAGCGGCGGCCGCAGGGACACCTGCTCGCTGCGGTAGTGCCACAGGTCGGTGCGGCCCCGGCTCCACACGACGTCCTTGGGACTGAGGCCGACATCCGTCCGCTGGATGCCGGTCACCATCCGGATGCCGTTGCGCGCGCGCAGCGCGGTCCGCTCGACCTCGCGGCGGATGCGGTCAAGCGGGCTCAGGTCCGGGATCGTCACCACGGCGCGTCTCCTCCCTCCGGTCGCGCTGGAGCTGCAGGGACAGCAGCCGGAGATCGCGATCGAGGGCGCCGACCTGCTGGCGGAGCCGCTTGACGTCGGTCCCGGCGGGGAGGTTGACGGCGTGCCACGCACGGGCGGCCAGCCTGCCGAGGCCGGCCCGGACGGTCCGGTCGGCACCGGCGAGGAAGGCGACCGCCTGAGCGAACTCCTTCGAGCGGATCAGCTCGTCGGCGAGCGGGGTGGCCACTTCCTCGAAGCGGTCGTAGAGGTCGCGGGGACCGGGCAGGCCCATCACGGCGCCCCGGGGACGGAGCCGCGGACGAGGTCGGCCAGCACGTCGCCGGCCTCGAGGGGCACGAGGTGCCCCACCTCCGGGATCTCGACGTACCGGGCGCCGGGGATCAGCCGGGCCAGGCGCATCCCGTTGCCCACGGGCGTGAGGGGATCCACCTCTCCGTGCACCACTGTCGTGGGAACCCTGAGGCTGGCCAGCCGTCGGGGACCGTGCCAGCCGAGGACGGCCAGCGCCTGGTTCACCACTCCGGCGCGCGGCGTGCGCCGCTCCCCCAACTGCTCGACCAGCTCGTCGAGCAGAGCCGGCTCGCGTTCGGCGAAGCCCGGAGCGGCATGAGCGGCCCACCGCGACCGGAGGAACTGCTGCACGGACTCGCCCGGCGGAGGCCGGTCGAACGACCGTTCGGTCAGCTCCGGGGAGCCGGGGATCTGTGCCGGCGTGGGGGGGCGCGTCGCGACCAGGAAGAGCTCACCCACGAGAGCCGGATGCCGGAGAGCCAGCTCCTGCGCGATCATTCCGCCCATCGAGAGTCCGAGCACGCCGGCTCGCTCCGCACCGGCGGAGCGCAGGACTGCTGCGGCGTCGTCCGCGAGATCCGACATCGTGAACGGAGCAGGCGCCGTCCGCGACAGCCCACTCCCCCGGGTGTCCATGCGGATCACGCGGAAACTGCGCTCCAGGTCTCTCAGCCACGCGGTGGGCCACACACTCCCACCAGCGGTCCATCCGTTGAGCAAGAGCAGTGGCCCGCCGTCGCCGCCCTCGTCCCAGTGGACGCGAGGCCGCCGACCGGCCGGGGAGCTCTCGGCGACGGGACGGGCGCGCGACTCGCTGGACCGCTGCCGCCGGGCCTCCTCCTCCTCCCGCACGCGGCGTTCTGCGGTGGTACGGCCACCTGTCAGCCGTGCGGCCAGCCGCTGCGGCTTGTCGGCCGTGGCCACGAGCACCGACTGCGTCCTCGTCGCCAGCTCCACCCACGCCGCGACGGCCTCGTGGCGCGACAGGGGCTCCCACCACTGACGGGATCGGCGAGCGAGGGCGTCCGCGGTGTCGCGCGGGATCGGGAGCCGGATGGAGGTGCTCACGCCGACCTCAGCTCGCGCCTGAGCACCTTCCCAGTGGCGTTGCGTGGCAGCTGCTCGAGGAACCGGACGCTGCGCGGGACCTTGAAGCGAGCCAGTCGCTCACGCACGAAGAGCTGTACCGCGTCCTCGTCCAGCGCCGTCCCCGGCTTCGTCACCACGAACGCGCACAGCGCCTGACCGAAGCGCGGGTCGGGCACGCCGACGACGGCCACCTCGGCGATCCCCGGATGCTCGGCGAGCAGCTCCTCGACCTCCTGCGGATACACGTTCTCGCCGCCCGAGACGATCATGTCGTCCTCGCGTCCTTCGACGAAGAGCAGCTCACCCTCGACGTGCCCGATGTCCCCCGAGGCGAGCAGTCCACGCTGCTCCTCCTTGGCGCCGCCGCTCGTGTACCCGTCGAACCGCATCGAGCTGCCGACGAAGATCCGGCCGGTGTCGCCGGCCGCAACAGGCCGACCCTGGCCGTCGAGGATCTCGACGGATGCGCCGAGCACACGGCGACCGGCCGTTCCGGGGTGCGAGCGCAGCTCGGCGGGCGTGGCGATGGTCGCGAGCGCGACCTCGGTGGAGCCGTACACGTTGTAGAGCACCGCACCGAACCGGTTCAGGGTCTCCGTCGCGAGAGCGGGCCCGAGTGCGGAGCCGCTCGCTGCGATCACCCTGAGCCGGGTCGTGTCGGACGCCAGCAGGGCGGACGGACCCAGCGCCAGGATCCGCTGGAGCATGACCGGCACGACCACGAGGACGTGCGCGCGGTGGCCGCAGACGGATCGGAGCGTCTCCCTCGGGTCGAAGTGGCGACTCAGCACGGTGGTGGACGCGCGGGCCAGGCCCAGCAGCAGGTTGGTGAGCCCCCAACTGTGGAAGAGCGGAGCGGCGACGACCTGGGTGTCGCGTGGCCGGTACGGGATGCGGCTCAGCAGCCCCGCCAGGCCCTCGACGGATTCGGCTGCGGAGCTGCGTGCGGCACCCCGGGGGCGTCCTGTCGTCCCCGAGGTGAGCACGATGAGGCGTCCCTGCCTGCGCGGCGCGAGGAATCCCTGTCGGAGCGCCATGGCCGCCTGTGCCGCTTCTCCGAACGTGCGCCGGGCGCCGCAGCCGACGACCACGCCCTCGAACTCGTCCCCGTGCAGCAGGAAGTCGACGCCTTCGGCGGCCACGACGTCAGCGAGCTGGGGAGCGGCGAACTCCGTGTTGAGGAAGACGAGATCAGCGCCGGTGCGGGCAACGGCGACGAGAGCCAGGACGTACTCCCGGGAGTTGCGGGCGAGGATCCCGACGCGTGTCCCAGGGGCCACGCCCTCGTCCACGAGTCCCCGAGCCAGGTGACCGGCGCGCCGCCACAGCTCGCCGTACGTCAGAGCGCCGTAGGGGTCGACGACAGCGTGGGCCCACGGATACCGCGCCGCAGAGGAAGCGACCGCGCCGACGATCCCCCGGCCCCACACCCCCACCGCGCCGAGCGCCAGGGGTACGCGGTGGGGCTGTCGCAGATCGATGTTCGCGCGCGTCAGGATTGCGTCTGCGCGTAACCGCGACCGGATCGAGACCCTCGGTCGCCCTGCGGGATCGTCGTCCCGACCGCCTTCGACGATGGTCATCGTCGGACCTCCCTGGCCGGAATGTCCTCCACCAGGAACATCTCGTCGTGGTCCTCGTCGAACGTCGTGGAGAGGACGTCCCGCGGGTCCTGCCGCAGGCCGGCGAACGTCTCGACAGATGCCTGGGCAAGCCGCGCCGGTGTCTCCTGTTGCCCGGGCCGGTCGCGGTCCTCCCCCACCGCGACCAACAGCCGGCGGATCGCGGCGGCGGCTCGGGCGGCAGCGACGTCACCAGCCACGACGCCTGACCTCCCCGTGTCCTCCATCGGGACTCCTCGTCCGCTCAGTCCGATGCGGGGAGGGGCTTGGCGGACCGGAGGGGTAGTTCGACGCCGTCGAGCGCGAGCGCCCCTGTCCCGGCCTTGACGCAGAGCAGTTCCAGTCCGGTTGCCGGGTCGGCGTAGCGCTTGCCCAGTGCCGTGCCGCCGGTGGCCCCCTCGTCGATGGTGAGGCCGGGGGTGGGTTGGCTGTCGGCGGGGATCAGGGGGTGCCCGCCGCAGGTGAGGGAGACCTCGCCGGCGGGTGCGCGGACCACGACCACCTGGGTGTCGTCCACTGCGCTGCGCCAGCGCGATCCGATACGGAGCTGCATTCTCTACCTCCCACGAGCACATGCCTCTGAGACCTGAGGCGTAATTCCTCATGAGGATATCAGCAGGCCGGCCGAGGTGGAAGCCGTTCCGCGAGGGCATTCGGGGATGACCGCTCGCCGCCCTCCACTCACACCCCAGGTCGGCGCACGCCGCCCACTCGGGAGGCCAGCCCGGCTCCGACGCGGAGCCGGGCTGGGCATCACATGTAGAGAACGCGGTTGAGGCGGACGAAGTAGTCAGCGTCGGGGTTCCTCGAAGGGTCTCCCAGTCGTTCCGCGACGACGGCGGTGGCCAGGTCACGCCGTCGGGGTGCCCGTTCGGCATCGGCCGCGGCCAAGGCAGCCGCCAGCTCCTCACGGGTCAGGTCGGTGCAGTAGGGCGGCGTGCCGGGTTGGTGACGCCAGGATCCGGCGAGAAGTCCGGCGTCGTAGCCGTCGAATCCGGTGTCCTCGACCAGCTGCATCCCGATGCGACGGGCCTCGTAGCCGTCTGCCGCGACCGGCAGGGCGATGCGGCCAGGGGTGCCCGCCGGCTGCCCCTTGCTAGCCAGGGAGTCGGACCCGATGGAGTTCCATGCCTTGACGACCGTTCGCCCCAGCTGCTGCGCGACCCACACACTCTCGACCTGCCCCCCGTCGAGGGCCTCGATCGCGCCGTCGCGCGTCGGGTAGTAGTTCATGGTGTCGATGACGACGACACCCTCCGGCAGGGCGCGCACGAGCGGCGCGATCTCGAGGAGTCGGCCGAGGGGCACCGAGACGATGAGCACGTCGATGTCGGCGACAGCGTCCGCCGCGGTGACGGCGCGCGCGCCGGCGGCGAGGACGTCCTGCTCGATGGTGTGAGGACCTCGTGAGTTGGCGACCTTGACCTCGTGCCCGGCCTCAGGCAGGCGCAGGGCCAGGGTCTTGCCGATGTGCCCCGTACCGAGGATGCCGATCTTCATGGACTTCCCATCCTGTCGTGTGTGCGGACTCCCCCGAGCTGCCGCCGCCCGACCGACGTCCCGTGGGCGGACGTCCCCGCCTCCGAGACGAGGAGGGTGATCAGGCTGGTGGCGCCGTCGGCCGGCGTGGCACGCCCGACGGTGGTGCGAGAGGTCACTGGTCCGGGTGGATCGTTCCAACGCTCACGGTTCCCCGATTCATCGATGTCGATCCGGAGATCCGCGGGACGCGTCCTCGTTGCGTCCAGGCCCTGGGCTGTGGACCGCAAGTGGCCTGGAGCACTATATTGCTCATGAGGTTCGGGTGCCAGCTCCGGCCCCTCCACCATCATGCGGACCACACAACTGGAGTTGATGGACGTGAGCGGACGGCTGACCGGCAAGGTCGCCTTCATCACCGGCGCGGCGCGCGGACAGGGCCGGGCGCACGCACTGCGGCTGGCCAGTGAGGGCGCCGACATCCTCGCCCTGGACCTGGCCGGCCCCCTCCCCCAGGGAGTGCCGTACGAGTCGTCGACCCCGGACGACCTGGCCGAGACGGCCCGCCAGGTCGGTGCTCTCGACCGCCGGATCCTGACCCACGAGGGTGACGTCCGGGACTTCGAGGACATGCAGGCCTTCGTCGGGCGGGGCGTTGCCGAGTTCGGCCGGCTGGACATCGTGGTGGCCAACGCCGCCGTCTTCGTCCCCGGCACCTGGGACGAGATCACGCCGACGATGTTCAAGGACACGATGGACATCAACGTCACAGGTGTGTGGAACACGGTGATGGCGGGTGCGCCGCACCTGGTCGCCGGGAGTGACGGCGGGTCGGTCGTGATCATCAGCTCCGGCGCGGGGAAGAAGCTGCAGCCGTTCGCGATCCCGTACACGACCAGCAAGCACGCGGTCACCGGCATGACGCGGGCCTTCGCCGCCGAGCTCGGCAAGCACGGCATCCGGGTCAACTCGGTGCACCCCGGCGCTGTCGCCACGCCCATGGGCGGCGATGCCGTGATGGCCGCCATGGAACGGGTCGGTGCCTCCAACCCGAAGCTCGCGGCCATGGGGACCACCTTCCTCGACCAGGGCTGGACGGAGGCCGACCAGATCGCGAACGCAGTGGCGTTCCTGGTCTCCGACGAGGCCAGGTTCATCACGGCCGAACACCTGTCGGTCGACGGGGGCGTACAGCACTTCTGACCGACGGCCAGCTCGTCGCAGGCGGTAAGTCACCGCCCAGGCGCCAACGCGACGCCCGGGGTGGCGTGCTGGCCACCCCGGGCGGGGAACGGTCTGTGACGGGCGCGGTCCTCCGCCACGAGCAGTGCCCGGACTGTCGTGACGCCGGCTCGCGCATCGACGCCGGCCGCGAGGGCCGTCTGCTCGGTCACGGCTCGTTCTGCCGTCCCCCGGGTGGCGACCCGGACTCGCTCTCGACCAGCGTGCCGCCGGGTACCAGCGCCACCTCGGGGTGCCGCATCTCGACGTCAGGCCCGTTGTGGATGCGGGAGTCGCGCCGGACCTCCGGGATGAGCAGTGCGGCCAGGGCGCTCAGGACCAGCACACCGGTGAGCACGAGGAAGCCGGTGGCGTAGCCGGACCCCCCCGGCGGACCCCCTGTGGTCGCGGCGCCGGAGACGATGCTGGCCATCAGCGCGGCACCGACGGCCCCGCCGATGGTGCGAACGTTGGCATTGATGCCGCTGGCCACCCCGGTCTGGTGCGCCGGCACGGCGGCCACGATCAGATTCGCCACCGCGGAGAAGGCCAGACCGAAACCCGCGCCGTTGACGGCCGTGATCAGGTAGATCGCCCACTCACTGTCGTGCGCCACCACGACGAGCAGGAAGCCGACAGCGCTGACGAGCGAGCCGACCACGACCAGGTTCCTTGAGCCGAATCGCAGGGCCATCCGGCCGGCCACGAGGCCGAGCACGAACACCGCGACGGTCTGCGGCAGCATCATCAGGCCGGATTCGGTGACCGAGGCGCCGAGGCCGTGGCCATCGGACGGGGACGCCTGCAGGAGCTGGGGCAGGAACCCGAGTGCCGAGTAGACAGCCGCGCCGAGGGCCAGCGTGACGAGGTTGGTCGCCCAGACCGCCCGGATCCGCATCATCGTCATGTCGATCAGCGGGTGCTCGGCGCGGGACTCCGCCACCACCCAGACGACAGCGAGGACGACGGCCGCGGCGAGCAGGGCGAGCACGCTCGGCGAACTCCACCCCCAGGTCGGCGCCTGGCTGACGGCGAGCAGGAGCCCGACGAGCCAGCCGGACAAGAGGGCCGCGGAGATCCAGTTGATGGAACCCGCGGACAGCGCGCGGGACTCCGGCAGCAGGAACTGGGCGGCGAGGGCCGACAGGACCGTAACGATCAGCGGCACCCAGAACAGCCAGTGGTAGCCGAAGGCGTCGACGATCGGGCCGGCCAGGATGAGGCCGACACCACCTCCCAGTGCGGTCAGGCCGGCGATGGCGCCGACCGCACCGGGGACCTCGCGCTGCGGGAACTCGTCCCGGATGATCCCGAAGGCCAACGGCAGGACGCCTCCCCCGACGCCCTGGACGACACGGCCGATGATCATGACCGACAGGTCGGTGGCCACGGCGGACAGCAGACAGCCGAGCGCCATTGTCCCCAGACCGACGACGAACATCCGCTTCTTGCCAGTCATGTCGCCCAAACGACCCAGGATCGGGGTGAAGACCGACGCCGCGATGAAGTTGGCGGTCAACACCCACGTCACGTCGGTCTGAGAGCTCCCCAACTCCGCCTGGACCGTCGGTAGCACCGGATTGACCAGCGACTGCAGGAACGCGAAGGCGGCGACACCGAGGGCCAGGACGGCGAACGTCGAGCGATGCCCAGTGCGCCGCTCGGTAGGGCTCTGCCGCACGCGGGTCCTCTCGAGGGGCGATCACGGATCCGTTCCGCGCAGGCCCCTCGCGCGTGTGCGTCCTCAGGGACGCGGCGCCGGCGGATCCACGCTCGGACGGGAGACCGCCTCCGCTCCACGTCGGAGGGAACGAGGCCGATCTCGCCGGCGTACGAGGCAGCAGCCTATTCCTCATGACCTTATGGGTACAAGCCACCTTATGGGTACAAGCCGCCGACGGCTTCACGCCCCTTGACTGTCCAGTCACACCGACGTAGCGTGCGTCACGTCAGATCCTCATGAGGATCTCACTCGCATCATCCCGCCGGGCCCGTGGCTCCACCGTTGGGCTACGGATCATCGACGACGACGCGCTGAGTCGCACGACACCGAGTAGCCGTCTCGACTGCGCCATGCGCTCCCCGCGCGTGAGCCGGGGCGCGGCACAGCCCGTTCACCGCAGGAGGTACATGATGGCGTCACCCGGATCCGAGCCGGTCCACGGATCGCCGCGGAAGCAGTCTCGCGTCGTCATCAGGTTCGCCGGCGACTCCGGTGACGGCATGCAGCTGACTGGCGACCGGTTCACGGCGGAGGCGGCGGCATTCGGCAACGATCTGTCGACGCTGCCGAACTTCCCCGCGGAGATCCGGGCGCCGCACGGCACTCTGGCCGGTGTCTCGAGCTTCCAGCTGCACTTCGCCGACTACGACATCCTGACCCCGGGTGACCGGCCGGACGTGCTGGTGACGATGAACCCGGCCGCGCTGAAGGCGAACCTCACGGATCTGTCGCCCGGCGGAGTCCTGATCGTCGACACCGACGAGTTCACGAAGCGGAATCTGACCAAGGTCGGTTTCGAGAGCGACCCGCTCGAGGACGGCTCGTTGGCGTCGTACACCGTGCACCGGGTGGCGATGACGTCACTGACCACCGCCGCGCTGGCCCCCTTGGGAATCGGCAAGAAGGAGGCCGAGCGCAGCAAGAACATGTTCGCCCTGGGCCTGCTGTCGTGGATGTACTCGCGGCCGACCGAGGGCACCGAACGCTGGCTGCGGGACAAGTTCGCCAAGCGTCCGGAGATCGCCGAGGCCAACATCGTGGCCTTCCGCACCGGGCACGCCTACGGCGAGACGACCGAGTCCTTCGCGGTGACCTACGAGGTCTCGCCGGCTGCGCTGCCGGACGGCACCTACCGGCAGATCACCGGGAACACCGCACTCGCCTACGGCATCGTGGCGTCCGGCCTGCGGTTCGGGCTGCCCGTGTTCCTCGGCAGCTACCCGATCACGCCGGCGTCGGACATCCTGCACGAGCTGTCAAAGCTCAAGCGGTTCGGCGTGACGACCTTCCAGGCCGAGGACGAGATCGCGGGCGTGAGTGCGGCGATCGGTGCGGCCTTCGGCGGCTCCCTGGGGGTGACGACGACATCGGGCCCCGGCATCTCGCTCAAATCGGAGGCCATCGGTCTGGCGGTGATGACGGAGTTGCCCCTCCTGGTGGTCGACGTGCAGCGTGGCGGCCCCTCCACCGGCCTGCCGACGAAGACCGAGCAGTCAGACCTGCTGCAGGCGATGTTCGGCCGCAACGGTGAGGCTCCACTGCCGATCGTGGCACCGCGGTCCCCCTCCGACGCCTTCGACGCCACGCTGGACGCCGTCCGCATCGCGGTCACCTACCAGACGCCGGTGCTGCTGCTCTCCGACGGGGCGATCGCCAACGGCTCCGAGCCGTGGAGGCTGCCCGAGGACGGGGACCTACCCGAGACACCGGTGCGGTTCGCCACCGAGCCGAACGGTCCGGACGGCAGCTTCCTGCCCTACCTGCGCGACCCCGACACCCTCGCGGTCCCGTGGGCGGTGCCCGGCACACCCGGTCTCGCCCATCGGATCGGCGGGCTGGAGAAGGCCGACGGCACCGGCAACATCTCCTACGACCCGGCCAACCACGAGTTCATGGTGCGGGTGCGCCAGGCCAAGATCGACGGCGTCACGGTGCCCGACCTGGACGTCGAGGACCCGGACGGCGACGCCGACGTCCTCGTCGTCGGCTGGGGGTCGACCTACGGCCCGATCGGTGCCGCGGTCCGCCGGCTGCGAGCCCTCGGGCACCCGGTGGCACAGGCCCACTTCCGGTACCTCAACCCGTTCCCGGCCAACACCGCGGACGTCCTGCGCCGGTACCGGAAGGTCGTCGTCCCCGAAATGAACCTCGGCCAGCTGGCCTTCCTGCTCCAGGGACGGTTCTGCATCCCCGTCGAGTCGATCACCAAGGTCGCCGGCATGCCGTTCGGAGCGGCCGAGCTCGCCGAGCGCCTGACTCCGCTGATGATGAAGGAAGAGGTGTCGGCATGACCGCGATCGACCTGGGGCTGCCGGTGCTCGGCGGACTGGACCGCGTGCCCACCGAGGACGAGGTGCAGCGGGCCAAGGACTTCACCAGCGACCAGGAGGTGAGGTGGTGCCCGGGTTGCGGTGACTACGCGGTGCTGGCCGCCGTCCGCTCGTTCCTGCCGACGTTGCACATCAAGCGGGAGAACACCGTCTTCGTGTCGGGCATCGGGTGCTCCTCCCGGTTCCCGTACTACCTGGACACCTACGGCATGCACTCGATCCACGGCCGCGCGCCGGCGATCGCGACCGGGCTGGCCGTCACCCGGCCCGACCTGTCGGTGTTCGTGGTGACCGGGGACGGCGACGCCCTGTCCATCGGCGGGAACCACCTGATCCACGCCCTGCGCCGCAACGTGAACCTGACGATCCTGCTCTTCAACAACCGGATCTACGGGCTCACCAAGGGCCAGTACTCGCCCACCTCCGAGGTCGGCAAGGTCACCAAGTCCACCCCGATGGGCTCGCTGGACCACCCGTTCAACCCGGTGTCCCTCGCGCTGGGCGCCGAGGCGACGTTCGTCGGGCGGGCGATGGACTCCGACCGAGCCGGCCTGACGGAGGTGCTCGACGCCGCGACGCGGCACCGCGGGGCGTCGCTGGTCGAGATCTACCAGGACTGCCCCATCTTCAACGACGGCTCCTTCGACGTGCTGCGCAAGCCCGACCAGTCCGAGTCGCGAGTGATCACCGTGCGGCACGGCGAGCCGATCGTCTTCGGCAACGAGGGCCGCTACGCCGTCGTCCGCAAGGGCTTCGGGCTGGCCGTGGCGCCGACCGCGGAGGTCGCACCGGAGGACGTCGTGGTCCACGACGCCACCGACACCGAGCTCGCCTTCGCCCTGTCCCGGCTGTCCGACCAGGACCTGCAGCACGCCGTCTTCGGCGTGCTGCGGCGGGTGGACCGGCCCACGTACGACGACCTCGCCCGGGCCCAGGTGCAGCACGCGGTACAGGACGGGACCGCCGACCTCCACTCGCTCCTGCACGGCACCGACACGTGGGCCGTGCAGAGCGGCAACGTGCAGATCCCGCATGACTGAGGGACCACTGACGCGAGAGAGCGGAGGGACCGGACGTGTGCGAGCAGGGTTCCGTTCCTGCGGATGTGTTCCGGTGGCTCTGTCGGGAGCTGGGACACGCGGCGGACGAGGTCATGAGCGTCCGCCTCAACCGCGAGCGCGTCGTGCTGCTGAAGGACCCGCCCACGGGGCCGCTGCAGAAGTTCACGTACGAGCCGCTCGGCGGTCGGCTCACGCTCGTCGACCAGGAACCGGCCGGCGCCCGCGATGACGAAGGTGGGCGGCGATGAGTGTGCCCCGCCGGCGACGAGGGGCGATGAACTGCTGCGATTGTCCTGCCCCTCCTCCCTCGGAGCGGTCGTGCCCCGGTACCGCTACATCTCCCCCTGGCCGGCGGTCTTCGGTGACCTCGAGGTCGGCCGAAACGCCCGTGTCCTCCCCGTCGACGGGCGGGCACTGCCCCCGACCGGATCGACGGTCATCCTCCTCCCGGGAGATGAGATCGAGCTCGAGCAGCCGTCCACCGATGCCCGCCTCAGAGAGGTGGCCGGGCCCACGGACGGCGGACAAGAGGTCCACTGACCGGTCCGGATCCGGTAGTGAGCAGTCCCCCCGGCGCCGCACGCACCACGGCGCGGTGCCGCTGTCGAACAAGGAGCCGTCATGACCTACGTCATCGCCGAGCCGTGCGTCGATGTCCTCGACAAGAGGTGCATCGACGAGTGCCCGGTGGACTGCATCTACGAGGGTGACCGGATGCTGTACATCCATCCGGACGAGTGCGTCGACTGCGGCGCCTGTGAGCCGGTCTGCCCGGTGGAGGCCATCTACTACGACACGGACCTCCCGGACCAGTGGAGCGCCTTCCAGGACGCCAACGCCGAATTCTTCTCGGAGCTCGGCACCCCAGGAGGCGCAGCCAAGACCGGCCGGATCGGCCGTGATCATCCGATGGTCACCGCTCTCCCACCCCGCAGCGAGAGTCACTGATCGGAGACGACGCCGGTCCGGCACGCCGGTGGCCGTCCTGCGTGTGGCGCGGCCCGGCCTGCACACCTCGTCATGTCGACCAGCGCTTCCTCGAGCGGTCGAGAGCCATCAGTCATGGGTTGCGGACAATAAGTTATGAGGAATAGGGTGACGCCGTGAAGCCCCAGGACAGACGGTCACCGTCCGGACGGGACGCCGTTCACACGCGTGTGAACGCTCCTCGTGCGCATACCGGGACGGTGCCGTCCGACCTCGGCTCGGGCCTGATCCGGACGGAGCCGGCCGTGGTCGTCGGAGGCGGATCCCTCGATCTCCCCGCCTCCGCACCGCCGTTGTCGCTCGACACCGTGGAGGCGGCGCTCGCGGAGATCGCTGCAGGTCGCCCGGTGATCGTCGTGGATGACGAGAACCGCGAGAGCGGAAGCGACCTCATCATGGCCGCGGATGCCGTGACCCCCGAGTGGATGGCATTCACCGTCCGGCACACGTCCGGTCTGGTGTACCTGCCGCTCACCGGAGCGGTTCTCGACCGCCTGGGCATCCCGGCCATGGTCCACGAGAGCGTGGACCGGCTGCAGACGGGCCTCGCGGTCAGCGTCGATGCGAGCTCCGGTGTCACGACGGGCATCTCCGCGCGAGATCGGGCCCGCACGGCGCGGCTGCTGGCCGATCCGCGAACCGAGCCCGGGGACCTGACACGACCGGGTCATCTCCTCCCCCTGCGGACGAGGGAAGGTGGCGTGCTGGTCCGCCCGGGGCACGCCGAGGCGGCTGTGGACCTGGCCCGGCTGGCCGGTCGTCAGCCGGCCGGCGTGATCGCCGAGATGGTCGAGGACGACGGCAGCATGCGGCGTGCCGACAGCTGCCGGGCATTCGCCGACGAGCA
Organism: Geodermatophilus amargosae; assembly: GCF_900116515.1. Lineage (GTDB taxonomy): Bacteria > Actinomycetota > Actinomycetes > Mycobacteriales > Geodermatophilaceae > Geodermatophilus > Geodermatophilus amargosae. The sequence continues at coordinate 54,751 of NZ_FPBA01000012.1, forward strand.
CCACCTGGTGATGATCTCGATCCAGGACCTCCGCGACCACCGCCTCCGGGAGGAGGGAGTCGTCCGTCGGGTGGTCTCCACCTCGATGCCGACTCGTCCCGGAGTGCTCACCGCCGTGGGCTACATCGACCAGCAGTCCGGGACCGAACACCTCGCTCTGGTCGCCGGACTCGGCGCAGACGGACACCTTCCCGACGGCGACGACGTCCTGGTCAGGATCCACTCCGCGTGCCTGACCGGCGAGGTTCTGAGCTCGAGCCGCTGCGACTGCGGCCCGCAGCTGGATGCGTCCATCGAGAAGATCGCGACCGCGGGGCGCGGCGTGGTCGTCTATCTGCGTGGCCACGAGGAGAGCGGAACCGGCCTTCTCGCCACACTGAGGGCCTGCTCCCTGCAGGACCGAGGACTCGACACCGTCGAGGCGGGCACCCGACACGGGATGCCCGTCGACGCCAGGCACCGCCAGGCGGCCGCCGACATCCTCACCGACCTCGCCGCCCGGAGGGTACGACTGCTCACGGACGATCTCGCCGAGGTGACGGCCCTGAGCGGTCATGGCATCCACGTGTCCGCACGGCTCCCCCTCGCCGTCGGCGCACCTCGGGACAACGTCCGGCTTCTCGCCACGAGGCGGGACCGGACGGGACACCACCTCGTGGAGGTGGTGTCCGGTGCCCCGCCCCTCGTGGTGGGCAGAGCCCCCCTCCCCACCTGGAGCCGACCCGACGATGCGGTACCGGGAGTCGGGTGAACGGGGCCACCTCGGCCAGAACCGTGCCCGAACAGGGCTGTGGGAGATCTCCCTCGAGGAAAGCGTCCGCCACAGGGTGAGGCGAAACGGTGTCCACCCGGATAGGAGCCATGGATGAGTGACCACGTCTACGGACTCAGCGAGATCGTCGGTAGCAGCAAGACCAGCGTCGAGGACGCCATCCGGACCGCCATCCGACAGGCGGCGCAGACCGTCCGCAACATCGAGTGGTTCGAGACGGGAGAGATCCGAGGGCACGTGGTCGACGGTGACGTCGCGTACTTCCAGGTGAAGCTGAAGCTGGGGTTCCGCATCGAGGATCGGTAGCCGAACCGCCCCGTCCCGTGCTGCCCGGTCCGGCGCCCCTGTGGGTCCTCGAGGAGTCTCGTCGTCTCCCGCGATGAGTGACATGCCCACCGAACGAGCGACGTCGTTGTGGGCGCCGTTGCGCGTACGCGCCTTCCGGGCCATGTGGCTGGCGCAGTTGGTCAGCATGCTGGGCACCTGGATGCAGACCGCGGGTGCGCAGTGGGTGCTGGTCGACGAACCCGACTCGTCGACCCTGGTCGCGCTCGTCCAGGTGGCATCGATCCTGCCGATGGTGCTGTTCGCCCTTCCGGCAGGTGCGCTGGCCGACATCCTGGACCGGCGCAGGCTGCTGATCGGCGTGCAACTCCTCCAACTGGCCGTGGGCAGCTCGCTCAGCATCCTGACGGCCGTGGGTCTGATGCCACCCGCGCTGCTGCTCCTCTTCACCTTCCTGCTCGGTACGTGCCTGACCGCGACCCTGCCCGCCTACCAGGTCCTGGTCCAGTCGTTCGTGCCGCGCGAGCAGGTGCGGATGGTGGCCGCGCTGGGTGGCATGGCCGGGAACGGGGCCCCGAGCCGTGGGCCCGGCACTGGCAGGGGTGTTGTTGTCCCAGTCCGGGCCGGCCGTCGTGTTCGGGTTCACCGCCGTGTCGGCCTCGGCCTTCCTCGTCGTGCTGGGCGTCGTGCGCCGTCCACCGGTCCCGACCGGCATGCCCCCCGAGCGGTTCACGAGCGCCATCCGGACCGGTGGCCGGTACGTGCGCAACTCACCCGCCATGCGCCGGTATCTGCTGCGGGTCTTCCTCTTCGTGCTGCCCGGCGCCGCGATGTGGGCGTTGTTACCGCTGGTTGCCTCCGAGCAGCTGTCCAGCGGTTCCACGGGCTTCGGCGTGCTGCTAGGTAGCCTCGGAGTCGGCGCAGTTGCCGGCGCCGCGGTGCTGCCGCGCCTGGCTGCCCGGCTCTCGGCGAATCGACTGCTGGTCCTGTCGGCGGTGCTCTTCACCGTCTCACTCGTGGCCTGCGTGACGGTGCCGAACCCAGCCGTGCTCGCGGTGCTCCTGGTGCCCGGCGGCATGGCGTGGCTTCTCGTGCTCATGGGCGTCAGCGCGGCGTTACAGGTCTTCCTGCCGCAATGGGTGCGCGCCCGCGGTCTGGCCACGTTGAACATGGTCTTCGCGGCGTCGCAGGCAGCGGGCTCGCTCCTGTGGGGGCTCGTGGCACAAGCCGTCGGGTTGCGTCCCACCTTTCTCGCTGCAGCGGTCCTCATGGTGGCCGGCGCGGTGACCGTGGCGCTGTGGCCCCTCCCCGACGTCGCACACCTGGACCGCGATCCGGCGGTCTACTGGACGGACCCGGACCTGGCCTACGAGCCGGACCCTCGGGTGGGGCCGGTGCTGGTCGTCGTGCGCTACGTGGTCCCGCCCGAGGCGCAAGGGCCGTTCCTCGAGGCGATGGAGCCAGTGCGACGCTCCCGGCTGCAGACCGGGGCGACGAGCTGCAGGCTCTATCAAGACGGGATCAATCCCTCGCTGTTCGTGCTCGTCCAGTCCTACGACACGTGGGAGGAGCACCTGCGCCAGCACACCGGCCGGCTCACCGGTGCCGACCGGCAGCGGGAGGAGATGGCCCACTCCTTCGCGGTGGATGTGGAGGGCGCGCACCTGTTCCCGGCCGTGAACCGGGACCTCGGCATGATGCCGTCGGGCCCGACGGACGCGTGGTCCTGAGTCATGAAGTGGGAACATCGCCGGTGCGGCTCGCCGGACGACGGGTGGGGCGGGGCTCGACGTGGCTGCCGAGGGCGTGATCCCGAGGACGCCAGGCTCTGCCGGGCAGGATTCGTCCCGGCCGTGGACCTCGTCCGCCTGGAGCGAGGCCAGGCGCTGGGTTGGCGTGACACACGACGCCGAGGACGGTGACGAGGTGCTGGGAGCACTTGCGCCGTTGACCGACGGTCGGACAAGGTCGTCGGTCACCGTCTCACCGCGTGTCCTGGTGGATGGACCAGCGCCCTCAGGACAGCGGGCGATGACAGCGAAGTGAGAGCCATGGTGACGAGCAAGAAGAAGACCGGCGCGCGCAAGGGTAAGCAGACCGAGGCGCAGGCCCCGGAGTCGGCGACTCCGCCGAAGGGCATCCCGATCGCCGCCGGAGGTTCGGTGCTCCGACCGCTCAAGGCCGCGGAGGTCGTGGCTCGTGAGGTCGTGCGCAGCATCACTGCCGCTGGGCTACAGCCCGGGGACGGTCTGCCCTCGGAGGCCCAGATGCTGCAGCAGTACGGCGTCAGCCGCGAGTCCCTGCGGGAGGGGCTGCGGCTCCTGGAGGTCCAGGGGATGATCAGCATCCGTCGTGGCCCCGGCGGTGGTCCGGTGGTCGGCACCGTCGACTCCGCCAATCTGGGCAGGATGGAGGCGCTGTTCTTCCACCTCGCGGGCGCGACGTACGACGAGTTGTTCGAGGCGTGGGTGTTCGCGGAGTCGACGCTCGCCCGGATGGCGGCGATGAATCCCGACGCTGCGCTACGCGAGCAGGTGATGGCCCCGTATCTGTCCGGTGATGTCGAGGACGACGAGCACGTCGACCTCGACGTCTACGTGACCGGCCACGAGGGTTTCCACGGTGCGGTGTCCGGACTCGCCGGTAACCGGGTCTTCCAGCTCACCTTCCGCGCGTACGGCCAGATCCTTGCCCACCACACCGCCACCGTCGGGGACGTCCGGAAACTCCACAAGAAGCTGGTCGAGGACCACCTCAAGGTGGCCCAGGTCATCGTGGATGGCGACGCGGAGGTCGCCGCGACGCTCATGCAGGAGCACCTCTCGCAGGTCTTCGACCTCCACCGGGGCGAACTGGGCCCCCTGCTCGAGGGACCGGTCGGCTGGCTGTGATCCCGCCTCGGTCGCGGGGGCCGGCGGGTACGGCGTGACGGACGATCAGGGCGTCCGGAGTGAGGCCGACCCCGGCACGGTGGTGGGGGCTCCGCGCCGAGCGCCAGAGCCGCACAGGGCAGTGGACCCCTCACGGAGGACGACACCCATGACAGCCGACGATGCAGCGCCGGGAGACACGCGCGGCCCTGAGATCCTCCTCTGTCCCGACTCGTTCAAGGGCACCTTTGCAGCGCGGGAGGTCGCAGCCGCCCTCGCGCGCGGGGTGCACGAGGCCGGTGGCCGACCCGTCGTGCTCCCCCTCGCCGACGGCGGGGAGGGCACCGCACAGGCCCTGTTGGACGCCGTCGGGGGCGTCTGGCTCGAGGTCACGGCCACCGGTCCCCTCGGCGAGCCGGTGCCGGCGCGTCTGGCCCTCCTGACCGACGGCCGCACGGCGGTGGTGGACGTCGCTGCGGCGAGCGGGCTGCCACTCGTCGCTCGAGAGGACCGGGACGCCGAGCGCGCCACCAGTTACGGCACGGGGGAACTCATCGCGCAGGCCGCTCGCGAGGGAGCCCGCACGGTCTACGTCGCCTGCGGCGGGAGCGCAACGACGGACGGCGGTCACGGCGCCGTCCAGGCCGTCCACGCCGGTGGTGGCCTCCGGGGAGCGCGACTGGTGGTCCTCAGCGACGTCACGACACCGTTCGAGGAGGCCGCGACGGTCTTCGGTCCGCAGAAGGGCGCCGCGCCGGACGCAGTCGAGCGGCTCACCGACCACCTGCACCGGCTCGCCGCCGGCTTCCCCCGGGATCCTCGCGGACTGCCCCGGTCCGGCGCAGCCGGCGGCCTGGCCGGCGGCCTCTGGGCCTTCTTCGACGCGGAGCTCACGTCGGGCATCGACGCCGTGATGGACGCGGTGGGTTTCGACGACGCCAGCCGTCGCGCCGCGGTCGTCGTGACGGGCGAGGGACGGCTGGACGACCAGAGCATGCGCGGCAAGGTCGTGTCAGGGGTCGTGCGCCGCGCGGTGGGCCGCCCCGTCTACGTGTGCGCCGGCCAGGTCGCTCTCCCAGAGCATGCCGTGCGCGAGGCCGGCCTCCGCGCGGCGCTGGTCACGCCCACTCTGGAGGACCTGGTGCGGGCGGGCGCGCATATCACCCGCATGCACGTCGGAAGGCACGGCGACGGCACGGAGCAGGGAGCGGCTGCTCGTTGACCACCAGCCGGTCAGCGGAGCGTGGCGACGGGCGCGATTCCGCCCGTCCGCTGCTCCTCGGAGCGGATCCTGACCTCAGCGCGCTGTGAGGGCCTGGACAGAGGTCGTGGCGTCGGCCGTGGTCGTCGTCGAGGCCAGCGACCGCCGCAGGGTGAGAGTGGCTCTGGGCCAGGAGACGATGACCGCGCCGACGACGTTCCCGTCCGATGCGCCGTAGACGGCGGCGAAGCGCGGACGGGGAGCGGCGCCGTCGCTGATCACGGGCTCGTTCTCGATGACGTCGATCAGCTCGCCGCGGGCGGGGTCCCCGAGGACCTGGATCTGCCAGTCGTACTGATCGCTCCACACGTAGGGGCGGGGCCGGTGCTCGGGAGCATCGCCGTGCACGATGACCTTCGCCACGACCGCTGCCTGCTCGACGGCGTTCGTCCAGTGCTCGTGCCGGCGTTGAACGCCGTCATGGGGATCGAGCCAGCGCGCGGCATCGCCGACGGCGTAGATCCCAGCGACGTCGGTCGCTCGTCCCCGGGCGTCGCACGCGACGCCGTTCACCAGGTCGAGACCGGCCCCGGACAGCCACCCGGTGTTGGGCACGGTCCCGATCCCGATGACGACGACGTCGCAGGTGAGAACCGTCGAGTCGGACAGGGACAGCTGGATGCCCGAGGCGTCCCTCTGGATCGACTCGACGCGGGTGCTCAAGAGGAGGTTCGCGCCGCGGTCCTGGTGCAGCTCGATGAAACGATCGGCGAGCGCGCCCCCCAGCACACGCGCCATCGGGTGTGGGAGCGGATCGATCATCGTGACGTCCAACCCCAGGCCCCGGGCCGTAGCGGCTACCTCGGCGCCGACGAACCCTGCCCCGACGACCGCGATGCTGCTCGCGCCGTCGAGCGCGCGTCGGAGCTGATCGGCGTCCTGGAGATCCCGGAGAGAGAGCACCCCCTCGACGGTGTCCCACGGGGTGACTCGCGGACTACTGCCGGTCGCTACGACCAGGTGCTCATAACTGATCCGCGAGCCGTCCGCGAGTTGCACCACGTCCCAGTCGGGGTCGATGCCGACCGCTCGAGCCCCGAGCACCATCTCCACGTCGAGGTCGCCCGCTGCCTCCTGAGTGAGAAGGGTGAACTGGTCCAGGGACCTGCTGCCGGCCAGGTACTGCTTGGACAAGGGAGGCCGGTCGTAGGGCTCGACGAGTTCCTCGGTCAGGAGACGGATCCGACCTCCATAACCTTCCCTCCGCAACCCCTGGACCGTTCGGACGGCACCGATGGAGCCACCGACGACCACTACGCCTGCTGGTGCTTCACTCATCGCTCACGCCGCCCCGGTGTCCTCGATCTCGTTCCCATCCGCCGGGTGACCAAGGTGAGCGCCTGGGACCTCTCGAGCACCACTGCCTCGCTCCCTGTCCAAGCGGACCGCCGATCGGCCAATCATCCCCATGTTTACCAGTGTCCGGAGGCGGTGACCATGGCGCCGCGCAGGCGCTCGACGCGCCCCGCCTGCATCGAGGAGTCGCGGGCACCGTGAGGCCGACGTCGCCCTCCGGTCGCAGGCAACGTCCCTCCGAGCACCGGAGTCGACAGCCCTCGGGAACCGGGCGAAGGCTCCTGGCGGAGCGCCGGGCGGAGGTGCGCGACCCTGGGCTGGTGGCCATCCGGGTGAACTAGCGGAAAGGCTCGTGCCCAGTCACGGCCTATTCGGTCGGCGGGAGGCGGCGCTGCGCCACCCCACACCCCGAGACCCGACGGCCAGCTCCCGTCATCGAGGCGTCGTACCGAGGTCACCGGCGGCGTCCACACCGGCCACCGCTCGACCTCGCGCGGCGCCTCCCACGCCCGCACGACCGGGCTCCGACGTCGGTCCTCGTGCGCTACTGGACCGGGCCATCGCGCCTCCGATCACCACCAGAGAACGGCCAAGATCAAGTGCCACACAGACCCGTGAATAGGTGAGTTGCAGGCGCGCGTCAGCGCGGGGCGGGCGAAGCCCGTCCTCTAGTTCGTCTGCAGTTGAGGTCAGGCGGCGGGGTCGAGGACCACGGTGTGCCCGAGCCGTTCGAGTTGAGCGACCAGGCGGCGGGTGTGGGCCTCGTCGTTGCGCTTGGCGAGCCAGTCCGGGCCGAGGTCCCGATAGGGCTCATCGCGGGAGAGCATGTAGTAGGCCGAGACCAGCATCGAGTGCGCCACGGCGACCTGGGCGCGGGCCCGGCCGCGGCGGGCGGTGAGCCGGGCGTGCTGGGCGGCCAGATAGTTGGCGCCGTGCATCCGCCCGACCGAGCCGGCGGCCTCCACCAGCATCGCGGTCAGCCACTTGTTGCCGTGCTGCTGCTCGGGCCGCTGCCGTCGGCCGGCCGACTCGTGCACTCCCGGCGCCAGGCCGGCCCAGGAGGCCAGATGGGCCGCGGAGGGGAACCGGGACATGTCCCCGCCGGTCTCGGCGAGGATCACCTGGGCGACCTTCTCCCCCACTCCGGGGATGGTCTGCAGCAGCTCCAGCTGGTGCGCCCAGGGCCGGCAGGCTTGGGCGAGCACCGCATCGAGCTCGGCGAGGGCGTCTTCGACCAGGGTCAGGCGGTGCAGCATGCTGCGCGCGAGCTGGGCGTGGTGTTCGTCGAAGTGCCCGGTCAGCGCCTCGGTCAGCGCCGGGATCTTGCGCCGCATCCGGGTCTTGGCCAGCTCGGCGAGCACCGCCGGATCCCGCTCACCGGCGATCAGCGCGGTCAGCATCGCCCGCGCCGAGACGCTGGAGAGGCTGGCCGCGACCGAGGAGAGCTTGATGCTGGCGTCCTCCAGCATCAGCTCCAGCCGGGTGATCTCCCGGGTGCGGTCGCCCATCAGCTGCACCCGGTAGCGGGTCAGCATCCGCAACCGGCGAATATCTGCAGGAGGCACGAACGACGGCCGAATGAGCCCGCACTCCAGCAGTTGGGCGATCCATTCGGCGTCCTTGACGTCGGTCTTTCTGCCCGGGACGCCCTTGATGTGCGCGGCGTTGCACAGCCAGGTGTCCATCACCTCCTCCAGGCAGTAGAAGACCGGCTTCCAGTAGGTCGAGGTCGACTCCATCGCCGCGATCGTCACGCCCTCGGCGAGCAACCAGTCCCGCATCACCTCCAGCGAGCGGGTCATCGTCGGGAACGTCCGGGTCTGCGCCCGCCGGCCCCGTGGGCCGGGCGTGCGCACACAGACCGTCAGGCTCGCCTTGCCGATGTCGAGCCCTGCGACCCGTTCGAACAGCACCTCCACGGCGATCCCTCCTCCGCATCGACACCGATGGCGTCGCCCGGAGGGCCCTCTGCCAGGACACAGACCCACGCGCTCACGGCAGCAATCAAGGGCACCCGAGGACCCCGCGCCATACACCTCAGCGGGCTCGCTGGCACCACTGTGTTCCGACGTCGCCGGACGACAGGAGCATTCTCATCCGCACGGGCAGCGATCAAGATCGCAATGGGTTACACCTCATGCACTGCCGGCTCCGGCAGCCTCCAGGCACGGCACGGCCGGCGCCCCGGACGAGCAGGAGGCCGCCCGCCTATCGGGTCGGAGGGGTGGGCGCCTCGGCGCTGAGCCGGGCCGCGCCCACGCCGCGCCGGCGGACCCCGTGCCGGTCGAGGATCTTCCGCACCGCGGAGAACGACCGGTCGGTGAGCTCCGCCAACTCCCGCAAGGAGCGACCCGCGGCGTAATGCTCCACGACGAACCGCTCCACCTGCGCCTGCACGCCCGGGTCCGGGCGAGAAGACGCCGTGCCCGCGAAGGCGGCCAGCGGCCGGAGCTCCGTGCGGGGCGGATAGGTGAGGGCGTCGACCGGATGCCCGACCGGAACTCGACGCAGCTCACCACCCCAGCGATCGGGCGTTCGAGCACCGCCGCGGCGCGAGCAACTGGAGGACTCCGGGTCCGCGACTGGAGGTGCCGTTCCTACCGTCCGCGGCCGTGATGTCCCTGCACAAGCTGACGGCGGGCGAGGGATACAGCTATCTCACGCGGCAGGTGGCGGCACTGGACGCCACCCAGCGGGGCCATGCCGGCCTGGGTGACTACTACGCCCAGCGCGGCGAGTCCCCCGGGACGTGGGCCGGCAGCGGCCTGGCCGGGCTGCCCGGGGTGCATGCCGGGCAGCCGGTCGGCGAGGAGCAGATGGAGGCCCTCTTCGGGCAGGGGCGTCATCCGGACGCCGGGCGCCTCGAGCGGGCGGCCCTGGCCGCGGGACGGACACCGGCCGAGGCGCGCGCGCTCGGCGCTCTCGGCCTGCCCTTCCTGCTCTACAGCACGTCCCCGGACGGCTTCCGGGCGCGGTGCGCGCAGCAGTTCGCCGCCGCGAACGCCGCGCGCGGCCTGCCGCGTGACGCACCACTGCCGGAGGAGGAGCGGGCCCGGATCCGCAGCCGGACAGCACGGGACATGTTTGCCACCGCGTACGGCCGCCCGCCGGCCGACGCCCGGGAGCTGTCGGGGTTCATCGCCCGGGGGTCGCGGCCAGCGACCCGCGCGGTGGCCGGCTGGGACCTGACGTTCTCCCCGGTCAAGTCGGTCTCGGCGCTGTGGGCGCTGGCCCCGCGCGAGGTCGCCGACCAGGTCGAGGCCGCCCACGCCGCCGCGGTCGCCGACACCCTCGCCTGGCTGGAGGGAACCGCCGCCTTCACCCGGCTGGGCGCCGGCGGCGTGCGCCAGGTGGAGACCACCGGCCTGATCGCCGCGGTGTTCACCCACCGCGACTCCCGCGCCGGCGACCCCGACCTGCACACCCACGTGGCGGTGAGCAACAAGGTGCAGACCCGCGACGGGCAGTGGCGGGCGCTGGACGGACGGGTGCTGCACAAGGCCAACGTCGCGGCCTCGGAGCGGTACAACACCCGGCTGGAGGCGCACCTGGCCGCCCGGCTCGGGGTGCGCTTCGCCGCGCGTCCCGGCGGGGAGGCCGACAAGCGGCCCGTGCGGGAGGTCGTCGGCATGGACCCGCGGCTGCTGACGGCGTGGTCGTCGCGGCGGCGGGCGATCGACGTCCGCCGGGCGGCGCTGGCCGCGGACTTCCAGGCCGAGCAGGGCCGACCGCCGACCGCGGCGGAGGCGATCGCCCTGGCCCAGCAGGCGACCCTGCAGACGCGGGAGGCCAAGCACGAGGCGCGCTCCCTGGCCGAGCAGCGGACGGCCTGGCGGCGTCAGGCGCTGGCCGTCCTCGGCAGCCGATCCGCCCTGACCGGCATGCTCGGCCGCGTCCTCGGTCGCCCCCCGCACCGCCGCCGTGCTGTCACCGAGGCCTGGGTCGGCGCGGCCGCGGCCCGGGTGCTGGACACGGTCAGCGGGCAACGGGCGAGCTGGCAGTACTGGCACGTGCGCGCCGAGGCCGAGCGGGTGGTGCGCGCGGCCGACCTGGCCCCGGGCGACGTCGACGACGCCGTGGCCCGGGTGACCGGAGCGGCCCTCTCCCCCGCCCACTCCATCCCGCTGGGCGATCCGGATCCGGTGGACGAGCCGGTGGAGCTGCGCCGCTCGGACGGAGCCAGCGTGTACAGCGTCGCCGGTGCCCGCCGCTACACCAGCGCCGCGGTGCTCGACGCCGAGGCGGTGCTGCTGGCCGCGGCCGGCCGCCGCGACGGCCGCCGCGCGGATCCGGCGGTCGTCGAACTGGCGCTGCTGGAGGCCACGGCCAACGGACGGGAGCTCAATCCCGGCCAGACAAAGCTGGTCCGGGAGCTGGCCGGCAGCCGCGCCCGGGTGCAGCTGGCCCTCGCGCCGGCCGGCACGGGCAAGACCACCGCCCTGGCCGCGCTGGCCCGGGCCTGGACCGCCGGCGGCGGCAGCGTGCTGGGCCTGGCTCCGTCGGCGGTGGCCACCGCCGGGCTGCGCGAGGCCATCGGCTCCCCGTGCGACACCCTCGCCAAGCTGGTCTGCTCCCTCGACACCGGGGACCGGCCCGACTGGGTCGCCGGCATCGGCCCGGGCACGCTGGTGGTCGTCGACGAGGCGGGCATGGCCGGCACGCTCGACCTCGCGCGAACCGTGTCCCACGTGCTGGGGCGGGGCGGGTCGGTGCGGCTGGTCGGGGACTCCCAGCAGCTCGCCTCGGTGGCCGCCGGCGGTGTGCTGACCGAGATCGCGGCCACGCACGGCGCGGTGACGCTGAGCCAGCTGGTGCGCTTCACCGACCCGGCCGAGGCCGCGGCTACCGTCGCGCTGCGCGACGGCGACACCGCCGCCCTGGGCTTCTACCTCGACTCGGGTCGGGTGCACGTCGGCGACGCAGCCACCTGCGCGGAGCAGGCCTACACCGCCTGGGCCGCCGATCGGGCCCGCGGCGCCGACGCGCTGCTGCTGGCCGCCACCCGGGAAGTGGTGCAGCAGCTCAACGAGCGTGCCCGCGCCGACCGGCTCGCGTCGGTCGGCGGTCCGGCGGGTGCGGCGGTCGCGCTGGCCGACGGCACCCGGGCCGGCGCCGGGGACCCGGTGATCACCCGGGCCAACGAGCGCCGGTTGCCGATCGGCGCGGCCGACTGGGTGAAGAACGGCGACCGCTGGACCGTCACCGCCGTCGGTGATGACGGCGCCCTCGCCGTCGCCCACAGCGCCACCGGGCGGCGGATCACCCTGCCGGCGGCTTACGTGCGCCAGTCCGTGCAGCTGGGCTACGCCGCCACCGTGCACGGCGCGCAGGGCGTCACCGCCGACACTTGCCACACCGTGCTCACCGGCACGGAGTCCCGGCAGCTGCTCTACGTGGCCCTCTCCCGCGGCCGGACGGCCAACCACCTGTACCTGGCCACCGTCGGGGACGGCGACCCGCACAGCATCGTCGCGCCCGCTGCGGTGTTCCCGCCGACCGCCACCGACCTGCTGATCGGGATGCTCGGCCGCGACGGCGCGCAGTCCTCGGCCGCCGGCGCCCGGCGGTCGCTGGCCGATCCGGCCGTGCAGCTGCACGCGGCCGCCACCCGGTACGCCGATGCGCTGCGCGTCGCCGCCGAGCACCGCCTCGGCGCCGCGGCCGGGGAAGAACTGGAGGACGCCGCCGAGCAGGCCCGTCCGGGGCTGACCGCCGCGGCGGCGTGGCCGACGCTGCGCGCGCACCTGGCGCTGCTGGCCTGCGCCGGTATCGACCCCGTGGCCGCCCTGACCACCGCCGCCGCCGTCCGGGAGCTGGGCAGCGCGCACGATCCCGCCGCCGTCCTGGACTGGCGGCTGCCCGCGCCCGGGGCGGCGGGTCCGCTGCCGTGGCTGCCCGGCGTGCCGGCGGTGCTGGCCGACGATCCGCACTGGGGGCCCTATCTCGCTGCGCGCGCCGACCACCTGACCGCCTGCGCGGCCCGGGTCACCGACACCGCCGACGCCATGACCGCGGCGACCGCACCCGGCTGGGCCCGGCCGCTGCTGGACCCCGACACCGCGTCGCTGCGCGCCGACCTCGCCGTCTGGCGCGCCGCACACACCGTGCCCGACGACGACCGGCGCCCCACCGGACCACCCCAGCCTGCGGCCGCCGCCCGCCGCCACCAGCATCGGCTGGAGGCGGCCCTGGCCGCGACCACCCCGGCGAGGGGCGGCGCGCCGTGGGCGGCGCTGGCCGACAGCATCGACCCCGGGCTGCGCCGGGATCCGCACTGGCCGGCGCTCGCCGACCGGCTGGCCGCCGCCGACCGCGCCGGCCTCGATGCCGCCGGCCTGCTCGCCGCGGTCGCGGCGCGGCGACCGCTGCCCGACGAGCTGCCCGCCGCCGCGCTGTGGTGGCGGCTGGCGCCCCATCTCACCCCTGCCGCCGCCACCGCCGGCCCCGAGGGTGCCGGGCCGCGCCCGGACTGGTGCACGACGCTGCTGGAGCTGTTGCCCGGTGACCACGGCCGGCGGGTGCTGGCCGACCCGGCGTGGCCCGCCCTGGTCGCCGCGGTCACCACCGGGATCCGCGGTGGCTGGTCCCCCGCTGATCTGCTCACCGCTGCGGTCGCCGGCCTGCCCGCCGGGACAGGGAGTGACCTGACTGGCACGGACGTGGCCGAGGCGCTCGTCTTCCGTGTCGCCGCCCTCACCGACCCCGCGCCCGTCCGGACTCCCGAGCCGCTGCCGGCCGACCTGCAGCCGCCGGACGACGCCGACCAGCTCCTCCCCCGTGAGGACCAGGCCGCGGCCGTCACCGTTGATCCGGCGGCCCCGCCCCCCGATGACCTCGACGTGCCCCTCGATCCCGGCCACGACACTTCCCCACCGGTCGCGCCGCGGTACGTCACCCCGGACCCCCTCGCCCCGACCGACGTCGACGACGCCGACTACCTGCTCGAGCAGCACTTCTGGGCCACCGCCGCCGTCGGCCGCGACCGGCTGATCGAGCTCAACACCTGGGCCGCCGCCTTCTTCACCGACTCCTACCCCGGCTCCTGGGCGCCCGGTTACCTGCGGCAGCGACTGGGCACCGATCTCGCCGCCGACCCACGCTTCGCCCCCGGCTACGCACCCGGCGGCTGGACCGCGCTGGTCGACCACCTGCGCAGCCGCGGCGCCACCGACGACGAAGTGCTCGCCGCCGGCCTGGCCCAGCGAGCCCGCACCGGAACCGTGATCGACCGGTTCCGCGACCGGCTCACCTTCCCCGTCCGCGACGTCGACGGCGTCGTCCGCGGCTTCGTCGCCCGCCGCAATCCCGCCGCCTTCGAGGGCGGCCGCGTCGGCCCCAAGTACCTCAACACCCCCGGCACCGACCTCTACCGCAAGGGCGAGCACCTCTTGGGCCTGCACGAGGGCCTCCCAGCGCTGGCCGCCGGGGCCGCCCTGGCGCTCGTCGAGGGGCCGCTGGACGCCGTCGCCCTCACCCTGGCCGGGGACGGGCAGACCGTCGGCGTCGCGATGCTCGGCACCGCTCTCACCGACCGGCAGGCCGACCTGCTCGGCCCGCACATCCACTCCGGTGAACCGGGCATCGTCGTGGCCACCGACGCCGACGACGCCGGCCAGCGTGCCGCCGAGCGGATGTACTGGCAGCTCACCGCCCGGGGCGACAACCCGCGCCGACTCACCCTTCCCGACGGCTTGGATCCGGCCGACCTCTTCCACCGCGACGGCGCCACCGCGCTGCGGACTGCCACCCAGAGCTCGAGCGGCCTCGCCGACACCCTGCTCGACGCGCGTGTCACCCCGGCCGTGCGCAACCCGACCACGGCGGACCTCCGCGCGGCACTGCGTGACGCGGGGACCGTCATCGCCGCGCTGCCGCCAGGCCGGCGGCTGGCACACATTGACCGGGTCACCGAGGTCCTCGGCGTGCCACCTGGCACCGTCCATCAGGCTGTGCTCGGCACCGTTCTGGTCACCACGGCACCCCGCACGCCCATGATCGGTTCCCAGCGAGCGTCCCGGTCATCTCCCCCAGGCGAAGACCTTCATCGGACGGGTCAAACGGGACGGCCATCGAATGACGTTCCGCCTGTCCGCCACGGATCCCGGTAGGGAATCGGCTCGCGAGACGGTCGGACAGGGACCGGAAGCAGCGCAGCGGACTGTCCCAGAGCGGCCCACTCAGGGACACCCGCGTAACCATCCGCTTGTCGACGCTGATCCACGGCGTCGTGGGACAAGGCTGAGAGCGTGACCCGACGATCTCAGCGGGGCGCGAGCAGCCGGCCAATGACGGACAGCGAGCTCGCGCTTCTCGATGCGCTACTTGGCCATGAGTTCCACGGCGTCGAAGCACTCCGCACCCAGGTAGCTCAGGTAAGCGCGTCACCCGGCTGCACGTGCGGATGCGGGACCCTCGATCTGCATGTGCCCGTCGCCGCGCCTCGCTCATCAGCGCCCAGCCCCGTGCCGGTTGAGGGAACGGTGGTCAGCGCGGACGGGGAGCCGATCGGAGGGCTTCTACTGTTCGTCGACGAGGGCCGGCTGTCGGGTCTGGAGGTGTACTCCCTCGACGATGCCCCACTCCCGATGCCGTGCCTGGAGCGTGTGCGGTGGCATCCGGTCGCATAGTCGGCGAAAGCGATCCACTGCCTGCATGGGCTCGGTGTCCCTGAGCGGCCCACTTAGGGACAGCATCCTCGCGACAATACTGCTGGTGAGCTGAAGGAGCGGGGCAATGCCTACCTCAAGCTCAAGCCACAGGAGTCGGCTCCGTCGGGTAAGTGTCACTCACCTTCCGGCCGTACTTTCGCAAGCCTTCCACGGCCACCCAGACACCGTCAGGGTCATTGATCATGAGGAAGTCGAGGAAGTCGAGGACATTTTTCGGCTCCTCAGCGGCAAGTCCGGGATAGAATTCGTCCATAATTTGGGTCTGCAGTTCCCAGTCGCCCAGATTGGTCGCCGCCACGGCGAGCGCGGCTGACCAGGTGCCTGCCGAGGCATCCTCGGGAAGTCTCATGCGCTTCACTGCAGCTAGGAATCCGTCGAGGAGTGGTGAGCGCGCGTAGCCCAACTGCAAACACATGGCCAGCAGTCGCCTTGACTGCTGACGCAGCTGGTGCGATTGGAAGATTAACCCTACTGACACGGCGGCCGCCACGGGGAGCAGAAACGGAGAAATTGGGGCGGCCAGCAACCCAAGAAGGACACCCAATGGGAGTGCTAATCCTCCACGGAACTCAGATTCAGACTTGACCCGGTCGTACTCTTCGGCCTGCAGGGGCACTTTTTCGCAGAGCTGGACTGCGGCTGCCTCGAGGCTATTGATCACATACCGAAAAGGAACGACCTGGCAAGCGAGGGCCGGTGCGCCTGCTTGCGCGAAGCTAGCGGTCATCGCACCCTCGAGCGGCACTGTCACAGAACGCGGATCTTCTGCGAAGTGGTCATGCAGGAGGTGCCCTAGACGCCAAATCCTGAATCGGATGACACCACGACTGGACATCTGGATAATCCTATGTACAACAGAGAAGATTCCGGCGATCAAGAGACGCCCAAATCCTAGTTGTAGCGGTGTGGCGATGCAGCCGATCACGTAGATCGCGAGCACGAGGGCGGCTATGCCAACAGGGCGTGGAAATGCGTCTACGACTGCCACAGCCTGAGCCAGGCCGGCGCCAGCTCGGAGATCATCCCACTGCGGCAGGGCGATGATAGTGACGACTGCTATCCACAACGCGCCGACAGTAGCCGGAGTTCGTAGTTGTCGCACACCGGGAAGGACTGTGGCTAGGAAGTTCACGGCAGACGCCTCCAAAGTCTTTGGACTCTCGAATGCTGCCTCGCTCAACCGATGCGGGGTGTCGGACGCGCACGCATCGAGTCACAACAGAGTCATGCCGCATCTCTAGCAACATTGGCCCCAGACTCCCTTATGACATGCCCTCCGTGAGTGATCCTCCAGGCGCTATCTTCCCGCGCCCGGCAGAAGGGTCGTTGAGGGCTTAGCGTTCTCGACTCCCTTGGCGGAGACACGCTGCGGGTTCCGGCGTTGGTGCCTCATCGTCGGCCTGTTGAGCATGTCTTGCGATTCGCGAGCGCCCCTGAGCTGCACCGCTCGGAGACTCGAAATCGGGCTCCTGGCCTAAGCCTGAGCGGCCCTGTGCCAGCAAACTTCGCTCGGTCGAATCCGATAGGGAGCCGACAGGTTAGGCGGTCATGCACAGGCTCGAAGGCCCGTCAACTGTCCCTGAGCGGCCCACTTAGGTACATTAGATAGGGGGTCGATGTGCGTAGTGCTGTAGCTCGATCACCGCTCCGCGGAAGGCAGGACAAAATGAGCAACAAGTTCGTAGAGCTCGTCGTCCGGACGGTCCGCTAGGGCACTGGAAGACGTAGCCATTAAAGCGGCCCTTTGAGTGCACGTGTCGTCTCTTGACGACTACTTCTCAGCTTCGAGGACAGCCTTCAAGGAGGAAGTACCCCCGATCTGTTTCTCGAGGAATACGAGGAGCGCATCCATGCTGCGACCGGCTCCCGTCACCCGACTCGGGTGTAGTCCCTGCGCGGTGTCCAGGTAGTAGCGCACGAGTCGATCGAACCAAAACCCTTCTGCACCTTGAAGTAATGCGCAGAATTCGATGTAGGTCATGATCTGTCCGTCTCGTTCGATCATCCTCCCAAGACTGTCCTGAGTTGCGTAAAATACGCCTAGGTCTCTCGAGTATCCGAGGCTGATACGACGCAAGTGCGTGAGTAGGGCTGTGTCCTCGTCCTCCCCCAACCTCACGTACGGCAAGTCCCGCCTGATCCGAGCCGAGGCAGAAAAGAGGCATGTCGCCAGGTAGCAGGACGTGGCCAGATATGCCCCTTCACGATTGAACCATTCGGGCTGTTTCGATCGGAGCTCTAGTGGGTCACGTACATAAAGGAGGGGTTCGCAGCTGGACTTGCTTGCAACCGTGTCTCTGATCTCCTGCAACCTGAAAGCGTTTTCTACTAGATGTAGTCGCAGCGGGTTCAGATAACGCAGTCTCATGTCGTGCGCCTCCTCCATGGAGCGACGAACCTCCTCTCGTCGAGCCGCTAGGAGATGGGTCAGCAGCGCTACGGCGAGGGCGGTTACCGCTGCGATCACCGCTGATGACAACTGAACCACTTTCGCTCCTCAGATCGATGGGGGAGTCATGCCTCCAGCAGGCTGGCTCTCCAGCAAGATCGGCCTCTGACCACGGCGCAGTGAGGCTGGCCGGGTGCAGCCTTCAGAGCATGGCCTGACGCATCCTCGGAGATGAGCTTCTCGGGTGTCCCTTAGGCCGCCTTTTAGGGACGTCATGGGCCTGCGCTCACCGTCAACGGAGAGGGATCCCCTTTGGGGACGGCGGAACCTTCCCCGGCGCTGGATGGGCATACCTGACTGTCGGCAGGCCGTGTGTCCGGATCGAGGTCCGGCCATGTGGCCGTTCGGCCGCCACGGACATCCGAGCCTGTGAAAGGTGCCGGTCGGCTGAGCGGTGCGTGCTCGGGTGCGGCGCATGAGCACCGTCGCGTGCGCCGGCCCGCTCGCGTATCAGGTCCGCTGCTCGATGCACGGTCGCCCGAAGGTGGTCCAAGTCCGCCCCGCGGACCTCCACGTGCCGTCCGGCAATCACCGCCCTCACCCGGTCCGGGGGCATGTCCTCCATCGGCGGCAGGTCTCGCGCGTTCGCGTACAGGCGGCCTGTGCGGGACCAACGGTCGACAGCTGCGGCCAGTTGCTCGGCGAGGGCCGGCAACTGGCCGACGACCTGCGCGACAGCCGCGACCACATCGGCCGACGCGTTCCGGTCGGGTGGTCCAGATGGTTCGGCCTGGACGTCGACCCCGTCGCGCAACGCGCTGACGAGCGCTTGCGCGCACCGCACGACGCCCCGGCGGTCATCCGGGTCCGCCGGTCGCCCGTCCTTGAAGACCATGCTCGCCCGGCCGGCCAGTTGCCACGCGAGCCCGGTGATCACCAGCGCTCCGGCGTCCTGCCCGGCCATGCCGGCGAAGGCGGCGGCGTATCGGTGGGTGATCTCCACAGCGGCGACGGCGGCACGGAACTCGCGCAGTGTCAGGCCGTCCTGCTGCCCAGCCCGGTCGAGGGCGGCACCGAGCGCAGCGGAAGCATCCAGTGCGGTCACTCCCGGCTCACCATGTGACGGGCCGGGGAGGGGAACGAGACGATCCAGCACCACGTAGCCGGCTGCGGTCGGCGGATGGGCCTGTGCGTCACGCTCCACGGCGGAGGCCAGCTCGCGGACGGTGGTCAACTCCGGGGCTGCGTCCGGCGGCAGCAACCGTCGGCCGAGCCGGGCGCAGTGGTCGGCCACCTCGGCCAGCTCGACGGTGACCGCCCACCGGTGCGCGCGGCCCATGACGGCCCGGTCGCGGCCGACCAGGTCGGCGGCGGCTCCGGCGAGGTCGGTGAGCGGCCCGCCGGTATGCGGCCACAGCCGGCCCACGGTGGCGCACGCCTCGGCTAGATCGGTGGCGGTCCGCTGCTGGGGGGCCGCGGTCGCGGTGAGCCCGTCCTCGGTCAGCCCGGTCAGCGCCCGGCCGACATGGGCCAGTGCCCCGGTGACGTCCTCGACCGTCGCCCTTGGCGCGGTTGCGCCGGTGCGCGCGGTGAGGTCGTCGAGCAGCTGCCGCGCTGAGGTGGCCATCGGTCAGCCCAACCGCCGGAGGGCGTGACGGGCGGCGCGCGCGGCGTCGAGGACCGGTGGGCGGGCGAAGACGTCCTCGTCGAGGTCGGCGAGGGCGGCCATGGCCACGCGCAGGGTGATGCGGACGTCGCCGTCGATGAGCTCCGTGGGGACGGGGCGGGCACCGGCGAGCTCGAGCAGCTCGGCGGCGTACAGGCAGTGCAGGGCGATCTCGGCGGGGACTTGGTCCCGGTCGGCGCCGACGGCGTCGAGCAGTGCGGCGGCGTAGTGGAGCGGAGTGGTGGTCGTGTCGGCGGTCATCGGGTGGCTCCTTCGTCGTGGCGCGGGGCAGGGGTCGACGGTTCGCCGCCGGCCCGGCGTGCGGTGGGATCGGCGGGGACCTGTGGAGCGGCGGGCCCGCTGTGGGCGCCCGGGTGCGCGGAACCACGGACGGTGGCCTGACCCTCGGCGTCGAGGCGTCGGGGAACGGCGGCCGGGCAGTCGTCGAGCAGCCGCCAGTGCAGCTCCCGCGCCGGGTGCCGCTCGGGCAGCGGCGGATCCGACGCCAGGACCAGGAGCCGGCGGGCGACGTCGTGGCCGGCGGCCGCGGCACCGTCGAGCGCGGCGGCCAGCGGCGGCCAGTCCGGGCCGCGCACCAGGCGGGGGTCGATCCGCTCGGCGAGGACCTCCCAGTCCCGGCCGCTCGGCGTGCGGTGACCGCCGTCAAGTTCGCTCTCCAGGCCACCGGCGATCTGCAGGATGCGGGCGGCGACCGCGCGCGGGTCCTCCTCGGAGGAGGCGTCGCACCAGGCGTCCAGCAGGCGCGGAGTGTGCCGGGTCATCCAGGTGCGGCTGACCCGGACGCCGCCGGTGAGCGTGACCCAGTCGCCGCGACGGGGCCGGAGCCGGTCCTCGCCGGTCACGGGGTCACCGCCTGCGGGTGCCGCGCCGACAGGCCGGCCGCAGGGGTGCGCCGCCCGTGGCCGGTGTCGGCGTCGAACCGGTCCCGGCGCGCCTCGGCCGCCTCGGAGCTGTCGTACGCGGCGGCCCAGGAGCGGGCCGGCCAGTCGAGGTGCCGGCCGGGTGGGCAGCCGATGCCGAGCCGGTCGGCCATCCGGGTGGTGAAGCCGGGTAGTGCGTAGCGGTGCCACTCCTCCATCGCGTGCGGGGAGGAGGCGTCGCCGGCGGCGGCGCGCAGGCAGGCCAGCACGGCCAGCTCGGCGACCAGCGAGGGATGAGCGGGCCAGCAGGCGGGGATCGTGTGCGCGGTCTGCCAACCAAAGGTGGCGTTGAGCCAGCCGGCCACGTCCTCGAGCCATGGCCACAGCTGGGCGCGGACGTGCGGTGTGCAGGCGGCCGGGTCCCAGGGGCGGTCCAGCAGCGGCAGGCCGGCCGGCTCGAGGCCGGCGTCCTCGGTCTGGCGGAGGTGCTCCAGGGCGGTGCGGACCGCGCGCGGCGGCGCCGGGAACGGGGGAACGAGCCCGGTCGCGGTCACCGCTCCTCCCCCGGCATGCAGCCGACCGGCGGGACGAGCGCGTGGGGACGGTCGATGCGCGCTCGCTGAGGGGGCGCGGTTGCGCGTGCGGCGGCGACCCGGGAGCGGGCGGCGGCCTGGCCCGCCAGCAGCGCCGCCCCGCCGCGGCCGGTGAGGCAGCGGTCGAGTCGGGCGATCAGCGGCGGGGCGTGCTCGGCGACGACGAGCGCCCGTCCGGGCGGAAGGCGGCGGATCTCCTCGGGCCGCAGTACCGGCACGTCCTCGCCGTGGGTGGAGCGGCTCCATCCGGCGCGGCCGGAGCTGTAGCTGGTGCGCCGCACCCGGGTGGTGCCGGTGAGCTCGGAGAGCTCACGGTTGAAGCCGCCGTCCTTGCCGCCGCCGAAGGCGACGACGACGTTGGTGAGCCCGAACAGGGCGCGGGCCTCGTCCTCGCCGTAGACGATCACCAGCTGCCGCCAGGTCTGGGCGGCGTAGAGGAAGCTGACGCCCAGCGCCCGGTCGTTGGCCATCCGGGTGCGCAGGGTCGGCAGCGGCGCGGTGGAGGGCAGCTCGTCCAGGCAGGCCAGCAGCGGCGGGCACAGCCGCCCGGTGGGCGCGGCGTCGGCGAGCTGTAGGGCGGTGTCGAGGACGTGCTCGGCCAGTGCGGTCATCAGCGGTGAGGCCGACGCGTAGGGATCGTCGCGGCCGAGCAGGTAGACGGTGCCGCCGGCCGCGAGCAGCGCCGCGAGATCGGTGGCCGGCCGCCCAGGACCGGGGGTGCAGCGGCGGCGGATGTCGGCCTGGAAGAACAGCGCCAGCGCCTGCTGGACGGTGGTGGCGGTGTTGCCGGCGGTGCGGTCGTCGCCGTGCAACGCGCCGTGCAGCAGTCCGTCCCACAGCGGGGCGGCGTCCGGGTGGCTGCGCAGGATGTCGGTCGGCTGGGTGCTGGCCCGCGGATGGGCGGCCCACGCGAGGACGTCCTCGATGGTGGCGCCGGTGAGCGCGGCGGCGTGGAAGAAGGCCTGCAGCACCTTGGCCGCCTCAAAGGCGTAGAAGCGGGCTGCGCTGTCGGTGCTGCCGCCGCCGACGGCGCCGGTGACGGTGCCGCCGGCGAACGCCTTGGCGCGGCGCTCGGCGACCATCGGGTCGGCGCAGTCGGCGACCGGGTCCCACACCAGCTCCGGCAGCCCGGGCACGGCAGCGAAGGGGTCGAGCACGGCGACCGGCCGGCCGCCGGCGGCGCGGGCGTCGACGGTGAGCAGCAGGTCCTCGGCCTTGGTGAGCGTGACCAGGGCGGCACCGGGCGCGCTGAGCAGGGCGGGGGCGAGCAGGTCGAGGGTCTTGCCGGAGCCCTGCGGGCCGTAGACGCCGGTGGTCCGGTCGAAGGGCACCCACAGCTCTTCCGCGGCGGGGACGGCGCCGCGGCCCAGCCGCCACCCGACCGCGGACGGGTCGGGCACTAGCCGTCGTCCGGTCGGGCGGCGGCCGGGCGGGGGCAGGTCGGGCCGGATCACCGCGGCGACCCGGTGCAGCCGGGACCGGCCGAGCACCTGCGCGATCTCGCTGCGGGTGGCCAGGCCCGTGGGGACCCCCAGGACGCGCTGCCCCACCCGGACCGCTGCAGCGGTGGCGGCCAGGAACACCGCGGCCGCGCCGGCGACGGCCGTGTAGACGGCGCCGGGAGTCGGCGCCGCGGCGGCCTGCGCGGCGGTCAGGCCGGCGGTGGCGTCGCCGGTGAGCAGGCCGCCGACCGAGGCGGCCAGCATCCTCATCCCGGCCGGCCACATCCAGCCGCCACCGACCATCGCGGCGGCGGTCCCGCGCGCGGCGGGCAGGAGCAGCGCGGCGGTGGTCAGCCAGGTGAGCGCGGCGGCGACGGGGAACTCCCAGCCGGCCGGGCCGACGTCGCCGTGTGACCGCAGCGCGGCCGCGGCAGGTCGGGATCCGGGAGCGCGCACGGGGTCCTCCTCAAGGTGGTGAGCGGTGGGTAGGTGTCGGTCAGCCGGCGGGAGTGGTCGCGGAGAGGTCGACGCTGCGCTCGGCCAGCCAGGGCACCGGGTCGATCGGGCCGCCGTCGACGCGGACCTCGAGGTGCAGGTGGACGCCGGTGCTGTTGCCGGTGGAGCCCTGGTAGCCGAGCAGCGTCCCGGCGCGGACCGGCTGCCCGGCGCGGACGGTGTAGGCCGACAGGTGCGCGTAGCGGGTGGTCACGCCGGCGCCGTGGTCGACCTCGACGAGGTTGCCGTAGCCGGGCAGGCCGAGATTGCCGTCGCGGTCGCAGTAGGCGCTGGTGCACTCGGCACGGGTCACGGTGCCGTCGGCGGCGGCGTAGACCGGCGTGCCGCGCAGCCCGGCGAGGTCGACGCCGGCGTGCAGGGTTCCCCAGCGGGTGCCGTAGCCGGAGGTAAGCGTGCCGGCGGTGGGCCGGATCCACGTCCCGGCGGCGGCCACGGCCAGGCTCGGGCAGATCCCGGTTGCCGCACCGGCGGGGTCGGCGGCCCGCGACTGCGCGGCCGGCCACAGGACGGCGGTCATCTCGTGGGCGAGCGGCTCCCAGCGGGCGTAGGCGCCGCCGGCGGCCGAGACCTGCACGGCCTGCGCGGCGCGGGTCAGCGGAATCGCCTGCCAGTCGGGCACCGCAACCAGCCGGGTGTAGAAGGCTTCGGCGGCGTAGACGGGGTCCATCAGCTGGAGGACGGTTCCCCAGCCGGCGAGCCAGCGCTGCTGGAAGAGATTGACGCTGTCGTGGTCCGAGCCCAGCCCGTCGTGGGCGAAGGTCAGGCTGGTGGCGGTAACTGCCGCCTGTGCGGGCGTGAGCTCGGGGCTGCTGCCGTCGTTGGCCAGCATCCGCAGCCGAGACTCCTGCCAGGCGGTTGCCAGCGCCACGGTCGCGGCGTACGGAGGCAGCCCCAGGTTGGCGGCGACGTCGGCGATGGTCTGCGCGTGGCCCATCTGGACCGCGTCCAGCGCGATCCCGGCGACGGTGGTGCCGGTGCCGCCGACCGAGCACGCCGACGACGACGCCGCCGCCCCAGAGTCCGCCTCGGGCGCGACCAGGACCGCCAGCGGCACGAGCAGCAGGGTGAGTGCGGCGAGCACCGGCACGGCCGCCGGGGCCGCGGCCTTCCACAGCCAGGCCCGCGCCGCGCGCTGCGCCGTGCCGGTCATGCCGGGCCGCCGGTGAGGGCCTCGTTGGTGTAGGTCAGGCGCAGCTCGGGCTCGGTGAGGACGGTCTGCACCTGGAACGCCCGGTCCCCGACCAGCCACAGCGCCCGGCCCTTGCCGGCGACCGCCCAGCCGGTGACCACCCGCTGGGCGACCGGGGTCAGCCCGAGTGAGGCGCCGAGTTCATCGCCGACGGCCTGGTCCTGCCCGTGCAGCACCTTCACGTCGCACAGGTGCAGCAGGTCGCGGGCGATGGCGACCGCCTGCGAGGCGGCGTCGCCGGCGGTCAGCATGTCCGAGGGCTTGTGCGCCAGCAGGACCTGCACGTCGGCGTCGCGGCGGGACAGCCGCAGGTTGGCGTCCAGGCTCATCATCGCCTCGGCACCGAGGCGCATCTGCCGCCAGGTCTCGTCGCGGATGACGATGCGCAGGTCGCCGGGGTCGGCGATCTCCCGCATCGCCTGACCCCAGGAGTTCAGGCAGGTCAAGGCGATGCCGACGGCGGAGTCCCCGAGCGGCTCGAGGCGGGACAGCGACAGCGACTGGATCGGCGCGCGCCAGTCGACGTCGATCGTGGTGTGGTCGTCGAACAGCCCGGCCAGGGAGCCGGTGACCAGCGTCCCGAGCGCGTCGCGCAGCAGGCGGGTGGCGTCGAGGAAGTGCCGGCGGTCGGCGTAGCGGCAGCCGGCGACGAGCTCGTCGGGAGGCTCGTCCAGCGCGCGCCACAGCTGCGGGATGGTCGGCTCGGCCAGCCGGGTCGCGGCGGTGCGGTAGCCGGTGAGCAGCCGCAGCGCCTCCCCGACGGCGGTTTCCTCGACCGGGCCGAACGGCACGGACTGGGAGCCCACCAGGCCCCGGATGAGCACGAGCCAGCGGGCGAACACGATCGCCTCGCGGCGGCGGACCTCGGCAGCAGCCAGCCGGTCCCAGCCGGTTCGCAGCGGGCCGAAGGCCAGCGGATTGACCCGGGCGGGCAGGCCGGAGCCGAGGACGAACGGCTCCACGCCGAGGGCCCGGCACAGCGGCTCGTACTCGTCCTTGGTGTCGCCCAGGACCAGGGTGCGGTAGCCGTAGCCGAGCATCCGGAGCGCGAAGGCCTTGACGGTGGCGGACTTGCCGCGGCCGGGCTTGCCAAAGACGACGACGTTGGGATTGGTGACCGGGATGGCCTCGTCGGTGACCCAGCCGACCGGATCGCAGTGGAACGCGCCGCCCGAGAGCAGGTCGATGCCCATCTGTGCGCCGGTCGGCGGCAGCCCGGAGGTGGCGATCAGCGGCCACACCACCGGCGTCTGTTCCGAGGTCATCCGCCACACCGCCAGCGGCGCCGGTGTCGCGGCCCGGCCCCGGCCGCGCCCCCGCGGGCCCCGCCGCGGCACCAGCTCGGCGAACGGTCCGCGCTCCCGTGCCGCCAGTGGCGCGGCGGGGACGGCGGGCAGCCGGTGACCGAAGTCCTCGAGCAGCACCGCCACGTCCCGTCCCCGGCGGCGCTCTCGGCGGATCACCGTCGTCCCCGGCGGTCCGGCAGGCCGATGCCCAGCGGGATGGCTGCGGCGGCGAAGCCGGAGTCCTGCGCCAGGTCCAGCCGCAGCGGCACATAGCCGGCGGCACGGATGGAGGCGTCCAACCGCCGCCCGTGTTCGGCCACCGGCCAGGTCGCCGGCACGGTGACGCAGGCGGCGAGCGCGGGGCGCACCAGCGCGCGGCCGGCGGCGAGCTTCTCGTCGGCGCTACCGATCCGCTCGGTGTCCCGCCGCTGCCGGGCGCGCTGCCGGAAGCCCATCCGGGCGCGCAGCTCGTTGCCGGTGGTCGCGCTCATCGCCTCCCGCCCGACGAGCCGGGTGGCCCGCTGCAGCGGCAGCGGCGCGAGGAACACCGTCAGGCAGCGCCGCTCCCCCGCCATCGTCGGGACCAGCACCGGGGCCAGCGCGCCGAGCACCGCGCCGGAGTCGGGCAGCAGAACGGTGTCGGTGACCGACGCCCACGCGTCGTGCGCGTAGTGCCGCACCTCCGCCCGCGCGCCCGTCGGGCCAGCCGCGGCCATCGGCACCCCGGCGGCCACCGGCGGCCCGCCGGCGGCGGCCAGGTCGGCGGCGACCAGCGGGCCGCGCTCGCCCGGCGCGAAGCCGGTGCGCACCGCGGCCGCCAGCGCCGCGGAGTCCAGCCAGGTCACCGCCGTGCAGCCGACCGGCCCGCGCAGCGCGGCCTCCACCTCGGCCATCACGCCGTGTAGCACCCGGGCGCGGCCGTCCACCCCGCCGCCGGCCTCCCGGGCCGTCCGGCCGATCCGCGCCTCCCCGACGACGACGGTCACGAACGCCTCGGTCCGCACCGCGGCGGGGGTCAGGGCCGCGCCGAGCAGCGCGTTGACCCGCGTGGCCAGGGCCGGGGCGTCCGGGCGGGCGTGCATGCGTTCCCAGGCGGTGCGCTCGGCGCCGTCGTCGGGCACGGTGCGCACCTGCAGGGCGAGGGTGTCGACCAGCTCGGTGCGGGCGGCCAGCTCGACCAGCTCGGCTAGGCCGGCACCCATCCGGTTCCGCTGGGATGCCTCGGCCAGCCCGATGCCGGGATGGTCGATGCGGGCCACGGCCGCCCAGGTGCGCGCCGCCCGGTCCTGCACGATCACCGGCCGGTCGACACCATGCCCGTACGGCGGGCCGTCGTAGGTGCGGATGCCGGCGAGCACGCCGGGGAGGTCGGCCGCCGCCGGGTCGTCGGCGGTGCCTGCGGCGGCCCGGGAGCCGAACACCGTCCAGCCCAGGAGTGCTCCGATCGCGTGCAGGCACAGGTCGGCCAGCCAGCGGCCGGCCGCCCGGCCGCGGACGGGGATCAGCAGCACGGCGGCCAGCAGCGCCCACACCGGCAGCCATGCCAGCAGCAGCCCCCAGGCCTGCGCGTTGAGGGCCAGCAGCGCCGGTATCCCGGCTCCGGTGACCAGGGCCAGCTGGGCACCGGTCATGCCGAGGAACCAGCCGGATCCCTCGCGCGCGTAGTCGCCGTAGCGGATGGCGTTCACCGCGCACGGTCCTCGTCCGAGCCGTCCACCCGGTCGGACCCTGCAGGCGGCTCCGGCGTGAGGGCGTCGAGGCGCTGAGCGGGCCAGGCGGCCGGCGACGTCTCGGCCGGGTTCTCCGACTGCGCTGGCTGGGACGCAGCGCCGTCGACACCGCGGCCGTGCGCGCCGGAAGCCGTCGTCCCGGCCCGCGCGCCGGTACCGCGCGCCGGTGCCCGCCTGGCCGGTGGCTGCCCGTACCAGGGGGCGGAGTGCCCCACTCCGGCACCGGAAAGCACATCGGCCGCCGACGCCGCGACCCCCGCCGCAATCCGTCCCGCCTGGGACGTGCCGGCGGTCAGGGCGCGGAGCGCGCCGGCGAACCGGCTGCCGGTGACCGCGTCCGCGGTCGACTCCCCCTGCGCCCGGTCCCCGGCCACTCCCGCCGCCGCGCCCGACGCGGCCGCCCCGCCGGCGGAGCCGGCGGCCGCGGCCTCCGCCGCTCGACTGCCGCCGCCGACGTTCTGCAGTGCACCCAACAGCCCGCCGGAGGCGGCCAGCGAGGAGCGCAGCGCCGCACCGCTCGAGGTGCCCGGATCGACGAAGGCCAGCAGCCGAAACACCGCCAGCGGGCAGACCGCCCCGAGCAGGATCAGCAGGCAGCCGACCACCGCCGTACCGACCGCGGACTCGGTGCTCGTCGCTTCGGCGCCGGTGAGGATCCCCTCGGTGATCGTCATCCCGACGCCGAGGACCAGCACGGCGACCGGGGAGACCAGCAACGCCGCCAGGAACCAGCGCAGGCTCCGCCAGAACCAGGCGCTGGAGCTCTGCGCCAGCAGGCCGCCAGCCGAGATTGCCGACGTCGCCGCCAGGACGACCAGCGCTGCCTCGCGGACCAGCATCAGCAGCAGGTAGCCGACGCTGGCGGGGACGAGCAGGAAGATCGAGCTCATCCCGAGGACGGTGGCGACCGTGCCGTCGACCAGGTCGCGGCCCACGCTGATCGAGGGGTCGAAGGCGGCCAGGGCGTCGATGTCGAGCAGGCTCTGCAGCAGGCCGGTGGTGAGCCCCGAGACTCCGGTGACCAGCAGCGCGGCCACCCCGAGGTAGCCGGACCAGACCAGGCCGAACTGCAGCAGCCCGACCAGCAGCCGGCCGAGGGTCTGCCCGTCACGGCGCAGCGCGGCCGCGCCCAACTGCACCAGACCCACGATCGCGGCGACGGCAGCGCCGATCCCGAAGGTCACCGCATAGATCCCGGCCAGCGGCCCGTCCGCGGACAGGTCCGGCGTCGCCAGCGCGTCGACCACCGAGAAGGCCAAACCCAACAGCCACAGCCCGGCCTCCCACAGCGCCAGCATCGCGGCGGTCCACACGTCGGTGACCGCGGCACCGGCCAGCTCACCGACCGCGCAGAACGGATCGGTCGGCAGACACGGCAGGGAGCCGTCCTCGGCCGCCGGATCTGCCGGGAAGGCCCACACCGGACCGGCGGATGCCGGCGTGACCGACGTCACCCACGCCGCCGCCGCCAGGACGAGGACGACCAGCCCGCGCGGGCCCGCCGGGCCACCGCGCCGTCGGCGCGGCCGCTCAGCCATGGCGGAGCTCCCGGTAGCCGGCGGCGGTCGCCGCGTCAGTGCCCGGCCAGACCGAGGGAGCTGGCGCCGGCTCCGCCCCGGGGCCGATGACCCACCGCCCGCCGGTCCACGCCATCCGCTGGCAGTCGGCGACCGCGATGCGCGCGGTGCGCTCCACGGTGACCGTGAGCTCGGAGTTCACGCAGACGACCGCGAAGTCCGGTCCCACCGTGCCCTTGACCAGTCCCGTCACGGGGCGGACCACGACGGCCAGCTGCGGCGACCCGGCACCGGACAGCCCGGCCGCCGACAGCAGCCGGGCCATACCGTGCACACCGCTCCACGTCCGCGCCGTCGGGCCGCCCGGCGCCGCCCACCCGGTGATGACCCGGCGGACGCCATCTATCGACCCGCTCTCCATCGCCGTCACGTCGAGGGCCGCCAGTTGCGCCAGCGCGCCCTCCGGTGTCCGGGGGAAGCCGGTGGGGACGTCGGCCGGGCCGATTCCGGTGGCGCGCGGCAGCTCGAGGAGGGCGGGGGCCCGCGTCGACACGGGGCCCGGCAGCGCGTCGTCCGGATCGGCGGTCGGCATGGGCGCGGCAGCCAGCGCGTTCTGCCGTGACACCGTCGCCGACGGGGGCGCAACCTCGCGGCCAGCCGCCGACGCCGAGGCCTCGTCGCCGGTCAGTGCGGCGACGACCGCGAGGACGACCCCGGCCAGCACCGCCAGCGCGACCAGAGCGCTGAGCACGGCGACCGCCAGCAGCCGGGCCGGGCTCCACTTTGGGGAAGCGTCCGGCTGGTCTTCGTACCGGCGGCGCATCAGGTGCACCCGCTGCCGGTGATGGAGTCGAGGATCACCAGGATGACCGTGTAGGTGATGGCCACCATGACGACCACCGCGACGCCCATGGCCCCGTACCGGGAGGCGTGCGGATGGGAGAAGATCCGGCCGACCAGGATCGAGCCCAGCGACACCACCGCGCTGATCGCGATCAGCGCCAGGACGCCCCACTTCACCCACGCAGTCACGTCATCGGCGAAGGCCTGGGTGCCCGGGGGTGCCTGCGGGCAGACCCCGGGGGCCTCGTCCTCGACCGCTGCCGCCGCGGGCGTGGTGCTCGGCACGGCCAGCCAGGTCGTGGCGAGCACGAGGGCATAGCCGGTCCGGATCACCGCCCGGGCCGTCGTGTGCGAGCTGGTCAGCCGGTGTGGCCCATCCGCGCCGATCATGACGCCGCCGCTCGGCGTCGGTGCCGCGGCGGCCCGGTCGGCACCAGCAGGCCGGCCAACGACCGTCCGGCGGCGGCCACCGACCTCGGCAGCCGGTCCCCGGTCAGACCGGTGACCGCCAGCCGGGCATCCAGCGGTACCTGCACCACCCGACCGCGGGACCGCAGCCGCCCGAGGTGCGACCCGACGCTGGCCTCCACCGCCCGCGGCCATCGCGACGGCCCGACCGCAGCCACCCACGCGTCGCCGCCGACGGCTGCCAGCACGTGCTCGGTCTGCCGGATCGCCGGAACCGTGACCCGGGTGGCGACGACGAGCAGGTCAATGCTGCTCAGCGCGGTGCGCCCTTCGGGTCGGGCCGTGGTGAGCGCGCAGCCGGCGTCCACGACGAGCAGCTGCTCGCTGCCGTCGCCCTTCGGCGGCGGTCGCTCGTCCGCCGGGGGTTGCGCCAGCCGGAGGACGTCGAGACGACCGCGGCGGCCCCTGCGCCAGGCTCCGTCGATCCCCAGCTCGATGGTCGATGCCGACGTCAGTCCCGAGCGGGCCGGGTCGGCGTACTCGACCAACTGCACCCGGCAGCTGTCCGCCAGTGCCTCGGCGACCGCCAACGCCACGGTGGTCGCGCCCGCTCCGGCATGCCCCGCTGCCACCACCACGGCGGCGGCGATGCCATCGACGTCCGCCCAAGGCACACGCGGGGCATCCCGCCGACAGGCCTCGCAGATGACCGCGGCGTTCAGCGCCGCGTCACCAGCGATGACCTCCGCACCGTCGACACGGTCGAAGACCCCCGCGCGAATTGCGACGACGGCCGCTCGCATCGCCGCCACCGTCATCGGCCGCGCCTGGGGAGATCCCACGAGGCCGTTGGCCGACATCGACGCCGACCCTTCGAGGGTCATTGAAGCGAGCCTCGACCAGTACGCCCATCGGGCGAAACCGTGATCTGCATGTCCCCGACCGTGCCGGGGGTCCTCCGGTGATTCTTCAGTCGACAGACAGGGCAGCAGCACGCCCGGGAAGACGGCGGTCCCAGTGCAACGGGAGCGCATGGGGCGGCCGGCCCGGCGAACTACTGGAGGTTCACCGCGGACTCCAGCCGTCGAGCTGGGGCCCGGCCGGGGCGGCCAGCAGATTAGAAGTCCCAACCCGAGCTTACCGAACGGTGCCGCATGATGCCGTCTGCGCTGGTCAGAGCCGCGGCGGGTGCCGGCCCCTCCCGTCCCCTCTCCCCCGCTGTCGTGCAGTGCGCGACCACATCGCGACCACAGAGCTTCCGTGCTGGGGCGGCCGCCCTTCGACCGTTGCCCGCGAAGCTGCCGGCCGTGACCGATGACGAAGTGAGGCAACCTGCGCGTCATCGAGCTGCGGGACCTAGCCCACGGGGAGACCTGGACCCTCTTCCGGGACATGAACGCCATTGCCATCCGCGGCGACCTGTCCGCGGAGGAGCGCACGCGCGCCCTGGGCGAAGCCCTGAGCCAGATGATGGCCGAGCTCACCTGAGGGCACGGCCACGTCCCTGAGCTCCCCCGCCGGCTGCATCCGATGGGGGCTCAGTGCTGCTTGGGTGGCCAGGCTGCCGATGGTGGGCAGTGACGGCCTGTCGTGACGCCGTCACTGACCGACGAGACCTGGATGATCCGCCGCACCCTGCCTGCCGCCCTGGCCGGCGCCGCCCTACTGCTCGCAGGCTGCTCCAACGGCGAAGACGAGGCCGCGGCGAAGGCCTGCACGCTGTTCGAGGACTCCGTGAACAGCTTCCTCGTCCTCGCCGAGGACGGCATGGACTTCGAGCCGTCCACCGTCCGACAGGCCATCGCCGTGGCCGGCGACAGCCTGGGCGACGCCGTCGACGCCGCGCCGGCGTCGCTGGCGACCGACATGCGGGACGCGCAGGAGTTGGTGCAGCTATACGCGCAGTCGCTGGCGATCGGCCGCAGCACAGACGACGTGGGAAACCTGATGTTCGGCCAGTTCAAGGACGTGAAGGCCGGGTGTGGCGAAGCCGGCGCGCCGATCGACTACCCGCCGAGCTTCAACGACTGATCCAGTGACGGAAAGCCTCCCCGTGACCCCGGCGGGGGCCGAGCGGGGCTGTGTCGTTGGTGATGATGGGCGGGTGCGCACCGTCTCGGCGTCGACCGCGCTGCCGTACCCGCACCTTGAGCCGCCACGGCCGGCCTGCGCGGCCAGCTGCGGCTGGTGCTGCTCGACGACGACGCCGGCGGCCTGCCGGACTGGTCGATGCTTGCCGTCACCGGTCCGCTCGACACCACGAACGGCCTCGGACGGACCCGGTACGAGTAAGCAGCCACGGTCGAAAGCCGGCCGGCGAACTCACCGTGAGCGGCGACGTCGCAGGGCGTGGACAGGAGGCACTGGTATCAGCGGAAGGGCGCACGACGTCCGTTCAGCACCGGGACGTTGACCAGGGTCAAGATGACGGGACTTCCCAGGTCAGGAAGGCCATCCTGTGACTATCGTTCGCACACGGTAGCGACACGCTGAGACGTCACCCCCCCGTTACTAACCCCCCGGGAACCCGGATGTCGCGGGGGGCGTGAGAGGTTAAGAACGTGCAGGAGCGTGCCGATCAGTACAGCGACGAGACGGGGGAGGGAGACATCGATGGCGAGCCCAGTAGTACAGCGTCCGACGGTCAAGACTCGACCTCGCCCACGTCCGGCAGTCACGTACCTGAGCTTCGACAACAGCCATCAGCTGCGTCAGTCCCGGCTCGATCGGGTGCGTCAGATGGAGGAGAAGCAGGCGAAGCAGAGCCTGCGGACCTACAAGCAGCTCGTGCGGGCCTTGAACACAGCCCTCGCTCAGACGAAGACGACGAAGAAGTCCTCGAAGGTGAACTCGAAGAGGACGCCGAAGGGTCAGGTCAGCAAGAGCTCGTAAGGATCATCGCTGCTGCTCTGACTCGGTCGTCTAGCTGGTCGGGGCTCCTGCCACCACCGGATGACTTCGCCAAGTATCCGCATCACGTGCAGGCGCAGATGATGGCTTGGAACGACGCAACCACCGTCGATGAGAGTCGGCGCCAGGACAAGCTCGTCGACGCGGAGATCGACCAGGCTCGCGTTGGGCGTTGGATCGCACTGGGCGTCACCCTGGCCTGCCTCGCCGCCGCCATCATTTTCTTCGGCTTGGGCAACAACGTGGCCGGCATCGCCTTCCTGGCCACACCGGTGCTCGCGGCCGGTGGACAGTTCCTGGCCCAGGTGTTCTCCGGAAGCAGTCGGTCGAGCAGCCCTCCGCCACCGTCGTCTCCCGTGCCGGCCACGGACCCGCCGCCCGAGTCGGAACGCAACAGCTTGTCGTAGTTAGGCGGGACCAGCTCACTGTCCTGCCACTTGCGGGCAGGGACGGGACTGTTCTGAGCGGCTCCCTCAGGGTACGTTTGCCCGGGGGCGCTGAAGTAGAGGCGCCGCACGTCCGAGTCCGACTCCTCCGCGTCGAAGGTGGCGCGGGCCATCGACCGTCGGACGCTCCCGTCAGTGCAGCCGCCCTGCCTACTGGCCTGTAAGTAGAAATCCAGGTCACTGTGCGTGCCGTGCACCACGGCGATGGCCCGTGCAACCGACATGGCCCACGGCTCCACCTGAAGGACGTCGCTGTCGTCTAGGCGTCGGCCCACGGGGATGACGCGGCGGCCCTCGTCGATCGACCACATCGTGACGCGGTCGACGACGGACCCCCGCCAGCGAATGTCGGTGTAGGTCACTAGGACGTCCCAGTCGTGCACCTCGGCCCAGTCGAAGTGCCGCCGGTTGTCCTTATCCTCCGAGTCGGGGGCCAGCCCGTAGGCGATGCTCAGGTCGACCTCCGGCAGGAAGACGAGCAAGTCGCTGTGGTTTCGGATGTACCAGCCCTCGACCTGACCGTGCTCGCCGTAGTTCGTCGGGTCACTGGCTCTCGTTCTGGTTAACGTCGTCCTGACGAATCGAGCAGTGCTTGGCGGCGGGTGCCGATCCCGCTCCTAAGGTCGGCGGTATGACCGACGACACCAAGGCACGCGACGGCGCGCCGTTCCCTGAGCCGAGACCCGAGCGGACCGGGTTCGGCCCCATGGACACCGACGACCTCAGGCAATGGCTCAAGGCCAAGCGCCGCTGGGAGGAGGAACACGGCCCGGCCGACGAGTGACCTCAGCCGGGCGCCAGCGGACGTCGACGACCATCTGCCGCCGCAGCCGCGTGCGCTCGACCAGCAGGCTGACTGGCCGCCTCGACACGCCGCTCATCGTGCGCGAATCCCAGTCGGGTCCTTCCTCATGCCTACCGTCTGCTCATGGACGCCATCGACCCGAGCCGCCTCACCGCACAGCACCTCGACCGGCCCGTCGAGCTCCGCTGGGAGATGACTGTCGGCAACCAGGTCCACCGGGCCACGGTCCGCGGCATCCTCCTCCGCATCCGCCACGACGAGTTCGGTGCCACCGTCACCGT
The DNA here is from genome assembly GCF_900116515.1 of Geodermatophilus amargosae. Classification (GTDB taxonomy): domain Bacteria; phylum Actinomycetota; class Actinomycetes; order Mycobacteriales; family Geodermatophilaceae; genus Geodermatophilus; species Geodermatophilus amargosae. The sequence continues at coordinate 88,806 of NZ_FPBA01000012.1, forward strand.
CAAGGTGGGACCGCACCTCATCGAGGCCAACCCGCACAACGACCCCGCTGAGGTCTGGGTCTAGGACTGAGGCGCCGGCCAGAATTGCGCGGACGCCAGCTGCGCGTCAAGGTTTGCGGACCATGGGCGACCACACAGCGACCACACGCACCGCTCAAGCCGCTGACCTGCGCATATACATCAGCCCGCGGATACCTAATGAGCAGGTCGGCCCGCCGATCGCGTCAGGCAGATGACAGGCGCGGCCTTTATCGTGTGTCCCTCACGAGGCGCGATCAAGGTGCTTGCGGCGGGCACGGTTGATGGTCTCGGCGGTGCTGAGCGGTAGGTCCATCTCGTCCTCGCCGTCGTGGACGTCGATGATGCGTGCGATGTAGGTCTCGGCTTCGGCGCGGTTGCCTCCGCGGTACGCGACCCACATGGCGTCGAGCAGGACCCTCTCGTCCTCGGGCGCGACCAGGAGCGCGGTGGCGCTGGCGGTTCCGGCGGCGTTCAGGTCGTCGTCGTGGAGTGCTGCGGTGACGACCTGGTGTGCGACGTCGCAGATGGCCGCGGTCAGGGTGAGGTCCAGGCCGTCCAGCCACTCGTAGCCCGTGGGACGTTGGGCGAAGGGCGGTCCGGACACTAGCTCCAGCGCGGCGAGCAGGTCGGGCGTGCCGTCGCTGCCGCGTACGGCGGCCCGGGCCCGCAACTGACGGAAGAGGTCGGCGTCGACGAGGACGTTGGTCAACGTGTAAGGGCCACGGTGGCCGGAGCCGAGATACTTCTCGCCGGTGGCCGGGTCGGTGCCGAGCCACGAGCGGGCGCCGGCGGTGATCCGGTGCACGTAGGCACGCGCGCTGGCCGGGTCGGTCTTCCCGCCGCGTGCCGGCTGCAGGGCGGTCGCGGCCTCGTCGACGGTGGCGCCGTGCGGGCGGGTGGCGAGGTAGGCGATCGTCTCCTCGTAGCGGCGGCGCAGGCCGGACCTGGCGACGGCCTGCTCATTGCCGTGCGCGCGCAGCGTGACCGGGCCGAGTAGGGTCAGTCGCGGCCGGGCGCAGTCGGGGTCCCACCAATCGGCGAGATCACGGTCGAGCTGCTCGAGGTCGTCCTCGATCCGCTGCCGCAGTCCGGTCGCCCGGGGAAGGTCGACCGCGGCCACGTCCTCGCCGGCCGTGGGTCCGGGGGAAGCCTCCGACTCGGCCGGCTGCGGTGGTGCGGAGTCATCCTGCGCAGCGGATGAGCGGCGCCGGCTCGGCCCGAGCAGGGGAACGGGCGCGGAGGCCTCGTCGCCCTCGTGCGGCAGCACGTCCTCGCGCAGGGCGCCGCCGGCGTCCGTGTGCGCCTGCCAGGGTCGCTCGCCCTCGGCGGCGGGGATGGGTTGGTCTGCGGTGTCGCGCTCGAAGGCCAGCAGCGTGGCGATGTCGCGCGCCTGCTGGGCGGTCAGCTGCGGCGCCGGCAGCTGCAGGTCGAGTGCGGGGACGAGCAGCGCCCCGTCCTCGGTCAGCGTGAGCAGCCAGTCGTCCCGCCCAGACGTCGGCTCGGTACCGATCACCACGACGGCCGGAGTGCGCTCCTTGCGACCGCCCAGCGCGCTGGCGGCCTCGGCCAGCTCGTCACTGTCCGACAGATGCGGCGCGAGGACGACGTGCGGCATCCAGCCCGTTCCGGTGGCCGCGTGCAGCCGCCCCGCCAGCACGTCCTCGCCGCCGCGATCGGTGCCCTCCCTGGCGGCGGTTCGCAGCTCGGCAGCTGAGGGGCCATCGACCGGGTGCATCCGGTCGGGGGCGAGGTCGACCAGCTCCTCGCCGAAGCCGATGGTGGTGACGGTGAGCAGGTCCGACCAGCCGTTGACGGCGAGCTCAGCGGCCAGATGCCGGGCGAAGTCCTCGCACCGGCCGGCCGGGCCGGTCACGCGCAGCACGCCGACACGCTCCAGGTCCAGCAGCCAGCGTCGCCCGCCCTCGGTGCCGAGGGTGACCAGCGTCGGATACGGCGCCAGCCGGGCGCGGGCCTCGTCGGCGTCGATGCCCGGGGCCTCGCTAAGCGGAAGGGACCACCAGAGGCCCGACTCGTCCGCGGTCCACGGCACGGGAGGCGGTCGGTCGGCGGCGCCGTGCAGCCGCAGGTCCAGGCGATCGCCGTCGAGCCGGGCGGCGACGACGTCGGGAAGCCGGCCGCCGGGCTCCTCGGAGATCAGCACCGCCAGGCCGCGCAGGGCCCGGTCGAGCGCCGCGTAGTCGGCCCGGCCGGCCTCGGCCGCGGCGGTGACCGCCGCCTGTGTGGCGGAGAGCCCAGCCGGAAGGGCCGCGAGCCTGCGGCCGGGACGGCGGCGACGCAGGCGCTGCCGGCGGTGGGTGAGCCAGGCGGCGCCGAGGCCTGCGGCGAGCAGGGCTCCGCCGCCGCTGAGCACGATCGCCAGCTCAGATACCGGCTGGTCCTCGTCGGCGTCCGACATCTCGGCCTCGGCCGCCGTTGCAGGATCCTGTCCACCGGATGGGCTCGCCGTCGTCGCCGGAGCCGATGACGGGGACGGCGGTGCGGTCGGCGGCCTGGGCTCATCCTCGCGCGGCGGGGCCGGCGCCGGTTGCTCGGGCTCGATCGGGGGGATCGGCACGGGGGCCGGTGCATCGGCGGGTGGGAGGTCGAGGACCTGGCCGGGGCGGATCAAATCGGGATCGGTGAACCGGGCGCCGCCGGGCGTCGGCTCGCCGGCGTTGAGGTCGAAGATCGGCTGCCAGCTGTCCAGGCCGTGCCGCTCGGCGATGTCGGCGAGGGTCTCGCCCGGCTGGACGACCACCTCTCCGGCAGCCGGCCCGGCCGCCGCGACGGTGGCGTCGGGAGGAAGCACGAGGATCCACCCGGGTCGGATGATCCCCGGGTCGGAGAGCGCGCCACCGTCGGCTTGGGGTCGGCCCCGGTTGAGCTCGAGGATCTCCCCGAACCGCGCCCAGTCACCCAGGTGCCGGGCGGCGATGCGACCGAGGGTGTCGCGCGGCTGCACCGTGTAGGCCGGCCCGGCCGCGGCGGGCGCGGGCTGCTCCCGCTCCGGCGCCGGGGCGGGTGCTGGCGGTGGTTCCTCGGTCGGCTGCTCGGCGACGACCGGCGGGCCGGCCAGCGCCGGGCCCGCGAGCAGCGGCGCGCCGCCGACACCGACGACGGCGGCCACCAGCAGGCCGGCCAGCTGCTGGGGGGCGGCCAGGCCGGGCAGGCGCAGCGGCGGGAGGCCACGCAGCTGGGCCACCAGCTCGACGGCCACCGACAGGGCGAAGAGTGCCCACGCGGCCCAGCCGACCGCGACGAGCAGCCCGAGGAAGAGCGCGCCGGTGTCCGGTCCGCTCAGGGCGGCGGTGACCTGCGCCCAGGTGGGCAGCCCCTCGGGCAGGTAGGCGCCGCCGAGCCGCCACAGCCCGACGGGGACGCCGACCAGCCCGGCGACGAGGACCAGGAGGGCGGACGAGCGCCGCAGCGGATCGAGGGTGCGCGGTGACGTGGTCATGGGCCGGTTGCTCCGGTCTGGTCGGTGATGAGGTCGGCGGTGCCGGAGCCCTCGACGGTCAGGGAGGAGATGCCGATCAGCCCGAGGAAGGTGGTGGGCTCGGTGATGGTTGTGGTCACCCGCAGGGTGTCGCCGTCGACGACGGTCACCGTCCCCTGGACGCCGGTGCGGCCGAGGTAGTCCTGCGCCGCTGCGACCGCGGCGGCCGGGTCGACCTGCACCTGCCCGGCGAGCGCGGCGGAGACGTCGAGCGCCTGGCCGCCGGCGCGGGCGGCCTCGTCGGCGACGGCGTTGGCGCGCTGGGTGGCGACCACCTTGGCGCCCCCGTCGACGGCCAGGCCGATGATCAGCAGCAGGCCGGGAACGAGGACGGCGAGGAAGACGCTGATCGCGCCGCGCTCGGCCCGCCGGAGGCGCTGTGGGGTCCTCATCGCTCGCGGTAGGCATCGACGGGGCTGGTGAAGACGGCTTCGACGGTCACCGATCCGGGCAGGCCCGGCGCCAGCAGGTCGGCCATGCCGACGGCGCAGGCGATGGTGACGGTGACGTCGCCGGACTGGCCGGGTGGCGCGGAGAACCCGGCGGTGTCGACGTCGACGCGGGTGGTCTGGCAGCGCAGGTCCTGCGCGGCGAGAGTCTGCTCGGCCTGCGCGCCGGCCAGGGCGGCGGCGGTGGCGGGGTCGCGGGCGAGGGATGCCTCGCGGGCGGCGGCACGCGCGGCCTCCTGCACGGCGCCCTCGGCGATCTGGGCGCGTCCGGCGACGACGGCGAAGGACAGCAGCAGGAGGAATGCCGGGGCCAGCAGCGCCAGCTCGACCGACACCGCTCCCCGCTCCCCCGTCTCGGCGCTCATGGGGCGGGTCGTTCGACGGGGCCGACGGCGGTCTGGGTGACCGACCACCCGGACAGACCGGGGAACAGGCTCAGTGAGGTGCCGGTGACCGTCACCGTGATGCTGGCCGGCGAGCCGCTCACCGTCACGTCCCGTCCGGTGAGCAGGTCCTGCGCGGTCTGGTCGAGGAAACCCTCGGCGGCTGCCAGGGCGCGGGCGGTCGAGGCGGGCTGCACCCGGCCCTCCCGGGCGCCTTCCTGGGCGGCCCCGAGCGCGAGGGAGCGGGCGTAGAACCACAGCGCTCCCTGGATGAGCGTCATCACCAGCAGGAGCACCACGGGGAAGGTGACCGCCAGCTCCACCGACGCCGCGCCGCGCTCCCCCGACGGCCGCTCGCCCGCCGCGCCGCCGGCCCGGCTGCCTCCGGCATGGCCGGACCGCGACGGCGGGGTGGGCCCGCGGGAGCCGGCGGAGGAGAGCACGGGAGCGCTACTGGATGGAGGACGAGCGGGAGGTGACGGCGTTGGCGATCACGGCCACCAGGGCGACGGCGATGCCGATGAGGGCGACGGTGATGATCACCTGCTCGACCGACAGGGAGCCCCGCTCCGGCTGGGCGCGCAAGGCGCGGAGCCGGTCGCGCAGCGCCGCCCCGAGGGCGGTGAGGATGCTGATGAGCGGTGTCATGGGGCTGTCCTTCTGAATCGGGGCGGGGGTCAGGTGGCCAGGAGCCGGGCCAGGGCGGGATAGAGGAACAGCAGCAGGAACGCGATCGACAGCAGCGCCACCGGAGCGGTGAGCTTCTCGCTGGCGGTGTTGGCCGCTGCCTCCTCCTCGGCGAGCAGCTGTACGCGCAGCGAGGAGGCGCGGGCCCGCAGCGTGGGGGCGATCGACGCCCCCTCCTGCGCGGCGACCACCGCGATGTCGGCGACATCGGCGAGCTCCCCGACGCCGGTGTCGGCGGCCAGCCGGCGCAGCCCATCCCAGGGCGGCTCGCCGCTGAGCCGTGCGGCGACCAGCGCGTCAGTGATCCGTCGGAACACCCAGCCCTCCCCCAGGGCGGCGGCCCGCTCCAGGGCGATGGTGGGTCCCTCACTGGCGTCGCGGCGCAGGCTGACCAGGTCCAGGTAGGAGCACAGCGCCCGGCGCATCTGCCCGCGGGCCTCAGCGGCCTGATCGCGCACGACCAGGTCGACGACGAGGAACAGCACCCCGGCCAGCGCCAGCGACCCGGCCGCCGGCACCACATCCGGCAGCCGGACCCCGGCCGCACCCAGCACGGCCGTCAGCAGCGGCACGAACACCAGCCCGAAGGCGGCCAGTCCGATCTTGCGGGCGGCGTAGCCCTGCGGTGTCCAGCCGATCAGCGCCAGCGCCTGCGCCGGTGCCCGCGGCCCGACGGCCGGCAGCCGAGCCGCGGCCCACGTGCCCGCGCGGCCCGCCGCCCACTCCCACCGGTCCGCTGCCCGCGGCGGGGGCCGGGTCGATGTGGCGGCCGACCGCCCGTCGAGGCGGGCCAGTGCGTCGGTGAGCCGGGGTTGCTCGACTACCAGGACCGCCCGCAGCAGCAGGAAGACCCCGAGCCCAACGAGCGCGCCGGAGCCGATGAGCGCCGACTGAGGACCACTCACGACACCGGCACCTCCTCCGGCCCGGGCTCGGTGCGGCGGCTGAGGTCGCGGTCGGCCAGGAAGCGGGCCGACGGCGCGGTGGCGGTGAGCCGGCGCATCCACAGCAGGCAGCTGACGATCAGCGCGGCGATGGCGGCCAGCACCAGCTGACCGAGGACGGTGCCGTAGGGCGCCAGGTAGTTCCCGTTGAGCGCGGCGAGGCCGGCCGCGGCGAGGGTGATCAGCAGCAGCCAGCGGGCGTTGGCGCGGGGCTTGGCGCGGTCGGCCTCCACCTTGCGACGCATGGTGACCTCCTCGGTGAGGCTGTGCGCCAGCTCGGTGAGCACGCGGGCCAGCCCCGGCCCGCGCAGTTCCGCGCCGAGCAGCAGCGCGGCGACCACCAGGTCACCGGCGGCGTCGTCGAGGTCGTCGGCGAAGGCCAGCAGCGCCCGCGACGTCGGCCACCGCGCTTGCAGGCGGGCGGCCAGCGTCGCCACTTCCGCGGAGATCGGCCCGGGTGCGGTGTGCGACGAGCGGATCAAAGTCTGCTCCAGCCCGCCGCCGGCGGCGAGCACGTCGGAGCTGCGGCGCAGCCACTCCTGCAGCGCCTCGAGCCGCTCCACCGCGGCGTTGCCGCCGGCGAACTGCGCCAGCAGCCACGGCACGCCGACCACCGCTCCCCCGGCGAGCGCGCCGCCGACCGGCCATCCGGAGACCAGCCACACCCCGGCCGCCACGACGGTGGCGGTGCCCCACAGCACCCGCTGCCGCCGGACCCGCCGCGGATCGGCCGGCCGGGCGGACCGGGGCCGGCGGCGCGGCGGCCGGGCCGGCGCCTCCGCGGCGGTGACGGCGGAGGCGGCCAGCAGCAGGCCGCCGACGACCAGGGCACCGCACGCCCCGGCCAGCAGTCCCGCGCCGCTCACCGCCGGCTCCCGGCCGCGCCGGCCCAGCGCCCGGAAGGTGGCCGCAGCCAGCCGGGATCGAAGCCGACCCGCACGTAGTCGGTCAGGTCCACCGGATCGTGCTCGGCCACCGCCCGCCCGTCCGGACCGGGGGTGAACACCTCGGTGAGCGCCGGGCGCCCGCCCTCCCCGATGCCGTTGCACTCCACGACCTGGCTGACGAACCGGTGCCGCTGCCCCCCGATCCACCGCTCGTCGACGGTGGACAGGTGCACGACCAGGTCGATCGCCGACGCACACGACCGGTAGGCGTGCTCAGGGGTCACCCCGGCGCGGCCGCGCATGCACAGGTTGGCCAGCCGCTCGAAGGCGTGGGCGGCCGAGCGGGCGTGCAGCGTGCAGGCCGAGCCGCCCTCCCCGGCCTCCATCACCTCGATCAGCGGCCAGGCCTCCTCGCCACGGACCTCGCCGAGCCACACCCGGCTGACGTTCATCACCAGGGCGTGCTCCACCAGCTCGGTCAGCGTCACCTCACCCAGCCGGCGGCCGTCTGGGCCGCGCTCCCCGGTGCCCTCCCGCGCCTCGAAGGGCACCACCCGCGGATGCCGGTCGGGCAGCTCGTGCAGCAGCAGCTCGAAGTGCTTCTCGATCGTGGCCAGCGCCTCGCCGGGCGGGAGCTCGTTGGCCAGCGCACGCAGCAGCAGCGTCTTGCCCGCACCCTGTCCCCCGGTGACCACGATGTTCTTGCGGGCGCGGACCGCGGACCGCAGGAACTCCGCCAGCGGCCGGTCGATCGCCCGCAGGCCGATCAGGTCGTCGAGGTCGACGTTGCGGATCCGGTGCCGGCGGATGACCAGCTGCGGCCGGGGCACCGTCTCGATGACGGCAGCCAGCCGCGACCCGTCGGGCAGCCGCATGGTCAGCAGCGGGCTGGCGGTGGTCAGGGTCCGCTCGGCGCGTCCCAGCCGGGCGGCGATGTGCTGCAGTTGCCGCACCATGTCCTCGTCGGAGGCGGCGATCGGGCCGACCCGGACGTCGCGCCCGTCGGCGTAGCCGATCCAGACGTTGTCGTGGCCGTGCGCCTCGATGTTCTCCACGTACGGGTCGTCGACGTAGGGCTGCAGCCGGCCCAGACCGAACTGGGCGGCGAACGCCGCCTCCGCGATCACCCGCTCCTCGGCCGCCGACGGCACGTCCTGACCGGTCCGCATCCGCTCTCGGACCAGCTCGTCGAGCCCGTCCTGGATGAGCGTGCGGGCCAGCTCCTGCTGCGCTGCGGCGCTCAGTGCGGGGCGGAGCTTGAGCTCCTCGGCCAGCGCCGCGCCGCTCGTCTCGTGCAGCCGGCGCACCAGCGCCCAGTCGACCGGCCCAACATCGCCGTCCGGTCCGCCGGAGGTGGCCCCGGCCGTCCCGTGGGTGAGCGGATCAGCGGTCACCGCGGCCTCCGGCGCTGGTCGCCGGCGCGGACGAGGTCGACGGCGGCGGGGTCAGCCGGACCTCGTGCGCGGCGGCGAACTCGGCCAGCCGGACCGCCGCGGACCGGGCGGCGCGCAGCAGCGCTGACTGGCCGAACAGCCGCCCGGCCGGGGCGCCGTCGCTGAGCACCGCCGCCGCCCGGGCGTCCCGCGGCAGCACCCCGAGGACCGGAACGCCCAACGCCTCGGCGATCTCCCGCTCGCCGTAGGGCTCCCCCGGCCCCACGACGAGCGCCGCCAGCACGCCGGCACCCGGGGCCAGTCCGGCTCCCTCGTCGCGCAGCTCGGCGACCGCCTGGGTCGCCGCCCGCACCGCGCGCAGCGTCGACCCAGTCACCACCACCACGGCGGCCGCCCAGCGGACCACCGCGGCCGGGAAGTGCTCGGCCCGCAGCCGCCCGCAGTCGGCCAGCACGTCGACGGCGCCGTCCTCCACCGACGCCAGCGCGGCGGCCAGCCGCTCCCAGCCCACGTGCCGGGCCGTAGCCGGATCGGACAGCCCCGGCAGCAGCCGCGCCCGCCCTGTGGTGTCCAGGTGCAGGAGGTGGGCGTCCAGCTGCCCGTCGATGCCGCCGCGGCGCGCCGCCAGCTCCAGCTCCGCCAGTCCGCCGGCGGACAACTGCGCCCGTCCGTACCCCGCTAGCACGTCCCCACCGGCCGGATCCAGCTCGGCCAGCACCACGTCACGCGGCCAGGACAGTGCCAGCGCCAACCCGCTGGTCGTGACACCCGGGGCACCCTTGGCCGAGCACAGCGCAATCAACACGGCGGACCCTCGCCTACTCGCCGGCCACGACGACGATGGCGATCAGCCCGGCGGCCGCGCGGGCGGCGACGTCCGGCCCGTCGGCTACGTCGACGAGCACGTCGACCACCCGCAGTCCGTCGGTGCCCGGCGAACCGGCCCGGACCACCGTCGCCTTCACCGTGCCGGGCACCGCCGCCGGGCCCGCGGCTTCCAGCCCACTGCCACCGGCCACCGGCACCAGCAGCACGTCGTCGCCGGGCCGCAGCGGCGTCGTCGGCAGCTGGACCACCGACACCCCGACGCCGACCAGCTGCTGACCCGGAGGCGGCAGCGGCTGCTCGGTGAGCGCCTCGCGGGTGAGCAGCGATCCCGGCGTCAGCGTGGTCGCGGCGACCATGCCGATCACCGCGTCGCGCTCGGAGTATGGGATCGGATCCAGCGCCGGATCGGCGGACACCCGGGCCTCCACGAGGTCGTCGGCGGTGACCTGCTGCCCCCACAGCACCTCGCGCGCGACCGCGATCACCGCAGTCGTCTGTCCCAGCGACGTGGCCAGGTAGGCGGCGCCGAGCGCACCGAGCACCACCATCGCCACCGCCAGCGCCAGCAAGGCCGGGCGACGCCGCCGGCGCAAAGGCGGCAGGACAGGCGCCGGGGACGACCCGGTGAGCGCCGCTGCACGACCCAGCGTGCCGGTCCCCGGAGGATGGGTGCGGGTCATCGGCGACCGCCGTCCTGGTTGAGGACGTGCAGCTCACCGACGAGCAGTTCCGCCGCCGACGACAGCTCCAGCGTCTCGGTGCCCGACAGGCCACCACCGGACCAGGTGACCGTCCACGTGCTCGTCGCCGTCACCGGCCACGCGCCATCCGGCGCGTGTCGGGTCGAGGCCCGCGCGTAGACGTGGCCGCAGTCCGGCGACGGCCCGGCCGCCCCCGGCACGTACGGCGTACCGGCGCCACAGACGACCGTGGTGCCGTCCCCCATGTCCCAGACGATGCGGCTCACCTCCCCCACGGCGGTGACCGTGACGCCACCGGCCGACGCCGTCTGCCGGGCCGGGCCGAGGAACTGCTCGCCCCGCTCGGTCCACATCCACACCGGCAGGCCGACCAGTCCGCTGCTCGAGCCCGGCGGCGGCGCCATCCGGATCTCCGGTGCGCGCATCGTGAGCGAGGCGATCGCCTGTTCCGCCAGGACCCGCGGATCGACCGGCGGTGCTGGTGGCGCCGAGCCGTTCGGCACGAAGACAAGCACCGCGGAGACGCCGGATCCGTCCAGGCGCGGGCAGACCTGCACGTACACCTCACCGTCGGCCGCGGTCTTCCCCTGCCAGATCACGCTGGTCGGCGCCGGCTGCGGCTCGGCCACGGTGTACGTACACGGGTCCGGCGGTGCCTCCTCCTCGGTCCCGGCCGCCCCGCCCGGATCGGTTGCGCCGCTCGAGGGGACGGCAGCGCCGCTCCCGGCGCTCCCGGCGGTGAGCAGGCAGACGCCCGTCAGCGGGTCCCGCTTCACGCACTCGACGGGGTCGGCGCCGGCCGGGGCGGCGGTGGACCCGAGGACGATGAGTGCTGCAGCGGTCGTCTGCAGGGTGCGGCGTGCGCCGGTCAGCACGGCTGGCTCGTCAGGGGTTCCAGCACCGTCACCAGCCAGGGCTCGCCCACCTCGGTGGGAAACTGGGTAACCCCGACGTTCCAGACGAAGCGGGGTGGCGTGCCCGGCGCGACCGGCACGCCGGTGTTGACGTCGATTACCTGTCTGCTGCCGCTGTCGAAGCAGCCGGTGATCCGGACCGTCGGCCCCTCCGCCGCGGCCAGGTCGACCTCGGTGACCTCCGCGGTCACCACCGAGTCGCCCTCCTGGCGGAGCCCCAGCGTGGCGTAGTCCCGCACGGACTGGACCGCGAGGACGGCGGCCGGGTCCCCCAGGTGGCGGCGGATCGCCGGCTCCCAGTCCTGCGCCGCCGGGTCCTTGCGAGCCTGGTCCGTCACCCGGACCGCGTCCTGAAAAGCCACCAGAGCCGCGACGGCCGCGGCCTCCTCCGGACTCGGCGGCGGCGGTGGGCTCGACGTCTGCGGGCTGGGCGCTGGCGCGCTCGTCGGTGGCTGGGTCGACGGAGCGGACTCGCCACCGCAGCCGGCTACCAGCAGCACGGCGCCGGCCAGCAGGCCGCGGGCGCAACGCGCCAGCGGGCTCACCGGGACCTCCGGAGGACCGGGTGCTCCGGTCCCTCTGGACCCGTCCTTCGGCTCGCCAACAGCGAGCGGCTCCCGGCAGCCGCCCGAGGGACGGGCGCCGGGACGAGCGGGCTGGGACAGCGCATGATCACCTCTCGGCAACAGGTGGTGATCATTCATCGCTCAGGCGAGTGACCGGCGCAAGGCTCAATCCCCAGACTTCCTGCAGTCAGGTGACGCTGACACCCACCGCGCGTGGTCATTCTCAGCGGCAGAAGGCCTTCTTCACCTGCCGCTGGCCGGCATCCCTGCCCGTGTCGGACCCGGTTCCCGATGGGCTCGACAGGCAGGGTGCAGACCGCATGCCCCTCCGCAGGGCCCCGGTGCGTCCACACCGGCTCGCACAGCATCAGCGCGACGCCAGGCTTCTCCGGTCGGCCACCCGTAACTGGAGGGCGACTGGAGGATCACCGGAGCGTCGCGTGCTCAAGCACCGTCCCGGACCTCAGCAGCCTCCAGTAGGCGGCCGGCGGACTGGAGCCAGCCCGCAGCGCCGTGTCGACGCTGGGTGGTGCCGGCGCCGGTCCCCGCCGTCGGCTCCGTCGTCGTCCCGGTCGGCCTACCGCCCCTGGGACCGCTCGAGAGGACGTCCATGACGCACGATCTGCGCACCGGCAGCACGTCGACCCTGCTGACCCTCGACGAGGCCGCCGCCTACCTCCGGACTCCGGCTGCCACGCTGCGCTACTGGCGGCACCTCGGCGTCGGGCCGGACGGCTTCCGTCTGGGTCGCCGGGTGGTGTACCGCCGCGAGGACCTGGCGCGGTGGGTCGCCGAACGCCAGGACGCCGACCTGTCCCGCCGCGACGTGGGCCGGCCGTCGCGGCGCCCCACTGGCTGACGGCGCTCCCACGAGCAGCGCTGTCCACAGGCTGCCGTCATCCCCAGGTCCGTCGGGCCGGGATGGCGCCCGCGCCGTCCCCTTCGTGACGCTGCTGCCGTCGGACCGCAAACCGCACGCGCTGTGCCGGATCAGGGAGGAGCGCCCGTGGCGAGACCGCCCCTGGCCGTGGGGACGTTCGGGAAGATCGACTTTTATGTGGTCGGCACGGGGCGCATCCGCGCCCGGGTCAGCTTCCGGGACTTCGACGGCCGACGTCGCTCGGTGACGCGGTACGGGGACAGCCGGGCGCAGGCCGAGCGGCGACTCCGGGAGGCGCTGCGCGACCGGGACGGCTCGGTGGGCGCCACCGCGGGGGCCGACAGCCGTGTCAGCAGCCTGGTGACGATGTGGCTCGGCGAGATCGACGACAGCGAGCTGGCCGCGGGCACCAAGCGCCTGTACCGCTTCGCCGTGACCTCCTACGTGCTTCCGCCGCTCGGTGAGCTCCGCCTGCGCGAGGTGACCGTCCCAGCCGTGGACCGGACCCTGCGCGCGATCCGCCAGACCCACGGCGCCGGGGCGGCCAAGACCGCGCGCAGCGTGTTGTCGGGGATGCTCGCCCTAGCCGTCCGGCACGGTGCGTTGCCGGCCAACCCGGTGCGGGAGACGTCGCTGAAGCGCACACAGCGGCGCACCGCGCAGGCGCCGCGCGCCCTCACCGTGCCGGAGGCACAACAGCTGCTCGCCCGGCTGTCCGCCGATCCGGAGGCGTCGCGGCTGGACCTGCCCGACCTGGTCGAGTTCATGCTCGGGACGGGCGTGCGCATCGGGGAGGCCTGCGCGGTCCGGCGGTCGGCGGTCGACCTCGACGGGGCCTCGCTCGTCGTGGCGGCCACCGTGGTCCGCATCCCCGGCCGCGGGCTCGTGATCCAGGAGTTCCCGAAGTCCGTGGCCGGCCGGCGGACCATCGGCCTACCCAGTCACATCGTCGAGCTCCTGACCCGCCGGACGGAGCGGGATCGGCTCCCCGGTGCGCTCGAGGTGGTCTTCTCGTCCCCCTCGGGGCGGCTGCGGGATCCGCACAACACCAGCGGAGATCTGCGGAAGGCGTTCGATCGCGCCGACTTCGACTGGGTCACCTCGCACGTGTTTCGCAAGACGGTGGCGACCCGGCTCGACGAGGCGGGGCTGTCCGCCCGCCAGATCGCCGACCACCTGGGACACAACCGGCCGAGCCTGACCCAGGATGTCTACATGGGCCGGGGGCTGCCGAGCCCGCAGGCGGCAGCGGCGCTTCAGCGGCTCCGATAGGGGAACAGCGACCGGCGAGAGGCAGAGGAGTCTGTGCGTCGGCAGGGCGCGGCTCAGGGCGACGTGAGCACCGTGGCGGTCCAGGTGAACCAGGGCCGGCCCAGCTCGTCGGTGGTGATCTCGGGGCCGGTCACGGCCAGCGTCGACCAGTCCGGCAGCCCCAGATCTCCGGCGTCGAGCACTCGGTGGCGGAGCGCTGCCCGCAGTCCCGCGGTCGCCCGGCCGAGGTTGTCGTAGGGCAGCGACGTCGACGCCTGGTAGGCCACGGTGCACATCGTCCCTAAACCGCCGCACGCTCGGCACAGTTCGGTCACGTGCTGTCACACCAGGGGGTCGGTGCGCGTGGCTCGCCGGCGCCGGCGGGCTACACCCGTCCGCGTGACCGTCCCAATCCGCCTACTGGACGAGCGCCGCTTCGACCCGCCCCGCGACGTCGAGGTGCACAACGACGGCCGGTGGTGGTCCGGCCACCAGACGGCGTGGCGTCTGTGCGACGACGGATTCGGCTGGCGTGCCGCGGTCACCTGGCGGCAGCTGCACGACTACGGCTGGGGCCGGCACCTCACGAGCGTGCCGCCGGACCGTGTCCGCATCAGGACGCGCTGAGGCGCTGCCACCCGCGTCCACGTGGCGAGCAGGTCGGCCGCCCCGACGTCGGCAGGCCGGGCTATCCACCGGGGCGACGACGTGGTCCCGGCAGAGATGACCGTCAACGGCACCGGCGGCCGGCTCGTTTGTTGGTCGTAAGTTGGTCGCGGACCCGGGCTGAGGAAGCCCTGCACGCCGCTGACCTGCGGTGTTGCTCCCCCGATTGGACTCGAACCAATAACCCTGCGATTAACAGTCGCATGCTCTGCCAATTGAGCTACGGGGGACGGGCGGGCGGGGCCCGCGCACCCGACGAGAGTACCGCACGCCTCCCGACGGCCCGCGCAGGCTCCTCCCATCGCGGACGGTCGCGTCCGCCCGTAGCGTGATCACCTGGTCGTTCTCGTCTCGAACACGGAGGTCCTCGTGGCCAAGTTCTCCTTCCTCCTCGGCTTCGGCGCCGGCTACGTGCTCGGCGCACGGGCCGGCCGTGAGCGCTACGAGCAGATCCGCGGCCTGTGGTCCGACGCCAAGGACAACCCGCAGCTGCAGGGCCTGGCCGGCATGGCGCAGGCCCGCGCCGACGACGTCGTCAGCTCGGTGAAGTCGAAGATGGGCCGCGACACCGGCTCGGACGTCGCGTCGGCCCGCAGCACCGGCACGACAACGATGCCGCCGGTCACCACCACCGACTCCCCCGACCTCACCGCACTGCCCGTCGACCCGCCGCCGATGGGCTGAGCGCTCAGTCCGGCTGGTCCGCCGCAACCGCCTCGGCGAGCTTGCGGCGGGCCACCTCGCGCGCCTCCGGGTCGGTGCGGTCGGCGTCGTCGTCGAACACGACGGTCCACTCGCGCACCGCCTGACCGGGCACCCGCCGGGCCACCAGCACCACCCCTCCCCCGCCGGGCAGCGGTGAGCGACGGCTGGCGACGACGGTCTGGTCGACCCGGCGGCGCACCACGGCGGGCAGGTCGCCGGCGTCGCTGAGCGCGTGGCGCTCGGCGGGCTCGCGGGCCTGTACGCCGGGCTCGACCTCGGTGAGCGCGCTGACGGTGAAGGTGCCACCGCCGTCCTTGGTGGCCGACCACCGGGCCGACCCCACCTCGTGCCAGGCCAGCACACCGACGTCCGCGGCCCGATCGAGCGGCAGGTCCTCCGGGACGACGCGCAGCCCGCGACTGGTGGCCACCAGCCAGCCCTGCCCGCGGACCAGCACACCCCATGCCAGCACCCGCTCGTCCGGGTCGGGCGAGGCGTGCACGACCGCGCGCACCGGCTCCGGCGGGCGGCTGAACCGGCGGCGCAGCACCGACGCGACGTTCACGCCAGCCCGCCGATGGCCCGCTGCCGTAGTGAGATGGCCTCCTGCTCCAGCGCCATGAGGCGGCCGAAGGCGCGCATGTACTCGTCACCCTGCTCGACGGGGTTCATCCGCTGCAGCCTGCCCTTGAGCGCGGTGACCTGGCGGACGGTGGCCATCTCCTGCAGCCGGGCCAGCACCGCCGAGACGTAGCCGGCGTCGGCGTCGCCGACCGACCGCAGCGGCTCGACGGCGAGCGCGGTGAGCTGGGCGCGGGCGGTCTCGCGGTCGCAGTGCGCGGCCACCTCGTCCAGCCACGCCGGCCCGGTGACCTGCGCGGCCGCCGCTCCCCCGGCCTGCGCCACGGCAGCGGCGACGGCGGCGTAGTCGGGGTCGGTGTAGGCCTCAGGCGCGATCGCGTCGAACGACGGTCCGGCGATCTCGGGCACCTGCAGCGCGGCCTTCACCGCCTCCCGCTCGACGGCGAGCGCGGCGTCGTCGGGGGTCCGCTGCGGGGCGCGCGGCCGCCGCGGCGCCGCGGTGTCCCCGCCGGTGATCCGGCGGACCCGCTCGAGCACCTCGCCCTCGTCGGTGTCGCCGATCAGCCCCGCCAGCCGGCGGGCGTAGGCCGGGCGCAGCGCGTGGTCCTTGACCTGGGCGAGCAGCGGCGCGGTCTTGTCCAGCGCGGCCACCCGGCCCTCGACGGTGTCCAGGTCGTACTCGGCCAGCGTCGTCCGCAGCACGAACTCGATCAGCGGGGTGCGCCGGGCCACCAGGTCGCGGACGGCGGCGTCGCCGTGCGCCTGGCGCAGCTCGCAGGGGTCGCGCCCGTCGGGCTCGACGGCCACGTAGGTCTGCGCGACGAAGCGCTGGTCCTCCTTGAACGTCTTCATCGCGGCGGCCTGCCCCGCGGCGTCGCCGTCGAAGGTGTAGACGACCTCCCCGCGGAACTCGTCCTGGTCCATGAGCAGCCGCCGCAGCACGCTGATGTGCTCGGGGCCGAACGCGGTGCCGCAGGAGGCCACCGCCGTCGTCACCCCGGCCAGGTGGCAGGCCATGACGTCGGTGTAGCCCTCGACGACGACGGCCTGGTGCTTCTTGGCGATGTCGCGCTTGGCCCGCTCGATGCCGTAGAGGACGGTGCTCTTCTTGTACAGCGGTGTCTCGGGGGTGTTGAGGTACTTCGGGCCCGGGTCGTCGTCCATGAGCTTGCGGGCGCCGAAGCCGATGACGTCGCCGGTGATGTCGCGGATGGGCCACGCCAGCCGGCGGTGGAAGCGGTCGATGAGCGTGCCGCGCGAGGACTCCTTGGCCAGGCCGGCCGTCACCAGCTCCTGCTGGCTGTAGCCCTTGGCGCGCAGGTGCCGGGTGAGCGCGTCCCAGCCGGCCGGGGCGAACCCGCAGCCGAAGTCGAGCGCGACCTGCCGGTCGAAACCGCGGTCGGCGAGGAACTGCCGGGCAGGCCCGGCCTCGGGGCTGCGCAGCTGCTCGGCGTAGAACTCGAACGCGGCGGTGTTGGCCGCGACCAGCCGCGCCCGCTGCCCGGCCTGCGCACGGTCGGGCGCCCCGGTGGGCCGGCCGCCGTCGTCCTCGTACTTGAGCTCGACGTTCGCGCGCGCCGCGAGCCGCTCCACCGCCTCCGTGAAGGACAGGTGGTCGATCTGCTGGACGAAGCCGATGACGTCACCGCCGGCTCCGCACCCGAAGCAGTGCCAGAGGTTGCGCGCCGGCGTGACGTGGAAGGACGGCGACTTCTCGTCGTGGAACGGGCACAGGCCCTTGAGGCTGCCGCCACCGGCGCGCTTGAGCTGCAGGTGCTCGCCGACGACCTCGTCGATCCGGCTGCGCTCGCGCACCAGCGCGATGTCCGCGGCTCGGATGCGTCCCCGGCCGGCCATGGGCCCCCTCCGTCGTGCTGCTGCCGGGACGCCGGTGCGCGTCCCGCACCGATCATCCCCTCTCGGGACGCCGACAGCGGCAGCCGTCCCGCAGCTGTGGGCTCAGCTGCTCCCGCCGACGACCCCGCCGATCGCGACGGCGTGGACCACGCCGTACTGGCGGCGGTTGAGCACCAGCAGCAGCCAGAGCAGGAAGACCTGGGCGTCGAGCGGGACGTCGTCGCCCGCGGTCAGCGTGGGCCGCGGCGACCAGCCGCCGGTCGACCCGCCCTCGGCGACCGTGGTACCGCCCGTCGAGCAGCGGTGGGTGCCCTTCCACCAGGAGCTCACCTCGAGGTCGACCACCGTGCCCTCGAGGTCGGCGCGCCAGCTGCCCTTCCACATCGACGTCTGCACGGCGCGGAACCGGGCGGAGTCCCCGGGGTCGACCGCCCACCGGCCGACCAGCACGCCGCCCCTGCGCCGCTCGAGGACCCACTCGCGGTCCCCGACGACCGCGACCGAGCCCTCCTTCCAGAAGTCCGTGGAGCGCAGCAGCGCCACCGGCTCGCCGTCGCGCAGCACGGGGACCTCCCCCGTGCCCGCGCCGGCCTCACCGGCACTCCCCAGCTCCAGCACCCGCGCCTCCCGTGGACTCAGCCGATGCCCGGCGCGACGACGACGCTCTCCCCGGTCACGCGGTAGAGCAGGTAGGCGGCGGTCTCCCTCAGGATGTACCGGAACTGCGTGTTGCGCGTCTGGACGGCGGGGCCCTGCCGCGTGGGCGAGCTCTCCGCGGAGATGCCGGCGTCCTCGGCCATCCGCTCGGCGCGCATGGCGTGCCAGGGGTCGGTGACGACGACGGCGCCGGACCACCCGCGCTCGCCGAACGCGGCGCCGACCGCGCGCATGCTCTCCAGCGTGTCCACGCCCTCGGGCACCGCGAGCAGCGACTCCCCGGGGACGCCGGCGTCCATCAGGTAGTCGCGCCCGGCCTCGGCCTCGGTGAACTGGTCACCGGCGGCCTTGCCGCCCACGGTGACGACGACCGGCGCGACGCCGTCCTCCCACAGCGACAGGGCGTGCTCGAGCCGCGCGGCGAAGATCGACGAGGGGACGCCGTTGTACTGCGCCGAGCCGAGCACGACGATCGCGTCGGACTGCGGCCGGGAGTCCTGCCGCGCGGTCCACCAGATCGCGGCCGCCGTCGAGGCGACGAGCAGCAGGGCGGCGAGCACGAGGGCGCCGAACACCCGCGATACCAGCGCCCCGACCCGCGTCACGGGTCATGGATAACACGCCGGTCCGCGACTCCCGTGGCAGCTGTGACGGGCGTGGCGCGCGGCGCCCGGGTCCCGGCGCGGACGTGGCGTCAGGACCCTGCGCGGTCCCCCCGGAGCGCCGCCATGCCCGCCTCGAGCCGGGCGCGGGCGGAGTCCCCGGGGGTGCCGGCGTCGGTGCGCACGTCCGGCCGCCGCACCCGGTCGGCGTGGGTGAGGACCCGGTGCACGCTGCGCAGGAGGTCGTCGGCCTCGGCCGACTCCGGGTCGATCGCGCCCTCGAGGTAGCGGACGACGGCGGGGGCCTCCACCGGCACCGCGCCGAGCCACACCCGCCCGGTGGACCCGTCGATCGAGACGACGTCGCCCTCGGCCACCACCGTGCCGTCGGGCGCGGTGAACCGCTCCGCCACCGTGTCGACCTGCAGCTCCCCGGCGCCGCAGACGCAGGCCCTGCCCATCCCGCGGGCGACGACGGCGGCGTGCGAGGTCCTGCCGCCGCGGCTGGTGAGCACACCGACGGCGGCGATCATCCCGGACAGGTCGTCGGGGTCCGTCTCCCGCCGGACGAGCACCACGCTCTCCCCGCGCCGGGCCCACTCGACGGCGGCCTCGGAGGAGAACACCGCCCTCCCGACCGCGGCGCCCGGTGAGGCGCCCGTGCCGCGCGTCAGCTCGGTGGCGTCCCCGCCGGGGGCGACGCGCGGGGTCATCAGCTGGGCGAGCTGGTCGCCGTTGACCCGCCGCACCGCCTCGTCCATGTCGATGAGGCCCTCGTCGACGAGCTGGGTGGCGATGACGAACGCCGCGGCCGCGGTGCGCGTGCCCACACGGGTCTGCAGCATCCACAGCCTGCCGCGCTCGACGGTGAACTCGACGTCGCACAGGTCGCGGTAGTGCGACTCCAGGCGGGCCATCGTGGCCAGGAGCTGGTCGTAGGCGCCGCGGTCGATGCGCTCGAGCTCGGCCAGGGGCACGGTGTCGCGGATGCCGGCGACGACGTCCTCCCCCTGGGCGTCCTGCAGGTACTCGCCGTACACCCCCCCGCGCGCCGCTGCCCGGGTCGCGGGTGAACGCCACGCCGGCACCGGAGTCCGCGCCGAGGTTGCCGAACACCATCGCGCAGACGGTGACCGCGGTGCCGGCGTCGTCGGGGATCCCCTCGTGGCGGCGGTAGAGGACCGCGCGGGGACTGTTCCAGGAGTCGAGGACGGCGTCGATCGCCCGGTCCAGCTGCTCGCGCGGGTCCTGCGGGAAGTCCCGGCCGGTGTGCTCGCGGACGACGTCCCCGAACCGGCCGACGACGGCGCGCAGCTGCTCGGCGTCGAGGTCGCCGCCCCGCTCGCGCCCGACCTCGTCGAGGACGGACTCGAACTGCTCGCCGTCGATGCCGAGCACCGTCCTGCCGAACACCTGGACCAGCCGGCGGTAGCAGTCCCACGCGAAGCGGTCGCTGCCGGACCGGGCGGCCAGGCCCTGCACCGAGTCGTCGTTCAGGCCGACGTCGAGGACGGTCTCCATCATCCCGGGCATCGACGCGGCCGCCCCGGAGCGGACGGCGACCAGCAGCGGGTCCGCCGGGTCGCCGAGGGTCCTGCCCACCGCCTCCTCCAGTGCCGCCAGGTGCTCGGTCACCTGGCCGGCGAGGTCGGGCGGGGTGCTGCCGTGCTCGAGGTGGAAGCGGCAGGCGTCGGTGGTGATGGTGAACCCGGGCGGCACCGGCAGCCCCAGGCGGGTCATCTCGGCGAGGTTCGCGCCCTTGCCGCCGAGCAGGTCCTGCTGGTGCCTGTCGCCCTGGCTGAGGTCGCGGACCCGGGTGGCCGTGCCCGCACCGCTGCCCACCGCGTCCCCGACGGGCGGGTGAGGGGTTCGCGACACCGCGGGTCCTCTCGGACGGGCCCGGTCCACCTCCGGCCGGGCCCGCCCATGGTGGCAGCCGGGTGCGACCCGGTGACCCTCAGGCGACGAGGACGAACCCGATGACGGCGAACAGCAGCGTCAGCACGCAGACGAGGATGCCGACGTAGAGGCCGGTGCGGTTGACCGGTGAGGGCGGCGGCGGGACGTAGCGCGGGAACCCGCTGGCCAGTGCGCCGCGCTGGGACTGCGCGGCCTGCTGCGGCGTGGGCGTGTACTGCGGCTGCGGCGGCAGCTGCACCTGGCCCGGGAAGACGACCTGCGTGGGCGCGGCCGGCTGCGGCGCCGGGGCGCCCGCGGGCGCGACCCCGGCGGGGACGTACGGCGCGGCCGGGGCGTAGGACCCGGGCCGGGCGTAGGGCCCGGCAGGGGCGACGGGTGAGTGGGGCGGCTGCGACAACGCGGTTCCTCTCGAGCGGGCCCGGTGGACCTCCGACCGGGCGGCGCACATGGTGACAGTCCGCCGCCGGGGTGAGAAGGGATCCGCTCGCGGTCAGCCGGAGGTGCCGCAGACCCTCGGGCCGTCCTCGAGCACCACGGTCAGCGTGGCCTCCTCGCCGTCGTCCCAGCGGACCCTGACCTCGCGGGAGTCCTGGTCCCCGAGCGTCCCGTCCTCGACGCCGACGACCTCGCCGGTGCCGGGGTGCTCGTACGCGGGCAGGATCTCGGCCACGTCGCCGGCGTCGCGCTCGGCCGTGCACAGCAGGTCGCCGGCGGTCTCGGTGTCGCCGGCCTCGAGGGCGGCGAGGAAGACGCCGACCACCTCGCGGGCCTGCTCATCGCCGCCGCCCCTCACCAGGGGCAGGGCCACCACCATCGCGACGCCCAGCACCACGGTGCCGCCGAAGACGCCCAGGATCAGCCCGTTGCGGTTGCGGGGCGTCCCGGTGTGCAGGTCCTCGGGGCCCTCGTCGTACAGGTACGGACCGCTCATCCGCCGCTCGTCTCCAGCTCCGCGCCGGCCGGCGGACGGGGGTCGTCGCGGTCGTCGAGCCAGCCCTCGGGCAGCGCCACCGGCCGAGGGCTGCTCGTCCGCCCGCGCGGTCCGCCGAGGACCGCCGTCGGGTAGGGCTGGTCGGGGATGCGCCCGAGCAGGCCGGCCAGCTCGTCGAGCGAGCTCACCATCGCCAGGGCGCGGCGGACGTCGGAGCCCACCGAGAAGCCCTTGAGGTACCAGGCGACGTGCTTGCGGAAGTCGGTGCAGCCGTGCAGCTCGCCCTGCTCGGCCGACAGCAGCTGCGCGTGCCGGTACATGACGGCGGCGACCTCCCGCAGCGTCGGCAGGGCCCGGCGCGACTCCCCCGCGAAGGCGGCGGCGAGGTCGCCGAACAGCCACGGCCGACCCAGGCACCCGCGCCCGATGACGACGCCGGCGCACCCGGTCTCGCCCATCAGGCGCAGCGCGTCGTCGGCCTCCCAGACGTCGCCGTTGCCGAGCACCGGGATGTCGACGGTCTCGACCAGCCGGGCGATCGGGGCCCAGTCGGCTGTGCCGCTGTAGAGCTGGTCGGCGGTGCGCCCGTGCAGGGTGATCGCGGCGGCGCCCTCGTCCTGGGCGATCCGGCCGGCGTCGAGGTAGGTGACGTGGTCGGCGTCGATGCCGATGCGGGTCTTGACGGTGACCGGCACGTCGCCGGCGGCACGGACGGCGGCGCGCACGATGTCGCGGAACAGCACCCGCCGCCACGGCAGCGCCGACCCGCCGCCCTTGCGGGTCACCTTGGGCACCGGGCAGCCGAAGTTCAGGTCGACGTGCGCCGGGCGGGTGCCGGCGACCTCCTCGTCGACGAGCATCTCCACCGCGCGGCCGACGGTGGCCGGGTCGACGCCGTAGAGCTGCACCGAGAAGCCGGCCGCCGCCTCCTCGGGCGTGGCCCGGATCATCCGCAGCGTCTTCTCGTTGCGCTCGACCAGCGCCCGCGTGGTGATCATCTCGCAGACGTAGAGGCCGGCGCCGAACTCGCGGCACAGTGTGCGGAACGCGGGGTTGGTGATCCCGGCCATGGGCGCGAGCACCACGGCGGGGTCCACGGTGAGCGGCCCGAGCTGCAGCGGGGCGACCGCCGGCGCCAGGGTGCTCGTCACGCCGTCCAGCGTAGGTGGCCGCGCCCGGTGGCCGGGGTCACCCGCAGGAGGGCCGCCTGCATGGACCCGCTCCTGCCTGGGCAGAGGGGGTCTCCGCCCACCGAGTCCAGGAGCGCGCGTGCCGAGGTCGTCCCCCGCTGCCCTGACGGCGGCCGGCGCTCTGGTCCCCGGCGTTGCCCGCATCGCCGTCCTGCGGTCGAACTTCCTCGGCGACCTGGTGCTGACCCTGCCGGCGCTGGCCGCGCTTCGGGCGGCCTATCCCGACGCGGAGATCACCTACCTCGGGGCGCCGTGGCACCCGGAGCTGCTCGAGGGGCGGCCGGGTCCGTGGGACCGCGTGGTCGTCGTCCCACCCTGGCCCGGCGTCCGCGACGCGCCGGGCGCCTCCCGCGACAGCGCCGAGGTGCGGGACTTCCTCGCCGGCCAGCGGGACGAGGGCTACGACCTGGCGCTGCAGCTGCACGGCGGGGGCGGCAACTCCAACCCGTTCGTGACCGCCCTCGGCGCGCGCGTGACCGCCGGCGCCCGCGACGTCGGCGCCCCGCCGCTGGACCGCTGGCTGCCCTACTGCTCCGACCAGCACGAGGTGCTGCGCTGCCTGGAGCTCGTCGGCCTGGTCGGCGCGGTGCCGGCGACGCTCGAGCCGCGGCTGGCGGTCACCCCGGCCGACGCCGCGGCGGCCGACGGCGTGCTGCCGCCCGGGCCCGAGCCGCTGGTGGCGCTGCACCCCGGCGCCCAGGACCCGCGGCGCCGCTGGCCGGCGGAGCGCTTCGCCGCGCTGGCCGAGTCACTGGCCGGCGAGGGCGCGCGGGTGGTGCTGGTCGGCGCGGGCGACGACGACCGGCGCGCGGCCGACGCGATCCGCGCGGCGACGACGGCGCCGCTGCTCGACCTGGTCGGCCGGCTGTCGCTGTCCGCGCTGGCCGGCGTCCTGGCGCGCTGCCGGCTGGTGGTCGCCAACGACTCCGGCCCGCGGCACCTGGCCGGGGCGGTCGGGACGGCGACCGTCGGCGTCTTCCTCGAGCGCAACCTGCTCAACGCCGGTCCGCTCACCCGGCGGCGCCACCGGGTGGCCGTCTCGGCCCGCACCGCGTGCCCGGTCTGCGGCGTCGACCAGGGCCGCGCGCGCTGCGGACACGACGCGTCCCTGGTCGCCGGCGTCCCGCTGGAGACGGTGCGGGCCGCCGCCCTCGACCTGCTCGAGGACGGCGGCCCGTCGGTGCACCCGGCGGTGCCGTTCCGCGGAGGTGCACGGGGCACGTCCGCGGAACTGCACGGTCAGCAGCCGGGGAGGCGCGCGGCGAGGTAGGACTCGACCGCGTCGAGACCGATCCGCTCCTGGCTCATCGAGTCCCGCTCCCGCACGGTCACCGCGTCGTCGGTGAGGGTGTCGAAGTCGACGGTGAGACAGAACGGCGTGCCGATCTCGTCCTGCCGGCGGTAGCGGCGGCCGATCGCGCCGGCGTCGTCGAAGTCGACGTTCCAGTTCCGGCGCAGCCGCGAGGCCAGGTCACGCGCCTTGGGCGAGAGGTCGGCGTTGCGCGACAGCGGCAGGACGGCGGCCTTGACCGGCGCCAGCCGCGGGTCCAGCCGCAGCACCGTGCGGGTGTCGACGCCGCCCTTGGCGTTGGGCGCCTCGTCCTCGGTGTAGGCCTCGACGAGGAAGGCCATCAGCGAGCGGGTCAGCCCGGCGGCCGGCTCGATGACGTAGGGCGTCCAGCGGGTGTTGCTGGCCTGGTCGAAGTAGGACAGGTCCACGCCGGAGTGCTCGGTGTGGGTGGACAGGTCGAAGTCGGTGCGGTTGGCGACGCCCTCGAGCTCGCCCCACTCCGAGCCCTGGAAGCCGAAGCGGTACTCGATGTCGACGGTGCGCTTCGAGTAGTGCGACAGCTTCTCCTTCGGGTGCTCGAAGTGCCGCAGGTTGTCCGGCGAGATCCCGAGGTCGGTGTACCAGCGGGTCCGCTCGTCGATCCAGTACTGGTGCCACTCCTCGTCGCTGCCCGGCTCGACGAAGAACTCCATCTCCATCTGCTCGAACTCGCGGGTGCGGAAGATGAAGTTGCCCGGCGTGATCTCGTTGCGGAACGACTTGCCGATCTGCCCGATGCCGAACGGCGGCTTCTTGCGCGCGGCGCCCATGACGTTGGCGAAGTTCACGAAGATGCCCTGCGCGGTCTCCGGGCGCAGGTAGTGCAGCCCCGACTCGTCCTCGACCGGGCCGAGGTACGTCTTGAGCATCATGTTGAAGTCGCGCGGCTCGGTCCACTGGCCGGTCACGCCGCAGTTCGGGCAGGTGATCTCGGTCAGGCCGTTCTCCGGGAGCCGGCCCTTCCTGGCCTCGAAGGCCTCCTCGAGGTGGTCGGCCCGGAAGCGCTTGTGGCAGTTCTGGCACTCGGTCAGCGGGTCGGTGAAGACGCCGACGTGGCCGGAGGCGACCCACGTCTGGCGCGGCAGGATCACCGAGGAGTCCAGGCCGACGATGTCGTCGCGGCTCTGGACGACGGTCCGCCACCACTGCTTCTTGATGTTCTCCTTGAGCTCGACGCCCAGGGGCCCGTAGTCCCAGGCGGAGCGGGTGCCGCCGTAGATCTCACCCGACGGGAAGACGAACCCCCGGCGCTTGCAGAGGTTGACCACCTTCTCGAGGCGGGCGGGGTCGTGCTTCGCTGTCGACGTCGGGGTGGTGCTGGCGCTCACGGGCTGGGTGCTCCATCCGGCTGGCGGTCGGCGGTTGACCCACCCACGGTAGACGCCCTGCGCCGGGAGCCCCCGGTCGCTCTGCCCCCTCAGGAGGAGGTGTAGCCGCAGACGGCCGGTCCGCCCTCGTCCACCACGGTGACCACGAACGTCGTCTGCTGCCCGCTGTCGAGCGTCACCTCGAAGGTGACCTCGTCGCCGGTCCCGGCGGCCGCCGCGCCGGTGGCCGAGCCCTCGGCGATCTGCCCGCCGAGGAAGGTGTCGAAGTCGGTCAACAGGGCCTGCCCGTCGGGGAAGCGGCTCTGCCCGTCGGCGCACAGGTCGGCGTAGGCCGTGTCCCCGTCGCGGTCGACCACCGACTGGACCCACGAGGCGGCGAACTCCGGGCTGCCCGGGATGCCGGGCTCCCCTCCCCCGCCGGTCCCGCCACCGCCGGGCGGGGTCGAGGCCCCGCCGCCGAAGCCGCCCTCGCCGGAGGGCGAGGACGACGAGGACGAGGAGGACGGCGACGCCGAGGACGACGTGCTCGCCGACGTCGGGGTCGCGGTGGTGGTGCCACCGCCGTCGTCCCGGTTGAGCAGCACCGCGGCCAGCACGCCGCCACCGACGAGCAGGACGCCGAGCGTCACCAGGAGGGCGACGAGCGGGCCGCGGCCCTTGCGCGGCGCGGGACCGGGCGCCCCGTACGGGGACTGACCGAAGCCGGGCTGGCCGTACCCCGGCTGGCCGTAGCCGGGCTGCCCGTACGGGGACTGGCCGTAGCCGGGCCCGCCGTACGGGGGCTGCCCGGGCTGCGCGTACTGCTGCTGTCCGAAGGGCGGCTGTCCCTGCCCGGGCGGGCCGTACTGCGGACCCGGACCCGGCTGGCCGTACGGCGGCTGACCCTGTCCCGGCGGTCCGTACGGCGGCCGGCCGTGGGGAGGCTGCTGCGGCGGCGGTCCCCCGGGCTGCTGCACCGGTCCACCGAGGCGCAGCGTGGGGTCGCGCTGCTCCGAGGCGCCGGGCAGCCGGTCGGTGGGCGGGTCCGGCAGCGGGCGCGGCGGCACGGGTGGGAGGCGAACCTCGCGGGTGCGGTCGGGCGGCGGCGTCCCGTCGTCGTGCGGCGGCTGGCTCATCGCGCCTCTCCCGATCCGGCGTGTGCTGTCCCGCGAAGGCTACGCACCCGGCGGTCCCCGGGCCGGGCACGCGCCGGGATCACCCCGCCGGGAGGTAGGCGCCGGGCTCGTCCAGGGCGTGCACCCACACCGGTGCACCTGCCACCTTGACCTCCGCGGCAGACAGGGCGCGGCGGTAGGCGCCGACGCCGTCCCAGCGGGTGACCAGCGCCCACAGCGTCGGGTCGTCGGCACAGCGCCCCGACTCCCCGCCGAGGCAGCCGGGCCGGGCGGCCAGCGCCGCGAGCAGTCCGTCGACGGCGGTGGCGACCTCGGCCGCCTCGCTCTCGGGCACGCGCAACCGGGTCACCGCGAACACCGGCCCATCGTGCCGCAGCGCCGACGGGAAGACGCCGACGGCCGGCCCCGCGGGTGCGGGACCGGCCGTCGGAGGGGGTGCGTCAGCCGAAGTTGCAGACCGTCAGGTCCTGGCCGACCCACACCTGCACGCTCTGGGTGGTGCCGTCGTCCAGGGTCAGCTCGAACGTGGCGATGTCGACGGAGTTCGCCGGGTCGTACTCCACGCTGACCAGGCCGCCGTCGGCGATCGTCTGGCCGCCCAGGATCTGGCTGTAGAAGTACAGCGTCAGGTACTCCTCGGGGCCGTACTCGGTGCCGGCCGAGCCCTGCTGGGCCGCGGACTGCAGCTCGGCGCAGGACAGGCCGTAGGCGGTGGTGAAGTCGAAGTCGTACACCGCCTGGACCCACGCCAGCGCGAGGTCGGAAGAGCCGGGGATCTGACCGGCGTCGGCGCCGCCGGTGTCGTTCCCCATCGGCGTCCCGGTGCCGCCGCCGGTGCCCTCACCGCCGTTGCCGGGCGTGCCCGCACCGCCGGGGACCGAGACGGGGCCGCCCATGTCCATGCCCATGCCGGAGCCGGAGCCGCCACCGCTGCCGGACCCGGTGTCGGACCCGCTGCCGGACCCGCTGCCGGACCCGGTGCCGGACCCGGTGTCGGAGCCGCTGTCGGAGGAGGTGGACGCGGAGGTGGAGGTCTGCTGCGCCGCGGGAGCCGGGTCGTCGTCACCGCGCAGGAGGAAGAACAGCAGCACGCCGACACCGGCCAGCGCCACGACCAGCGCGGTGATCACCCAGGGCAGGGCGCTCTTCATCTGCGGCGGCCGGCCGTAGCCGCCGGGGCCGAAGCCGGGGCCGCCGCCCGGGCCGAAGCCGGGCGCGCCGTAGCCGCCGGGGGCTCCGTACTGGCCGGGCGCACCGTACTGACCGGGCTGCGCGTACTGACCGGGCGCGCCGTACTGGCCGGGGGGCTGACTCATCGTGCTTCATCCGTTCGGTGTGGACGGGCGCTGGGGGCCCGAGAGCACGAGCAAGATAGGGAGGACCCGCCCCCTCGCCTACCGGTTCCTGCGCGGGAGTTCCGCGACCGGGTCACAGGTGGGTCACGGCCCGGCGACCGGTGTCCCGCCGGGGCAGGCGCCGCGGCCGGGACGCTGGTCGGGACCGGCACCCGTCCCTACACTCCGCCGACGACCCGCACCCGGCGCCGGCTCCGACGAGCGCCCGCGCTGCGGCACACGGAGGAACGACCGGTGGAGTTGCAACAGTTCGGCCCCTACCGCATCGAGGCCCTGCTGGGCCGCGGCGGGATGGGTGAGGTGTACCGCGCCTTCGACACCGAGCACGACCGCACGGTCGCGCTCAAGGTGCTCTCCGAGCACCTGGCCGCCGACAAGGGGTACCGCGAGCGCTTCCGCCGCGAGGCGCACCTGGCGGCCCGGCTCAACGAGCCGCACATCGTCCCGATCCACCGCTACGGCGAGATCGACGGCCGGCTGTTCCTCGACATGCGCCTGGTGCCCGGCCGCGACGTCGCCGCGGTCCTGGCCGAGGAGGGGCCGATGAGCCCCCAGCGCGCGGTGTCCGTGGTCGGCCAGACCGCCCGGGCACTCGACGCCGCCCACGCCGACGGCCTCGTGCACCGCGACGTCAAGCCCTCGAACGTGCTGCTCACCGGCAGCGGCGAGGACGAGTTCGTCTACCTCGTGGACTTCGGCATCGCCCGGTCGACGTCGGACGCCCAGGGACCGGCGCTGACCCAGACGGGCGCCGCGCTCGGGTCCTTCGACTACATGGCCCCCGAGCGGTTCCTCGAGAAGCCGATCGACAAGCGGGTCGACGTCTACGCGCTGGCCTGCGTGCTGTTCGAGTGCCTCACCGGCCGCCGGCCGTTCACCGGCGATGGCCTGGCCACCCTGATGTACGCCCACCTCAACAACACCCCGCAGGCCCCGTCGGCGCTGCGTCCGGGGCTGCCGCGCGCGCTGGACGACGTCGTGGCCAAGGGCCTGGCCAAGGAGCCCGACGAGCGGTACTCGACCTGCGGCGAGCTCGCCGCGGCCGCGCGGGCGGCGCTGGCCTCGGCCGGGGTGTCGGTCCGCGCCGAGGCGGCGCCGCCGACGTCGGTCACCCCGCTGCTGGCCCGCCCGCAGACCGTGGGCTTCTCCAGCCCCGGCCCGGCCGGCACCTACGGCGCGCCGTCGTACGCGGGTGCTCCGGCAGCGCTCTACGGCCCGCCGTCGAACCCCGGCCCGCCCACCGGCTACGGCCCGCCGTCGAACCCGGGCACGCCCACCGGCTACGGACCGCCGTCCCACCCGGGCCCGCCCGGTGGCTACGGCCCGCCCTCGGACCCCGGCCCGCCCACCGGCTACCGGCCGCCGACCGGTCCGGCGTTCCCGCCGCCGGCCGGCGGCTCCTCGGCCAGCGGTCAGGGCGGCGGCTCGAGCAAGCTGCCGCTGGTCATCGTCGGCTCGGCGGTGGCGCTCATCGCGATCGTGGTCGGGATCATCGCCCTGGCCGGCGGCTTCAGCGGCAACGACGACGTGCGGGCCGACGACACCGACGTCTCCACGGGGAGTTCCTCGAGCGGCGGCACCTCCGGCGGGAGCTCGGGCGACACGGGCGGCGGGACTCCCACCGACCCGGAGGAGACCCTGCTCGGCATCGTCCCCGGCGACTTCGACCCGGCCACCTGCGAGACCGCGGACCCGGCCGGCGACGGCGACGTCGCGGCCGTGAACTGCGGCGCCGCCGCGACGCAACCCGGCCCCGGGGCGTCGTCGTTCTACCTCTACGAGGACGCCTCGACCGTCAGCGAGGTCTTCCTCGCCGACATGGAGCGTGAGGAGGTCAGCCCGTTCGGCGGCCAGCCGGACTGCACCACCTCGCAGGGGTACGACGAGTACACGATCAACGGGGTGACGGCCGGCCGGCTCGGCTGCTTCATCGACGAGGACAACAACTCCTTCCTGTACTGGACGCAGGACGAGTTCGCCGCCGAGGGCATCGTCGCCATCCAGAACGGCGGCCAGGCGGGACTGGCCACCCTCTACGAGTGGTGGACCGACAGCGCGCACAGCGACTTCGTGCAGCGCTGACCCGCCCACGACGAGGGCCCCGTCCCCACCGGCCGGTGGGGACGGGGCCCTCGTCGTGTACGAGCGCTGCGGTCAGGCGCGGGCGGCGCCCAGAGCCACGTCGGCCAGCCGGTCGAGCCGCTCGGCCACCTGCAGCGCGGTCACCGGGCGCTGGCCCACGGGCGCCAGGCACTCGGAGACCAGCGCGGCCTCCTCGTCCGTGAGGCCCGGGGCGATCGCCGGCTCGGCGCTCATCACCCGGCGGATGGCCAGCAGCGGCTCGCCGTCGGGCAGCTCGCCGTAGAGGCCGGTGCCGGTGAGCGCCCGGTTGAGGGTGGCGCCCAGGGCGAACACCTCGGTCGCGCGGGACGGGCGCTCGCCGCGCAGCAGCGCCGGGTCCAGGTACTCGACCGACGCCGCGCTGGCCATGCCGGTGAGCGTCACGCCCGGCGCCAGGTAGCGGGCCAGCCCGAGGTCGGAGAGCTTGCCGCCGTCCTCGGTGAGCAGGATGTTCGCCGGCTTGATGTCACCGTGGGTCAGTCCGGCCTCGTGCAGCGCGTGCGCGGCGTGGGCGGCGTGGGCGACCGCGCGCAGCACCTCGCCGCGGTTCAGCGGCCGCGCCGGGGCGGCCAGCGAACCGAGCGGGCAGTACTCCATCGCGTACAGGAAGCTGTCCTGCAGCACGGCGTCGTAGACCCTGACCAGGTAGGGCGAGGCCACCTGGGCGAACGCGCGCAGCTCGCGCACGCCCCGCTCGTAGGCCTGCTCGCTGTGGGTGCCGGTGAAGACCTTGACCGCGACGTACTCGTCGGGAAGCCCGAGCCGCGCCGGCGGGCGGGCGAGGTAGAAGCGGCCGTTGTTGCCCTCGCCGAGCACACGGACCACCTGGTAGTCCGCGATGGTGGCAGGCGCCGCGCCCACCAGGCCGACGGCATCCATGCATGTCCTCCTGAGCTGTTCTCCCCGGACGCGCCGGGACGCCGCCGGTGCGGCAGCGGCACAGTGTGCCGGGACACCCGCCGTCCCGGAAGCCGTTCACGCCTGCGAAGTCCCGCGCTCGCAGGACCCCCGGGGCGAGTGGGCCGCAGCTAGCATCCGCGCCCGGCTGGTCCCGGTTCCCCGGGATCGGCCGCCCCACCCGACTCCCGCGCGGTCCCACGTGGCGCGGACAGCAACGCCCGGAGACCCAGTGGAAGCGCGCCCCGTCGCAGAGATCATCGCCTACGTCTTCGTCGACCTCGCGGTGATCATGATCATCGCCCGGTTGATGGGGCGACTGGCCGTCAAGGTCGGCCAGCCCGCCGTCGTCGGCGAGATCGTCGCCGGCATCCTGCTCGGCCCGACGCTCCTGGGCGCGCTGCCGGGAGACCTGGACCTGTTGCTGTTCCCCGCCGACATCCGTCCGTTCCTCAACGTGCTGGCGCAGCTCGGCCTGGTCCTGTTCATGTTCCTGGTGGGCCTCGAGGTCGACATGTCCTTCATGCGCGGGCGGGAGAAGGTCGCCGTGTCGGTGTCGCTGGCGTCGATCCTGCTGCCGTTCTCCCTGGGCGTGCTGCTCGCGACGTACCTGCACACGCAGCACGACGTCTTCACCGAGACCGACGGCAGCACCTCGCCCATCCCGTTCCTCGGCTTCGCCCTGTTCCTGGGCGTGGCCATGTCGATCACCGCGTTCCCGGTCCTGGCCCGCATCCTGGCCGAGCGGCAGATGCACCGGATCCCCACCGGTGTGCTCGCGCTGGCCTGCGCCGCCGTGGACGACGTCCTCGCCTGGTGCCTGCTGGCCGTCGTCGTCGCGATCGTGGCGGCGACCTCGTTCAGCGGCGTCGTGCTCATCCTGAGCCTGTCGGTGGCCTTCGCCCTGGTGATGTTCCTGGTCGTCAAGCCGCTGCTGCGGGTGCTCGTCACCCGCTACGAGCGGCTCGGGCAGCTCACCCCGGAGATGCTGGCCGGCGTCCTCATCGGCATCCTCACCAGCGCGTGGATCGCCGAGGAGATCGGCATCCACTTCATCTTCGGCGCGTTCCTCTTCGGCGTCGTCATGCCGCGCAAGGGTGCCGCCCGGCTCAACCACGAGATCGTCGACCGGCTCGAGCAGGTCAGCGTGCTCCTGCTGCTGCCGGTCTTCTTCGTCATCACCGGTCTCAACGTCGACGTCGGCGCGATCGACCTCGCCGGCCTCGGCGAGCTGGGCCTGATCCTGCTGGTGGCCATCTCCGGCAAGTTCGTCGGCGCCTACGCCGCGGCCCGGGCCATGCGGGTGCCGAAGCGC
Source organism: Geodermatophilus amargosae (assembly GCF_900116515.1). Taxonomy (GTDB): domain Bacteria; phylum Actinomycetota; class Actinomycetes; order Mycobacteriales; family Geodermatophilaceae; genus Geodermatophilus; species Geodermatophilus amargosae. The sequence continues at coordinate 120,778 of NZ_FPBA01000012.1, forward strand.
CAGTCCACCGCCCTCGCGACGCTGATGAACACCCGCGGCCTCACCGAGCTGGTCATCCTCAACATCGGCGTCCAGCAGGGCGTGCTCGACGGCGAGATGTTCACGCTCATGGTGATCATGGCGCTGGTGACGACGGGCATGGCCACGCCGCTGCTCAACGTCATCTACCCCAAGCGCATCCTCGAGCGCGACATCGCCGCGGCCGAGCGCGCGGAGCTGGGCCTCACCGAGGCCTACACCGTCGTCGTCGTGGTGCACGACCCCGACCGGGACGCCGCCCTGGTCGACCTCGCCTGCGACATCGTGGGCCAGGAGGCGCCCGCGCAGGTCGTCCTCACCCGGGTGGTCCGCCGCTCGCGGCCGAAGCCCGAGTGGGCCAGCGGCCTGGGCGCCGACCTCGAGCTGATGGCCACCGTGGCGGGCGAGCTGCGGACGCTGGCCCGGCAGGTCGAGGCCCGGGGGCTCAAGGCCTCCGTCGCCTCGCGGTTCAGCGAGGACCCCTGGGGTGAGGTGGCCGACCTGGCCGGCAGCAGCGCCGCCGACGTCGTCCTCGTCCGCAGCGGCTGGGGCATCGCCGAGGGCGCGCTGGCCGCGGACGGCTCCGGCACCCCGTGGCCGCCGTCGCTGCACGGGTCGGTCGTGACCGTCTCCGGCGAGCTCGGCGAGGCCGGCCTGCGGCCGGGCGGCCCGGTGGCCGTGCTCCAGGACGGCGACGCCGACGGGCGGGCGGCGCTGCGGCTGGCCGCGCACGCCGCCGTGGGCCGCCGGGTGCCGCTGCAGCTGCGGGCCGCGGAGGGACGGCGGGGCGTCAAGCGCAACGTCGCCGACTCCCTGCGCCGGGCCGGTGTGCAGATCGCCGCGGAGGAGTCGTCCCTGCCGGCCCTGCTGGTCGCCCCGGCCGGCGCGCGCACCGTCCCGGCCGCCGACGACCTGACGCCGATCCTGCTGGTGCACGCCGGCACCGCCGACACCGACCGCGACATGGACGAGACCCTCGCCGGCATCGCGGCCCGTCCCGGGGCGCTTTGAGCGTCCCCTCCCCGCCGGCCCGGAGCCCGCGTCCCGTTCGAGGGGACGCGGGCTCCGTCGTCTCCGGCCCGGCCCGCGCGGGGCCGACGGTGCCGGGCTCCTCCCCCCGGGTGGGTCGTGCTCTGCCCCGCCCCGGTGGGCAGAGCACGACCGTCCTCCCGGTGGAGCTCGTGCTCTGCACACCACTGTGGGCAGAGCACGAGCGGGCGCAGGAGGACCTCCGCCGCCCCGGACACGCTCCGCCCCGGACACGCTCCGCCCCGGACACGCGACGGCGCCCGCCTCCCCGGACGGGGAGACGGGCGCCGCGGTGGTGCCGGGGTGCGGTCAGAAGCCGCCGTGCGGTGACTCGAACGCGAACTGCCGGCCACCCATGCGGACGGCCATGCCCGGGGTCAGCCGGACCGGCTGGTCCGGCACCAGCGAGGACCAGCCCGGGGCACCCCGGGGAGCGACGAGCGTGCCGTTGGCCGAGCCGGTGTCGACCAGCAGCACGTCCCAGCCCTCGAGCCGGATCTCGGCGTGGTGCCGGCTGACGCCGCCCGTCTGGTCGAGGACCAGCAGCGGGCGCAGTTGACCGGAGGCGACCCGCTCGTCGGTCTCCGGCTCGCGGCCGAGCAGGTAGTCCATGTCGAGACTGACCGTCGCGCCGTCGTCGAAGACGAGCAGCCCCAGCGGCGGGCGCACGCCCTCGATCAGCACCGCCGTCTGCTGCGTGGTGCGGATGCCGCACAGCGCGCAGAAGCCGGCCCGCGGGTCGTTGAGGTGGCCGTTCTTGCAGAGGATGCCCTTGACCTTGGGCCGCTCGTCCTCCGGCTCCGCCGCGGCGGGCGCCGACGACGACGCCGCACCGGGGGTCGGCAGCGGCTCCCGGGCCGGCTCCGCCTCGGCCGCGCCGCCGAACAGGAGCGCGGACCTCGCCGGCGCCGGCAGCTCGACCGGCGCGGGAGCCGACGGCTGCGCCGCGACCGGCGCGGGGACGGGGTGGTCGTGACCCGCGTGGTCGTGCCCGGCGTGGTCGGAACCGGCGTGGTCGCGACCGGCGTGGTCGCGACCGGCGTGGTCGGGAGCGGGAGCGGACGGTGCCACGGGGACCGGGCGCGCCGGAGGCTTGGCCGTGGACAGCGGCACCCGGGCGTGCGGCGCGGGCAGTCGGACCTGCATCGTGGCCGACGGCGTGGGGCCGGGGGCCGACGGCGCGGGAGCCGGCGACAGGACCGCCGCGGCGCCGGGGACCGCACCGGACTCCAGGTCGGCGAGCGGGTGCGGCGCGGTGTCCGCGGGCGAGCCGGCCGACAGGTGCAGCGCGGCCGGCGGCCAGGTGACGAAGCGGTCGAGCACGAGCGTGCCGTTGTCCAGCTTCTCCCCCTGGGCCGGCGTCAGCCGCAGCCCCAGGTCCGGCACCTCGGCGCCGCCGCCGCCGACGAGCACCAGCGTCAGGCCGTCCTCCGTCGCGGCGGTGACCGCGAACGACGGCGGGTCGGCGACGGTGCCGAGCCAGGTGCGCAGCTCCTCGTGCAGCCGGCGGCCGGGGGCGCGCGAGCCCGCCGCCGACACCCGGCGGCAGAGCGCGACGAGTTCGCCGACGTGCGCGTCACCGGCCGGGGCGGTCACCGGCGCGGCCGGGACCGGGGCGCTGCCCCAGCCGACGAGCGCCGGCTTGGCGGCGGGCGCGGCGGGGCCGGTCGGCTGGTTGGTGACCCCGACGACGAGCAGCACGCCGGGCAGCCGGACGACGAGGTCGGGACCCGGGGCGACCCGGACGGCGACCTGGTCGAACGGCGGCACGGTGGCCGGGGCCCCGGTGGTGCCGGTCAGCGGCGCCAGAGGGGGGGCGGCGGACATCAGATGAGCCTCCCACCGTTGATGCGCCAGTGGATGAAGGGCACGCGCATCGGGCCGTTGGCCACCAGCCACACGATCAGCCAGGTGCTGACGAAGTGGATGACGAAGGCCGGGCCGGGCAGCGAGCCGATCCACGGGATGGCGCCGCCGGCGAAGAGGAACCACACGAGCAGGCCCTCGGGGATGGCGGTGAGCAGGCCGAAGAGCGTCGGCCAGTCCTTCTCCCACCGGAACTGCTGGATGCCGTGGTAGACGAGCTCCCACAGCACGCCGAGCACCAGCACGACGAGCAGCACGGAGAAGGTGGCGCCGTAGGAGGCGGCCAGGGAGGCCTCGGTCGGGAGCACCGGGGTGATGATCAGGGTCCAGATCGAACCGACCACGGCCAGCAGGAAGATCCTGGTCTGGATGCGGCCGCTCAGGGTGGGCAGCACGGTGTCGTCTCTCTCGGTCGTCGCGGGCGTCGGTGGCGGGTCGGGGGCCGGTCGGTCAGATCTGCTTGTTGCGGACCCACTTCCACCACTGGCTGGTCGACCGGCCCGGGCCGAGCTTCTGCGCGAAGCCCTGAGCGATCAGGTCGTCGGCGATCTCCTGCGCGGCGATCTGCAGGCCGAAGAAGGTGTCGACGCCGGGGAACGGCCCACCGAGCGTGGCGCTGCCGGAGGCGTAGATCTTGCCGCCGTTCTGGGCGCCGGTGACCTCGAAGTTCCGCTGCACGTCCAGCCGGCCGACGGGGTTGCGCTGGGCGTTGGAGTGGTCGAGCAGGTCGGCCAGCACGCGGTGCTCGCGGATGTCGGCCTCGAGGCCGGTGCAGTCGATGACGGCGTCGAAGGTGCCCGTGTGCGGGCCCTGGTCGGGGGTGCTGACGGTGACCTCGACCAGGTCACCGACCGGCCTCATGTCCTCGATGGAGCCGATCATCACGCGGTACCAGCCCTCGCTGCGGCCGCGCCGGAGCTGCTCCTTCCAGTCCCGCCGGACCGGGGTGTTGGTGCCGCCCATCTCCTTGTAGAGGCGGGCCCGCTCCTCGCCCTCGCTCTTGCGGACCTGCTGCTTGAGCTGGCCGCCCCACACCGACTTCGGGTAGTTGAAGCCCTGGTAGGCCCAGCCGTCGGCGCCCTTGCGGCGCTTGAGGATGCCGGTGCCGTGCGGCCGGTCCACGTAGGTGCGGAACAGGTGGACGATCTGGGTCTGCAGGCCGCGCTGGTCGCGGTCGTCGATCAGCCGCTGCAGCACCCGGGAGGCCACGATCCCGCCGCCGCGGATGAGCACGGTGCCGGGGCGCTGGTGCAGCCGCTCGTAGACGTGCTCGTGCCGCTCGTAGGCGTTCACGACCCGGCTGTAGTCGTTGTGCTCGTTGCGGTACCGCTGCAGGTCGGGCAGGAACTTCAGCCCCGGGTAGCCGACGGCGACGTGCACCCACTGGCTGCGGTAGGCGATCCGCTTGGTCGGCGTCGCGCCCTCCGGCGGGGTCAGGATCGTGAAGTACCCGCCGCCCACGCGGCGCCGGACCATGCGGACCTGGCCGTTGACGACCATCTCCGGGTACCGGATCCGGTACATCTCCTTCTCCATCGACTCGAACGCGTGCCCGGCCCTGGGCGTGTAGTAGTTCGCGAAGATGGGTTCGACCAGCACGTTCCACGCCTGCTTGAGGTCGCCCTGCAGGGCCTCGCGGATGGCGTAGCTCGGGAAGCCCCAGATGTTGTCCGGGCACGACGAGGAGTCCGACCGCAGCCGCTCGCCGCGCGGGATCTGCGAGACCGTCGTCAGGTACTCGTAGCTCTCCCACGGCGTCTTCAGCGGGGTGAGCACCCGCATCGCGCTGGTCGGGACGCCGCAGATGCGCAGGTAGTCCACGGTCACGAACGACCCGATGCCGCCACCGAAGGTGACGAACGGGACGTCGACGACCGGGATGCCGGCCTCGGCGAGCATCTGGTCGGTCCAGAAGTCGCTGGCGATCAACTGGTCGTTGAGGTCGCCCGGCTGCGGCGGTGTCTGGGTCTGCTGGGGCGCGATGGTGCTCTCGCTCACGGGAGTGGATCCGTCCTCTGTCGGGGAGCCGCCACCATCGGGTCGGCGCGCAGACCTGTCAACGGATTCCGCCGCGGCTGCCCGAACCGTTGCCGGGACCACAGGGCGGTCGGCGGGGACCCCGGACGGGACCGCCTGCCTACACTGCCGCCACTGCTGCGGGAGGCCACGGGTGGAGTCACGACAGTTCGGTCCCTACCGGATCGAGGAGCTGATCGGCCGCGGGGGGATGGGCGAGGTCCACCGCGCGTTCGACACCGAGCACCAGCGCACCGTGGCGCTCAAGGTGCTGGCCGAGGACCTCGCCGCCGAGCGCGGCTACCGCGAGCGGTTCCGCCGCGAGGCGCACGCCGCCGCCCGGCTGTCGGACCCCCACGTCGTGCCCATCCACCGCTACGGCGAGATCGACGGCCGGCTGTTCCTGGACATGCGGCTGGTCCGCGGCCGCGACCTGGCGGCCGTGCTCTCCGAGGAGGGTCCCCTGACGCCGGCGCGCGCCGTGTCGGTCGTCGGCCAGGTGGCCCACGCCCTCGACGCCGCGCACGCCGAGGGGCTGGTGCACCGCGACGTCAAGCCGAGCAACGTGCTCGTCTGCTCCGCGCCGGGCGACCCCGTCGACGACGACGAGTTCGTCTACCTGGTCGACTTCGGCATCGCCCGGTCGGTGATGGAGGACGGCGGCACCACCGCGCTCACCCAGGCCGGCTCGGCGGTCGGGTCGTTCGACTACATGGCGCCCGAGCGGTTCCTCGAGCAGCCGGCCGACGCGCGCACCGACGTCTACTCCCTGGCCTGCGTGCTCTTCGAGTGCCTGACCGGCCGCCGCCCGTTCGGGACCCGCGACCTCGCGCCGCTGATGTGGGCACACCTCAACGACACGCCTCCGCCGGTGTCCTCGCTGCGCAGTGGCGTGCCCGCCGCCCTCGACGAGGTGGTGGCCCGCGGCCTGGCCAAGGACCCTGCCTCCCGCTGGCCCTCGGCCGGCGCGCTGGCCGCGGCGGCCCGCCGGGCGCTCACGTCCTCCGGGACCCCCGCGCGCCCGGACCCGGCCGCTCCGCCGTCGGGGCCGCAGCCGCTGCCGGCACCGGCCGGGGCCACCCGCTCCCCGCTGGTGCCACCGCCCCCGCCCGGCGGCACGGGCCCGGGCAGCTCCCCGCTCCCGGCCGGTCGCCCGGCGGGCGCCCGCCGGTCCCGGCTGCCCGCCGTCCTCCTGACGACGGCGGCGCTGCTCGCGGCCGCGCTGGTCGCGGTGGTCCTGCTCGCGGGTCGGGGCGGGCAGGCGGCCGCGGACCCGCCGTCCCGGCCGACCGAGAGCGCGCGGCACGACGACCTGCTGGCGCTCGTCCCGGCCGACTTCGACGCGGCGGACTGCCGCCCGGCGCCCTCGGCCGGGGACGGCGACGTCGCGGCGGTGGACTGCGGGCCGTCGGCCACCGAGGACGGGCCGCGCACGGCGCGGTTCTTCCTCTATCCCGACGGGCGGACCGCCGAGGCCGTCTTCACCGACGACATCGCCGCCCTGGGGTTGCCACGCCTGGAGAACGGTGCTCGCTGCCCGGCGTCGCAGGGCTACCAGGACTGGACGCTGGAGGGCGCGGTCAAGGGGCAGGTCGCCTGCTACGTCGACGAGGAGAACACCGCCGTCCTCGTCTGGACCGAGACCGAGGACGCCGTCGAGGCGATCGTCACGATCCGCAACGGCGGGACCGCCGGGCTGGCCGCCCTGCGCCAGTGGTGGGACGACCCCGCCCTCTCCACCTTCGGCGAGGCCTGAGTCCCTCCGGGGGCCGTCAGGCCTTGCCGAAGCGGCGCTGGCGCGAGGCGTACTCCTCGCAGGCGGCCCACAGGTGCCGGCGGTCGAAGTCGGGCCACAGGGTGTCGAGGAAGACGAACTCGGCGTAGGCCGACTGCCACAGCAGGAAGTTGCTGGTCCGGTTCTCCCCGGAGCTGCGCACGAACAGGTCGACGTCGGCCATGTCGGGCTCGTCGAGGAACCGGGCGACGGTCTGCTCGTCGACCTTGCCGGGGTCGAGCCGGCCGGCGGCGACCTCGCGGGCGATCGCGGCGGCGGCGTCGGCGATCTCGGCCCGGCCGCCGTAGTTCACGCACATGGTGAGCGTCAGGACGTCGTTGTCCCGCGTGAGCTCCTCGGCGACCTCGAGCTCCTTGATGACGCTGCGCCACAGCCGCGGGCGGCGGCCGGCCCAGCGCACCCGGACCCCGAGCTCGTGCATCTCGTCGCGGCGGCGGCGGATGACGTCGCGGTTGAAGCCCATGAGGAAGCGGACCTCCTCGGGGCTGCGCCGCCAGTTCTCCGTGGAGAAGGCGTAGGCGCTGACGGCCTTCACGCCGAGCTCGATGGCGCCCTCGACGCAGTCGAACAGCGAGGACTCCCCCGCCTCGTGCCCCGCCGTCCGCGGCAGGCCGCGGTCCTTGGCCCAGCGGCCGTTGCCGTCCATGACGATCGCGACGTGCCCGGGCACCCGGTCGGCGGGGATCGACGGCGGCCGGGCACCCGAGGGGTGCGGGTTCGGCCGTTTGACCTCACGCCTCACTCAGCAGGCCCGCTTCCCGCCGGGGGGCGACGTCGGAGCGGTCGACCAGCGGCAGCGAGCGCAGTCCGCGCTCCAGGTGCCACTGCAGCAGCGCGGCCACCAGCCCGCTGCCCTCGCGGCGCTGCGGGTTCTCGCTGGCCTCGGCGGTGTCCCAGTCGCCGGACAGCAGCGCCTCCAGGTGCTCGATCGTGACCGGGTTGGGCATGGCCGAGCCGGTCGGGCGGCAGCCGGGGCAGACGGTGCCGCCGGCCGGGACGGAGAAGTGCCGGTGCGGGCCCGTGACGCCGCAGCGGGCGCAGTCGCCGAGCGCCGGCTCCCAGCCGGCCACCGACATCGCGCGCAGCAGGAAGGCGTCGAGGACGAGCCCGGCCGGGTGGGTCTGCTCGGCCAGCGCCCGCAGTGCGCCGACGACGAGGAGGAACAGCCGCAGCGAGGGCTCCTTCTCCTCCGCCGTCAGCCGGTCGGCGGTCTCCAGCACCGCGGTGCCGGCGGTGTAGGCCGGGTAGTCGGCGGCGATGACCGAGCCGTAGGAGCGGATGGACTCCGCCTGGCTGACGATGTCGAGGGTGCGGCCGGTGTAGAGCTGCAGGTCCACGTGGCTGAACGGCTCGAGCCGGGCGCCGAACTTGCTCTTGGTGCGGCGCACGCCCTTGGCCACCGCGCGCACCTTGCCGTGCCGGCGGGTGAGGACCGTGACGATCCGGTCGGCCTCCCCCAGCTTCTGGGTGCGCAGGACGATCCCCTCGTCGCGGTACAGCGACTTCGGCGTGGTGCTCACTCAGTAGCCCAGCCTGTTCAGCTTCTTCGGGTCGTCCTGCCACTCGCCGAGCACGGTGACGTGCAGGTCGAGGTGGACCCGCGCGCCCAGCAGCTCCTCGAGGCCGACCCGCGCCTCGGTGCCGATCGCCTTGATGATCGACCCGCCCTTGCCGAGCAGCATCGGCTTCTGGGTCGGGCGCTCGCAGTGCAGCAGCGCGTGCACCTCGACCAGCTCCGCGCCCTCCCGCTTGGGGTCGGGCCGGCGGTTGAGCTCCTCGACGGTGACGGCGAGGGAGTGCGGCACCTCCTGGAACACCTTCTCCAGCGCCGCCTCGCGGATCAGCTCGGAGATCTGCCGCTCGGTGTCCTCGTCGGTGGTCTGCTCCTCGGGGTACATCGGCGGCCCCTCGGGCAGCAGGCCGACGAGCAGGTCCTCCAGCAGCTCGACCTGGTCGCCCCGGACCGCGCTCACCGGGACGACCTCGGCGGCCTCGACCAGCCCGCTCGCGGCCACCAGCTGCTCGGCCACCTGCTTCTTGCTCGCGGCGTCGGTCTTGGTGACGACGACGACCACCGGCGCCGTCACGTCCTCCAGCTGCCGGGCGATGAACCGGTCACCGGTGCCCACCGGCTGGTCGGCCGGGATGCAGAACACGACGACGTCGACCTCGGACAGGGTGTCGCGGACGACGTCGTTGAGCCGGCGGCCGAGCAGGCTCTTGGGCTTGTGCAGGCCAGGGGTGTCGACGAGGACCAGCTGCCCGCCGGGCCGGTGGACGACGCCGCGGATGGCGTGCCGGGTGGTCTGCGGCCGGTTGCTGACGATGCCGACCTTCTCGCCGACCAGTGCGTTGGTCAGCGTGGTCTTGCCCGCGTTCGGGCGCCCCACCAGACAGGCGAAGCCGCTGCGGTACGGCTGATCCGGTGTGCTCACCGACCCAGTCTCCCACCGTGGGGGGACAGTGCCGCGCGACTCACGAGGTGGCGCGCACGACCCCGTCGGGCCCGGCGAGGAACACCGGCGCGGTGGCCGTCAGGTCGTGCACGGCGGCCAGCCCCTCCTGCTCGACGGCGTCGGCATCGGACACGATCGCCGCCGCCTCCAGCCCCTCGACGCCGCTGGAGACCGCCGCGGCCACCGCGGCCTGCAGCGCCGACAGGCGCAGCGAGGGCAGCGCGACGCTGGCGGCGACGTAGGTGCGCCCGTCGGTGTCGCGGACCGCGGCGCCCTCCGGGGCGCCGGTGCGGCCGCGCGCGGAGCGGGCGAGGGTGACGAGCTTGGCGTCCTCGGGCTGCAGGTCGGGCACGGGGCGTCAGCTTTCCACCGTGGCGTGCACCTCGGCGCGGGTGGCCCCGGACTGGTGCTCGGGGTCCGTGTCGGGCAGCCGGGAGACCAGGATGGTGTCGATGCGGTTGCGCCGGCCGCCGGCGCTCTCGGCGACCAGCCGCAGCCCCGCGACCTCCGCCGCGGACCCCTCGATGGGCACCAGCCCCAGCTCGCGGGCGAGCAGGCCGCCGACGGTCTCGACGTCGTCGTCGCGGGGCAGCTCGACGTCGAAGAGCTCGGCGAGGTCCTCGACCGGCAGCCGGGCGGTGATCCGCACCGAGCCGTCGTCGAGGTGCTCGACCGGGGGGCGCTGGACGGCGTCGTGCTCGTCGGCGATCTCGCCGACGATCTCCTCGAGGATGTCCTCGATCGTCACCAGCCCGGCGAAGCCGCCGTACTCGTCGACGACGACCGCGATGTGGGTGCGGCGGGCCTGCATGTCGCGCAGCAGCTCGTCGACCGGCTTGGACTCCGGCACGAACGCCGGCGGGCGCATGAGCTCCTCGACCCGCGGACCGCGGCTCTCGCCGAGGTTCTGCGACCGGCGCACGAGGTCCTTGAGGTAGACGATCCCGACGACGTCGTCGACGTTCTCGCCGATCACCGGGATGCGGCTGAACCCGCTGCGCAGCGCGAGGGCCAGCGCCTGCCGCAGCGTCTTGGTGCGCTCGATCCAGACGACGTCGGTGCGCGGCACCATGACCTCGCGGGCGATCGTGTCGCCCAGCTCGAACACCGAGTGGATCATGTTGCGCTCGCCGGACTCGACGACGCCGCGCTCCTCGGCGAGGTCGACGAGCTCGCGCAGCTCGACCTCGGTGGAGAACGGGCCGTCGCGGTAGCCGCGGCCCGGCGTGATCGCGTTGCCGACCAGGATCAGCAGCCGGGTGACCGGGCCGAGGACGCGGCCGAGCAGCCGCACCAGCCCGGCCGTGGCCAGCGCGATCGGGTAGGCGTGCTGGCGGCCCAGGGTCCGCGGCCCGACGCCGACCAGCACGTAGCTGACCACGGTCATCACGCCGGCGGCGGCCAGCACCGCCTGCCAGGTGCTCTCCAGCAGCCCGTAGACGACGACGCCGACCAGCACCGCGGCGACCATCTCGCAGACGATGCGCAACAGCAGGAGCAGCGCCACCAGCCGGGCGCGCTCGTCGAGGACCCGCTCGAGGCCGGCCGCGCGCCGGACGCCGTCGCGGCGCAGCTCCTCGACGCGGGCCTTGGACACCCGCTGCAGGGCGGCGTCCATGGCACCGAACGCGCCGGCGAGCGGGACCAGGCAGATCGCGACCACCAGCAGCGTGACCGCACCGGCGCTCATCGGGTCACCGGGTCCCGGGACCCCGTTCGGCCGGCTCGCCGGTGACCGGCTGCCGCGGCGCCGAGCGCCAGCCCTCGAGCAGGCGGGTCTGCAGGCCGAACATCTCCCGCTCCTCCTCCGGCTCCATGTGGTCGTAGCCGAGCAGGTGCAGCACGCCGTGGGTGGCCAGCAGCAGCAGCTCGTCGTCCATGGAGTGACCGGCGGCGCGGGCCTGCCGGACGGCGACCGAGGGGCACAGCACGACGTCGCCCAGCAGCGCCGGGCCGGGCTCGGGGTCGTCGGGCCGGGCGGTGTCGAGCTCGTCCATGGGGAAGGCCAGGACGTCGGTCGGGCCCTTCTCCCCCATCCAGCGCTCGTGCAGCACGGACATGTAGTCCGGGTCGACGCACAGCACCGACAGCTCCGCCATCGGGTTGACGCCCATCTCGGCGAGGACGTACCGGCAGATGCCGGTCAGCTCCGCCTCGTCGACGGCGATCTCGGACTCGTTGGCGACCTCGACGGGCACGCCGCTCAGCTCCCCTGCCGGCGCGGCCGGGCCGGGCGGGCCGGAGCCGCGGGGCGGGTACCCGCCGGCTGGTGGGCGGTGTCCCAGCGCTCGTAGGCGTCGACGATGTCGCCGACCAGGCGGTGGCGGACGACGTCGGAGCTGGTCAGGTTGGCGAAGTGGACGTCGTCGATGCCGTCCAGGATCTCCCGCACGATCCGCAGGCCGCTCTGCGCGCCACCGGGCAGGTCGACCTGCGTCACGTCGCCGGTGACGACGATCTTCGAGCCGAACCCGAGCCGGGTGAGGAACATCTTCATCTGCTCGGCGGTGGTGTTCTGGGCCTCGTCGAGGATGACGAACGCGTCGTTGAGCGTGCGGCCGCGCATGTAGGCCAGCGGCGCGACCTCGATCGTGCCCGACTGCATCAGCCGCGGGATCGACTCGGGGTCGACCATGTCGTGCAGCGCGTCGTACAGCGGGCGCAGGTACGGGTCGATCTTCTCGCTGAGCGTGCCGGGCAGGTAGCCCAGCCGCTCACCGGCCTCGACCGCGGGGCGGGTGAGGATGATCCGGTTGACCTGCTTGGTCTGCAGCGCCTGCACGGCCTTGGCCATCGCCAGGTAGGTCTTGCCGGTACCGGCCGGGCCGATGCCGAAGACGATGGTGTGCGCGTCGATCGCGTCGACGTAGCGCTTCTGGTTCAGCGTCTTGGGCCGGATCGTGCGCCCGCGGCGGCTGATGATGTCGAGGCTGAGGACCTCGGCCGGACGCTCCGAGCCGCCGCTGCGCAGCATGCCGATGACCCGGCGCACCGAGTCAGGGCGCAGTGCCTGGCCGGTGCCGAGCAGCGCGATGAGCTCGTCGAACACGCGGACGGCGAAGGCGTTGTCGGCCGGCTGCCCGGTCACCGCGATCTCGTTGCCGCGCACGTGCACGTCGGCCTCGAGCTCCCCCTCGACCAGCCTCAGCAGCTCGTCACCGGAGCCGAGGAGGGCGACCATCGACACGGGGTCGGGGACGGTGATCGTGGTGCGGACCGCGGCGGGGGCGGCGTTCGCGAGGGTGCTGGCGTCGTCCATCGCTGCGGCCTGCAGAGAGGCCTCGCGAGACGTGGGAGCGCCTGGCACGGGGACGTTCGGGGAGGTGTCGGGCAAGAACCCTCGACCCTGCCTTCCTGGCACGGGGAAATGACCCCGCCGACTCTACCCGCGCCCGTCGACCGGGAACCGGCCTCGCGCAGCCCTCACCTCCCGGAGTAGGTGGCCTTCCCCGGCCCGTCGTCGAGGAAGGAGGCCACCGCGCCGCGCAGGTCGGCGGTGTCGAACAGCGGCCCGGAGACCTGCGGGGTGATCTCGTCGGCGGCCCGCACGCCGTGGCGGACCGCGGTGGTGACCAGCCGCTTGGTGGCCGCGTGCGCGAGCGTCGGGCCGGCGGCGACGCGGTGGGCGTACTCGCGGGCGGCCTCGGCAAAGCCCTCGTCAGGCAGCACCCGGTTGACGACGTCCCACCGCTCGAGCACCGCGGCCGGGTAGCGCTCGCCGGTGAAGACCAGCTCCTTGGCCCGCGCCGGCCCGGCCCGCTCGGCCAGCCGCTGGGGCCCGCCGATCGACGGGGTCAGCCCGACGACGATCTCGACGAGCCCGAACGAGGCCCGCTCGGCGGCCAGCAGCACGTCGCAGGCCAGGGCCAGCTCGAAGGCGGCGGTGAGGGTGAGCCCGTGGGCGGCGAAGACGGTGGGGACGGGCAGGTCCTCCAGCGTCTGGGCCGTGCGCAGCAGCCGCGCCCACAGCGCGGTGCCGCGCTGGCCGGGGTCGGGCCCCTCGGCGATGTCGCGGAAGGCGGTGACGTCGACACCGGCGGACACGACCTTCCCGCGCGCCTCGAGGAGCACCGCGCGGGCGCGGTCGGGCCGGCCGGGCGCGGTGAGGGCGACCAGGTCGGCGACCGCGGCCTCGAAGCCGGCGAACACCGACTCGTCGAAGAGGTTGAGCGGCGGCCTGTCCAGCACGAGGACGGCGACGTCGCCGTCCCGCTCGATCCGGACGGGGGCGGCGCTGCCGGCGTCGGTCATGCCCGCCACCCTGCCACCCCGGTCCGGGGCGGCAGGGACGGCCGTTCCTGCCGCAGTCGCGTCAGCCGGGTGGCCAGGTGAGCGGGCGGCCGCCCAGGACGTGCAGGTGCAGGTGGTGGACGGTCTGCCCGGCAGCCGGGCCGGTGTTGGCCACCAGCCGGTAGCCGGGCTCCGCGCCGTCGTCGGTGGCCAGGCCCTCCTGGACGGCGACCGCGTGCGCGGACGCGACCACGTCGGCCAGCAGCTGCGGGTCGGTGCCGACCAGCAGCCCCGCCGTCGCGTGGTGCTCCTTGGGGACCACCAGCACGTGCGTCGGGGCCTGCGGGTTGACGTCGCGGAAGGCCAGCGTGCGGTCGGTCTCGTGCACGACGTCGGCGGGGATCTCCCGGGCGACGATCCGGCAGAACAGGCAGTCGCTCACCCGGCCGACCCTAGGGCGCGCGCGCGCCGGCCGCGGGTCAGGATGGCGCGGTCGCCGTCCCGACCGAGGAGGTCCCCGTGCCCGTCCCCCAGCCCCCCAGCAGGACGTAGTGGACCGCCGCAGCGCTCTCCGGTCGGGGAGCCCCGGAGTCCAGCCGTCCCGAGTCCAGCCGTCCCGCGTCCAGCCGTCCCGCGTCCAGCCGTCCCGCCGCGCGTTCCTCGCCGGCACCGCCCTCGCCCTCGCCACCGCCGCCTGCGGCCGCTCCTCCCCCGTCGGCGCCGCCTCCCCGGCCGGCGCGACGGCGACGATGCGCATCGGCGCGATCCCCGACCAGGACCCCGAGGTCCTGCAGCGCCTCCACGGCACCGTGGCCGAGTCGCTGTCCGCCGCGCTCGACCTCGACGTCACCTACTCCCCGGTCACCGACTACGCCGCCGCGGTCTCCCTGTTCCGCACCGGCGACCTCGACCTCGTCTGGTTCGGTGGCCTCACCGGCGTGCAGGCGCGGCTGCAGGCACCGGGCGCGCAGCCGATCGCCCAGCGCGACATCGACGAGTCGTTCCACTCGGTCTTCGTCGTCAACGCCGCCACCGGGCTCGCCGCGTCGGACGACCTGCGGCCGCTGGCCGGGCTGCGCTTCACCTACGGCAGCGAGACCTCGACGTCGGGACGGCTGATGCCCGCGTACTTCCTGCAGCAGGCCGGCGTCGACCCGCAGGGCTTCCCGGGCGGGCCCGGCTTCTCCGGCTCGCACGACGCGACCATCGCGCTCGTCGCCTCCGGCACCTACCAGGCCGGGGTGCTCAACGAGCAGGTGTGGACGTCGCGCTCGGCGGAGGGCTCGGTGGACCCGGCCGTGGTGCAGTACGCCCGGACGCCGGGCTACCACGACTACCACTGGCTGCTCGGACCGCAGGCGCCGCCGCGCTTCGGCGGCGACGTCGCCGAGCGGCTCACCGGGTACTTCACCGGGCTGTCGGCCGACGACCCCGGCGACGCCGCGGTGCTCGAGCTGTTCGGTGCGGGCTCCTTCGTCCCGGCGCGGGCGTCGGACTACGACCAGATCGAGGAGATCGGCCGCAGCCTGGGGCTGGTCAGCTGACCGCCGTCCTCCGGCTGGCCGGCGTCACCGTCCGCTTCGGGACGGCGACCGCGCTCGACTCCGTGGACCTCACCGTCGGTCCCGCCGAGCGGGTCGCCGTCGTCGGGGCCTCGGGCGCCGGGAAGTCGACGCTGCTGGCCGTGGCCAACGGGGCGGTGCCGCCGTCGTCCGGCTCGGTCGAGGTGCTCGGGCAGGACCCGGCGGTGCTGCGCGGGCCGGCGCTGCGCCGGCTGCGCGCGCGGGTGGGCACCGTGCACCAGCACCTGGAGCTGGTCGGGCCGCTGCGGGTGGTGCACAACGTCAACGCCGGCCGGCTCGGCTCGTGGTCGGCGGCGCGGGCGGCGTGGTCGCTGGTGCGCCCGCAGGGCCTGCCCGAGGTGCTCGGCGCCCTGGAGCGGGTGGGGTTGGCCGACCGGGTCTTCGACCGCACCGACACGCTCTCCGGCGGTCAGCGGCAGCGCGTCGCCGTCGCGCGGCTGCTGCTGCAGGACCCCGAGCTCGTGCTGGCCGACGAGCCGGCCTCCGCGCTGGACCCGGTGCTCGCCGGCCGGGTGCTGGAGCTGCTCGCCGGGCCCGCGTCCCGGGACGGCGCGCTGCTGGCCGCGCTGCACGACCCGGCGCTGGCGCTGCGGCACTGCGACCGGGTGGTCGGGCTGTCTGCCGGGCGGGTGGTGCTCGACGCGCCGGCTGCGGCGCTGACCGTCGCCGACCTCGCCGCGTTCTACGGAGCGCCGGCGTGACGGCGGTGGCCGCCCGGCCGGTGTCCCCCGTGCTGCGGCGGGACCGGCGCCGCTGGGGGTGGGGGCTGGCCGCGCTGGTCGCCGTCGGCTGGTCGCTGCTGGCGGCCGTGGACGGCGAGGTGGTCAACCCCGCCGGGAGCGTGCAGTTCGGCCGGTTCGCCGCGGCGGCCCTCTCGCCCGCGCTCGACGGGGCCTTCCTCGGCGTGCTCGGGACCGCGGCGCTGGTGACGGTGGCCTACGCCGTCCTGGGCACCGTGCTGGCCCTGGTGCTGGGCGCGGCGGGAGCGGTGCTGGTCGCCCGCACCACCTGGGGACGGCGGCGGCTGGGCTGGGCGGCGGCCCGCGGCGTGCTCGCCGTCCCGCGCGGCCTGCACGAGGCGGTCTGGGGCCTGCTGCTGGTGAACGTGCTCGGGCTGGACCCGTGGGTCGGCGTGCTGGCGATCGGCCTGCCCTACGGCGCGGTCACGGCCAAGGTGTTCGCCGACCTGCTCGACGAGGTGCCACGCGGGCCGTACGAGGCGCTGCTGGCCCAGGGCTCGGGCCGGACGGCCGCGGCGCTGTACGGGCTGGTGCCGCAGGCGGCCGGCGGGCTGCTGTCCTACGCCTTCTACCGGCTGGAGTGCGCGGTGCGCTCGGCGGTCGTGCTGGGCCTCATCGGCGCCGGAGGGCTGGGCTACCAGCTGTCCCTGTCGTTCGCCTCGCTGCGCTGGCCCGAGGTGTGGACCGCCGTGTACGCGCTGGCGCTGCTGTGCCTGGCCGCCGACGTCGCGGGGCGGGCGGTGCGCCGGCGGGTGGCCGCGCCCCGGCGTGGCGCCGACGTCCTCTCCCGCGACCGGGTGCTCACCGCGGCGGTCGCGGCGGCGCTGGCCGGGGTGGTCTGGTCCTGGTGGTTCCTGGCGCTGTCGCCGGCGTCCCTGGTCTCCGCGCGCGCCCGTGAGCAGGCCGGCTACGTGCTGGGGGCGGCGTGGCCCCCGGCCGCCGACGGCGACCTGCTGCGCGAGGTCGTGCGGCAGTCCGTCGTCACGGTGCAGACGTCGGTGCTGGCGATCGCGGTGGCCACGGCGGGCGCGGTGCTGGTGGCGGGGGTCGCCGCGCGGCCGGCCGGGCGGTCGGCTCGCGGGCGCCGGGTCGCCGGGTCGCTCCTGCGCGCGGCGCTGCTGCTGGTGCGGGCGGTGCCGGCACCGGTGTGGGCGCTGGTCCTGCTGTTCGTGCTGCTGCCCGGCGTGCTGCCGGGCGCGCTGGCGCTCGGGGTCTACACGCTCGGGGTGCTGGGGCGGCTGGCCGCCGAGGCGGTGGAGGAGGCCGACGCCCGGCCGCGGACGGCGCTGGCCGCGCTCGGCGCCCGGCCCTCCGGCGGTTGGCTGTACGGGGTGGCGCCCCAGGCGGCGGGGCCGGCGCTCGCGTTCGCGCTGTACCGGTGGGAGGTCGTGGTGCGGGACACGCTGCTGGTCGGGCTGCTCGGCGCCGGCGGGCTCGGTGCACTGCTCGCCTCGCGGCTGGCGGCCTTCGACTGGGCCGCCGTGACGACGGTGCTGCTCGCGACGGTCGCGCTCACCCTCGCCGTGGACCTGGTCAGCGACCGCGCCCGCCGCGCGCTGCGCTGACCCGCGTCCTGGATCACCGCCACGCGTCCTGGCTCACCGTCGACCCTGAGCCGGGACGCGGCACGATCAGGTCACCTGATCGTGCCGCGTCGCCCTCAGGACCAGCGGGAGCGGACCGACAGGGCGGCCAGCGCGGCGGCGCCGGCGGTGGACGTCCGCAGCACCTCGGGCCCGAGCCGCACCGCCTGCGCACCCGCCGCGCGCAGGGCCACGACCTCGCCGTCGGTCAGCCCGCCCTCGGGGCCGACGACGACGGCCACGGTCCCGCTGTCGGGCAGCTCGACCCCGGCCAGCGGACGGCGGGCCTGCTCGTGCAGGACGAGCGCGAGGTCGACGTCGGCCAGCTCGCCGCAGACCTGGCGGGTGGTCATCAGGTCGGCGACCTCGGGCACCCGCGGCCGGCGGGACTGCTTGGCCGCCGCGCGCGCCGCGGCCCGCCACTTCGCCAGGCCCTTGTCGATCCGGTCCTCGCGCCAGCGGGTCACGCAGCGGGCCGCGGCCCACGGGATGACCCGGTCGACGCCGAGCTCGGTGGCCAGCTCGACCGCCAGCGGCCCGCGGTCGCCCTTGGGCAGCGCCTGGACCAGCACGAACTCCGGCTCCGCCGCCGGTACCTCGTGGCGGGCGGTCACCCGCACGCGCAGCCCGGCCGGGCCGGCGTCGACGACGACGCCCTCGACCAGGGCGCCGCGGCCGTCGCCGACCCGCACCGGCTCGCCGGGGGCCAGCCGCACCACGTCGACGGCGTGCCGGCCCTCGGGGCCGTCGACCAGCACCTCGTCACCGTCGAGCGGCAGGTCGTCGAGCAGGAACAACGACGAGCCGTCGAGGACGGGGCGGGCGTGGTCCGGGGCGGGAGCACTCACTTGAACGGGTTCCGGACCCGGGAGAACAGCCCGCCGGGCGCCTCCGACGACGGCCCGGGACGGTCCTCGCCGCGCAGGACGGCCAGCTCGCGCAGCAGCTTCTCCTGCTCGGCGTCCAGACGGGTCGGCGTCTGCACGTCGACGTGCACCAGCAGGTTGCCCCGGCCGGTGGCCCGCAGCCGCGGCGCGCCCTGGCCACGCAGCGTGAGCACGGTGCCCGCCTGCGTGCCCGGGCGGACGTCGACGTCGGTGTCCTCGCCGTCGAGCAGCGTGAGCGGCAGCGTGGTGCCCAGCGCGGCCGCGGTCATCGGCAGCGCCACGTGGCAGTGCAGGTCCTCGCCGTCGCGGGTGAAGACCTCGTGCGGCCGCTCCCGGATCTCCACGTAGAGGTCGCCGGCCGGGCCGCCGCCGGGGCCGACCTCGCCGCGGCCGGTGAGCCGGATCCGCATGCCGTCCTCGACACCGGCGGGCACCTTGACCGGGATGGTCCGGCGGGCGCGCACCCGGCCCTCACTGCCGCACTCGGGGCACGGGTCGGGGATGACCTGGCCGGTGCCGGCGCAGGTCGGGCACGGCCGGCTGGAGACGACCTGGCCGAGGAAGGAGCGCTGCACGCTCTGCACCTCGCCGCGGCCGGAGCAGGTGATGCAGGTGGTCGGGTGGGTGCCCGGCGCGGTGCCGGCGCCGCTGCAGGTGCCGCACAGGACGGCGGTGTCGACGGTGATCTCCTCGGTGGTGCCGAAGACCGTCTGCTCGAGGTCGAGCTCGAGGCCGATCAGCGCGTCGTCGCCGGCGCGGACCCGGCTGCGCGGGCCGCGGCTGCCCACCCCGCCCCCGAAGAAGGCGTCCATGATGTCGCCGAGCCCGCCGAAGCCGGCCCCGCCGAACGGCGAGCCGCCGGCCGCGCCGGCGCCGCTGTCGAACGGGTCGCCGCCGAGGTCGACGATGCGCCGCTTGTCCGGGTCGGTCAGCGCCTGGTACGCGCGGCTGACCTCCTGGAAGCGCTCCTTGGCCTCGGGGTCCGGGTTGACGTCGGGGTGCAGGTCACGCGCCAGCCGCCGGTAGGCCTTCTTGATGTCGGAGTCGGAGGCGCCCCGGGCGAGTCCGAGGACGCCGTAGTAGTCGGTTGCCATCAGCTGTCGAGACCTCAGCTCCCGGCCAGCAACTGGCCGACGTAGCGGGCCACGGCTCGCACCGCGGCCATGTTGCCTGGGTAGTCCATGCGGGTCGGGCCGACGATCCCCAGCCCGCCCAGCGCCCGGTCGCCCGAGCCGTACCCCACCGACACGACCGACGCACCGGCCAGCGCCTCGTGGGCGTTCTCCTCGCCGATGCGCACGAGCACCGCACCGCCGCTGTCGACCTCGCTGATCAGCCGGAGGACGACGACCTGCTCCTCCAGCGCCTCGAGCAGCGGCCGCAGGTGGCCCGGGTCGACGGCGACGCGGGCCAGGTTCGCCGTCCCGCCGACGATGAGGCGGTCCTCGCCCGGCTCCACGAGCGTCTCCACCAGCGCGGCGCTGACCACGGCGACCAGCGCCCGCAGGTGCGGCGGCGCGGTGTCGACCAGGTCGGTGACCTTGCTGCCGGCATCGGCGAGCTTGGCACCGGTGAACGCCGCGTTGAGCGTCGCACGCAGGTCGGCGACGTCGTCGCGGCCGACGTCGACCGGGCAGTCGACGATCCGCTGCTCGACGCGGCCGGTGTCGGTGATGAGGACCAGCAGCAGCCGCGAGCCGGTGAGCTGCACGACCTCGAGGTGGCGCACGGCGCTGCGGGACAGGGTGGGGTACTGCACGACGGCGACCTGGGAGGTCAGCTGGGCCAGCAGCCGGACGGTGCGGCCCAGCACGTCGTGCAGGTCGACGGCGCCGTCGAGGAACCGCTCGATCGCCTTGCGCTCCGCGGCCGACAGCGGCTTGACCGCCGAGAGCCGGTCGACGAACAGCCGGTAGCCCTTGTCGGTGGGCACCCGGCCGGCGCTGGTGTGCGGCTGGGTGATGTAGCCCTGCTCCTCGAGCACGGCCATGTCGTTGCGGATGGTGGCCGGCGAGACGCCGAGGTCGTGCCGTTCGGCCAGGGCCTTGCTGCCCACGGGGTCGTTGGTGGAGACGAAGTCCTGGACGATGGCCCGCAGGACCTGCAGGCGCCGTTCGTCGTGCGCCACGGTGACACCTCCCCGAACCGGTCGACGTCGCCGTGCGGGGAGCCCCCAGGGCTCCGGCCTGCGCGCTCCGGAGACCCCGGGCGGGCTGGCACTCACACGGACCGAGTGCCAATCCAGCATACGTCCAGAGCGCTGTTCCGTCGCGGACGTGACCGGGTCGGCCCCCCGGAGGGGGCGCGCCACCGCGGGAGGGCGGCCGATAGGCTGGCCGGGGTCGGAACGGGTGCGGGGCAGGTCGGACGGAGGTCGGGTCCCTGATCTTCAAAGCGGTGCGGAACGGGCGCCCCTATCCCGAGCACGGCCTGTCCACCAAGGACTGGGCGATGATCCCGCCCCGGCAGATCCGGCTCGACACGCTGGTCACCACCAAGCGCGAACTGGCGCTGGACACCCTGCTCGCCGACGACTCGACCTTCTACGGCGACCTCTTCCCGCACGCCGTCCAGTGGCACGGCGACCTCTACCTCGAGGACGGCCTGCACCGCGCGCTGCGGGCGGCCCTGCAGCAGCGCTCGGTGATCCACGTCCGGGTCCTCGACCTCGACGCGCTGATGCCCGCCGACCTGGCATGACGAAGGACCCCCTCGCCCCCGGCCCCTCGCAGGCTCGCGGCGGGCCCCTGCGAGCGGGCCAAGACGGCGGCGTCCTGCTCCGCGAGGCGAGCGCGGACGACGTCCCGGCGATCGTGGCGCTGCTCGCCGACGACCCGCTGGGCGCCACCCGCGAGTCGGCCCACGTCGCCCCCTACCGGGCGGCGTTCACCGCCGTCGACGCCGACCCCGCCCACCTGCTGGTCGTGGCCGAGGACGGCGACGGCACCGTCGTCGGCACCCTGCAGCTGTCGTTCCTGCCGGGGCTGTCGCGCGGCGGCGCGCTGCGCGCCCAGGTCGAGGGCGTGCGGGTCGCCGCGGCCGCCCGCGGGCGGGGGCTCGGCGAGGCGATGCTGCGCTGGGTGGCCGAGGAGTCCCGCCGCCGCGGCGCGGCGCTGGTGCAGCTGACCACCGACACCCGCCGCCCCGACACGCACCGCTTCTACGAGCGGCTGGGCTACGTCCCCTCGCACGTCGGGATGAAGCTCGAGCTCTGAACCGCTAGAGCCAGCCCTTGTCCGCGGCGACGCGGGCGGCCTCCACCCGGGTACGGGCGCCGGTCTTGCCGATGGCCGAGGACAGGTAGTTGCGCACCGTCCCCTCGGACAGGAACAGCCGCCGGGCGATGTCGGCGACCGTGGCGCCGTCGGCGGCCTCGCGCAGCACGTCGGCCTCGCGCGCCGACAGCGGGGTGGCGCCGATGGCCAGCGCCGCGGCGGCCAGGTCCCGGTCGATCACCCGCTCCCCCGCCACGACCGCCCGGATCGCCGTCGCCAGCTCGGCCACCGGTGCGTCCTTCACCAGGAACCCGGCCGCGCCGACCTCCATGGCGCGCCGCAGGAAGCCCGGCCGGCCGAACGTGGTCAGGACGACGGCGCGCACCGCAGGCAGCTCGGCGGCCAGCTCGCGCGCGGCCTCGATCCCGTCGCGGCCGGGCATCTCGATGTCGAGCAGCGCGACGTCGGGACCGTGCTCGCGGGCGGCGGCGAGCACCTCGTCGCCACGGCCGACCTCGGCGACCACGGTGATGTCGGGCTCGAGCTCCAGCAGCGCCCGCAGCGCGCCGCGGACCATCGACTGGTCCTCGGCCACCAGCACCCGGATCACCCGGTCGCTCACCGGGACACCGTCTGCGGCGCCGACTCCCGCACCGCGGCCGGCACCAGGGGCAGCACGGCGCGCAGCTCGTAGCCGCCGTCGCGGCCGCGCCCGCCGGTGAGCCGCCCGCCGAGCGCGCCCACCCGCTCGGACAGGCCGGCCAGCCCCGAGCCGGGCGCGCTGTCCTCGGTGGGCCCACGGCCGTCGTCGGCCACGGTGAGCACCGCCTCGGCGCCGTCGTCGGTCAGGGTCACGGTCACCGTCCGCGCGCCGCTGTGCCGCAGCACGTTCGTCGTCGCCTCACGGACCACCCAGCCGAGCGCGGCGTCGACCGGGCCGGGCAGGGTCGGCACGCGCGTCGGCACGCGGACGGCGATCCCGGCACCCGACAGCGCCGAGCGGGCCTCCGCCAGTGCCTGCGCGCAGCTGACCTGCCGGTAGCCGCTGACGGCGTCGCGGACCTCGGCCAGCGCGCGGCGGGCGACGGACTCGACGTCGGCCATCTCGGTGCGCGCCCGCGCGGGGTCCACCTCGCTGAGCCGCCCCGCGAGCTCGCTCTTGAGCGCGATGAGCGACAGGCTGTGGCCGAGCAGGTCGTGCAGGTCGCGGGCGAAGCGCAGCCGCTCCTCGGCCACGGCGTTGCGGGCCAGCTCCTCGCGCGCCTCGGCGAGCTCGTTGTTGACCTCGACCAGGTGGCGGGTTCCGCGCAGCCCGAACGCGGTGAGCAGGCACATCACCGGGAGGATGAACAGGTCGCCGAGCATGTCGTCGGCGGCGACGACGGCGGCGCACACTGCCGCGGCCGCGACCACCGCCGGCCACACCCAGCGCTGCGGGAGCGCCGCCGCGGAGGCCGCCGACACGTAGATCATCAGCCCGGCCCAGGACGGCCCCAGCCAGACGGCGAGGGCGACGGCGAGGACCGCGACGAACGCCAGCCGCGACAGCGCCGGGGGTCCCCAGCAGCCGCCACCGAACGCCCGGCGGAACACGTCGAGGTAGACGACGGTGAACACCAGCAGGCCGGCGCCGGCCACCGCCCGGACGGCGAGCGGCCGGTCGGTGGTCACCAGGTCGGCGACCGGGAAGAACTGGAACAGCAGCCAGGGCAGCGCCCAGCCGATGCGCTGCCACCGGGTGCGGGGTTCCACGGCGACCGACCGTAGCCCGCTCAGCCCGCGACGGCGGCCAGCGGGCGCCGCCGCGCCACGGCGACGGCGAGGACGGCGAAGGCCGCCCCGAACGCGGCCAGCACCGCCACCGCCGTCAGGTCGGGGAGGCCGCCGGCCGCGACGTCCCGGCCGGTCCGGGCGTACCAGTACGACGGCAGCGCGTGAGCCACCGCGCGCAGGCCCGACGGGAAGATCTCGACCGGCACCCACAGCCCGCCGAGCGCGGCCAGCACGGTGGCCACGAGGCCCATGGCACCGCCGGCCGCCTTCTCCTCCAGCGCCCAGCCCAGCAGCAGGCCCAGCGCGACGAACACCGCCGACCCCAGCCACAGCACGCCGACCAGGCCCACCCACGCGCCGGGGTCGAGCCGCACGCCGTTGACGAACCGCCCCACCAGCGCGACGACGACCAGCGGCGGCAGCGCGAGCAGCACTCCGACGGCGACGTCGACGGCGACCACGGAGGTCTGCGGCACCGGCGTCACCCGCAGCTGCCGCAGCCAGCCCGAGGCCCGGTCGAACGACAGCCGGATGGTCGCGCCCAGCGCCGCGCCGATGGCGCCGTAGGCCATCATCGCGACCATCGTGGCCGCGGCCGCCTCCTGGCTGATCCCGCCGGGCGCGCCGGCGAAGACCTGCGTGAAGAAGACGGTGAACGCCGCCGGCAGGGCGACGGTGAAGAGCAGGTACTGCCGGTTGCGGCCGACCCGGCGCAGCTGGAAGGCGAACAGCGGGCTCATCGCGCAGCTCCCGTCGTGAGGGTGAGGACGGCGTCCTCGAGGCTGGCGCCGCGGACCTCGAGGTCGGCCAGCGGGATCCCGCGGTCGAGCAGGACGCGCAGGGTGGCCTCGGGGTCGGTGGTGGTGAGGACGGCGGTGCCGGCCTGGCGCTCGGCGCTGAGGACACCGGGCAGCGCCGTGAGGTCGGCGTCCTCGGTCACCGACAGGCGCACGGTGCGTCCCGACACGGCGGAGCGGACCTCGGCGGAGGAGCCGTCGGCGACCACCCGCCCACCGGCCAGGACCACCACCCGGTCGGCGACGGCGTCGGCCTCCTCGAGGTGGTGGGTGGCGAAGACGACGGTCGTGCCGCGGGCGGCGAGCTCGCGCATCGTCGTCCAGAAGGCCCGGCGGCCCTCGACGTCCATGGCCGAGGTGGGCTCGTCGAGCAGCAGCAGCGGCGGCTGACCGGCCAGTGCCAGCGCCAGCACCACCCGCTGCCGCTGCCCGCCCGAGAGCGCCTCGGCCGGCCGGGCGTGCAGCCCGCCGATGCCGGTGGTGGCCACCAGGTCCTCCAGCGGCCAGGGATCGGGGTAGCTGCGCCGCACGAGGTGCAGGACCTCGCCGACGCGCGCCTCGCTCGGCAGTCCGCCGTGCTGCAGCATCGCGCCGACGCAGCCGGCACGGACGGCGTCGGCCGGCGCGCGGTCCAGGACGCGGACGGTGCCGGCCGCAGGGTGCAGCAGGCCGAGGACGGCGGAGACGGTGGAGGACTTCCCGGCGCCGTTGGGGCCGAGCAGCGCGACGGTCTCGCCCCGTCCGATGCGCAGGTCGATGCCGTCGACGGCGAGCACGTCGCCGTGGCGGACGGTGAGGCCGCTGATGTCGAGCGCGTTGGCGGGCACGGGACGAGCGTGGCGCCGACCCGGGTGCGCGCAGTAGTGCGGGACGTCGTCACCCCGACCTGACATCCGTCAGACCGCGGCCTTCGTGGTGCTCCGGCTCCTAGTCCGTCAGGTCGCGGACGACGGCGTCGGCGAGCAGCCGGCCGCGGTCGGTGAGCACCGCGCGCCCCGCGTCGTGCGCGGCGGGGTCGAGCAGACCGCGCGCGACGGCGTCCGCGGCGCGGAGCCGGCCGGCGGCGGACAGCGCGGTCAGGGGCAGCCCGTCGCGCAGCCGCAGGCCGAGCATCACGGTCTCCAGCGCGCGGTCGGCGTCGTCGAGGACCTCGCGGTCGGCCAGCGGGCTCTCCCCCGCGGCCAGCCGGCCGGCGTGGGCCGCCGGGTGCTTGACGTTCCACCAGCGCACCCCGCCGACGTGGCTGTGCGCGCCCGGGCCGATCCCCCACCAGTTCGCGTTGGCCCAGTACAGCTCGTTGTGCCGGCAGCGGGCGGCGTCCCCGCGCGACCAGTTGCTGACCTCGTACCAGTCGAAGCCGGCGCCGCGCAGCGTCGTGTCGGCCTGCACGTAGCGGTCGGCGAGGACGTCGTCGTCGGGCATCGGCAGCTCGCCGCGGGTGATGCGGCGGGCCAGCCGGGTGCCGTCCTCGACGATCAGCGCGTACGCGCTCACGTGGTCGACCGGCGCGGCGAGGACGGCGTCGAGCGAGGCGGCCCAGTCGGCGTCGGTCTCGCCCGGGGTGCCGTAGATGAGGTCGAGGTTGACGTGCTCGAAGCCGGCCGCGGCCGCCTCGCGCGCGGCCTGCGCCGCCCGGCCGGGTGTGTGCCGGCGGTCGAGGACGGCGAGGACGTGCTCGGCCGCGGACTGCATGCCCAGGCTCAGCCGGGTGAAGCCGGCCGCGCGCAGGGTGGCCAGCGACGCCGGGGTGACCGACTCGGGGTTGGCCTCGGTGGTCACCTCGACGTCGGCGGCGACGGGGAACAGCTCGCGGACGGCGGCCAGCACCGCGGCGAGGTCCTCGGCGGGCAGCAGCGTCGGGGTGCCGCCGCCGACGAAGACCGTCGAGACCGTCGGCAGGTCGGGGCCGAGGACCCGCGCGGCGCGGGACAGCTCGGCGATCGCGGTCCCGGCGTACTCGGCGCGGTTGGCGCCGGGGCCGAGCTCGTCGGAGGTGTAGGTGTTGAAGTCGCAGTAGCCGCAGCGCGTGGCGCAGAAGGGCACGTGCACGTACAGGCCGAACGGCGTCGTCGTCAGGTGCTCGCGGGCGCCGGCCGGGAGGTCGTCGTCCGCCGGCGGGCGCGCCGGCAGCAGCGGCAGGGTCGTGGTCATCTGCTCCCAGTGTGCCGCGCCCCGGCCACCGCGGGCAGGATGCCCCGGTGAGCGAGGACCGGCTGCTGCAGGTGACCGTCGCGGGGGGCGTGGCCCGCCTGGTCCTGGACTCCCCCGCCAATCGCAACGCGCTGTCCCGCGCGCTGCGCGGTCGGCTGCGCGAGGCGCTCGACGCCGCGCTCGCCGACGACGCCGTGCGCGTGGTGGTGCTCGACCACACCGGCCGGGTGTTCTGCTCGGGCATGGACCTGTCCGAGGCCGCGGGCGCCGGGGCCGGGGACCAGGGCGTGCGCGAGCTGCCCGACCTGCTGGAGACCATCTGGACGGCGCCCAAGCCGGTGGTGGCCGCGGTCCGCGGGCCGGCGCGGGCCGGCGGCGTGGGGCTGGCGGCCGCCTGCGACGTCGTGGTGGCCGCCTCCTCGGCGACGTTCGGGATGTCGGAGGTGCGGCTCGGGCTGGTGCCCGCGGTGATCTCCGCCGTCGTGCTGCCGCGCATGCAGCCGCCCGTGGCGCACCGGCTGATGCTGACCGGCGAGGTGTTCGACGCCGCCACCGCCGCGGCCGGCGGGCTGGTGGACCTGGTGGCGCCCGACGACGAGGTGGACGCCGCCGTCGACGGGCAGGTGACGGCGCTGGCCGCCGGGTCGCCGTGGGCGCTGGCCGAGACCAAGCGGCTGCTGCGCGCCGGCGGGCTGCGCGGCTCGTTCGACGACCTGCTCGAGCTCTCCGCGCGGGCCTTCGCCGGCGAGGACGGCCAGGAGGGCATCGCGGCCTTCCGCGAGAAGCGCCCGGTCCGCTGGGTGCCCACGCTCTAGCGCCGCCAGCCGTCGCACGGGACGCTGCGCGCATGACCGCCCCAGAGGAGCCGCGCGAGCGGTTCCGCACCCTGCCCGAGCCGGTCCGGCCCGAGGACGCCGTCGAGACCGTGGACGCGGAGCCCGCCCGGCCGGTGGAGACGGAGGGCGACGAGCGCGACCGCTTCCTCCGCGAGGCCGGCGGCTGATCCACCTCCCGCGCACGCTCGTGCTCCGAGTCCGCTGCGGACTCGGAGCACGACTGTCGGACTGCGGAGTCGTGCTCTGCCCACAGGTGTGTGCAGAGCACGACTCCGCTCAGAGCACGTAGGTGGCGATCATCTGGCCGAGCCGGCGGATGTCGGAGTTCCCCTTGAACTCCAGCCGGACCTTGCCCAGCCCGCTGAACCAGAGGTCGAGCTCGGCGTCGAGGTCGAAGGTTCCCGCCGTCTCCACCGAGAAGGCCTGGATCCTGCTGTAGGGCAGCGAGGTGAAGTCCTTCTTGCGGCCGGTCATGCCCTGGACGTTCACCGCGATCAGCCGCTTGTCGGTGAAGACGACGAAGTCCCGCACCGTCTTGAACGCGAAGTACAGCTGCTCGCCCGGGATGAGCAGCGGGGCGACGTCGCCGGAGACGTCCTGGGGGTTGCACTGGCTGAGCTTGAACACCGAGCCGTTCGAGAAGTCGATCACCCTGACACGCTAGGTGACAGTCGAGTGACAGCGTCTCCCGCGCCGGGAGATCAGCGCAGCCGGCGGCTCGCGTCGGGCAGCCGCTGGGTGACCCCGCGGGCGTCGAGCCACTCCATGAGCGGCACCGCCACCCGGCGGCTGGTCCCCCACGCCGACCGGGCCTGGCTCAGGGTGAACGGCTGCGGCACCCCGGTCAGCCGCTCCCGCGCCACCTCCTCCACCCCCGGCGCGAGGTAGACGCCGTCGGCGATGCGGACCAGCTGCCCGTCGCGCACCGCGGCCGCCAGCTCGCGCGGACCCAGCCGGGCGGCGCGCAACTCCTCGGCGTCCGGCGCGGCGAACGGGTCCGCGGCCAGCCGGGCCCGGATCGCGTCGACGGCGCGTTGCACGGCCGGCGGCAGGCCCGCGGCGGCCACCACCACCCGGCCCTCGCGCAGCGCCAGCGGCGGGCGGACGACGAGCGCCACGAGGTCGTCGGCGGGCAGGTCCAGTTCCCGGCGCACCACGGCGACCGGCGGTCCCGGCTCCAGCGGGTGCGCCTGCCGGTGGGCGGCCACCAGCCCGGGCACCCGCCGGGCGAGCTCACCGACCAGCCCCGGCGCGAGCAGCCACGGGCCGGCGCGGACGGCGTCGTCGGGCACCGGCCAGCCCATCGCGGTGAAGTCGCCGGCGCGCACCACCCGGCGCCGGGCGAGGTCGGCCGCCGCGCCCGCGGGGCCGGCCTCCTGGGCGCCCAGGTCGGCGGCCCGCTGCCGGGCGGCACCGCGGCGGCGCAACTCCGGCGGGGCGACGTCGCGGACGTCGGCGCCGAGTACCCGGCGGGCGCCGGGGTCGCGCAGCAGCACCCGGTCCCCCACCCGCAGCGGCAGCGGCGACGCCAGCCGCAACCGCACCGCCGCGCCGTCCAGGGGCCGCAGCCGTACCGACACCGCCGCCGACCCGACGTGCAGCACCGCCTCGGGCGGCAGCCGGTCCTCCGGCTCCCGCGCCAGCACGACGTCGACCTCGGCCGTCTCGCGGAAGGCGCCGGGCGTCAGCAGTGCGTCACCGCGGGAGAGGTCCTCGACGGCGATGCCGCGCAGGTTCAGCGCCACCCGCGCGGTCGCCGTCGCCAGCTCCACCGGACGGCCCAGCGACTGCACGCCGCGCACCGTCACCTCGCGGCCGCCGAGCCGCAGCCGGTCGCCGGGCGCCACCGACCCGGCCGCCAGCGTGCCGGTGACCACCGTCCCGGCGCCGCGGATGGGGAACGCGCGGTCGATCCACAGCCGCAGCGGGGCATCGGTGTCCGGGGCGGGCAGCCCGGCCAGCAGCGTCTCGAGCGCGGCCGCCAGGTCGGGGACGCCCAGGCCGGCCGGCGCGCTCACCGCCACGCCCGGCACCACGCCCATCGACGTCGCGGCGAGCCGCTCGGTCGCGTCGGCCAGCACCGGCGCGGGGTCGGCGAGGTCGGCCTTGGTGACGGCGAGCAGCGCGTGCCGCACGCCGAGCGCGTCGAGGACGGCGACGTGCTCGGCGGTCTGCGCCGACCAGCCGTCGTCCGCGGCGACCACCACCAGCGCGGCCGGCACCGACCCGACGCCGGCGAGCATGTTGCCGACGAACCGCTCGTGCCCGGGCACGTCGACGACGGCGACCACCCGGCCGGTGGGCAGCGTCGTCCAGGCGAACCCGAGGTCGATGGTCAGGCCGCGGCGGCGCTCCTCCTCCCACCGGTCGGGCTCCATGCCGGTGAGCGCGCGGACCAGCGTGGACTTGCCGTGGTCCACGTGGCCGGCGGTGGCGATCACGTCCATGCCGTTCAGGGCCCTGCCACCCACGGACACCGGCCGGCCACCTCCAGCACCGCGGCGGCCAGGTCCTCGTCGCACGACGGCGGCACGCTGCGCACGTCCAGCAGCGTGCGGCCGTCCGCGACGTACCCGACCAGGGGGCGCGCACCGAGCCGCAGGGGCTCGACGAACGCGGCGGGCAGGGAGACCGCCGCGCTGGGCAGCGGGTGCTCGGGCGCTCCTCCCCCGCCGACGCGGGCGGCGGACTCCACGGCCCGGGCGTCGAGACCGGCGGCGGCCAGCCGGGCGGCGAGCGCACCGGCCCGCGCGCGCAGGTCCGCGACGTCGGCCGCGAGCATCTCCTGCACCGGTGGGAGCGGGCCGCGCAGCGTGGCCTCGAGCGCGGCCAGCGTGGTCTTGTCCACCCGCAGCGCGCGGTAGAGCGGGTGCCGGCGCAGCCGCTGCACCAGCTCGGCGCGGCCCAGCACCAGCCCGGCCTGCGGGCCGCCCAGCAGCTTGTCGCCGCTGGCGAGCACCAGGTCGGCGCCGTCGGCCAGGGTCGTCTGCAGGTCGGGCTCCTCGGGCAGCGCCGGGTGCGGGCGCAGCAGGCCCGAGCCGACGTCGGCCACCAGCGGCACCCCCGTCCCGGTGAGCGCCGTCGCCAGCGACGCCACGGGCACCGCCCGGGTGAACCCGCGGACGACGAAGTTCGACGGGTGCACCTTGAGCACCGCGCCGGTGTCCGGGCCGAGTGCGCCCGTGTAGTCCTCCAGCGCCACGCGGTTGGTGGTGCCGATCTCCCGCAGCCGCGCGCCGGTGGACTCCAGCAGCTCGGGGATGCGGAAGCCGTCGCCGATCTCGACCAGCTCGCCGCGGGCGATGACCAGCTCACCGGCCAGCGCCGTCGCCACCAGGGCGAGGGCTGCCGCGCAGTTGTTGACCACGATCGCCGCCTCGGCCGCCGGCACCGCGGCCAGCAGCGCGGACAGCGCCGCCTCGCCCCGCGGCCCGCGCCGGCCGGTGCGCAGGTCCAGCTCGACGTCGGTGGTCCCGCTCGCGGCGACCACGGCCTCGACGGCGGCCGGGGACAGCGGCGCCCGCCCGAGGTTGGTGTGCACCAGCACGCCGGTGGCGTTGAGCACCGGCCGCAGGCTGCCCGCCGTCGTCGGCAGACCGGCGAGGACGGCGGCGACGGCGTCCTCCGGGACCAGCTCCCCCGCGCGGACGCGCGACTGGACGACCCGGACGGCGTCCTTCACCAGGTCGCGGCCCAGGCGTGCGGCGGCGCCGGCCAGGGCCGGGTCGGCCAGCAGCGTGTCGGTGCGGGGCACTGCCCGCCGCGGGTCGGCGCTCATCGCTGTCGCAGCGTATGCGCGCCGGCCCGCGGTCGTCGCTGGCGGAGGCGGACGGGAATCGAACCCGCCTGACCGAGCTGCTCGGCCACGTCGGCTTTAGAGGCCGCGGGGGCCACCAGGCACCCTGACGCCTCCGCCGGGGAGCCTACGGCCCGGTCACTCCTCGGCGCAGATCGCGGCCATCTCGTCGAGGTAGTCGGCGTAGGGCGGCAGGCCGGCGTCGGCGCGCAACTGCTCGACGGCGGCCGGGTCGGCCAGCGGCAGCGCCGGCTGCGGCCCGTCGGGTGTGCACGCGACCTGGGTGCCGTACGTCTGCGGCTGACCGGTGTTCGCGGCCACCCGGTCGGTCAGGTAGGCGAGGTCACCCGCCGACGCCTGGCCGGCCGCCACCGCCTGCCGCAGCAGCTCCAGCGCCCGCTGCTGGAAGGCCGGGTCGAGGTCGGAGTGCTGGGCGATCGCCCACGCGGCCTCCGAGCCGTCCTCGCCGACCAGCTGCCAGGTCGGCCAACCGTGCTCGTCGAGGACCTCGGCCAGCCGCGCCGTCCGGGCGGCGTCGCCCTCGGGGTCGGCGCCGCCGGTGCGCCCGCTCTGGTCCCGTTCGAGCATCGCGAGCAGCTCGTCGTGCAGCTCCTGGTCGAAGCCGGGCGGCACCGCGGTCGACGACGACGGCGACCCCGACGGCGACCCGGACGGCGACCCGGACGGCGCGGGCGCGGCCGCCGACGACGCCGCGCCACCCGTCGGCTCCCCCGACGCACACCCGGCCGGCACCATCAGCAGCAGGACGGCGAGCAGCAGACGGGACACGCGGCCTCCCCGGGACGCGGAGATGGTCCCGCGGCCGGCTCCCGCGGTCCAGCGCCCTCCGCGGGCCCGCGGACCGGTGTCGGCGCGGACCAGCGTCGCCGCGGACCGGCGCCCGCGCGGACTAGCGTCGGACGGGTGACGACCGCTCCGGCCACCATCCGGCTCACCCAGTACGCGCACGGCGGCGGCTGCGCCTGCAAGATCCCGCCGGGCGAGCTCGAGGCCGTCGTCGCCGGTCTCACCCACACCGGGCCGGCCCACCCGGCCGCCGAGCTGGTCGTCGGGCTCGACGACGGCGACGACGCGGCCGTGGTGCGGATCGGTCCGGCGGTCGGAGGCCAGGGGACGGGCATCGTGCTCACCACCGACTTCTTCACCCCGGTCGTCGACGACGCGTACACCTTCGGCCGGATCGCGGCGGCCAACGCGCTCTCCGACGTCTACGCGATGGGCGGCACTCCCGTCGTCGCGGTCAACCTGCTCGGCTGGCCGCGCGACGTGCTGCCGGCCGAGCTCGCCGCCGAGGTGCTCCGCGGTGGGCTGGAGGCGGCGCAGGAGGCCGGCTGCCACGTCGGCGGCGGGCACTCGATCGACGACCCCGAGCCCAAGTACGGCATGGCGGTCACCGGCGTCCTCGACCTCGACCGGGTCATCCGCAACGACGCCGCGGTCGCCGGGACACCGCTGTCGCTGACCAAGCCGCTGGGCGTCGGAGTGCTCAACAACCGGATGAAGGCCACCGGCGAGGTCAGCGAGGCGGCGGTGGCGTCGATGACCGCGCTCAACCGGGACGCCTCGCTGGCCGCCCTCGCCGCAGGCGTCCGCGCCGGCACCGACGTCACCGGCTTCGGCCTGCTCGGGCACCTGTACAAGATGGCGCGCGCCAGCGGGGTGACCGCCGTGGTCGACGCCGCCGCCGTCCCGTACCTGACCGGCGCGCGCGAGGCGCTGGCCGCCGGGTTCGTGTCCGGCGGCACCCGGCGCAACCTCGACTGGGTGCTCCCGCACGCCGACCTGTCGGCCGTCGACGAGGACGAGGCGCTGCTGCTCGCCGACGCGCAGACCTCCGGCGGGCTGCTCCTGGCCGGCGAGGTGCCCGGCGCCCCGGTCATCGGGGAGTTCGTCCCGCGCGGGGAGCACGTGCTCGTCGTCCGCTGACGGCGCGTCCCGGTCGACGCGCCGTCGCCCGGCAGCGCCGCGCGCGGAGCCGTTCCGCCTCTCCTGCGCCGCTGCCACCCTGCCGCCGCGCCCGACCCGGACGGACCGGGCGGCGCGGAGGAGGACGACATGAGGACGAGGACGGCCGGGGCACTGACCCTGCTGCTGGCTGCCGGGGCCCTGGGCACGCTGACCGGCACCGCAGCGGCGACGCCGCCCGACGGGCGCGGAGCGACCACCGAGTACAAGGCCACCACCCAGCTGGGCACCGCCGAGGACGCCCCGCTCACCCTGTCCGCCGCGGTCACGCGGGATTCCTCGGGCGCGCTGGTCACCCTCGTCGAGGTGTACGTCGACGGCCTCGTGTGCACGCCGGGCGGTGACCTCCCCGGCACGCTGGTCCTGCTGGAGTCGGCGACGTTGACGGCATCAGGTGTGCCGCTGACCTGCGCACCAGCCGGTGGTCAGGGTCTCGGGACGGCGACGGGCACGCTCGACCTCGCCCTCGGCTGGACCGGCACCGGCCCGACGGAGCGGGAGGGCCGGACGGGCAACCGGGACCACTGCGTCGGCCGCGTCCTCCACCGCGCCGCCGCCCTCACCGGTTCGGCGACGGTCACGCTCGACGGCGGGCAGCCTCTGACCGTCGACGTGGCCGACGGCCACGACAGCGGCCTGTCCTATTACCACACCGCCTGCCCACCACCGGCCGCCTGAGCGACGTCCGTCCGGCGGGCGCGGTGTCGCCCGCCGGGCGGGGGTGTCCTAACGTCCGGCGCATGCGCGCCGTCTTCGTCTCCACGCCCTCGCCCGACGACCCGCTCTCCGTGCTGGAGGTCGGCGACCGTCCCGAGCCGGAGGTGCCCGACGGCTGGACGACGGTGCAGGTCAAGGCGGTCTCGCTCAACCACCACGACCTGTTCAGCCTGCGCGGCGTGGGCCTGCCGCAGGAGCGGATGCCGATGATCCTGGGCACCGACGCGGCCGGGCTGGACGAGGACGGCAACGAGGTCGTCGTGCACGGCGTCGTCGCGACCCCGGAGTGGACCGGTGACGAGACGCTCGACCCGAAGCGCACGCTCTTCTCCGAGCTGTACCAGGGCACGATGGCCGAGCGGGTCGCCGTCCCCCGGCGCAACGTACTGCCCAAGCCGGCCGAGCTGTCCTTCGCCGAGGCGGCGTGTCTGCCCACCGCCTGGCTGACCGCCTACCGGATGCTGTTCGTGAAGTCCGGGCTGCGGCCCGGGCACACGGTGCTCGTGCAGGGCGCCAGCGGCGGCGTGGCCACCGCGCTGGTCGTGCTGGGGCGGGCCGCCGGGTTCCGGGTGTGGGTGACCGGCCGCAGCGAGGAGAAGCGGCAGGCGGCGATCGAGCTGGGTGCGGAGCAGGCGTTCGAGTCCGGCGCCCGGCTGCCCGAGCGGGTCGACGGCGTCATGGAGACCGTCGGCAAGGCGACCTGGTCGCACAGCGTCAAGTCGCTCAAGCCCGGCGGCGTCATCGTCACCTCCGGCGCCACCACCGGCTTCGACCCGAGCGCCGAGCTCAACCGGGTGTTCTTCACCCAGCTGTCGGTGGTCGGCTCGACGATGGGCACCCGCGACGAGCTCGAGGCGCTGATGCGGATGTGCGCGGCCACCGGCGTCCGCCCGGTGATCGACGTCGAGCTGCCGCTCGAGGAGGCCCGCGAGGGCTTCTCCCGCATGCTCGAGGGGCGTACCGCCGGGAAGATCGTGTTCACCGTCTGACCCGAGGAGGCCGGCCGTGGCCAGGACAGCACGGGTGTGGCGGGGCTGGGTCCGTACCGAGGACACCGCCGCCTACGCCGCCTACGTCGAGGAGACCGGCGTGGGTGAGTACCGGCGGACGCCGGGCAACGAGGGCGCGTGGGTGCTCACCCGCGACCTCGGCGACGGCCGCACCGAGATCGTGGCACTGAGCCTCTGGGAGTCGCTGGAGGCCGTCCGCGGGTTCGCCGGCGACGACCTCGAGGCCGCCGTCTACTACCCCGAGGACGACCGCTACCTGGTCCAGCGCGAGGACACCGTCACGCACTACGAGGTGTGCGAGCCCGGCTGACGTCCCGGAGCAGGACCAGCGCCGCGACCGCTGCCAGCGCGGCGGCGACCGCGGCGCCGGCGAAGACGGTGTGCAGCTGGGTGAGGACGGCGGCGTTCGTGGCGTCCTCGTACGCGGGGCAGTCCGCGGGCGACGTGGGGCACAGCGTCAGCGGGGAGCCGATGGCCCCGACCTCGGCGGTGAACCGGCGCAGCGCCACCGCGGTCAGCAGCGAGAGCCCGACCAGCATGCCGACGGTCCGGGCGACGACGGCCAGCGCGCCGGCGCTGCCGTGCACCTCGGGCGCCGTGACGGCGAGCAGCACCGCGTTCACCGGCGCGATCGCCAGGCCGAACCCGAGACCCGCGGCGAGCAGCACGACGGTCGACGTCCAGGAGTCCAGCGAGGTCTCGCCCCAGCCGGTCATCGCCCACAGCGCCAGCGCGGCGACGGCCATCCCGCCCGCGGCGACGGCCCGCGGCGGCACCGCCCGGCACAGCCACCCGCCGGCCACCGCGCCCACCGGGACGGCGACCAGCAGCCGCACCAGCACCAGCGCAGCGCCGAGCTGGTCCCCGGGCTCCGTCGTCGCGCGGGCGAACAGCGGGACGTCGACCAGCGCGGCCACCAGCGCCACCCCGACCAGCAGGTTGACCACCAGCGCACCCCAGGCACCGGCCGGCCGCAGCGCGCCCAGCGGCAGCACCGGGTCGGGCGTGCGCCGCTCGTGCAGCCAGAACGCGAGGGTGGCCGCTGCCGCCACCGGCAGCAGCACCTGGCCGTGCGCCACGACCTCGCGGGCCGGGTCGGCGGCGGCGAAGGCCCACACCAGCGCGCCGAGCGCGACGACGGCCAGCACCGAGCCGACGACGTCGACCTCGCGCAGCAGCCGCGGGACCCCGCGCAGCGGCAGGACCGCGCCGTCGGGGCGGGTGAGGCTGCGCGCCACCAGGGCCAGGCCCGCGACGACCGCGACCAGCACCAGCGGCGTCGAGGCGGCCACGCCGTCGGCCAGCGGCACCCAGGCCAGGCCGAGCGTGACGTCCTCGGCCAGCGCGGCCGGCTCCGCCAGCTGCAGGCCCACGGCCGCGCCGGTGAGGGCGAGCAGCGCGAGCGCCAGCGGGTCGGGGCGCCGCCCTCCGGTCGCCACCACCCCGGCGGCCAGTGCCAGGCCCAGCAGCAGGTTGATCCAGAAGACCGCCCGCCAGTCGCTGACCGCGAGCACCGCGGCACCGGCCAGCGGGCCGAGCACCGCACCGGCCTCCTGCACGGCGCCGACCACGCCCAGCGGCACCGCCCGGCGCTCCGGCGGCCACCGGTCGGCGACCAGCGCGAGCGTGGCCGGGACCAGCCCGCCGGCGCCCACGCCCTGCAGCCCGCGCCCGGCGACGGCGGGGCCGAGGCCGGTCGCCGTCGCGGTGAGCAGCGAGCCCACGGCGAACAGCGCCAGGCAGCCGGCGAGCACCGGCACCCGGCCGCGCAGGTCGGCGAGGCGTCCCAGCAGCGGCAGCGTGGCGGTGTAGCCGAGCAGGAAGCCGCCGATGATCGGCGTCGCCCGCTGCAGCTCGTCGATGCCGACGCCGACCCCGGTGAGGATGTCGGGCAGCGCCAGGACGACGACGTAGGTGTCGGCCGCGGTCACCAGGACCGCGAGCGTGGCCAGGACGACCAGCGGCAGCCCGGGCACCCGTCCCGCCGCGGCCGGCGGCTGCTCAGCCGACAGGCGGTGCGGTGATCTCGACATCGTCGCCGGCCTCGGAGAGCTCGATGGTGAAGGTGGCGTCCCGGTCGGCGGCGTAGAACGGGCCGGTCAGCTCGGCGCGGCGCAGCTCACCGGACTCGGGAGCCACGGAGAACCGGGCGTCCACCGGCTGGCCCGCGTCCGCGCTGGTGAGCACCTCCTCGACCAGGTCGCCGGGCAGCTGCGCGGTCACCTCGCGCACCACCTCGCCGTCGACCCGCCGCTCCTCCCCCAGCTCGGCGGAGTCGGCCTGGGCGAGCAGCTGCGAGATGCCGGTGTCGGGGTCGAGCAGGGCGCCGGGGTCGCCGAAGCCGAACTGCGCGGGGTCGACGACGCTGTACCCGCTGGTGAAGGGCAGCTGCGCGTAGACGGTGCCGTCGACGGAGACGACGGCGAGGTCGAGCGCCGAGCCCACCGCCAGCACCTGCAGCGTGCCCTGGAAGGAGGCGGGCCGGACGACGTCGCCCTCGCCGCCGACCAGCGCGGTGCCGGTGGTGGGTGCGCCCTCGCTGGTCAGCACGAAGTGCAGGCGCCCGGTGTCGTCGAGCGTCGTCTTGGCGCGGGACAGCAGGTCAGCGGCCGACTCCTCCGGCTCGTCGGACCCGCAGCCGGCCAGCGCCGACCCCGCGACCACGAGCCCGGCCACCAGGACGGCGGCACGGCGACGCAGCATGACGACCTCCCCGTTGCGCCGGTGCACCCGGTGCGCGGGCACGGTAGCGCGCCCGGCCGGTCAGCCCGGGACGCCTGCCCCCGACCGGGCCGTGGCGCGGGCGATCCGCTCGGCGAGCTTGGGCTGGTCCTTGACCGGCATCGCCGCCAGCGCCGGCTCGAGCTGGGCGATGCGGTAGCGCTGGGTGGTGAGGGCCCGGAAGGCCAGGCCCGTGGTGACGTCGTGCCCGGGCCGCTCGACGACGGTGACCTCGTCGCCGGCGCCGACCTCGCCGGTCCCGAGCACCCGCAGGTAGGCGCCGGTGGCGCCGTGCGCGGTGAAGCGCTTGACCAGGTCCGGCACGTCCCAGAAGCGGGCGAAGTTGGCGCACGGGATCCGCGGCGCGGTGACCTCGAACAGCGCCGTCCCCACCCGCCAGCGCTCGCCGATCACCGCGCCGGTGAGGTCGAGGCCCGCCGTCCGCAGGTTCTCCCCGAAGCGGCCGGGCGGGAGGTCGCGGCCGAGCCGGGCCGCCCAGTGGTCGGCGTCCTCCTGGGCGTAGGCGTAGACCGCCTGACCCTCCCCGCCGTGGTACTTCCGGTTGACCTGGACGTCGCCGTCGAGGCCGAGCTCGCCGACGGCGACGCGGCCGGCCACGGGCTTCTTGTCGATGCCGCTGCGGTCGGGCCGGCGCCCGGGCAGGGGCAGCAGGTCGGAGCCGGAGACGCAGACGGCCAGCAGCCGGCCGGTCACTTCTTGGAGGCGGTGGACTCGTTGGTGGAGAGCGCGGCGACGAAGGCCTCCTGGGGGACCTCGACGCGGCCGACCATCTTCATCCGCTTCTTGCCCTCCTTCTGCTTCTCCAGCAGCTTGCGCTTGCGGGTGATGTCACCGCCGTAGCACTTGGCGAGGACGTCCTTGCGGATGGCGCGCACGGTCTCGCGGGCGATGACCCGGGAGCCGACGGCGGCCTGGATCGGCACCTCGAACTGCTGGCGCGGGATGAGCTCGCGCAACTTGCCGGCCATCAGGACGCCGTAGCTGTAGGCCTTGTCCTTGTGCACGATGGCGCTGAACGCGTCGACGGCCTCGCCCTGCAGCAGGATGTCCACCTTGACCAGCGAGGACTCCTGCTCGCCGGCCTCGGCGTAGTCCAGGCTGGCGTAGCCGCGGGTGCGCGACTTGAGGGCGTCGAAGAAGTCGAAGATGATCTCCCCGAGCGGCAGCGTGTAGCGCAGCTCGACGCGGGACTCGCTCAGGTAGTCCATGCCGCCGAGCTGGCCGCGCCGGCTCTGGCACAGCTCCATGATCGCGCCGGTGTAGTCCGTCGGCGCGATGATCGTGGCGTTGACGATCGGCTCGTGGACGCGGTCGATCTTGCCCTCGGGCCAGTCGCTGGGGTTGGTGACGGTGTGCTCGGTGCCGTCCTCCATGACCACCCGGTAAACGACGTTCGGCGCGGTCGAGATGAGGCTGATGC
This sequence comes from Geodermatophilus amargosae, assembly GCF_900116515.1. GTDB lineage: Bacteria > Actinomycetota > Actinomycetes > Mycobacteriales > Geodermatophilaceae > Geodermatophilus > Geodermatophilus amargosae. The sequence continues at coordinate 159,424 of NZ_FPBA01000012.1, forward strand.
CGGCCTCGCGCTCGAGCCGCTCCCGCACGATCTCCAGGTGCAGCAGGCCGAGGAAGCCGACGCGGAAGCCGAAGCCGAGCGCCGCGGAGGTCTCCGGCTCGTAGGTGAGCGCGGCGTCGTTGAGCAGCAGCTTGTCCAGGGCCTCGCGCAGCAGCGGGTACTCGCTGCCGTCGATCGGGTAGAGGCCGGAGTAGACCATCGGCTTGGGGTCGCTGTACCCGCCGATCGGCTCGGCGGCCGGCTTGTGCTGCAGCGTGACGGTGTCGCCGACGCGGGACTGGCGGACGTCCTTCACGCCGGTGATGAAGTACCCGACCTCGCCGATGCCCAGGCCCTCGACCGGCTTGGGCTCCGGTGAGATGACGCCGATCTCGAGCAGCTCGTGCGTGGCACCCGTCGACATCATCTTGATCCGCTCGCGGCTGGAGATGCGACCGTCGACGACGCGGACGTAGGTGATGACGCCGCGGTAGATGTCGTAGACCGAGTCGAAGATCATCGCGCGGGCCGGCGCATCGGCCTGCCCCACCGGCGCGGGGATCTGGGCGACGATCGCGTCGAGCAGCTCTGGCACGCCCTCGCCGGTCTTGCCGCTCACCCGGAGCACGTCCGCGGGGTCGCAGCCGATGATGTGGGCGATCTCCGCCGCGTACTTCTCCGGCTGCGCGGCCGGCAGGTCGATCTTGTTGAGGACCGGGATGATCGTGAGGTCGTTCTCGAGCGCCAGGTAGAGGTTGGCCAGGGTCTGCGCCTCGATGCCCTGGGCGGCGTCGACCAGCAGGACGGCACCCTCGCAGGCGGCCAGCGACCGGGACACCTCGTAGGTGAAGTCGACGTGGCCCGGGGTGTCGATCATGTCGAGCACGTACTCGTCGCCGGCCTGCTCGCCGGTCCGCGGGGTCCAGGGCAGGCGGACGTTCTGCGCCTTGATGGTGATGCCGCGCTCGCGCTCGATGTCCATGCGGTCGAGGTACTGCGCCCGCATGTGACGGCCCTCGACGAGTCCGGTGACCTCGAGCATCCGGTCGGCCAGCGTCGACTTGCCGTGGTCGATGTGGGCGATGATGCAGAAGTTCCGGATCCGGGTGGGATCGGTGGCAGCAGGAGTCGTCACAGTGCTCCCATCGTCCCACGACGAGTGGCTGCCGCGGAGCACCCTGCCGGGAGGGCTCCTGCCGGCCGGGGTGGGACGCCCCGCCGCACGCTGGTAACCTGGCAGGCCGGTCCGCTGACGCACGCCGTCCGGACGCACCGACAGACCCTTTCCCTCCTGCGAGACACCGAGGCTCACGCGTGGCGAACATCAAGTCCCAGATCAAGCGGAACAAGACGAACGAGAAGGCGCGCCAGCGCAACGTCGCCGTCAAGTCCGCCCTGAAGACGGCCGTCCGCCGCTTCCGCGTGGCCGCCGCTGCCGGCGACACCGAGGCCGCGACCACGGCGCTGCAGAAGGCCGGCAAGGCCCTCGACAAGGCCGCCAGCAAGGGCATCATCCACAAGAACCAGGCGGCCAACCGCAAGTCGGGCATGGCCAAGCAGCTGACCAGCCTCTGAGCTGCACCCAGCGCTCCCGACGAGCCCCCGTCTCCCGCCGGAGGACGGGGGCTCGTCGCGTGTGGGGGTGCGGTGACCGGACCGACCCGGGGCCGGTCCGGGCCACGGCTCAGTAGCCGGCGCGGACCCGGCCGCCGCGGCCGGTGGCGGTGCGGATGTCCACGATGCGGCGGATGGCCCGCTCGAGCGCGTAGTCGGCGCTGGCGGCCACGCCCTTGACGTCGGCGTTGAGCTCGGCGGCCACCCCGATCGCCTGCTGCAGGCCCTCGATGCTCCAGCCGCGGGCCTGCGTCTGCGCCTTCTTCACCTTCCAGGGCGGCAGCTTCAGCGCGCGGGCGAGCTCGCCGGTGTTGGCGGTGTTCAGCGAGGTGACCCGCGCGGCGGTGCGGATCCCGTCGGCGATCGCGTCGGCGATGAGCACGTGCGCGACCCCGCGCTCGAGCGCCCAGCGCAGCGACTCCAGCGACCCCTGCCGATCTCCCACCAGCACCTTCTCGGCGACGGTGAACCCGGTGACCTCGGCCTGGCCGCGGTGGAAGCGTGCGACGGCGTCGGCGTCGATGGTGCCGCCGAAGTCGGCGACCAGCTGGGTGGCCGCCGACGCCAGCGCGCGCAGGTCCCCGCCGATCGCGTCGACCAGCGCCGTCACGGCGTCCGGGGTGATCCGGCCGCCGGCCCCGCGGACCTCGTTGCGGACGAAGGCCGCACGATCCCCGGGCGAGGAGATCTTGGGGCACTCGTCGACCGCCGCTCCGGCCGCGGTCAGCGCCTTGATCAGCGCCTCGTTGCGCTTGCCGCCGTGGTGGACGACGACCAGCGTGAGCTCCGGGTCGGGGTCCTTGCAGTAGCTGGTCAGCGCGTCGACCAGGGCACCGGCGGCCTCGTGCACGCCGGCGATGACGACCAGCCGGTGCTCCCCGAACAGCGAGGGCGCCAGGACGTCGGCGAGCTGGCCGGTCGGCAGGCCCAGCGCGGGCAGCTCGTGCAGCTCCGCCTGCGGGTGGCGCTCGAGGACGGCGGCCCGCACGGCTGCCACGGCGCGGGAGCGCAGCAGCTCCTCCTCGCCGACGACGGCCCGCAGCCGGGAGGTCGGTGCCGGGGGTGCTGCTGCCACGCGCCGATGGTGTCACGGCCCGCCGACGGTCCCGCCGCGCCACGGGGCCCGCGGGCAGGCCGTCCGGGAGCCCGGCGTCGGGCGGCGTGGGACGGGCGGCCGAGGCACCGGGCGATCCGCGCGCCGCGACGCCCCACTCCCCCGCCGACCCGACGACGGCCAGGTCGCCCTCCCGGTCGGTGCGGTGCACCTGCATCCCGTCGCGGGCCAGTAGCGATAGCAGCCGCGGCGCCGGGTGCCCGTAGGTGTTGTCCGCGCCGACGCTGACCAGCGCGACCCGGGCGCCGGTCGCGGCGAGGAAGGCCGGGTCGACGTCGGCGCTGCCGTGGTGCGGCACCTTCAGCACGTCGGCGCGCAGGTCCACGCCGCGGTCGAGGACCCGCGCCTCGGCCGTGGCGCTCAGGTCGCCGGTCAGCAGCACCCGGACCCCGCGCACGGTGACCCGCACGACGAGTGACAGGTCGTTGGGCTCGGCTGCCGCCGTCGCGATCTCCGGAGGCGGGGCGAGCACCTCGATGCTCAGGCCGCCCACGTCCCGCCGGTCGCCGGGGACCAGGACCTCGCGGCGCGCGCCGGCCCGCGCGGCGGCGCCGTCCAGGTCCCCGGTCCGCTCGTCCGCCGGGGAGAGCGTCCCCGTGGCGACGGCGCCCACCTCGCGCCCGTCCAGGGCGCCGGCCAGCCCGCCGACGTGGTCGGCGTCCAGGTGGGACAGCAGCACCAGCGGCAGCCGGTCGATCCCCAGCCGGTCCAGGCAGCGGTCGATCGGCCCCACCTCGGGGCCGGCGTCGACGAGCACGCCCTCGCCGGGGCCGGTGGGGACCACCAGCGCGTCGCCCTGCCCGACGTCGCAGGCGACCAGGACAGCCCCGGGGGGCGGCCAGCCGTCGGCTGCCTGGCGCAGCGGCCAGCCGAGCAGGACGAGGCCGACCAGCGCCGCCAGCCCGAGCAGGCGCAGCCGCCGGTACCGCCACAGCACCAGACCCGCGAGCAGCAGCAGGACGGTGAGCAGCAGGGCGCCGCCGGTGCCGGCCGGCCAGCCGGTCGCGCCGTCGGGGAGGCCGGCCGCGGTCCGGGCCACCGCGACCAGCCAGCGCACCGGCCAGCCCGCCAGCCACACGAGGCCGTCCCCGGCGACCGGCACGACCGGTCCGACGAGGGCTGCGAGCAGGCCCAGGACGGTCGCCGGCGCCACCGCGGGTGCGGCGAGCAGGTTGGCCGGCAACGACACCGGGCTGACCAGGCCGGACAGCCCGGCCACCAGCGGCGCGGTGGCGAGCCCGGCAGCGGCGGCGACCGCCACGGCGTCGGACGGCGTGCGCGGCCAGCCGCGCCGCCGCAGGCGCCGTGACCAGCCGGGTGCCAGCAGCACGATGGCCGCGGTCGCGGCGACCGACAGCGCGAAGCCGGCGTCCCGGGCCAGCCGCGGGTCCAGGAGCAGCAGGACGGCGACCGAGGCGGACAGCGCCGGGACCGCCGCCCGTGCCCGCCCCGTGGCCAGGGCGAGGAGCGTGACAGCACCCATGGCCGCCGCCCGGACGACGCTGGCGTCGGGCCGGACGAGCACGACGAAACCGGCCAGGGCGACGAGTGCGACCCCCGCCTGCACCCGCCGGCTCACCGCCCTGCGACGCAGCGGGGCGAGCACGCCGGTGAGGACGATCGCGACGTTCGCGCCGGTCATCGTCAGTTAGACAAGGACCACGACATCTGCCAGCCTCGCCGCGCGCCCATCCCCGCAGCTCTGGGGCGGGCCGGGCCGGCCGGCAGCGCGGCTTAGACTGGCCGAGGGCTTGAACGACCAGCGAGGACGACCCAACTAGGAGCGGCTCGACCGGTGGTAGTAGCAGCCTTTGTCCTCTCCTGCGTCGCCCTGACGGTGGCGATCTCGTCCTTCGTCGTGGCGCTGCGGACGTACCGGCGCGCTGGGGTCCGAGTGCGAGTCAGCGTCACGAAGCTCAACCGCACAGGCTCGTGGAGCGGCACCTTCGCGCCCCCTGCCAAGATCCTGAGCTTGACCGTCAATAACACCGGCCTGGCGAAGGTCGAGGTGAGCAACCCGCACTGGAAGGTGCGCGGCCAGAAGGACGCGCTCATTCCGACGACCACCGTCGGCGCAAAGACGATTGAGGGGTACCACTCCGCGAGCTGGGACTACCCGGCCTCCATCGCGGCGGACTGGGGCGTCACCGAGGAGCGCTCCATCCACGCTCGGGCCGGCATCTGCCTCCCGGACGGCCGCAAGATCTACAGCAGGTGGATCGAGCTCGGCCCGGAGGACCTGAAGCCCAACCTGTAGCCGGGCCCCCTCAGAGCGCGAGCTACGCCGGGGAATCGGCCGCCTCGGGCGGGTGGACGTAGCCCGGCGGGGTTCCAGTGACGCGAGAACTAGCGACGCTCAGGGTCACGCCGAAGATCCGGTCAGCAGCCTCCGCAAGCGCCTGTGCGACTGCGCTGAGCTCCTCCAGGGACGGAGCGGCCTCGACGTTGATCCCTCGACTGGGGACGCGCATCCACACCTCCACGAGGGGGGAGTCCGGATCCCATCGCCCCTCATACGTGACCCGGAGCTCGGGTCGGATCGGGTCCCCGGATAGATCAGGCCGCGTCACCCAATCCTGGTGAACCATGTCGTTTCGTTGCGTCCGTGCCGCAGCGGCGGCGTCGACGGCAGCGAAGGCGTATTCATAGAGAGCCCCTGTCAGCCGCTCGGACAGCAGCTTTCGCACCGCTCGGTCTTGCTTGCCCCCACCCGTTGAGCGCGTCGTCTCGAAGGGCGCACTCGGGTCGAGGACGTGCCAGAGGTGCCCCATCCGAAGGTCGAGCCGGGACCCGGCGATCGTGATCCGGCCGACCTCCATGAGCACCTCGGGGCCGGGGTACAAAGCTCAGGCCTCGGCCAGCTCGCGGCAGGCCTGGCAGGACGACCCTGCTCCGAGACCGCGACCGGGCGACCAGTCGGTCCCGGGCAGGTGCCGGACCGTCGTCCCGCAAAGGGCCGTCCAGGGGCCCTCGCCGACGGCGTCCGCACGGGCTACGGCGTGCGCCGACCCCGCCGACCGGCGTCCGCCGCCCAGGGTGTCGGTCATCTTCGGCGCGTCCCCGAGGTCGGCTTCCCGGGCAGTTACGTAACGGCTCGTATTCGCCACATCCACGGAGTGTCCAGTCAGAGGCTCAGGTCAAACCTCACCGCCAGCGGGACCTCAGCACGCCGGGGACGCCCCAGAGCACAGAACCAGTTCATCGGACCGCTTGGTGTCTCACTGTTCTGTCAGTGAGCACATGGCACTGCCCCATTCGAGCCACCTTGCTGCGGCATGACGACTGGTCAGGCCGTCGAGCGCCGAGACTGTGCCGGTGATTTTCACCGCAACGACGGTGCTGCCCAACGCCGACGTAGACCGAGCGACGGCCGGGCTGCGGGCCGCGCTACGCCTGGCCGTTGCGGCGGGTTCGCCCAGCGAGGTGCCGGACTGGAGCACCCTGGTCGTCACCGGGCCGGTGGTCACGGCCGACGCCGGCGGCTGGGCCGGCTCCTGGCACAAGTACACCGGCACAGTGGGCACTAAGAAGACGTTGCATTAGTTCGCAGGTAGGCGTCGGGCGCAGATGAGGGTGACGGCCAGGCGGGCCAGCGCGGTGATCGTCACGGCGCTGCGGTCGTAGCGCAGGGCCAGGCGTTTGTAGGACAGCAGCCAGCCCAGGGTGCGTTCCACGACCCAGCGGTGCCGGCCGAGGCGGGCGCTGGAGTCCCGGCCGATCCGGGCGATCCGCGCGGAGATCCCGCGGCGGCGCAGGTAGCGGCGGACCCGCGGGTTGTCATAGCCCTTGTCCCCGTGCAGCTTGACCGGTCGGCGCCGCGGGTGACCGCGCCCGCCGCGCTTGATCGCCGGCATGCCGTCGA
>NZ_FPBA01000014.1 GCF_900116515.1 Geodermatophilus amargosae
GAGGCCGGGCTGGCCTCCTACCAGGTGCGGGACTACACCGCCTGGTATCGGCACATCACCCTGGCGATGCTCGCCCACGCCTATCTGAGTGCCACCCGCGCCAGCGCGGAAAAGGGGGGTCTGCAGCCGCAACCGAGCAGCTCATCGCGCTGACCGTGCCCGAGCTCCGCCGCCTGCTCAACACCCTCATCCATACACCGCGGCCCGACCTCGACCACACCGCCGACTGGTCCTGGTGGCGCCGACGACGCCAGGCCCAGGCCCGCGCCGCCCACTACCGAGCCCGCGGACAGGCACCGCCATAACTGCCGTTGCAGTACTAGGGGGAGCCATGTCGGGCAGCGTCGGACACCCACGACCGAGGAGCACCATCGCGGACGGCAGCGACCCGGGTGGCCGGGCGCCCGGGTGTCGCATCACCTGAACCCGCCGGTCGTCCCCCGACACGGGGAGCGCGACCCCGTCCACGTGCGGCTGACGCCCACGTCCCGGAGCCGGCTGTGCCGCGACCGACGTGGCGCAGCACTGCTCCGGCATCTCCGGGTCCCCGCCGGCGGCGACGCCTGACCCGTGCGGGGCCCCGCACGGTCGGTGCCCGCGGCTGCCCCTGCACGGTCGTCCGAGCGGCGTCCTCAGGAGGCGGCCGAGGTGGCTCCGGCTCCCGCTCCCCGCCACTCGTCCCGCAGAGGGAGGACCACGTCCGTGGACCGTCCACCAGCCGCACGCGTCACGCTGCTCGGCGGCTTCGAGCTCGACCTGGTCGGCCGCGGGCGGTCGACCGCCGACGACCTGCCACGTGCGGTGCAGCGGCTGGTCGCCCACCTGTGCCTGTCGACCCGGGCGACCCGGACGGCGACAGCCGGTCACCTCTGGCCCGACGTCCCCGAGGACCACGCGCACGGCAGCCTGCGATCGGCCCTGTGGCGGCTCAACAAGGCAGCGCCCGGCCTGGTCGAGGTGTCGGGGAGTGCCCTGCACCTGGCGGCGGACGTCCGGGTCGACGTGCGTGACCTCGGTGCCTGGGCGCGGCGGGCGATGGCGCCGACCGGTGTCGAGGACGTCGTCCTGCCGGACGCGGCCCTCCTCGGCGACCTCCTCCCCGGGTGGTACGACGACTGGGTCCTCCTCGAACGGGAGCGACTGCGTCAGGTGCGCATGCAGGCGCTGGAGGCGGTGGCTGCCCGGCTCGCCTCCCTCGGCCGCCCCTGCGAGGCCCTGCAGGCGGCGCACGCAGCGGTCCGCGCCGAACCGCTGCGGGAGAGCGCCCACCGGATGGTGGTGAGGATCCACCTGGCCGAGGGGAACGTGGCCGAGGCGGTGCGGGCCTACGAGTTCTTCCGGACCATGCTGGAGGACGAGCTGGGCGTGGCCCCGACCGAGCAGATGACCCGGCTGGTCCAGCACGTCCCGCGGGTCCGCCGGGCGTCGTCGACCCAGCACCGGGACCGCCGGACGAGTTGCGACCCGGTCCGGGGCGGTGCGTCCTCGGAGGCCGGGTGACGTCCGAGGGCACGCTCAGGCGCTGACGAGCACAGCCCGGCACCCCCGCTCGTCCGGTCCTCCACCGGAGGGGCGCCGGCCGCGGACGAGGAGCGGCGGCACGTGCCCGGAGGTCCGGACGACGTCCGCGGTCGCCTGCGGTCCCCCGTCGTCACCGGCAGGTCATCCGTACGGGGGACTGCGCCACGCAGCGTGACCTCCGAGCATGGGTCGACGCACCTCGTCCGCGCCGCGGGTCCCCGGAGGGCGGGCAGTGCGACGCTGCGTGGTGTCCCATAGGAGATGACGTGGCCGACCGACCGAGTGCGACACTTCTCATCCGCGTCTGGCTCGAGGACGCCGGTGAGTTCCGGGCGCGGCTCCTGACCCTCGGGGACGTCACCGCGGGGACTCCGGCGGAGGAGGTGACGGTCGCCGTCGCGTCGACTCCCGGTGCCGTGCTCGACGCCGTCCGGACCTGGCTCGACGGCTTCGCCGGGCAGGCCACGGACCCGACGGACACGGACGCGTGACCCACCGGACTCGACGGCGCCGGGACGGATCCACCGAGCCGCAGCGGGGTCGATTGACACCGTTCAGGAACTGACAGGACCCTCTCGACACGGCTCGTCCCGGATCTCCGTCCTGCGGGCACGCACGAGGACGCGGAGGGGGAACTCGACGTGGGGTCAGCACCGGCTGCGCGCGTGCAGTTGCTCGACGGGTTCGCCCTCCGGGTCGGGACGTCGCAACAGGGAGCGGCCGACGTCCTCCCTCGCGGCATCCAGCGTCTGGTCGCCCACCTGAGCCTCGCCCCCCGACCGGCACGGGCGGTGATCGCCGGACAGCTCTGGCCGAACGTGCCGGAGCACCACGCCAACGGGAGTCTCCGTTCGGCCCTCTGGCGGCTCCAGAGGATCGCCCCGGGTCTCGTCCGCATGCACGGGGACACCCTGTCGCTCGCCGAGGGCGTCGCGGTCGACGTGCGTCAGCTCGCGGGCTGGGCCCGGCGGGTGCGCGACCCGGAGTCGGACCTGGACGAGCTGTCCACCACCGACCTGCGGCTCGGCGGGGAGCTGCTGCCCGGCTGGTTCGACGAGTGGGTGCTCCTGGAGCGGGAGCGTCTGCGGCAGTTGCGCATGCACGCGCTGGAGGCGCTGGCCGACAGGCTCGCCGTCGTCGGGCGGTACGGGGAGGCCCTCCAGGCGGCGTACGCGGCCGTCCGCGTCGAGCCGCTCCGTGAGAGCGCCCACCGGACCCTGATCCGCGTGCACCTCGCCGAGGGCAACACCCTCGAGGCGATGAGCGCCTACGAGGCCTGCAGGACACTGCTCGCGCCGATGAGCTGGGTGTCTTCCCGAGCAGGCAGCTGAGCGACCTGGTGCGTGACCTCCCCCTCCCACGGCGGCCGCGCCACCTCTTCCCCCTCCAGCGGGTCGCCGAGCGCGTGCCCTCGGATCGGCTCCCTGTGCCGCTGTCCACCGTGTTCCCTGGGGCGTCGCGGCTGTGACGGGACCGTGACGGCCCGTCCCTAGCGTCGGACGGGCCGAGCACGGAGGGTGAGCATGGACGTGGAACCGGTCGTGGTGCCGGGTGGGCCGCCGGCAGCAGGTGCTCCGGACGCGCACCTGGGGCGCGCTCCCGCAACGCCTGAGCGGACGACTCTCCCGGTGGGACCCTGACGTGCAGGGCGACACACGGACGGGACTGCTGGAGACGATCCGGGACAGGCGCGCCGCCATCGAGGTCTACGTCCGGGAGAAGGAGCCGGCCAGCCGACGACTGCTGACGATCAGCATCGTCAGCAGCGCGCTGGCCGCGGCCCTGACGGCAGGGCCGGCATTCGGAGGTGAGCCCTTCGCCGAGACCGTGCGAGCGGGACTGTCCCTCGACCGGCCGTCGAAGGTGTGGGGACTCCTGTGCCTGGGGGCGCTCGTGGTCTCCGTGACCGCGGCGGTGTCGGCGCAGTTGGACAAGTCGCACGACCTGAGGTCCCGGATCGGCGCCGCGGAGGCGGCCGGCGTGATGCTGGACGGACTGCGCACCCGGCTCGAGTTCGGCGGGATGTCGATCCCGGACGCCGCGCAGGAGTACCAGGACATCCTCGCCGGCATCCCCTTCGTCCACGAGTCGTCGGCCGATCCGACCGGCGACCCGCAGGGCGACGGAGGCTTCGGGTCGACGCGCCGCCGGGCGCGCCTCCGCGGATGGCAGTTCGGCATCGTGGCGGTCCTCGCCGCGCTCCTGCTGGCCGCCACGTTGGTCGGGTACGTCAGAGGCCTCGCCGGCCCGGCGGACGGCGATCCCGGGACGACCTCGACACCCACGGTGTCGGGGACCCCGAACCCCTCGCCCTCGCCCTCGCCCTCGGTGCAGGAGGCGGTGTTCGCCGGCCGGACGGGGGACGGGAGGGCCAGTCTGGCCATCGTCGTCCTCGCCGGGCGGGCGTCCGCCTACCTGTGCGACGGAAGGGAGCTCGAGGCCTGGTTGGAGGGCTCCGTCGACGACGGCCGACTCGACCTGACCGACGCAGCGGGCACGACCCTCACCGGCACCGTGGACGGCGACACCCTCGCCGGCGACCTCGTGGCGCCGACCCTGTCCACCCGGTTCGTGGCGACCGTCGCGACCGAGCCCGCAGGGGTGTACCGGGCACGGACGGTGATCGACGGCGTGGAGGCCCTGATCCGCTGGGTCGTGCTTCCCGACTGGAGCCAGGTCGGGATCACCAACCTGGACGGTGCCCCGAGCGACGCGCCTCCACTGCAGCTCCCGGGGGGCACCTTCACCACGGCGGACGGCACGACCCATCGAGCCGAACGCATCAGCCCTTGAGCGCCTCCCGCACAGCGCTGGTCGCCGTCGAACGCCGCGGCGACGAGTCGCGGGACCGGGCCGTCGTCACCGTCGCCGTCCACGCGGTTCCCTCGTCCCCCGGGTCTGCGACAGCGTGGTGGCCTCGCCGTGGCGGTCCGGGGCACGGCACCGGTGTCCCACCGGTCCGGGCCGGGGACGGCTCGGACCGGTGGGGACGACGGCTCAGGCCCGGGTCACGCACGGGCTCGGGGTGCGCGGCCGGCGACCGGTCACGAGACGGCGGACGCGTGACGGGACCGGGAGCCCCGGGACTCTCGACCCACGAGGACGAGGGCCGCGCTGATCAGCACCAGGTTCTCGACGACGAACGTGCCGTCGGCCGTGAGCAGGAGCGGGTTGCCGTCGACGGGCACGAACTCGGGAGCGGTGACGAACGACAGGAACGTCCCGGCGAGGTGCCCGGCGAGGACGAGGAGCACCACCCGGGGAGCCCTGCCCACGGCCGCCAGGTCCGGGGCATCGGAGGGTCGGGCCGAGTCGCGTCCTGAAGCCGACGCGCGGACCCGGGCCCACGTGACACCGCGGTCGTGGCGGTCGGGTCGCGGGCAGTGCCGGGGTGTCAGTCCACGCAGGGGAGCCGCGCCGGCCTGTGGTCCGCCGGGCGGACGAGCGCGGTCAGCCGGACGCTGACGCGGCCGGCCAGCTGCGCCCCGAAGCGGATCGGCTGGCCGTCGGCCCTGGCGTCCCCGACCGCGTGGCCCCGTTCGGCCGGGACGGCGTAGCTCGCGCGGAGCACGTGGCCCGGGCGCCCCGCTCGACGGTCCAGAAGGGCGCCGGTCTCGCCCCGTCGGGGGTCTCCATCCCGCCGACGAGGAACCGGTGGAGGTGGAGCCCCGTGGGGTCGGCGAGGGAGATCTCGGCACCCCGAGCCGCCGCGTCGTGGGCCGCGCTCGCGATCTGCGGGTCGCTGTTCCGGAGGGGTTCGCCCGGACCACCGCACTGGGTGGGGCGGCCCACGGGTGTGGTCCTCACAGCAGCGGGACGCGCAGGACCTGGCCGGGGAAGATGCGGTCCGGGTCCATCACCGTGTCCCGGTTGGCCTCGAAGACGTCGGTGGCCGTCGTGTCCTGCCCGTGGTCGCGCGCGATGGCGGTGAGCGTGTCCCCCCGGACGACCTCGTGCAGCCGGAAGCCGCTCAGCCCGGTGAACAGGGTCACCCGGACCTGGTCCAGGTCCGGCCCGGGCGGGTTCTCCCCGGACGGGTCGTCACCGAAGACCTGGAGGAGGACGTGGGTCCCCCGGGCGTCGGTCCCCGGGGGCAGGGAGACGTCGTGGCCGAAGTCGTCGACCACGCCCATCGACCCCGCCCCCTGGACCAGTCCCTCGCCCAGGACGTCGCCGTCGGTCTCGACCAGGCGCCAGAGCACCGTCCCCTCGAAGCCCGAGGCGAAGCCGGCGATCGTGAAGGTCCTCGCGACGAGGTCGTGCTGCCGGGGCTGGCGGACCTCGATGAGACGCACCACGGTCTCCTCCGTTCCTCGGCGTGGGACGGTCGTCCCGCGTGGGTCCCGTACACGGGGAAGCCTCGCGGCGGGGCGTCACCGGGCCGTCACCGGGCACCGGTCGGCCGCGCGACGGGTGGCGGGGTCGTTCAGGAGCGGCCCGGCACGGCCGTCGGCGGCTCGAGCCACGCCGTGGACAGCCCCAGTCCGACCACGCTCTCCAACGGCTCGCCGAACACCCGCCCGGGCTCCTCGGTGGTGACGAACCAGCACTCGAGGTGGTCGTCGAGGACTCCCCGGGTCGTGGGCAGGAAGGCGGTGAAGACCGGGTCCGCCGCGATCCCCAGGGAGTGCAGGGGGGCGACGTACGGGCTGTCGCCGAGGACCAGCCGGGCACTCGCCCGCCGGCCGAGCGCGACGTCCGCGGCACCCTCCACGTACACGGACGACCGCATGAGCATCCCGCGGAACACGCAGTAGTTCACCGCCCCCACCCGCAGGGGCAGGCCGGTCGGCTCCGGCCGGTCGACCTCGATCCGTGCACCCAGCAGGCCGTCGACGTCGTACTGGCTGCAGACGGTCGTGTCGGTGACCACGAAGTCGAGGTTGGCCTGGTGCTTCGGCATCCCCCAGATGCCCTTGCCGCCCTTCACCGAGATCTCGCTGCTGACCGGCAGGTCCAGCACGAACTGCCCGGTCCCGAAGGTGCCCGGCAGCAGGCCGGGCAGCAGGCGTGGCGCCGGGCGGGGGCCGTGGGTGCAGGCCAGGGCGAGCGAGAACTCCACGTAGGTGCCGATGTCGGTGCTGGTGTAGTCGACGACGGTCACCACGAGCAGTCCACGGCCGTCGAGCAGCCGCAGCGGGTGCACCTCGCCGCCGGGCAGCAACCGCGCCGCCGCTGCCGCCTCCACCGGGAAGCCGGCCATGAGCGCGGGGGTGTCGGTGGAGTCGACGGGCATCGTGAACGGGATGCCGTCGACCAGCGCGTGCCGGCCGGCCAGCCGTCGCTGGCGGCGCGGCACGGCCGACGGCAGCACCGACAGCGCGGCCCGGACGAGGGGGAGCACGGAGGTCATCGGGCGAGCTCCTCGAGGATCAGTGGGTGGGTGTCGCGCCAGGCGTCGCGGCCGAAGACGACGTCGAGGTGGCCGTAGCCCCGGATGCGGTGCAGCGTGTCGCGGCCCGGGCGGTGCCGGGCGAAGAACGCGTGCGAGCGGCGTTGGCTCTCGGGCAGGAAGCAGTGGTTGTCCTCACCGGCCAGGAAGACGAAGCGGGCGTCGGTGCGGGGCGCCTCCGCCACGTAGGACTCCGGCAGTCCCGGCAGCGCCGAGACGGGGACCAGGTGACCGGCGCGGATGCTCCGGTCCATCTGGGCGAAGAAGGTGAAGGGCACCTCGGCGAACTCGCCGCGCACCCAGTCGTGCGTCGCGTCGTCGAGGTTCGCGTGCGACCACAGCGCCGGCCAGCCGCTGCCGTAGGTGAAGCTCACCATCCGGCACACCGTGTTGTCGCACTCCCAGTGGGTGGCACGGACGAGGCCGACAAGCGCCCGGGACAGCGGTCCGGCGGGCCGGTCCCCCCAGCCCGGCGACACGTAGGGCAGGACGCGGCCGATCAGCGGTGACAGGCGGCCGATCTTGAGGGTGGACAGGCGGGGCACGACCGGGTGCAGTGACACGGCGTTGCTGACGACGGTGTCCACCTCGGGCATCAGCCCGGACACCGCCGCGATGGTGAACGACGCCGAGCCCTGGCAGTGGACGACGGCCTTGAGCCGGTCGGCGCCGGTGGCCCCGAGCACGTGGCGGACCGCCGCGGGGTGGTCGTAGGCCGCTGCCTGGTCCAGGGTCCACGGGACCGGGTCGAGGTCGATGGACGCCCGCCAGTTGAGCATCCACACGTCCCACCCGTCGTCGAGCAGGGCGTCGACGAGGGTGCGGGGGAGCGGGGGACGGAAGAGCTCGGCGCGGACCCCGGCGCCGTGCACGAGCAGCACCGGGCCGCGCGTCGGTGGGTGCCGGCCCTGCACGTGCACCACCGTGAGCGGCCGGCCGTCGAGCGCCGCGAGGGGGACGACCTCGGTGACGTGGTCGGCCCGGGTGGTGGGCCGTGCCGGTGCTGCGGTGGTCACGTGGCACCTCCGGTGGGGGCGATGACGACGGGGTCCTCGAGCAGGCGGGGGACCGGCAGGTCCCCGGCGGGCACCGCCCGGCGGCAGCGGGGGTCCTCCCCGCCGCGTGCGTCGACGTCCGGGACGAGCGTCCAGTCCCGGCACACCTCGTCCACGACCAGCGGGTGGAGGGTGAGGGTGCCGGTGTGGTCGACGTGCATCCGCACGAAGCCCTTGCCGTCCTCGACCGCCTGCCCGGACATCTGCCACCCGAAGACCTGGCCCGAGCCGGCCAGCAGGACGAAGACGGCGAAGGCCTCGCTCCCCAGGAACCAGCCCACCGCCGCGGCCCACGCGCAGCCGGCGGCCAGGACGAGCCATCCCGGGGCGGTCGCCGGGACGTCCACGGCCACCGCGGTGAGCAGGACGCCGTCGGCGACGAGCAGCTGCAGCAGCACGCCTGCGACGACCGGCGAGGGGGCACGCAGCGACCGGGTCCGCGCCGGCCGCCGGCCGGCGGCTCTCCCGGAAGGGGAGGACCGGGCGGCCGCCGGGGACCGGCGCGTCGGCCTGCGCAGCCAGGGGACCAGCAGGGCGACGACGGGGAGGACCGTGACCCAGGCGAGGAGGGGCAGCACGTCGGGGACCTCGGCCGTCCGCAGCGCGGAGACCGGGCCCTGCCGCGTGGTCCCGCCGAGCAGCCAGGAGAGGACGAGGAGGAGCACGACGTGCACCCCGGCGGCCAGCGCGCCGAAGTGGGGGTTGCGCCGCAGCAGCCAGTACCGCGACCACGGCAGGGCGAGCCGGCGGGACAAGCGTGCCGAGGTCGCGCGGTCGGGGTAGCAGACCTCGGCGCGGGCGAAGCCGGTCGGGTGGTCCTTCTCCCGCATGCGGGACCCCGCCGGCGGGAGGGCGAGGACCTCGGGCAGGCCGTGGGTCGCGGCGAGGTAGGCCCCGCCGAGGCCGCAGGTGACCAGCTGGCGCCGCCGCGGGTCCGGGCGGAGGGAGGGTGCCGTCCCGGTGTGACCCTCGGGCGGGTCGTCGGGATCGGTGGGCAGCCGCTCGGCGAACCGCGCGTAGTGGTGGCTGTCCCCCGTGATCCACAGCCGCACGCTCGCCCCGGTCTCTTCCCGGCCGCCGCGGCCGTCCGGGCGCCGGCGGACGTACTGGCGGTCGAACCAGTGCAGGGAGTTGAAGGCGTCGCGCCGCGCCTGTGCCTGCTCCTCGTCGTCCACCTCCTCCGCGCTCTCCACCCACGTGGGGGTGGCCGTGCAGAGGACGACGCTGTCGCCGGGCTCGAGGTGGCGCGAGACCTCCTCGTCGAACCAGCGCAGCTGCGGCTCGTCCAGGTCGTTGCCGAACTGGCTGTCCAGGCCCAGCAGCCACCACCCGTGCGGCAGCCGGACGGCGAAGTAGCTGCGCTTCTGCGCCGTGCGCCACCCGCCGATGAGCCGTTCCTGGGTGAACGTCCGCAGGAACGACGTGAGCCCGTCGTACCAGTCGTGGTTACCGGGGAGGACGACCATGAGCGGTCGATCGCCGTCCTGCCCGGCGCTGGACAGCGCGGACCGGTAGGGCCCCCGCATGCGGTCCTCGTAGGCGCGCGCGGACGCGGTGGGGTACACCTCGTCGCCGCCCAGCACGAGCAACCCCGCACGGGGCAGCGGCCCCGGGACCCCGGTCGCGCCCGGGGTGACCGTCGGCTCGAGCTTGTCCGCGGCGAGCAGCGAGGCGACGGTGCAGGTCGCGTCGAAGCCGTCGCCGAGGTCGGCGACGTAGTCGATCCAGAGGTCGGCGTCCGGCCCGCCCCGAAGGTCGAGCGCGGGTCCGGCGGGGAGCCCGGCCTGGATTTCGCGCTTGTCGGCGTAGTCGGCGAACAGCGAGGACAGCACGACCTTGACGCCGGCCCGCCACAGCTCGGCCGGCGAGAGCCACCGCACCGCCTCCTGCGGCCGGAAGCCGAGGGCGTCCTCGTGCTCACGGAGCTCGGTGACCCTCATCGCCCTGCCCTCTCCAGTTGCCGGCCGTAGACCTCCCACAGCTGGCCGAGGAACAACCGGCCGAAGGCCCCGACCGCTTCGAGCGGGTTCGGTCCCTCCGTGCGGAAGGTCGTCAGCTGCCGGGCGAAGTCCGCCGGGAGGATCTCGATCACGCCGGCGCCCACGACCCGCGCGCCGCCGTCACCGCCGGGTGCCACGTGCCCGGAGAGGACGCGGACGGACAGCGTCGAGGTGTCCCGCCACACGTCGAGGCCGGGGTCGTCGTGGACGTCCTTGACGCCCACCAGCGTGAGGGGGGAGCCGGTGCCGTCGGCGAAGTGCAGCCGGTAGAGCATCCGCCGGCGGGAGGGGTCGTCGTCCCGGGTGAAGAGGTTGAACCAGCCGCGGGTCACGGAGAGCCGGCCGCCCAGCACGTCGCTGTCCACCCAGCCCACCGCGACGCCCTCGTGGTCCCGGTCGGCGACGAACCGCTCGACGTCGTCCGCGGTGATCGTCAGGTGGAACGCGAGCCGCTGGCCGAGCTGCCGGCCGAGCGCGGCGCCCTCCACCGGGTCGTCGACGTCGAGGGCGAGGAAGCCCTTCATCTCCTCGGTGAACGACAGGCTGGTGGCCCCGACCCTCCGCCGGTCCGCCGGGGGGCCCGGCTCCGCGGACGGCGTCCCGCCGGCGGCGGTGGCGGCGACGGACCCCCGCTGCCGCGCCGGGGTCCACCGGGTCGACAGCAGGTGGTCGCAGGCACGGTCGGCCAGGGCGGCGATGGTCAGCGACGGGTTGGCGCCGACCGGACCCGGCATCGAGGAGCCGTCGAGGAGGAAGAGGCCGGGGAAGCCGAACACCTCCCCGTACGGGTCGCAGACCCCCTCCCCGGCGTGCCGGCCCATCGGCGCCCCGCCGAGCGGGTGGACGGTGACGACCCGTCGGCGCCACCACAGGGGGTTGTCCCGGAAGTCCGCTCCGAGGTCGTCGGCGATCCGGCGCATCGTGTCCCGGACGCCCTCGAAGTAGTCCCGGGACGTCGTGGTCGTCCAGTCCACGTCGAGGTGCCCGCCACGCAGCCGCATGACGCCGTCGGGGACGTCCCGTCCCATGCCGAGCAGGGGCAGGGAGCCGTCGGAGAGGCGGCCGGGTCCGAGCAGGGCGGCCAGTTCGGCGGACAGGCCGGTCTTGGGGGAGCCGCGCAGCCGCGCGCCCAGCCGGCTCAGGGCGAAGCGGGCGACCCGCCGGGCCGTGCCGGGCAGCTGGGTGGCCTCGACCAGCCAGTCGACGAAGACCGGGTAGCCGGCGTCCTGGACGTAGAACCCGCGGCCGCCGTCCCCCCGGCCGTCGACGGCGTCACCCACCCGGATGGCACTGGTGATCACCGGACCGCGGCTGGCCTCGATGCGGCGGTGCCGGTCGGGCGCGGACGGGTCCGAGGCGTCCAGCAGGAAGGTGAGCAGGTCGCCGTTGCCGCAGAACCGGGTGCCGAGCGCGCGGCTGAGGCCGGGCAGGGACGACCGGTTGCGCAGCAGCAGGTAGGTCGACCCGAAGGTGCCGGCAGCCAGCACCAGCCGGTCGCAGGTGACGCGGTGCTGGGGCAGCGCCCCGGTCCGCGTCCGGTGTCCCTCGGCGGCGGGGTCGTGGACCACGTAGCGGACCTCGTAGCCGCCGCCCACCCGGGGGGTGAAGCCGCGCACCTCGCAGCGTGTGCGGATCCGGGCACCGGCGTGCGCCGCCGCGGACAGGTACGTGTGGTCGAGGCTGTTCTTCGCGCCCTCGTTGCACCCGACGTCGCACTCACCGATCAGGCGGCAGGTGCGCCGGGGGAGGCCGTGCAGGTTCCCGTACGGCGGGTCGGGGACCGGTGCCCCGGGGACCGGCGGCTCGCCGGGGCCCGGGGCGAAGGTCACCGCCAGGTTCGGCAGCTGCCAGTCCAGGCCCAGCCGCCGCGCGCTGTCCCGCATCGCCGCCGTCTTGGGGGTGTCGGGGTAGGGGTGGGGCGTGGCGCCGAGCATCTGCTCGACGACGTCGTAGTGCGGGTCGAGGTCGGCCCGGCTCACGGGCCAGTTCTCGTACCCGCCGCCGGGGACGGGGGACTCGTGGACGAACCACTTCTCGTCCTTGCGCAGCAGCACGTTGGCGTAGACCAGCGATCCGCCGCCGAGCCCGCTGGAGACCACTCCCTCGAGGCCGCGGAAGGTCCAGACGTCGAACAGCCCGTGCAGACCCTGGCTGGGATCCCAGAGGTTGCGGCTCATGGCGGCCGGGGTCCGCGCGAAGCTCCCGGGCGGGTAAGCCTTCCCGCGCTCGAGCACGAGCACGCCGACCCCGGCCTCGGCGAGGCGGTACGCGGCGACGGAGCCGCCGAAGCCCGATCCCACGACCACGGTGTCGACGTGCTCGGGTGTACCCGGTGCCGGCGGGGCAGTGACCGTCATGGTCCCTCCACGACCTCTGGTCGGACCCGCGGCGACCGCTTCCGGTCGCCCGGGCGTGGCGGGGAGGCTCCTCCGGTCCCGTCGTCGCGGACAAGGGGCTTTGCGCCCTCCCGTCCCGAACCCAGGGTGCGTCCGGGCACGGCCACCTCCGTGGTGCTCCTGGCCCGGCTGCCGCCGGGTCCCGTCCTGTCAGAGGGCCCGGTCAGGGCGGTGATACGGGTGCGGCCGGACGGTGACGGGTGTCCCCGCCGGATCCCGGCCGCTGCGCTGCCACCACCGACCTCACGGCGAGCACGTACTCCGCGCCCTCCCTGGCCAGGGGTCCGGTGACCGTGGCGGTCGTGCCGGCGTCGAGCCGGTCGTGGGCCGCCAGCTCCTCGGGAGTCGCCGTCGCAGGCGAGCCGGTGGTGGTGTCCCACTGGACGACCGCAGCAGGGGTGAGGGGGACGAGGCGTACCGGAGGCCGCGGTCCGCCACTGTCCAGGACGAGCCCTCCTGCTCCGCCGGAGACCACGCCGGTGAGCTCGACCTCGACGCCGCGGAGCCGGTAGCTGCCGTTGGCCGAGGCGGCGAACTGCTCCCGCCAGCGGTCCAGCTCCGGCAGCCGCCCGTCCGCGAGGTGGACGACGGCCGTGGAGGTCGCCGAGTCGGGGTGGGGGTCCACCACCCGGACGCCGTCGAGGCGGCGCAGTGCCTCGTCCGCCCCTCCCCAGCACGCGCCGATCCCGTAGGGGCAGGTGCCCGTGATGCCGACGACCACGCGGGTGGCGCCCGGCGCCGGTGCGGGCCTGGTGTCCTCGACGACCGTCGCTCCCGGGGTCACCGTCGGCACCGCCGGGGCCAGCGGCGAGGCGGCGGGACCCACGGTGCCGCGTCCGGCGGGGAGCGCGATGCGCACCATCGCGGCCTCCGACGGGACGCCGGCGGCGTCCAGCACGAAGAGCATGTGCGGCCCCGGGGGGCAGGTCGTGGGCAGCGCGGGCGCGGTGACGGCGAGGGCGCCGTCGCGCACCGTGGACGCGAGGACGTCGATCCGCTGGCTCATGTCGTTGGTGTGCGTGACCGACGGCAGCCGGATCCAGGTCACCCGCCGGACGTCCTCGGGGGCGTCGGTCTCCACCCGGAAGGTCTCCCCGTAGGTCACCGAGGCCGGGGCGGAGACGATGGCGGGACGCGGGCCGCGGAACAGGTAGGGCGGCGAGAAGACCTGGGCGTCGCGGTGGCTGTCCAGCGGGTCGTTCGGCCCGCCCCCCGGGCCCGGCCCGTACTCGCCGCCGCCGGCGCTGAGCACCCGGCCGTCGGGGAGCAGGACCGCGGTGGAGTGGTAGCAGCGGTCCACCTCCTCCGCGGCCGGCTCGGTCCAGCTGCCCACCTGGCCGTCGGGCGCGGGGTCGGGCCCCGGGTCCCACAGCTCCGCCCGGTGCACGGGCTGCCCGGGGCGCAGGTCGTTGAAGCCGGGCAGGGCCTCCGAGGCGTCGCCCTCCCCGCGGGTCCCGCCGGTGACGAGGACCGTGCCGTCGGGCAGCAGCGTGGCGTCGTGCTGACGCCGGGGCACGTGCATCGGGGCGCCGTCCCGCCACCGCGGGTCGGCGTCGCGCAGGTCGACGACCTCCACGTCCGCGGTCGGCCGCGTCACGCCCTCGTCGGTCCCGCCGCCGATGTAGACGACGCGGTCGACGGCGTGGGTCACCGCCGGCGCGTAGTCCCGGCGGTGACCGTCGCGGGTCGGCCCCCGGGTCCAGGTCCCGCCGTCGGGGAGGGCGAGCGACCAGCTGTCGGCCAGCGGGCCGGACATGAAGACGGTGCCGTCGGAGCGCACGTGCATCCGGGGGTAGAGCTCCAGCGCCTGCCCGTCGGGCATGGCGGACAGGGAGGTCCAGGTGCCGTCCTTCCAGACCTGGGGCACGCGGTTGTTCTCGAACGGGGGCCGGCCGTCGCCGTTGACCGAGAAGCTCCCGGACACCAGGAGCACGCTGCCGTCCGGCAGGGCGGTCGCGGTGGGGTACCAGCGGCCGCGGTTCATCCTCGCCGTGGGGGTCCAGCGGCCGAGCCCGCCGGTGGCGTCGTCCCGGTCGCCGGGCTCGTAGAGCCATGCGGTGTCGAGTCCGGCGCTGTCGGTGACGTGCCCCCCGGCGACGAGCAGGCGCCCGTCGGGGAGGAAGGCGTGCCCCGCGCAGAAGAGGTTGTCCCGGGCACCGGTGCCGTCGTCCGGGAGGGGCACCTGGCCGACCTCCTGGCCCGTGGCGGGGTCCCAGAGGAAGGGCGTGCTGGGCGCCCGGTCGAACCCCCCGTCCGGGTCGTCGCGCCGGCCCCACATCAGCACCAGGCCGTTCGGGAGCACGGTGGTGTGGATGGCGACGTTCGACAGCGGGAACACCGGCCCGCACTGGCCGCTCGCGGCGGGTGAATCCAGGGTGAAGCGGAAGGGGGCGGCTTGCGCCGTCGCCTCGTCGGCCGTGGTCGCCGTTCCGGTGGTGTCGTCGGCGTGCACGAAGGTCGTGTCCCGGTCGTTGTAGGCGATCCGGAGGTAGTACTCGACGGCGTCGCCCGGTGAGGCGGTCTCAGGGACCTGGAACCTCGCGGCGAAGAACTCGTCGTTCCCCTCGTCCCGCAGGAACTCCAGCTGCACCGGGTCCCAGGTGGCGTCGCCCTGCGGTCGCACGAGGACGACGCTGCCGTCCTGCAGCTGGTCGCCGGGGACGCCGCCTCCGCCGGTGGACTGGTTGCCACTGATCACGGTGACGTGGGTCCCGTCCAGGATCGGCCCGACGGGATCGAGCATCCCGCCGCGGCCCCGCGGGCGGGGGTCCGAGGGGAGGTGCCAGGCGTTTCCGAGACTGGGCATGCGATCAGCCGATCCGGGTGACGGTCGGGCCCCGGGCGCCGTGTCGTCGCCGCGAGCGGAGCCGGGCGGGCTGCGAGATCGACGTCGGGACGGATGGCACCAGCACCTGCTCGTGCCTGCCCGAGCACCCAGCATCGCGAGCCGCACGCACCCGGTCAACGGACTCTGACGTCCGGTGACGGATCGGTGACGCCTGCTCGTCGACCATCGCTCCTGGCTCCGGTGAGCCCCGAGGAGAGGAGTGGTCATGTCAGCGCCCGTCGGGACAGAGCAGGGCACGGATCAGGGTGGGACGGGCCGGACGACGGCCGCGAAGGCCTGGGTGGCGGCTCTGTACAGCGCCGTCCTCGCGTTCCTGTCCGCGCTCGTCACCGCACTGGGTGGTGCGGAGACGGGCTTCGACTCCATCACCGCCGGCCAGTGGCTCACGGCTGTGGTGTCCGCACTCGTAGCCCTGGGCGGAGCCGCCGGTCTGACCTACTACGTCCCGAACAAGCCGCGCTGACCGGACGCGACCGTCCTCCCGTGACGGAGAGGTGACGCCGTCGTGACGGGGCCGCAGCACCCTCGGCGACGAACTCGGCCGCCAGCCGTCGAGGACACCTCCACCACCGACAGGACAGCGAGGTCACCCATGACCACGACACCGGACCGCCAGCGCGTGCTCGAGGGCATCCCCGGACAGCGCGAGGGGGCTGTCGAACGGCCGGAGGGCGGAGGCGGCGCGCCGGCGCGGACCTCCGAGGTCCCCCGCGTGCTGACCGACGTCCACCACGGCGGACACGTCCTCGCCGACGAGGTCCCCAGGGTCGACCCCGACCGCCGTTCTGCCGACGGCATGCGGTGGGTCGCGGTCGAGGAGAGGTCCACGCCGTTCGGGTACATGTTCAAGGACCTGCAGGGTCTCTACCCGGCCGCGCACCTGCCGGTCGAACCCTCGGCGGCCGTGGTCGCCTCGCTCAAGGCCCTCGGGGCCGCGATGGTCGAGCAACCGCCCTCGGCGGCCGGGGACTCCACCGTCCCGCCGATCTACACCTACTGGGGTCAGTTCGTCGACCACGACCTGACCGCGAACACCGACCGCGACGACGACCTCAGCATCACCGACCTCCCGCTGCAGCCCCTGCAGCCGGAGAAGGTCGTGCACAAGCTGCGCAACCTCCGCGAGCCCCAGCTCAACCTGGACTCCGTCTACGGCAACGGCCCCGACGCCTCCGGGAAGGAGGACCAAGTCCCCTACGAGGAAGACGGCCGACTCGCGATCGAGACCGGGTTGAGCCCGGTGGCGCCCGTGGCCGGACAGTCCGATCAGGCGCAGGTGCCTGGCGCCGACCTCAAGCGTGTGAACAAGAAGGCCCAGATCGGCGACGCCCGCAACGACGAGAACCTCATCATCGCCCAGCTGCACCTGGCCTTCCTCAAGTTCCACAACGAGGTCCTGAGGTGGTTGCCGGAGCACCCCGAGGTCACGGTCCCCGGAAACGGGACCTTCGCACGAACGCGGCAGCTCGTGGAGTGGCACTACCAGTGGATCACCGTGCACGACTTCCTGAAGAGGCTCACCGACGAGGAGGTCTTCACGGGGCTCGTGGTGGACAGGACCATCAAGCCGAAGCTGGAGCTGGACGAGGCCACCCTGCCCGACGAGGTCTTCATGCCGCTGGAGTTCTCGGTTGCCGCCTACCGCTTCGGGCACAGCATGATCCGCGGCGCGTACGACTGGAACGAGAACTTCGGCGCTCCGGGCACGCGATCCCCGTCCTCCCCGTTCGGGTTGCTCTTCCTCTTCACGGGCAACGGCGGTCTCGGCGGCAATCCGACGCTCCCGGACAACTGGCCGGCCAGGTTCGAGCGGCTCACTGGGGCCGAGCCGCGTCCGAGCGGTACGCCCGACAACGTGCCGGTGCGACTGGCTCGCAAGATCGACACCCGCATCGCCTCGCCGCTGGCCGACCTGTCCAACGAGGGCGCGAACGAGATCTCCGACCGCACCCGGCGGCTGCTCAAGCGACTGGCCGTCCGCAACCTGCTCCGCGGGTACCGGCTCGCGATCCCGACCGGCCAGGCGGTGGCGCGGTCGCTGGGGATCACACCGCTCACGCGGGAGCAGCTGATCACGGTCCCCGTCCCCGGCCAACGCCCTGTTCCGCCTTCACCGGTCGACGACGCGCTGATCGACGGGGGCTTCCTCGAGGACACCCCGCTGTGGTTCTACGTGCTCAAGGAAGCCGAGGTCATCGGGAAGGGCGAGCGGCTGGGACCCGTGGGCAGCCGGATCGTCGCCGAGACCATCCTCGGCCAGCTCCGCGCGGACCCGACGTCCTTCCTCAACCAGACCCCGGAATGGGACCCGAGCCAGGGCGTCACCCTCGACGGCGGCGCGCAGGTCGACAGCATCACCACCTTCCTGCAGTTCGCGAAGGTGCACCCCTGATCGGCCGGCGCACCGGCTGACCCGGGTCGCGTCCCCTCCGACGGCCACCCGGTCGGAGGGGACGCGGGAGACCGGCGCCTGCCCCGACCCGGACAGCGTGCCCCGGTCCTCGCTCGACAGCATCGACGTGATCGTCCCCACCAGGCGGACGAGACGATGGTGCTGCAGCTCGCTGAGCAGGCCAGGCTCGGTGCCGGTTACGCCGTGACGGGGCGGATCCTGCGTGGTGGAGGTCCAGGGGCGCCTCCGCCTCGGGCGCCTCCGCCTCGGGCGCCGCCGCGGAGGGGCCGGCGTACACCGCCGCGACCGAGCGGGGGCCGGCGTCCGGGAGATGCGCGAGGCGTTCACCTGGCGGAGCCGGCGACCGCCCTCAGCGCGGTCGACGGTCCAGGACGTAGGAGCCCGGGGCCGGTTCCAGGGGCGGGTGCGCCACGCTGCCCCGGGCCGTCGGCGCCGGCACCTCCTCGCCGGACCGCTCGAGCATCCACTCCGCCCACGGTTCCCACCAGCTGCCGGAGTGCCGTTCCGCCGAGGCGCGCCAGGCCTCGGGATCCGGTCCCGGCTCCCCGCCGGTCCAGTAGTGCGCCTTCGGGTTGTCCGGCGGGTTGACCAGGCTCTGGATGTGCCCGCTGTAGCTGAGCACGAAGGTGCTCGGTCCGGACAGCAGCTGCGTCGTTCGGTAGCAGCCGTCCCAGGGGGTGAGGTGGTCGGTGAGAGCCCCGGTGACGAAGGTCGGCACGGTGATCCGGCTCAGGTGGACCGGCGTGCCGAGCACGCGCATCGCTCCCGGCCGGATCAGGGCGTTGGTGCCGAAGATCTCCAGGAACTGCTCGTGCAGCCGCGCGGGGAGGTTGGTGCCGTCGGCGTTCCAGGCGAGGATGTCGAACGCCGGCGGGTCCTCGCCCATCAGCCACTGGTTGACCAGGTAGTTGAAGATCAGGTCGTCGGGGCGCATCCAGCTGAACACCGACCCCATCTCGCGGGCGCTGATGACCCCGCGCCGGCGTGAGTTCCGGCGGGCGAGCTCGATCAGCCGGGGGCCGGAGAAGGCGCCGAGCGGCGCCCGTCTGGAGAAGTCCAGGAGCGTCACCGCGTAGCCGGCGGCGGCCACCCGGTCGTCGCCGGTCGCGGCGAGGTGGTTGAGCGCCGTGGTCATCACCTGGCCGCCGGCGCACAGGCCGAGCACGGTTACGTCGGGGGAGCCGGTGATCTCGGTCGCGACGTCGATCGAGTCGACGACGCGCTGCGCATAGGTGTCCAGGCTCCAGTCCGCCTGCTCCCTGGTGGGGTTGCGCCAGCTGATCATGAAGACCTGCAGGCCCCGGCTCACCGCGTACTCGACCAGGCTGCGTCCCGGCCGCAGGTCCAGGAAGTAGAACCGGCCGATCGGTGGCGGCACGATGACCACCGGGCGCTGCCGGACACGCGGGGTCGTCGGCGTGTACTGGATGAGCTCGATGACCTCGTCGCGGTGGACGACCGCGCCCGGTGAGATCCCCAGGTCCTTGCCGACGGTGAACGCGCTGCGGTCGGTCTGGGTCGGCAGGCCGCCGTTGTGCCGCAGGTCGTGGAGCATGTGGCCGAGTCCGCGCAGGACGCTGCGGCCACCGGTGTCGAAGGCCCGCTTCACCGCGGCCGGGTTGCCGAGCAGCGTGTTGGTCGGCGCCAGTGCGCT
Organism: Geodermatophilus amargosae; assembly: GCF_900116515.1. Lineage (GTDB taxonomy): Bacteria > Actinomycetota > Actinomycetes > Mycobacteriales > Geodermatophilaceae > Geodermatophilus > Geodermatophilus amargosae. The sequence continues at coordinate 19,280 of NZ_FPBA01000014.1, forward strand.
GGTCAGTGCGTTGAGGGCGAACCGCGCCTGCTCCACCTCGCGCCAGTCGGCTCCGCCGGCCTCGTACGCGTCGACGAGGCCGTCCAGCGACCGGGTCACCGCCAGGTACGACTGGGCCAGCCGGCGGTAACCGGGATGGGTCGACCAGGCCGGATCGGCGAAGCGCTTGTCCCTGGGGGAGGGCGCGATCTCGTCGGTGCCGCGGACGATGCGCACCGAGTCCCGTCCGAGCCGGGCGGCCTCCCGGGCGAGGGGTCCCGGCTGGGCGAGGGTGGAGAGCACCGCCCGCGCCATGCCGCGCGAGGTGGGGACGCCGACCGGCTCGGCGCTCTCGACCGAGGCCAGCGCCTCGGACTCGGACTGCGGCACCCACGGCACCGGAGCAGCCCGTCCCCGGGCAGATCCGGCGTGGCGCGGTGCTGGCGTCGTGGTCGTCACGGAGGCCCCCTTGTGACGTGCGTCACTCGATGCCCTCGACGGTAGCCGGTGCGGCGGCGCTCGCGGACGGCACGCGGCGTGCGTCTCACCGTGGGTACCGAAGACGGCACACCACACGACTCGCGCCGCCGAGGCCATGCCCCTCGGACGGTCCCGGTGCTGCTGACGGCCCCACCGCCGACGACGAGAGCCACCGGCCGGGACCGCGGGACCGTCTCCGTGCACAGGGATCCCGGGTACCGGGCGGCCACCCGCGTCGGGCTCCGGGACGCCGCGCCACCACCGCGCTCACCGTCCGGCAGCACGTGCCCCCCGGCATGGGCCGCGAGGCCGCCGAGGGCCCCGCCGCAGTCCTCGACGGCTGACCCGCCCCGCGGAGTGTCCGACGGATCGTGGCGCCGATGGCACACGGCCCCGCCCCTGCCGAGGAGGTCACCGGGTCATCCCTGCGAGGGGGCGGCCTCCTCGGCGAACTCCCGGAAGGCGGCGAAGGCGCGTGCGCCGTACACGGTGCCCGGTCCGCCGTTCATCGCGATGGCGACGCCGAGCGCCTCGGCCACCTCGGACTCGGTGGCGCCGGTGCGAACGGCGCCACGAGCGTGCGACGCGATGCAACCGTCGCACTCCTTGCCGACCGCGATCGCGAGCGCGATCAGTTCCTTCGTCTTCTGGTCCAGCGCACCGGCGGCGTACGCGGCGGCGTGCATCGTGCGGTAGCCGTCGTAGACCTCGGGGATCGCGCGGCGCAGCGCGCGGCCCGGTTCGCGGAGTTCCTCCTGGACGGCGTGGCCGTGACCCATGACGCGATGGTGGCAGGCGGCGTACCGCAGGGCGCGGTGGCGCGGAACCCGGCATGATCCGCGTCCGGATCCGCCTCGCGCGCCGTGCTGCCCGGCGCTCCTCCCAGCCGCGTCGCCGGCGCGGGGGACCTCTGCATCGCGGGTGCCTGGTGACTTCCTGCGCGCGCAGGAACCGCCCGATCGGCGTCACGGTGTGTGACAGTCCTCCGCTGCGACGGGAGGAGTGACATGCGGACGCGGACGGTGTGGGGCGTCATGGGGATCGTGGTGGGACTGGTGGTGTCGATCGGCGGCATGGTGCTGGCGATCGTCGACCCCGGACGCGCCGCGCTGGGCGGGATCGGCTTCGGGGTCGGGATCCTGCCGTTCGTGGCCGGTCTGTTCCTGGTGCGGCACGCGCTGCCGGAGCCGGGGAACGGCGCCGGGCGGCCGTGGGACACGTCGGGCAGCTTCTGGGACCTCTTCCGATGAGGCGCTCGATCGCCGGCCGCTGAGCGGGCGCAGCCCGTCAGGGCGGAGCCGTTCCGCGCTCGGGGTCGGGGTCGGCCCGCGGTGGGTCCGCGTGCCGCTCGCGGTCCTCCGAGAGGTAGCCGATGACGAGCTGCTCGGCGGTCGAGGAGGTGGCGGAGGAGCCGGTGACCGCCGAGACGAACTGGGGTCCGCTGAGGGTGGCGAGCACGGTGTCCTCGAGGGCACGGACGGTCGCCGTCCGCGCGACCGCGCGGAGCAGCGCGATCTCGCCGAACGCATCACCGGGGCCCAGCCGGCGGATCTCGCGCCCGTCGTCGATCACGGCCACGCGGCCGGACTCGATGACGTAGAACCCGTCGCCGGGGTCCCCCTTCCGGAACACGTCGGTCTGCGCCGGGACGCGTGACCGCCCCAGGCGTTGCGCCAGGCTCTCGATGGCCGGGACGGGCAGGAGGCGGAACATGCCGACCCGGCGCAGCAGCACGATCCGGTCCTTGCGCACGCCGATGTCGGCATCGATGGCCCGCAGTCCGGCCCATCGCACCGCGACGGCCAGCGGCAGGAGGCAGCCGGTGGCGACGAGCGCACCGGTGTCGCCCAGCGCGGTGAGGACGAACGGGATCGCCAGGGAGCCGAGTGCCAGGGCCAGCGAGAACACCGCCTCGGTCAGGGCGAGGACGCGCGCCAGCGTCTGGTCGGGGACGAGGCGCTGCAGCAGGGTGAACCCGGCGACGTCGACGAGGGCGTTGGCGGCGCCGATGACCACGAACGCCGCGACCGCCACGGAGCTGCCCGTCAGCAGGCCGACGAGGACGATCGGCACACCCCACATCGCGATCCCGGCACCGAACAGCGTGCCGAGCCGGGCGCTCCCCGCGGCGCCGATCGACGCCATCGCCGCCACGAACCCGCCGACCCCGAACGCCGCCCAGAGGACCCCGACCCCCGGGCGGCCCAGGTCGGTGACCTGCACGGCGACCACCACCGCCAGCACGGTCACCGCTCCGCGGACCAGGCACTGCCCGCCACCCAGCACGATCACGTCCAGCGCCCGTGGGTGCCGACGGAGTTCTCGCAGGCCCTCGGCCACGTCGGCGACGACACCGGCCCGGTCGCCCTGGTCGTCGGCTGCCGCCGGGCGCGGCGACTCGTAGCGCAGCCCGGCAGCGAGCACGCCGGCGGCACCGGCGAGCAGGGCGACCGCGACGAACGCGGCTGCCGGGTCGTACGCCGCGAGCAGCGCGGCCGCGGCGAGGGGGCCGACGAGCGCGGCCGCACCGTCGAGGATGGCCCGGACCGCGTTCACCCCCGTGAGCTCGTCCGGTGTGGTGCACAGCGTGGGGAACAGGGCGGCGAGCACCGGCCGGTAGGCGGCATGGCAGACCGTCGAGAGGGTCAGCAGCGTGTACACCACCGCCGGCTGCGCGATGGCAGCCGCCGCCCCGGCCGCGGTCAGCGCCCGGAGAGCGCACGAGATCACCAGCAGCCGGCGGCGCGAGACCCGGTCGGCCAGCGCGCCCAGCCAGGGGAGCGCGACGGTCGCCGGCAGCACCCGCAGGAACCCGATGAGGCCCACACCGGCCGCGCCGTCCTGGTCGAAGGCGTACACCGTCATCGCCGACAGGAACAGGAACTCGCCCGTCCAGGCCGACAGCGACGACAGCTGCGCGAGCCGGAGGTTGCGATTGCGGGTCACCGATGCCCAGGCCTCGCGGTAGGAACCCGGCACGGCGCGCACGCTAACAGCGGAACCGGGCCACGGACGTCGACTCGGACGTGGCCAGCCCGCGCGGCGAGACGGTACGGTGCGCCCTCGACCGGCCGGCCCGATCGACAGGTCCCCCTCGGAACTGCCGGCGGTGGACTCGACGGGAATCGGTTGGCGCACGACATGTCGGTGAATCGCCTCGGTGGGAGGCCTCCGCGTCTGCTGGGGGTCTTCGCCCATCCGGACGACGAGACGATTTGTGCCGGCGGCACCCTCGCCAAGTACGCGAGATCAGGCGCCGAGGTCAGTGTGGTCGCGCTCACCAAGGGTGGAGCGGGCCAGATCCGAGACGCCGGCGTCGCGACCCGGGCGACCCTGAGGGCGGTTCGGGAGCGGGAACTCGACGCGGCCGGCAAGGAACTCGGGCTCACCCTGACGCGCTGTCTCGACCATCCGGACGGCGGCCTCTCCGAGGTCGGCGGTGAGCCCCTGCTCGAGCAGGCGTCGGAGCTCATCACCGAGTTCGATCCCGACGTGGTGATCACGTTCGGGCCCGATGGGTTCTCCGGTCACCCCGACCACGTGGCCGTCGGAGCAGCGGTCACCGCGGCCTGCTACCGGCTGCGTTCGGCCACGTCGCCCCGGCTCTTCCACTGCCACCTGCCGCGCAGCGGCATGCTGCTGCGCGACCGTCTGGCCGCGTGGGTCGTCGAGCTGACGACCCGCTTCAAGGGCACCAGGGAGTTCGTCCGCGCACTGTCGGTCTTCTCGCGCGAGACGGCAGCGCTGGGATACGCGGCCGACTTCGTCAGCGTCGAGTGGTACCCGGCCGGGTCCTACCTCGTCGAACAGGGTGAGGAGGCCACGGTGATGCACTTCCTCCTGTCCGGTTCCGTGGAGATCCGGCGCGAGGGTGCGGACGGTCGCGTGCGGGTCGTCGACCGGTCCGGACCGGGGGAGTTCATCGGGGAGGAGGGCATCGCCACAGGCCGGCCGCGCAACGCGCACGTGGTGGCCCTGGACGACGTCACGAGCCTGACGTTCCTGGCGTCCGGGCCCCTCTCCGTCGACGGACACCGGGACCAGGCGCTCCCGCTGCTGACGAGGACGCTGCCGTCAGGGGATCGGATCGACGCCAGGGTGAGCACCTGCATCGACGTCTCGGACTTCGTCGGCCACAAGATCCGGGCGACGGCCGCCCATCGCTCCCAGTACCCGATCGACCCGACGATGTTCCCCGACTCGATCCTCCGCGAGATGTTCGGCGTCGAGTACTTCATCCAGGTCCTGCCGGAGCGGGAGCTGGACTCGTTCCTCCTCGACGACGAGGCCTCAGCCGGCCGCGGCGAGTGACCGTGGGTGCCGACGGGGGAGGACGTGCGGGAGGCCCCGCCCGACCATGTCGAGGGTGGCGCCGATGCGCACGAGGAACGACGGCTCCGACGCGGGCGCAAGCGGTGCGGGGATGTCCTCGACGTCGACGTAGAAGGTCTGCACCCGCCCGATGCCCTCGAGGTCCTGCGCGACCTCCTGGGCCACCAGCTCGGCGGAGGCGGTGCCACCGTTGCGGAAGAGGTCGTCGGAGACCAGGAGGTACTCCGGCACCGTGACGGAGTTCTTGAGCAGGCGGTGGACGTAGATCACGTCCATGCCGACGAGCTTTTTCCGGCGCCTGATCGTCTGGGTCGCGACGTCGCCGACGTGCGCGACGAACTTCAGCTTCAGGTCGCTGGTCTGCGTGCAGCTCTGACAGGGGCACAGGTTCAGCTCGACGAGCCGGCGCTGCGTGTGGAACGCGCGGTGCATCGCGACGGCCGCACGGGTGACGGCGGACAGCGTTGCCGCTCCGTCCAGTCCCTCGGCGTCGCGCGAGAGGAAGGCCGCGTCGCCCTCGATCTCGATCAGGTCGAAGTCCCGCGCGGCTCCGACGATCTTGTCGAGCATGCGTCTCGTGGCCGCCTCCGCGTGCCCCAGCATGCTCCGGTGGTACTGCATGTACTCCGTGTAGCCGCCGATGTCGGCGATCAGGAGCAGCGCACGCCGGGTCGCCATGGGGGAGGCTAGCGCGGCACAGCGGTCGGTGGCGGTCTCCGATGTGTGCCGGCCCACCCGGCGTGGGATCGAGGCAGGGGGATCCGGACCCTCGCAGCAACACACCCGAGCGGATCCGACCCGGTGCCGGCACGCGGTGCCGGTCCCCTCAGGACTCCTGTCGCCATGGCCGGCCCGTCGGCGGTTCGGGCTAGCCCCCCCGCCATGCCGGAGCAGGTGACCTCCTTCCTGATGTCCACGGGCGACGCGGAGCGCGCCATCGAGCTCTACACGTCGCTCTTCGACGACGCGCGCGTCCTGAGCCCCACCCGGTTCGGGGCGGACGGGACGGGCGTGGAGGGGACGGTGCAGCAGGCCACCTTCTCCATCGCCGGCCAGGTGTTCCGCTGCTTCGACAGCCCCCGGTGCACGACTTCACCTTCACACCGTCGTTCTCGGTCTTCGTCGACGTCGCATCGGCCGAGGAGCTCGACCGGCGGTTCGCGGGCCTCTCCGACGGCGGTGGCGTGCTGATGCCGCTGGACGACTACGGCTTCAGCCGCCGCTTCGGCTGGGTGAACGACCGCTTCGGCGTCTCGTGGCAGTTGAACCTCGCGTAGCAGCGGGGAGGAGCGACGCGCTGTGTCGGACCGGACCGACGTCCTGGGCACGAGGGCCCCGCGGTCGGCGACCGCAGGCCGTCCCCGAGGGGCAGGATCCGTGCCGGGGCGCGACCGCGCGCCGCTGGGGACGACGAGGAGGCTCCGTGATCGACGACGCGATCGCCCGCTGGCACCGGTACCTGGGAGGGGAGCTCCCCGGCGGTCTCGACGAACTGCTCGCCGACGACGTCGTCTTCTACTCGCCGGTGGTCTACACGCCGCAGCGCGGGAAGCCCATCACGACGCAGTACCTCGAGGCAGCGTCCCGGACCTTGGTCGGTGGGGCCGAGGGGGCCTTCCAGTACACGAAGCAGGTCCTCTCCGGGGACACCGCGGTGCTCGAGTTCGAGACGAGCGTGGAGGGCAGGTACGTGAACGGCGTCGACATCATCCGGTGCGACGACGCGGGCCGGATCGTCGAGTTCCGCGTCATGATGCGGCCCTTGCAGGGGATCCGGGCCGTGCACGAGCAGATGGGCCGACGTCTGGCCGCCGGCGGCTGACGGCCAGGCCGGTTCCAGGAGCCACCGGCGGCGAGGACCCGCTGGGTCATCACAGCCTCGCGAGCAGTGCCCTCGCGAAGGCCTCGGCCGCCGGGTCGATCGGCTCGTGCGTCGCCGCGGCCCGCAGCCAGCTCGCCAGAGGCGCGGCCAACGCGGGGGACACAGTCGCGATCCACGCAGCGGTGCCGGCCCGCGCCTCGGCCACGTGCTGGGTGCTCCCCTCGGGGGAGTGCGCGACCACCTCGGGGCGGGTCGCCAGCAGTCCGGCGGTCCGCCAGTCGCCAGGAGTCGTCCGCGCGGCCAGCGCGTCCAGCCGGTCGGCTGCCGTCCGCAGCAGCTGCTCGGGGTCCACGGCCGGATGGTGCCCGACCCGGCGGTCACCCGGAGAGGGCCGGGGGTCAGGGCCTCCCACGGCGGCCCGCCGTGGTGGCCCGACGAGCACGCCGTGGAGGCCCGTCGCTCGCCCCTTCGGCCGGCGGCGCCGCTGCAGACCCGTCCGAGGAGTCGCCGGGCGCCGGGTGCGGGAGCTGTGTGCCGCGTGGTCCTGCGCTCCGGCAGTGCCGCCGACGCCGGACGTGGTGCCGGCCGACAGCGCTGCAGGCGCCCGACACGTCAGAGCCCGCGTCCCGTGTCCCGCCGTGCGGCCACCGGCAACTGCGGGCGATCGACCGGATCAGCGAGGTGGTCTCCAGTGACGACCCGACGACGTCTGGTCAGGACCGGCAGACGCACCCTCGCGCGATGGCGCCGTTGCCCGTTGCCGAGCAGAACCGCGCCGCGATCGCGTCGTGGTCGGCACGGACGTGCGGGCACACGCCGCACGCGGCGTCGGGTGACGACGCCTGCTCGAGGTCCCGGAGGTCGGCGGAGGTCGTGGTCAGGAGCAGGGGGGAGGTCATGGCGAACGGCCTGACTCCACCGCAGAGCGGCGGGATAGTGGTACGTCGGTCCCGGCGCTGCCATAGGGCAGTGAACGAGGAGGGACCGGCAACCCGACGCTACGCCCGGCACCGCGACCGGCGGCTGGACCAGCGAGCTCGCCGTCCGCGATGTGGCCGGTCGGGGGCGCTGTGGACGTGCAGTCGGTGGCGACGTGCTCGCCCGGATCGGGTGCCGGGAGCGCCTGTGATCCGGTCGATGACCGGAGTGGAACGAGCGAGGCTCAGACGGACCGTGTCCGCCGGCTCACGTCTGCCGGCTCACGTCTGCCCAGGAGTGGGGGCGGGGTAGTCGTCGTAGAAGCCGCGCCCGCTCTTCGCGCCGAGGTGGCCGGCGTCGACGTACCGGTGCAGCAACTCCCGCGGGGCGGCCGGCAGGTGGGGGTTCTCCGCGGCGTAGTGGTCCTCGATGTCCAGGACGACGTCGAGGCCGACGTGGTCCATCATCCGGAACGGTCCACTCCGGGTGCCCGTGTTGAGCACCCACATGCGGTCGAACTCCTCCGGCGTGGTCACGCCCTCGGCGACCACCGCGAGCGCCTCGCGCTTGATGGCGGCCCAGACCCGGTTGTAGATGAACCCGGTGCTCTCGCGGCGGGCCTCGAACGGGTGGACACCGAAGCGGGGCAGCTCAGCGAGCAGCAGGTCCAGCACCGCCCGGTCGGTGTGCCCGCTGGACATCAGGTCGACCGCGTTCATCCGCGGTGGCATGTAGAAGTGCATGTTCAGCACCCGCTCGGGCCGGCGCACGCGGTCGAGGAACCGGCGGCTCGGGTGCGAGGAGGAGTTGCTGGCGAGGATCGCGTCGTCGTCGGCGAGCCGGTCGAGGTCCCCGAACAGCTGCACCTTCAGGTCCAGGCGTTCGGGCACCGCCTCGACCACCAGCCAGGCTCCCCGGACGGCGGTGGCGAGGTCGTCATGGGCCTCCACCGTGCCCGCGCTGCCGCCGTCGACGGTCGCCAGGACCTCCGGCAGGGTCGTGCGGACGTAGTCGACCGCCGCGGTGCGGGCCTCGGCGGAGGGGTCGACGATCCGGGTCGTCCCGCCGCGGGTGCTGAACACCAGGGCGATCCGGCGCCCGAGGGTGCCGGCACCGACGACGGTGACCGGACGGGCGGCGCGATCGGCCGGGATGGTGGTCATGGGCTCTCCTCGGCGGACGGGTGGAGGCGGGCGGTCCGGGGTCGGACGCGTGTGGCAGGAGGTGCCCGGTCGCGAGTCGGTACCCCGCGGCGTCCGCTCAGGACCGGGGCGTGTCCGCGGTGCCGTGCACGACGACCGTGGGGACGCGTCAGTCGGCCCACCCGAGCAACGCCGGGCCTGCAGCGAGCGCAGGTCGACGGCGGTCGAGACCGCGCGTCCGGTTGGACACGCCGAGCGGACGATGCCGACCGGGAACTCCCCTGGGATGCGGAGCGACGCGCTGGCAGCATGGCTGGTGTGAGGCACGCCACAGTCACGCTGGCCGTCCTGAGTCTGCTCCTATCCGGCGCCGGTACCGCCCAGGCCACTCCTGCGGACGGCCCCGTGCCGCCCGGACCCGTGGCGCTGGACGACCCGGAGTTCACCGCCAACGTCATGGCACCGCTGAAGGTGACCGACTGGGCGGCGTTCGAGGCCGACCTCGAGACCGTGGCCGCCTACGGCGTGGACGCGGTGAGCGTCGACGTGTGGTGGGGCGACGTCGAGGGTGCGGCCGACAACCGGTTCGACTGGAGCTACTACGACCAGGTCTTCGAGGTGATCACGTCCAAGGGGCTGGAGCTCGCGCCGATCCTGTCCTTCCACCAGGCCGGCGGCAACGTCGGTGACGACTACACCAGCCTGCTGCCGTCGTGGTTGTGGACGAAGTACGCCGACCGGACGTACCGAGGCGTCGAGCTCGGCCCGACCGGGCTCCAGCACCGGAGCGAGCAGGGCAACCACAGCCCCGAGAGCGTGCAGGGCTGGGCCGACCGGGTGGTGATGAACGAGTACCGGGACTTCACCCGGGCGTTCGAGCGGCAGTACGGGGACGTGTACGCCGACGAGGTGGTGGAGGTCAACGTCTCACTCGGCCCGTCCGGTGAGCTGCGCTACCCCTCCTACAACCAGCACGACGAGGGCACCGGCTACCCGACGCGGGGCGCCCTGCAGGCGTACTCCCCGCTGGCCGTGCGCGACTTCCAGCAGCAGATGCTGTACCGGTACGGCTCACTGGAGGCGGTCAACAGCGCCTGGGGCACCGACCTCGGGTCGGCGGACCAGATCGGCCCGCCCGCGGACGCCGAGGCGTTCTTCACCAGCCGGGCGTACCTGGACACGCAGTACGGCCGCGACTTCGTGGACTGGTACAACGGCTCCCTGGTCGACCACGGCGAGCGGGTGCTGCGGACGGTCATCCGCGCGCTGGGCAGGGACTTCCCCGAGGCCGACATCGGCTACAAGGTCCCGGGCATCCACTGGCAGATGACCCACCCGGTCCACCCGCGGGCCACCGAGGTGACCACCGGCCTGATCCAGACCAGCGTCGACCTCGACTCCTGGGCGACCGGCCACGGCTACCAGCGGATCGTCGAACTGGCCAACCGCTTCGACAGGGGCCCGCGCGAGGTGGTCATGCACTTCACCGCGCTCGAGATGGACGACCAGCCCGGTCCGGAGGCGTACTCGCTGGCCCAGACCCTCGTGCAGTGGATCGGCGACTACGCGTTCCGCGCCGGCGTCGAGCTCAAGGGCGAGAACGCGCTCGCCGGCGGGGTCGGATCCGACGAGGGCTGGGACAACATCAACGAGGCCTTCGAGACGTGGGGGTACCTCGGGCTGACCGTGCTGCGGATCGGTGACGTGTCTTCGGGCACCGGCGCGCGCCGGTACGCGGAGTTCATCGCGACGTACAGCCCCGACATCTGAACCGCGAGGCGGATGGATCCGGCAGCGACGCAGATGGAGGCGCCCCGGGCTCGTGACCTGTAGGGACACCGGGGCAGTGCTGTGACCGAGGGCGACTCGCTCAGGACCCCCGATGGTCCGAGCACCGTGGGGATTCGGGTCGGTGTCCGGGGATGCGACGAAGTCCATGCGCCCACGCCCCGGGGCGCAGAGCGCCGCCCGCTGGAGGCCGACCGTCCGGCCGGGTGGGTCCCGGGCGGTCAGGGGGCCCGACGCTGTGACGACGTGTCGGGCAGCGGGCGCCATCGTGTGGTCGCTGGCACTGTGGACGACATGGCCGCTCCCTCTCCCGTCGTCGTGGTGACCGGTGCGAACGGACTGGTGGGCGCCGCGGTGTGCCGGGCGCTCGTCGAGCGCTCGGCGCGGGTGCGCGCCGTCGTGCGCCGCGCCGGCAGCGCCCCTGCGCTCGACGGGGTCACCGAGCACATCGGCGACTTCGCCGACGAGGACCTCGCCCGCGCGGTCACCGACGGCGCCGACGCGGTCGTCACGACGGTCCACCCGATGGGCTCGTCCCGGGAGGTGCAGCACCGGGTGGCCGTCGAGGGCACACCGGTCCTCGCGCGGGCCGCCCGCGACGCCGGCGTCGCCCGGTTCGTGCACCTGTCCACCGCCGGGGTCTACGACCGCTCGGCCGGCGTCGGCGACGTGGCCGAGGACGGCGTCCTCGCGCCCGAGGGCAGCGGCGCCTACGCCGACACCAAGAACGCCGCCGACGCCGCGCTGGCGCAGGTCGGCGGGCTCACGACCGTGCTGGTCCGCCCGCCGGCGATCCTGGGCGCCGGCGAGACGTCGGTGTGGAACACGCTCCGGCCGCAGGCGGTCCGCGACGGCGAGCGCCGGGCGAACCCGGAGCAGACCTGGGCCTGGGTGCACGTGGACGACCTCGCGGCGTTCGTCGCGGACGTCGCCACCGGCGCCGTGGCGACCGCCGACGATCCCGAGCGGGGCCCCGTGGCCGGCGGCACGACTCCGGTGATCGTCGCGGGTGAGCCTGCGACGTGGCGGGACTACCTCGGCACGGTGACCGGAGCGCTGGGCGTCGCGCCCGAGTGGACCGACGAGCCGGTCTGGACCGGCCGGCTGCTCACCGACCGCGCACGCAGGTGGGGCTGGGTGCCGCGGGTGACCCTCGCGCAGGCCATGGACGAGCTACGGCAGGGCCTGACGACGCGGGTGTGACCGCCGCGCAGTCCCTCGGAGCCTTCCGAGGAACTCGGGAGGAGGACGCACCGTCATCGGCTGTGCGCTCGAGGAACTCGCGCCGATCGCCGGAGGTGCGCACGGCCATCGGCGGGCCGACCGTCGGCACGAGGTCCCCGCAGCCGATGACGGGCGGGTGGCGACCTGCGCCGGCCTCGACGCCGGAGCGTTCCGCGGCGCCCGCCGTCCGGGGGAGCACGAGCAGGTGCCAGCAGCCGCCGCACACGCGGACCAGGCGTGCGCACCGACGACGGTCACTGGCGAGCCGCCTTCGACGTGTGCCGCGCCCCGGGCCCGGACCGCCGGCATCGAGCGGTGGGCCTCGCCGCCGTATCGACCGCCGTCCTGGCGGCTGGACACGGGATGCCGGGTGACGAGAACGAGCCGACGACGTGCAGGTCCGCCCCTCGAGGGAGGCTGCCCGGAGCCTCCCGGACGCGGCGACCCGGTGGTACGAGGCCTCGCGAGCCGGGGAGGGGGCGACGCTCGCGGCCTGCCTGCCGGCCACGCAGCGTGCGGAGGACGGGGAGCTGCGCGACATCCTCGCGTCGGCGCAGGAGTCGGGGGACCAGGGCGTCGGAGCGCGCGCCGCGGCCGCTCTCCTCGCAGCCCGCCTGGCGTCAGCGGAGCTGGCCTGCGGGCTGACGATCGTCGTGGCGTTCCTGGTGTCGCAGGTGGCGGCGCTCCAAGGGGGCCGCCGCGTGGGGCGGGGCCCCAGGGCCCGACATCTGCGTCGATCCGGCGTTCGGCGAACTCGGGTCGCGGGTCGTGGGTTCACCACCGTGGCCCGGACTCGATCCGCTTCCACGCGGCTCGGTCAGGCCGACGATCTGTTCGTGGCCGTCGCGCCGGCGTACCCGGCGCCGATGACCAGGACGGACGGTCCGTCCACGTCGGCTCCCTCGGCGGCCGGTGGAGGCGTCATCCGGGCGCCCCGGACCGGGCACGCCGGAGCAGGGTCGGCACGATCCGTCGGTGGAACGGCTTCACGACGGTGAAGTACGCCCTGCCGATGGCGTTGTGCTCGTGCACGACGGTGGCGCACTGCAGGTCGTCACCGACCACGCGCAGGACGCCGCGGAAGTCGAGGTGCTCGTCGTCGGCGCCGACGACGAGGGTGTCGCCGATCCGCGTGAGCAACGTGAACGGAGAGGTGTCGCTCGACCCTCCCGCGGTGTCCAGACCCAGCCACTGCGCCACGCGGTTCCGCACGGTCATCAGGGCGGCCACCCAGGCGGGGTTGCCTGCACTGACGAGCGCGCGGTGCCAGTCCTCGACGTCGCGGCTGGATCCCGGCGGCAGGCGCAGGGCGAAGGTGTCGGTGAAGTCGACGCGGGGGAGCCCCGCCGCGCTGATGAGTCCGGCCGGTGTCTCCACCTGGCGCACGTCGGCCCGGTCGGTGGCCGCGGGCAGTGCCGTGCGCAGCAGCCGGATCCAGGGGGACCACCGAGCGGTCACCGTCGGGCCCACGCCGAGGGCAGCCTCGACGAGGTCGAAGGCATCCTCGACCAGGGCGTCGTGCGCCCAGCGCACCGCCAGCGGCCAGAGCAGGACCATCGCGCCGTGCGCCCGGCCCTCGAGCACGTGACGCATGAGGGATGCGCCGTCGCCCAGGTCGACCACGGTGAAGGCGTGGGTGCCGTCGATGCCGGTCGTCCGGTCGAAGGCGAACTCCACCAGGCGTCCCGCTTCGTGCGCCGTCACGGTGTACCGGATCCCGTCGTGCCCGCCGCGCGATCCCGGCTCGAGACCGCGGTCGAGCACCATCGGCGCCCAGGTCGCGCCCGGCCACACCTGGTCGTGGTCGGTAGCGAGGGTCTCGAGCACTGCCCCCACTCGCTCGGCCGAGGCCGCGACGTGCCGTTCGTGGATGTTGCGCATGACCCACCCTGCTTTCCGTACGCTGCCGTATGGAGCTTCCCGTACGCTACCGTACGGTCATGCCGCCCCGTCAACGTCTGTCGCGTGAGGCGTGGGCCACGGCAGGGCTGCGGGCGCTCACCGCCGGGGGGGTCGCCGCTGTCGCCGTCGAGCCGCTCGCCGCTGCCCTCGGCGCCACCAAGGGCAGCTTCTACTGGCACTTCTCCGATCGGGGGGAGCTCGTCCGGGCCGCCCTCGAGCTGTGGGAGGCCGAGCAGACGAGCGCCGTGATCGACGAGCTGGGCAACCTGGAGGAGCCGCGCGAGCGGTTGCGGGTCCTGCTCACCCTCGTCCTGACCCACCGGGAAGGCCCGGATCCGGTCGCCCAGCTGTTCCGCGACATCGCCCACCCCGAGGTCGCCGCCGCCGTCCGCCGGGTCACCTCCCGGCGCATCGACTTCGTCGCCGGGGAACTGCACAGCACCGGCATGCCGCGAGCAGAGGCCCGGCGCCGCGCGGCCGTCGCGGTCGCGGCCTACGTCGGCTGGTGGCAGCTGAACGCCGTCCTCCCGGAGGACGCACCTGTGGGCCGCGACGGCCGTCAGCACGCCGAGGTGCTGTGGCTCGTCTGCGAGGCCGCGCTGCCCTGAGCTGTCAGGCGTGCCGGCGGCTCGACCGGGACGGGACGGACAGAGCAGCCGCCCGGGCCCTCAGGGCAGCAGCCCCCTGGTGTGCTGCGGTCCGGTCTCCACGAGCGGTCGGTCACCGTCACCGTCCCCGCTCCGGCCGACCGGCAGCACGGGCGGTTCCGCGCGTTCGCCGGGTTCGTGCCGACCGCCGGTGTCGGCGCGGTCGGCCAGGCCAACGACCACGGAGCCGCCGGGCTCGCGCACACCAGACCCTCGGTGCATCAGGCGGTCCGGTCCACCTCGGCGGAGACGACGGCTTCCTCGCGACTGGGAAACGGCCCCGCGGTGCGGCCGTCAGCGCGGCACGTCCACCTGTAGCCCTCCGGCGCCTGCTCGATGAGGTAGCCGTCCGGGTCGGCGGTGCCGTGGCCCGGGCGTTCGTGTGAGTCGGTCATGCGAACACCACGTTCTTGAAGCGCACCCCGGCGAACGCGCTGCCGAGGTGGACGACGGGCACGGGTCGGTAGGTGGTGTCCGCCACGGTCAGGGTCTCGCTGGGGGTGTCCGTGCGCGTGAAGGAGACCTCCGAGCCGGTGACGGTGATCCGCAGCTGGACGTAGGTGCCCGTCGTCGGTGCCGTTCTCCCCGTCGAGGACGCCAGCGTGGTGGCGACACCCTCGACGACCCGATGGACGTCCAGGGTGCCGTCTCCCCGCAGGAGGAAGAGGTACCCGTCGGCGCCGGGCGACGGGCCGGACGTGGGTCGGTACGGGTGGTCGTCGGTGCTCAGGAAGACCGACCCGCAGCACCGGCGGCTGTCCGCGCACGTCTGCTCCACCCGCACGTCGAGGTGCAGCGTGAACGTCTCCGGGTCCGGTGGTGCGAGGAAGCCCATGAGCGTGGAGGTGACGGTGTCGGAGACGTCGAAGCCCCAGGAGGAGTCGTCCGGGTAGAACCGGCCGCGGCCGGTGTCCGGCAGCATCCCGGGCAGCCAGACCTGACGGGCGAACAGGTCCGAGGCGCGGCGGCCCGCGTCCCCAGCGATGTACAGGGGGTCGTCGGAGAAGATCGCGTCCACGCCATCGGCGATGACGGCATCCCGCTGGTGTCGGCGGTTCACCGTGTAGCAGGCCACCTCGATCCCCGCCGCGTGTGCCGCCGTGCAGACCGTCGAGCTGACGTGGCCCGCCTCTGGGCCGATCCAGCCGATGCCGTCGGCCGCCGCCCGGGCGATGTCGGTGCTGCCGAGCCAGATGACGTCCCACCCCCGCGAGCGCGCCAGCCGGCAGTCGGCGAGGGCGAAGGACTGGAGCAGCACGGACGCCCGGCTGACACCGCGTCGCTCGAGGGCGGCGATCATCGGGCCCATCGCATCGATGCTCTTGGCCTCGGCGCAGAGGAGCACGCGGTTCCCGAACTCGGTGAGCACCTCCTCGAACAACGGAGGACGCAGTCCGTCGGGCCAGCCTCCGCCGAGGGTGACCGAGGCGTCGATGCCGAGCTGTTTCCAGGACACCGACGTGTGATCCGCGACGTTCCCGCTGGAGGTGGTCATACGGTCCACGGTGCCGTCGTGCATGACGCCGAGACCGCCGTCGGCGAGTGTCGACACGTCCTGCTCGATGACGTCGAGGCCCTGGCCCACCGCGACCCGATAGCCCTCCATCGTGTGCTCGGGCACCTGCAGGGATCCGCCGCGGTGGGCGATGACGAACGGCCGACCCAGGTCGGCGAAGGACACGGACGCCCCTGGGGATGCGCCCTCGGGCCTGCGCGCCGCGGTGGTCAGCGGACGGCCGATGCGGAGGAACGTCCGAGGGGCAGGGGACGGTTCGAGTCGAGCAACGATGTCATGTCTCGGGCGACCGCCCCTCCGGCTCACCTGCCGGCATCCGAGCGGTCCGCCGGCCGAGCACCAGCCTCGCACGGGCGCTGGGGGAGGAGCATCGCGACCCGGACCGGGGCGGTGCTGGGCCCGGACGCCGGGGGACGTCCGAGGTGGCGCGCAGGCACCGACCCGGGCGGCGCACCGGAGCGACCGGCCGGCCGCGGCCGGCTCGACGTCTCGATGCCCGGCGAGGCACTCCGGGGGAGAGCTCCTCCCCGGATGGCACGAGCCCCGGGTGCCGCTCGAGCGGGAACGACTGCGTCAACTGCGGGAACACGCGCTGGAGGCGCTGGGCCGACGGAGCTCATCCGCACCGGGCGGTCCGGCCTGGCGGTCAAGGCCGCCCGTGCCGCGGTCCACGGGGAACCGCTCCGCGAGAGCGCCCGCTGACTCGTCGTCAGCGCTCGCGTGGCGGGGCGCGACGTGGCCGAGGCGCGCCGCGCCTACGAGTCGTTCCGTCGGGCGCTCGCGGACACGCCGGGTGCCGCGCCCCACCCGTCCACGACCGCCCTGTCCGCCGGCCTCCGGCCCTGCGCCGACGACGTGCGGCCGACGCCCACGCCCCACGTCCCTCCGGAGGCGCCCGGGATGGCGCACGGCAGCGGCTGACCCGCTCCGCCTCCCCCGTGTCCCCGTTCTCACCGCCCCGGTATCAGCGACGTCCGCGCGTACCTCCTCTGGCCGACGTCCTCACTCGTGATCGGGGAACGCGGATGGACCAGACACTGCTCACGAGCGCGCAGAGCGGATCGCGAGTCACGCTGCTCGACGGGTTCTCCGTCCGGGCCGGCCGGGCTGCGGGCCAGCCGGTTCCGGAGGAGCTGCCCCGGTCCGTGCAGCGTGTCGTGGCCCACGTGTGCCTGGCCGGCCGGCCGGCACGTGCCGCGGTCTCCGGCGACCTGTGGCCCGACGTCCCGGAGGACAGGGCCCAGGCCAGCCTGCGGTCCGCGCTGTGGCGGCTACGCCGGTCCGCCCCCGAGCTCGTCGACGCGTCGCACGACACGCTCCGCCTGGCCGTCGGCGTCCGGATCGACGTGCACGAGATGACCACGTGGGCCGAGCTGGTGTGCGACCCCCGGACCGAGGCCGACCGGGTCTCGCTGCCGCGCCCGGACCTCCTCGGCGACCTGCTCCCGGGCTGGTACGACGACTGGGTCCTCCTGGAGCGGGACCGGCTGCACCAGTTGCGGCTGCACGCCCTGGAGACCGTGGCGACCCGCCTCTGCACGGCCGGCCGGCATGCCGAGGCGCTCCAGGCCGCGCACCTGGCGATCCGGGCCGAACCGCTGCGCGAGAGCGCCCACCGCACCGTCGTGCGGATCCACCTCGCCGAGGGCAACCTCGCCGAGGCGATGCGGGCTCACGCCACCTTCCGGGACCTGCTCCTGCGGGAGCTCGGCGTCCCGCCCACCCTGCAGATGCAGGAGCTGGTGTCCCGGTGGCAGGTGCCTGCGACGGCCGGTGCCCCGGGCACGACGCGCGTCGCGCGGCCCCGTCCGGTGGCCGCCGCCGCGACGGCCGGGGCGCTCCGCGCATGACCGGGCGACCACGGAGCTCTGAGCTCCACCGCAGGACGCGCCGGACCGGTGCCCGGCCCCGTGCCGGCAGCAGCCCACCTGCCCATCGACCGGCTCGTCGACACCGTCCCATCGACCCGAGGAGGCTCCCGGTGTCCACCGACACGACCGGCGTGCGGGTGCACGGGAGGAGCCGACCGGCGCGCCTGCCGGCCGGGGAGCTGCTCACCACGCTCGGCCGGCTCCTGCGGGACGGAGGCGCAGCGCCGCTGGCAGACCCGGACGTCTCCGCCGTCGGGATCGAGTACGGGACCGTCGAGGGCGGCTCCGTCCGTATCAGGCGTCCCGGCTGCTGACTCCTCTGTGTGACCGCCGCGGCTCCTCCCCGGGTCCGCGGGCACCTCCCGAGAAGTCCTGGAGGCCGGCCGTGACCGTGCACCAGCAGGAGTCGCCGTCGTCGTACCGGCGCGCCCTCGAGACGGCCCACGCACTGGGCCGCGCCGACGGGTGCCAAGCGGCCGACCTCGAGGCCGACCTCGAGGCCGACCTCGCCGTCGACCTCGGGCCGGCGTCGGTCGGCCCGTGGTGCCGGGGGCTCGACCCCGAGCGCTTCGCCGCCCTCGTGTGGGGCACCGCGGGAGGGGCCGCACCGGCCGGGGTCGTCCTGAACGCCCCCCTCTGGTACGCGCAGGGCTTCGGTGAGGCCCTGGCGCGGACGCCGAGCCGGCAGGGCCGCCACCCGGCGGCATCGACGCATCCCTCGGGGTCCTGCACTCCGCCCGCCAGGGGCAGGACCCCCGGGCCGTCGGCGCGGAACGCGGTGCCACGGCCCCGGTCCGAGCCGACCTGATCGGGTGGGTGGCCGTCAGCGCGTGGCGGTGACCCAGGCGGCGGCGGTCACCAGACGGGCGATGTCCGCCGCGTACCCCGCGTCGATCGAGACGTCGGACGGCAGGTGGTACTGCGGGTTCATGTCGGCCGGCGGGGCACTGGGCCCGGGACCGGCGAACAGGTCCTCCGACACCAGGCAGGCGGGGTAGCCGACGGCCTGGAAGCTGTGGTGGTCGCTGCGCGCCTCGCCCGGGTCCACCTCGCCGTCGTGCGGGTAGAGCTGGGGAGCCGGCAACGCGGGGGAGACCTGCGCGACCAGCGCGGCGACGGTCCGGGCGAGGGCCAGTGACCGCTGCTGCACCGCCTGCGAGCCGCTGAAGCCGGCGTGCAGCTCGAAGGTCCGCCCGGACCCCGAGTCCCAGCCGATCATGTCCATCTGCAGGACGGCGACGATCGGGGTGCCCAGGCGGGCCTGGTCCCGGGCGTAGGCGGAGCTGCCCACCAGGCCCTGCTCCTCGGCGTTGAACAGGACGAACCGCACGGTCCGCCGAGGCGCACCCGAGGCGCCGTCCAGCGTGCCGAACACCTCCGCGGCAGCGAGGACCCCGGCGACCCCGCTGGCGTCGTCGTCCGCGCCGGGAGCGGGGTCGGCCTCGGGCCGGTAGTCCGGTTGCCGGGCCCCGGTGGAGTCCATGTGCGCGGTCACCAGCACGACGCCGTCCAGCCCGCGGCCGGGGAACTCCGCCTCGACGTTCTCCGGCCGCCGTCCCTCGTGCGGGAAGGCGTGCCGGCGGACGAGGAACCGACCCCGGCCGATCCGCGCCAGGTCGGCGACGAGGGCGGTGACGGCCGCGCGGTTGTCCGGGTGCCGGACGTGCCGGCTGGTGATCACCGCGCCGCCTCCGCGAGCCGGCGCGGCTCCGGTGTAGCGCGCGAGGTGCTCGGTGAGGTGCTCCGGCCGGATCCCGGCGTCGAGGACCTCCCGCTCCGCGGGCGTGACCGTGGCCGGGACGGCGGCCGCCGGGGCCGCCGCCAGGCCCGTCCCGGTGCGGTCGGCTCCGGCCGGCCAGGCGATCGGCGACAGCTTCAGGTCGTGTCCGTGCCGGGTGGCGCCGCCGTGGAACGCCTCGACCGACCGGCCGGCGGGGACGGCGACGAGGAGGCCGTCGTCCGTGGCGGCGAGGACGGCGGGTGCGGCGGGAGCCGTCGCGGACGGGGGTCGCCGGTCGCCGTCAGGGACGAGGAAGCCGCTGTCGACCCGGCGGTCGTCGCGCAGCAGGTACAGGTCCGCCGTGAGCGGCTCGTCCTCGGCGCCGAGACGGTCCACCTCCAACCCCAGGTCGCCGAGGCGCGCGGCGGCCGACGTCGTCCCGATGGCGTGGACCGTGGTGCCGGTCCGGCCGGTGACGTGGAGGGGGAGCAGCGGCAGGTCGCCGAGCGCGGCCCGCCAGTCCTCGCCGGCGTGGGCCGGGGGCACGCTCACCCGGAGGTAGCGCAGGTGGTCTCCCTCGAGCACGGCGACCGCCAGCCGTGGGTGCGGCGCCACCAGCAACCCGGCCCGCAGGGCGTGTGCCCGTTCGCCGGCGTCCTCGCCGACGAAGAGGGCGCGGTCCACCGCGCCGGCCCGCGCCACGGCCTGCTCGAAGACGCCCGGGGAGTCCTTGCGGTCGTAGACGAGGAGGTCGGGGTCGAGGAGGCTCCGGAGGCCGGCCTCCTCGAGAGCCCGGTCGACCTCCTCGTGGGGGACGGGACCGGGATCCGAGACGATCCCCCCCCGGGCGCCGCGCCGCCGGAGGTCTGCGAGCACCTCGGGGACGTCGGCGTAGACGGTGAGGTCCGCGATCCGGTCCCCGTCCGGGGAGAGGGCGACGGAGGCCAGTGTGCCGCCGAGGTCGAAGAACGCGACCGTGCCGGTCAGAGAGCTCATCGTCGCTCCTCACGACTGGAGCTGCGGGGGGTCACCCTCGACGGTCGAGGGCCCGCTGCTCGAGCGCGTCGACCAGCGGGACCAGCTCGGGCGGCAGTCCGCTCTCGTCGAGGCGCAGGGACACGACCTCCTCGCCGCGGCGGACGGTGAGGTCGTACTGGTAGCCGTCGGCCGCGCCGGCCGGGGCGGGCGGGGCCTCCGGCCGGGGCCCGTCGAGCACCCGGTCGAGGGCCTCGGCGGCGGCCGGGTCGAGGTCCTCCCGGCCGACGTCGACCTCGAGGCGGTTGCCCGCGAAGAGGCCCCCGCTGCGCCGGAAGTGCACGCGTACGTGCTCAGAGCTGGACTCCGACGCCATCCCAGGCCTCCTCGACGGCCGACACCTGTCGGCTGCCGGCGCCGAACAACGTCGATGCCACGTACCTGGTGATGCGGGCGAACTGGCGGAACGTCGCGGTCGGCAGCAGCCGTTCGTGTCCCAGCGAGGCATACCAGATCCGACCGGCGTCCTCCCAGGCCCTGCCCCCCAGGCGCTGCGCGACCAGGGTGAACGCCCGGTTGGGGATGCCGGAGTTGATGTGCACGCCCCCGTTGTCCTCGTCGGTCTCGACGTAGCCGTCCATGTGACCGGGCTGTGGGTCCCGGCCGAGCACGTCGTCGTCGTAGGCGGTGCCGGGTTCGGCGAGCGAGCGCAGTGCCTTGCCGGTCACCCCGGGTGCGAGGATCTCGCGCCCCACGAGCCAGTCGGCCTGTCCGACGGGCTGGTCCAGCGACCACTGCTCCACGAGCACGCCGAGGACGTCGGCCATCGACTCGTTGAGCGCGCCCGACTGCCCCTGGTAGACCAGCGGCCCGTCGTACTGCACCACGCCGTGGCTGACCTCGTGGGCGCACACCGTCAGCGAGTGCGCCAGACCGGTGAAGAGCCGTCCGCTGCCGTCGCCGAAGATCATCTGCGTGCCGTTCCACAGCGCGTTGTCGTAACCCCGGCGGTAGTGGACGACGCCCTCGATCGGCATGCCGGCCTTGTCGATGGAGTTGCGCGCGAACACCTGGAAGTAGAAGTCCCACGTGGCGCCGAGGCGCTCGAAGGCCGCCTCGGCCGTCTCGTCGGCACTCGCCGGTCCGGCCTCGGTCCGGATGATCGGCCCACGCAGGTTCGCCGTGTTCTCCGCATCCCGGATGAGCCGTTCCTTCGTCGGCGGCGCCAGTGCGGTGGTGATCTCCGGCATCGCCGACCTCGGCAGGACCGACCGGCGTGCCTCCGCCTGCACGCGCAGCGAGCGCATCGTCCCCGACGTCGCCAGGGCCTGGAGCGCCGCCCGGCGATCGTCGTCGCCACCGCGTTCGGCGACGTTGCGGAGGACGTAGTCGGGGATGAACGAGCAGACGGCGACCGGTGCGGGCGGCACCGCGGGCGTGGTGGTCATGGGGATCCGACCTCCGGCGTGAGGTGAGCGGCCTGTTCTGGGTCGCCGGTCAGCGTCGTCGGGGGGCCGTCACCGCAGCGTCACCCGATCTTCCGGCGGCGGCGGACCACGAGGCCCCTCGATGCGGCCACGATCCGGGCCGCCTGAGGGCGGGCCGTCGAGCGCGCCGCACCGGTGCCCTGGCGACGTGACAGGCGTTCGGGTCCCGGGGTGCAGGTCGGTGCGTATCAGCGTCGACGTCAGGGGTCTCTGGTCGGGAGAGCACGGATCCACCCGTCGAGGCGGCCCGCCGGTCGCCTCCGGGCCGCTACCCGAGGAGCCGCCATGGGTGCGCACCGGACCCCACCCGCCGCGCGGGTGCTCGCCTCCGCGCAGGAGGCCAGCGCGCGTCTGGGCCACGAGAACCTCGGCCCGCTGTCCGCGGACCGTGGCTTCCTGCCCACCCGCCCACCGCTGCTCTGCCTGCCGGAGAGCCACGCCGGATGGGACGAGGCAGCGGCTCGGCTGCCGGCCCTCTTCCGCGACCTCGCCGTCCGCGAGGCGCTGGACCGGCTGCCCGTGCTGTCCGCCGGCCCGGATGTGCTCCCCGACGCCGCCCTGCAGCGCGCGGCCACGGTGCTGGGTCTCCTCGGCCACGCCTACGTGCACTGCCGCGCGCCACAGCCCGCCGGCCTCCCCGCGAGCATCGCCGGGCCCTGGGCGGAGGTCCGTCGCCGGCTGGGGCGCTCACCCGAACCCGTGCTGGCCTATCCGGACCTCATCGTGCACAACTGGCGGTCCACCGACGGTCGGAACGCCCTCCCGCTCGTGTCGGACGACCTCCGCCTGCTCGTGCCGGTCGTCGACGACGAGGAGGAGCGCGTCTTCTACCTCACGCAGGTCGAGATCCTGGCGCGCTGTGCGCCGCTCGTCGGAGCGGTCGTCGACGCCCAGGCGGCAGTGCTCGACGACGACGCCGAGGCGCTGCGCGATGCGCTCGACACGGTCGCGGCCGTGCTGGGGACCGCGACCCGGGCGCTGCGGCTCATCGATCCGCGCCCCGGCGGCCGCACCCACGTCGACCCGGTCGTCTGGGCGAAGACGGTGGCCCCGCTCGCGGTGCCCTTCGCCGCCGGCGTCCTCGGGCCGAGCGGCACGGCGTCCCCGGTCTTCAACCTGCTCGACGCCTTCCTCGGCAGGCGGCGACACGACAGCCAGCTGGGCCGGGAGATCCTGCTCCACCGTCGCAGCTACCCGCCGCACTGGCGCCGGTTCCTGGACGCCGTCGAGGAGGTCCCGGTGCCCGGGTACCTCGCCTCGCGGTCCCGGCCGGACCTCGTGGCCTCGTTCGAGGCGGCACGGGAGGCGTACGCCGGGACGGACGGCTTCCTCGGCCGGCACCGGCGCAGGGTCTCGGGGTACCTCGCCGTCGCCTTCATGGTCGGGCGGGGCCTGACCATCGGCGGCTTCGCGGGGTCGCCACGGGAGCTGACCTGGCAGACGGTCGACAGCGCCCTCACCGGGTCCCGCGGCGAGCGGGGCTCCGGGCGGGTAGTTCGTCCTCCGGTCGGCAGGCCCGTGCGCCCGACCGGCCGGGGGATCTCGGTGGCCGACCTCGCCGAGCACAACGACGGCGAGCACGGCTGGTGGGTCGCCATCGACGGCCGAGTACACGACGTGACCGGGTTCCTGCGCCGCCACCCCGGCGGACCGGCGGTGCTGCGGGCGCACGCCGGGCTCGACGCCACGAGTGCCTTCGGCCGTGCGCACACCGACGGCCAGGGGCTGCGGAACGTCCTCGGGACCACCGACATCGGGCCGCTGACGCGCCCCGTCCTGGTCCGGGCCCGGGCACTGCACGACGCCTGGGCCGGCGCCCTCACCGGCCTCGTCCACCTGCAGAACGCCTTCCGGCTGGACCGCTCGTTCGGGCGTGGCACCGACCTGTGCGTGGCCGACGGCGATCGGCCCTCCGCACTGCAGGCCGACCGGGCCGCGGACGCCGCGGCGCGCTTCGCGGACGAGTACCTGCCGCAGTTCGCCGCCGACGTCCTCGCCCCCCTGGCCGGGCTGGTGCTGCGCGAGCGGCAGGTGCCCCTCGGCGGGATCCGGGCCCTCCCGGGTCGGCAGGGGCCGGGGTTGCGACCGGACTGCCCGGTCCGGTGCCGGCTGGACCTCGTGGAGCGGCGGATCGCCGCCGCCAAGGCGCTGCTCGTCGCCGGCGCCCGGTGCTTCGACACCTGGGGCGAGGCCGTCCTCGACCGGGGTGACCTGTGGCGGCTGGCCGCGGAGGCGGTCCCGCCGTGCGCCGGCGCGGCGACCGTCGCCGTGCACCGGGCGCGGCCCGCGTGCTGAGGACCGGTCTCCCGGTAGCGGGTCCCGGGAGACCGGTCCTCGGAGGGGTCGAGGGCTCAGACGGGCAGGATCCGCAGGGGGACGCCGTAGCCGTCCAGGGTGGGCGCCCCGTTCTCGGTCTCGGAGTGCTTGCGCGCCTCGTCGAGGAGGGTGTCGAGCGCCTCCCGGGCCGTCGCCGCCCGCCCGTCCCGCACCATCTGGACCACCGCGCCCGCCACCTGGGGTGCCGCGAAGGAGGTCCCGCTCCAGGTGGCCCACGAGTTGGGCCCGAAGGTGTCCGGGTCGAGCAGGTCCGATGCCGGCGCCTCCCGGCCGACCACGTACGTCGAGACCACGCCCTGGCCCAGGGTGGAGCAGGTCACCCAGTCGCCGTGCGTGGACCACTCTGCGCCGACGACCTGACGCTCGTCCGCGTCGTCCAGGCGCAGCGCGGCCACGGAGACCACGTGCCGCTCGAACCCGGGGACGGCGGAGAAGGCCGCGGGCCAGCACGGGTTGCGGTCGCCGTAGTTGCCGGCGGCGCAGACGACGAGCAGGTGACGGCCCTCCGCCTCGGCGATCGCGATCGCCGTGCGGAGCGCCTCCTCGATCGCGAGCGGCGGCCGGTCGCCCGCCGTGAGGAAGCCCAGGGACAGGTTGACGACCTCCGCGCCGTCCTGCGCCGCGCGGACGATCTCCCGCGCGACGTCCACCTCGTCGCCGTCACCTTCGGTGTTGAGCGCGCGCAGCACGAGCACGTCCGCTCCGGGCGCGACCTGTTGCACGATGCCGGCGGCGA
Source organism: Geodermatophilus amargosae (assembly GCF_900116515.1). Taxonomy (GTDB): domain Bacteria; phylum Actinomycetota; class Actinomycetes; order Mycobacteriales; family Geodermatophilaceae; genus Geodermatophilus; species Geodermatophilus amargosae. Next base: position 44,156 of record NZ_FPBA01000014.1, read on the forward strand.
AGGTGCCGTGTCCCGCCGCGCGGTCGAGATAGGCGTCCGCCGGGACGACGTCGAGCGGGTCGAGGTTGTCGGTACGGGCGAGCCCGCTCAGCCAGCCGTCGGCGCGCTGCTCGGCGCTCACCCCGTTGTCGATGACCGCGATGCGCGGGCCGCCCTGCTCCGCCTCCGCGGGAGGGAAGTCCCACAGGCCGGTCCCGCCCGGCCCGGAGGGCTCCGGGCCACCTGCGGCCTTCCGGATGGCACCGAGCAGGGAGACGTGACTGGGCGCTGCCCGGTCGCCGGCCACGGCCCGGGCCACGGCTCCGGATGCGCGCAGGCTCCGTGCGCCCGCGCCGACGGTCGTGAGCACGCGGAGTCCGTCGAGCCCGGGGACGGACACCGTCTGCGGCGCGTAGTACCGGGCCTGGAGCTCAGCGACGACCCGAGGGACGTCGTCACGGCGCACGACCAGCCGGTTCGGGGTGACGGCGATCCCGTCCTCGTCGAGCTGGATCCGCGCCGGCCCGAGTCCGCTGCTGCGCTCCTGCAGGTCGGTGAGCGCACCCACCCGGTCCGCCCGACGCGCGTCCTCGGTGGCCGTGTCGGCGAGCCAGGCGGCGATCTGCTCCCTGACCGCGAGGCGCTGGGCGTCGATCTGTTCCCGGGAACGCCGTTCCGGGGGAACCGGCCGGAACTGGTGGGCATCCGCCATCGGAAATCTCCTCCTCGATGTGCCGGGTCCGGAGCAGAATCGTCCCGATGACCGGCGTCACACGGGAAGAGCCGAGCGGCTCCCTCCTGATACGCGCGCAGCAGGCCTACGACGGGGTCGTCGGGGACCCGCGGCGCTTCGACCGGGCCGCGGCCGACGTCGTCGAGGCGGCCCGCAGCGCCGCTGACCGCGAGGCGCTGGTGGTCGGCCTGCGGGCGGTGGCCTGGGCGGCTCGGGCCCGGCGGGAGAACCGGCAGGCCCTGCGGCTGCTCGACGAGGCGGTCCGGCTGGCCCGGCGGGCCGGGCTCGCCCACCGGCTCGCCGAGCTGCACGTCACGCGGGCGGCGGTCGCCCTCGAGCTCGGTCAGGTCGCCGTCGCGCTGCGCGACCTGGACCGGGCCGTGGCCGGCGACGGCCGGGCGGTCCCCGAGGCCGAGTTCATGCGCGCCGTGCTGCTGCACAACCTCGGGCGGCTGGAGCCGGCGGCCGCGTCCTACCGCCGCGTCGTCGCCGACCCGGCCGCGACGCTGGACAACCGGGGGAGCGCGGCCAACAACCTCGCCCTGGTGGCCGCCTCCCGGGGACGGTTCGACGAGAGCCTGCGGCACCTCGACCGCGCCGAGGAGCTCGCCGCCGGGATCGGGCCCTCGATGTACGCGTTCGTGGCACACAACCGCGGGCTCGTCCTGGCCCAGAGCGGACGGCTCGCGGAGGCGCTGTCCCAGCTCGACCGCGCGACGGAGCTGTTCACCGAGACCGGCGTGCCGCTGGGCGAGTACCACATGGAGTACGCCGACGTCCTCGCCGAGCTGCGGCTGCTGCCGGAGGCGCGGGACCTGGCCGGTCGCGCCGCGGCCGACCTCGACGCCCAGGGCGTCCTGCTCCTCGCCGCCGAGGCCCGGCTGACCGTGGCGCAGACCGCGCTGCTCGCCGGGGACGCCGGGGCGGCGCGGTTCGCCGCCGACGAGGCCGAGCGGCTGTTCCGCCGGCAGCGCCGCACCGCCTGGGCTGCCCGGGCCACCGTGCTCGCCGCCGAGGCAGCCCTCCTCGACGGGACCGCCGACGTGCAGATGGTGCGGCGCGCGGCGCGGGCCGCCGGGTACCTCGACCGGTCGGGCACGCCGTCGGTCGCGGCGGCCGCGCACCTGGCCGCCGGCCGGCTGGCCGCGCGGCTGGGGCGCCCCCGGGTCGCCCGGCGCTGCCTGGAGACGGCGCGGGACCGCAGTCGGCGGGGTCCGGTGCTGCTGCGCCTGCGCGGGCACCTCGCCGCCGCCTCCGCCGAGCGGCTGGCCGGCCGGGACGACGCCGCCCTGCGGCACTGCCGTGCCGGGCTCGCCGACCTGGCCCGGCACCGCGCCGCGCTCGGGTCCACGGAGCTCCGGGCGCTCGCCTCCGGGCACGGGGTGGAGCTCGGCCGCCTCGGGCTCGAGACGCTGCTGCACACCGGCTCCCCGCTGCGGGTGCTGGGCTGGATGGAGCAGACCCGCGCCGCGGCCCTGCTGAGCGTCGAGCCGCCGGCGTCCGACGGGCTGCAGGACGAGCTCGCCGAGCTCCGGCTCGTCCATGCCGAGCTGGCCCAGGCGCTGCGCGACACCGGCGAGGAGCCGGCGGAGCTGCGCGCCCGCCAGACCGCCGCGGAGGCCCGCCTGCGGCGCAGCACGTGGCAGCGGTCCGGGTCGGGGGCCGGCCGGGCACCCGTGTGCACGCCCGGCGAGCTGCGCCGACGGCTCGACGGCCGCGCGCTGGCGTCGTTCGCCACGGTGGGGGACGAGCTCGTCGCCGTCGTGCTGCACGGCCGCCGCAGTCGCCTGGTCCCCCTGGGTCCGGCTCGGGCCGTACGGGCCGAGTGCGACAGCCTGCTGTTCGCGCTGCGGCGCCTCGTCCGCCCCGGCCGGGCGGCCGCGGTCGCCGCCGCGCGGGCGAGCGCCGACCACGGGCTGCGGCGGCTGGCGGGACTACTGCTGCACCCGCTGGAGGTGCCCGCGGACGTGCCGCTGGTCGTCGTGCCAGACGGGCGGACCCACCGCCTGCCCTGGGCGGCGCTGCACGGCGCGCCGGTGACCACGGCACCGTCGGCCGCGCTGTGGGCACGCACGCGGGCCGCCGCGCCGCGGGACGCCGGTGCGGTGGTGCTCGTGGCCGGCCCCCGGCTCCCGGGTGCGGTCGCCGAGGTCGAGGCCGTGCGCCGGTGCCACGAGCGGCCGGCCGTCCTGGCCGGAGAGGCGGCCACGGTGGCCGCGACCACCGACGCACTGGCCGGCGCGGGGCTGGCCCACCTGGCCTGCCACGGTCGGCTGCGCGCGGACAACCCGACCTTCTCCGCCCTGGAGCTGGCCGATGGACGGCTGACCGTGCACGAGCTCGACCGCCGGGGGATCGCGCCCCGGAGGGTCGTCCTCGCCGCCTGCGACTCCGCCGCCGACGTCGCCTACGCCGGGGACGAACTGCTCGGGTTCGTCAGCGCCCTCCTGGCGCGGGGGACGACGGGGGTCCTGGCGAGCACGGTCGCCGTCGGCGACGTCGAGTCCGTCGACCTCATGCGGCAGGTGCACTGCGGGCTGGCCGACGGCCGGACCGTGGCCGACGCGCTGCACGACGCCCGCACCCGGCTGGACACCGCCGACCCGCGCCAGTTCGTCCACTGGTGTGCCTTTGGCGCCTACGGGGCCGGCTGAATCCGGCCGCGCGCGTATCAGGAGCCCGTGCACGGCATCTGATGAGGAGCGGCACCGCCGCGGCCGCTGCTGGCAGCCTGCCGCGCCGCGGGGCACCATGCCCGTGCAGGACCACTGCGGTGGGCGGGGAGGTGGGGGAGATGACGGCAGCGGGACCGGGTGAGGACGACGACCTGATCGACGAGCTGCGCGCGGCGGTACGCGCGGCCGGTACCCCCACCGCGGCGATGGCCGACGCCGCCCGCGCCGCCTTCTCGTGGCGGACCGTCGACGCCGAGCTCGCCGCCCTGATCTCCGATTCGCTCGTCGACGAGCCGGCGGGCGTGCGCGGGAGCTCCACCGGCCCCCGCGACCTGGTCTTCGAGGGCCGGGGGTCGTCCGTCGAGGTGGCGCGGGACGAGGACTGCCTGGTCGGTCAGCTGGTCCCGGCCGGTCCCGGGCAGGTGTCGCTGCTGCGCCCCGACGGCGAGGTGGACCGCACGGACGTCGACGAGTTCGGCCGGTTCCGGTTCGAGCGGTCGGTCACCGGTCCGGCCCGGCTGCGCTGTACGACCTCGTCGGGCGTCCTGGTCACCGAGTGGGTGCGCTTCTGAGGCGGGCGCCGCACACCTCGAGCCTCACACCTCCAGCAGCGCCTGCACCGCCCGGTGCGACCGGATCCGCGCGATCGCCCGGGCCCGCGTCGGCCCGATGCTGCCGATCGGCATCCCGAGACGCCGGCCGATCTCCTCATAGGGCAGGGGAGGGTCCTCGATCAGGAGCAGCAGCAGCTCGCGCTGCCGCTCGGGCAGCTCGGCGAGCGCGGCGAGCAGGGCCTCGTGCCGCTCGCCCTCCAGGAGGGCCCGGTCGGGAGCGGGCGCGGCGTCGTCCGGCCGTCCCCGGGCGTCGAGGTCGGCGGAGGGGACCGGGCGGTGCCCCCCGGTGACGTGGTGGCACTCGTTGCGGGTGGTGGTCGCGATCCAGCCAGGCAGGGCCCGGGGCTCCCGGATGGCGCCGAGGTGCTCCACCAGGCGCAGCCACACCGTCTGGACGACGTCCTGCGCCTCCGCGTCCTGCAGCCGGTTCCGGCGCACGATCGACAGGACGAGGGGCGTGAACCGCTCGACGAGGCGGTCCCAGGAGGCGGAGTCCCCGTCGAGGGCCCCGGCGACCAGGTCGGAGACGGTGTCCTCGTCCGCATCGGGGTCCACGTACCGTCCCCCTCACGTTCCGGCTGCCGGAGCAGGCCTCAGCGTAGTGACGGGATCACGGACGGCGCGGCGCGATCCCGGACCGACGGGTCACCGGCCAGCTCGCGGACGGTCCACCCTGGATCTGCTGCGCGACACGGCGTCGGTGCTGGGCAACTGCGACGGCACCCACCGGCACGCACAACGGTCCTCTCGCCGTCTCACCGCCCAGGTGACCGGGGCGCGCACGGTGCTGGGGGAGAACCAGCTGCCGACGATCCGGCTGCACGACCTCCGCCACACCCACGCCGCGCTGCTGCTGGCCGACGGCGTGCCGGTCAAGGTCGTCTCCGAGCGGCTCGGGAACGCGAACGCCACCATCACGCTCACGGTCTACCAGCACGTGCATCCCGGCATGGGGCGGCGTCGGCCGACCGCTTCGCCATCCGGCTTCGGGGCTGAGATGGTCCGCGAAGTGTCGAACGACTGCCACGAGGCCGATCCGGCCCCGACATGGGTGCGCCCCGGGCTTCGGACCTGCAGGAACACCGGGGCGATGCTGTGTCCGAAGGCCGACTCGCTGCATGCGCACACGACGCGACGGCTGGAGATGAGCCGTCACCTCGTGTGCGAGGGGGGACGTGGGCGCCGGGATGTGGGAGCCGTCCCACCTGAAGTATTCGGGGCGAAGGAGCGCGGTGTACGCGGCTTCGTGGTCGTCGTCGGAACGTAGCGCGCCGGTCGGACCAGACGAGATCGTCAGAAGCGGTGGCGCCCGCGGCACTCAGCCGTCGAGGAGTCCGTCAGCGCCCCGTGTGCCGATGGCCGGAGCGCGCGCCGACGTCCTCTCAGGTCGGCTGTTGTCGGCGGGTCGAGATCGCCGCCCGGAGATCGCGGAGCGCCTCTGCGCGGGCTCCGCTGAGGGCGGGTTGAGTCGTGATCTGGGCAGGCCGGAGGGGGACGCTCCGGGGGAGTTCAGCAGCACGGTCGGAGACAGCCTGCAGCACGGCCGGGTGGGTGCCCCAGGCGCCGCCGACGACGACCAACTGGGGATCGGTCACCGCAACGAGGGCCGAGATGACGCCGCAGACGGCCTCGGCCAGGGCGGCCAGAGTCTCGTCGGCCCTGTCGCCGTCGGTGTCGACGGCGGACAGCAGGCGGTCCACGTCCAGCGCCGTGGAGTGATGCTGCCGCAGGCGCAGGTCGGCGAAGACGTCGGTGAAGGCGACGGCGTGGCCCCCCGGTCCGCGGGTGAGCACGTGGGCGATCTCCCCGGCGAGCCCGCCCGACCCGCGCCGGACCTCGCCGTCGGCGACGACGGCGCAGCCGAGTCCCTCGCCCAGGTACAGGTACACGAAGTCGTCGAGGCTCTCCGGACCCGAGGCTGCCCGCTCGGCGCGGGCCGCCCAGTTGACGTCGTTGTCCACGGTCACCGGACCGGCGAGCAGCGAGGCGAGGACCTCGACCGGGGAGAGCTCGCCGACCAGGAAGGGCGCGTCGGGCAGGTGCACCAGCCGGCCGGACGCGCGGTCGACCGGGTCCGCGGCGCTGACGACGGCCAGCCGGGCCCGCCCAGTGTCGGCCAGGACCCGCTCGGCGACCGCCCGCAGGGCCTGAGCCACCTGCTCGGGACGCGCCGGCCGCCCGACCTCCTCGTGCTCCCGGGCGACCAGCTGACCACGCACGTCCATCGCCTCCGCGACGACGCCCTCGGGTGCGATGCCGACGACGAGCGCGACCCCGAGGTCCGGGGCGAGCGCGTAGTAGCTGCCGATCCGGCCGCGACCCGTGGTGCGCTCGCCGGTGTCACGCAGCAGCCCGGCCTCGGTCAGCCGACGCACGCTCTCGCCGACGGTGGGCTTGGAGATGCCGGTCCGGGCGGCGATCTCTGCCCGCGTCAGCCGCTGTTCGCAGATGAGCGCCTGGAGCACGTGCTCGTCGGTCAGCGACCGGAGCAGCTCCAGCGACGGCTTGGCCGGGGGCATGGGGACAACTCTAGTCAGGAGTGTTGCCCAAACTGCGGCGATGCCTTACCGTTGCCATCAGTAAGGAGTCCTTCCTGAATGGAGTCAACGCCGTGACCCTCACCGTCCCCGAGACCCCGCGGACAGCCCAGCTGCCGCCGCTGCCGCACTGGGAGTCCACGCCCGACGACCTCAAGGCCGCCATCCGGGAGATCAAGCCCGCCATCCGAGCACGGATCGCCGCCTCCGGCCGCACCGTGGAAGAGGTCTTCGCCGTCGTCGAGGCCCGCATCGCCACCGCGGTCGCCCAGATCGAGACCGCCAAGACGCGCGGTGAGGAGATCTGGCCGGTCATCGACTACGCCGACATCGCCGCCGGCACCGTCTCGGCCGAGCAGCTGGCCGAGCTCCGCCGCCGCGGCTGCCTGATCGTGCGCGGCCACTTCCCCCGCGAGCAGGCTCTCGCCTGGGACGCCGGCATCGTGGACTACGTCGAGAGCAACCAGTTCTTCGAGAACTACCGCGGCCCTGGCGACGACTTCTTCGGCAGCGTCGGGTCCAAGCCCGAGATCTACCCGATCTACTGGTCCCCGGCCCAGATGGAGGCCCGCCAGAGCGACCGGATGGCCGACGTGCAGGCCTTCCTCAACGCCCAGTGGACGTCCGAGTCCGACGGCGTGCAGTGGTTCGACCCCAACCGCGACTCGCTGTACCCCGACCGCATCCGGCGCCGCCCGCCGGGCGCGGACTCCGGCGGCCTGGGAACCCACCTGGACCCCGGCACCCTGGACCTGTGGATGACCGAGGCCTACCAGAAGGCCTTCCGGCACCTGTTCGACGGCACCGTCGAGTCCTACGACCCGTGGGACGCCGCCCACCGCACCGCCGGCCCGCAGTACCCCGGCTCCACCATGTGCTCGGCGTTCCGCACCTTCCAGGGCTGGACCGCGCTGTCGGACATGGCCAACGACCAGGGCGTGCTGCACACCGTCCCGATCCCCGAGGCGATGGCCTACCTCATGCTGCGCCCGCTGCTGGCCGACGTGCCGGAGGACAACATGTGCGGGGTCACCACCAACCGGGTCTTCCCGGCCACCCAGAAGTGGCACTCACTGCTGCTCCGCGCGGTCACCCCCATCCCCGACGTGCAGGCCGGTGACTCCGTCTGGTGGCACGCCGACATGATCCACGGCGTCGACCCGGTCAAGGACCAGCAGGGCTGGGGCAACGTCATGTACATCCCCGCCGCCCCCTGGTGCCCCCGCAACGAGACCTACGCCGCCTCCGTCCGCGACGCGTTCCTCACCGGCTCCAGCCCGACCGACTTCCCCGCCGAGCACTACGAGCGCACGTGGGACAACCGGTTCCCCGCCGACCGGCTCAACGACACCGGACGCCGTGGCCTCGGCCTCGACTGAGCCGCCGTGGGTCAGGGTGTGATGAGGATGGCGCGACAGACCGCCGTGGCGCCGTGCCAGGGGCTGGCCCGGTGACGACCGGGACGAACGCATGCCACCGGCTCGCGATCTACGGCAGCCTCGCACCCGGTCGCCCCAACCACCACCAGGTCGCCGGGCTCGACGGGCTCTGGTTCCCCGGGAGAGTGCACGGGCGGCTCGTCGAGGCCGGCTGGGGCGCCTCCCTCGGCTACCCAGCGCTGATCGTCGATCCGGACGGCTGGGTGATCGACGTCGACGTCCTGGAGTCGGAAGACCTTCCCGGACAATGGTCCCGCCTCGACGACTTCGAGGGGCCAGGCTACGAGCGGGTCCTCACGACGGTCCACACGGCCGCCGGAGAGCTCGAGGCGCATGTCTACGTGCTCAGCGCAACCGACGAGAGCTGATCCGGGGCCCTGCTTCACCAGCCCGATCCGGCTGCATCACGGTCTCGTGAGGGAGTCGCCGTTCTGCTGTGCCGGCCGCCGCACCTGTGTGCGGCGGCCGGTCGCGTTCCCCGGAGGTTCCCACCATCAGCACCACACTGTCCCCGGACGCCGCCACCACGCCGGACACTGCGCAAGCCCTGCTCTTCGACTGCGACGGCACCCTCGTGGACTCCGTCGCCGCGTGGGAGCAGGCCTGGATCCGGGCCCTCGCGGAGTACGGCGTACCGATCACGTCGGACTGGTACCGCGCCCGCGCCGGGCTCAGTCCTCGCGACCTCGTCCACGCTGCCGAACGGGACGCTGGCGCGCCGCTGGACCTCGACGTCGTCCTGGCCCGGGGGATCGCGTTGTACGTCGACTCTGCCGCCACCGTCCGCCCGAACCAACCGGTTCTCGAGGTCGCGCGGACCCATCACGGCCGCGTCCCGCTGGCCGTGGTCTCCGGCGGCCCCCGTAGTGGCGTCGATGCCGCGCTGGCCGCTGTCGGCGCACGACATCTGTTCGACCACGTCATCACCATCGACGACGTCAGCCGAGGAAAGCCCGCCCCCGACCTCTACCTCCGAGCGCTGGAGGTCCTGGGCCGAACCGCTCGCAGCTGCCTGGCCTACGAGGACTCCGACGAGGGACTGCGGGCCGCCGCGGCTGCGGGCATCCCGGTCATCGACGTCCGCCGCGGCACCGTGGCCTCCGCCCCCTGACGTCCGGGGTCGGTGTGCCAACTCCACACCAAGACGCGCGTCACGGTGTCCCGGCATGTGCTGGGGAGCGCCGGCTCGGCTCCGTGGCGTCGGCTGTGGCTCAGAGCAGAACCAGGAAGTACCGAGTGGATGCAGATCACCAACCGCGTCGCGGTGGTGACCGGTGCCGGCGGAGGACTGGGCCCGGCCACCGCGCGCCGTCTCATCGCCGCCGGTGGCCGTGTCGCCCTCCCCGACGCCAAGACCGAGTCCCTCGAGAAGGCACAGGCGGAACTGGGGGATCGGGCCTTGTCGATCTCTGTCGACGTCACCGACGCCTCGGCCGTCGAGGCGGCCGTCGACACCACGGTGACCGCCTTCGGCGCCGTCCACGTCTGCGTCAACGGCGCAGGGATCGCTCCGGCTGCCAAGGTCGTCAGCAGGGGCCGACCGTGCTGGGGGAGGACCAGTTGCCGGTGATCCGGCTGCACGACCTCCGGCACACCCACGCCACGCTGCTGCTGGCCGACGGCGTGCCGGTGAAGGTCGTCTCGGAGCGCCTCGGGCACGCGAGCGCCACCCTCACGCTCACCGTCTACCAGCACGTTCACCCCGGCATGGGCCGTGAGGCCGCCGACCGCTTCGCTGCCCTGCTGGAGGGCTGAGATCAGGCGACGAGTACCACATGGGTGTCACGAGGGCCATCGGCGCCGGACATGGAAGCGCCCCGGGCTCCTGACCTGGAGGAACACCGGAGCGATGCTGTGTCCGAGGGGGGACACGCTACATACGCACACCGTTCCGGGTGTTCCGATGAGCGATCAGTCGGTGTCCGGGCTGGCCACCGGGATCGGCATCCGGGTCGTCGCCCCCTCGCCCTTCGCGCACGGCCTGGCTGTACTGCAGAGAGGCGTTGTCGACGGTCGGTGTGGTGGCTCGATCACATGGAAGCTTCCCGATGGAGGGTGTCGACGACGGCCGAGAGCTGACTCTGGCAACGACTGCGAATCGACCCCTCGTGATCATGCGTCTTCGGCGGCGGCCGAGGCGGTGCGGCCTGAGTTGCGGTCTCGGAGCCGGTTGCTGTCGCCTTCGGGGAGCTCGTCGACGCTTCGTGCCAATCCTGTCTGATGTCGACCGGATGGACGTGACCATGCCGGGCGGAGACGGCATCGAGGCGGCGCGCCGGCTGCTGGAGGCTTGGCCTCGCGTGCGTGGTGCTGCTCGGCACCACCAAGTCCGTGGCCGGGATGCGCCAGGCACCTGGTCCCGGGGCGGTCGGGTACCTGCCGAGGCAGAGGTGTTCGAGCTGCCCGGCCGGCTCCGGCGCGTCGCCTCCGGCCGTGCGGCCGGGTGCTGACCCGGGTCCGCCGACCCGCAGTCCTCGAGGGCCCGTGCGGCCGCATCAACGGGCCAGGAAGTGCACCCCGATCCAGAGCCATGCGAGCAGGACGACTGCGCGGCCGGGCGTCGTCCGCATCGCGGCGCCCAGAGCTTGACTCGCGGTGGCCGGACCGAGTCCCAGGCGGGCGCAGACCTCGACCGCCAGACCGACGACGAGCAGACCCAGGAAGCCGGCAGAGCTGGTGAGGACGCCGTTCGTCATCGCTGTGGCCGGCGCCGCGGGCGATCGAGCAGCCAGACGCCGACAGCCAGCCAGCACACGGTGGCGGCGCCACGCAGCAGCGGTTCGGCGAGAAAGGGATCCGCGAGATCGCTTGCCGTCGGTAGCTCGCCGTCGGCGAGCGTCACGAGTTCCCAGGACACGGCGGCGGTTGCGAGGGCGAGCCACGACAGCCCTCGTCGCCCCACCGGTGGGGCGGTCTCGCCCGACTGCCGGACCAACGCCGCCACGACGAAGGCGGTACCGGCGGTGCCGATCGCGAGGAGCGCACCCACCGACAGTTCGCCCCACGCCGTCACAGCGGCGACGCAGGACAGCGCCATGGCCGCGAAGGGGAGCCGGCGCGCGAAAGGGGAAGACCTCACGCGTGCATGCTCGCGCGGCAGGCCGCCGGAGCGCGCTCCTGTTCGCCGCCTCCGTGGCCGTGCTCCTCGGCGCCTGCAACAACGTCGTCATCACCCGGATGCCGGGCCATCCGCAGTCCTGTGTCGCGGTGAACCTGGCGGCGACGGGCCTGGTCCTCGTGGGGGCTCGGTCTGTCGGTTTCACCTGGAAGGAACTGGGATTCGATCCGCGTAGGGCTCGGGCCGGACTGCGATGGGGTGGCGCGTGCTTCGCCGTGGTCGCCGCCGGCTACGCGGCCGGCCTCACGGTCCGGCGGTCCGCCCCCTGTTGGCGGACGCACGACTCGCGATCACGCCGCTGGACCGCGCCGGTGAGGCCTCGGACCCGTGCCAGATCGTGAGGTACTCACCCTCGACCTGCCGGAGCGCTCGAGGCGCGGGGGTGATCCTCGCCCGTCGCCGGGCCAGACGGGATGGTCATCTCGACCCTGCCGCGCGGGTTGTCCGCGTGGCTCCGTCGTGACCTGCCGGCGGGCGTGGGGAGGAGTTGCACCATCCCGGTCCAGCCATGTCGTCGGCGAGGCCAGTGCCGACGCGCGCGGGTGAATGCAGACGGTCGACGGTCGACGGTCGGGCCGGACGTCCGCGGTCGCGATGCCAGCACATGACGCCTGCCCGAGCCGGATCACGCGCCCTGCCAAGAGGGCCGGATCGTCCTGACTCCTCCCTGACGGCGTGTGATCGCGGTGCGATCGACGTGGGGGCGCTGGATCCAGCGCACCTGCTCCATCGCGTCGTTCGGCCGCTACGGCGCGTAGCGGTGACGCGCGCGTCTTCCGATCGGCTCACAGGGACACGGCCGCGCTGCGCGACCGCAACGAGGGCTGGGCCGCGGCATCACAGCTCACGCCCCCGGCCGCGCGGGACGGAGATCCGTACGGGGCCGGCCGTGACGACCAAACCCAGTTCCGTGTCTCGCTGTCGAAGGCTCGGCGCCGACCAGCGCAGCGGTGTGATGCGCACGTCGACGGTGACCGTCTCCGGCTCGGTGTGATCCGATCGCTCCGCCCGCACGGACGCCGAGTCGTGCGCCTCCGGTCGCGCGATCGGCATCGGGGCGGCCTGGCGAAGGTCGGCCAGCAGGTCGTCCTGCAGTGTGCGCGGGCGTGCGCGCGGCGTGGTGGTCGATCCCGAGGTGGTCATGCAGGCACCCTTTCGGCGGCGAGTACCTCGTCCGCGAGCGCCGTGTAGGCGGACGCAACGGGGCTGGTCGGATGGGAGAGCACGACGGGTCGCTTGGCGAGCGTGCTGGTCGGCACTCTGCGGGACAGCGGGACACGGGTCGTCAGCAGCGGGAGATCGGTGCCGACGAGGGCGCCTGCGACATCCCGAGCAGCACGTCCGCGCTCATCCCAGACGGCGCAGGCCACTCCGATGAGGACTGCAGAGGTGTTCTCGTAGGCGCGGTGCTGCTCGAGGAAGGCCGCGACCCGCGCGACCCCGAGGGCGGAGCCGGGGTCACTCGTGTAGACCGTGAGCACGGCGTCCGCGGCGCACACCGCAGCGAGGGTGAGGCCGCCCAGGTCGCCTCGGGTGTCGAGGACGATGTGGTCGTAGTCACCGAGGAGTGGTCGGAGGACACGCCGGACGCTGGTGACGAGGCCACCTGTGCTGGCCAGCCGGGCGGCAGCGGTCTCCAGCGCCGGGTGGGCCGGCAGGAGGTCGAGCCCAGGGGCGACGTCGTGCCGGATGACTGCTCGGGTCTCGGTGGCCGGGTCGTCCAGGAGCGCAGCCAAGCTGTCGTCCGGCCGTTCGGCGACGACCCCGAACGCCCGCCCGAGGCTGTCTTGTGGATCGACGTCCACAGCGAGCACCCTGCCGCGGCGGGCAAGAGCGGCGGCGAGGTTTGCTGCGGTCGTCGTCTTGCCCACACCGCCCTTGGAGGAGCAGACAGCCAAGCGCATGCCAGGAGTGTGTCGACGAGAACTCAGGAGCCAGGGAGGCGGGCCGCTGCTCCCTTGGGATCGTTCCCCACGTGCCTCAATGTGCCCAGCGTCACCATCTGCGCCCCGGCTCCAGGCGTCGGCCGACGTGGCCGACCGGAGACCGGCCGAACGCCGGGAAGATGCCCCGCGCCTGAAGATGCCCCGCGCCTGAAGATGCCCCGCGCCTGAAGATGCCCTGCAGCTGCAGGTGCCCTGCAGCTGCAGGTGCCCTGCAGCTGGGGACCCCGGCGAGACTCGTCCACTGGCCCTCTCCGCGGGCCTCGTCGTCGGGGGGGCTCAGCCCGGGAGAACGGCGTCGACCTCGTCGAGGAAGCGGGCCTGCAGCGTCGTCGGCAGCCAGGCCATCTCGAACGAGTTGCGCGCCAGGGTACGGACCTCGGCGATGCTCAACGGCGTCTCCTGGTGCACCCGCAGAAAGCAGTCGGCAACGTAGCCGTCGAAGTACGCGGGGTCATCGGAGTTCACGCTCACCAGCACGCCCGCGTCGAGCAGTCGTTTGGTGGCGCCGTCCCAGGCGGAGCCACGGACGAAGCTGTTGGAGATCGGACAGACCGTGAGCCCGATCTCGCGCTCGACGACCTCCGCGAGCAGCGCTGGGTCCTCCAGCACGTTCACGCCATGATCGATCCGATCGACGCCGATGACGTCCAGCGCCTGGCGGATGTGGTCATGCGTGCCCGGCTGGTCGAGGTCGCAGTGCATGGTCAACAGGTAGCCCTCCACGCGGGCCCGGGCGAAGACCTTCTCGAACTTGACCGGCGGATTGCCCCGCTCGTCGGAGTCGAGCCCCACGCCCACGATCCAGTCCTTGTACGGCAACGACTCCATGAGGGTGGCCATCGCGTACTCCGCGGAGAAGTCGCGCAGGAAGCACATGATCAGCGAGACGCGCAGGTCGAGGGTGCGGCGCGCGTCGACGACGGCCCGGCGCAACCCACGCAGGACGGTACCGAACTCCACGCCGCGCGACGTGTGCGCCTGGGGATCGAAGAAGATCTCGGCGTAGCGGACGTTCTGCGCGGTGGCCCGGGTGAAGTAGGCGGTCGCCAGGTCGTAGAAGTCCTGTTCGGTGATGAGCACCTGCATGTTGCGGTAGTAGCCGACCAAGAAGCTGGCCAGGTCGTGGAAGGGGCTCTCCCGCTTCATCTCGGCGGCGTCGGCGTAGGGCAGGTCGATGCCGTTGCGCCGGGCGAGCTCGAAGACCAGCTCGCCCTCCAGCGTGCCCTCGATGTGCAGGTGCAGCTCACACTTGGGCACCGCCGCGATGAAGCTCGCCACGTCCAGGTCAGTGGTCATGATCAGAGTGTTGCCCCATCCCATCGGCCCGTCGAGCCGTCCCACTCCGGGGACCGGCCAGGTCCGGTCAGGGCAGGTGGTCCACCCTGCTGGCGCAGCAGCTGCGGCTCGGCCCTGGGCGGCGGCAGCGGCGGACGAGACCAGGCCGGTCACGCCTCGGAGCCGTGGAGAGGTCGAGGCTGCGCGCCCAGGCCTGTCCTGTGCATCGGGTGCGCGGGCCGAGGACGAGGCAGGCGCCGGGAGCGATTCACGGCGGCCGCCCGGGCACGCGGCTGACCCCGTGCGCCGGCCGGGGTCCGCTCAGCTCCCCGGCACCGCTGTCCGCGTGCTCACCGCCTGCACCACGTCCTCGATGGCGGCGACGCTGAAGGCGGAGTCGGAGGCGTCGAGGAGCAGGGGCGAGTGGGTGGCTGGTACGAGCCGGTGGGCGCTGGCGGGGGAGAGCTCCGCCAGGGCGTCCTGGGCGGCCGGCCAGCCGGGTTGGGTGTCGCCGGCGGTGGCGGTGACGACGACGAGCGGCGTGCTGCCCATCCCGGTCAGAACCTGTGCCTGCTCGAAGACCGCGGGGTAGGCCGCCACCTCGTCCCGCTCGGCGCGCAACTGCCGGGTGCTCCAGTCGAACGCCTGCATCTGAGCCCGGGCCGCGGGCGGGAGGTCGGCCGGGACGCCGGAGCTCAGCAGCGGGCCGGCGCCGAGGCGCTCCAGGGTGGGGAGCAGCGCCGTGGACCTCCGCAGGAGCGAGTACGTGCCGGGGTAGTCGGGCAGGGCGGTGAACTGCTGGGGGCTCGCGGAGTCCAGCAGGACCAGGCCGGCGACGTCGTCGGGGTAGTCCGCTGCGTAGACCATCGCGTACGCGCCGCCCACGGAGTGCCCGGCGAGCACGTACGGACCGCGCTCGCCCGCCCGGCTCAGCAGCGCGTGCAGGTCGGCCGCCACCTGGACGCCGTCCTTCGGTCCCGGCGCGCTGTCGCTCCACGCCTGGCCGGCTCGGTCGTAGGCGCACACCCGCGTCGTCCCGGCGACGGCGGGCTGCACGAGACCCCAGGCGGCAGAGGTCTCGCCCATCCCACCCAGCAGCACGACGGTCGGGCCGCCGGTGCCGGTGCAGGTCAGGTGCAGCCGGCGGTCGCCGACGTCGTACAGCTGCCCGGGCATGGGCGGCGGGCTCCCGGCCACCGCCGTCCGCAGGGTCGCCGCACCGCCGCCGAGCGAGGCGAGCACCAGCAGGACCAGTCCGGGGGAGAGCAGCCAGAAGGGGACCCGGACGCGCATCGACCGAACGGCACGGACGGTGGTCCAGGCCGCGAGCGCGAGGAGGAGGGGCGGCCAGAACCAACCGGCGGCGGTCAGGGACCCGTCGCCGGGGGCGAGGACGAGCAGCGCCGCACCGACGGCGCCCAGCGCGGCCGCCGGCACCGCCGCCCAGCGCTGCGGCCGGTCGCTGAGCGTCGACGACCCGAGGGCGAGTGCAGCCCAGCCCAGCGCGAGGCCGAGGAGTCCTGTGCCGGAGAGGACGTGCTCGGGCGCGCCGGCGAAGACGCCGACGGACAGCGCCGCGGCAGCGAGCGGGCCGATCACGACCGACCCGTCCACCACCCAGGCCAGGCGGCGTGCCGACGCGCGGCGGCTGCCTCCCGGCGAGTGCCGGCGGCCGGAGGGTCCCGTCGTCGTGGGGGAGGCGGCTGTCGTGGACACGAGACCACGATGGGACCCGGAGCTTCGACGGCGCCAGGACGCCGATTTGACGATCTCGGACATGCCGAGCCGTACAGTGCGGGGGTGGCTGCCCTCGACGTCGCGGTCGTCACATTCCCGTCGGCGCAGATCCTGGACGTGACCGGCCCGCTCGAGGTCTTCTCCAGCGCCACCCACCTGCTGCCGGCGGCGGAGTACCGCACGCAGGTGGTGAGCACGTCGGGCGGTCCGGTGCTGGCCAGTTCGGGGTTGTCGTTCAGCACCACGGCGCTCTCCGACGTCGTGGAGCCGGTCGACACGCTCGTGGTCGCCGGCGGCCGGGACATGGACGCGGCGCGCACGGACGAGGACCTGCTGGCCCACGTCCGGCAGCTGGCGGGCAGCGCCCGACGGGTCACCTCGGTCTGCTCCGGGGCCTTCGTCCTGGCAGCCGCCGGGTTGCTGGACGGGCGTCGGGCGACCACCCACTGGGCCGAGTGCCAGCTGCTGGCGACCGCGCACCCGCAGCTGTCGGTCGACGATGATGCGATCTACGTGCGCGACGGCGACATCTGGACCTCCGCCGGCGTGACGGCGGGCATCGACCTCGCGTTGGCCCTCGTCGCCGACGACCACGGCGCGCGGGCAGCGGCGGTGGTCGCCCGCCACCTGGTGGTCTACCTGCGGCGGTCCGGTGGGCAGGCGCAGTTCTCCACGCTGCTCGCCGCGCAGGCAGCCGAGAGCGAACCGGTGCGGGAGCTGCTGGCGTGGCTGCCTGACCACCTCACCGCAGACCTGTCCGTGCCCGCCCTGGCCCGCCGGGTGCACCTGTCCGAGCGACAGTTCAGCCGGGTGTTCAAGGCCGAGGTCGGCGCGACGCCGAGCGAGCACGTCGAGGGGTTGCGGCTCGAGGCAGCCTGTCGGCTTCTGGAGACGACCGGCCACGCCGTCGACCACATCGCCCGCATCTGCGGGTTCCGGGTGCCGGAGACGATGAACCGCACGTTCCGCCGTCGGTTGAACACCACCCCGGGAGACCACCGCCGGCACTTCGGCCACCTCGCCGGGCAGTAGCCGTCCCCCTCACCGACGACTGCTCGGGCTTCGACCCTCGCCGGGCACGGACCCGCGTCGTCCCTGCGGGTGGCATGCCCGCGATCCGCTGCCTCCGAGGTCGACCTCGCCGGAGGCGTAGCGGCCTCGGGACTCGGGCGCGTGCGGTCGTCACCACCCCACCCGCAGGTCCGCGAGGATGGCGACAGTGAGGAGGACGGCAGCGACGAAGTCGACGGTGGCGCAGAACGGGGGCCACCACCGGGTGTTCGCCACGAACCCCGTCCGGTGCTGCCAGAGATCCTTGAGACCGTGCCCGGCCAGTCCCGCGACGAGCACCCATCCCGATCCGTTCACCCCCACCGCTGCGATGACGACGAAAGCCGAGGCGACGCAGGTCTCGACGGCCAGGACCTGGGTCCGCCCGTCGGCGACTCCGAACCCGATGTAGACCGCGGCGATGAGCGAGAGCCCGAGTGCGTAGACGGTTGCCGGGTCCAGCCACGAGAAGGCCAGCGGCGACGCAGCCTGGAGGCTGCCCCACAGCACTCCCCAGGCCACCGGCGTACGCAGGGCCCGGCCGCGAAGGACGTCGGTGCCCGGCCGCCGAGCGTCCGCGGCGTGCGGCAGACCAGTCATGACGGTCGGCCGCCCATGCGCTCACCGGAGGTCGCAGGACAGGACCTTCGCCCATTGCTCACCGGCAGGTCGTCCGTCGGCGGACCCAGGGGGCTGCGCCCGCCGGTGCACAGCTTGTCCGGGAGCGCGTGCTGACGGAGCGCGGCGGCGGCGAGCGGGCCGACGGCGGCCGAGCCGGCCGCCAACCGGGCCAAGCGACGTCGGCAGGCCCGACCGCCTTCCTCCCGCGCATCACCGTCCTCGACTGGTTCCGTCTTCATGAGTGGTGCTGCAGTCGTGGGCACGGACCGAGGCTGGGTCAGCCGCATGCGCGGCGCCAGGACGCCGTGTTGACGATTCCGGCCAGGCAGATCCCGTACGGTGTCGGGGGCCGGGCAGACGTCGCGGTGGTCTCTCCGTCGGCGCAGGCCCTCGGCGTGACCGGTCCACTGGAGGCCCTTCTCCGGCGCCACGTCTGGTCTCGGGCGCGGGATGCCGCACGCTCAGGGAGCCGCGGATGACGTCCGGTGGGCAGGTCACAGGAGTCCGCGCTGTCCCGGTCGTTCGAGCCCGCGGGCACTCTCGATGACGAACCCCCACCGCTCGGAGCGACGGGGGTTCGGCTCGGTGTCCGAGGGGCGACCCGCTACACACGCACACGACTCGACGGCTGGTGACGGGCCGTCATCTCGTGTCCGAGGAGGGACTCGGGCACCGCGACGGGGGCCCCATCCATCAGCGGCCCCCGTCCTGACCTTCTTCATCACGATCTGCATGCTGTCGGCCAACATGGCCGCCGTCGGATCGCTGGCGTCGGGTTTCGTCCGGTACTTCGCCGGGGTCGTCGGGATGTCCGAGGACGCGGTCGTCCCGACGCTGCTGATCGCGCTGGCCTTCATCACCGTCATCACGGTCATCAACCTGATCGGGATCAGTGAGTCGGTCGTGGTGAACGTCATCATGACGTTCATCGAGATCAGCGGCCTGGTGATCATCATGATCATCGGGGTCGTCGCGCTGTTCACCGGCATCTCCGACCCGGGCGTGCTGCTGCAGTTCAGTGGCGAAGGCAGCAAGGCCATCGCCGTGGTCTCCGGCGTCTCGCTCGCCTTCTTCGCCATGACCGGGTTCGAGAACGCGGCCAACGTGGCCGAGGAGACGATCGACCCGTCCCGGGCTTTCCCGCGGGCGCTGATCGGCGGCATGCTGACTGCCGGTGTGGTCTACGTGCTGGTCTCCGTCGCCGCAGCCCTGGCCGTGCCGATCGACGTCCTGTCCGGCAACACGCTGCTGGAGGTGATCCGGGCCGGGATCCTGCCGATCCCGGTGAGCGTCATGCTGATCGTCTTCGGTCTGATCGCCATGATCGCGATCAGCAACACCACGCTGGTGACCGTCGTCGCCCAGTCCCGGATCCTGTACGGGATGGCGCGCGAGGACATCGTCCCCTCGGTGTTCGCCAAGGTCCACCCGACCCGCCGCAGCCCGTACGTGGCGCTGCTGTTCGGTGCCGCGGTCGTGGGCGCGCTCCTGCTGATCGGCGCGCTGATCCGACTGAGCGGCTCCGACATCGACGTCGTCGACCGACTGGCCACGATCACCGTGGTGTTCCTGCTGTTCATCTACGCGTTGGTGATCGTCTCCTGCCTCAAGCTGCGGGGCAGCGACGAGACCCCGGACACCTACCGGGCGAGCACCCCGCTGCTGATCCTCGGCATCGTCGGCAACCTGGTGGTGCTGGTCTACACCGTCGTCGACGACCCGGGCGCGCTGCTGTGGGTGGCCGGGCTGCTGGCGATCTGACTGGTCCTCTTCCTGGTCCAGCACTTCGGCAAGAAGCGGGTGCGGCCGGCGGGCGCCGAGGGCGGGGACCCTGCAGCCGCCGACGCTCCGCCGACCGACAGGGGACTCTGAGCCATGCACGTGATCGTCGCCACCGACGGGTCCCAGGCCTCCCTGGCGGGCGCCAAGCAGTTCCAGTGGATCGCCGACTCCCGCGAGATCACCGACGTCACCGTGGTGGCCGTGGTCAGCCCCTACGCCGCGGTGCCGTTCGCCAACGAGCTCACCGAACGCCGCAACGTCGAGCCGACCGACTTCAGCTTCCAGGCGGAGGCCGCGGCCGCGGTCGACCTGGTCGCCGGCGTGTTCGACGGCTGGGGTCCGACCATCCACAAGCAGGTGCGCAGCGGTTCGCCCGCCTCGGAGATCATCCGGGCGGCCGAGGAGGTCGGCGCCGGCCTCATCTCGCTGGCGTCCGGCAGCCGCGGGCTCACGGCGACCATCCTGCTGGGCACCACCGCCTCGCGCGTGCAGCACTCCGCGCCCTGCCCCGTGCTGGTGTGTCGGCCTTCCCGCACGGGCGACGCGAGCGCCGCGCCGGTCGGCTGATCTCGGGGGCGCGCCCCTCCGGACTCCCCGCCCGGCCCACTCGCCTGTCTCCACGTCGCGGACCTCGTCCCCGTGTAGCCCCCTCGCGATCCCGGTGGAGACCGGGGACAGCACCAGGGGGTTGGAGCGCCTGCTCAGCCGAGTGCGTGGCGGACGAGGCAGGCACGACGACGAGGACGACCGGAAGCATTCCGGTGGTCTCGGCGAGGTCGAGCGAGCGACTGGAGCGTCGGACGCCGTCTCGAGTGCGAGGCAGTGGCGGCACGCATCGCGAGTCCGGTGTTCACGGGCGCGAAACGCCCCCGGTGCGGGGCGTTCCTAGGTTGGTGGCATCGGGTTTCGCCGGGGTTCCCGAACGCACCGCCATCCCAGGGGAGCCGCCATGAGCGGGAACGCCGTTCGTACGCAGGCCATCACAGGCGTCGAGGCCTATGCGCCCCCAGCCGTGAGCTTCACGGCCGGAGAGACCCCGGGTGAGGTCTTCGGCGCCAATGTCTTCAGCAAGGCCGAGATGCAGAAGCGGTTGCCCAAGTCGGTCTACAAGTCCGTCCTCGCCACCATCGACCATGCCGCGCGACTCGACCCGCTGGCCGCCGACTCAGTCGCCGCGGCGATGAAGGACTGGGCGATGGAGAAGGGTGCGACGCACTATGCGCACGTCTTCTACCCGCTGACCGGGCTGACCGCGGAGAAGCACGACAGCTTCCTGGAACCAGCCGGTGACGGATCGGCGTTGGCCGAGTTCGCCGGCAAGACCCTGGCCCAGGGTGAGCCGGACGCCTCCAGCTTCCCGAGCGGCGGGCTGCGCAACACCTTCGAGGCCCGCGGGTACACCGGCTGGGACGTCACCAGCCCGGCCTACGTCCTGGAGAGCCCCAACGGGAACACACTGTGCATCCCGACGGTCTTCGTCTCGATGAACGGCGAGGCTCTCGACCACAAGACCCCGCTGCTGCGCTCTCAGCAGTCGATGGCCAGGCAGGCCGAGCGGGTGTTGCGCCTGTTCGGGCACGCCGCGCCGGACGCGGTGGTGTCCTACTGCGGCCCCGAACAGGAGTACTTCCTGGTCGACCGGCACTTCTTCCTCGCCCGGCCGGACCTGCTCAACGCCGGCCGCACACTGTTCGGCGCGAAGCCGCCCAAGGGCCAGGAATTCGACGACCACTACTTCGGTGCCATCCCCGAGCGCGTGCTGGGCTTCATGATGGACACCGAGCGAGAGCTGTTCAAGCTCGGTATCCCGGCCAAGACCCGGCACAACGAGGTCGCGCCCGGGCAGTTCGAGATCGCCCCGATGTTCGAGCGCGGGAACGTGGCCGCCGACCACCAGCAGTTGCTGATGACGACGTTCAAGCGACTGGCGCGGAAGCACGGCATGGAGTGCCTCTTCCACGAGAAGCCGTTCGAGGGCATCAACGGCTCGGGCAAGCACGTCAACTTCTCCCTCGGCAACGCCACGGAAGGCAACCTGCTGCTACCGGGGGACACCCCCCACGAGAACGCGCAGTTCCTGGTGTTCTGTGCCGCGGTGATCCGCGGAGTTCACAGGTACAGCGGTCTGCTCCGGGCCTCGGTCGCCTCGGCGAGCAACGACCACCGCCTCGGCGCCAACGAGGCACCCCCGGCGATCATCTCGATCTTCCTCGGGGACCAGCTGGCCGACGTCTTCGACCAGGTGGCCAAGGGCGGGGCCACGTCGTCCAAGGAGAAGGGGACGCTGATCATCGGCGTCGACACTCTGCCGGTCCTGCCGACCGACCCCGGCGACCGGAACCGGACGAGCCCGTTCGCGTTCACCGGCAACCGGTTCGAGTTCCGGGCACCCGGCTCGCAGCAGACGGTCGCCGGCCCGATGGTCACGATCAACACGATCATGGCCGAGGCGCTGGACCACATCGCCACGGAGCTCGAGGCCGCCGTCGCCGCCGGTACCGAGTTCAACGTCGCGGTGCAGAAGCTCCTCGAGGAGATCATCACCGAGCACGGCGCCGTCGTCTTCAACGGCGACGGCTACTCCGATGACTGGCAGGTCGAGGCGGCGGCGCGTGGGCTGCCGAACCTGCGGACGACGTTGGATGCGCTCCCCGAACTGGTCTCGGAGTCGGCGATGCAGCTCTTCAGCACCTACGGGGTCTTCAGCGAGCGGGAGATGCACAGCCGGTACGAGGTCGGGCTCGAGCACTACGCGCTGACCGTGGGCGTGGAGGCGCGCCTGACCCTGGAGATCGGGACGACGTCCGTCCTCCCCGCGGCGGTGCGTCACCAGACCGAGGTCGCGCAGAACATCGGCGCGCTCAGGGCCGCCGGCGTGGAGGCCGACACGTCAGCGCTGGACGAGGCCACCCGTCCGCTCACCGAACTGCGGGTGGCGCTGGCCGGTCTGCGCTCGGCACTGGACGAGCACCCCGGCTCGACGGTGATGGACGAGGCGCAGCACGTGCAGGACGCGCTGCTGCCGGCGATGGCGGCGGTGCGGGCAGCGGTCGACGTGCTCGAGGGCCTGGTCGCTGACGACCTGTGGCCCCTGCCGACCTATCAGGAGATGCTCTACATCCTCTGATCAGGCACGACAGATCCTCTGTTCAGGCACGACGCTGCGCTGGAGCGCGTCGGGCCGAGTGCCACGGGACCGGCGATGGAGGCGGGCTTGTGGCCGGCCGGTGCGGCGCGTCCGCCCCGCGTGCGCAGCGGTGTCCGGGGGCGCCGGTGGTCCGCTGGTGCCGGCGGGTGCGGCTGCCGCGGCGGTGGGGTCGCTGGCGCAGGTCGGGATCGGATCGTCTGCGCCGCCGAACCGTTCGAGCGGGCTGTCCAGCAGGTTGGCGTCGAGGTGTCTCGGAGGCAGCCTTCAGGGGGCGACGCGGCGTCAGGACTCGTGCCAGGACGATGCGGGCTCGCCCCGACAGCTCTGGTGCCCCGGGCGGGCGGACCCAGAGCACCCAGTCGCGTCGTCAACGGCCCGACGGGAGCGGGGCGCGGTTCGACCCTGCTGAGGGTGCGCGGACCGGTCCTCCGTGACCAGTGCCCGAGCCGTGCTCCCGTGAGGAGCGGCGCAGCGGGATGGGCGTGAGGACGCTCAGCTGCGGCCCTCGACCACGCTGCGGGGATCGACGTCCTCTCCGGCCAGTCCCCGCGCGTCGTGGTGCTGCTCGTGGAAGGCCAGCCACTCCTGGCCGAGCTCCTCCCGGCGCGCCCGGTCGGTGTTCTCGCGGAAGAGGGGCAGGGGGTCACGCTCCTCCTCCTGCAGGTGCTCCTCGTTGACCTCGCGGGCCCTCCGTAGTGCGTGCCGCCAGCCCTCGCTGCCGACGGCGTGCTCCTGCACTGTCCGGACGCTGTCGCGGATCTCGTTGTGGTCGTGGACCGCGTGCTCGGCTTCCTCGGCTCCCTCGTCGGCGGCTCGCGCCAGCTTCGGATAGAGGATGGCCTCCTCTGCGCTCGCGTGGATCTCGAGGAGGTCGCGCAGGGTGGCCCACGCTGCCGTCAGCTCCGGTGCATCCGTCAGCGAGTCGATGGCCTCGAACTGGCGGCGCATCGCCGCGTGTTCGAGCTCCACGAGGACGGTGACGTCGGTGTCCGGACGCGCGGCGGGCGACGGCCCCGCGTCCTCGTGGGCCGCTCGGTCGTCCTCGGCCGGCTCGGGGTCCTGCGGCTCACCGAGGACGAGTGCTCCGTCGGCGACCGTGACCGACCAGGTGGCCACCCCGGATGGCGCCGGGCCGTCCACGACGGCGCCGGTCGTCACGTCGAAGGTGGCCATGTGGCACGGGCAGACGACGGTCTGCCCGTCCAGCTCGCCCTCTGCCAGGGAACAGCCGGCGTGCGGGCAGGTGTCGTCGAAGGCGTGCAGGGTGCCGTCGAGCATGGCGACTGCCACGACAGAACCCTCGTGCTCGGCGGTCACCATCTCCCCCTCGGCAGGAGGTGCGGGCGAGGACGGCTCCGATGGGGGCATGCCGGCCATCTACCCACGGCCGGTCCGGCTACCCGACCGTCACGTCCCGCGACCACGGCTGCACCCGCGGCTTTCAGAGGTCGTGACGAGCACCTCGTGCCCCAGCGCCTCGTGCGCGCGGTGGTACCGATCTGCTCGAGCGACGGGTCATCCGATCGGCACGCCGTTCAGCGCGGCGGTGACCGCCGCCTCCCCGTGCGCTCCCGTGGTCGGGAAGACCGGGACGGGACCGTGGTCAGCCCCGACGAGCAGCTCGACCCCGGTGCAGTCGAGGATCACATCCTGCGCTCCCGCGTCCAGGAGCTGTTCGATGACCTGCCGGCACAGCTGGCGGGACTCCGTCCGCACGGTGCCGAGGCACAGCTCGTCATAGATGACCGGTGGAGCCCGGCCCGGTCCGGAGACCGTGAGCACTGCGGAGTCAGTGGCCGTGCCCGCCGAACCGCGGAAGCCGCCTCCCCGTCCGGACACCGGTGACGCGCGGCTCACCGCTGCGAGCGCAGTCCACCCGGTCACGGTCTGCCCGACCGGCGTGCCGCAGCGGGCCGGTCAGGCCGACCCGTCCGCCGACGGTGTAGCTCCGTGGGCGACCTGCGCGCAGGTGGGGCAAGGCGTGGCGTGCCGCTCCTCCTGCAGGGAGCGCTGGAGGTCGAAGGGACCACAGCGGGGGCAGCGGACTCGTTTACCGGCACGGGTGCTCCTGTCGGAGGGAGTTGGCCGGTGCTCCGGGCCGGTGAGGCCCGGAGCACCGGTGCGGGTCAGTCGGCGGTGAGGTCGCGGCCTCCGCCGGCGCCACCGGGGAGGATGTTCCGGTCGAAGATGGACAGGGGGATGCTGAGGGACACAGCGCTGTTGGGGATGTCCACGACGCCGCCGATGCGTCCCTCGATGGGGGGCGGCGCCGAGGAACAGATAGGCCTGCTCGAAGGTCCAGTCCAGGGTGGGCATCAGGTAGTTGATGGCGTTGAGGCAGGCCTGGCGGTAGGCGACGGTCGCGTTCACGTAGTAGTTCCGGCCGCCCCCCACGCCCGAGCAAGCAGCGCCTGGACGCCCATCTCACCGGGTGGATGGGGACCCAGCGATTGCGCCCGTCCACGGTGTCCTCCTACCGGAGGAACATCCGGCTGCACATCGACCCCTACCTCGGGGCGCAGACGGTCGCCCGGCTGACCGGCCTGATGGTCGACGCCTGGATGCGCCAGCTCGAGGTGTCCGGAAGGGCCGACGGAACGGGTGGTCTGTCGGCGCGGGCCGTCCGATACGGCTTCATCCTCCTGCGAGCGGCGCTGAGCGATGCGGTCAGGCAGGGGCGGCTGGCGGGGAACCCGACCGACCGGGCGACCCCGCCGAGCCCGTCGGAGGCTCGGCCGCCAGAGATGCAGGCCTGGACCGCAGCTGAGCTCGCCCGGTTCATGCGCTGGGCGGACGCCGATGACCCAGACCTGGCCATGTGCTGGCGGCTGCTGGCGGCCACCGGGATGCGCCGGGGTGAGGTCCTCGCGCTGCGGTGGCGCGACGTCGACCTGGACGCTGGCCGGCTGCAGGTGCGTTGCAGCGTCGGGACGGTCAAGGACAAGGGCGCCGGCCAGCGACTGATGGAAGGCCCGACCGAAAGCGGCCAGTCCCGGGTCGTCGACCTCGACGCCGGCACCGTCGCCGCGCTCCGTGCCTACCGGGCGGCCCGTGAGCAGGTGTCACCTGGCTTGGTGCGGGATTCCGCGCTGGTGCTGAGCGGGCTCGACGGCAGCCACCGCCACCCGGAGCGGTTCTCCCGCCGCTTCACCGCCCAGGTCGTGCGAGCACGCAAAGCACTGGGGGAGGAGCAGTTGCCGGTGATCCGGCTGCACGACCTGCGCCACACCCACGCCACGCTGCTGCTTGCCGATGGCGTGCCGGTGAAGCTCGTCTCCGAGCGCCTGGGGCACGCAAGCGCCACCATCACGCTCACCGTCTACCAGCACGTGCACCCCGGCATGGGCCGGCGCGAGGTCGGCCTGCCACCGCGTCGGCGCCGGATCTCGCGCCTCCGCCACCCCGACCATGTCGTTCCCGGCCGCTCTGGCGGCTGCCGCACCGACATCGACTCGCCGGGACTGTGTGACCGGCTCGCGCCACACGGCCCTGCATCACCTCCGCCGAGGAGCACGCATGACCGGAGAGCAGGAGCTCGGGCAGGACCGCGATCGCCCTGACCGGCCGGCGGGCGTGCGCTCAGCCGGACCTCCGGTGCCAGACTTCTGGCAGCCCTTCTTGCCTGCGGGCTGGCGATCGTCGTGGCGTTTCAGGTGTCGCTGGTCGCGGGCGCTCCATGGGGCGCCGCCGCGTGGGGCGGGGCCCAGCCCGGCTAGCTGCCCACGAGCCTCCGGGTGGCGAGCACGTTCAGCGCCGCACTCCGGCTGCTCGCCACCTTGACCGTGCTGTCGCGGGGTGGGGTCACGACGGTGCCCGTCCCGTACTCCTTCAGCGCGCGTGCGTTCTGGGCGCTGACCGCGATCCTGGGGGTCGGTGCGGTGACGATCGCAGCCTCGCCGAGCAACTGGGAGCGCTTCGGCTGGGCACCCTTCGTGCTCGTACTCGCCGTCCTCTCCCTTCGGCGGGCCCGGTCCCCGATCGACGGGCACGGAAGGATCCCAGACACCATTGAACGGAGCGGGATGGCATGACGCCGGACGTGGCCACGGGCTACCTCGCCTCCCCGGAGGCGCTCCCGGCAACGGTCGTAGCGCTCCGGTCCGGGATGCCGCCGGAGTGGTCCAGCTACCTCGTCATCGACCCCGTGGAGGACCTCGTCGTGGGATCGGCGGGTTCACGGACCGCCCGTCGACGGGGTCGTGGAGATCGGTTACAGCGTGGCCCCCGACCACCGTGGACGCGGGCACGCCACCGCCGCGGCGGGGCTGTGGCTCGACCTCACAACGCGGAAGGGGGTCTCGTTGGTCCGGGCGCACACCCTGGCGGAGGAGAGCCCATCGATGACCGTCCTGCGGGGGCTCGGGTCGCTGAGATCGACGACGCGGAGGACGGTCCGGTGTGGCGGTGGGAGCGCGCACCGGTGCGGACGGCGTGACTGACGACCGTCCCCGGTCGCTCGTGGGGGTGCTCACCGTCCTCCGGCGCGGCCGGTGTTGTCCATGATCGCGCGGATGAGCAGCGGCCACGCCCCACGAGGCAGGTCGTGGCCCATCCCGGGGACGAGCACGAGGCGGGCGCCGGGGATGGCCTCGGCCGTCGCGTGCCCGCCGGAGGGATGGCACATCAGGTCCGCGGTGCCGTGGATGACGACGGTGGGGACCGTGAGCAGGTGGAGCGCCTCGGTCCGGTCCGGGGCGGCGCGCACGGCGCGGTGCTGGCGTCGACGGCCGTCGCGCGCGTCGGGATCGCGCTCGAACGCGAGCGCGCTGACCCGCCGCAGCTCGTCGAGGTCCTGGTCGAAGCCCGTCGACCCGATCAGGGAGAAGACCCGAACGCGGCGTTCGATCGCCTCCTCCTCGGTCCGGGGCGGTCGGGCCAGGGCGTGGCGGAAGACGCGCAGGGAGGTCCGGCCCTTGCCGCGGCGACCGGGGGTCGACATCAGCGAGGCCAGCGAGCGCACGCGACGGGGATGCCTGATGGCCATCGTCTGCGCGATCATCCCGCCGAGCGAGGCACCCACGATGTGCGCTGAGTCGACACCGAGGGCGTCGAGGAGGCCGACGGCGTCGTCGGCCATGTCCTCGAGGGTGTAGCGGCGTCCGGGCAGGTGTGTGGAGCGGCCTGCGTCGCGGTTGTCGAACCGGACCACTCGGAAGCCCTCGGCCGCGAGTTGCCGGCAGAAGTCCTCTGGCCAGTGGATGAGCTGGAAGCCCAGGCCCATGATCAGCAACATCGGAGGGGCATCTGGGTCCCCGAACGCGTCGTAGCAGAGGTCCACCTCGCCGACGGTCGCCATGCGCGGTGGGTGGTACGGCACCGCAGCGGCGGCGCTCATGCCACGGCCTCCTGCACCTGGGCCCGGTCACGGTGGTGGGAAACGCGGAGGCTGGCCACGGAGGTCTCCTTGTCCTGTGCTCGGGAACGCGGGGAGGCGGGGCGACGTAGGCGCTGCGTCGCCCCAGCCAGTTGACGCTCACTTCTCCTGTTCGGGCGTCCGCCCCGCACCCGTCGCGGCGTGTGATCGATCCGACGGGAGCTCCGAGTCCGGCCGGATCGACCCGGTCAGCGCGCGCACCTCGGCCCAGGTCGTAGGGACTGTGACCTGCGCAGGGTCGAGGATGTGGAACGTCGAGCTCCGCATGCGGGTGCGGTAGGACCGCATGACGCCGACGTGTAGACGCGACCGGGTGTACTCCTGCAACGCCGGCTCGTCGGCCCACGACGACCAGGTCCAGAACGTCCCGGCCAGCGGGCTGGCGGCCAGCCGCAGCGTGATGGCGCCGGCCGAGGTGCGGAAGGCGCGCCGCAGGCGCAGTGCGGCGCGGAGGAACCCCGGGACGTCCCGCAGTGATCGCAGCTCCAACCGGGAGACCATCACCACCCCGGGGCAGGACGGGTGCGCGGACCCGTGGGTCGGCGGCAGCGTCACAACCGGCCTGGCAGGGTCCCTTCGCTCCGGTGGTGCGCTGCGCTCGTCGCGGCGCAGGCCGGCCCAGACGGCAACGGCGGCGGCGATGAACACGATCTGGATGACCGTCCGGACACCGAGCGGGGTCGGCGCCTCGCCGTTCAGCCCGGTGCCGGACAGGGCCGCGTAGACGTTGGCGGGGAACATCGCGAGCAGCAGGCCGGTCAGGCCCGCCGCCGACCAGCGTGCTGTAGGCCGCCACAGCAGCCCGGCCGCCCCGGCCAACTCCAGGATCCCGGTCGCGGTGACCAGCAATCCGGGTGCCGGCAGCGCCGGCGGCACCATCGCGATCAGGTCCTCCCGCAGGGCCACGAAGTGGGTGGTGCCGGTCATGGCGAACATCGCGGCCAGTCCACCGCGTAGCGCGGTGGTCCAGTGCCCGTGCAGTGACCGCGAAGTTGCAGCGGAGATGACGATTACGACGCCGGTCGTGCTGATGAGGACGAGCAATGGGGCCATGGTGACCTCTCCGTTCCAGGGTTGACGGCGGCTAGATCCGCCCGGACAGGACTCGGGTGACGTGGAACGGCCGTAGCCGTGTCGCTGCGACGAGCGCCAGGCCGGCGAGGACGACGGCCGCGCAGGCGGCGGTGGCGCTGAGGCCGGAGGTGGCTGCGTCGCGGATGGCGGCGATCAGCTCGACGCTGGCCGCTGTGTCGGGACGTGCGGATACCACGGCCACCGCCGCCGCGAGGCTTTCCCCTGCGGCCGATGGCGCTTCGGTGGTCGTCGCGGACGGGAAGTCGGCGCTGAGTGCCTGCCGGTGGACGGCTGTGGCCAGGCTGCCGAGGACGGCCACTCCGAGGGCGAGTCCCAGTTCGCTGGTGGTCTCGGACACGGCAGCGGCGGAGCCGGACCGCTCGGGAGGGGCCGAGGCCACGATCAGGTCAGTGGTCGCGGTGAACACCGGGCCGAGGCCGCCATGGATGACGGCGATGGCGACCGCGGCCATCAGCGGACCGTCGGCACGGGAGAGCAGGAGGCTGCCGGCTGCCGCGGCAGCCAGGCATGCCGCCAGGACGGAGTGCACCTGGCCTCGCCGGAGCAGGCCCGGGGCCAGTAGCGACCCAGCCGCCATCGCGAGAGCCGCGGGGGTCAGCCACAGCCCGGCGCGGAGCGGGGACAACGGCTGCGCCATCTGTATGTACTGGCTGAAGACGAGGAAGAGGCCGCCCGTGGTAGCCGCGGTCACCAGTCCGATCGCCGCGACGATGCGGAAGGACCGCTGGGCGAACGGGCGGAGGTCGAGCAGCGGAGTGACGAGCCGGCGCTGTCTCCGGGTGAACGTCACAGCGCAGCCCACGCCGACAACTGCCGCCGGCAGCGCCGTGGCCACAGCCGACCATCCGTGTGCTGCGAGTTCTTTGACGGCGTAGACCATCGGCAGGACGGCGGTGAGCGACAGGCCAACGCTGGTCACGTCGAGGGCACCTCTGCCCGTACCGCGATCCTCGGGCAGAACGACGGACCCTGTGACAAGCACCAGGAGGGCCACCGGCACCGCCGGCAGGAACACCGAGCCCCACCAGAAGTGCTCGAGGAGCACGCCACCGAGCACTGGGCCGAGGGTGGCACCGGCCATCAGGCAGCCCATCCACAGCGCGATCGCTCGCCGGCGCTGGCGCGGATCGCCGAACATGGTGCTGATCAGGGCCAGCGTCGAGGGCATGAGCGTCGCTCCGACGATGCCGAGCAGACCGCGCACACCGATCAGCACCTCGGCGGTGGGGGCGGAGGCCGCCAGAACGGAGAGGACGGCGAAGGCGCTGGTTCCCACCATCAGCAGTCGGCGTCGGCCGATCCGGTCACCCAACGACCCCATGGTGATCAGGCAGCCGGCGATGAGGAAGCCGTAGACATCGGTGATCCACAGCAGCTGGGTGCTGCCGGCCTGCAGCGCAGCGCCGAGCTGGGGCAGCGCCAAGAAGAGCACACCGATGTCGGAAGACACCATCGCCGTCGGCAGGGCGAGAACCGCGAGGCCGGTCCACTCCCGTCGCGTCGCTGGCCCTACCGGGGCGAGGTCGGCAGATCGTAGGGCCACAGCCCCTCCCGATGGTCGGGGAATCCCGGTTGCCGAACGCCGGGCTCCGGGGAACCGGGTGTCATGCGACGTACCGGCCACCGGCGAGTGCAGCCGAGTGCTGGCGAAGGAGAACCTGCTCTGGCCGCTGGAGATGGTGGATCCGGGCTGTTCGGGCGGACGCCGCGACAGCTGAGAGGCACGACGGCGCGGTAGGCCGCGATACCCAGGCTGCCGAAGAGGGCCAGGCCCGAGGGCGGTGCCGAGTTCCACGGTGGTCTCCGCGATCGCCGCCACCGATCCGGCGCGCTGGAGTGGCGCCGCGTCGACCTCGGCGCTCTCCTGTTCGCACTGCCACAGCTGGACGAAGCTGGAGACGACCGCCGCGGGCAGGGTCGGGATCGCCGGAGCAGGCCATTCCGGGCGCCCGGCCAGCCGTCCCTCGTTCCTGCTCTCCGTGGGTGAGGCGATCCGACCCACAGTCAGCAGCTGGCCGCGGCCAGGCACCTGGGAATTCGTGAGCCCGTCGGCGAGCACTCCCTCCATGCGGCAGAGCGTGGATGCACCGGGCTCGAGGGGGCCACGAAGAGGTCCCACTCACCGGCCCACTCACTAGACTGAGCGGGCGCTGGCTGGCGCTGGGAGCAGACAGGAACGGCGGGCATGTCGCTCAGCGGTGTCGAGGCCTTCGGTGCCCGACTGCGGCGTCTCCGCCACGCCGCAGGGCTCACTCAGGAGCTACTGGCGCACTCGGCCGGGCTGAGCACCAATGCGGTCAGTCAACTGGAACGCGGCCTGCGCCGGCATCCCTATCCGCACACCCTGGGCGCGTTGGCCGACGCGCTGGGTCTGGACGGGGCCGAGCGGGCGGCATTCGTGGCGCGGCCTGCGCCGCCTGACTCCAGCGCAGGATCGGGGTCCTCGTCAACCCTGGCAGATGGCTCGCCCGGTGCGGACACCTCGCTCATCGGCCGTGACGACGAAGCGAAGTCGCTCGTGTCTCGCCTCACCGGCGTCGCCGGCGGCCGCCTGCTGACCCTCACCGGTCCTGGCGGGGTGGGCAAGACCCGTCTCGCGGGTGATCTCGCAGCCCGCATGCGGAGCGCGTTCGCCGACGGCGTCGTCTTCGTACCACTTGCTTCCCTCACCGACCCCTCCCTCGTCGTCCCGACGATCGCGCGGGCGGTGGGACTGCGCGAAGAAGCGCAGACGCACCCCGGCGAGTTGCTCAGCGAGCACCTGCGGGACAAGAGCCTGCTGCTCGTGCTCGACAACTGCGAGCACCTGCTGGCCGCCGCTCCTCGGATCGCCGAACTCTTGTCGGTGTGCCCGGGCCTGCGGATCCTGGCGACCAGCCGCAGCCGGCTCGGTGTCCGCGGCGAACGGGCGTACCCGGTCGAGCCGCTGGCCGTGCCGGAGGCCGGGGCGGCCACCGATGTCGATCGGGTCTCGAACGCCCCAGCGGTGCAGCTGTTCCTCGCCCGGGCCCAGGATGCCGACCCGGAGTTCGCGTTGACGCCTGACAACGTCGAGGAGATAGCCGAGATCAGCCGGCGCCTGAGCGGACTACCGCTGGCTCTGGAGGTCGCGGCTGCTCGGGTGAGGTTCCTCGGCTCGACGCAGCTGCTCGCCCGCCTGGACGAGGTAATGGGCCTGCGCGGCGCGCGAGACCTGCCGGAGCGACAGCGGACGCTGCGGGCGACGCTGGACTGGAGCCACGACCTGCTCTCTTCGGCCGAGCAGGTGCTGTTCCACCGTCTGGCGGTCTTCGCCGGGGGCTTCGACCTCGAGGCGGCCGAGGCAGTCAGCGCGGGGGGCGTCCTGACGCCGGACGTCGTCCTGGCCTCGCTCGAGAACCTGTGGGAGCAGGCGCTCGTGCGCACCGCTGCGGTCTCGGGTCCCGCTGGGGTCCGGTACGGCATGCTGGAACCGGTCCGGCAGTATGCGCTCGAGAGACTGGCTGACAGCGGCGAGGAAGACGGAGCTCGCGCGCGCCATGCCGCCTGGTACCTGACCCTGGCCGAACGGGTTGAACCCGAGCTGAGCGGGTCGGAGCAGACCGGGTGGCTGGAGGTCCTCGAGGCTGAGC
Organism: Geodermatophilus amargosae; assembly: GCF_900116515.1. Lineage (GTDB taxonomy): Bacteria > Actinomycetota > Actinomycetes > Mycobacteriales > Geodermatophilaceae > Geodermatophilus > Geodermatophilus amargosae. Next base: position 76,890 of record NZ_FPBA01000014.1, read on the forward strand.
ACGGCAACTTCCGAGCCGCCCTCGCCCAGACACTCAGGCGCACGGAAGACGACACCGCGCTGCGGCTCGCGGTGGCGCTGCGGCTGTTCTGGTACGTGCGCGGCCACCTTCAGGAAGGACGCCGATGGCTGCAGGAGGCGTTGACCGCCTGCCCGTCCGCCGCGCCACCGCTTCGCGGCGCAGCACTGGAAGCACTCGGTCACATCGCGGTGAAGCAGGGGGACATCGCCGCCGCCGAGAGCTCCTACGCCCAGGCCCTGGCACTCGCCAGGACGTCCGCGAGCACCCCCGCGACCGCCGCGGCGACGGGCGGGCTGGCGGTGGTGGCGCTGTGGACCGGCGCCCACGAGCGAGCGACCCAGCTGTCCCGGCAGAGCATCGCGCTGTGGCGGCAGACCGACAACGCCTCCGGCCTTGCGAGCGCGCTCAACGCTGCCGGTCTGGTGGAGATCCAGCGGGGGCGCCACCGGGACGCGATCGTGCTGCTGGAGGAAGGGCTGGCGGTCTCCAAGGCGGCTGGGGACCAGGGGCTGACGGCCGCTCACCTGAACAAGCTCGGCTGGTGCAGCCTGGAGGACGGCCATCTGGACCAGGCCGCCCGGTCCTTCGGCGACGCCCTGGCCCGATTTGCCCGGCTGGGGGAGCAGTGGCTGGCCGCCGACTGCCTAGACGGTCTCGCGCGGGTCTCACTCGCACAGGGCAGGCCGACGAGGGCGGCACGGCTGTGGGGAGCCGCCGACGCGCAGTGCGTCGTCATCGGCGCCACCACCCTGCCGCTGGATCCTTCCGTGTACGAATGCCTCACGAGCCGGGCGCGCGACGAGATGGGCGAGGACGCGTTCGCCGAGGCATGGGCACAGGGAGCCGCCCTAAGCCCCGACCGGGTCCTCGGTGAGGCGCTCGCAGGTATCGCCATCGAAGGCGCCGAGTAACCAGCAGCAGCACATGACGCCGACGGGTCGCCCGGAGCCCGCAGTCCCCTTCCCCGGACCCCCGCAACCCCCTCGCAACGCCACGTGGTGGTCAACTCGGGCAGTAGCGGCTGTTCGAGCGGCCCCGACGTCACCTATGCGGGACCAACCGATCGAACGCAAGGACCGCTGACACGGCGTCCGAGCAGGCCCAACGTCAGGAGGCACCTGGAACGCCCCCCACTCAGGCGGTCGAGTCCCACCACTCATTCGCAGGAAGTGAGTGGGTGGTGTGCGCGCCGGTGTTCTCCCGAGGTCGCCGGTGGTCCTGTTGCTGGGGCCTGGCGGCATCGGCAAGACACGGCTCGCTGTGGCGGCGGCGCGGCGCCCCGACGTCCATCTCGACGGTGGCGCCTGGCTCGTTGAACTTGCCACCGTCACCTCGTCGAGCGACGTGCCCCGGGTCGTGGCCGACGCTCTGGCAGTCCAGGACACCGCGGAGCGCACCCTGAAACAGTCGGTCGTCGCCGCCCTTCAGGTCGCGGCTCCGCTCGTGGTGTTGGACAACTGCGAGCACGTTCTCGGCGGTGCCGCACCCTCGCCGCCGCCGTCGCCGAGGGGTGCGCGGGCGCGCGGGTGCTGGCGACGTCCCGGGAGGCGCTCGGCATCGCCGACGAACGTCTCGTTCACCTGGAACCTCTCGATCCGGCCGGGCCGGGCGCCGAGCTGTTCACCGAGCGCGCCCGGACGGTGTCACCGACGTTCGACCCGCACGCGCGGCGAGCGAGATCGAGGAGATCTGCCGACGCGTCGACGGGCTTCCGCTGGCCATCGAGCTGGCCGCCGCCCGGCTGACCCAACGCCAACAGGCGTTGATCAAGCGGCTCTCGGTCTTCCCCGGCCCGCTCGACCTCGACGGGGCGGCACACGTGGCCGGTGATGACCAGTTGGACTCAGCCGACGTCGACGACCTGCTGCAGGACCTCGTCGAGCGGTCGATGCTCGCCGTCGCGTCCGGCCCGTTCGGCCGACCGTTTCGCCTGCTGGAGACCGTCCGCGAGTTCGCCGCCGAGCAGCTCGCATGGGACCCCTCGCCCGACGCGGTTGCCGAACGGCACGCGCAGTGGTGCCTCGGCCAGGTCGCCCAGGTCCACCAGCCGCTCGTCGGCCCGGCCGAGATCGACGGTGTCGCCGGCTCGGCCAGCTCTGGCCCGATCTCCGTGCCGCCGTCGACCGGGCCGTGCGCATCGGCGACCTTCAGCTGGCTCCACCCACCCACCCCTCGACGTGCGAGGGCCGGACCCTGTCCAGCGTCAGGCACCCGACCGAGCTGTCGACGATGTGGGTGCGTGCGACACCGGCGTACGTCGATGGAGGCCGATCAGTCGGCCGGCTTGCCCACGTCGTAGATCGTCACTCCGTCGACCGTCTCTGACTTGAAGGTCTCCGCGACCCAGGCGGCGATCTGCGACGCGGCGTCGCTGCCGCCGTTGCTGGGCAGCCCCAGTCCGTCCCCGATGAACCAGTGGATGCGGCCCTCAGCCACGTACTGCTGGAACTCTTCCAGGGTGGGGGAGGGGTCGCTGCCGTTGAACCCGCCGACGGCCATCACCGGCAGCCCGGTGGCCAGCTGGTAGCCGGCGGCGTTGTTCGCCCCGACGGTCGCGGCGGCCCAGGTGTGAGACGAGGCGTCCTCCGACAGCAGCGCCGCTACCTCGTCGCTCACCTGACCGGCGCCGAGCAGGCCGCCGGTCGCGCCGCCTCCGCCCGGGACGGTGGTGGCGGCGCCGTTCCCGGGCGCGCCGGCTAGCCCGGGGCCGTTGGAGCCGCCCGGCGGCGGGCCGCCCGAGCCGGCCGCGCCGGGTCGTGGGGCGCCGGGACCCGTCGGGACGACGACCCCCGTGCCGGTGGCCCCAGACATCGCCGGTCCTGCGGTCGGGATGGCGCCGGTGTGCGGGGTCGCGGCCGTCTGCACTCCATAGGCGGCCGGACCGGCGAGGCCGACGACGATGCCGACGGTGAGCAGCGCCGCGACGATCCTCCGGCCGAGGCGGTCGACGACGAGCAGGCCGGCCGCGGTGAGCACGCCGGCGGCCAGCACCACCCACTTCAGCCAGGGGAGGAAGTCCGCGGAGCGGGCCAGTAGCACCCACGCCCACAGAGCCGTGCCCGCCATCGTGGCCGCCAGGACGAGCCGGGCCCAGGTGCGGCCGCGCCGCTGCCACACCAGGGCACCGCCGATGCCGACCAGCGCGGCGACCGCCGGGGCCAGGGCGACGGTGTAGTACTCGTGGAAGATGCCGGCCATCAGACTGAACACCGCGCCGGTGACCAGCAGCCAGCCGCCCCAGCTCAGCAGTGCCGCCCGGGGGACGTCGGTGCGAGGCGCCCGGCCGACGATGACGAGGCCGGCGACCAGCAACACCAGCGCCGCAGGCAGCAGCCAGGCCACCTGCCCGCCGACCGCGGCGCCGAGCAGCCGACCGATCCCGGCGTCCCCGAAGCCCGGTGCCGGACCGACGCTGCCGATCTCCTCCCCGGTGAGCCGGCCCAGGCCGTTGTAGCCCCAGATCAGCTCCCACACCGAATCCGTCTGCGAGCCACCGATGTAGGGCCGCTGCGACTCCGGCACGAGCTCCACGACCGCGACCCACCACCCGCCGGCGACCAGCAGGGCGACACCAGCACCGAGGAGATGCCGGATTCGCCGTCCCAACGTCGTGGGCGCGGCCACCAGGTACACCGCTGCGAACGCCGGGACGACGAGCAGCGCCTGCAGCATCTTGGTGAGGAACGCGAATCCGACGAGGACGCCGGCCAGCGCGAGCCATCGCACTGACGCTCCTTGCACCGCCCGGGTCAGCGCGTACGCCGCCAGGGTGAGCAGCAGCACCAGCAGCGCGTCGGGGTTGTTGAAGCGGAACATCAGCACCGTGACGGGGGTGAGCGCCATCGCCGTTCCGGCGAGCAACCCGGCTCCCGGCCCGGCCACCCGCCGCACCGCCAGGTACAGCACCCCGACGGTCGCCACGCCCATGAGCGACTGCGGCGCGAGGACGGACCACGACGAGAGCCCGAACAAGCGCACCGACAACGCCATCACCCACAGGGCGGCCGGCGGCTTGTCCACGGTGATCGAATTGGCGGCGTCGGAAGAGCCGTAGAAGAACGCCGCCCAGTCCTGGGAGCCGGCCTGCGCGGCCGCGGAGTAGTAGGCGTTGGCCCAGCCGGAGGCCGACAGGCCCCACAGGTAGAGCAGACCCGACCCGGCCAGCAGCCCCAGCAGCGCCGGGCGCACCCAGGTGGGGTCCTCGCCCCGGCCGCGCGTCAGTCGGCCGAGCCGGCCGCGCCCGGGAGGCGCCTGCGGGGACGGGCCGGAGGTGGGCGGGGTGTGGACCGCAGTGCTCATCGAAGAGACTCCCTCGAAGGTCGGGCGGAAGGGGGTGCGGGCACGGCGGCGGTACGGAACACCCAGCCGCGAAGGAGCAGGAAGCGCAGCAGCGTGGCCGCGGCGTTGGCGGCGAGCAGCAGGGCAGACTCGAGGGCCGTCGCCGGAGCGGGGTCGACAGCGTGCAGTAACGCGAGCGTCCCGCTGGTCAGCGCCAGGCCGAGGACGAAGACGAGCAGCCCCTGGACGTGGTGACGTGCGGCGCCGTCCGGGCCGCGGATGCCGAAGGTGATCCGCCGGTTTGCCGCGGTGTTGGCCACCGCGGTGACGAGCAGCGCCACCAGGTTCGCCGCCTGGGCACCGGTCATGTCGCGCAGCAGCAGGAACAGCAGCAAGTAGGCGACCGTCGAGGCCCCGCCGATGAGCGTGAAGCGGACCAGCTGGGCGGCCAGCCCGGCGGAGACGCCGGGCACCGGGTTCGGCAGCGGTCGGCGGCCGATCTGTGCGCGGAGTTCGGCGACCGGCAGCCTGCCGGTGGCCAGGGCGCGCATCATCCGGGCGATGCCGGCCAGGTCGGCCTTCGCTGTGGCGAGGACGTCGACCCGGCTGTCGGGGTCGTCGACCCAGTCGACGGGCAGTTCGTGGATGCGCAGCCCGGCCCGCTCGGCCAGCACCAGCAGCTCGGTGTCGAAGAACCAGCCGCTGTCCTCGACCAAGGGCAACAGCCGGGCGGCGACGTCGGCGCGGATCGCCTTGAAGCCGCACTGGACGTCCGACAGAGAGGTGGCCAGCGTTCGGCGCAGCAGCAGGTTGTAACCGCGGGAGATGGCCTCGCGCTTGAGCCCCCGGACCACCCGCGAGGACCGCGCCAGTCGTGTTCCGATGGCCACGTCGGAGTGGCCGGTGATCAGCGGCGCAACCAGCGGCAGCAGTGCGGCGAGGTCCGTGGAGAGGTCAACGTCCATGTAGACGAGGACCGGCGCGTCCGAGCCCAGCCAGGCGGTGCGCAGTGCCCGCCCGCGGCCGGCGTCGGGGACCGTGAGCACCTCGACGTCCGGCAACTCCGCGGCGAGCCGGTGCGCGACCTCCAGCGTGCGGTCGGTGCTGCCGTTCTCCGCCACAGTGATCCGGAACGGGTACGGCACCGCCTCGGTGAGATGAGCGTGCAGGCGGCGCAGGCACCGCTCCAGGTCGCCCTCCTCGTCGTGCACCGGGACGACGACGTCCAGTACCGGACTCCCGCGTGCGGCGGTCCCGGCACTGCCGGGGCGCTCATCCAGTAGGGATGGCATGGCGTCACGGTGGAAGGGCGAGCTGGGGACAGACTCCTCAGTTCACTGAGGATCGGCTGTGAACCGCGGCCGCCTGGCCCTCCGCCGCTGAGGTCGAGAGGATGGGCCTCGCCCCCTTGGAAGACGTTGCGGAACTGGGTCCTCGGGCTCTGACCGCCAGCGCCCCATCGGCGCAGCGTGCCGAGCAGGTCGTCGTCGGCGTCTTCCCCGCACCGCGGCTGATCCGTGACGAGCTGTGGGCGCTGGTCGAGCCGCTGATCCACCCCGCAAGCCGGCGGTGCACGGCCGCACCGGCCGGCCCCGGACCTCGGACCGGGACGTGTTGGAGGGCATCGCGTTCGTGCTCTCGACCGGCATCGGCTGGGCCAAGGTGCCCGGTGAGCTGGGCCACGGGTCGGGCTGGACCTGCTGGTGCCGGCTGCACGAGTGGGCCGACGCCGGCGTGTTCGACCAGCTCCACCAGGCCGTTCCCGACCGGTTGGGCGAGGCGGGCCGGCTGGACTGGCCCCGGGTCAGCCTGGACTCGGTCAGCGTCCGGGCGAAAAGGGGGCGAGATGATGGGCCGACCCTCACCGACCGGGGCAAGGCCGGCAGCGAGTACCACCTGCTCGTCGACGCGGCAGGGCTGCCGCCCGCGTCCAGTACTCGACGGCTCGATCTCGCCGCTACCGGGCCACACCGCTCCGCCTGACGAGTCAACGGCGGTCGGGCAGTGCCGTGTGTCGTCCTCGAGCGGGCTCCATGTCACGGACCTCCTGGTAGTTGCGGCACTAGTACCGCCAGCGTCTTCCTGCTGCCGGAGTGGTCGCGCACGGTCTCGGGGTGGTGAGTGGCCTACTCGTTGCGTTGTGCGCCGGGGTGCTGTGGGGAACGGCCGACTTCGCCGGGGGCCGGCTCAGCCGGCGGCTACCGCTGCTGGTGGTGGTCGTCTGCAGTCAGGGTGCCGGCCTTGTATCGCTGCTCCTGGTCATTCTCGCGCGCGGACACATCACCTCCGGCGCGATCGGTTGGGGCGTGGTGGCCGGGGTGCTCTCGCTGGGGAGCGTCACCTGTCTCTATCGAGCGCTTGCGGTGGGGACGATGAGCGTGGTCGCTCCGCTCGTGGCCACCTCCGCCGCGGTCCCCGTGCTGGCGGGGGTCTTCGGTGGGGAACGCCCTGGGGCGGCGGCTGCGACGGGCATCGCGTTGGCGTCGGCCGGGATCGTGCTGGTGAGTAGGCAGGTGGCGCTCGAGCCGCCGCTGGATCACCGACTCAGCGTCGTCCTGGCGGTGGCTGCTGCCCTGTTCGCCGGGGCCCAGCTCGTGGCACTGCAGCGCGCCGGCGCCATCGACGCGTTGACCGGAGTGGCAGCCAGCAGAGCCACGAGCGTGGCGGTCCTCGTCTGCGTGCTGATCCTCAGCCGAGCGTCCGCGCCGGCGCGGGCCCTGCCGGGCGCCGCGTTGGTGGGGTTGCTCGACACCGGGGCGAACCTGGCCTACACCCTGGCGAGCGCGCGATCGCTGTTGTCGTTGACCGCAGTACTCGCCAGCCTCTATCCCGTGGTGACGGTCGCCCTCGCGCGGCTGCTGCTGCACGAACGCCTGCGCCCGGCCCAGCGGGTCGGTGCCTCACTGGCGATGACAGGCGTACTGCTGATCGTCAGTGGATGACGTCGGGCCCGTACGGCACGCGGGGCACAGGAACGACCCGGTACAGCAGCGCACCTCGGTCGGCGGCGGATCGGACCGAACGGCAGTGAACGCCTCAGGCGCCTGAGCGACACTGTCAGTACAGCGCTGACCGCCAGCGGATGACTCAGAGGTGAGTGGGGGACAAGCAGCTCGACAACCGGCGGCGGGATCCTCCTGCCGTTCCTCGTGATGCGGAGCGGTGCTCGACGACCCTTCACCACGGCCGCCCTGAGTCACGAGGGAGTCGGACAGGCCAGGCGGGTGTCCTCGCAAGTCAGGACGCCTCTCCTGACCACCGATCCGCCTGCGTTCGCTGCGGTTCGCTGCGGTTCGCCATCGTTCCGTATGTCGTTTGATCTGCGCATTCAAACTTCGACGAACTGTCGCGGACACGCTGCCGTCGCCTAGGGGTTTCCGGCCGTCAAGGGGTCACCTCATCGAGCCAGCCTTCGGTCGCGCCACCGGCAGCGGTGCCTGATCTCCGCCGGACCAATCCGTCGCGATCGGGACTAGAGGAGTGCTGGAGACGAACTTGAGAACGCGGGTGAGGCTTCAGTGAGGGCTGATGGACCGCCTCTCCCACCGCGGCAGGTGGTCCACAGACCGTCGTGTGTCCACAGATTGCTGGTTCGGCAGCCGGTGGTCCGCTGTCGGCGGTAGTCCGTCCTCGGGGCTGGCATCGAAGGCGCCGAGCCCTCGACGCACGAGGACGTGGAGGCGGTCGATGGCGGGCACGCGACGGCGTCAGGCAGGCGAAGGCGGGATCAGCGAGTACCAGACGAAGGCCGGCCCACGCTTCCTCATCAAGTACGCCGCCCAGCGGGCCGATGGCACCAAGCGCGTGGTCCTGAAGCGGGGCTTCCGCACCCGCCGGGAGGCTGCTGCGGTCCTGCGTGCGGAGATCCGCAAGACCGAGATGGGGGAGTGGGTCGATCCGAGCAAGCAGCGGCTGGACGCCTACCTGGCCGAGTGGATGGCGGCTCAGCGACTGCACCCGTCCACGATGTCCTCGTATCGGAGGAACATCCGGCTGCACATCGACCCCTACCTGGGTGCTCAGTCCGTTGCCCGGCTGACCGGCCCGATGGTCGACGCCTGGATGCGCGAACTCGAGGCGTCGGGGCGGGCCGACGGAGCCGGTGGCCTGTCGGCACGGACTGTCCGCTACGTCTTCACCATCCTGCGGGCGGCGCTGAGCGACGCGGTCCGACAAGGACGGTTGGCCGTGAACCCGACCGACCGGGCGACCCCGCCGAGCGCGTCGGAGGCTCGCCCGCCGGAGATGCAGGCCTGGACCGCAGCCGAGCTCGCGCGGTTCATGCGCTGGGTCGACGCCGACGACCCCGACTCGGCCATGGGTTGGCGGCTGCTGGCGGCCACCGGGATGCGCTGTGGCGAGGCGCTCGCGCTGCGCTGGCGTGACGTCGACCTCGACGCCGCTCGGCCGCAGGTGCGCCGCAGCGTAGGAACGGTGAAGGACAAGGGCGCCGGCCAGCGCCTGGTGGAGGGGCCGACCAAGACCGGACAGTCCCGAGTGATCGACCTCGACGCGGGCACCGTCGCTGCCCTCCGGCGCTACCGCGCCGCCCGGGAACACGTGTCGGTAGACCTGGTGCGGGACTCCGCGCTGGTGCTGAGCGGGCTCGACGGCAGCCACCGCCACCCGGAGCGGTTCTCCCGCCGCTTCACCGCCCAGGTCGTGCGAGCACGCAGGGCACTGGGGGAGGAGCAGTTGCCGGCGATCCGGCTGCACGACCTGCGCCACACCCACGCCACGCTGCTGCTGGCCGACGGCGTGCCGGTGAAGGTCGTCTCGGAGCGCCTGGGACACGCGAACGCCACCATCACGCTCACCGTCTACCAGCACGTGCACCCCGGCATGGGCCGCGAGGCCGCCGACCGCTTCGCCGCCCTCCTCGAGGGCTGACCGGGTGCGATAGGTATCAAATAGGTATCACGAGGCCCTTTGGCCCTGAGACGGCGCCGCCCCGGGCCTCTGACCTGCAAAGACACCGGGGCGATGCTGTGTCCGAGGGGGGAGTTGGACACCGTGGACTGGGAGCCGTCCCACCTGCTGCCTGCCCGGTGGGGGAGGGGCGCGGTGTGCGCGGCTTCGTGGTCATGATCGGAACGTAGCGCGCCGGTCGGACAGTGCAAGATCGTCGCCGCTGGTCAGACGGGGCCTGGCCGCACTGTGGGCCGCGCCGCTGGACTGACTACCCGGACCTGTTGGTGCCAATCGCTCGGAGATTGGCCGACGAAGCGATTGGCACAAGCAACTCGTGGCACAGGCACCCGCCGGGGCCCGGGCTCCCTGCCGGCCCGAGGCGGCCCTCGGCGGCGTCGAGGAGGTTCGGCCGCCCGACGAGTAGTCCAGCGACGTCCCGGAGCTGTGCCTAACGCTAGGAGCCTGTTGATGCCCGACCGGCGTTCGTCGCGTCGGCCGCCGGCGTTCGGGCGGTCACGAGCGGTGCGGTCGTGTCCGGTCCGGAAGGAGCGGTCACCGGAGTTGGGCGGCCAGCTGCTGGGCGTGGTCGAGCTGGTGTCTCGGGAGGAAGTCGAGCACTTCAGCGACGCTGATCCGCCCGTCGACGGCGTGGAGACCGGTTCGGTCCAGCTCCGTGGCGCCCACGCCGGCCACGGTCCGCAGCAACTCGTCCTGCGCCCTGCTTAGCTCTTCAAGCAGTTGCGCCGGCGGCCTGGACCGGTAGTCGGCCAACCGCTCCGGAGCGTCGGTGGCGAAGTCGGCCAGCTGCGGCTGGCGCTCCCGGCACATGCGCCTCAGTCGATCGGTGAAGATCCGGGCGCTGTCGCGGAGGTGTCCGGCAACGTCACCGACGGTCCAGTCCAGTTCGGTGGCGTACTCGGGGAAGTGGCCGAGGCGAATCAGCCGGTTCCGGTCCTCGGGGTGTAGGGCTGCGTGCCAGCGGTCGTCGGAGGCTGCGGCAGCTACGAGCAGGGCGACCCTCGACTGCTGGGCTTCGAGTGCGACTGTGGACCTTGCGACTAGGCCCGGTACGGAGCCGATCACCGTCATGCCGCTGAGGATCTCCGGCCGACCGTTCCAGCACGAGGGAGCTGGCCGCCGGGAATCGCCGGAAACCTGCCAGCACGAAGCCGCCGGGGTGGGATGCGGCGGAGCCGGCCGTGACGGTCCGATTCCGCAGGCGCCGTGGCAGCGCGGGCCGCCGACAGCCGCGATCGGGAGGCGGCGGCGCGGCTGGGCCGCGCGCAGCCGAGCCCACCGTCGGAGGCCAGGCGCGGCTCTGTAGACGGGCGGTGACGCCCTCGCCCTCGGCGACCTCTACGTCAAGTCCGGTCACCGAGACCTCGGGAGGGTCGGCTGCTCATGGCCCCGCTCTCTGACGTTGCCCGAGCAGCCGCTGATCCGCTCCGGCGTCGAGCTTGACAACCTGGACGCCAGCGCGGCACCGCTGCCTCGGCGCCAGGCGGCGGCTCGAGGTCCTCGACGCCTGGCAGCCCGCCGGGGACGCCGCTGTCGCGGCGTCAGGTGCGTGACAGGGGCGACGCAGACGCGTCCCGCTGTACGGCGAGGGCTGGTCTCCGAGCGTCCCTCCGTACCTCGAGTTCCGCGAGGTCGACCGAGTACGTTTCCGGCCCGCGCGTCGCACCGGCCGCCAACAGTGCCGCTCCCACGGCAAGGAGCACGAGCTGGGTGTACTCGAACGGCATCACCCGGCCGAGGCCGGCCAGGTAGAACGCCGACAGACTCGGCAGCACCACGGACAGGCTGTAGCCGATGCCGAACCCCGACGATCGGACAGCGGTCGGGAACCGCTCGTTGCAGTAGCTCGACGCGGCGCCCCACGCGCCGACGACCAGTACGTGCACGACCGCGACCAGGGCGAACGCCGAGGCGACGCCGATCCGCGCGTTCGCCACGACGGCGTAGACCGGCAGTCCGAGAACGACCGCGACGACCGCGCCGCCGAGCAGCACCTGCCGTCGTCCGATGACCTGGCTCGCCATTCCCACGGCAACGACGGTCAGGAACAGGACGACGTTGGCCGCCAGCAGTGCCCACGTCACCGCGACCGGCGAGGTGTCGTACTGCGTCAGCAGCAGACGCGGCATGACGGACACGACGCTGCCGCTCATCAGCCACAGGCCGGTCATGAGCAGGAGCACCTGGGTCAGGTCACGCCGCAGCGTTCCGTGGGCCAGTGCGCGCAGTGGGCGGTCGATCTTCGGGGTCTGCTGCCAGACGTCGGACTCCGGGACCCGAGCGCGCAACAACAGGAGCGCGAACCCGAGGCCGGCGCCGAGCAGGAAGGGGATGCGCCAGCCCCACTGCACGTAGGGCGACGCGGGCCCCCCGGCGGGTGCGAGTGCAAGCACGGCGAGGACGACGAGGCTGATGAACACGTAGGCGAGCGTGTAGGCACCCAGCAGAAGCCCGCCCAGCAGGCCACGGGCACGAGGTGGACAGTGCTCGAACGCCAGCGGTGTTCCGGCGCTGTACTCGCCGCCGAGGAAGATGCCGTTGACGAAGCGCAGTCCGACCAGCAGTGCCGGTGCCAGAGCTCCCCACGCCGCATACCCGGGCAGCAGCCCGATCGCCGCGGTGCAGGTGGAGAACCCCGCGACCGACATCAGGGTCAGCCGCCGACGGCCCAGACGATCGGCCAGGTGACCGAAGAGCAGCGCTCCGATCGGCCGGCCGAGCATGGTGGCCGCGAACGTGCCGATGAACAGCACACTGGCCAGGTCGGCCGACACGCTGGCCGGCTGGAAGTACGCGATGGCCGGCGCGAGGGCCACAACGGGCAGGTACACGTCCACCATGTCGATCCAGTAGCCGGCCCAGCCACTGGCCATCGCACGCCGCTGCCGGTCATCGGCCCGGCGCAGCGCGACGATCTGCTCTCGCGGCCTCGCCCGGAAGGACATGGGCTCGTCCACAACCGTCATCGGATGGACCCCCAGCGGCGGCGTCGCGGTCGGCAGGAGCGGCGATGAGGACACCGCTGCGTCCCACCGTCGTCAAGACGTTCCGGGGCCGAGGCTGTTCGAGGCAGGGGATCCGGTGCTCAGCGCCTCTGCCGCGCCGGAACCGCGGGGCCGCGACAGGCGGTCCGGATGCCGTCGCACGGGCTTGCGGCTGGCCGTCGGTCAGCGGCGTGGGCCGGTGAATCGCCGCCCGGCACCCTCTTGCGGGATGAGGGCGTGAGGGCCCTGCTCTGTGTCGGGGTGCGGAATGGTGTCGGCCCACGTCGGGGCCAGCGCCCCGCCAGGCTGGGCGGAGTCCGCTGGGGTGCCGGCCTCGCAGGTCACGATGAGAGCGATCAGCAAGCCGTTCACCGAACGCGCTCCTGCCAGTTGTCCTCCGGGCCGGCCGCGGTCGCCGCCCGATCGGCGGCCGTCGTTCCCGGACCGCGAAGCATCAACCAGGTGCGCGGGCCACCACCGGGCAGGTCGACGACGCCGACCACCGCGAAGCGGAGTCGGCGGTAGAACCGCACATTCGGCTCGCCGCTCGTCTCCAGCCACACCGGCAGCCCGTCCCGGTCGGCGCGATCGAGCCCCGGGGCCAGCAGCGCGGCACCGAGCCCCTGCCGCTGTCTGTGCTGCACGACGCCCAGGCTGGCCAAGGTCAGGTGCCGCTCACTCGGGCGCCGGCCGGCCAGCACCTCCTCGGCTGCAGCGGCGGCCGCCGCCCGGTGCCCCGCCAGCTCGGCGGCCGCCGGGCCGACCCGCTGCCACACCTCGTCGGGGATCCCGGTGCTGGGCATCCAGACGGCGACGCCCAGGAGTTCCTGCCCCGCCTCCCCGACGTCGACGCGGCCGAAGGGCACGGCGACGGCGGACAGGTAGAGGTAGTGCAGGGCCCGCAGCCGCTCGCCGTGGCCGTCGGCGTCGACCGTCCATCGGGTCCACGGGTAGTCGGTGAAGGCGGCGGCGAGCACCTCGGCGGCGGCCGGGACGTCGTCGGGCCCAGCCGCGCGCACGTGCAAGGTCATGGGTGCCTCGGTCGGTTCTGAGGGCGTGTTCGGCGGGCGGATCAGGTGGTCGAGCAGCAGCCCCGCATGCTGATCGCAGCATGCGGGGCCGCCGGTTTGCGTTCAGGTCGCCTCGACGGTGAACGGCACCGTGATGACCTGGCCGTCGGCCAGCCGGAACTGGGCCCACAGCTGGTAGGTCCCGGCGGTCGGGAACTCGGCGTGAACGTCGAGTTCCGGCCCGAAGGTCTGGCCCGGCAGCGCGAAGACCGGGCGGCCGGACGCGTCGGTGACCTCGGCGTGCTCGTGGGCGAACGTCGCCCCGTCGACCCGCATCACGACCACGTGGCCGGCGGCCGCCAGGTAGGGCTGGAGGTCGTCGACCGGTCGACCGGTCCCGGCGTCGGTGAAGGTGAAGTCCAGGTCGCTGCGCCCGCCACCCACGGCGTCCCCCTCCAGCTCGACGCGGACGCCGTCGACCACCACGCTCCGCGGTCCGGCCGCCAGGGTCACCGGCTCGGGCGCCGGACCGGCCACCGTGATCACCTGCCGCTGGTGGACGTCGCTCATCTCGCCCTGCTGGCGGAACTCGGTGTTGACGATGTACCGGCCGGCGGTGGGGAACGTGAGCTCGACGGTGAGCTGCCCGGGCTCGCCGGTGGGCTGCGGGTGGACGTGGGTGAACGTGCCCAGGTCCTCCCGGGTGGCGATGAGGTGCATCCATGCCTCGTGGCTGCGGGTGAGGTCCTCGACCGGGTCGCCGGTGGCGGTGTCGACGACGGTGGCGACGAGCCTGGCAGGCTCGCCGGGTCGGATCTGTGCGGGCAGCTCCAGCCGCACCTCGGTGCTCGCCTCGGCGGCATCGACCGGTGGCATCTCGGCGGTCATCATCTCGCTCATCGCCGGGCGCATCGGCATGCCGGTGCCCTGCATCCAGGCCAGCGTGCCGTTCATGCCGCGCTCGGCGAAGTCCATCCGGGACACCGCGGTCAGCCCGGCGCCGAGGGCTAGCGCGACGACGGCGACGCCGGTCAGGTAGGCGTACTGGCCGATCCGGGCGCGCAGCGGCGGGTGCAGGATCTCCGAGGCGGTGGCGGGCCGGCGGAAGCGGCGCAGCCGCAGCGCGTTGGTGACCACGCTGACCGAGCTCATCGCCATCGCCGCGGATGCCAGCACCGGGTCCAGCAGCAGGCCGTTCCAGGTGTACAGGGCGCCGGCGGCGACCGGGATGAGCAGCAGGTTGTAGCCGAACGCCCAGGCCAGGCCCTGCTTCATGGTGGTGACGGTGCGCCGGGACAGCGCGATCGCGGAGACGATGCCGCGCAGGTCGCCGCCGACGAGGGTGATGTCGGAGGCGGCGATGGCGACGTCGGCGCCGGTGCCGATGGCGATGCCGACGTCGGCGGCGGACAGGGCGGCGGCGTCGTTGATGCCGTCCCCGCAGAAGGCGACGACGTGTCCCTCTTGCTGCAGGCGGCGGACCTGCGCCGCCTTGTCGGCGGGCAGCACCTCGGCCAGCACGTGCTCGATGCCGACCTGCTCGGCGATCGCAGTGGCGGTGGCGGCGTTGTCGCCGGTGAGCATCCACACCCGCAGGCCGAGTGCCTGCAGCTGGGCGACCGCATCGGCCGACTCGGGCTTGACCGTGTCGGCGACGGTGAGCACCGCGGCCGGGGCCCCGTCCACGGCCGCGAACATCGGTGTCTGTCCCGCGGCGGCGGCCGCGGCGGCGATGTCGGCGAGGGGGGTGACGTCGACGCCGCGGGCGGCCATCAGCGCGGCGTTGCCGACCAGCACGTGTCGCTCGCCGACGACGGCGTCGATGCCGTGACCGGGGACAGCGTCGAAGGAGCGCAGCGGCGGCAGGTCGAGGAAGCGGGCGGTGGCGGCGGCGACGAGCGCCTCACCGACCGGGTGCTCGCTGCCGGTCTCGGCGGCGGCGACCAGGGCCAGGATGTCGTCCTCGTCCCAGCCGCCGGTGGTGGTGACGCCGGTGAGGGCCGGCTTGCCGCGGGTGATGGTGCCGGTCTTGTCCAGGACGACGGCGGTGACCCGACGGGCGGTCTCCAGCGCGTCGCCGTTGCCGATGAGGATGCCGAGCTCGGCGGCGCGGCCGGTGCCGACCATGACCGCGGTCGGCGTGGCCAGACCGAGCGCGCACGGGCAGGCGATGATCAGCACAGCGATGGTGGTGGTGATCGCCATCGTCATCCGTCCGGTGTCCGGGCCGAACAGCGCCCAGGCGGCGAACGTGGCGGCGCCCAGCAGCAGCACGATCGGCACGAACCACGCCGAGACCCGGTCGGCGAGGCGCTGCATCGGCACCTTCGCGCCCTGCGCGTCCTCGACCAGGCGGACGATCTGGGCCAGCGCGGTGTCGGCGCCCACGGCGGTCGCTCGGAGGACGACGGTGCCGGTGCGGTTGATCGTGGCGCCGATGACGGTGTCCCCGACGCCCTTGTCGACCGGCAGGCTCTCACCGGTGAGCATGCTCTCGTCCACCGCGGTCGCGCCGTCGGTGACGACTCCGTCGACCGGGACCTTCTCGCCGGGCCGCACCCGGACCAGGTCGCCGACGACGACCTGATCGACCGGGACGTCGACCTCGGCGCCGTCGCGCAGCACCCGCGCGGTCTTCGGCGCGAGTCCGACCAGCGCGGTGATCGCCGCGGCGGTGGCCTTCTTGGCGCGGGCCTCCAGCCACCGGCCGGCCAGGACGAGGGCGAGGATGACCAGCGAGGTCTCGAAGTACACGTGCAGCGGCAGACCCCAGCGCTCCGCGGCGGCCGGCCACAGCGTGACGAAGGCGCTGTAGCCGTAGGCGACACCGGTGCCCAACGCCACGAGGGTGTTCATGTTGGTGCTGCGGTGTCTGGCGGCGGCCCAGGCGGCGCGGTAGATGTCACCTCCGGCCCAGAACTGCACGACGGTGGCGACCACGAGGATGGCCGGCATCAGCCAGTCCATCGTGTCGATGTACAGCGGCACGTACATCAGCACCATCAGCCCGAGACCGGTGGCGAGGGTGATCTGCCACTTCCGCTTGAGCGCCGTCACATCGGACTCGCCGTCCCGCTCCTCGGTCACGGCGTCCATCCCGACCCGGGCAGCCTCGGCGGGGGGCTGGGTCTCGCGGCGCGGGGTGGCGGAGTACCCCGCCCGGGTCACCGCGGCCGTGAGGTCCTCGAGGTCGACCTGGGCGGGGTCGAATCGGACGGTGGCGACCTCGGTGGCCAGGTTGACCTCCGCGCCGGTGACGCCGGGAACGCGGTTGAGTGCCTTCTCTACGCGACCGACGCAGGAGGCGCAGGTCATGCCGCCGATGTCGAGGGTGCAGCTGGCGGGCTCGGTTGTCGCGGCGGTGGTGGCCGGTGCGGTGGTCGTCATCGCGGTCTCCAGGCTGGAGGGGGCTCGGTCGGGCTACGGGGTGATCGTTGGTGGCGGTGAACGGGCTCGGACCGGGGAAATCGCCAGGTTCTGCTGGGCTGATCGGCCGGTGCGGAGCTGGCACGGGTCAGTTGTCGACGGCGAGCGGGGTGTACGCGGGCGGCGGCGAGACGGCACCCTCGGGGCGCCGGCCCGCCCGATGGGGGCCGGCGCCCCGAGTCACTGGGTGGCGATTGCGGTCAGCACGTCGAGCCGGGCGGCGCGGCGGGCGGGCAGCAGCCCGGCGACCAGCCCGGCGAGGACCGCGGTGGCGACGACGGCCAGCAGTTGCCCGACGGGAACCTCGATGACCAGGGCGTTGTCTGCGGACAGTCCGGCCAGGGTGGCCGCGGCCAGTCCCAGCCCGAGGGCGACGCCGGTGACCACGGCGACCGCGGCGATGAGCACCGCCTCGGCGCGGACCATCCAGGACAGCTGCGCCCGCGTCATGCCGACCGCCCGCAGCAGCCCGATCTCCCGGGTCCGTTCGACGATGGACAGCGCCAGGGTGTTGGTGATGCCCAGCAGTGCGATCAGCACCGCGAACCCGAGCAGCACGGTGATCAGCCCGAGCACCTGGCCCACCGCGGCGGCGCGGCCGGCGGCGGCCTCGGCCTGGTCGAGGACCTCCGCGTTCGGGAAGTCCGCGACCGCGGCCCGCAGCGCCGTACGCGCCGCCGCCGGGCCGACACCGTCGGCGAGGGCGACGTAGACGGTGGCGTCGACGTTCTCGCTGAAGTGCTGCGCGTAGGTGCCCAGCGAGAGGACGTAGCTGGTCGACAGCGCCCGGGCCGAGTCGTCGGCCATCAACCCGACCACTCGCAGCCGCTGTTCGCCGTCCCGGGAGAAGGTCATCGCCAGCGTGTCGCCGACGGTCAGGCCGCGCTCGGCGGCGACGTCGGCGGCGAGCACGACGCCCCCGCCGTCGAGCGCAGCCAGTGCCCCGCCGGTCATCTGCACGTCGGCGACCTGCGGGAGGGTGGCCGGGTCGACCGCGGTCAGTGCACTGGTCATGTCCCCGTCCAGCCAGTGCCCGAAGCGGACCGAGGAGGTTGCGGCGACCTCGGGCAGCGCAGCGACGCGGGCGGCGACCTCCGGGGAGAGCCCGCCGAGCATCTCATCGCGGGAGCTCTGCACCAGCAGGTCGGCGGTGATCGCCTCGGTCGAGCTGGCGCCGATCGCCTTCACCGAGCTGCCGAGCACCGCGACGAAGGAGATCAGCGCCAGGCCCAGCGCCAGGGCCATCGCGGTGGCCGCGGTGCGCCGCGGGTTGCGCACGATGGACTCCCGGGCCAGCTGCCCGGGCACGCCGAGGCCGGTCAGCGGGCGACCGACCGCCTGCGCCAGCCGCGGCGCGAGCACGGGGCCGAGCACGACCAGTGCGGCCAGCAGCAGCACGGCGCCGAGTCCGACGCCGACGATCTGCCGCAGCAGCGCGGCGGTGCCGAGCTGGACCACGCCGAGGCCGAGCAGGATCCAGCCGGTGATCAGCCGGCCCCGCCGGGGACCGGCGGGCGCCGGGTCGGAGACCCGCATCGCCTCGACCGGGGCGGTGCGGGCAGCGCGGCGGGCCGGGCCGAGCGCGGCCAGCAGGGTGATCAGCGTGCCCGCCACGAGGCCGACGACCAGCGTGCGGACGGTGACGGTCAGCGGGCCGTCGGGCAGCGCCAGCCCGGCACTGGAGGCGAAGCCGCGCAGCGCGTAGGCGGCGCCGACGCCGACCGCGGTGCCGCCGGCCGCGCCGGTGAGCCCGACCAGCAGCGCCTCGCCGAGCACCAAGCCGAGCACCTGCCGCCCGGTGGCACCGGCGGCGCGCAGCAGCGCCAGCTCCCGGGCCCGGTGAGTGAGCACGATGCCGAACGTGTTGGCGATCAGGAACGCCCCGACCACCAGCCCGGCCGCGGCGAGCGCCAGCAGTACGATGCGCAGGTAGTTGATGCTCTCCTTGGCCGCGTCGGCGCTGGCGGCTGCGGCGTCCTGGCCGCCGGTGACGGCGTACTGCGCACCGAGCGCCGCGGCCAGGTCGGCGCGCAGGTCGGGCACGGCGACACCGTCGGCGGCGATCACGTCGACGGCGGTGACCCCGGAGCCGAGGTCGAGCAGCGTCTGCGCGGTGGGCAGGTCGACCAGCACCACGGTGCTGTTGGTCAGCCCGTCGCCATCGCCGATGCCCGTCAGGCCGACCACGCGCAGCGGCCTGCTGGCGGTGGCGGAGACGGTGACGGTGTCGCCGACGGCGATGCCGTGGTCGGCGGCGGTGGCGGCGTCCAGGACGACTTCCTCGCCGTGCGGGGCGTGCCCGGCGCGCAGGGTGTAGGCGGTGAACGGGGCCTCGGCCCAGGTGCCGAGGATCGTCGGCCCGGCCGGTTCCACGGCGGTGCCGCGGACCTGCAGCTGCCCCGGCCCGGAGGCGACCGGGCGGACCCGGTCGACACCGGCGGTGCCGGCGACGCGCTCGGCGAGGTCGGCCGGCAGCGGGTCGCGGGCCACCTCCACGCCCATCGCGGCGTCGAAGGCGGCGGCGCCGCGGACGGTGAGGTCGACGCCGGCGGCGGTGGTGCGGAACTGCTCGTCCAGCAGCCGGGTGCTGGTGTCGGTGAGCACCAGGCTGCCGGCGACGAAGGCGACGCCGAGCGCGACGGCCAGCCAGGTCAGCGCCAGCCGAGAACGGTGCGCGAGGGCGTTGGAGAGCGACAGGCGCCACATCGGGATCACGCCCCCACCGGCTCGTCGAGGCGGGTCGCGTCCAGGCCGGCGAGGCGGGCGAGCACGGTCTCGGCGGTCGGGTCGGTGAGCTCGTCGACGATGCGGCCGTCGGCGAGGAAGACGACGCGGTCGGCGTAGGCGGCGGCGACCGGGTCGTGGGTGACCATGACGATCGTTTGGCCGTAGGTGCGGGCGGCGTCGCGCAGGAACGCCAGCAGCGCGGCGCCGGAGCGGGAGTCGAGGTTGCCGGTCGGCTCGTCGGCGAAGACCAGCTCGGGGCGGGCGATCAGCGCGCGGCCGACGGCGACCCGCTGCTGCTGTCCGCCGGAGAGCTGGCCGGGACGGTGGTCGAGCCGGTTGGCCAGGCCGAGCATGTGCACGAGCTCGTTCATCCAGGCCGGGTCGGGTCGCTTGCCGGCCAGGGTGAGCGGCAGGGCGATGTTCTCCGCTGCGGTCAGTGCCGGGATGAGGTTGAACGCCTGGAACACGAAGCCGAGCCGCTCGCGGCGCAGCAGGGTGCGGTCCCGCTCGGCCAGCGTGGTCAGGTCGGTGTCGCCGATGAACACCTGGCCGGCGTCGATGCCGTCCAGGCCGGCGAGGGCGTGGATCAGGGTGGACTTGCCCGACCCGGACGGGCCCATGACGGCGGTGAACTCTCCGGCCGGGATGGCGACGCTGGCGGAGTCGAGGGCACGGACGGCGGCCTCGCCGCGGCCGTAGGTCTTCACCACGTCGACCGCCCGGGCGGCGATCGCGGGCCGGGTCTGCGGCGGCGGGGCGAGCTGGGGATCCGTGACGGTCATGGCTTCTCCTGCGGGGGCGGGTCGCCGGGCGGCGAGCGGGTCGAGGTGGGCAGGGCGGCGGCGGTCAGGGGCAGGGACACCGGCGGGGGCGGCGCCACGGCCGGGCAGGTCGCAGGCAGCGGACCACCCGGGCCTGCTGTGCCTCGCGGATCAGTTCTTGCTGGCGGAAGCGGATGAGGTGCTCGTGGGCGAAGGTCATGGCGGGCTCCTCGCGAGCGGTGACAGACGGCTGGGGGCGGCCGTTGCCCGGGTCGTGCGGGCGGTGGCGCTGGTGGACGACCCGGGCAACGGGGTGCGGGAAGGGCTACGGAACGAGGGCGTAGCCGGCCTCGTCGATGGCGGCGGCGATGTCGGCGCGGTCGACGGGGCGGGCGGCGGTGACAGTGACGGTGCCGGTGGCCAGGTCGACGGTGACCGACTCGACGCCGTCGACGGCGGCGATCTCGGTGGTGACCGCGCGCTGGCAGTGCGCGCAGGTCATGCCGGTGACGGTGAAGGTGGTCGAGCCGATGAAGGTGCGGGGCGTGCCGGACAGCATGGGAACTCCTTGAAGGTCGGTGGTGCGGTGGTGGTGCGGTCGGTGATGAGAGTCGGCGCGGAAGGGGGTGCGTCTCACCGGGGAAATCGCCGGGATTCCGTCCCGGTGGCCCGGGTCAGTGGCCGTGCCCGCCGGGGCCGTGGACGCCCGCGCCGGCTACGGGCTTGCCGGCGGGAACGGTGAGCAGGGTGAGCAGGAAGAGGGCGGCGAGGACCCCGGCGGTGGCGGCGAAGGCGCGGCCGTAGCCGTCGATCAGGCCGGCGGATGTCGCGAGGTCCCCGGCGACGGCGGTGAGCCCGGCGACGCCGAGAGCGGCGCCGATCTCGTGGCCGGTCATCATCAGCCCCGAGGCCAGACCCGACTGGTCGTCGGGGACGTCGCTCATCGCGGCGACTGCGATGGCGACGAACATCGGGCCGACGCCGGCACCCACGAGCAGGAGACCGGGCAGCACGTCGGCGGCGTAGGACGTTCCGCCGGCGTGCGCGGAGAGCAGGAGGACGCCGACGGCCATGATGGGCAGGCCGGTGAGGATCAGTGCCCGGGCGCCGACGTGTCCGATGACCTTCGACGCGACCGTGGCGGCTGCCGTGATGGCGGCGGCCAGCGGCAGGAACCGCAGACCGGTGACGACCGCGGAGGCGCCGAGGACGCCCTGCAGGTACAGCGAGGTCAGGAAGATCGCGCCGACCACCACGCCGGTGACGCCGGCCATCACCGCCGAGGCGGAGACCAGCGAGCGGATCCGCCAGGTGGCGGGAGGCACCAACGGATCGGCGGCCCGGCGTTCCAGGAGGGCGAATGCGCCGAGCAGCGCCGCGGCGAGGATGAGGGAGACCCAGGTGCGCGGCGCCGTCCAGCCTGCGGAGCGGGTGGCCTCGATGCCGAACACCAGGGCCAGCAGCCCACCGACCAGGGTCAGTGCACCGGGCACGTCGAGGCGCCGCAGCGCGCCGGGCTGCGATCCGCCGCGGGCCACCGACCGCATCGTGCCGAGGACGACGGCGGCGCCGATCGGCACGTTGATGAAGAACACCGCACGCCAGCCCAAGGCGCTGGTGAGCGCGCCGCCGAACAGCACACCGGCGGCGATGCCGAGGCTGCCGACAGTGCCCCACACGGCGAGGGCGGTCTGCCGCTGCCGGCCGGCGTAGGCGGTCATGATGATCGACAGCGCGGCCGGGGTGAGCAGCGCGGCACCGGCACCTTGGGCGGCGCGACCCAGGATGAGCGTGAGCGGGGTCTGCGCCAAGCCGCTGACCAGCGAGGCGGCGGTGAACAGGCCGATGCCGGCGAGGAACGCGCCCCGCCGGTTGAGCAGGTCGGCGATCCGTCCGCCCAGCAGCAGCAGGCCACCGGAGAGCAGCACGTAGGCACTGATCACCCACTGGTAGTGGGTCGCTGACAGGCGCAGGTCCTCGCCGATGGACGGCAGCGCGACGTTCACCACCGACACGTCCAGGATCACCATGAACTGCGCGGCGATCATCAGCGCGAACACCGTCCACGGCCGGCGCGGCTCGTCGTCGGCGGCGGCCGCCGAGTGGCCCGGCGCCGGGTGGACCGGCTGCCCGTGGGCGTGGGCGGGGGGTGCGCCGTGGCTGGGGCCGTGCGGTCGCTCGGCGGTGTGGGCAGCCGGTTCGGCGGTGGGGTGGGCCGACATGGCTCCTCCTCGGGTGGGGTCTGCGGTGTGGCCGCCACGCTCGCCGCCGCCGAGGTCGCTCACGCCGGGAGAATCACCAGGATCGTGATCACCGGCCCTGTCCGCGGCGGTCGGTACGGTTCCGCTCGTGCTGGTCGGACGGGACCGCGAACGTGCGGCGATCACTGCGCTGCTCGACGCCGCGCGTGCCGGAGCCGGCGGGTCGCTGGTGGTCCGCGGCGTGGCCGGGTCGGGCAAGTCGACGCTGCTGGCCGACGCGGTGACGGCCGCCTCCGGCATGCGGGTGATGCGCACGTCGGGGGTGGAGTCGGAGTCCCCGCTGGCGTTCGCCGCGCTGCAACGGCTGCTGTGGCCGCTGCGCCCCCGCATCGACAGCCTGCCCGCGCCACAGCGCGCCGCGCTGCGGGCCGCACTGGGCGAGGCCGCGGGCGAGGGCGACCGGTTCCTGGCGTTCCTGGGCACGCTGAGCCTGCTCGCCGACGCCGCCGAGGACGCACCCGTCCTCGCCGTGGTCGACGACGCGCAGTGGCTGGATGACGCCTCGGCCGCGGCGCTGCTGTTCGCCGCCCGCCGGCTGCAGGCGGAGCGGGTCGCGCTGCTGTTCGCCGCCCGCGACGGCGAGGCCTACGGCTTCGACGTCCCTGACCTGCCGACAGTCGTCCTCGGCGGCATCACCGGAGCGGCCGCCGACACGCTGCTGGCCGCCCGGGCGCACGGTGCGGTCGACCCGGCGGTCCGCGACCGGCTGGTCGCCGCCACCGCGGGCAACCCGCTCGCCCTAGGTGAGCTCGCCGGGGTTCTGACCGGCGACCAGCTGGCCGGCCGGGCACCTCTGCCGACGGCCCTGCCGCTGACCGGCGGGGTGGAGCGCGGGTTCCTCGACCGCTACCGGCGGCTGGCCGAGCCGACGCAGCGCTTCGTGCTGATCGCCGCCGCCGACGACACCGGCCTGCTGACCGTCGTGCGCGACGCCGCCGAGGAGCTGGACGCCGGCGAAGAGGCCCTCGACGAGGCCGAACGGTCCGGGCTGCTCACGGTCGACGGCAACGCCGTCTCCCTCTACCACCCGCTGGTGCGCTCGGCGGTGTACCGCGCAGCGACCAGCGCCCAGCGCCGCGCCGCGCACCGGGCGCTGGCCGACGTGCTCGGCGCCGACCCCGACCGCCGCGCCTGGCACCTGGCCGCGGCCGCCGACCGCCTCGATGACGCCGTCGTCGCCGCGCTCGACGGGGTGGCCGAGCGTGCGTCCGGGCGGGGCGGACACGAGGCGGCCGCCGCCGCCTGGGCACGCGCCGCGGAGCTCACCGCGGACTCGGCCGCGCGGGCCCGCAGGCTCGCCGCCGCGGCGCACGCGGCGTGGTTCGCCGCACAGCCGGAGCGGGCCAACTCGCTGGCCGAGGCGGCCCGCCCACTGGCCACCGATCCGCTGCTGCGCGCCGACGTGGACCGGCTACGGGCACGGGTGGAGTGGAACGTCGGGTCGCCGCTGGTCGGGCACCGCATCCTGCTGCACGCGGCTACCGAAGTCGCCGACGTCGACATCGACCGCGCCCGGGCGATGACCATGCTGGCCGCGGCGGTCGGCACCCACGCCGGCGAGGGCGCCGAGGACATGACCGCCCAAGCGGCCCGGCTCGGCGACCCGGCCACCGCCGACGACGACCGCGGCCGCTGCTACGCCCGGCTGCTGTCCGGGTTCGTGCACGCCCGCGCCGGGCGCTGGCCCCAGGCCGCCGCGCAGTTCCGCCCGGCGTTCACCGAGTGCGACGCCGGCGAGGACGAGTACCTGCGGTCCAACCTCGGCGTGGCCGCCTTCCTGCTCGGCGACGCCGAGTCCGTCCTCACCCAGCACACACGGCTGCTGTCCTGGGCGCGTGAGTCCGGCGCGCTGGTCACCATCGTCTACGCGCTCACCCTACGGGCATTCGGCGAGATCGCCACCGGTGACTGGCGGGCGGCCCTAGCCGGCGCAGCCGAGGCCCTCGACCTGGCCACCGGCAGCGGCCAGCCAGCGCTCACCCGATTCCCGCACGCCTGGCTCGCGCTGCTGGCCGCGCTCCGCGACCAGCCCGCGCAGCTGGCCGAGCACCTCGCCGCGGTGGACAGCACCCCAGGCGCCGGGGTGACCGCGCCGATCGTCGGCGACCTCATCCGCTGGGCCCGCGGACTGACCGCCGACACCCCCGCGGCGGCGGTGCATCACCTCCAGCAGCTGGGCCAGGGCACTGCCACCGTCGCCCGGCTGGCCGCCCTCGACCGGCTGGAGACCGCCGTTCGTGCCGACCGCCCCGACCTGGCGCGGACCTGGGCCGACGAGCTCGAGGACTTCGGTTCGGCCGTCGACGCCGGATGGGCGCTCGCCGCCGCCGCCTACGGCCGGGCATTGCTCGCCGAGGGGGCAGACGTCGAGGCGGAGTTCGAACGGGCGGTCAAGCACGCTGACGCCACCACCCACCGGTTCGACCGCGCCCGCATCCACCTCGGCTTCGGCGAGCACCTGCGCCGAGCGCGCCGTCGCGTCGACGCCCGCGCCCACCTGCGCGACGCCCTGGAGGTGTTCGAGGAACTCGGCGCCACCCGCTGGGCGACCCGCGCGACCACCGAACTACGGGCCTCCGGAGAGACCGCCCGCCGCCGTGACGTCACCACCACCACCGAACTGACCGCGCAGGAACGCCAGGTCGCGGCCCTGGTCCGACAAGGCCTGTCCAACCGGGACGTCGCCGCACGGCTGTTCGTGTCCCCACGCACCGTCGACTTCCACCTGCGCAACGTCTTCAGCAAGCTCGGCGTGGCCTCCCGCGCCGAGCTCACCGCACTACCGCTCGACTGACCCCCCCCCAGCACGCCCCCCGGGGCCACCCGCATGTCCGACCTGGCGGTCACCCCGGTGGCGGACCTGGCGGTTTTCCCGGCGTGACCCCGCCGGCCCCCTCCTAGCGTTCGAGCCAGCCCAGCCCGGACCAAGGAGCCCCTCTCATGACCCGCACCACCGCGGCGCCCACGGAGTTGGCCACCCGCCGCAGCGGCGGCCTACGCGGCGCGCTGGCCCGCCGCTGGCCGGCCGCGCTCGGCGCCGTCGCCGCCGTCTCCAGCCTCGTGCTCGTCGCCCCGCTGCCCGCTCCCGCGCAGGTCTCGATCAGCGCCTGGTGCGTGCTGCTCGCCGCGGTGATCTACCTGACCTGGGGCACCGCCCGCGGCGACCTCGGCGACCGGCGGCTGCTGACCGCGCAGACCGCGGCCGTCCTCGCCTTCGGCGCGGTGGCCATGGCGGCGGTCGCCGTCGACCCGGCCACCGCCCGCTACGTGCTGGCCGCCGGCTGGCTCGCCCACGCCACCTGGGACGTCGCCCACCACCGCATCGGGCGGGTCGTGCCCCGCTGGTACGCCGAGACCTGCCTGGTCGCCGACCTCACCCTCGCCACCGTGCTGCTCACCATCGGCCTCGGCTGACCGCCGCTGGCCCGCCAGCCCTGCCCGTTCCACCCGTCGTCCTGTCAGGAGATCTCATGCCCACGCCGCTGCCCCTGCCCCGCTCCACCGCCGATGAGGTCCTCGATGTGCTCGTCGTCGGCGCCGGCCAGGCCGGCCTCGCCCTCGGCCACCACCTCAGCGCCCAGGGTGCGGACTTCCTGCTCGTCGACGCCGCACCCGAGATCGGCTCCTCGTGGCGGTCCCGCTGGGACTCGCTGCGGCTGTTCAGCCCCGCGCAGTACGACTCGCTACCGGGCCTGCCGTTCCCCGCACCCGCCGACACCCACCCGACCAAGGACGAGGTCGCCGACTACCTGGCCGCCTACGTCGACCACTTCGCCTTGCCGGTGCGCCTCTCCACTCCGGTGTTCAGGCTGCACCGCGACGCCGACGGCACCTTCGCGGCGACCACTCCGACCGGCACGGTGCGCGCCCGGCAGGTCGTCGTCGCCACCGGCCCGTTCCAGACCCCGCACATTCCCACCCTCGCCGACCGGCTGGACCCGGACGTGAGGCAGCTGCACAGCGCCGAGTACCGCAACCCCACCCAGCTGCCCGGCGACGGCCGCGTGCTCGTCGTCGGAGCGGCCAACTCCGGCCTGCAGATCGCCGCCGAACTGGCCGCCACCCAGGCGGTGACGGTGGCCGTCGGCACCCGTCCGACCGAGCTGCCCCAGCGCATCGCCGGCCGCGACTTGTTCTTCTGGCTGACCCGCTCGGGGTTCTTCACCGTACCCAGCCACACCCGTATCGCTCGCCGGCTGCGGGCGCGCGGCGATCTGGTCATCGGCACCCGCAGCCGCGACCTGCGCCGCCGCGGCATCGACTTCCGGCCGCGGCTGACCGACATCGACGGCCGCACGGCCCGGTTCGCCGACGGCAGTAGCGTCGCCGTCGACGCGGTCGTGTGGGCCACCGGCTACCGGCCCGACTACTCCTGGCTGCACGTACCCGGTGTCGTCGTCGACGGGGCCGTGCGCCACACCGCCGGGGTCACCGACGTGCCCGGGCTGTACTTCCTCGGGCTGCCGTGGCAGACCTGCCGCGGCTCGGCACTGCTCGGCTTCGTCGGCGCCGACGCCGCCGCTCTCGCCGGCCGCCTGGCCGCCGACGCCGCCCAGCCCGAGCGGCCGACGCCGGTGACCCCGGCGGTTCTCCAGGCGTGACGCCGGTTCCGCGGCGAGGGCGGGACGGGTCCGGCGGCACCGAGCCGGGGTCGGTGCCGCCCCTGGTCGAGCCGGAACGGCGGATAGCGGTCGGTCATGAGCGCCGCGTAGGTAGCCACCCGCAGCGCCCACCGGTCGATGCCGAGGACGACGTCGTGGAGCGGCCCGGGGTAGCGGGCGGTGAACAGCAGCACGATCGCGGCAATCAGGACGAGCAGGCTCAGCAGGCCGCCGGCGCCCCAGTCGGTGCCCCAGTCGCTGTGTCCCGCCGCGGGTGCCCAGCCACAACCCGCCACCGACGAAGACGGCGAGGACGAGGAAGTGCGGGATGACCAGCAGCCACTTCACGAAGATGAGGCCCCGGGACAGCCGTTCGGGGTAGGCCACGTCCAGGTCCGCCGGATAGTCGGGCACGTCGGCAAGCGTGAACGACGAACAACGGTCGGTGCCCAGGGCGCCGTAGCCGTAGCCGTAGTAGTGCACGCGCCAGGACCACCGCATGACTCCGACGTTGAGGTCGAACAGCGACCCGGATAGCGACCCGTGAACAGGATCGCGAAGAACGCGATCACCGTGACGACGACAAGGGCCACCGACAGGAAGAACAGCACGACGTAGTGCGGAATCAACAGCAGCCACTTCACCAGCCACAACCCGCGGGAAAGCGACGGGTCCAGTGCCGCGTCGACGCGTACCGGATAGGACGTCCGGGGATCGGTCACGTCACGCTCCCCGAGGCCGGGGTCTTGACGTTGCAGGGGCGAATGGAGACGACGAGCTTGCCGCGGGCCTGCCCGCCCTGCATCCGCTCGATGGCCGCAGGGACCTCGCGGAGGGGGTAGATGCGGTCGATCGCGGGGACGAGCTCTCCGGCCTCGATCAGGTCGCGCAGGGTCATCAGGTCGGCGGCCTTCTCCGACGCCACGAACGTGCCCATCTGCTGACCCACGAACAGCGACAGCACCTTGGCCCGGATCCCGCGGTCACTGCCACCGAGCAGCCGTCCGCCGGTCTCTCCGCCGACGATGACCAGTCGTCCGCGTGGGGTGAGGGCGCGCCGGAGACGTGGCAGCCGGGCGTTGCCGCCGATGTCGATGATGACGTCGAAGCGGGGTCCGCCGTCGGCGAAGTCCTCATGGGCGTAGTCGATGACGTGATCGGCGCCCCGCGCCCGGACCAGGTCCGCCTTGCTGGTGCTGCACACACCGGTGACCTCGGCGCCCGACGCCTTGGCGATCTGCACCGCGAAGCTGCCCACTCCTCCCGAGGCGCCGATGACCAGCACCTTCTCACCGGGATGGACGCGTCCGAGGCTTCGGACTGCCTGCAGGGCGGTGCCCCCGGACACCGGGACGGCGGCCGCCTGCTCGAAGGAGAGGTTCGCCGGCTTCCGGGCCAGCTTGGCCGGTCGGGCGGACACGTACTCGGCGAAGGTGGCGGTGGCCATCCCGTACACCTCGTCGCCCGGGACGAAGCCGGTCACGTCGGCGCCGACGGCCTCGATCGTTCCGGCCAGGTTCCGGCCCGGGTTGGCGTACTTCGGCCGACGGAGACCGAACCCCGCGATCCGGATGGGGTAGGGGAGGCCGGCCATCATGTGCCAGGTCCCCCGGTCCACGCAGGCCGCGTGCACGCGCACCAGGACCTCGTCGCCTGCGATCGTGGGCTGGTCGATCTCCGTCAGCCGGAGGACGCCCTCGGGGTCAGGGCCGTAGCGGTCCTGGACGATGGCCGACATGGTTCGACGGCCGGGGGATGGGGCGTCGCCCATCTCGACGACATCTTCAGCGTGCACGTTCACGTTCTTCACCTCATGTGGGTCGACGGGGCTGACACCACGAGGATCCGGAGTGCGACGTCGCCGTCGCCTCCGTGGAACTACCTGGGTCGGACGATGTGCGTCAGGCGCTCGTCACCGGTCGCACGCGATCAGCTGAGATCGAGCTGGGCCATCTCGCCACGGGACCGGACGCCGAGTTTCTGATAAGCGTTGCTCAGGTGGTATTCCACGGTCCGAGGGCTGAGGAACAGCCGGGCGGCGATCTCGCGGTTGGCGAGGCCGGAGCTGACGAGCAGGGCCGTCTGCCGCTCCTGCGGCGTGAGATCCCCGGTGGTCGTGCTGTTCCGTTTGCGGGCTGTCACGCCGGACGCGCGCAGCTCTTGCCGCGCCCGCTCAGCCCACGGTTCGGCCCGCAGGTCGTCGAACACCTGGAGGGCGGCGCCGAGGTGGGAGCGGGCGTCGACGCGGCGGCGGTTCCGTCGCAGGAACTCCCCGTACGCCAGTTGCGTGCGGGCCTGCCCGAACGGACGTCCGGCGGCCTGATGCAACTGGAGGGCGTCCTGGAAGTGCCGCTCAGCGACGTCGCCATGGGTGAGGAGCGCACGTCCGTGCTCGGCGATCGCTGCAGGGGCCGCCGCCCCGACCTGGGCGGCCCACGCCGTCAACTCGTCGACCACCTGCTGGACGACGTCGGTCCGGCCGGCGCGCTGGGCGACCTCCAGCCGGTCGAGTGCGGCGGACCGGCAGATCGTCGGATGACGGATCCGCTCGAGGTGGTGCAGTGCCCCGTGGGTATCGGAGGCGTTGGCGGCGAGTACGCCCTCGGCCCACTCGGTCATGTCCACGGCCGCCGCGCCGACGATGCCCATGGGGCCATCAGCGCGCATCGCCTCGAGTTCGGCCAGCGGGTCCGGCCGGGCGGATTCACCGCGGAACGCCGCCAGCAGCCCCAACCACGCCAGCGGCATCGCGGTCAGCGGCGCCTGCCCTACGCCGCGGGCGAGGACGAGGGCCTCGTTCGCCGACGCTGCTGCCCCACTCCAGTCCCCGTCGGCGAGCTGGGCGGACGGGAGTCGCGACAGGGCCCACACGGCGTTGGTGAGCGAGCCGCCGTCCCGCGCCAGGGCGAGGAGCCCTCCGTAGGTCCACCGGATCGCTTCGCGATCGGCGAGGTGCAGAGCCGCCACGCCGAGGTTTCCCAGCAGGTCGGGGTCCGGGGGGAGCGATTGTCCGATGCGGAACGCGTCGTGCCAGGCGGCTGCGGCGCCGGCCATCTCGCGGCGGAGGAAGTAACGGTGGCCGCGCAGGAGGGCCGCGAAGCACCGCAGTCGCGCCGGTGCACTCTCCTCGGCGGCCCCCGAGAAGTTGACGTCTTCGTCGGCGGGGATGTCCCAGCTCCAGGTCGCCAGAGCCGTGGCCAGCATCGCCATCTCGAGGGCGCGGGCGCTGTCGAGGACGGCGACGTCCCGGGCGGCACTCAGGACGATCCGCCGTCCTGTCTGCGGCGAACCGATGTGCCACTCGATCCTGCCCCGGAGCCAGTCGACGTCGGCACGCAGCAACGGGTCGTCCGTGGCCTCGCGGGCACCGTCGGCCAGGGTCCGCGCGCGGGCACCGTCACCGGCCAGCCAGGCGCTGCTCGCGGCAGCGAACAGACGCTGCGCCCGGGCACCGGCAGAGCAGCTGAGTTCGGCAGCACGCTCGGCAGCCCTGCTCGCAGCCTCGTGTCCGCCGCGGCGGGTGGCGCGCCCAGCGAGTGCGTCGAGGTCACCGGCCACGGCGTCGTCGAGGCCGGTGGTGGCGAGTGCGGCATGCCAGGTCCCGCGGTCCGGGTCACCCGCCGCGGTCAGCACGGCCGCCAGCACCCCGTGCGTGCGCTGCCGCTGCGACGCGCTCGCTGCGCTGTAGACCGCTGAGCGCACGAGCGGGTGCCGTAGCCGGACGTCGTCGCCATCGACGTGGAGCAGCCCTGAGCGCTCTGCGGCGTCCAGCGCCCCATCACCCGCGCCGAGTCGAGCGGCCGTCTGCCGGATGATCGACAGCCGGCCGGAGTCATCGGCGGCGGCAGCCAGCAACAGCGCTTGAGCGTCGCCGGGCAGCCGGCGGCACCGGTCCAGGAAGGCCCTCTCCACCCCCTGCGTCAGCGGTAGCTGTGCCGGGAGCCGCAACCGCCCGGCGAGCTGCCCCTCGGACAGGACGGTGGGGAGTTCGACGAGCGCGAGTGGGTTGCCGCCGGTGCGGATCCGCAGCTCGTCGCGCACCGCGACGCCCATCTCGACGCCGACGTGCTGGGCGAGGAGGGCGGAGGCCGCGTCGGCGTCCAGGCCGGGTACGACGAGTTCGGGGACGCCGAGCGCGTCGAAGTGGTGCTCTTCGCCGTCGCGGGCGGCGAAGAGCAACGCGAGGCGGTCGGCGTGCAGTCGACGGGCGACGAAGAGCAACGCCTCGGCAGACGCCGCATCGAGCCAGTGGGCGTCGTCGATGATGCAGATGAGCGGCTGCTTCTCCGCGGTCTCGGCCAGTAGCGACAAGGTCGCTGCGAACACGAGGAAGCGTTCGTCGGTCGACCCGTCGCCGCCACTGCGGTCCTCGTCCTCACCCAGCGCGCCGCGCAGCGCCCGGGCCTGGACGGGCGGGATGCGCCCCAAGTTCCCGAGGACGGGCCGCAGCAGCCGGTGCAGCGCCGCAAAGGGCAGCGGTGACTCGGACTCGATGCCCGCGGTCCACAGGACGGCGACGGCGTCGGCACGGTCGATCGCGTCGGTCAGCAGCGCGGTCTTGCCGACCCCCGGCTCACCGTGCACCACGAGGGCACTGCCACGGGCATCGATGGCCCCGGCGACGAGCAGGTCGATCCGGGCTCGCTCCGCTTCCCGCCCGTGGAGCACGTCGCGGACCGTACTCCGTTCCAGCGCGGGGGAGCCGGTCCTCGCACCCGCCGGACGCCGGCATCGCCACACCGCTCAGGGGTGCTCAGTTCCACGGGGATCCCCGTGGTTCCACGGAGGCGACCACGCCTCGCCGCGAGCAACCTCGACAGCATCCACACCAGCGATGACAGGCCAGGAGTGCCACTCATGATCACGGTTTCAGATCTCACCAAGCAGTACGGCAAGCGGCTTGCCGTCGACGGCATGACCTTCGACGTGGCCGCCGGCCGGGTGACGGGCTTCGTCGGACCGAACGGCGCGGGCAAGTCCACGACCATGCGGATGATGGTCGGGCTGACCCGACCCGGCCGCGGTGACGTCCGCTACTCCGGTGTCCACTATCGGGACCTCAAGCACCCCGCGCGGACCGTTGGCTCGGTGCTCGACGCCCGCTGCATGCACCCAGGTCGCACCGCCCGGAACCACCTGCGGGCCACTGCTGCCCTCAGCGGGATCCCCACAGCCCGGGCCGAGGAGGTCCTGGCCGAGGTCGGACTCGGGACGGCGGCGGACCAGCGGGCGGGCAAGTTCTCCCTCGGCATGCGTCAGCGGCTCGCGCTGGCCGGAGCCCTCCTGGGGGACCCGCAGGTGCTCCTGCTCGATGAGCCGTCCAACGGTCTCGACCCTGACGGCATCCGTTGGCTGCGGGACTACCTACGCGACTTCGCCCGCCGCGGTGGCACGGTCTTCGTCTCCAGCCACCTCATCGGCGAGCTCAGCATGTTCGCCGACGACCTCATCGTGGTCGGCGGCGGCAGGCTGCTCGCGGCCGAATCGGTCCAGGAGATCACGGCCCGCAACGACGTCGCTGTGCTCATCCAGACCCTCCAGCCGGCCGAGCTCGCCTCCCGTCTGGCCGCACACGGCCTCGTCGTCGAGGTAGCAGCCGACCGGCTGATCGTTCGAGGAACCACCAGGGCGGCCGTCTCACAGATCGCGTTCGACAGCCGCATCCAGGTTCTCGAACTCCGCGAGACGTCCCGCTCCCTCGAAGACAGCCTGCTGGACATGACCAGGGCCTCCGCCGAGTTCGCCAGCGCCTGATCCCTCTCGACCCATACAGCCCGCCCGATCCGCCCATCTCGACACTCCCGAAGGACGAGACCATGACCACCACAACCGCGACCACGTTCCAGCGGCCGGCGACCACCGTGCCCTCCGAGCACCGACCGGAGATGCGCTCCACCGGCGATGGCGCCAGGGCCGTCGGTGCCGCACTGAGGAGCGACTGGATCAAGGTCTCGACCGTTCGAGCGAATCGAGCGCTGCTCCTCTTGACCATCGCCGGCGGCCTACTCGTCTCGTGGGCAGTCGGGGTGATGGTGACCGACCAGGTTCAGTACGTCGCCCAGGTCGGCTTCTTCTGGACCAGCGTGACGTCGATGTTCGCCGCGATCGGCGGGGTCCTGCTGTTCGGCTCCGAGGTCCAACACGGCACCCTGGCCAGCGCGCTCGCCGCTCGGCCGGCGCGCTGGGTGCTCGCACTGTCCAAGACGCTGACCGCCGCCGCCCTCGGCCTGGTGATCGGAGCCGCCGGACTCGCCGGCGGCTTCGGCGGTGCGGTGCTGGCCGGCCTCGGTGCGGGCGACACGTCGGCACTGGCCGCCTCCGTGGGCTGGGCTCTGGTCTTCACCATGCTGTCGGCGGTGCTGGGGCTGGGGACCGCCATGGTCGTCCGCAACACCACCGCGGCCATCGCAGGGATCCTGGTCTGGGGGTTCGTCGTCGAGAACCTGATCAAGCTCTTCCTCGCCGAAGAGGTCGCCCGCTTCCTGCCCTTCATCGCGGGTAATCACCTGCTGGCCTACAGCTCCGACTTCGAGACGCCCGGGACGCTCGCCGTCGCCCTCACCCAACCCGAGAACGCACTCGTCTTCGGCGGGTACGCCGGGGTCACGTTGGTGGTAGGCACCGTCCTGCTGTACCGGCGGGACACGAACTGACCGAGTGCTCGACCCCATCGCCCCGGCCGCCTTGCGCGGCCGGGGCGATCGCGCCGCTGGGCAGCCCCGAGCACCGGGTTGTCGTTCCACGCAGCGGCCCGGTGCGGTTGCTGGTCCAGCTCAGCGGCCCCGACGGCGTGGCCGCAGGTCAGCGACTGCTGGATGAGGTGAGGCGCCTCAGCGACCAGGTGTCGTTGCCGCGCTGTCCGGCGGGTCCGCCGATGATCCTTGCGGCCGATCGGCGACAGGAGTGAGCTCGGAGGCCGACCGCGGCGAATGACGAGCGTAGCTGCTCGTCCTGCGGGTCGCCGCCAGCGCATGAGACCGGGCCGAGATCGTCCTTCAGGTGCCGAGCTGGCCCGCCGACATCAGAAACCGAGGACCCCCCGCCGGCCCTCAGACCGTGGGGTACAACTCGGTGTCCGAGGGGCGACACGGTCCATACGCACACGGGTCGGAGTCCGCCGTGGCTGACATCGAGGGCGGACTCGACGGCTCGCGGGCGACCTGGAGGCAGGCTGTCGAGACGCAGGTCGAACGTCTGCAGGGCCACACCAGCCGGCCGATGGCAGACACCGGCCGCCGTGACGTGGAGCCGCCTGTCGATGTCCGGCAGTGGCGAGTATCACTATGGTCTCCCCGCGTGAGGGCGGGCGCGCAGCCGCCACCTGCGCGGTGAGGTCCGTGATCCGGTCCTGCCCGTGCGGAGGACCGGAGACTCCTGCGCCGGGCAGGGCGCAGCGGACGTGACCAGCCAGGGAGAGGGAGATCATGCAGTTCAGCGAGCAGGGCAGGACGGCCCTGGCCGAGGTCCAGCGGTTCATGGTGGACCACGTCTACCCGAACGAGCGCGAATACCACGAGCAGCTCGAGCGGGTGGGGCCGGCCGGCTATCCGCCGATCATGGACAAGCTGAAGGCGGCCGCACGTGAGCGTGGGCTGTGGAACCTGTTCCTGCCGCACCTCGAGCCGGACCACCCCGGCACGAAGCTGTCGAACCTGGACTACGCGCCGATCTCCGAGGAGCTCGGCAAGGTCGGGTTCGCGTCCGAGGCGCTCAACTGCAACGCGCCGGACACCGGCAACATGGAGGTCTTGAACCTCTACGGATCGGCGGAGGTCAAACAGCGGTGGCTGCTCCCGCTGCTGGAGGGCGAGATCCGCTCCGCGTTCTGCATGACCGAGCCCGACTCGGCGTCCTCGGATGCGACGAACATCAGCCTGCGCATCGAGCGGGACGGCGACGAGTACGTCCTCAACGGCCGCAAGTGGTTCAGCTCGGGCGCGCTGGGCGAGCGGTGCCAGGTCCTCGTCGTCATGGGCAAGACGGATCCGCAGGCCTCCCGGCACACCCAGCAGTCGATGATCGTCGTCCCCAAGGACGCGCCCGGCATCTCCTTCGGCCGCATCCCGAGCGTGTTCGGCTACGTCGACCGGGGTGGGCACCCCGAGGTCGTCTTCGAGGACGTGCGCGTCCCGGCGGGCAACCTGCTCGGCCAGGAGGGCAGCGGCTTCGCCATCTCGCAGGCACGGCTCGGGCCCGGCCGCATCCACCACTGCATGCGCTCGCTCGGCGCCGCGGAGCGAGCCCTCGACCTGATGGTCGAGCGGGCGCTGCAGCGCGAGACGTTCGGGACGCTCGTCGCGCAGAAGGGCGTCGTGCAGGACTGGATCGCCGAGTCCCGCATCGAGATCGACATGGCGCGCCGGTACGTCCTGCACACCGCGCACCTCATGGACACCGTCGGCAACAAGGCCGCAGCGACCGAGATCTCCGGCATCAAGGTCGCCGTGCCCAACATCGTGCTCAAGGTCATCGACCGCGCGATCCAGGTGCACGGCGCGGCCGGCGTCACGCAGTTCACGCCGCTCGCCGAGATGTATGCCCACCAGCGCACGCTCCGCATCGCCGACGGGCCGGACGAGGTGCACAAGATGACGATCGCGCGCCGCGAGATCCTCAAGCACGACCCCGCCTTCCGGATGTCGGGCAGCGGCAGCACCAGGCCGTGGACCGCCACGGACCAGAAGGACGACGTGCAGGTGTTCTCCCGGCCGTAACACGCCGCGGGAGGGCCGGAGACCCCCGATCGGACCCCAGGGACCCGGGCGATCCACCGATGGAGCCACGCAGCGTGCCGAGGACGGGGACCCCGCCGCCGAGGGGGACCTGCGCGACATCGTCGCGTCGGCGCAGGAGACGGGGGACCGGGACGTCGGAACGCGCGCCGCGGCCGCTCTCCTCGCAGCCCGTGGCGGCGACAGCTGAGCTGGAGCTGGCCAGCTCCCCGCGGGACCGGACGCCGAGCTTCGCGTACACGTTGCTCAGGTGGTACTCGACCGTGCGGGGACCGAGGAACAACCGGGCGGCGATGTCCCGGTTGGCCAGGCCTTCCCCGACGAGCAGGGCCGCCTGCCGCTCCCGCGGGGTGAGGGCTCCGGCGGCCACGGCGCCCCGCGTCCGGGCGGTGCTGCCGGACGCACGCAGCTCCCGCCGCGCCCGCTCGGCCCAGGGTCCGGCGGGCAGGTCGGTGAACACCTGCAGGGCAGGGGTGAGCTGCGCGCGGGCGTCGACGCGGCGTCGGTTGCGGCGCAGGAACTCGCCGTAGACGAGTTGGGTGCGGGCCAGGGAGACCGGGCGTCCGCTCCGGACGTGCAGCCGGAGGGCGTGCTCGAAGTGCTGTCCGGCGTCGTCGCCGGCGCTGATCAGCGCTCGTCCGTGCTCGGCCGCCGCCGCGGCCCAGTCTGCGTCCACCGCCGCCAGGTCCTCGGACCAGATCCGCACCAGGTCGGCTCGGCCGGCACGGGCCGCTGCCTCCAACCGGTCGACGGCCGCCGACCTGGCGATGGTCGGGTGCCTGATCCGGCAGAACTCGTGCACCGCTCCGGCGACGTGGGATCCGTGTGCGGCCATGACCCCCCGGGCCCAGGCCGCCATGTCCGCGACTGCCCCTCCGACGAAGCTGCTGCAGACCAGCCTGGGCAGCGTGGCTGCTCACGAGGACGGGACGGCGCACTCGGGAGCGGGCACGACCGCTCTAGGTGGCTCTTCCGCTCGGTCGCGGCTGGTGTCGGTCCACCGGACGCCATCGGCATCGGACCGGGGACAGCGGGGTGAGGCGTCCCGTCAATCGAGGTTCCAGGCGTCAGGTGTCGCAGCAGACCCGGCCGCGGCGCCGTGGGCGGCAGGACGCCCCACGGCATGGGCGTCGTGGACCGGGGGCGAGGGGGTGCGCGGCTCGTCGTCGCCCTCCAGCAGGTGCCTGATCCACTGTTCGGACGCGGCGACGTGGACGGTCGCCGCGGCAGTGGCCAGTGTGGCGTCGCGCTGGGCCAGCGCTTCCACGATGAGGTCGTGCTGGGCGTAGGTCCAGTCCAGGGCCCCGCGATCCCAGATTCCGCGCCAGATCCGTGCACGGGCGGTCCTGTTGAACAGTGCTTCCAGCAGTGACACGAGCGTCTGGTTGCCCGTCGCCTCCACGACCGAGCGGTGGAAGTCCACGTCGAGAGCGATCAGCTCCTCCGCCGTGGTCGTCCGTCGCATGGCTTCGAGCAGCCCGCGCAGCTCGTCGATCGAGTGGTCGGTGATACGGCAGGCAGCCATCCCCGTGGCGGCCGGTTCCAGGAGGCGGCGGACCTCGAACAGCTCGAGGACCGTGCGGTCCTGGATGAGGTCCATGACGAACGCCAGACCGCTCAGCAGGAGCTGCGGCTCGAGGCTGGTGACGTAGGTCCCGTCGCCCCGCCGCACATCGAGGACGTTGGCCTGGATGAGGGCGCGCACGGCCTCCCTGAGGGAGTTCCTCGAGACGCCGAGGAGTGCGGCGAGTTCCGCTTCGGGCGGGAGGCGGTCGCCGGGCGCGAGCTCTCCGGCAGCGATGCGGTCGCGGATGCGTGTGATGGCGGTGTCGATGACCCCCATGACCGATGGCCTCCTCCGTCTGCGCTTTCGCAGACTAGCGCCATGCGCTAGAAAGGATCCCCAGACATGGGATGTCTGCGGCGACGCTGCCAGTTCAGGTGGGGATGTGCATGGGCCTGACACCGGACGACCTGCAGGAACTGCTGGCCGCCTTCGAACAGAGCAGCTGGCAGGAGATGACGGTCTCGGTCGCGGGTGACACTCTCCACGTCTCGCGCCGCGAAGGTCCGCCGGTCACCGGGCGGCCGGCGGACGTCGCCCCCGTCCCCGCGGCTGCGCCCGCACCGACGCTGGACCCACCCCCCGCGCCGCCGGGCGCACCGCAGCCCGACCCCGTCCCCGTCCCGGGTGCGGGCGCGGTGCCCGCGCCGCCGGAGGCACCGGGGGTCCCCGTGGCTGCCCCCTCCGTGGGTCTGTTCTGGCGGGCACCCAGTCCCGGGGCGCCCCCGTTCGTCGACGTCGGCACCCGGGTGGGGCCTGAGGACGTCATCGGGATCGTCGAGGTCATGAAGTTGATGAACCGGGTTCCCGCCGGGATCTCCGGAGTGGTCACCGCGGTGCTCGTCGAGAACGGCGGGATGGTCGAGCACGGTCAGCCGCTCGTCCTGATCGACCCCTCTGCCTGACCAGACATCCGGGCGGGGCGCCACGTCGCCACCGGGAGCCGAGACCGAGAGGTGGCATGCGATGGCCACGATCGAGTTCATCGACCAGTCCCTGCGCGACGGGCAGCAGAGCCTGTGGGGC
Source organism: Geodermatophilus amargosae (assembly GCF_900116515.1). Taxonomy (GTDB): domain Bacteria; phylum Actinomycetota; class Actinomycetes; order Mycobacteriales; family Geodermatophilaceae; genus Geodermatophilus; species Geodermatophilus amargosae. The sequence continues at coordinate 115,210 of NZ_FPBA01000014.1, forward strand.
ATGCGCATGCGCGCCGGGCACATCCTGCCGGTGGCCGAGGCGATAGACCGGGCGGGCTACCGGATCGTCGACCTCACCGGCAGCTCGCAGTTCGAGGTGCAGGTCCGCTACTGCCGGGACAACCCCTGGGAGGGCCTCGACCTCGTCAAGGCGGCCATGCCGAACAGCACGCTGCGCGCGGGGACCCGCAGCAACGGCGTCGTCGGGATGGGGCGCACCCCCGACTCCATCGTCGAGCTGTGGGTGCGGACGCTGGCCAAGCACGGGATCGGCAGCCTGTGGATCTTCGACTGCCTGTTCAACCTCGACCAGATGCGGCACATCGCCGGCGTCGCCAACGACGCGGGGATGCGCGTCTCACCGCAGGTGATGTTCAGCCACTCGCCCGTGCACACCGACGAGTACTTCGAGCGCATCGTGCGGGACATGGCCGGCTGGGACGGCCTGGACACGATCATCCTGGGCGACGAGCCCGGCGTCCTGACCGCGGAACGGGCGCGCTCCTGGATCCCGCGGATGCGCGACGCCGCGGGCACGGTGCCGCTGGAGATGCACTTCCACAACACCACCGGGCTGGGCACGGTCAACTACCTGACCGGTGCCGAGGAGGGCGTGACCATCGTCCACACGGCGGTGTCCACGTTGGCCAACGGGCCCTCCATGCCCTCCACCGAGGCCACCCTCGACAACATGCGCCGGCTCGGGCACGACGTGGCGGTCGACGACTCGCGACTGCCCGAGGTCGCCGAGCACTTCCGTGCCGTGGCTGCCGCGGAGGGCTATGCCACCGGCACGCCGGCGGAGTTCCGCCTGGCGGTCTACCACCAGCAGCTGCCCGGCGGCATGACCGGGACGTTGCTCAACCAGCTGCGGACCTACGGCATGGAGGACCGCCTCACCGCGGTCCTCGAGGAGGTCGAGGTCGTCCGCGCCGAGATGGGCTACCCGGTCATGGCCACGCCCTTCTCCCAGCTGGTGGGCATCCAGGCGATGCTCAACGTCGTCAACGAGGAGCGCTACGGCGTGATCCCGGACGAGAACCTCGTCTACCTGGCCGGGCACCTGGGCCCGCACCCGGGCGAGGTGGACCCCAACCTGCTCGACCGGGCCTTCTCCAGCCCCCGGGGCAAGCACATCCAGGAGAACCCGCCGCCCCAGCCGAGCCTCGCGGAGGTCCGGCGCGAGTACGGCGAGACCCTGTCGGACGAGGAACTGCTGCTGCGGTACCTGATGCCCGGCCCGGACGTGGACGCCATGTACGCCGCCGGCCCGATCCCGCAGCGGATCCCCACGGACGTCTCGCCGCACACCCGCTGGGTCCGTGACCTGGTGGCCTCGACCACCGCACGGTCCCTCGAGGCCCGATCCGGTGACGTGTCGGTCACGCTGCGGCGCTGAGCCTGCTCGTCCCTGTCCGTGACCGGCCGGCGCGAGCCCGACCTCCCCTGACGCGACACCGGTCAGGCCGACCCCCGTGGAGATGCCATGACGCGCCGAGCGGTCGTCGTCGACGTGGTCCGCAGCCCGTTCACCAAGGGCAAGGACACCGGAGCCCTCGTCGGGGTCCACCCGGTGGACCTGCTGGCCGGGGTGCTCGCCGCCCTCCAGGAGCGCACCGGGATCGACCCGGGACGGATCGACGACGTGATAGCCGGCTGCGTGCTGCCGGTCGGCGAGCAGTCCGGCAACGTCGCCCGGCACGCCGTGCTCGCCGCCGGATGGCCTGAGGAGGTCCCCGCGACCACCATCGACCGCAAGTGCGGCTCGGCGCAGCAGGCCCTGCAGTTCGCTGCCCAGGCCGTCGTCGCCGGCGAGCAGGACGCCGTCATCGCCGCCGGCGTGGACATGATGAGCACCGTCCCGATGAAGGCCAACCGGCTCGGACGCGACGAGCTGGGACCGCGGCTGCGCGGGCGGTATGCCGACGGCATGGTGCGCCAGGGCATCTCCGCCGAGCTCATCGCCGCGCGCTGGTCCATCGGCCGGGAGGAGTGCGACGCCTGGTCGGTCCGCTCCCACCGGCGGGCCGCAGCGGCCGAGGAGGCCGGTGACCTGACCGCCCAGATCCAGCCGGTGATCCGGCCGGACGGCACCGTCGTCGACCGCGACGAGGGGATCCGGGCGGAGTCCTCGATGGAGACGCTGGCGCGCCTCAAGCCGGCGTTCCGCGACGAGGCCATGGCGGAGCGGTATCCCGAGATCGGCTGGGTCGTCACGGCCGGCTCCTCCTCCCAGGTCAGCGACGGCGCCGCGGCCGCGCTGGTCGTGGCCGAGGACGTCGCGGAGCGCTGGGGGCTGCGGCCCCGCGCCGCGGTGGTGCGCGGTGCCGTGGTGGGCGTGGATCCGGTGCTGATGTTGCACGGCGTCATCCCGGCCACCGAACGCGTGCTCACGCGCACCGGCCTGGCGATCGACGACATCGACGTCGCGGAGGTGAACGAGGCGTTCGCGCCGGTGGTCCTGGCCTGGCTCAAGGAGACCGGCGCCGATCCCGAACGGGTCAACGTCCACGGCGGCGCGATCGCCTTCGGCCATCCCGTCGGCGCGTCGGGTGGACGGCTGCTCGCCACGCTGCTCGACGCGTTGGAGGGGCGGCACGGGCGGTACGGACTGCTGACGATGTGCGAGAGCGGGGGGATGGCCAACGCCACGGTCCTCGAGCGGCTGTCGTGACCGCGCCCTGGCGTCCGGCGGGGACCGCGAACTTCCGTGACCTGGGTGGGCTGCCGACCGAGGACGGCGGCCGCATCCGTCCCGGCCTGCTATTCCGCAGCGACACGCTGCAGGAGCTCACCGCAGCCGACGTCGACGTGCTCGTCCGGCGGCTGGGGCTGCAGCTGGTGGTGGACCTGCGGGCGCCCGGCGAGGTGGCCGGCGAGGGCCGGGGTCTGCTCGAGGCCGAGCCGGTCCGCCACGTGAACCTGGCGCTGCACAGCCGGGACCAGCGGCCGATCCCGGACCTGACCGCCGACACCCTCGTCGAGCACTACCTGGGCTACCTGGCGGTCAGTGCGGCGGCGGCTGCGGAGGCGTTCCGGCTCCTGGCCGGCGAAGGGCTCCCGGCGGTCGTGCACTGTGCGGCGGGGAAGGACCGGACCGGGGTGATGGCCGGTCTGGTGCTGCGGGCGGTCGGCGTGCCCGCCGACGTGGTGGCGGAGGACTACGCGCGCAGCGCCGAGGCCGTTCCGGCGATCATCGCCAGGCTGCGCCGGCTGCCGGCCTACGCCGACCGCATCGACCTGCTGCCGCCCGAGGTGCACGAGTGCCGGGCCGAGACGATGGCGGATTTCCTCCGCGCGGTCGACGAGCAGTACGGGTCGGTGGCCGGCTTCCTGCGGGAGGCCGGGCTCGAGGACGACGTCGTGCGGCGGCTGCGGGAACGGCTGGTCGTCCCGCCCGGACCGACGGCCGGCTGATCCGGCCGGGCTAGCCGCGCAACGCCGTCCGCAAGCGGGCCAGGACCGTGGGCTCCAGCCCGGCCTGCAACGCCCACTGCTCCGCGCCGCCGAAGCGTTCCTCCAGGGCAACGAGGAAGCGGCGCATCGTGGCGGCCTCGGCGCGGTAGACCTCCGGTGGCAGGGCCGCGATGTGGTGGGCGTAGGTGGGCGAGGGCATCAGCCGCTCGCGCAAGATGATGTCGGCGCTCTCCGCGCTGAGCAGGTAGTCGTCCACCACGGCCTCGGGCTGCACGCCCACCAGGCGCAGGACCAGGGCCGAGAGGACGCCGGTGCGGTCCTTGCCGGCGGCGCAGAAGAAGACGGTGGGCGCGGTCTCCGCCTCGCTGAGCAGCTCGATCGCCCGCAGCATCGTGCGCCCGGGGGAGTCCAGGTAGGAGAGGTAGCGCGGAACGAGGTCGACCGTGCGGCCGTCCTCGAGGTAGCTGACCAGGGAGCCGTCCTCCTGGACCAGCGGGAGGTTGACGTAGCGGACGTCCCGGTCGGCCAGCGGACCGCGGCCCTCGGCCACCACCTCGTCCTCGCCACGCAGGTCGACCAGCGACCGCACACCCAGCGTGTCGTGCAACCGGGCGACGTCGCCCAGCGACACGGACTGGAGGCTGTCGCTGCGGAACACCCGGCCGGTCAGGGTCTCCCCGCCGTCCTCTGTCGGGAGGCCGCCGAGATCACGCAGGTTGTAGGCGCCCTCGAGCGGGTGCAGCCGCCGATTGGCCGCGTCGTCCGGCGGGTCCGTGGTCATGCCTGCTCCTGCTGCAGCCGCGCGCGCTCGGCGTCGCGCACCTCCCGCCGGAGGATCTTGTTGGCGGGGCTCTTCGGCAGGGCGTCCCAGACCGCCAGGCTCCGGGGTCGCTTGTATCCGGCCACCCGGTCGGCAGCGAAGGCCAGCAGATCCTCCGTGGACGCCTGCTCGCCGGGCCGCAGGGCCACGACGGCGTGCACCACCTCGCCCCAGCGTTCCGAGGGCAACCCGACGACCGCTGCCTCACGGACGGCCGGATGGCCGGTCAGCGCGTCCTCGATCTCGCGGGGGTAGACGTTGGACCCTCCGGTGATGATGACGTCGTTGCGCCGGTCGACCAGGTAGAGGAAGCCCTCGTCGTCCATCCGGCCGATGTCGCCCGTGTGCAGCCAGCCCCCTCGCAGCGTCTCCGCGCTCGCCTCCGGACGGTTCCAGTACCCGCTCATCACGTGCTGGCCGCGGGTGACCACCTCGCCGGACTCGCCGACGGGGACCTCCCGGTCGTCCTCGTCCACCACCCTGACCTCCACGAGGGTGTAGGGGCGGCCGGCCGAGCCGATCCGGTCGTGCTCGTCCGGCTGGAGGACGGTGATGGCCATGGGGGCCTCGGCTTGCCCGTAGGTCTGGGCGAGAACCTGCCCGAAGACCTGCTGGGCTCGCTCGCTGACCGACGGCGCCATGGGTGAGGCTCCCCAGCAGAGCCGGCGCAGCCGCGGTACCTGCAGCGCGTCGGCGCCCGGCTCGTCGACCGCCATCGCGATCATCGTCGGCACCAGGAAGGACGCGGTCGCGCCGGTCCGCTGCAGTTCCTCCAGGTACGCGGAGGGGTCCCAGGCGGTCATCACGACGTTGTGCGCGCCCCGGACCAGGTGCGGGAGGAAGAAGGCCCCGCTGGCGTGGATCACCGGTGCGGCGTGCAGCATCACGTCACCAGGTCCGACGCCGGGCAGCAGGTCGACCAGGAAGTGGGCGAGCTCGGCGTGCTCGCTGCGCATCGTGAGGACCGCTCCCTTGGGCTTCCCGGTGGTGCCCCCCGTGTAACCGAGTCGATACGGCGCCTCGACGTCCCGGTGGACGTCGCACGGCTCCGCGGGACCCGACCAGGCGGTCCGCTCCAGCCAGTCCGGATCCCACGACTGCACCAGGTCCGGGCCGTCGATAGCGGTGCCGCTGTGGACCAGGCCCCGGGACCCCGAGTCCTGGAGCTTGTACGTCCACTCCGCGGGCGTCTCGCGGTGGTTCAGCGGCACCCGCACCAGCCCGGCCTTGGCCAGCGCGTAGTAGACGACCAGGCCCTCGATGCCGTTCGGCAGCAGCACGCCCACCCGGTCCCCGGGGGACATGCCGCCGGCGAGGAGGGCGTTGCCGACCCGGTCGGTGGCCTGGTCGAACTCGGCGAAGGAGACGGTGCGCTCCTCCGCCGTGAGGCAGGGCGCGTCGCCGTACCGACGCGCGGCTGTCCGGATCAGAGAACCGACCTGCACTGCTCCTCCTTCGACGAACGTCGTCCCGACCGTGGCCGCTGCGTCAGCCGAGCAGATCCGCTCCGCCGTACACCCCGAGGACCTGTCCGGTGACCATGGCAGCGGCCGGCGAGGCGAGGAAGGACACCAGCGGCAGGTAGTCCTCGTGCGCGACCCCGCGGCCGGCCGGCGACCTGGCGGCCCTCTCCTCCAGGGCCGCGTCGGCCCGGTCCCCGAGGAGCGTCCGCACGGCCGCGGTGTCGAGCATCCCCAGCGCCAGTGCGTTGACCCGGACGCCGCGCGACGCCAGGTCCACGGCGAGATACCGGACGAGTGCCTCGCCCAGGGCCTTGCCGACCCCCACCGACGCGTAGCCGGGGATGACCACGCGCCCGCCTCGGCTGGTCAGGTACAGGACGAGCCCGCCGCGGGCCATCCGGGGGAGGGCCGCGCGGACGAGGTGCAGCAGGCCGAGTCCGTTGACGGCGACGGCGTGCGCAAAGCGCTCCGCGTCGCTGTCCAGCACCGAACCGGGCACGACTTCGACCGCGCAGTGCACCAGCTGGTCGACCGGCTCGCCCGCGGGCACGGCGGCCACCAGCTCCTCCGCGCCCCCGGGGGTGGCCGCGTCCATCGCGACGGCCACGGGCAGCGCGCCGGCGGCGGCCAGGCGGGCACAGGCGGACTCGGCCACGGCAGCGTCCTGCCGGTAGCCGAGGGCAACGGTGAGACCAGGCCGCGCCAGCGCGGCGGCGATCTCCAGGCCGATGCCCCTCGTCCCGCCGGTGACCACCACCGCCATCCCGACCTCCGTCGCCCCCGGACATCCGAGGTCTGCAGACTCCCGCGAGGAGAGAACGGCCGTCAAGGCGAGCCCGACGTCGGGGGCGCCGCCCACTACTCTGGGCCAGAAATGAGACTTACGCTACATTCTCGGCACGAGGGGCGGCTGTCCCAGCGCGGACAGCCTCGGTGAGGTGGGTCCGGGCGCCTTCCGGCGGCTCGTCGCAGTCACCACCCGCTGACCTGCTGCCACCGAACCATCCGATGTTTAGGGGTCGATGTCTCCGTGACCCCACCCGAGGAGGGGCCATGACAGAAGCCGGTGCCATTCCCGACAAGTGGGGCGGGGAGGCGATGAACCCGACGGTGGAGTTCTTCCACTCCGCGATACGCAAGACGGTGGCCGAGCGCCTGGCGGCCTCCGGCAAGACCTGGGAGGAGGCCGTGGGCGACCCTTCCCTGGAACTCACCCGCGAGGACTTCGTCCGCATCGAGGCCGACATGCTGGCCACCGGCTACCGGTTCGAGGCCTCCGCGCAGGTCTCGGCGGTCGAGGAGCCCGACAAGTACAAGCCGGAAGCGGCCATCGCCAACACGGGCCAGCAGCCCCGTGACGAGCAGGGGCGCCTGGTCGTCGGCACCGGGGACAACGTCTTCCAGGCCAAGGGCGACGTCACGGGCACGGCCCGGCTCATCAGCACGGTCGACGTCGTCATGGACATGCTCGTCAACGGCGTCCCCGAGAACACCATCGCCGTGATCGACGACTCGGGAGGAACGCTGACCGCGCCGATCCTCGAGGGCTTCGCCGGTGTGGTCTGCATGGGCGGGACCATCCGCTCCCACCTGGGCATCCTCACCCGTGAGTACAACATCCCCTGCCTCATGGCCGCCGACCTCGACGGTCTGCAGGAGGGCGACACGGTGCTCGTGGAGTACTCCAAGCCCGCGGCCGATGCCTACGCAGAGCGGGACGCCGCGGCGCGGCCCCGCATCATCAAGGTCGACTGAGAGGACCGCCCCGATGCCCGCTCAGCACAGCTACGCCGACCTGCTCGCGGCGAACGCCTGGATCCGCAAGGCCAGTGACGCCTTCTACTTCCAGTGCACGGCCCGCACGGTGCAGGAGTCCAAGCTCTTCCCGGTCAATCCCTACATCGCGCTGTCCTATCTGAACGCCTGGTACCGGTACCCCGAGCTGTTCCGCAAGATCGAGGCGGTCATGTCGGCCGAGGAGCTCGGCGACCACGCGCGCGAGCGGACCACGTCGGCCAACATCATCACCAATGGCATCATCGAGCAGTTCTACCTCGGTGGACGCCAGATGCTGATGGACATGGGCATGCTCAAGGCGACGGACGCCATGGACGACGTGATGTACGTCCTCGACTTCACCCAGCGCCTCAACCTGAGCTATCACCGCAACCACGCGCACGTCCTGCCCACGGATGCGGGCCTGTCCGCCCAGTTGCTGCCGGAGCGGCAGGTGCAGGTCTTCGAGGCGGATGCGCTGGGGACCAAGCCGGGAGACAAGCTGCACACCTCCGTGGCGCACTTCCTCGCCGCGGTCTCGCAGTACGCGTTCCTCAAGAACTCCGAGTGCCGGCTGGGCATCCACAACTCGGGCCCCTACAAGGTCGGCGGCGGCGAGATGCTCGTCCGCGAGTTCGTCGACCTGGCCGAGAGCGACCTGCCGTGGTTGGACGGCGTCGCCGAGAACGTCGAGCTGAACAACGTCACGATGCCGGTGTTCATGAAGGACACCCACTTCAACATCGTGGACGACTGGGCCAGCTTCGAGGCCCAGCCCAGCTACAACCACGACAACATGTACGCGGTCGGGCTCTACACCTCCGACTACCTCTCGGACGGCTACATCCCCGTCCACATGGACTCCGCCGCCGAGCTGGCCGACTACCTCGACCACCTGCGGGACACCATCCACGACGCCACGCAGCGGCTGTGGAAGGAGGTCGCCGGGTGGTCCCGTGACCAGATGATCGACTCCGGCCTGCTCGTCTACTACAACGTCCCGAAGGACCTGGCGCACATCGCCGGCGTCTACGAGCAGGAGGACTGGTACACCGTCGAGGACCGGGTGCAGCGCTTCAAGCCCCTGTTCAACGACGAGTACGGCAACCACCTGATCGCCGAGCTGGTCGGCTACATCTCCCTGCGCTCGCAGCAGGGCAACGAGTCCCACATGGCCAAGCTCTCCGGGGCTCGGGGCGACATGTGGTCGACCATCCCGTACTCGGTGCTCGGCGACGAGGAGTGGACCGGCAGTGTCGGCCCGATCCGTGGCGGCAGCACCTCACTGCCGCAGAAGACCGCGCTGTACACCACGACCCGGGGCAAGCTGACCCAGGACCAGTGCAACGAGGCGGCACGGGCCCTGCGGATCCCGACGCTGGAGGACGGCCTGCGGCACCTCGACGACGCCTGGGTCAAGAACCACCCGGACGATCCGCGGGCGCACGAGCTCTACCGGCGTACGCAGGCCCGCTCGCTCGTGCTGAAGGACAAGGGGGCGGGGCTCTTGCGCGAGGACGTCCTGGCCCTGCGCAAGGAGGCCGGCCGGGACGACTGACGCCAGGCGCGGGACCTGGCTCCGGCCGGGTCCCGCGCTCGGCGCGGACCACCGGCCGGCGACCGGCCGGGCCGGGTCAGACGACGGCGAGCGGACCGGTGCTCAGCGCGGCGCGGAGCTCGTCGAAGGTCCCGACGACGGCGTCGGCGCCCGCCTCGACGAGCGGGCCCGCGGGCGTGGATCCCCAGGTCACCCCGATCGAGCGGAGCCCGGCGGCCCGGCCGGTCCCGATGTCCACGACCGTGTCCCCGACCATCACCGCACGGTCCGCGGGAACGCCGAGCTGATCGAGAACCGAGAGCGCCGCCTGGGGATCGGGCTTGCCGCGGACCACGTCCTCCGCGCAGGTCGCCGCCGCGATCAGGTGGCTCAGTCGGCCCCGTGCCGCGTCGGCCGTGTAGCGCACCCGGGCCTTGCTCGTGACCACCCCCACGGCGATGCCGCGGCCGTGCAGCTCCTCGAGGAGACCCACCGCGCCGGGGAAGGGGCGCACCCCCTCGGCCGCGTGCCGCTCGTACGCGGGCGTGAAGGCGTCGGCGAGCGCCTGGACGACCGCGGGGTCGTCGCTGAGCGAGGGGAAGACCTCGGTGCCCCGGCGGCTGAGAATCACACGGACGTCGTCCTCCTCGACCGGCCAGGTCCGGCCGAGGACCTCCGCCGTGACGTCGTGCCAGGCGGCCAGCAGCGCCTGCCTGCTGTCCACCAGCGTGCCGTCCCAGTCGAACAGCGCCGCACCGGCCCAGGGCGGGCCCTCCGCCGTCGTCACGAGCGACGCAGCTCGAGGTCCATGGACTCGGTCACCACACGGACGTAGGGGGTCGCGGTCGCCCGGAGCAGCGCGCGCACCTCCTCGACCTCCGGCGAGGCCAGCGGGAAGTCCCGCCGCACGGGACCAGCGGCGCGCATCGCCGCCAGCGCAGGTTCGGGAAGGAGCGCCCGCAGGACCAGCTCGTCCCCGTCGGTGGTCCCGTGCCGTGCCTGCAGCCCCTCGAGGGTCGGCTGCTCGGGAGGGCTGTCGGTCACCAGGGCGGCGCGGGGAGCGGCCATGATCCGGTCCAGGACGTCGGCGTCGATCGGCGCGGGGGGCGTGCCGTAGTGCCCGGCGGCGTAGGCGATCACCTCGTCGGGTACGTGCCCGTAGCGCTCGCCGGTGACGATGTTGAGCACCGCCTGGGTGCCGACCAGCTGGCTCAGCGGCGTGGCCATCACCGGGTACCCCAGCTCGCGGCGCACCGCGGCCGTCTCCTCCAGCACCTCGTCGAGGCGGTGGTCCATCCCGTGCTGCACCAGTTGGGCCTTCAGCGTGCCGACCATGCCACCGGGCACCTGGTGGGTCGTGTTGAACAGGTCGTACTCGCTGATCTGGTCGACCAGGTAGCCGGCCGCCCTGCCGACGGCGCGCATGTGGTCGGCCACCGGCGGGAGCAGGGCGGTGTCGACCGAGTGGGTGCACCCCATCATCTCCAGGTTGCGCACCACGCTCTCCGTGGAGGGGACCGACGGACCGTTGGCCATCGGGCGGCTCGCGGTGTGCAGGATGGTGATGCCGTGGCGCACGGCCTCCACGTAGGCCAGCCCCGAGAGCCCCATCAGGTTGTTGGAGTGGAACTCCACGGGCTTGCCGTCGGCCGCGGACACGATCGCGGGGACGAGGGTGCGCAGCCGGTCGGGGTCGAGGTTGCCCGCGGTGTCGTAGAAGAGGATGGTGTCGATCTCGGGAACGGCAGCCATCTCCGCCGTCCGGGCCCGGAAGTACTCGTCGGTGTGCACCGGGGAGAGGGCGTAGAAGACCGTCCCGGCGATCTCGGAGCCGTATTCCTTCGCCACCCGGCCCAGGCGGGCGAAGTTGTGGACCCCGTAGAGGACGTCGTAGATCCAGAAGGAGCGGACGCCGTGCTCGTTGAGCCGGCGCATCCACAGGTCCATCAGCGCGTCCGGGGTGACGCCGAAGGACACCGCCGCGTTCCCGCGCATCCCACCGCGCATCGGGGTGCGCCGGATCCGCTCGCGGATGAGGTCCAGGCCCTCCCACGGGTTCTCCCGGCAGTACTTGACGAGCACCTCGAACATCGAGCTCCCGGCGTAGTCGATCACCCGGAACCCGGTCTGGTCGAGCAGGTGGGCGATCGGCAGCGCCATGCCCGCCTGCATCCGCATGCCCCAGAGGCTCTGCTGCCCGTCGCGCAGGGTGGTGTCGAGGATCTCGACGTGCGTCGTCATCAGGCTCCCGTCTCCGCCGCGCCGGGAACCTGTCGGCGCAGCTCCGTCTTGAGCACCTTGCCTGTGGGGTTGCGGGGGAGGGCGTCGACGATGACGTACTCCTTCGGCCGCTTGTGCCGCGCGATCGCCGCCAGGCACCGGGCGTCGAGCGCCTGCGGGTCCGGCCGGCCCCGCCCACCGGGGACGACGAAGGCGACCAGGCGCTCACCCCAGACGGGGTCCGGAACGCCCACCACCGCGGCGTCGCCCACGGCGGGATCGGTCAGCAGCACGTCCTCGACCTCGCGCGGATAGACGTTGTAGCCACCGGAGATCACGACGTCCTTCGCCCGGTCGACCAGCGTGAGGTACCCGCCGGCGTCCATGCGCCCCAGGTCGCCGGTGTGCAGCCATCCGCCTCGGAGGGCCTCGGCGGTCGCCTCCGGGCGGCCGAGGTAGCCGGCCATGACCGTGGGACCGTCGACGACCACCTCACCCACCTCGCCGACCCCGACCGGCCGGTCCTCGCGGTCGACCACGCGGACCCGGGTCGCCCAGCGCGGCGTCCCGACGGAGGCCAGCCGCTGAGGGTCGTCGAGCGCCGCCGCCGTGGCCGAGGCGGACATGGCCGTGATCGTGCAGGGGCTCTCGCCCTGGCCGTAGCCGTTCCAGACCCGCGGGCCCAGTGCGGCGATGCCGCGGCGCAGGTCGCCGGCCGGCACGGGCGCCGCGCCGACCAGGACGGTGCCCAGGCGGTCCACGGGGGCCGCCGGCGCCTGCTCCACCGCCGCCACCAGCCGGCGGAGGAGCACCGGCGGGACGAAGAAGGTCGAGCGCCGGTGCCCGCCCACCAGGTCCAGGAGCTCGGCGGCGTCGAAACCGCCCGACGGCGGGAGGACCTGCGCCGCTCCTCGGGCCAGGAAGGGCAGCGCGAACAGCCCGGAGGCATGGCTGAGGGCGGCGACGTGGAGGAAGCTGTCCCGCGGCCCGACCCCGGCCACGTCGGCGTAGTACGCGGCGCTCATGGCCAGCAGGTTGCCGTGGCTGAGCCGCGCGCCCTTCGCGCGGCCGGTCGTCCCCGACGTGTAGAAGATCCAGGCGTCGTCCGGCGCGCTGCGGCGGACCGGCTCCATCGGAGCGGCCAGGGTGGTGGCCCGCTCGTCGGCCGAGCCCACGACCAGCAGCCGGGTGGCGAGCGGCAGGAGCGGTGCCAGGCTCCCGGCCAGGTCCTCGCTGGTGACGCAGAGACCGGCCGCGCAGTCGTCGACGAGAACGGCCGCCTCGCGGACGTGCAGGCGGCTGCTGATCGGAACGGCGACGGCCCCGGCGTGCCAGACGGCGAACAGCAGCTCCAGGTACTCCGGGCAGTTGCCCGCCACCAGGGCGACCCGGTCGCCCGGCCGGATCCCGTAGGACGCCGACAGCGCCGCGGCGCGCCGGGCGACCACCTCCGCGAGACCCTGCCAGCTGCGGACCGGCCGGTCGCCGAGGAGGACGGCCGGGTCGTCGGACACCACGCGCGCCGGTGCGTCCAGGAGGAGGGCCAGGTTGGCCGAGCCGCTCATGCAGGAGCGGCAGCCGGTTCGGGGGCCTCCAGCAGCGCAGTGAGGGCCGGCATCAGCTCCTGCTCGACCCATCGGGTGTGGTGGGTGCCGGCCCGGAACTCGGGCGCCTCGATGACCGCCAGCAGCATGGGGACGGTGGTGGGCACGCCCTCCACGACCAGTTTGCGCAGGCCCCGGTCGAGGCGGCGCAACGCCTCCTCGCGGTCCGGGCCGTGTGCGATGACCTTGGCCAGCAGGGAGTCGTAGTGCGGAGGGATGCGGTAGCCGCCGAAGCAGTGGGTGTCGATGCGCAGCCCGCCGCCGACCGGCTCCACCCACCGGCTGACCGTGCCGGGGCCCGGGGCGAAACCGCGGTGGGGATCCTCGGCGTTGACCCGCACCTCCACGGCGTGCCCGTCCAGGCGGACGTCGTCCTGCGAGAAGGGCAGGGGCAGGCCGCCGGCGATCTGCAGCTGCGCGCGCACGATGTCGATCCCGGTGACCATCTCCGTGACCGGGTGCTCGACCTGGACGCGGGTGTTCACCTCGAGGAAGGCGTAGTCGCCGCTCTCGGCGTCGACCACGAACTCGACCGTGCCGGCACCGACGTAGTCGAGCGCCCGGGCCAGCTCCACCGCGGCCTCGCGCAGGGCCCGCCGGACGTCGAGGGGAACGGCCGTGGCCGGCGCCTCCTCGACGAGCTTCTGGTAGCGGCGCTGCGCCGAGCAGTCGCGCTCGCCCAGGTGCACCACCGTGCCGTGGGTGTCGGCGAGCACCTGCACCTCGACGTGCCGGGCCCGGGTGATGAAGCGCTCGAGGTACATCCGCCCGTCGCCGAACGCGGCCTGCGCCTCACGGCTGGCGCCCTCGAAGGCCGACTCGACAGCGTCGGCGCTCTCGACCAGGACCATGCCGCGGCCGCCGCCACCGGCGGCCGCTTTGAGGACCACCGGATAGCCGACCCGGTCGGCCACGTCGCGGGCGGTGACGGCGTCGGCGATGGTGTCCGACCCGGCGCCGACCGGGATGCCGAGGGACGCGGCGAGCTGCCGGGCCGCGGCCTTGTCCCCGCCGCGGCGGATGGTGTCCGCCGTCGGACCGACGAACACCAGCCCGTTGTCCGCGCACGCCTCCGGCAGCTCGGGGCGTTCGGACAGGAAGCCGTAGCCGGGGTGGACGGCGTCGCAGCCCGTGCCGAGTGCCGCCGTCACCACACGGGGGATGTCGAGGTAGCTCGACGTCGCCGAGGCGGGCCCGATGCACACGGCACGATCGGCCACGAGCGCGGCGCGAGAGTCGCGGTCGGCCTCGGACACGGCCACCACGCTCTCGATGCCCTCGTCGGCGCAGGCGCGGACGACCCGGACGGCGATCTCGCCGCGGTTGGCGACCAGGACGCGACGCAGCGGCACCGGACTCAGCCGTCCAGGTCGATGAGGAACAGCGTCTGCCCGTGCTCCACCATCGCGCCGTTCTCGACCTCGACGGAGCGGACGACTCCACCGGCCCCGGCCTGGACGTGGTTGAACAGCTTCATCACCTCGACGATGCAGACGGGGTCCTCGGCGTCGACCCGCCGGCCGACCTCCACGAAGGGCGGTGCGGAGGGATCGGGTGCCCGCCAGAACACCCCCACGCTGGGCGAGGTGACGCGGTGGACGCCGCTGGCGTCTTCCAGGATCAGCTCGGCGGACCGCTCCGCGGCCTCCACCGCGGGCACCGGCGCGACCTCGGCGGGGGAGCCGACGGCGCCGGCCGCGGTCGCCGCGGGCAGGCGCGCCCCCGCGCCAGCGCGGAGGCTCGCGGCCCGCGGGCCCGGGGTGGGCGGCTGGGCGCCCGCTCCGCCGGTCGCCGGTGGCTGCCCGGTCCTGCTCAGTTGGACGCTGGCGCCGTCGAGGACGAGCGTCATCTCATCCCACTCGGAGGCGTCGAAGGCCGCCATCAGGGCCTGGAGGTCGGCCGGGGTGAGGCTCACGCGCCGTCTCCCGCGGCGGTGGCCCGCCGCCGGGACGCGGCCTGCAGCAGGTGGAGGAGCAGCACCAGCGGGTGCTGGCCCGGCGCGGCCGCGACGGCCGGGACCCCGGCGTCGAGGACGGCGTCCGCCGCCGCCGGCGTTGCGACGACCGTGCCCCGGGCGCAGTTCGCGCCCCTCAGCAGCTCGGCCACGCGCGCGGGATCCGCAGGCGTGGAGGGGTCCAGTCCCACGCCCGAGGCGTCGAGATCGACCGTTCCCTCGGGGGGCTCGTCGACGACCTGCACCGGGCTGGCTTCCCGTGCCCACTCCAGCAGCCGCGACAGGGCGGGGTCGTCCTCGGCGCGCACCGCCTCGGTCGGCAG
Source organism: Geodermatophilus amargosae (assembly GCF_900116515.1). Lineage (GTDB taxonomy): Bacteria > Actinomycetota > Actinomycetes > Mycobacteriales > Geodermatophilaceae > Geodermatophilus > Geodermatophilus amargosae. The sequence continues at coordinate 130,323 of NZ_FPBA01000014.1, forward strand.
TCGCCCCGCGTAGACGACCCCCGCGGTGGCGTCGACCGTGACCTCTCGGCCGGACCAGCCGGCGGTGGCGCCGGTCCCGACACCCACGACGCACGGGCGTCCGAGTGCGCGGGTGACCACGGCGGCGTGCGAGGTCGAGCCGCCGAGCTCGGTGACGACGGCGCGGGCCGCGATCATGCCCGAGATGTCCTCCGGGCTGGTCGTCGGACGGACGAGGACGACGGCCCGGCCTTCGGCGGCTGCCGCGTCGGCGGCCTCGCTGTCCCCGACGACGACGCCGGCCGCCACGCCGGGGCAGGCCGGCTCACCGCGCGCGAGGACCTCGGCGGCCTCGGCGGCCCCCGGGGCCAGCCGGGGTTGCAGGACGCTGGCGACCTGCTCGGAGGTCACCCGCTGCAGGGCGGTCATCCGGTCGACCAGGCCCGCCTCCGCGAAGTCGACCGCGGTGCGCACCGCGGCCGCCGGGGAGCGCTTGGCCGACCGGGTCTGCAGGAGGAACAGCCGTCCCCTCTCGACGGTGAACTCGATGTCCTGCACGTCGCCGTTCTCCCGCTCCAGGACGAGCCCGGCCTCGAGGAGCTCGGCGTGCACGTCCGGCAACTGCGCGGCCAGGTCGGCGAGGGTCTGCACCGCGTGGGTGCCGCTGACCACGTCCTCGCCCTGGCCGCCGGGCAACCACTCGCCATAGGGCTCCGGCGCGCCGGTGAGCGGGTCGCGGGTGAAGAAGACCCCGGTTCCGGATGCCTCGCCGAGGTTGCCGAAGACCATGGCCTGGACGGTGACCGCGGTCCCGCCCTCGTCGCTGATGCCCCAGTGCTTCCGGTAGGCGATGGCCCGGCGGGACCGCCAGGACGCGAAGACCGCGTCGATCGCCTCACGGAGCTGGTCCAGCGGCTCGCGCGGAACCTCCCGTCCGCTGTCCTCCACGACCTCCGCCCGGACGCTGTCGGCGTCCGCCCCGGGCTCCGGGTCCTCGACGTCGGCGCCGAGCACGACCTTGCCGAACTGCGCGCAGAAGCGGGTGTGGGTGTCCCGGGCGAAGCCGGGGTCCCCGGCCAGATCGGCGAGTGCCCGCTCGACCTCGTCGGTCATGCCGAGGTTCAGGACGGTGTCCATCATGCCCGGCATGCTGACCGGCGCGCCGCTGCGGACCGACACCAGCAGCGGGGCACTCGGGTCGCCCAGTCGCCGTCCGGTCTCCTGCTCGAGCCATCTCAGGCCGTCGAGGACCGCCTGCCAGGTCTCCTCGTCCAGCCGTCCGCCGGACTGGTGGTACCGGCGGCACTCGGTGACCGGGATGGTGAACGCGGGGGGTACGCGCAGGCCCAGCCGGCGCATGCGCACGATGCCGTCGGCCTTGCCGCCGAGGCGGTCCTTGCCTGGGGACACGGAGCCGTCGAGAGGGACGACGCGCTCGCTCGTCAGCGTGGCCATCACTCCTCCCGGGTGCGCCCGAGCATGCGGAGCAGATCCTCGTGGAGTTCGTGCCACACGACGTGGTAGCTGTCCACGCGGACGCCGCTGACGTAGTCGGTCTCGCCCGCGAGGGCCTTGTCATAGGCGTCGTCCAGACGGCGGACGTATGCCTCGAGCCGGGGCTCGGCCGCGGTGAGGCGGTCGAGGACCTTGGCCGCGCGGTCGTGCAGGTCGCCCAGCCGGTCCAGGATGCCGCGGTCGTAGTCGGGGTCGGTGTGGGTGTTGGGCACCCGTTCGCCGCCCGCGGGCATGCTCTGCCAGTCCGTCAGCAGAGCCAGCAGGTCCCGGTTGATCCGCTCGAACTTGTCCGCCGCGGTGGTGAACGCCGAGTCGTCCCGGTGCGGGGCGAACGCCTGCGGGTAGTTCTCATCCAGCCAGGCGCGGCCGCCGGGCGTCACCATGAACCTGCCCTTGGCCCCGATCGCATGCCCCTCGCCGACGGCGGACTCCAGGGCCTGCTGCACGTCCTCGGGTGACTGCCCGATCAGAGCGGCGACGGCCTCCGGAGTGGCAGCGCTCTTCACCGCGAGTCCGTGCAGCGTCAGCAGTCGCAGGTCGGTCACCCGCTCCTCCTATACGTCCGATGTCTGCGTCGGCGGCGTGGCCGTCGCAGCGAACCCACACCAAGCCATTGCGCAGGAGCGATGCGGGAAATAGCGTGACCCGCGCCACACTACCCGGGGCGGGGGCCGAGCGGTACCCGCCCGGTGCACCCCTCAATGACCCGACCCTTGCGTGACGGCCGTGCGGCCATGGCCCGCACGAGCGTCGGCGGACCGACTGGAGGAACGGTGGACAGCAGCAGGTTGAACGGCAGGCTCGACGGCAAGGTCGCGGTCATCACGGGTGCCAGCACCGGGATCGGCCGCGCGGCGTTCGAGATGTTCGCCGCCGCCGGGGCCAAGGTCGTCGGGGCCGCGCGGACCCAGTCCAACCTCGACGAGGCCGTCAAGGCGGTGGAGGGCCTCGGGGGCGAGGCGGTGGCGGTGTCGGCGGATCTCGCGTCGGACGCCGCGGCGGCCACGGTCATCGACGCCGCGGTGTCGAACTTCGGCGGCATCGACATCCTGGTCAACAACGCCGGTGTGGGGTACTCGTACCGCAGTGTGCGGCCGGGGTCGATGAACGCCATCGGCGACTCCACCGCCGAGGAGTGGGACCACGTCATGTCGATCAACCTCGGTGCCGTGGTCAACTGCAGCCGCCACGCGATCCCCAAGCTGCAGGAGCGGGGTGGTGGCGCCGTCGTCAACGTGGCCAGCGTGCTGGGCCTCGTCGGCAACCCCGATGCGCACGCCTACACCGCGGCCAAGGGCGCGATCATCAACCTGACCCGCTCGATGGCCGTCGCGTACGGCAAGGACGGGATCCGGACGAACGTGGTGTGCCCCGGCTACACCGAGACCCCGCTCGTCGAGGAGTACATCGACTACCTCAACAGCGAGGAGAACCGGTTCAACTGGAACCCGATGGGCCGGATGGGGACCTCGGAGGAGATCGCCTACGGCCTGCTCTACCTTGCCTCGGACGAGGCCCGGTACTGCAACGGCGCCATCCTGACCATCGACGGCGGGATGATCTGCAAGCCGAGCTGACCGCTCCAGGGCCGGTCGGGGTCACACCGACAGCAGGGTGACCCCGATCGCCGCCGAGTCGTTGTCCAGGTAGCCGCCGGCGTTCTCGGCCAGGGCGACCCTGGCCCCCGGGACCTGCCGGTCGCCGGACCGTCCCCGCAACTGGTCCACCAGCTCCACGAGCTGTGCGCACCCGGTCGCGCCGATGGGGTGGCCCCGCGAGAGCAGCCCGCCCCCGGTGTTGACGGGGATCCGGCCGCCCAGCGCCGTGTCGCCCGAGGCGAGGAGCTTCGGCCCCTCCCCGCGGCCGCACAGCCCCAGCTGCTCGTAGACGATGAGCTCGGCGGGCGCGGCCCCGTCGTGCACCTCGGCGACGTGCACGTCCTCCGGGCCGAGCCCGGCGCCCTCGTAGGCCGCCTGCGCGGCCAGCGTGACCCCCGGGGATTCGCCGGTTACGCGGTCCGTGCCGGACCTCAGCTCGCAGGCGCGCACCCGGACCTCGCCGCCGCCGTGCCGCCGGGTGAACGCCTCGGAACACACCACGATCGCCGCGGCGCCGTCGCCCACGGGGGAACACATCAGCAACCGCAGCGGAGCGGAGATGACCCGACTGGCCAGGACCTCCTCGCGGGTCACCCCATTGCGGTACTGCGCCTTCGGGTTCAGCGCGCCATGGCGGCCGTTCTTCACCGCGACGTCCGCGAAGTCGGCCTCGGTCGCCCCGGACTCCCGGGAGTACTCCATCGCCATGGCCGCATAGACGTCCATGAAGTAGGACTTGGGCCCGGCCGGGACCTGGTCCGCGGTAGTGCGACCGCCGAGGGTGGGCGGCTCCGACAGGTCGATCGCCGTGCCGATCGCGGCCAGTGGGCGGGCCTTGTCCGCGTGCGTGAGCTTCTCCGCGCCCACAGCCAGCGCGACGTCGGCGGCGCCGGACTCGACCGCCATGCAGGCCAGCCGGAAGGCGGTCGTGGCGGACGCGCACGCGTTCTCGACGTTGACGACGGGGCGGCCGAGCAGCCCGGTGTGGCGGAGGGCGGACTGTCCGCGCACCATCTCCTGTCCCGAGATGAGTCCTTCCGCGGCGTTGCCGAAGAACACCATCTGGACGTCCTGCGGGCTGAGGGCCGCGTCGGCCAGCGCGTCGCGGACGGCTTCCTCCGCGAGGCTCCTCAGCGTCCGGCCGGGGATCTTGCCGAAGGCGGTGATCGCCGCTCCGGCTATCCGGACCTCGGTCATGGGGAGCTCCCTCCGTGCGCAGGGCGTCGTCGTCACGGTAACCCGGTCGGCGCGGACCGGTGGGGTCGCGGCGGCTGGGCTTCACTGCCGCGGCCGAGGCGTCTCACCGCGTCCGGGTGCTCGCGGGCACGGCCGGCCAGGGTGACCGCCGGGAGGATGCCGAGGATTCCCGCGAGGTGGACCGCCCCCACCGGCTCGTCCAGGAGGCAGGCGTCGAGCGCCAGTGCGACGAGCATCTGCAGGGCCGGCGGGGCGGCCATCCTGCTGGCACCGTCCTGGGCCAGCGCCGCGTACCTGCAGGCGGTGGCCGTACCCATGGTGCCGCCGGCGACCCCCAGCCACATCCACTGCCTCGCGTCGAGCGGCGGGATGCCCTGCACCCCGGCGGCGTCCGGCGACGAAGACGAGCAGCAGCAGGGCTCCACACCCGCCCGCGCAGGAGCTGAGGACGGTCCCCCAGGCGGACGCCGGGGCGGCGGTGCAAGCGGTTCCATTGAAGGTGACATGGAACCGGACCACGCGGTGGGACGGGGATCCGTCGCCTTGCTGCCCGCGGGAGGTCTCCGGACCGGGATCCCCGCCGGTTACTCCGCCCCAGACCGTCCCCATCCCTGAGCCATGAGATCGCTTCGGGGAGATGACCGTGGGGCGTCCTGCAGGGACTGTTCCGACCTCGATCGACCCGCGAGGGCGGGTGGCGGAGCCGGCCGCGGCCCTCCGCACGGCCCCAGCCCGATGGAGGTCCATGCCCCGGCCTTCGGGAGCGAGATGAAGGGCAAAGATCATCCTTTCGCCGTACCGGTGGTGGCGCTGGTCCTCTTCGCGGTTCCCCTTCCGGTACAGGTGCTCGAGGTGCTCGTGCACCGTCCGAGGCGACGTGTGCGAGCCGTCGACCTGAGCGAGGAGCCGGGAGTCCGGCACGCACGACACCCGCGCGGCAGGCGGTGGCGCCCCGGAGTCGAGCGCAGGATGGTTTCGTGCCCCCTGATCCGCGACCGTTCCCTGTTGCTGCGGGACCGTTCTACGTCGCCCTGGGTGACTCCATCTCCATCGACGACTACGCGGGCGGACCCGGTCGGGGAGGGGCCAGCCTGCTGTTCCGCAACCGCGACGACGACTTTCCCGACTGGCGCGGCCGCGACCTCCTCACGGTGGACCCCGGGACCACCTTCGCCCTGTTGGCCACGGACGGCGCGACGACCCGCACGCTGCTGCAGGCGCAACTCCGTCGTCTGCGGGCGCTGCCGGAACGGCCCACGGTGGTCACGCTCACGATCGGGGGCAACGACCTGCTGTCGGTGTACGGGGACAGCGCCGCAGCTCGAGAGGTCGTCGCTCGCGTCGAGGCGGCCGTCGACGGCGCACTGGCTGAAATCGCCGGCCTCGTGGCGCCCGGCGGTCGGATCGTCGTCGGGACCGTCTACGACCCGAGCGACGGCACGGGGGACGCCGTCCGGCTGGGGCTGCCGCCCTGGACCGACGCCGTCGCGGTGATCGACGAACTCAACCAGGCGCTGCGCGGTGTCGCCGGGCGGCACGGTGCTGCGGTGGCCGACATCGCGGGGACCTTCCACGGTCACGGGCTCCGGGCGGGTGACCCTGCGCGGCCCGAGGCCCGTCCGGCGGAGCGGGACCTGTGGTTCTGCCGCCTCATCGAACCGAACGCCTGGGGAGCCGGTGGCGTCCGGACGGCCTTCTGGACAGCGCTGCACGCATGACAGCGGTGGTCCACCGTCCGACGCCGGCGGAGGGGGTGGTCCCGAGTGTCGGGGGCTCGACCGATGGACGGTGGCGCGGCAGTTCCCGGTGGCGTTCGGCACCGGCCCCACTCGGTGCCGGACCACGTGCCTGCTGGACCTGGCTCGCAGTCCGGTGGTCGGCGGTCGACCGCTGGACGTGGCCGCCGCGGCGGCTGAGTTCGCCGACCAGGGCCACCTCACCCGGCTGTTCCACAGGCGCGTACGGGATGACGCCGGCCGCGTGGCCGTGCCTCCGGCGGAGCGCTCGAGGGTGCGCGGACGGCGCCGGGCGACCTCCGAGGCCTGGACACGGAAGCGCCCCGGGCTCCTGATCTGCAGGAACACCGGGACGATGCTGTGTCGGAGGGGCGACTCGGTACATACGCACACGCCTGCGCCCGGTGCTCGGCTGATCCGGGCTCGCCGGGGCTCACATCCGAGAGATGACCAGTCCGCCCCCGAACCTGTGGGCAACCCGTCCGCCTGACGGGCCCCGGTCCGTCCTGGATCCGGCTCTTGGCGTGGGAGCAGGGGATGCGGGGGACCGTCCAACCATGAGCCGGGGCGCTTGCGGTCGTCACGGCACTGCGGCGCCCTGCGCGGTCAGCTGAGCGGTCGGTGCGCGCACCGGGCGTAGGCGTCGTGCCAGGGCCGCAAGCGTTCGTAGACCGCGCTCGCGGCGAGCACGTCGGCGTCGCCGTAGCGACGTCCGATCAACTGCATGCCGACCGGCAGCCCGTCGACATCCCCGGCCGGAACCGAGGCGGCCGGATGACCGGAGAAGTTGACGACATAGGTGAGGCACCAGCCGATGAGCGGGTCGACGTCCACGCCCTCGATGGTCCTGGGGCCGACCGTGTTGCCGTCCTCGGCATTGGTCACGGGCAGCGCGGCAAGGGTCGGGGTGACCAGCAGGTCGTGGGAGCGCAGCACCTGCTGGATCCGGTCGTAGACGTGGGTGCGCATGCGCTGGTCGCGCAGCACGTCCTGGGCACTGAGCCGGTAGCCCTTGTCGATCCAGCGCAGGTACTCCGGTGGGAAGTCGTCCCGGTGCTCGCCGAGCAGGTCGATGCCCTGCGCGCTGAGTCCCTCGAGGCCCTCGATGTTGAGCGGCATGATCAGACGGCACCACAGGTCGCTCAGCTCGCGCTGGTCGTGGTCGAACGCGAGGTCGACCTGCTCGACGGAGGCGCCCGCCTCCTCGAACGCCCGCACCGCTCGCTCCACGACGGCGGCGACCCGGCGGTCGACCGGGATGCCCCCCAGGGTGGCGCTGAGGGCGATGCGCCATCCGCTGATCGACCGGCGGGTGGCTCCCGCGAAGGAGACGGGGTCGTCGAGGGCGAAGGGGTCCCGGTCGTCGTAGCCGGCGAGCACGTCGAGGGCGAGGGCGGCGTCGTCCACGGTGCGGGTCAACGCCCCTTCGAAGAGGAACGGGTTGATCGAGCCGAAGGCGTTCGGCCGCGCCGTGTAGGGCACGCGGCCGAAGGAGGCCTTGTAGCCGTACAGGCCGCACCAGGAGGCGGGGATGCGGATGGAGCCACCGCCGTCGGTGCCCTCTGCCAGGGGCAGCAGCCCGTCCGCGACGGCGGCTGCGCTGCCGCCCGAGGAGCCGCCGGTGTTCTTCGTAGTGTCGAAGGGGTTGCGGGACGGGCCGAACAGGTAGTTGTCACACGTGCCGCGGAAGCCCATGACGGGGCTGTTGGTCTTGCCGAGGAGGACGGCGCCAGCGGCTTCCATCCGCTCCGCGTACGTGCAGTAGGCGGGGACGCTGAAGCTCCCCAGCGCACGTATCCCACCGAAGGTCGCCGGCCATCCGGGCTTGAAGTCGAACAGGTCCTTGATGGCGGTCGGGACCCCGTGCAGGGGCCCGAGCGCCGCGCCGGACGTCACCGCCCGCTCGGCCTCCCGCGCCCGCTCACGAGCCTCGTCGAACGCGGTGAAGACGAGTGCGTTCAGGCTGGGGTTCCGTTCCTCGATGCGGGTGATGGCGGCGTCGATGACCTCGACGGGGGAGAGGTCACGGCGTCGGATGCGGGCGGCCAGCTCGGTCGCGGTGGCGTAGGCCAGGTCGTCGGACATCGTCGTCCGCCCCTTCGTCAGCCGGGCACGTTGAGGGGACGGAGTCTGCCGAGCCTCATCGGCCGCGACAAGGTCGGAGAACCGCCTACCGGCACAGCAGGGCGTCGTAGAGGAACTCGATCAGTTGGTGGACCGGGGCCACGCCCAGGATCCCGGACCTCGGTATGAGATGGCGGCTGCTGGCGGCCATCGGGATGCGCCGCGGGGAGGCGCTGGCCCTGCGCTGGCGGACGTCGACCTGGACGCCGGCCGGCTCGCGGCCCGCCGCAGCGTCGGCGTCGTCAGCCGAGGGCGCCGGCGAGCGCCTCGTCGAGGGCACGACCAAGACGGGCCGGTCTCGGGTCGTCGACCTCGACGCAGGCACGGTGACCGCGCTCCACGCCTACCGGGCCGCCTGCTGAGGGCTGGCGATCGACCTCGTGCGGGACCCGGCTCGCGTACTGAGCAATCTGGACGGCACCCAGCGGCACCCCGAACGGTCCTCCCGCCGCTTCGCCGGCCAGGTCGCCCGGGCCCGCGAGGCGCTGGAGGTGGAGCGGCGGCCGGTGATCCGGCTGCACGACCTCCGCCACACCCACGCCACCCTGCTGCGGGGCTGAGGTCGCCCGCGAAGTATCGCACTGGTATCACGAGGCGTTGCTGACCTTGAAACGACGCCGCCCAGGGCCTCTGTCCTGCAGAGACACCGGGGCGATGCTGTGTCCGAGGGGCGACACGGTACCTACGCACACGACTGGGCACGTGACCTCGGGCCGGGTCGGCCGTGCCACAGGTCCCAGCTGAGCCGGTCAGCGGGGCGGTCGCTCCTCGACGTGCCGCTTGATGGATCGAAGGCTGGCACGCATCGTCTTCTCGAACCGTGGGCGCATGAGCGGCAGGAGCAGGTTCAGCGGCATCTTGGCCCGGGTGTCGATGATCAGGAGCAGGTGTGTTCCGCCGGCCGCGCCGGGAGAGCAGCCAACCTGCTGCTCGAGCCGGAACGGCGCCATCTCGACGACGGCGGCGAAGTGACTGTCCGGCCGGTACTCCGTGACGGTCACGAACCCCTCGCTCCGCCTGCCGCCGTCACTCCGGACGAGTCGGGCGGTCGCCCCCTGGTGCACGGGACCGGGTGAGGTCGGCGTCATCTCGACGACCGAGGGGTCCCACCTCGGATGGTTGTCGAAGTGCTCGGTGGCCACGAACCGGAAGACGTCGGACGGCGCGGCGTCGATGTGTATCTCCGCTTGCAGACGCACGGGTCCTCCTCGGCCTGCGACGGACGCGCCCACTCCCGGGCGCGCTCGGAGTCTGCTCGCCCGGCGTGATCCCGGGGAGCCCTCCCCGCCTGCGCACGTGTGAGGCAGTCACGACCCCGGGCGCCCGCACCGTCCGACCGTGCGCGAGGACAGCGCGTGCCACGGCACTGCCCTGACGTCCCGTCGCCCGGTGACCACGACCATGCATCCGCTGCCCACGTGGTCGTTCCTTGCTCACCGGCAGCCGGTGAGGGACGCGCCGGAGCGTGGACTCCGCAGCATCCCCCTGGCCGGGTGTCGGCGCCCGGCCGCAGGCGGGAGGCGACCGTCCGGGCCCATCACGGGGCGGGTCGGGACGCCTCGATCCCCATGGCTCGGGCATCAGGCGGTGGACGGGCCCCGCTCCACCCCGTGGCCGCAGGAGGCGGACCGCCGGTCCTCCTCGTCAGCCGAGCTCCCAACCGGAATCGTGATGCGGCGGCGTTTGCCTACCTCGGGCCCGGGCTCGGCGAGCTGCGTGGCCGTCACCTCCACCTGGACCGCGGGCTCGGCGCGGGAGGCCGGGTGGTCCGGGATGTTCTGCGGCACCTGCGGATAGCCCGCCGGGAGCGGCTTGAGGAACGGGCAGACGGGCATCGCTGCACGTCTTCGCTGCAGGGGTTGGGGTCAGACCGGTGCGCACACCGGGCGAGACGGCTCTCGGAGGACACGCGCCGCGGGACCGGACCGGGACGTGCGGGGGGATGGCGGGGCTGAACCCTCACGGCTCTCCGATCCCGACGCGCGAGATGGCCGGCGCCGCCAGCACCGCGCAGTACGGAACGCCCGTGACCGGACGGAAGCGCTGCGGCGTGTCGCCGTGCCCACTGTGGTGATCCACGGAACGGCGGACAGGATGTGCTCCCCGTCGGGTGGACGGGCGACGGCCGCGGCCGTTCCCGGCGCTCGGCTGGAGATGGTCTGCGGGATGGGTCACGACCTGCCACCGGGAGCCTGGCCGAAGCTGGCCCGTGCGATCGCGGACAACGCCCACCGCGGCGAAGCCCACTGACGAGACCCTCATGGCCGACGACCGGGAGGGTCATGGGTGTCCGAGGGGGACTTGCCACGTACGCACACGGTCTGCGCCGAGTCGGTGACTGCCGTCCGCACGACGGGCACTCGGGCACGGCCCGGTGTGATCCTCGTGCTCCAGGCGTCCCGACCTCGCCCTCAGTTCGTGGTCGGTGGCGTCGGAAGGAGTCGGTGTCCGCCCGCCGGCGCCCGTACGCCTCGACCTCCAGCCCACGCCGCCACGTCCCGGCGACCGGGTGAAGAGGCTGGCTCCGCGCCGAGGATCGCGCTGACAGCCGCGAGGTCGACGCCGGGCGGTGCGGAGAAGTCGTTCCGCCGGGGCGCCGACCTGCGGCGGTGAGCCGGGCTTCCTGGGACTACGCCGCTCCGGCGACGGGGGTCGCTGCTCCCACGCTCGGTGTCGCCCGGCCGATGTCCCGGGGCATGCGCGTGGCGGCGACGGTCGCCGTCAGGACGAGAAGGGCGGCGCCGAGGAAGCCCGCGCGGTAACCGGAGGCCAGGCTCGCCGCCGTCGGTGCGGCGGTGACGGCGGCCGCGACCCCGGCGAGCGTGGCCAGGCCGATCGCCGGTCCCAGCTCCTGGGAGGTGTTGAGCAGACCGGAGGTGAGGCCCTGCTCGTCCGGAGGCACGCCGGTGGTTGCGGCGATGAACATCGGCGCGTAGCCGATCCCGCTGCCGACCGCCATCGCCAGCAGACCGGGCAGGACGTCGGTCCAGTAGCCGCCGTCGTGCGGCGCGCGGCTCAGCCACAGCATGCCGGCCGCCATCAGGGCCATGCCGATGACGAGCGGCGGACGAGCGCCGACCCGGGTCACGACGTTCCCCGAGAACGGCGTGATCAGCAGGATGAGGACGGTCAGCGGGGCGAAGGCCAGACCGACCGCCAGCGCTCCGTGGCCGACGACCACCTGCAGGTACAACGAGGTGAAGAACAAGCTCGCGGTCAGAGCTGCCGAGCTGAGTGCCAGCGTCGCGATGCCGGTACGGACGCCGGGCCGCAGCAGCAGCGCGAGGTCGATCAACGGTGCGCTGCTGCGCCGCTGCCGGACGGCGAACCCGGCCAGCAGCACCGCGGCGGCGGACAGGGCGACGACGACCGCGGAGGTGAGCCCGTGCTGCGGCAGCCAGGTCACCGCGAGCACCGCGGGGACGAGACCTCCCGACAGCAGCGCGGCCGCCACCCCGTCGAGCCGCGTGCCGGCGCGTTCCCGGTGCTCGGACAGCAGCGCCGTGGCCGTGACGATCGCCAGCACGCCCACCGGCACGTTGATCAGGAAGACCGACCGCCACCCGGCGAGCTCGGTCAGGACCCCACCGATCAGTTGGCCGGCGATGGCGCCACCGGCGCCGACCGCTCCCCACAGGCTGAGGGCGCGGTTTCGGGCGGGGTCCTCCTCGAAGCGGGTGGTGAGCAGGGCCAGCGCGGTGGGCGAGATCATCGCGGCACCGATGCCCTGCACGGCCCGGGAGGCGATGAGCTGCCAGCCGGTCTGGGCGAGGCCCGCCGTCAGCGACGCGAAGGTGAACACGGTGAGCCCGGTGAGGAAGATCCGGCGGCGTCCGTAGAGGTCACCGGCGCGGCCGAAGGCCACCAGCAGGCTGCCGAAAGCCACGGTGTAGGCGACCGCGACGAACTGGAGGGCGCCGTCAGGCACCTGCAGGTCCGTCCGGATCGAGGGGACGGCGACGTTCACCACGACGACGTCCAGGATCAGCATGAACTGCGCGGTGCAGAGCAGCGCCAGGGCGAGGACGTCGCCGCGGCGGGTGTGAGTGGTGTTCATGGCGGACTCCTCCTGTGCTCACGAGGCGGATGCTGCGATGTGCCGGCCCCAGTGCGGCCGGCGGCCGTCGATGTCGGTCAGGCCGTACTCCTCGCCCAGGTCCCAGCTGGTGTGGACGAGCCCGGCGCGGGCCGCGATGTCGGGATCGGCGGCCAGGGCGGCGATCGCCCGCCCGACGAAGTGGGGGGTCTCCGAGGCGGCGAAGTGCGGATCCCGCCTCGCGCCGTCGCGCCAGGTGGCCTCGGTGACCCCGAAGATCTCGAGCATGGCCTCCGAGCGCAGGAAGCCGGGGGTGACGGCCAGCGCCGTCACCCCGTGCGGCCCGAGCTCCTCCGCCATGGCGAAGGCCAGCCGGTTGACCGCGGTCTTGACGAGGTCGTAGCCCAGGCTGCCGCGGTAGTCCTCGCCGGTTCCGTCGGTGATCTCGACGACGAGGCCGCGGTGCCGGGCGAGCATCAGCGGCACGAGGTGCTGGCTGGTGAGCAGGTGGGTGACGACCGCCTGCTGCCACAGCTGCTGCACCTTGGCCACGTCGAGGCGCCAGAACGGTGTGTCCCACTCGGTCAGTGGATCGCCGCCCCACACGTCGTTGACCAGCACGTCGAGCCGACCGTGGTCCCGCAGCACCCGGTCGGCCAGCGCAGCGACGTCTTCGGACCGGGAGTGGTCAACGCCCAGCGCGACCCCCTCGCCGCCCGCGGCGGTGACCCGCTCGGCGGTCTCCTCGATCGTCTCCGGACGGTTCATCGCGGAGCGCCCGTGCCGGGTGCTGCGGCCGGTGACGTAGACGGTGGCGCCGGCGGCGCCCAGCTCGACGGCGGTTCCTCGGCCGGCTCCACGTGTGCCGCCGGCGACGACGGCGACCTGACCGGCGAGGGGTCGGTTCTGCTTCGTTTCCATGGAACACCTCCTGTAGTAAGTAAACGATTGTTTGTTTACAAACTGAAGAGGGTCGCACTAGTCTTCCGGCATGCCCCGCCCCAGGACCGTCAGCGACGGCGAGATCCTGGCTGCCGCGGCCGTGGTCATCGGCGAGATCGGGCCCGACCGGCTGACCCTTGGGGACGTCGGCCGCAGGGTCGGGCTGGCCCCGGCCACCCTGCTCCAGCGTTTCGGCTCACGGCGGGGACTGCTGCTGGCGCTCGCGGGTCACGACGTCGACGCCGTTCCCGCCCGGCTGCGAACGGTGGCATCCGCCCCGGGCAGCCTGCTCGACGCCCTCGTCGCGGCCCTCGTCGAGACGGCGTCGCAGATCGACAGCCCCGCGCGGTTCGCCAACCATCTCGCGTTCCTGCTCAAGGACCTCGCCGACCCGGAGTTCCAGGCCCTCGCGCGCCAGTACGGCGCCGGGGTCACCGCCGCCATTCGCGACGTCCTCGCCGCCGCGGCGGACCGGGGCGAACTTGACGCCGACGTCGACGCCGTGGCGCAGCTGGTGCACGTCGCCTACAACGGGGCGCTCGTCACCTGGGGGATGATTCCCGACGGGCAACCGGCTGACCGCGTCGGACACCACCTGCGCCAGGTGCTGACGCCCTACCGGGCGGCGCACGGCCGTCGCGTGGCCGCCGGATCGACCTGATCCGTAGGGGCAGCCGAGTGGTGCCGGGGTGGCTTCCCAGGAACCGGGACGAGGGCGGTGTTGCCGCCGGGAGGGGAACGTCGATGCCTGCACCGCATCGGTCCGCAGTGCCCGCCGGCGCGGCCGCGGTCGCGACGCGGCGCAGCTCCGGCAGCAGCTCCAGCCCCCTTTGCCGGACGTCGCGCATGCGGGATCCCTCGACCGCGTGCTGGCCGATGTCGGCTGGGACGTGGAACGGGACGGCCTGGCAGGCGCTCCGCCAGTCCGCGTGGTCGCCTCGTTGGAACGGCACGCCACGATCGACCGGGCGCTGCGCCTCCTGGGGCTGGGAGCCGGCGCGGTGCAGCCGGTCGAGGCCGACGAGCAGGGCCGGATCCGGTCGCCGCGCTGGAGGAGACCCTGGCAGCCCCTGCACCCGGTCCGGTGGTCGTCTGCCTGCAAGCGGGCAACGTGAACACCGGCACCTGTGACGACCGGGCCGCGGCCGTCGAGGTCGCCCGCCGGCACGGGGCGTGGGTGACGTGGACGGTGCCTTCGGGTTGTGGGCCGCGGCCAACCCGTCGACCCGCCACCTCCTCGCCGGTGTGGAGGCGGCCGACTCGTGGGGGACGGACGGGCACAAGTGGCTGAACGTCCCCTATGACAGCGGCTACAGCTTCTGCGCCGACCCCGTGGCCCACCGCGCCGCCATGGCCTACAGCGTCGCCTACGTCACCGGGCACGGGGAGGGGCCAGTGCGGGCGCCGTCCGACTACATCCTGGAGTCCTCTCGACGGGCCCGCGGCTTCGTGACGTGGGTCGCGCTGCGCCTGCTCGGGCGCACGGGCGTGGGGGACCTGGTCGAGCGGTGCTGCCGCTTGGCGCGCCGGTTCGCCGGTCGGATGGCCGCGATAGAGGGCGTGAGCGTCGGCAACGACGTCGTCCTCAACCAGGTGCTGGTCCGGTTCGGCGAGGACGACGGTGCGACCGACGCCGTGGCCGCTGCCGCGCAGGAGTCGGGGGAGTGCTGGATGGGCTCCACGACCTGGCGCGGCAAGCGGTACATGCGCGTGTCCGTGGCGAACTGGTCCACCAGCGAGGACGACATCGATCGCACGTCCGCCGTCGTCGAGGCGGCCTGGCGCTCCCTGCGGTAGCTGGTGACGTCCGGACCGGGGAGTCCGGCCGGTCGTGTGCTGTGTCCGAGGGGCGACACGCTCCATACGCACACGCCTACACCCAGAGCATCAGTAGTCGTCCGTCCGTGATCCAGGCCGTCGTCCACTCCGGCCGACGGGTCGGGGTCTTCCCATCGGGCTGGGACCAGCGAGCGCCTGCTCGGTCCCCCACGGCCGACCCGAAGCCCATGCGCCTGCTCGACGTCAGGACGGTCGGCGACCGCTTCGCGTCTCACGTACCTCAGCGTGCGGAACGGCGTGCCCGGGCCCCGCCACGTGTGA
This sequence comes from Geodermatophilus amargosae, assembly GCF_900116515.1. Taxonomy (GTDB): domain Bacteria; phylum Actinomycetota; class Actinomycetes; order Mycobacteriales; family Geodermatophilaceae; genus Geodermatophilus; species Geodermatophilus amargosae. The sequence goes on from NZ_FPBA01000014.1 coordinate 145,550, forward strand.
CCCGGCAAAGCGGAGGCCTACCGGGCGGCCTAGGGATCGGCAGGCGTCTCCTCGTGGGCCAGGCCGGCGTGTTCCTGGCGGAGATCGCGCTTGAGGATCTTGCCGCTGGGGTTCTTGGGCAGTGCGTCGGTGAGGACGACGTACTTGGGGCGCTTGTAGCCGGCGAGCCTCTCGCGGGCGTGGGCGTGTACGTCCTCTGCGGTGAGCGTGGTGCCAGGCTTGGGCACGACGACGGCGGTGACGGCCTCGACCCAGTAGGGGTGGCTGATCCCGAAGACGGCGACCTCGGCGATGCCGTCGAGTTCGTAGATCGTCTCCTCGATCTCGCGGCTGGCGACGTTCTCCCCGCCGGTCTTGATCATGTCCTTCTTGCGGTCGACGACGGAGAGGTAGCCGTCGGCGGTCATGACCCCGAGGTCGCCGGAGTGGAACCAGCCGCCGGCGAAGGCGGCGGCTGTCTTGTCTTCGTCGCCGTAGTAGCCGAGGGTGGCGTGCGGGCTGCGGTGCACGATCTCGCCGACGGTGCCGACCGGGACGGGCGTGCCGTCGTCGTCGACGAGCATCGTCTCCACGTTCAGCGCGGCCCGGCCGGCGGAGCCGGCCCGTTCCAGCTGTTCGTGCGGCTGCAGGATGGTGGCCACCGGCGCCATCTCGGTCTGGCCGTAGAAGTTCCACAGCTGCACGTCGGGCAGCCGTCGCTGCAGTTCGCGCAGCACCTCGACGGGCATGGCCGAGGCGCCGTAGTAGCCCTTGCGCAGGCTGGACAGGTCGGTGGTGTCGAAGTCGGGGTGCCGGAGCAGGGAGATCCACACCGTCGGCGGGCAGAACAGCTTGGTGACCTTCTCCCGGGCGATCGTCGCCAGCACGGCGGCGGGGTCGGGCGCTGGCAGGATGATGCTGGTCGCGCCGAGGTAGACGTCGACGGAGAAGAAGCAGTCCAACTGCGCGCAGTGGTACATGGGCAGCGCGTGCACCTCGACGTCGTCGGCGCTCATCCCGCCGTCGACCACGCAGGTGACGTACTGGGCGATCAGCGAGCGGGACGACAGCATGGCGCCCTTCGGGCGGGACTCGGTGCCCGAGGTGTACATCAGGCGCAGCGGGTCGTCGTCGGCTACCGCCACGTCCGGCGGGCTGTCGTCCCCGGTCTGCCACCAGGCGTCGACGTCCTCCCAGCCCGCGGGTGGGGTGGCGCCGGACAGCCCAATCCAGCCCTGCAGCCCGCCGTCGACCCCGGCGGCGGTCAGGGCGCCCTCCGCCGTGGGGGCCAGCGCGTCCTCGGCGACGATCGCGCGCGCACCGGAGTGCCGCAGGATGTAGGCGACCTCGTCCGGGCCGAGCATGAAGTTCACCGGTACCAGCACCACGCCCAGCTTGGCGGTGGCGAAGGCCAGGACGGCGTACTGCCAGCAGTTGTGGCTCAGCAGGGCCAGCCGGTCGCCCTTGCCCAGGCCGCGCGCGGTCAGGGCGTGGGCCGTCCGGTTCGCCGCGGCGTCGAACTCCGCGTAGGTCACCCGCCGGTCGCCGTCGACGACCGCCGGCTTGTCCGGGTACCGGCGGGCCGTGCGGTGCAGCAGGTCGCCCACCGAGTGCTGGCGCGCACGGGTGACGGCGGTGTCGGTCGCCGGGCTGAACGTGGCCTGCATGGTGGTCCTACCTCTCGGTCTGGACGTGGGGACGACGTCGATGCCCGTCACTTCAGTGATCTTCGACGATGGACCGGCGCTTCGGCATGCGCGCCGGCTCCGCGATGCCCAGCAGCCCTCGTCGTCCATGCTGCGGCCGGATCCGTCGCAGGTGATCGCCGGTGACGAGACGCGGCCGCGATGGAGGCATTGGCAGCCGGCGTCCCCGTCGCCACCCGGGACCTGCCGGTGCTGCGAGAGGAGTTCGGCGAGGCGGCGGTGTCCGCGACGGACGCCGGGGAACGGGGGGCGCTCCTGTCAGCCGTGGAGCGGAACTCCCGGTGGACGGCCAGCCCGTGTCCGTCGGGCGCAGCAGGATGCGGCTGCGCAAGACCTCCATCGCGGCATCTCCTCCCAACCGGCCGTCCGTGGAGTCGATCACCGCCGCAGGTGCCACGAGGCCCCCCGGTGCGAACGGGTCGGTCGGCGCCGCGGTGTGCCGGGCGCTCGTCGAGCGGTCGGCGCAGGTGCGCGCTGTCGTCCGTCGCGGCGGCAGCGCCCCCGCGCTCGACGGGGTCACCGAGCACGTCGGCGACCCCACCGACGAGGGCCTCGCCCGAGACGCGACCCGGGGCGCCGACGCGGTCGTCACGACGGTCCACCCGATGGACTGGTCCCGGGAGGTGCAGCACCGGGTCGGCGTCGGCAGCTTGACGCTCCCCGCCCGGGTCTCCCGCGACGCTGGCGTCGCCCGGGACCAGGCTGACGTCACCACGATCACCGCGGAGGACGTCGCCCGCGCGCTGGGCGAGGAGCCGGCGGGTGACCCCGCGCTGCCCGGTTGGCGACGCTGGCTCGGGTGACGTCCCGCTCGGTGCCCGCATCGACGGTGCGGGCAACGCCGGCGTGACCGGGTACGTGCCCCGCGTGCCCCTCCGGCCCGGGCGCAGGTCAGGCTGGAGCCATGATCGACGAACCGGGCCGCGCGTCCTCGCCGACCGACCGGTTCGTCCGGGTGCGCGGCGCCCGCGAGCACAACCTGCGCAACGTCGACGTCCAAGTGCCGCGGGACGCCCTGGTCGTCTTCACCGGCGTCTCCGGATCCGGGAAGTCCTCGTTGGCCTTCGGCACGATCTACGCGGAGGCGCAACGCCGGTACTTCGAGTCCGTGGCCCCGTACGCCCGGCGGCTCATCCACCAGGTCGGCGCACCCGTCGTCGACGAGATCACCGGGCTGCCGCCGGCGGTGGCGCTGCAGCAGAGCCGGGGCACCCCCAGCAGCCGGTCCACCGTCGGCACCGTGACGACGCTGTCCAACTCGCTGCGGATGCTGTTCTCGCGCGCCGGCACCTACCCGCCGGGGTCGACCGGCCGGCTGGACTCCGACGCCTTCTCGCCCAACACCGCCGCCGGTGCCTGCCCCGAGTGCTCCGGTCTGGGCAGGGTGCACCTGGTGACCGAGGACAGCCTGGTCCCCGACGCATCGCTCAGCATCCGGGACGGCGCGATCGCCGCCTGGCCGGGCGCCTGGCACGGCAAGAACCTGCGCGACATGCTGGTCGAGCTCGGCCACGACATCGACCGGCCGTGGCGGGACCTGCCGCAAGCCGAGCGCGACTGGATCCTGTTCACCGACGAGCAGCCGGAGGTCACCGTGCGCCCCGTCCGCGGGGTGGGTCAGGTCCAGCGCGACTACCAGGGCCGGTACACCGGCGCACGGGCCTACGTGCTGCACACCCTGGCCAACACCAAGAGCCCGACCATGCGGCAGCGGGTCCTGCGGTTCGTGCAGACCTCGACCTGCCCGGTCTGTTCGGGCAGCCGGCTGCGGCCCGAGTCCCTGGCCGTCACCATCGGCGGCCGGACCATCGCCGAACTGGCGGCCCTGCCGCTGTCCGCGCTCGTCGAGACGCTCCGCCAGGCACCGCAGGCGACCGACGTCGAGGCGCGGATCACGGCGGACCTCCTCGGCCGGATCGAGGTGCTCACCACATTGGGCCTCGGTCACCTCAGCCTGGACCGTGCGACCCCGACCCTGTCGCCGGGCGAGCTGCAACGGCTGCGGATCGCGACCCAGCTGCGGTCGGGGCTGTTCGGCGTGGTGTACGTCCTGGACGAGCCATCCGCGGGGCTGCACCCGGCCGACGCCGAACCGCTGCTGAGGGTCCTGAACCGGCTGACCGCGGCCGGCAACTCGTTGTTCGTCATCGAGCACGACATGGCGCTGGCCCACCGCGCCGACTGGATCGTCGACGTCGGCCCGCTGGCAGGGGAGCGGGGCGGCCGCGTCCCCTACAGCGGGCCCGTCGCCGGCCTGTCCCACGTAGACACTTCGGTGACCCGGCGCTTCCTCTTCGACCGGGAGCCGCCGATCGGTCGGCCGCGACGGCAGCCCGCGGGGCAGCTGCGCCTGGGTGGCATCGACCGGCACAACTTGCGCGACGTCGAGGCGGGGTTCCCGCTCGGGGTCTTCACCGCGGTCACCGGCGTCTCCGGCTCGGGCAAGTCGACGCTGGTCAGCCAGGTGCTGGCCGATGTCGTCTCCCGGCGGCTCGGCTCACCCGCGACGGCCGCGGACGGCGCCGGCGACGCCGGAGACGACCCGACCGCCGACCCGGACGACGTCGTCCAGGACACCGCGGGGGTGACGGTGCAGCTCGAGGGGCCTGCGGCCGTCGACCGTCTGGTGCGCGTCGACCAGAAGGCCATCGGTCGGACCCCCCGGTCCAACCTGGTCACCTACACCGGGCTCTTCGACGCGGTGCGCAAGCTCTTCGCGGCCACCGAGGAGGCCCGCAGGCACGGCTACGGCGCCGGGCGGTTCTCCTTCAACGTGGCCGAGGGGCGCTGCCCGACGTGCCAGGGCGAGGGCTTCGTGACCGTGGAGCTGCTCTTCCTCCCCGGGACGTACTCGCCCTGCCCGACCTGCCACGGTGCGCGGTACGACCCCGAGACGCTGGAGATCACATACCGCGGCAAGAACATCGCCGAGGTGCTCCACCTGACCGTCGACGCGGCCACGGACTTCCTCGCCGACCTCGCGCCGGTGGTCAAGAGCCTGCGCGTGCTGCAGGAGGTCGGTCTGGGCTACCTGCGCCTCGGACAACCGGCGACGGAGCTGTCCGGCGGCGAGGCGCAGCGGGTGAAGCTGGCCAGCGAGCTGCAACGGGCCCGACGGGGGCACACGCTGTACGTCCTCGACGAGCCGACCACCGGGCTGCACCCCGCTGACGTGGAACTGCTGATGCGCCAGCTGCGCCAGCTCGTCGACGCGGGCAACACCGTGGTGGTGGAACACGACATGGACGTCGTCGCCGACGCCGACTGGGTCATCGACCTGGGTCCTGGAGCCGGTGACCAGGGCGGCAGGATCGTGGCCGCCGGCACGCCGGAACGGGTGGCCACCGCGCCGGAGAGCCAGACCGCCCGCTTCCTCGCCCCCCGGCTACCGAGGGCGGAGCTTCCTCTGTCGTCGGGCCGCTCGGCAGTCCGGTGAGACCGCCTCCGGCCTGACTCGGCCGGTCACGAGACCTCGCGGTCATCGCGGTCGTCACCGGGGTGATCGGACTCGTCCGGTTCGCCGCGTTGCGCTGGCTGTTCCGCCCGCCCGTCCTGGCCTGACCCGCTGCGCAACCCCGCCGATCCGCCCCGGCCCGGGCTCGCCGGGCCGCCGGTCCCTGACCGCGCCGCCGCCCGTGGGGTCCGGCATCGGATCGACGCGGTCGGAGCGGGGTCGCACCGTTCATCCTGAAGGGTGCGGCGGTCGGGACGTCAGGCGGTGCCGGGCGCCGGCAGGGTCGGGAAGCTGCCCTCGGGCTGGACGACCTGGCGGATCCGGGTGGCGATCTCGTGCAGCTGGCGGACCTGGGTCCTGGTCAGCGGGTCGAGGACCAGGCGGCGCACCTCGGCGACGTGCCCGGGGGCGGTGGCCACGACCTTCTCCCAGCCGGTGTCGGTGAGGACGGCGAGGGTGGCGCGGCCGTCGTCGGGATCGGGCCGGCGGGTGACCCAGCCGCGCTTCTCGAGGCGGTCGACGGTCCGGGAGAGCCGGGTCAGCGAGCCGTTGGCCAGGGCGGCGACCTCGCTCATCCGCCGGGTGCGCTCCGGGGACATGGAGAGCATGGCCATGACCTGGTACTCGAAGTGGCTGACGCCGGCGTCGCGCTGCAGCTGCGCGTCGATGGCGTCGGGCAGCCAGACGGCCATCGCCAGGACGGCCAGCCAGGTGTCCTGTTCCTCCGCGTTCAGCCACCGCGGCTCGTCGACAGTGCCCACGACATCGCTCCTCGTTCGACCCGGCGGACGACCCGCCCGCCGAGATACTTGACGGAACAAGTGACTGCTCATATGGTTGCTTGCGTCGGCAAGTAAACCATGCGAGGAGTCAGAACGTGAACGTCGTCTTGTGGATCGTCGCCGGGGTGCTCGCCGCGGTCTTCCTGGGTTCGGGGCTGAGCAAGCTCGCGCAGCCGCGGAAGAAGATTGTGGATTCCGGCATGGGCTGGGCCGAGGACTTCAGCGACGGCGCGGTCAAGGCCATCGGTGCGCTGGAGGTCCTCGGCGCGCTGGGCCTGATCCTGCCCGCGGTGTTCGACGTCGCTCCGGTGCTCGTGCCGATCGCGGCCGTGGGCCTGGCCCTCGTCATGGCCGGCGCTGCCGTCGTGCACGCCCGCCGCAAGGAGACGCCGATGGTCGTCGCCAACCTCGTGCTCCTCGCCCTGGCCGTCTTCGTCGCCTGGGGCCGCTTCGGCCCGTACGCCTTCTAGTCCCTCCCCGTCCCCGCACCGCGTCCAGAGGAGTCCCCGTCATGCGCGCACTGCACGTCCCCGCCGCCGGTGAGCAGCCCCAGATCTCCGACATCCCCACCCCCGAGCCGACCGAGGGCACGGTCCTCGTCCGGGTCAAGGCCGCCGGCCTCAACCCCATCGACAACGCCGTCGCCGCCGGCTTCCTGACCCAGATGGGCCTGCCGCACGAGTATCCGGTCGTCATCGGCCGCGACGCCGCCGGTGTCGTGGAGGCCGTCGGGGCCGGGGTCGACCACGTCGCCGTCGGCGACGAGGTGCTCGGTCACGTGCTGCTCGCCCCGCCGATCTCGGCCGG